>NZ_JBXAHF010000001.1:0-1535431 GCF_058794875.1 Afipia sp. GW823-FHT06G09
GGACGACCTCCACACTGTGAAGGTTGGCGTCAACTACCACTTCAACTGGGGTGGCCCGGTCGTCGCGAAGTACTAAGCTTCGCTTCACCTGAGTCTCTCGGGAATACGGAAAGGCCGGCTCTTGAGCCGGCCTTTTTGTTTGCCAATCACGCCCCATATCTCTGAAGTCCCAAGCAGACATCAAACAGTTGATGGATCGCGAACAGGGCTGGAAATCCAGCCGCGTTCTCACTATGTTCTGCGGGCAGGAATCTAATCGAGAATGAGAAACCGGCGAACGGTCATCGCGTTTTCCGGAGACAGCGCTCTAGCTGCGCACCACGCGCACCGGAATTCCCCCTATGGATGAAGTCATCAAGGCAAACCGCAAATCGACCGGATCGAACTCGCGGGCCATCACGATTCGCGGCGCACGCGAGCACAATCTCAAGAACATTGACCTCGCGATTCCGCGCGACAAGCTGGTCGTCTTCACCGGCCTGTCAGGGTCCGGGAAATCGTCCCTCGCCTTCGACACCATCTATGCCGAAGGTCAGCGCCGCTATGTCGAATCGCTGTCGGCCTATGCCCGCCAGTTTCTGGAAATGATGCAGAAGCCGGACGTCGATCAGATCGACGGTCTGTCGCCAGCCATTTCAATTGAACAGAAAACCACCTCCAAGAATCCGCGATCGACCGTGGGTACGGTTACGGAGATCTACGACTACATGCGCCTGCTGTGGGCGCGTGTCGGCGTTCCTTATTCGCCGGCGACGGGACTTCCGATCGAAAGCCAGACCGTGTCGCAGATGGTGGATCGCGTACTCGCGTTACCCGAAGGCACCCGGCTCTACCTGCTGGCGCCGGTCGTCCAGGGCCGCAAAGGCGAGTACCGGAAGGAATTTGCCGAATACCTCAAGAAGGGATTTCAGCGGATCAAGGTCGACGGCAAGTTTTATGAGTTGGCGGACGTGCCGACGCTCGACAAGAAGTTTCCCCACGACATCGACGTTGTGGTCGACCGCATTGTCGTGCGGCCCGACATGGCACAGCGGCTCGCCGAATCGTTCGAGACCGCGCTGAAACTCGCCGAAGGCCTTGCCGTCGTCGAGTTCGCCGATGCGCCTGCAGGCGAGCCAGCGTCCGAAGAGAAGGCGGAAAAGAAGACCGCAAAGATTCACGACAAGAGCGGGCCGGAGCGGATCCTGTTCTCGGAGAAGTTCGCCTGCCCCGTCTCCGGATTCACGATCCCTGAAATCGAGCCTCGGCTGTTCTCATTCAACAATCCTTACGGCGCCTGCCCGAAATGTGGTGGCCTTGGTGTCGAACAGCATATCGACGCCGAACTGGTGATCCCGGACAAGGAACTGACGCTGCGCAAGGGTGCGATCGCACCATGGGCGAAGTCCTCGTCACCTTATTATGTCCAGACACTGCAAGCCCTGGGCAAGTTCTACAAGTTCACACTCGACACCAAGTGGAAAGACCTGCCGAAGAAGACGAAAGACGCAATTCTGTTCGGCTCCGGCGATGACGAGATCAAGTTCTCGTATGAAGATGGCGTTCGGTCCTACGACACCAAGAAGCCGTTCGAGGGCGTGGTCACCAATATCGAGCGCCGCTTCCGCGAAACCGAAAGCGAGTGGGCGCGCGAGGAACTCGGCAAATACTTCAGCGACGTTCCCTGCGAGGCTTGTCACGGTCATCGGCTGAAGCCGGAAGCGCTTTGCGTCAAGATCGGCGGCAAGCACATTGGCGAAGTGGCAGAGCTTTCGGTTCTCCGCGCCGGGGAATGGTTCGAGAACGTTCCCAAGCAGTTGAACAAGCAGCAGAACGAGATCGCGACGCGCGTGCTCAAGGAAATACGCGAGCGACTGTCGTTCCTGCTGGACGTCGGTCTGAACTACCTCACACTGTCGCGTTCGTCCGGCACCCTGTCCGGCGGCGAAAGCCAGCGTATCCGACTCGCCTCGCAGATCGGCTCCGGTCTGACCGGCGTGCTCTACGTGCTAGACGAACCATCGATCGGACTGCACCAGCGCGATAACGCGCGCTTGCTCGACACGTTGCGGCGGCTGCGCGATCTCGGCAACACGGTCATTGTCGTTGAGCACGATGAGGATGCCATCGAAACCGCGGACTATGTGGTGGACGTCGGCCCCGGCGCCGGCATGCATGGCGGCAACATCGTCGCCCAGGGCACGCCGCAGCAGGTGAAGAGCAATCCGAAATCGATGACCGGAAAGTATCTCACCGGTGAGATGTACGTGCCGATACCCGAGCGCCGGCCGCCCAATCACCGCCGGACCATCAAGGTCATTAACGCACGCGGCAACAATCTGAAGAACGTGTCGGCAGAAATTCCGCTCGGGCTGTTCACCTGCGTCACAGGTGTCTCGGGCGGCGGCAAATCCACTCTGCTGATCGACACACTTTACAAGTCCATCGCCCGCAAGCTCAACAATGCCTCGGAAGGTCCTGCTCCGCATGACCGCATCGAAGGTCTCGAACATATCGACAAGATCATCGATATCGACCAGTCACCGATCGGGCGGACGCCGCGTTCAAATCCGGCGACCTACACCGGGGCCTTCACGCCGATCCGCGAATGGTTCGCCGGATTGCCGGAATCAAAGGCACGCGGCTACGAGCCGGGTCGCTTCTCATTCAACGTGAAAGGCGGCCGTTGCGAGGCCTGTCAGGGCGACGGCGTCATCAAGATCGAGATGCACTTCCTGCCGGATGTCTACGTCACTTGCGATACCTGCAAGGGCAAACGCTACAACCGCGAAACCCTTGAAGTCCTGTTCAAGGGCAAGTCGATCGCCGACGTGCTGGATATGACGGTGGAAGAAGCCGCCGAGTTCTTCAAGGCGGTACCGCGGGTGCGCGAAACGTTCAAAACCCTGCATCGCGTCGGTCTGGATTACATCCATGTCGGCCAGCAAGCGACCACGCTTTCAGGCGGCGAGGCGCAACGCGTCAAACTCGCCAAGGAGCTCAGCAAGCGCGCGACCGGGCGGACGCTCTATATCCTCGACGAGCCGACGACCGGACTGCATTTCCATGACGTCGCAAAGCTTCTGGAAGTGCTTCACGAACTGGTGGCGCAGGGTAACACGGTTGTCGTCATCGAGCACAATCTCGAGGTCATCAAGACCGCCGACTGGGTGATCGATCTTGGCCCGGAGGGTGGTGACGGCGGCGGAGAGATCGTCGCTTGGGGACCGCCGGAGGACATCGTCAAAGCGCCGCGCAGTTACACCGGAAAATTCCTCGCGCCGGTTCTAAAAAAGGGCCGCGCCGGAAAGATTCACGATACCGGTGAGGCGGCGGAGTAAGCGGCGCACGGATCACTCCGCGCGCCGTTCAGTCAGCGAATGGGCCACATCATCCTGACGCGAACGCGTCAGGCAGCATCATTGCCCGTGCCTGGCGAGTTCCTGGTCCGTCAGATCCCAATCCTGCCAGAGCTTCAGAGCCGCCAGCAGGAACACAACGGCGCCAATACCGGTGTGCCAGAACCTGAGTACGCCGTCGCTCGAATAGCCGAGCAGATACGGTGCCGCGATCAGCCAGAGACCGAGCACCATCTCACCCGCTTCCTCCCAGCGCTGGAGCGCGATGTACTCCATCTGGGCCAGGCCAAACACGAGAACGCCGGCCAGCACCGTGCACAGGATTGCGAATCCGGGCTCCGACAGCGAACCAAACCCGTAGTTTGCCTGTCCCGTGAGCCAGGGCGACAGCACGATCAGCAGGCCCAACAGCATGCCGAACCAATCTTCCCATTTGCGATGAGTGTCGAAAAACCGAAAGCCAGACATGTAAGACCTCCATTAAAAGAGGCATACGTCGGCGGCCTGGCGTCGTCACATTCCGACTCGAAGACGACCATTCGGCCGCATCGGAGTATGTCCAATTCTAAACGTATGAAACCCGCCGGTCCTTGCAAGGTCCTGGCGACGGATTTTGTTACCCGCTGGTGACGACGGTGCGATGCGGCGGACGGCTCGCCTTAGCATATGAAATGTTGATAGACTCTCCGACGCTGATACCCGAAACGGAAACAGACAGATGACCGATGCCGTGCGGAATAACCCCGCCAAAAAGCGCTATGAACTCGATGTCGAAGGACATATCGCGGCGACCTACTACGAACTGTCCAATGGCGTAATCACCTTCGTCCATACCGAAGTACCGGAAGCGCTTGGCGGCCGAGGCATCGGATCGCAGCTCATCAAAGGTGCGCTCGATCAGGTACGCGCCGACGGGCTGAAAGTCGTCGCCCAATGTCCCTTCGTGAAGGCCTACATCGGCAAGCATCAGGAATATGCCGACCTCCTGAAGTAAATTCCCGCGACACACTCAACAACAGAACGCAGGCTCCATGGACCAAGGCATCGTCCGCAACAACACTGCCCTCAGCCGCTACGAACTCGACGCAGATGGCGCCACAGCATTTGCCGACTACCGGCTTGCACCGGGGAAAGTGATCATCACCCACACCGAAACGCCTCGGACTTTGCGCGGTCGGGGCATTGCGTCGAAGCTCGTGCAGGGCGCGCTGGAACAGATTCGCGCCGATGGCTTAAAGGCCGTCGCAGGCTGCAGTTTCGTAGTGGATTATCTGGAGAAGCATCCAGAATTCGCGGACGTTGTGGCTTAACCCACTCCTACGCTCCCAGCAAAAGCCCGCCAGCCGGCGGGCTTTTGCTGCGCTCAACGGACAACCGCGCCAGTCAGGCGAACGTCAGACAATCTTGATCGACATATCCGGCAAGCCCTCCAGCTTGCAGAGGATGACGTCGCCCTTCACCACCGGTCCGACATTCTCCGGCGTGCCGGAATAGACGATGTCTCCTGCTTTCAGCTCGCAGGCTTCCGACAGCTTCGATATCTGCTCCGCGACGCTCCAGATCATGTTGCTGAGATCGGAGCTTTGCTTCACCGTTCCGTTTACCGCGAGCGAGATCGCGCCCTTGGTGAAATGACCGGTCTTGGTCACCGGATGGATCGGCCCAAGCACGGCGGAATTATCGAAGCTCTTGCCGATCTCCCACGGTTTTTTCTGGTCACCCATCGCGCGCTGCAGATCGCGGCGCGTCATGTCGAGGCCCAGGGCATAACCGTAAACGCAGTCGAGCGCCTTCTCCGGCGAGATGTTGGACCCGCCCGACTTCAATGCAGCCACCAGTTCGACTTCATAGTGATAGTTCTTGGTCAGCGGCGGATACGGATGGTCTCCAACCGCTCCGATCGCAACGTTCTGGATCGCGTCTGTAGGCTTCTGGAAAAAGAACGGCGGCTCCCGCGTCGGATCTGATCCCATCTCGCGCGCATGCGCCGCGTAATTGCGGCCGATGCAATAGATGCGGCGAACGGGGAAAACCTCTTTCAGACCGACAATAGGGATTGTCGCCTGTGCGACAGGGAACACTGCTTTCAGGCCAATCTCGGCATTTGCGGTCTCACCAAGTGCTGCCGTCCCGGCAATGGCGGCAGCTCCGCCAGCCAAGATGTTTCTGCGGTTGAATTCTGTCATGGTCGTTTCCTGCTTTTCGTTGTTGGCATTGGCGCAGCCGCCATCCGTTCGTTGAGGCTTGCGGACAACGACTTGAGCGCTGGTATTTTGTATGCCGACGACATGTGTTTGAACAGAGCCCACGCATCTGACGTCCGTGTGCGTCGCAACGAAAAAGGCCCGCCAAAGGCGGGCCTTTCATATCCGGCTCAAGGCCGAATTAGTGCTTCAGATCGTCCGGCAGCTTGCCGCCGTTCGCAGCAAGCTTGGTCATGACCTGCTTGTGCAGCCAGATGTTCATCTTGGCCGAGTCGCTGGTGTCGCCGTCGTACTTCAATTCCTTGGCGAGTTCCTTGCGGGCGGTCAGGCTTGAATCGATATCGAGAGCCTTCATCAGGTCGACGATCGACGTGCGCCACTCGAGCTTTTCGCCCTTGGCAGCAACGGCTTTGTCGAGAATCGGCGCGACATCGACCATCGGCACGCTGGCACCGCCGCCCGCAGCCGATCCCGCACCGCCGGCAGGCTCCGCCGCTTCGGCCTTGGTGCCGAAAATAGCGCCCATGATCTTTCCAAAAATGCTCATCTGTAAACTCCCGATAGCCCGTCGATTGACTGGTGGATCTGATTGGCGCTTCCCCTCTCCGGCAGCACCGCACCGGTATCACGCAAGAGTGTAGACGCCCGGTTACGGCTTGCCAATGCAGCACCTCAACATTGCGTTGCGGCGAATTGAGTCAAAAACGTCAAAAAGACGCCACAATGACTGTGGTGTGACGACACCAATCGTTTGGAGGCAAAATCCATCTCGTTCATTTGCAGAACCTTGCTGCATCCGCGCGTTTACACATTGCAAGCAATCGTGATGCTTTCGCGGATGCCCTTTGAAGCGATCATGATAGGCTTGAGGTTCGCACGGTGCCCCTAGCGTAATCACAGCGTTCAGCGCTGTGTGACAAGGAGACAGCCACCATGAGCGTTTCCACCAACATGAAAGCATTTCCGGCTGCGGCAGAGCCGGCGAAATACGCGATCCAGACAATCACGATGGCTGATCTCAAGGACGCGCTTCGCTTGGGATGGGAGGACTTCAAGGCCGTTCCTACTCATGCGATACTCCTGGCGTTGATCTATCCCGTGCTCGGACTGATGCTCGCACGCACTGTCCTTGGCTATTCAATCCTGCCGCTGCTGTTTCCACTGGCTGCCGGCTTCGCGTTGCTCGGACCGTTCGCAGCGCTCGGATTTTACGATCTCAGCCGCCGGCGTGAACAGGGCGAAACGCCAACAGCCTCTCATGCCTTGGGGGTGCTGCGCTCGCCGTCCATCGGAGCCATGCTGTTTTTCGGTGTCGCCCTCCTTGTGCTGTTCCTGGTGTGGCTCGCAGCCGCGCAGTCCATCTACACGGCGACATTCGGCTATGCGGCGGCTTCAAGCTTTCCGGACTTCTTCCAGCGGGTGCTGACAACCTCGGAAGGGCACAGGCTGATCGTGCTGGGCTGCGGCATCGGGTTTCTGTTTGCACTCGTTGCGCTCTGCGTCAGCGTTGTCTCCTTCCCGTTAATGCTCGACCGTCATGCGGGCGCCATGGATGCGATGCTGACGTCGGTACGTGCGGTCGTACAAAATCCTGTTCCGATGGCTGCGTGGGGTCTGATTGTTGCGGTTCTGCTGGTGGCCGGAATCATCCCGTTCTTCCTCGGACTCACCGTCGTGATCCCTGTGCTTGGTCATGCGACCTGGCACCTCTATCGAAAGGTGATCAAACCCGCTGCAACATCATATGAACCGCCGCGACAACAGAAGGCGCGGCGCTACGCGGCGGATTTCCCCGCCAGTCTGTTTTCATGGGGGCGCAAGGAACGTTAGCCGGACTTCAGCACTGTACCGTTGCCTGACGCACTGCGGTTTGGCATGGATGCACATCTGATGGTGTGCATCCGAAGATAGTTCATGTTCGACGCAGTGGTTTTCGCAGGCGGTGGCAACCGCTGTTACTGGCAGGGCGGTTTCTATGAAGCCGCCGCAACGCGTCTTGGTCTGTCGCCCAAACTGGTGGTCGGCGCCAGCGCGGGCGCGTTTGCGGCAGCGTATTCGCTGCTCAAGGCCGGGCCAACGACCCGGGCTCGCGTGATCGGCGCCTGCGATCCCAAATTGAGGAATTTTGATTTCGCCGCTTGGCGTGCGGGTAAACCGCTCTGCCCCGTCGGCCCTATGTTCTGCGAACTCCTTGACCAGACCATCGACGCGGACGCCTTCAGGCGGCTGCAAGACATGACCGATTTTCAGATCGCCGTCTCGCGATTGCCGCGCGGACTGTCCCCGCCGATTGGCGCAGCGATCGGCATCGGCGCATATCAACTGGAGAAGAAACTCTTTCATCCGGTGCATCCGCGTTTCGGGCGCGCGCTGGGTTTCCGGTCCGAATTCGTCGCAGTCGGCTCCCTGAACGATCCGCAGCAATTTCGCGAGGCATTGATGGCCAGCAGCGGTGTTCCGCCATTCATGCCGGTCACCGAAATCGCGGGACGGCCAGCCTTCGATGGCGGGCTCGTTGACAACGTTCCGGTTGAGCCGCTGGTACCGATTGAAGCTGCCGGCGGCCGTTCGCTTGTGCTGCTGACCCGCCTCTACAAAACAATCCCGCAGGTGAAGGGGCGCACCTACGTACAGCCCTCCCGAAAGATCGGCGTCGGGCAATTCGATATCCGAAACCCGGATGGCATCCGGGACGCTTACGAACTCGGCCTCGAGGACGGCGACGCATTTGCTGCTTCGCTCAATCGATGAGCACTCTGACCGTCAAGAGCGACACGTTTTAGCCGCGGTTCCACGCAAGATTCTCGATGGGCTCATGTTCGCAGCAGGCATTCAGATGACCGTTGCTTTGCTCTCACGCGCAACTTCCGCCGCCTTTATTTTCCTTGTGGCTGCTTCGCAGGCATCCGCTGCGACGTGCGGCACCGGCAGCTTCGAGAGTTGGCTAGACAATTTCAGGAAGGAAGCTGCGGCGGAGGGTATCTCCCAACAGGCGATCTCGCAGGGGCTGAACGGCATCACACTCGACAGCTCTGTCCTTTCACGCGACCGGTCGCAGCATGTCTTCCGTCAGAGTTTCGAGGAGTTTTCCGGCCGGATGGTGCCGCCGCGGTTGGCAGCGGGTGCCAACAAGATGAAACAGTTCGGGTCGGTCTTGTCCCGCATCGAGCAGCGTTACGGCGTCCCCGGCTCTGTTCTTGTCGCGATCTGGGGGCTTGAAACAGACTACGGCGTCAATATCGGAAAATTCCCGACCATCCGCTCGGTCGCAACGCTGGCTTACGACTGCCGGCGCTCCGAAATGTTTCGCGCGGAGTTGAAAGATGCCCTGCGCATTGTGGATCAGGGCGATCTGTCGCCCGCAGACATGCGCGGCGCCTGGGCCGGTGAAATTGGGCAAACGCAGTTCATGCCGTCGTCGTATATCAAATTCGCCGTCGACTTCGACGGCAACGGCCGGCGTGACCTTTTGCGAAGCGCACCCGACGTGCTGGCCTCGACCGCGAACTTCCTCGCCAGTCATGGCTGGAAGCGTGGACAACCATGGGACCCCGGCAGCGAGAACTTTGCGGTGATCCAGCAATGGAACAAAAGCGAAGTCTATTCGAAGACGATTGCCTATTTTGCCAGCCAGCTCGATCGCGCGCCTTGAGCGATGATGCGGCCGCGCTCGGCCGCATCATCACATCAATCGATTTTAGTGCTTATGCGCAGGCTCGCTGGTTGCTCCCATCGCATTGACGTCGAAAGTGACATCGAGCTTGCCCGCCTTTTCGAACGTCAGCGTGGCCTTCAGCTTGTCGCCCTGCTTCAGCGGCTGCTTGATGTCCATGAACATTATGTGGAAGCCGCCGGGCTTCAGTTCGACGGTCTCGCCGGGCTTGATGGTCAAGCCGTCAGTCAGCGGCCGCATCTTCATCACCCCGTCGGTCATCGACATCTCGTGAATTTCCACGCGGTCGGCACCAGCCGAGATCGCGCTGAGAAGACGGTCGGCAGACTTGCCGTTGTTGGTGATCTTGAGATAGCCGCCGGCAATCTTGGCGCCGCCCGGCGTTGCGCGAGTCCACGGCGCGGCGACGATCAAATCACCGGCCTTCAAGGTGTCACTGCCTGACTTGGGCGCTGCCATCTTCCCGTGGTCCATCTGGCTGTGATCCATTTGCGCCTGCGCAACCGTGGTGGTGTCGGCAACGATCCGCAGCACCGGAGCCGGCGACTTCAGGCTGTGCGGATTCTGCCCCTCCGATGCGATTTGATCCCAGCGAACCTCGCCCTTGGCGCACTGCTGAACTGTCGGAAAGGAAATCGCCTGCCCCGAAGGAAAATCAGTGACGAAGCTGGAGAAGACGAATTCATCATAGTTGTCATCGGCCAACGATCCGCCCGACCACACGATTTCCTTGGGTCCCTCGGTCACGGTCTTGCCGTGGCTCTGGTACGACTTGGCGTAAGCGCCACGCGTGATGCTAAGGGTCCATCCCGCCTTAGGCATCGGCTTTACGCCGATGACACCTTCCGGAATCTGGATGCGGACGGCTTGGGTCGCCGCGCCATCGCAGCCGT
The DNA here is from genome assembly GCF_058794875.1 of Afipia sp. GW823-FHT06G09. NCBI lineage: Bacteria > Pseudomonadati > Pseudomonadota > Alphaproteobacteria > Hyphomicrobiales > Nitrobacteraceae > Afipia > Afipia sp. GW823-FHT06G09. The sequence continues at coordinate 10,109 of NZ_JBXAHF010000001.1, forward strand.
GGGGCACTTGGAACACGGCCTTGTAATAGGTATTGGCGCGCGCCTCTCCGGTCGCGAGCGTCACATGGGCGGATGCAGATGGTTGCGAAGCGATGACGGCCGCTGCCGTCAGGCCAGCGCCGGTCAGCAGCCGCTGAAGGCCGCGGAGGTTGATAATCATGTTGTCCTCGATGATGCTGAAAGAGAGTTCTGAACGAAGGTCTCAAGTCAGCTTCGGCGGAGCCCTTGCCAAAAAAGCCAGTTGCCGTTCAATTTCCGGCAGCGCCAACTGCCGGGAAGCTGACATTCGCACATAGGCTGTGGCGTGCGTCCGGAGCACCATGCGATCGGGTGGTGCAGCGATCTGACCCGCCAGGCAGGCGCTAAAGCAATCGTGAGGCGCGCTCGGCTGGCCTGGCTCAGTTCCGCCCGGAGTTATCTTGCCAGAGCAAATGGCGCTGACGCCGTCCGCTACCCCGGCCGCGGCCTGGGCGCCGCTCCAGACCACCAGAAGGGCCTGAATCACCATCGCCTGCGACAGCGCAAGGGTCAGGAGCAACCGGCGAACTGAATAGCGATCTCGCATCCAGCGGCTATGCCACGCCGTTGGTTGGACGTCCACAATTCGGCGTCGCGCGCCTTGGGTCCGGGATACATCGGCCGGGATCGGCATGATAAAATGAATTATTATTCGCTATTAGTAGATACTCGGAACTATACGTGAGTAGCCGTAGGAAGCTTTCGGTGCCATTTATCCAGCACATGGCTTAGCGTAGCCACTTATTCCAATACCGTCGTGCCGGGCGGCGTGGAATCTATGTCTCCTTTGCGTCAACTCGATGAAATACAGGACTAAAATTGGCTTTTGTACGAAAACAGGCCGATCAAGTCTGAGCAATCTTAGCTGAAAGATTAATCACTCCTTACTCTAGATATGCACTAAGCGGTTAGCTGCATCGCAACATTTGCGGTGTTGCAGCGCAGAATCGTCCCCTATATTCAGTTCCAACGATGACGCTACTCCAAGAGCTGAATCGCGATTACGAAGGAGATTAACTATGCTGCTCTCATTTATCCGCGCTATCCAGGCGTTCCGTGACTATCAGCGCAATGTCGCTGAGCTGTCCCAGTTGAGCGATCGGGAACTGGCCGATATTGGACTTGATCGGTCCGACATCCAGCGGGTCGCAGCCGGTGCTTACAACGGCTAACCGTTGCGATAGCTGACTGACGAACGATTGCGCCCGCCCTGTGCGGGCGTTGTCGTATCTGGCGCACGACACAGGCATTCGCACCCTGCATCAAGCGTTGCGTCGGGGCCTTGTGAGCTTTAGTTGTGAGCCATGACAGCTCACACCAATCATGAAGCAGACGCCGTCCATGTGATCGGCGGCGGACTGGCCGGCTCGGAAGCCGCGTGGCAGATCGCCAATGCCGGCGTCAACGTCGTGCTGCACGAGATGCGTCCGGTCAGAACGACGGATGCCCACCGCACCGACAGCCTCGCCGAACTCGTCTGCTCCAATTCGTTCCGCTCCGATGACGCGGCCAATAACGCCGTCGGTCTGCTGCACGCGGAACTGCGCAAGCTCAACTCCCTCATCATGCGCAGCGCCGACGCCAATCAGGTGCCGGCCGGCGGCGCGCTTGCGGTGGATCGCGACGGCTTTTCGGCAGCCGTCAGCGCAGCGCTCACCGCTCATCCGAAAATCGAAATTCGCCGCGAGGAAATCGCCGGATTGCCGCCTGCCGAATGGCAGAACGTGATCGTCGCGACCGGACCGCTGACGTCACCGGCGCTTGCCGATGCAATCCGGGGGCTATCCGGCGAAGATGCCCTCGCCTTCTTCGATGCCATCGCGCCCATCGTTCATCGCGACAGCATCAACATGGACGTCGCGTGGTTTCAGTCCCGCTACGACAAGGTGGGCCCCGGCGGCAATGGCGCCGACTATCTCAACTGTCCGATGACCCGTGAGCAGTACGACGCCTTTGTCGATGCGCTTATCGCGGGGGAAAAAACCGATTTCAAGGAGTGGGAAACCAACACGCCTTACTTCGACGGCTGCCTGCCGATCGAGGTCATGGCTGCGCGCGGCCGCGAAACGCTGCGCCACGGGCCGATGAAGCCGGTTGGACTGACCAATCCACGCGATCCGACCGTGAAGCCCTATGCGATCGTGCAACTTCGCCAGGACAACAAACTCGGCACGCTCTACAACATCGTCGGCTTCCAGACCAAACTCAAGCACGGCGCGCAGACGCATGTGCTTCGCGCCATTCCGGGCCTTGAGAACGCAGAGTTCGCGCGCCTCGGCGGTCTGCATCGCAATACGTTTCTCAACTCGCCAAAGCTGCTCGATCCGCAGTTGCGCCTGCACGCGCAGCCGCGCCTGCGATTTGCCGGACAGATGACCGGGTGCGAGGGTTACGTCGAATCCGCCGGCGTCGGTTTGCTCGCCGGCCTGTTCGCTGCGGCCGATGCGCGCCGCCACGCGATCATGCCGCCCCCGCCAACAACCGCGCTCGGCGCACTGCTCGGCCACATCACCGGCGGGCACATCGAAACCATCGATGCCGGGCCCCGCTCGTTCCAGCCGATGAACATCAACTTCGGACTGTTTCCGCCGCTGGCTTCGCCGCCGACCAGGAAGCCGGACGGCACGCGGCTGCGCGGCAATGAAAAGACGATCGCGAAGAAGCAGGCGATCAGCGCGCGCGCGCTGTCGGATCTTGATCGCTGGATCGCAGATACGCTGCATGTGGCTCACGCAGCGTAACGGCAAAACAGCGGCAAACTTCTCCGCAAAAGGCGAAGTGGTGACTGAATGATGTCGCTCAGACGGATCGGGATTCAGTGCACGCAAAGGAGCGGAATTAACTTGACTGCCCCCACCTGAACGCAGCTTCACGCCTTGAATGACCTCGCGCTTACCGCGCGCGGCCATGTAAGCGTTGCACATCTCCGTAGCCGCTTAGTCAATCGACTTCAAATTCTCGAATATGCGGTTTCTATCAGGTTTGGATGGTGCGGCATTTTCAACGCGAACAGCCAGCGCAAGCATTCCGAGAGTCATGAATATGATCAGCGCTATCGCCGTCCAATGAAGCTTACCAACCGGCTCGACCTGCTCGTCCTTGTTCAATTCCGCCATGTCATCACCTCGAAATTCGGTGTCTCGAATTTGCGAAGAATCGTGACAGACGCCGCCGCCGCTCACCATGTGGAAGTTACGTTGGCAGCCTTCGGTAAAGCCGAAGGCTGACCGCGGAGAATCCGCCGCCCGCGTGAGGCGCCGCAACTATGCCGGCCTTGTGCTTATCCCCTGAACGGCTCCGCACCGCTCGCGTGCCACGTCGTCCAGAGAATGCCAAGCCGCGACGGCAACGGCGGCGCGAACGGATCGGACGTCTCCAGCCGAGACAGTATCTTTCCGATCACCGCGAGCGGCAGAAACGACGGGCGCGCGGCGGATGGGGCACTCTCAAGCATTAGCAGCGCCTGCTTCATCTGCTTATCAGCCTCGCGGCGCAGATGCGCCAGCGCGTCCTTAAGCGGCGGGCCCGCCTGCCGCAGAAAAAACTCTTCGGCAATCACACCATGAAGATTCATGAGGTCGCCCGGCAGGTAAAGCTGCCGCCGCGCAGCATGACGCGGCAACGCCAACATAACGTCTGTCAGTCCCTCCGCGATGCCGGCATGCTCTGCGATGCGCGCGACATCGGGTGAAGTCACCCCGAGCACCTTTGCACGCAAGGTATAGAGCGCTGCGGCCGTATCCCGGCAATGGGCTTCCAGCGCTGCCATGTCCGGCATGGGGTCGTCATAGACATCGAACACATGCGCATCGATCAGGCGGACAAGCGCCTCAATGGGAAGATCGTGCAAGGCGATCGCACGCAGCAATTCCGCCGCGACCGGATTGGCCTCGGCTTCGCCGCGAGAGCCCTGCCCCTCGCCGGTCAGAACATCCCGCCACCATTGCAGCCGGATTTCACCCGGCAGCGGCTGGCTGACATGATCGCGGACATGAGCAACCTCGGCATTGAATGCAGCCAACGCAATCCATGCGCGCCTTGCCGCGGGCGATATGAACAGGCTCGCGGCATAGGTTCTGAAATCCCGTGCGCGCGCCAGATCGGAGCAGAACGCCGCGGCGTCATTGCTGGCTGCGCCGCTCATGGAACAGCGATCAGCGCTGCCGCAACGCGCCGCCGCTCGCCCATCATGACGTTGTAGGTCCGGATCGCCGGTCCCGTCTGCATGGTGTCAAGCACCACATGGACCTGGCGGAGAGCATTGCGCAGCGGCGCAGGTGCGATCCAGACACCACTCCCCGTGCCGATCAGCAGCGTATCGATCTCATTGGCGTGCTCGAACACGCGTTCCAGCGAATACCGGTCGATGTCCTTGGGGTCGTTGACCGGCCACGCCCAGATCGCATCCGGCAGGCAGAGCAGCGAGCCGCGATGCGACATATCTGCGAACCGGAAGCCGCCGTTGCCGTAGGCATCGATCGGCGCGGACCGTGGAAGGTGCAGCGCATCCGGCGCGTGATTGGTACCCGATTTCCGAAGTTCGTGATCCATCTCACCACCGCCTGCAATAAGGTGGCCCTACCCTCGTCATTGCGAGCGAAGCGAAGCAATCCATCTTGACCGTAACAAGAGTGGATTGCTTCGTCGCAAGGGCTCCTCGCAATGACGATTACGGCTTCGACGGCTTGTCCTCGCCGCCCCGGTTTTCGCCCACGCCGAGATAGATCAGGATCGGCGCCGCGATAAAGATCGACGTGTAGGTGCCGACCAGCACCACGCCGAAGGTCATCGTCGCCGCGAAGGAATGGATCGCCTTGCCGCCGAACAGCAGGAGGGCGAGCAGTGCCAGCGTCACCGTGACGTGGGTGATGATCGAGCGCGACAGCGTCGAGTTGATCGACGTGTTGAGCAGTTCCGGCATCGGCATTTTCTTGTACCGCCGCAGCATTTCACGAATGCGGTCATAGATGACGACCGTGTCGTTCAGCGAATAGCCGAGAATGGTGAGCAGCGCGGCGATGCTGGTCAGGTCGAATTCGATCTGGGTGATCGACATGAATCCCAGCGTCAGCACGATATCGTGGACGTTGGCGATCATCGCGCCGAGCGAGAACTGCCATTCGAACCGGAACCAGAGATAGATGAAGATGCCCACGATCGCGAGCATCAATCCGACCGTGCCATAGGCGAGCAGTTCGCTCGACACGCGAGGTCCCACCACTTCGACGCGGCGGTATTCAACGCTGTCGCCGAACAGCTGCCGAACCTTCTGCACCGCAGCCTGCTGTGCCTGATCGCCGCCGGGTTGTTCTGCGATGCGGATCAGAACGTCGGAGGGACCACCGAACTGCTGGAGCTGGACGTCGCCGAAATTCAGCGTCGTAAGCTGCGCGCGCAATTTTGCGATGTCGGCTGGACCCGACTTGGTCTGGATTTCCAGCAGCGTGCCGCCCTTGAAGTCGATGCCGAAATTCAGTCCGTGAACGAAATAGAGACCGATGGCGAGCAGCGACAGCAGCGCCGAGATCGGAAAGCTGATGCGGCGGAAGCGCATGAAGTCGAACTTCGTATCGTCCGGGACGATGCGAAGCGCGGGGATCACGCCATAGATACTGAGGCCTGTCAGAACGACGATGAAGATGGCGAGTGCGACGATGATGGTATGAGTCACGGCTTATACAATCCTCAAATCGGCACGGTCTTGGGCCGCTTCCACGCCACCCACATCGCAACAATCAGCCGCGTCACGGTGAAAGCCGTGAAGACGGTGGTCAGAATGCCGATGCCGAGGGTCACGGCGAAGCCGCGCACCGGTCCGGTGCCGATGTAGAACAGCACTGCCGCCGCGATGAAGGTGGTGATGTTGGAGTCCAGAATGGTCGCGAGTGCGCGGGTGAATCCTGCGTCGATCGCCGAAATCGCGGTGCGCCCGGCGCGCAATTCCTCGCGGATACGCTCATAGATTAGCACGTTCGAGTCCACCGCGATGCCGACCGTCAGCACGATGCCGGCGATGCCGGGCAGCGTCAGCGTCGCATTGAGCAGCGAGAGGATGCCGAAGATCATGGCAACGTTGATCGCGACCGCGACGTTGGCGAAGAAGCCGAACAGCCGGTAGGTCAGCAGCATGAACACGATGACCAGCACCGAGCCGACATAGGACGCCAGTTCGCCGGCGGCGATGGAGTCCTGACCGAGGCCGGGTCCGACCGTGCGTTCTTCGATGATGGTCAGCGGCGCAGGCAATGCGCCCGCGCGCAGCAGGATCGCCAGATCGTTGGCGCCCTGCACGGTGAAGCTGCCGGAAATCTGGCCCGAGCCGCCGGTGATCGGTTCGCGGATCACGGGAGCGGAAATCACTTCGTTGTCGAGCACGATGGCGAACGGCTGGCCGACGTTCTCAAGTGTTGCCGTCGCGAACTTGCGCGCGCCCGACGTATTGAAACGGAAGCTGACGATCGGCTCGCCAGAACGCTGGTCGAAGCCCGGCTGCGCATCGGTCAGGTCGCCGCCCGAGACCAGCACCTGCTTCTTGATGACGTAAGGCACCTTCGGCGAGGACGCGCTCATGAGGACTTCGGAGTCCGGCGGCACCCGCCCCTGCTGCGCCTGATCGGCGGGGACGGTGGTATCCACCATGCGGAAATCGAGCTTCGCGGTCTTGCCGAGCAGTTCCTTGAGGCGGGTCGGATCCTGCAGACCCGGCACCTGCACCAGAATGCGGTCGATGCCCTGACGCTGGATCAGCGGTTCGACGGTGCCGAGTTCGTTGATGCGGCGTTCGACGATCTGGATCGACTGTTCGACCGACTGGCGAACGCGCTCCGTGATCGCGGCCGGAGGTACGGTCAGGCGGATCAACCCGCCGCCGGCGTCGCTGACCTCGACACTGCGCTGGCCGCTCGAACCGAGCAATCCGCCGAGCGGCTGCGAGAGTTCGCGCAGCTTGGCGAGCGCGGCCGTCAGGTCGGTGTCCTTGACGCGGACTTCGACGCTCTCGCCGCGAACCGCCAACCCGGTGTAGCCGATCTTGGCTTCACGCAGCGTGCGGCGAACGTCATCGCGAACCTGATCGAGCTTGTCCTTCTTGACCGAGTTTGAATCGACCTCGAGCAGGATGTGCGAGCCGCCCTGCAAGTCGAGGCCGAGCACGACATGACGCTGGGCCCACTTCGGCCAGGTCTTGACCACGTGATCCGGGAAGAAGTTCGGAACCGCGCAAAGGCAAACGATCAAGGCGGTCATGATGACCGCCAGCGCCTTCCACCGCGTGAAATACAACATCGATGTAAGTCCGTCAGATTGATGAAACCGCGGCGATCAGCGCGTCAGCTCGCGGCTGTTTCTTCCTTGGTATCCTTGGCAGGCTCACCCTTGGTGCGAACGCCGGAAATCATCTGGCGCATCTGACGAATGCGCACGCCGTCGGCGATTTCGACTTCGATCTGGTCGTCATCGACCACTTTGGTGACCTTGCCCACGAGGCCGCCATTGGTGACGACGGTGTCGCCGCGGCGGATGTTCTTCACCAGCTCCTGATGGTCCTTCAGCTTCTTCTGCTGCGGTTTGAGGATCAGGAAGTACATGATGACGAAGATCAGCGCGAACGGCAGCAGCGACATCAGCATGCTGTTGGTGTCGGCAGCGCCGGCGGCCTGAGCGAAGGCAGGAGTAATGAACATACGAAAAGTCCTCGGGAAGGCGCCCGCCACCGGGCGAAACGCATAGCGTTGTGGCCGTTTTGGCCGAATTTGCGCGGACTATAACGGCCAGCGTCCCAATTGCAACGGGACCGGCCATCCCGATTTTGCCATGCATTTGTGGCGCTTGCGGGCATTCACGGGCCTCGCTATGGGTGCCTCGCAAGGGGGCTGAATTCATGTCCAAAAAACCCAATAAAAAGGCCTCCAGGGCCACCGCGAAGGCACGTCCTGCCAAGGCGATCAAATCCGCGACAAAACGCCCTGCCACAGCGGCGGATACCGAGACCGGGCGCATCGCACGGGCTCTGGAGAGCATTGCGGCGAGCCTGAATGCATCCGCGGCCAAACCGTCCAGCGCTGATTCTCTCAAAAGCGCCGATGCGTTCGTCTGGCAGCCCAATGGCCGTCTGGTGCCGGTTCCGAAGGTGAACCGCGTGGACCTTGGCCTGCTCCGGGGCATCGACCGCATGCGCGACATCCTGATCGAGAACACCGAGCGCTTCGCCAAGGGTCTTCCCGCCAACAACGCCCTGCTCTGGGGCGCGCGCGGCATGGGCAAGTCGTCGCTGGTCAAGGCGGCACACGCCAGCGTGAACGCCATGGTGCATGGCCGGCTGAAGCTGATTGAAATTCACCGCGAGGACATCGAGAGCCTGCCGCTGCTGATGTCGCTGCTGCGCGAGTCGGATTTCCATTTCATCGTGTTCTGCGACGACCTGTCGTTCGACGGCAACGACGCGTCCTACAAGTCGCTCAAGGCGGTGTTAGAGGGCGGCATCGAGGGCCGGCCCGAGAACGTCATCCTCTATGCGACTTCGAACCGCCGCCATCTGCTGGCGCGCGACATGATCGAGAACGAGCGCTCAACGGCGATCAATCCCGGCGAAGCGGTCGAGGAAAAGGTTTCGCTGTCGGACCGTTTCGGCCTGTGGCTCGGCTTCCACAAGTGCAGCCAGGACGAATATCTCGATATGGTGCGCGGCTACTGCAAGCACTTCGGCGTCAAGATGCCCGATGATCAGCTTGAGCGCGAGGCGCTGGAATGGTCCACCACACGCGGATCGCGCTCGGGCCGCGTGGCGTGGCAGTTCACGCAGGAAATCGCGGGACGGATGGGCGTGAAACTCGCGACGGCCTAGAAGGCAACTCCGTCTTCTAAAACTGTGCAGCGACCCGGTTGGGTGCGGCGACTACGCCGACCTCAAGCGGGCCCGCTCCGAACCTCCCGATGCGCTCGGCCACAAGCTCGCCTCGTCCACAATCAACCGGCCAAGCTCGGCAGTACATGGCATCTGCTCGCCCTGTTTGCCGATCAGGACATACTTTGCCTCCGGCAAGGGCGGCAGGCCGTCGCTTTCATCGAGAACGACCATCCACGGCTCGATTTCTTCCTTCGCAAAGATCGACACCGCCAGTCCCGCCTTCACGGCCGCCTTCAAACCATGCTGGTTCGCCGACGTGAATCCGACGTGCCAGTCAATGCCAGAGGCCGCCAAAGCGTCCACAGCTATCGCACGCAAGGCGCATGGCGGCGGCGAGAACGCGAATGGCAACGATGAATTCTGCGGCCGTTTGAACGTGTCCGCGACCGCCCAGACGAATTGCGTCTGACGGAGAACTATTCCATCCACGTCGCCCGATCCCGTAATCGCCACTGCAAGGTCAAGATCGCCGGCATCGACTTTGGCCCTCAGGTCGAGACAGACACTGACCGAAACCTCGAGCCGGACCGCAGGATACTGGCGGGCGAACCGGCCAAGCAGTTGCGGGAGCCGATCACCGATGAAATTTTCCGGAACACCCAGACGGATGGAGCCTGAAGCCGTAGAAGACTGAAAGCGGCGTGTCAGCGCTTCCTGGCTTTGCAAAATCTGCTCCGCGTGGCGCAGGAAATCCTCACCATCTTCGGTGAGGGTCAGCTTCCGTGTAGTCCGGTATAGAAGCGGCCTGCCAACCTGCTCTTCCAGACGCCGGATCTGATGACTGACCGCGGACTGGGTCAGATGAAGCCGCTCAGCCGCGCGGGTAAAGCCGCCGGTCTCGCAGACGGCAACGAAGGCGCGGAGCAATGTGGGTTCAAAGTCCATGAATCCAATATATGACAGAAAACACTGAAAGCAATAAAATCAATTCATTTCCATCATGAAATGATAGCGCCCATATCCGTCAGCCCGTGCCGCGACGCCTGCGCCGGGTTGAAAGGAATTCGCATGAGCGTCTCGCCTACCACCAGAAACACCGCCGCACTGATCGGCGTCTGCCTCGCATCCCTGATGTTCGGCCTCGAAATATCCAGCGTCCCCGTCATCCTGCCAAGTCTGGAGACGGCGCTGCCTGCGAACTTCAAAGACCTGCAGTGGATCATGAACGCCTACACGATCGCCTGCACCACGGTGCTGATGGCGACCGGCACCTTCGCTGACCGGTACGGCCGCAAGCGCGTTTTCATCACGTGCACAGTCGCCTTCGGCATCACGTCGCTGATGTGCGGGCTGGCGCAGAGCGCATCGGTGCTGATCGTCGCCCGTTTTCTACAGGGCCTCGCCGGCGGCGCCATGCTCACCTGCTCCATCGCCATCATCTCGCATCAGTATCAGGACGAAAAACAACGCGGCCGGGCGTTTACCGCCTGGGGCATCATCAGCGGCATCGGCCTCGGCTTCGGCCCGATTATCGGCAGCACGATCACCGCAGTCTCGAGCTGGCATTGGGTGTTCCTGGTCCATGTCCCGCTGACGGTGATCGCCCTCGTTCCGGCTTTGATGGGAATTCGCGAATCCCGCGATCCGCATGCCAAGCGACTGGACGGCTGGGGCATCGTGACACTGACGATTGCCGTGTTCGGCCTGACCTACGTCATCACGCAGGGCGCAGACCTTGGCAGAACCACTGCGATCGGGCTCGCGGCCATCGCCATCGCAAGCTTCGCCGCGTTCGTGCTCGTGGAACGCAACACCGCGCAGCCGATGTTCGACTTCTCGGTATTCCGAATCCGGAAGTTCAGCGGCGCGATCATCGGCTGTATCGGCATGAACTTCTGCTACTGGCCGTTCATGATCTATCTGCCGATCTACTTCGAGGGCGGCCTGACCCTCGACAGCAGGACAGCGAGCCTGTTGCTCCTTGCCTATACAATTCCGTTTCTGGTGATGCCTCCCATCGCCGACCACCTGCTCCGGCGTCACGGGGCACGCATCGTGATCCCCTTCGGCATGGCCATCATGGGGACCGGCTTTCTCGCCATGCGTTTCGGTGGCGGTATCGAACAGGCGAGTTGGCTCAGCGTACTCCCCGGCGCACTGCTGGCCGGGATCGGACTTGGTCTGACAAATACATCCGTGACCAACACGACAACCGGCTCGGTGCCCAGTAACCGTGCGGGCATGGCGTCCGGCATCGATATCAGCGCACGGCTGATCTCGCTGGCCATCAACATCGCGGTGATGGGGCTGATCCTGCTGGAAGCGATCCAGCGGTCCCTTCCGGACACGCTTGCCGCCGCACTCGGCGACCAGCAGATGCGAGCGTTGGCCTCGACCGTTGCCACCGGAAATCTCGCGTCACTGCATCAGGCGTATCCGGTGTTATCCGTGCAGGACCCGACCGGCGCCATCGTTCACGCAGCGCTGGTCAAAGGCTTCGGCTGGGTGATGCTGTACGGCGGCATCGGCGCCTGGATTCTCGCCGCGATCAGCTTCCTGACCTTCGGCTCCAAAGGGGCTCCTGCGAAATCCGATCTGGCCTGCGTCGCCGACGCAGCCGAGTGAACTACCCACAAAGAAAATCCCCCGGCTTTGAGGCCGGGGGATAGAGGTGCATCTGAACGTATCGGCTTACGCGCCGTTCAGGAATTGAAGCGGGTCGACGGCTGAAGATCCCTTGCGAATCTCGAAGTGAAGCTGCGGCGACCCCACCTCCCCCGTCTGACCCGATTTGGCAATGATCTGGCCGCGCTTGATCGTATCCCCGCGCTTCACCATCAGTTCACTCGCGTGGGCATACGCGGTGACGTAACCGTTGGAGTGCCGCACCAGGATCAGATTGCCATATCCCTTGAGTTCGTTGCCCGAGTAAGCAACCACGCCATCCTCAGCGGCTTTCACCGGCGTGCCTTCAGGAACGGCGACATTGATACCGTCGTTCTGTTTGCCATTGGTCTTCGCACCGTAAGCCGTGATGACACGTCCACGCACCGGCCAGCGGAACGTCGGCAATGCGTTGGTGGCATCGGCCGCTTTCACGGGCGACTGTGCTTCGGGCAGGTCGGCGGCTGGAGCCTCGGCCGCAACGCGTGCTTTCTGCTGAGGCTCAACCGACGCGACGGTCACAGGCTTTGCGGCGGGTGCAGGAGCGGCAACCGCAGGTTTCGGTGCTTCCGCGACAACCTGCGGCGCCGGTGCTGCCGAGACGGCCTTGCCGCCCGGAATGTTGATCTTGCTGCCGATCTTGAGCTGCGTCGTGACCGGAATATTGTTGGCAGCGGCCAGCTGAGCCGGCGCGATGTTGTGACGGCGAGACAGATTCATCAGCGTGTCGCCAGACTTGACGACATGAACGCTTGCCGGAAGTGCTGCCGCGACCTTCGTACCCGGCGCAGTCGACAGCGCCGGCGGAGCTGCCTGAGCCGTGCGGCGCGGAATGACAAGCTGCTGGCCCGGCTGAAGGACGCGCGGTCCGCCGTAGCCGTTCGCCTTCAGGATTTCAGACGACGGAACGTTGTAACGCTTCGAGATGATATCGAGCGTATCCGCGGTGCCGACGATGATCGTGGTGCCGCCGTCCCGGCTGTAGCCGGAGTTCGCAGCGACGGAGCGCGGCGCAACGGATGCCGTGGTCTCGATCGGCGAAGATGACGGAGGCGCATAGGACGCCATGCCTCTGCCGCCGCCCGATGTGGCGACAGGCGCGGACAGCGGCGCGGAGATGACCGGAGGATTGTGCGGACGCGCATACTGCGGAAGTTCGCGAGGCTGCTGCTGATAGGATTGCTGCTGCGGCTGCTGCTGATAAGGCGCGCCGCGATAATTGCTCGGCACCGAGCCGGTCGCGTCTGCGCTGCGCGACGCAAACGGATTGGAAAACGACGTATCGGAGAACCGTGTCGAGGTATCGGCGCTACATCCGCCAAATCCGACCGAGACGAGCGCCAGAACCACGAAATGCGGCGCGTGACGCGAGCTTATCAACTCGACAAAGCGGGACATGGTTACTCACTCGTACGCAACTAACACAAATTTGAGTAAACACAGTCCGAGTAAATAACTCTTTAAGGCTCCAAATCCGCCGCAATTCCTAATGCGTTACGGCGTTCACAGCTCGCGCGCGAGACCCGGCAGCGCCGGCACGAAACGCACCGCGACAAGCTCTTCCCGATCGAAGCCGGCGGCGGTCCGAACCACGCGGACCAGCATCTGCCTGTCGTCCACTGGCCCAACGGGAGCGATCAGGATGCCGCCCGGCTCCAGCCGACCGAGCAGCGCGTCGGGAATTTCCTCCATCGCCGCGGTCACGATGATCCGGTCGAACGTGCCGAGCGTTTCCGGCGGGTCAAATCCGTCGCCGAGTTTCACCTCGACGTTGCGGCAACGGAGTTCCGTCAGGACCAGCTTCGCGCGATCCGCCAGCGTGCGAAACCGCTCCAGCGTCACGACGTCCCGGCAAAGCTTCGAGAGGATCGCGGCCTGATAGCCTGAACCCGTCCCGATCTCCAGCACACGGTTTTCAGGCTTCAGATCGAGCTGCTCGGTCATGTAGGCCACGACGAACGGCTGGCTGATGGTCTGGCCGCAGGCGATGCCGAGAGCGGTGTCGCGGTAGGCATAGGCGCGGTCCAGCGTCGTCACGAACAATTCGCGCGGCACATCCTCCATCGCCTTCAGCACGGCCTGATTGCTGATTCCGCGCTGCCGCAGGTTCAGCTGAAACATCATCTTGTCGTGCGGCGTGGGCTGGGCTGACGGCATACCTGATCAACGTTGAAAGCGGGAAGGCTTCTATCCTTTGCGTACTTTGACAAGCAACGCGGGATGCGCCACCCTTTTGTGTGAGCTATCCGAATATGTTCTGCGCAATCACCGCTTACAGTTCAAGCGTGCCGAGATTCTCATGACGTTACCTCTTCCCGAACCATTTCGCGCCTCCTTTGACGGGTTGGAGGAGCAGATTCTCTCCGGCGGGCCGGACAACAGCTTTCATCAATGCTTCGGCTGCGGTCCGTCTCATCCCACCGGCCTGCATGTGCGCACCTTCAAGACAGAGGAAGGCGTCGCCTCGCCGATCCTCATTGCACGGCACTACGAAGGACCGCCGGGCGCGGCACATGGCGGCATCGTGGCCGCCTATCTCGACGAGGTGTTGGCCGCCACGGTGCTCCGGGTCACGGGGCGGCTGGGCGTGACCGGCGAACTGACCATCCGCTACATGAAGCCGGTGCCGACCGAGATGCCGATCGTCGGGCGCGGTTCGCTGGTGACCGACCATGGCCGCTATGTGGATGTGGAAGGCCGGCTGGAGGACTTGAGCACCGGCAGCGTGCTGGCGACCGGACGGGGCCGGTTCTTTCCCATCCCTGCCTGAGCGGCTGTTTCCGTCGCCCAAAAGTTCCGGTTCACGGAACTTTTTGGATGAGCCGTCAGTTTGCGCGCTGTATAATTGTGTTATTCCTTGTCAGCCATTCCAGATTTGTCGTTGGGGAACGAATGCCGGGCAATTTCAAAGCAGGATCGCATACATCGATTTTGCTGGTCGAAGACGAAGTCATGATCCGCATGATGGTCGCCGACATGCTGGAGGAGCTTGGCTACAAGATTGCCGGTGAAGCCGGCGACATCGACGAAGGCGTCAGGCTGGTGCAGTCCGTCGATTTCGACATCGCCATTCTCGACGTCAACGTCAACGGCAAGGTCATCACGCCGGTCGCCGAGGCTGTTCAGTTGCGTGGACGTCCGTTCGTGTTTGCGACAGGCTATGGCGCGCAGGGTCTTCCGGAAAAATTCCGCGACCGCGCCACGATTCAAAAGCCCTTCCAGATCGAAACGCTTGCGCGCACGATCGAGACCGTTCTGAAGGGAATTGCGGCCTGAGCCGCAAAAGCCCTCGCGATTACTTCAGAATGCCTTTCAGCTTTTCCGAGAACGCCTCATCGGTGCGATCGAGCCGCAGAGGCGTGACTGAGACGAGTTTCGCGGCAAGCGCTGCAAGATCGGTCCCCTCCGCCGGCGTTTCCAGCATCGCAGCCCGCTCGAAACCGATCCAGTAATAGGGATTGCCGCGCCCGTCCTGGCGGCTGTCGATCTTGAGAAAGCCCAGATTACGCTTGCCCTGCCGCGTGACCGCGATGCCCTTGACCTCGTCCGGCATGCAGGACGGAAAGTTGACGTTGATGACGGTGTTGCGCGGCACCCCGAGCTTCATCACGTTGCGGATCACATCGGGGCCGAACTTCAGCGCGGTGTCCCACAGCGGCTTGGTGCGCGTCTCCATAGAGAATTCCTGCGACAGCGCGAACGACGGCAGACCGAGGATGGTGCCTTCGAGTGCGCCGGCGATGGTGCCCGAATAGACAACATCTTCGGCGACGTTGCGGCCCTTGTTGACGCCGGACAGCACGATGTCCGGCTGCTTGTCCTTGAGAATGTGCCGCGCGCCCATGATGATGCAGTCGGTCGGCGTGCCGCGCACCGAGAAGTGACGCTCATCGACTTCGCGGAGACGCAACGGATCGTTCAGCGACAGCGAATGCGATACGCCGGACTGGTCGAGTTCGGGCGCAACCACCCAGACGTCATCGGAAATCTGCTTCGCGATTTCCTCGATGACTTTCAGGCCCGGCGCGTGAATGCCGTCGTCGTTGGTGCAGAGAATGCGCATTTTCTTATTGTTCCTTCGCGATCACTTTGAGGCCGCCCATGTATGGCTGCAACACATCGGGAACGGCAATCGAGCCGTCCTCCTGCTGATAGGTTTCCATGACGGCGATCAGCGCGCGGCCCACCGCCGTGCCCGAGCCGTTGAGCGTGTGCACGAAGCGCGGCTTGCCGTCCGGGCCTCTT
The DNA here is from genome assembly GCF_058794875.1 of Afipia sp. GW823-FHT06G09. Taxonomy (NCBI): domain Bacteria; kingdom Pseudomonadati; phylum Pseudomonadota; class Alphaproteobacteria; order Hyphomicrobiales; family Nitrobacteraceae; genus Afipia; species Afipia sp. GW823-FHT06G09. Next base: position 25,881 of record NZ_JBXAHF010000001.1, read on the forward strand.
GAGCGCGCATCCATGCGCCGCGCCTGGAAGTCGCCGCACGCCGAGCAGGACGAAATCTCGCGGTACATGCCGTCCTCGCCCTGTCCCGGCATCCAGACTTCGATGTCGTAGGTTTTTTGCGACGCGAAGCCCATGTCGCCGGTGCACAGCGTCATCACGCGGTAATGCAGATCGAGTTTTTTGAGAACCTCCTCGGCGCAGGACAGCATGCGCTCGTGTTCGTTTCTCGATTCTTCCGGCGTCGTGATCGAGACCAGTTCGACCTTGGTGAACTGATGCTGGCGGATCATGCCGCGCGTATCGCGCCCCGCCGCGCCCGCTTCCGCGCGGAAGCAGGGCGTCAGCGCGGTGAGGCGCATCGGAAGTTCTTTTTCGTCGAGAATGGATTCGCGAACGAGATTGGTCAGCGGCACTTCTGCGGTGGGAATGAGCCAGCGGCGAGTTTCCTTCGCACCCGCTACCTCCGCAAAATGACTCATCATCGTGATGAATGCTCTGTCAGCATATTCGATTGTAGGATCTTCAGGATCGCGCTTAATAGCTTTGTCGAGTTGTTCTCGTACAAATGGAGCAAGATTTCGCAAGTAGTCGTTGGCCGCTTGCTTGACGTACTCGACATTCGTGGCCGTGAATTGATCGTCCTCGAATTTCGGCAACTGTGCCGTGCCGAACATCGCATCGTCACGCACCAGCAGCGGCGGATTGACTTCGGTGTAGCCGTGCTCGCCGGTGTGCAGATCGAGCATGAACTGGCCGATGGCACGCTCAAGCCGCGCGAGGCCTTTCTTCAGAACGACGAAGCGCGCGCCCGACATTTTGGCAGCGCTCTCGAAGTCCATGAACTTCAAACCTTCGCCAAGCTCGACATGCTCCTTCGGCTTGAACGCATAATTGCGTTTCGCGCCGAAGTGATGATGCTCGACATTGCTGTGCTCGTCGGCGCCGTCCGGCACTTCATCGAGCGGCAGGTTCGGAATTTGCGCGAGTTCTTTCTTCAGTTCCTCTTCGACCTGCTTCACCGTCGCTTCAAGCTCGGGCAGTCTGGTCTTGAGTTCACCGACCTCGGCCATCAGCGCGTCGGCACGCGCGTTGTCCTTGGCCTTCTTGGCTTCACCGATTTCCTTGGAGGCCGCGTTGCGGCGCGCCTGTGCCTGCTCCGACGCGAGGATCGCCGTGCGGCGCTTTTCATCGAGCGCGATCAGCGGCTTCGACAATGGCTCGAGCCCGCGCCGTTTCAGCGCTGCGTCAAAGGCGTCCGGGTTGTCGCGAATGGCTTTGATATCGTGCATGGCAAATTCCGGTCATGGCCGCTTTCGCCGCCATCTGCGTCAATTCTGGGTGGGTTAGAACAAGCCGCGGATGCCCGGGTCAAGCCCGGAAACCGCGAATCGAAGGGCATTGCAGCAATGATAGCTGAACAACTGGCACAGGCGGTCATCCCGCGTACCAGACCGAAACGACCAAAAGACCGTCATTGCGAGCGAAGCGAAGCAATCCACTCTTAAGAAAGCTGGATTGCTTCGTCGCTTCGCTCCTCGCAATGACGAGGGAAGCTTGGCTGTCTCTGTCCTACTCCGCAGGCGTCGTGGCAGGCGGTGTCGGCGGCACATCCGCGGGCGGGGTCGTGCCGGTGGCCTGTTTGGCGGCCTTTTTCTCCACCATCGCAACCGCGATGATCGAGCCCTCGTAGAGGATCAGCAGCGGGACCGCGAGTGACATCTGACTGATGACATCCGGCGGGGTCAGCACTGCGGCGATGATGAATGCCACCACGATGAAGTAGCGCCGCTTTTCCTTGAGCTGCTTCGAGGTCAGGATTCCGATCCGCCCGAGCAACGTCAGGATCACCGGCAACTGGAATGCGATGCCGAACGCGAAGATCAGCGACATCATTAGGGAGAGATATTCGCCGACCTTAGGGAGCAGCGCGATCTGCGCGGTCTCTGCGCCGCCCACCTGCTGCATACCGAGCGAAAAGCGGATCAGCATCGGCAGCACGAGGAAATAAACCAGCAGTGAGCCGAGCGCGAAGAAGATCGGCGTCGCGATCAGATATGGCAGGAACGCGCCGCGCTCGTGCTTGTAGAGGCCGGGCGCAACGAACATGTAGATCTGCGCCGCGATCACGGGGAAAGAAATAAATCCCGCGCCGAACATCGCAAGCTTGAGCTGCGTCAAGAAGTACTCGAGCAGCGCGGTGTAGATAAACTTGGAGTTCTCAGGTCCCGCGACCCAGACGAACGGCCACACCAGCACGTTGTAGATCTGCTTGGCGAAGAAGAAGCAGAAGATGAAGGCCAGCGCGAATGCGAGCAGCGCCTTGATCAGCCGCGAGCGCAGCTCGATCAGGTGATCCATCAACGGCGCCTTGGTGGCTTCGATGTCCTCGTGGCTCATGACGCTTTGGCGTCCGGTACGGCAGGCTTCGGGGTCTCAACCGCCGATGCATGGGCTTCGGCCTCAGCGAACGTCTCTGCGGTCGGAGGCTCAGGCGTCGTCGGCGTCATCACCGGCTGGTCGATCTTCATGGCATCCTCGACGTCCTTGTTGAGGGACGTCAGCAGATTGGTCGGCGACAGATCCTTGGCTGCGGCGGAGGCATCATCGAACGTCTTCTTGATGTCCGCCATTTCGGCTTCGCGCATCGCTTCGTTGAACTGGCCCTGGAATTCAGCGGCCATGCGGCGCGCCTTGCCCATCCACTGCCCGACCATGCGCAGCACGCCGGGCAATTCTTTCGGGCCGATGGCGATCAGCGCCACGACGCCGATGACGACCAGTTCACTCCACCCGATGTCGAACATGGAAGATTCCGCTGACGGGGCTTCCGCCCCGCACTCTCTCAGAAAAACCGCAGCCTGAAATCAGACAGCCTTGCTGCCGACGTCGGTCCGCTGCGATGTCGATGCAGAAGGCGCGCTGTCGATGGTCTTGACCGGCTCGGGCTTCTCGGCCGGCTTGTCATCATCGGCCATGCCCTTCTTGAAGGCCTTGATGCCCTGCGCGACGTCGCCCATCAGGTCCGAAATCTTGCCGCGGCCGAACAGCAGCAGGACAACGGCGATCACGACGATCCAGTGCCAGATACTCAACGAACCCATACTGCCATCCTCCAAAACACGGGGCCGGGATTTCCGGCCAAATCTGACCGGAAAGTAGGCCCCGGAGGTGTCAAAAACAAGGATTAACCCCGCGCCAGGATTGCGCAAAGCGGCGCATTGACACGAGAGTTAATGTTGGCTCCTGGCGGGCGCGATCGATCCGCGTCCCCGCCGGAAATCAGCTTTCGCCGGGCTTTTCCGGCTCCACGGCGGGTGCCAGCGCCAGTTCGAGATCGCCGGGCTCCAGCGGATCTTCGTCCTCGCGCAGCGCCGGGTCGTCGGATGGCGACGGAACAGCGAAGCCGCCCGGCAACCGGGTGTCCAGAAGACCCGCGCCCTTGAGTTCATCGAGGCCGGGCAGATCACCCAGTGCTTCCAGGCTGAACTGCGAGAGGAAAGCTTCCGTGGTTCCAAATGTGAGCGGCCGGCCCGGCGTCTTGCGGCGACCGCGCGGGCGGATCCAGCCGGTTTCCAGCAGCACGTCGAGGGTGCCCTTCGAGGTGACAACACCACGGATTTCCTCGATCTCGGCACGCGTCACCGGCTGGTGATAGGCGATGATCGCCAGCATCTCGATCGCGGCGCGCGACAGACGGCGCGTCTCGACGCTTTCACGCGTCATCAGCCAAGCGAGATCACCCGCGGTGCGGAAGGTCCATTTGTTGGCGACCTTCACCAGATTGACGCCACGCATGGCGTAGTCGGCCTGCAACTGAGCGAGCGCGACCTTGATGTCCACGCCGTCGGGCATGCGCTTGGCAAGCGACGCTTCGTCGAGCGGCTCGGTCGATGCAAACAGCAAGGCTTCGAGCAAACGGAGTTCCTCAGGACGCGCGACGGTATCGTTTGACGTCTCCTGCGAAGACTCCAGCACGGACTCCTGCTCTACCGGAGCGATGTGCTGTGCCGCCGCAGTCGTTCTCGCCGGACTTGCCATGGCCCTGTCTCCTTCTTCCACTTACTCGACGTCTTATTCGGCCTGCACTTCCGGCGCTGCTTGAGCGTCGGGAGGCAAATGCGCCACGTGCTTACGAAAATACAAAGGTGCGAATGCTTCTTTCTGATGCAGATCCAGCGTGCCTTCGCGCACCAATTCCAGCGCGGCGGCGAAGCTCGACGCAAACACCGTCGCCTTCTGCGAAGGATCGACCACGTAACGCATCAGATAATCGTCGAGGTTCGCCCAGTCCTCGGACTCGGCAGAACCCACCAGCCGTTCCAGCGACGCGCGTGCCTCAGACAGCGACCACACGGTCCGCTTGGTCATGTGCACGGTCGCAAGCACGCGCTGCTGGCGCTGCGTCGCGTAGGCGGTCAGCAGGTCGTACAGCGTCGCTGTCCAGCGGGCGTGCTTGACCTGCGCTATCTGTTCCGGCTGGCCGCGCGGGAAAATATCGCGCCGCAGTTGCGGCCGCGTCATCAGGCGGTTCGATGCCTCACGGATCTGTTCCAGCCTGCGCAGCCTGTTGGCCAGCGCGGTCGCGAGATCCTCGGCGCTCGGGCCTTCGGCTTCGGGAGGCTCCGGCAGCAGCAGGCGTGACTTCAGGTACGCCAGCCACGCCGCCATCACGAGATAGTCGGCAGCCAGTTCCAGCCGCAACTTGCGCGCCGCTTCGATGAATACGAGGTACTGATCGGCCAGCGCCAGAATGGAAATCTTCGCGAGATCGACTTTCTGCTGACGCGCAAGCGCAAGCAGCAGGTCGAGCGGACCTTCATAGCCCTCGACGTCGACGACGAGCGACGGTTCGTCCTCGGCGTGCTCTGCCGGCAAACCCGTCTCGAAGGAAAGAATTTCCGCGCTCATGATGTCAGACCTCCGGCGCGATCGATCAGGCGGTCAAGTTCGGCACGCGCCGCGCCACGGTCGAACGGCTGCGGTGTTCGCCGCGACGCCAAGGCACGGTCCGCACGCGCCAGAGCCACGCCGGCCAGTTCAGGGGCTTCACCCGCAACCTGGCTCATTTCGTCGAGCTTGCCATTGCAATGCAGAACGACATCGCAGCCCGCCTTGAAGCTGGCGCGCGTCCGTTCCGCAATCGATCCCTGCAAGGCATTCATGGACACGTCATCACTCATTAACAGACCCTGGAATCCGATCGTTCCGCGAATCACCTGTTCGATGATTGTCGCAGATGTCGTCGCAGGTTGGGCGGGGTCGAGGGCGCTAAACACAACATGTGCCGTCATGGCCATCGGCAGATCGGCAAGCGGCTTGAAGGCCGCGAAGTCGGTTTTGGCGAGTTCCGCCGCCGGCGTATCGACCGTCGGCAGCCGAAAGTGGCTGTCCGCTGTGGCCCTTCCATGGCCGGGAATGTGTTTCAGGACGGGCAACACGCCGCCCTGCGCCAACCCGTCGGTCACGGCGCGGGCAATCGCTGCCACCTTCTCCGGGGTGGTTCCGTAAGCCCGGTCGCCGATCACCGAGTCCGCGCCGGGAACCGGCACATCGGCCAGCGGCAGGCAATCCACGGTGATCCCGAGATCGGCCAGATCGGCGGCAATCAGACGGGATGACAGGCGGGCGGCCTCAAGTCCGGTCCCCTGATCGACGTCGTACAGCGCGCTGAACACTGCCCCAGGCGGATAGGCCGGCCACTGAGGCGGCTGCAGCCGTTGAACCCGCCCGCCCTCCTGGTCGATCAGGACCGGCGCTCCGGGCTGGCCAATTGCCCAGCGCATTTCCTCAACCAGCCGAATGACTTGGTCCGGGGTCTCGATATTGCGCTTGAAAAGGATGAAGCCCCACGGCCGCTGATCGCGCAGAAATGCACGCTCATCGTCGGTCAGAGCGGTTCCGGAGACGCCGGTAATGAATGCACGCGCGGCCATACTTGCGCGATTAGCGCGCGTAGAGCCGCAGGGTCAAGGAAAGCAGGCCGATTCACGCCGGATTGTGAGGATCATCCACAGTCACAAACGCAGTCGTTCCAATGATTTGGCGCGACTTGAGGCCTAGCGCCGCTGCACCACGCACTGCCCGCCGGCCGTTTTCAGGTTCCCGCAGAACGCCGCGGCTTCCTCATTGGTCCCGAACGGCCCGACCATGGCGCGGTAGAACGTGCCCTTGCCGGCGATCTCGGCCTTGTGGATCGACGCCGTGCGTGAGCCCAGGATCGAGGCATATTTGCCCTGGATCGATTTGAACGACGCCTTCGCATCGGCTTCCGACTTCTGCGACGAGACCTGCACATAGGCGCCGCCGCCCGTGACAGCCGCGGGACTGATTGCTGCGACCTTCTGCCGATCGGCAGGAGCCGCCGGAGGCTGTGCCTGCGGCGAGAGCGAAACCGGTGCGTTTGCGGACGGCGCGCCCGTTGAGGCGGTGCTGGCCGGCGCAGTGGTCGAAGCCCGTTGCGCGGGAGGTTGCGCACGTGCTGGTGCCGCCGGTGCCGCAGCCGCTGGATCCGGCTCACCCGGCCGGATGCTGAGGGTGCGGATCTTGCGCGGCTCCTCGCCGCCGGTCAGCGTGCCATTGCCCACGCCTGCTCCGGTCGGCCGCGCATTCGGTGAAGCGCTGGCGACGGTCGGCGGGTTCGCATTCTGGGTCAACGGCGGGAACACCACGCGCGGACCGGTCCGGGCGTTGACGTCGACAGGCTGCTCCTCGCGCGACACCATGCGCTCGGCCGACTTGTCGCCGACGCGGTCGGTGATCTGCTTGCTTGAGCCGTCGCCCGCGCCCGGCGGGATAACCTTGTTCGGGCCTGCATCGGCCTTGATCACCGGCGGCTCGCCGCTGCGCGGTGAACCGACGAACGTCCTGTAGGCGAAAGCCGCACCGGTGCCGACAACAGCAAGCAGCAGAACGACGGCAACCGTCATTGTGCCGCCGCGCCGGGCCTTCGGGGCCTCCTGCTCGAAATCCTCGCCATAGGGCTGCCGGTCGTAGGCGCCGTTGCCGTAATGGTCGTCCTGCGCGCCATACTGGTCATGAGCCGGATCGTGATCCGGGCGGCCATAGAGCACGTCATCGTAGCGATCGCCGCCGGCGGCCTGATGTCCATGCGGCTGTCCTGAGAGCACCGGATCGTAGCCGGAGTGATCGAACTGCGGCGCGTGCCTGCCGTAAGCCGGGTCATTCTGAGGGTCCGCATAGCGCGGATCGTAATGATCCTGCTGCGGAGCGTACGGCTCCTCATCGCGATAAGCCGGTTCTTGCCGATAGGCTGTCTCCTGCGGCGCAGGCCGCGATGCAGCCAGGTTCTGCATCCAGGAAGGCCGGGGCGGCGGAAGCTCTTCCTCAACCGCAGGCTCAGGCGCGTCGTATTGATCGTGATGCTGCTGGTGCCGCTGCTGTTGTCCGTCGCGGCCGAAATTCGAAAGCGGATCGGCCTGCCCGATCAACCGCGCCAGTTCCGCCAGCGGATCGCTCTCGACCTTGTGCGAGGCCATGCTGGATTGATCCCGGCTGTAATCGTCGTCCGCCGGAAACGGTCTGTCGCGATACTGGTTCGCCATTGCGATGTTGCATCCCCTTCGGGAAAGCGCCTCGCCCGTCATTCAAACGAACGCCGCTATTCACACGGCCGCCACCCATTCCCCGTGGCGGTCAAATCCCCCAACTATCGCATCTCGTCTGGAGCATGGACGCCGAGCACGGCGAGGCCGGAAGCCAGAACCGAGACGACGCCCTGAACCAGGGCAAGTCGCGCGATTGTTACTTCTGCATCATTCTGGATAATGAAGCGTAAATGAGGCATATCGCGCCCTTTGGTCCAAAGCGCGTGAAATTCACTCGCCAGATCATACAGGTAAAACGCGATTCGGTGCGGTTCATGTGCGACCGCCGCCGCCTCGACGATCCGCGGATAAATCGCGATCTGCCGGATCAGGCTCAGTTCGACCGGATCGCTGAGCCGCTCGATCTTCGCGCCCCGCAGGAACGCGACACGCTCCGCCGCAGTCTCGGGCAATGACGGAACCGTCTCGCGCGCATTCTTGAAAATCGAATGCCCGCGCGCGTGCCCGTACTGAACGTAGAACACCGCGTTGTCCTTCGACTGCTCGATCACCTTGGCGAGATCAAAGTCGAGCACCGCATCGTTCTTGCGGAACAGCATCATGAAGCGGACGGCGTCGGAACCGACTTCGTCCACGACCTCGCGCAGCGTGACGAAATCGCCGGAGCGCTTCGACATCTTTACCGGCTCGCCATTGCGCAGCAGCTTCACGAGCTGCACGATCTTCACATCGAGCGTCGCCTTGTTCGCGGTGACGGCCTTGATCGCCGCCTGCACACGCTTGATATAGCCGCCGTGATCGGCACCCCACACATCGACCATGTTGAGGAAGCCGCGATCGAACTTCGTCTTGTGATAGGCGATGTCGGACGCGAAGTACGTGTAGGAACCGTCCGACTTCTTCAGCGGACGATCGACGTCGTCGCCGAACGCGGTGGCGCGGAACAGCGTCTGCTCGCGATCTTCGTAATCCTCGACCGGCGCGCCCTTCGGCGGCGGCAGACGCCCCTCATAGACATCGCCCTTCGCGCGCAACTCCGCGATGGTGGCGCCGACCTGATCGGTGCCGCCCGCAATCAGCGAGCGCTCCGAGAAAAATACATCGTGCCTGATGTTGAGCGCGGCGAGATCACCCTTGATCATCTCCATCATCATGGAAATGGCTTTTGCACGCACAACAGGAAGCCACTCAGCCTCCGACCGCTTGGTCAGCTTGTCGCCGTATTCGCTGGCAAGCGCCTTGCCGACCGGCGCAAGATAGTCACCGGGATAAAGCCCTTCGGGAATCTCGCCGATGGTTTCGCCAAGCGCTTCGCGATAACGCAGGAAGGCAGAGCGCGCGAGTACGTCCACCTGCGCTCCGGCGTCGTTGATGTAATATTCCTTGGTGACGTCGTAGCCCGCGAACGACAGCAGGCTCGCCAGAGCGTCGCCGAACACCGCACCCCGGCAATGACCGACATGCATCGGCCCCGTCGGATTGGCGGAGACGTACTCGACGTTGACCTTCTCCGCCGCGCCGATTGCGCTGCGGCCATAGCTCACGCCCTGCTCCAGCACGGACCGCAATGCGCCGAACCAGGCGGACGTCTTCAGGGTCAGATTGATGAAGCCGGGTCCGGCCACGTCGACGCTTTCAACAATCGGATCGGCCCGAAGTTTGTCGGCAATTTTGTCAGCAAGCTCTCGGGGCTTCGTCTTGGCCTCCTTGGCCAGCACCATCGCCGCGTTGGTCGCCATGTCGCCATGCGCCGCATCTTTCGGCGGCTCCACCACCACACGCGAGAGGTCCATGCCTGCAGGCAGGACGCCTTCACTGCCGAGCGCGCCGCATACGGCATGCACGCGCGATAGCACGTCGGCGAACAGATGTTGGGGGTGGCTGGGCGAAGTCATGAGACGTCCTGTAGTCCACGGAGAATGGGCCTTTTTCAGGCCGCCGCCTAACGTAAATCCGGGGTCGAGTCAAAAAGCCGCCGGTGCTCTATGATGGCGTATCGGTCGGTCATTCCGGCAATGAAATCGCCGATCCGGCGGGCCCGGCCAGCCTCACCCTCCTCGCCCTCATCCGGCAGCCATTCGGGCGGCAAATCACCCGGTTCGGCCTGATAGCGCGCGAACAGATCGCGGACCACGGCCTCCGCATCCCGCATGACGCTCATCACCCGGTCGTGGCGATACATCCGCGTCTTGAGGAAGCGCTTGATCGCCGCCTCCGTTTTCTCCGCCTCCGCAGAGAACCCGACGAGCGTGGCATCGTGATTGCGCACATCGATCACACTCTCGAGACGTAGCGCCGTGAGCCGCTTGCACGTCTCGGAGAACACATCCTCGATCAGATAGGAGATCAGTTCGCGAACCAGTTCGGCGCCGCGGCGCGTCTCGTCGAGAACCGGATAGCGTGCCGTAATCACCGCGTTGATGTCGGCGATCAGCGGAATAGCACCGAGATCGTCGACGGTGAACAGCCCTGCTCGCAATCCGTCGTCGATATCGTGCGCGTCATACGCAATGTCATCGGCCACGGCGGCAACCTGCGCCTCCAGCGAAGCGTGACTCCACAACTCAAGATCGTGATACGCGACGTACTCCGAGATTCCGACTGGAACGCCATGGTCGCGGTAACGGCCAACGGGCTCGCCGTTGCTGTCAATCAAGGGACCGTTGTGCTTGACGATACCTTCGAGCGACTCCCACGTCAGGTTAAGGCCGTCGAACTGCGGATAACGCCGCTCCAGCAAGGTGACCACGCGCAGGCTCTGCGCGTTGTGATCGAAGCCGCCATGATCTTTCAGGCATTGATCCAGCGCCCGCTCGCCCGCATGACCGAACGGCGGATGGCCGAGGTCATGGGCCAGCGCCAGCGTCTCGGTGAGATCCTCATCGAGCCCGAGCTGTCGCGCCAGCGCCCGGGCGATCTGCGCGACCTCCAGCGTATGGGTCAGGCGGGTACGATAGTGATCGCCTTCGTGGAACACGAAAACCTGCGTCTTGTGTTTCAGACGCCGGAAGGCGTTGGAATGAATGACGCGGTCGCAGTCGCGCCGGAACGCGCTGCGCCGCAGGCTCGGCGGCTCGTTGAAGCGTCTCCCGCGGCTTTGACCGGGGTCGCAGCCATAGACCACACGGGGGGCAGCCATTCCGACCGACATCGAATTATTCTACTTTCGGTGTTTGATTCTGGCGTTGAGCGCACTTAACTATGCCACACGGGATGATCAAATAGCCCCGTTTCCGGAGACTTATTATGACCGCCACCGACCTAGCACCGGCCGCCAACGTCACAATTTCGGAGCGGGCCGCGAAGCGAATCGGCGTGATCCTCAAATCCGAGGGCGAAGGCGCGATGCTGCGCATCAGCGTCGAGGGCGGCGGCTGCTCGGGCTTCCAGTACAAGTTCGATGTCGAACGCGCCAAGGCAGACGACGATCTTGTGATCGAACGTGACGATGCCGTGGTTCTGGTGGACCCCTCGTCCGTGCCGTTCCTGGCCGGATCGGAAGTCGACTTTGTCGATGACCTGATCGGCGCGTCGTTCCGCGTGGTCAATCCGAACGCCACCGCCTCCTGCGGCTGCGGCACCAGTTTTTCGATTTAGTTTCTTGAATTAAACACCTGCTCCGACGCGAGCGCAGTCCAACTCCCTCTCCCGTGGGGAGAGGGGTGGGGTAAGGGCGTAGAGAGCGTACCCCTCACCCGGCGCTACGCGCCGACCTCTCCCCATGGGAGAGGTAAAGCAAACTCTCATCCTTTGAGTCTCGCCGGAAACGGCTCGCACCTCAGGATGACGGCTGAAGATGCCGCTACTTCTCCGCAAACAGCCGCTTCGCGTTGCCATGCGCGATTTGCTTCGCCACGGGTAGCGGCAACTGCTTCAGCCAGCTGCGATACTCCGCCATGATCGAACCGTAACTCGACCAGCGCTCGCTGATCCAAGTATCCGAGCCCAGCAGGAAACGATCCGGATACTTCTCGAACATCGCCCGCCATTCCGGCGTCAACTCACCTCCGGCACCGGTGATGCCGCCGCGATACGACAGTTCGCCCCAAAGCTGCGGATAAGTCGCCAGCATCGCAGCGACACGGCTCGGCGCGAGGCTGAAGCCGGTATGCGCCCAGATGATCTTGGCGCGGCCGTTGTGGCGCATCAGAATCTCGACGGCCTCATCGTCGGCATGGGCATGCAGGTAGAGATCGTTAGCGACCGCGAAGTCGACAGCCTTCTTCACCCACTCGGTGGCTGCGGCCTTCCCCGACAGATGAAACTCGCCGACCCCGCGATAATAGCCACGCTTGAACTCGTCCTGCACCAGATCGAAGATCGTCGGATCGTTGAACCAGGTCTGAATGTCGGGACGAACGCGATAGGGCCGGATGAACGGGACGATCCACAAGCCGTCGGCCTTTGCGTCCATCAGTGCATGGGTGCCGGTGTTGGGACGGCTGGTCGCCAGAATGCCGGTGACGCGGTGCTTCTTGAACAACGCGACCACTTCATCGACCTGATAGTAGGGCTTCGGCTCCCAGTTGTAATGCAGATGGGCGTCGAAAATCTCGATCGGCTCTTCACTCGCGCGAACGGGCCCGGCAGCGAGCAGAGCAACGGCGGCGATGAGAACGCGCCACCCTGCCCGTGCGGATATGATCGGCATCTGTGATCCTACTCAGCCGCCGCAGCGCGCGGCGGTTCGACGTCCGGCGCCTCGATCAGCGTCGGATCGAGGCGGCGCTTCAGACGGCGATCGATCCGGTCGAGATAAATGTAGATCACCGGCGTGATGAACAGCGTCAGCAGTTGCGACACCAGAAGCCCGCCCACCACCGCCACGCCGAGCGGCTGACGCAACTCGGCGCCGGCGCCCGCGCCCAGCGCGATCGGGAGCGTGCCGAAGATCGCGGCGAAGGTCGTCATCATGATCGGCCGGAAGCGCATCAGCGCCGCCTCGCGAATAGCATGCTCCGCGCTCAGGCCCACGGCGCGGCGCTCGATGGCGAAGTCGACCATCATGATGGCGTTCTTCTTCACGATGCCGACCAGCATGACGATGCCGATCATGGCGATCACCGACAACTCCATCTTGAACAGCATCAGCGTCAGGATCGCGCCGATGCCCGCGGACGGCAGGCCCGAGATGATCGTGATCGGATGGATGAAGCTCTCGTAGAGAATGCCGAGAATGACGAAGGCGGCGAACACGGCGGCGAGAATGAGCACGCCTTGCCCGCGCAGCGAATCCTGGAACACCTGCGCAGTGCCTGAGAAGCCGGTCGCAATGGTCGCCGGCAAATTCGAATCCTGCTCGATCTTGGTGATCTGATCGACCGCATAGCCGAGCGACGTGCCGGGCCGCAGGTTGAACGAGATCGTCACCGCCGGCTGCTGGCCCTGGTGATTAATCTGCAACGGCCCGACAGTCGGCACCATTTTGGCCACCGCATCGAGCGGAATGGTCTGATTGTTCGTGGTCTTCACATACAGCTTGGACAGGTCGGTCGGATCGACGCGGAACTTCGGCTGCACTTCCAGAATGATCTGGTAGTCATTCGAGGGCATGTAGATCGTGCCCACCTGCCGCGCGCCGTAGGCGTTGAAGAGCTGGTTGCGGATCTGGTCCGCAGTAACGCCATAGACTGCGGCCTTCTCGCGGTCGATCTCGACTGTGAGCTGCGGGTTCTTGATGTAAAGATCCGTGGTGACATCCTGCAATCCATCGACCTTCGCGATGCGATCGCGCATTTCAGGCGCCGCGCGGTAGAGCGAATCCGTATCGCCGCTCTGCAACGTGTACTGGTACTGGCTCTTGGACGGGCGTCCGCCGATGTTCAGGTTCTGGATGCCCTGGAAGAACGCCTGCAGGCCCGGCACCTGCAGCGCCTTCTGCCGCAGCCGCGCCATCACCACCGGTGCCGGATCGCGCTCATCCTTCGGCTTCAGGCCGATGAACAGGCGTCCGTAGTTCGCGGTCGGATTGGGGCCGCCGGAGCCGACGGTGCTGTTGACGAATTCCACCGCCGGATCGGCACGCAGAATATCGGCAAGAATTTTCTGGCGGTCACTCATCGCCGCGAACGAGGTATCGGTCGCGGCTTCCGTCGTGCCGCTGAGGAAGCCGGTGTCTTCCTGCGGGAAGAAACCCTTCGGCACGATCATGTAGAGCCAGATGGTGAGGCCAAGTGTTGCGAACGTCACCAGCAGCATGACCGACTTGTAGGCCAGCACGCGATCCAGCGTCCATTCATAGGCACGCAGCCAGGACTCAAACATCGCCTCGAACCAGCGCAGCACGAAGTTGGGTTTGTGATGCGGATCGTGGGGCTTGAGCACCCGCGCGCAGAGCATGGGCGTCAGGGTCAGCGACACGAATCCGGACACAAGGATGGCTACAGAGATCGTTACGGCGAACTCACGGAACACGCGGCCGACAATGCCGCCCATCAGCAGCACCGGGATGAACACCGCGATCAGCGAGAACGTGATCGACAGGATGGTGAAGCCGATCTCGCGCGCGCCCTTCAACGCGGCCTCGTAAGGCTTCATGCCCTCCTCGATGTGGCGCATGATGTTTTCAAGCATGACGATGGCGTCGTCGACCACGAAGCCGACCGACAGCGTCAGCGCCAGCAGCGTCATGTTGTTAATCGAGTAGTCGAGCGCGTACATCACCGCGCAGGTGCCCAGCACCGAAATCGGAACCGCAAGCGCCGGAATAAGGGTGGCGGACGCCGAGCGCAGGAACAGGAAGATCACGACGATCACGAGGCCGACGGCGATCAGCAGCGTCTCCTCCACGTCGGCAACGGACTCGCGGATCGACACCGAGCGGTCGAGGGTGACGTCCATCGTGACCGACGGCGGGATCTGCGCTCGCAGCGATGGCAGCTTGGCGCGCACCGCATCGACCACCGCCACGGTGTTGGCGTCGGGCTGTTTCTGGATCGCCAGCACGATGGAACGGGTGCCGTTGAACCAGGTCGCAGCCTTGTCGTTCTCGACGCTGTCGTAGATTTTCGCGACTTCGTCGAGCTTCACCGGCGAGCCGTTGCGCCAAGCCACCACGACCTGACGATAGTCGCTCGCCTTGCTGAGCTGTCCCGAGGCCTGGATCGCGATGTCCTGCTTCGGACCGTTCAGGGTGCCGACCGGCGTTGACGAATTGGCGCGCGACACGGCGGTGCGGATGTCTTCCAGCGACAAGCCGCGCGCCGCGGCGGCTTCGGGATCGGCCTGCACACGAACCGCGAACTTCTGCGGACCGTAGATTAGGACCTGCGCCACGCCCGGAATCTGCGACAGGGTCTGTCCAATGGTGATGTCGCCGTATTCGTTGACGGTGGAGAGCGGCAGGGTTTCGGAACTCAGCGACACGAACAGCACGGGGAAGTCGGCCGGGTTCACCTTGCGGAAGCTCGGCGGGACCAGCATTTCCACCGGCAGACGTCGCTGCGCGACAGTCAGCGCGGTCTGCACGTCGAGAGCCGCGCCATCGATGTTGCGGTTGAGGTCGAACTGGATGGTGATCGAGGTCGTGCCCTGCGACGAACTCGACGACATCGAGGAGATACCCGCGACGGTCGAAAGCTGGCGCTCGATCGGACCCGCAACAGACGCCGCCATGGTGTCGGCGCTGGCGCCCGGCAGGGTTGCCGTGACCTGAATGGTCGGAAAATCAACCTTGGGAAGCGCGGAAACCGGCAGCAGCCGGAAGCCGAACACACCGAACGCGATGATCGACGCCGTCATCAGCGTCGTCATCACCGGTCTGCGGATACAAAGCTCCGACAGGTTCATTCGAGTGTCCCGATCCGCCGTTCGCTTGAACCTTGCAGCGCCTTCCGCAGCGAACGTCGGATCGGAAGGACACTCGAAAACTTATATTTGCTAGTGACCCCTTGTTTCTAACATTCGCGAAAATGCCTGCTGAGAAGGGACGCGAATGTTAGAATCGGATCACTAGATTATGCTCCGGCCTTGCGGTTGCGCGGCTCCACCGGCGAACCGTTGGACAGAAGGAGCTGCCCATCGACAACGATATCCTCCCCGCCTCCGAGGCCGGTCTCAACCACGGACAGTCCCTGAAACGTGCGGCTGACCGTCACCGGTTGCATCTGCGCCTTCCCGTCACGGACGACGAAGACGAAGTTGCCGGTCTGGCTTCGCTGGATGCCGACCGAGGGCACGACGACTGCGGTTTCATTACGAACCGTAAGGGTCGCGTTGACGAGGATACCGGGCCACAAGACCTCGCTCTCGTTGCCCATGATGCCGCGCACGGTCACCATGCCGGTGGTGGCATCGACGGTGTTCTCGACCATCGCAACAGTGCCGGTTTCGGATTTGTTGTTGCCGGGAATGGTCGCCGTCACCGACGACTGATTTTCCTTCATGGCATCGCGCAGATCGCTCAGAACGCGCTGCGGGATTGCGAACGTCACATAGACCGGCGCCATCTGGTTGATGGTCGCGAGCGGCGACGTATCCGCAGGACGGACGAAATTCCCGACCTTGACCGACGCTGCGCTGATGCGGCCGCTGATCGGCGCGACAATCCTGGTGTAGCTCTTCTGGACCTTCAGATTGTCCAGAATGGCCTGATCGGCCTGAATGGTCGCGGTCGCAGTGTCGGCGGCGGTCTTCGCGTTGTCGACGTTGACCTGTGTGGTTGCCCCCTTGCCGATCAGCTCGTTGAAACGCCTCATGTCGCGTTCCGCCGCGACGAGTGTCGATTGAGACCGCGCGAGATTGCCTTCAGCCTGCGCGATCTGCGCGTCGATCTGGCGCGAGTCCAGTGTGAACAGCAGATCGCCTTCCTTGACGCGAGCGCCGTCCTCGAAGTGAACTCCGACGATGGTGGTCTCGACCCGGGATTTCAGCGCCACGCTCGAGATCGGCGTCACCATTCCGATGGAATCCACATCGACCGGAACCCGCTTCTTTTCGGCTTTCGCGATCTCCACGGAAATGGCGCGAGGCCGAGGCGGAGCCTGCGCGGTGGTCGCGCCGCCCATCCACGTAGATCGCGTTGCATAGAGCGCGACAGCCGCAACGACGATGGCCGCGAGCAAAATACGCCGTTTGAAAAAATTTCCAGTCATGCCGTTTCTCGGGTTCAGGATTCAGGCTGTGCAAAAACGCCTAACAGCCGCCGTTTCCCCAACCCCATGGTGCTGGTTTTCCAGCGTTAATTTGTATTCGGCTTATCACAGCCGCTCCGCCCGTGGTACGGCTTACAGGTGGATTCTTCGTAATATTGCTCACGTCACTAACGGAAATGGCCATGCGGATCGCCACCTGGAACGTTAACTCTGTCCGACAGCGGCTCGATCATCTGCTGACGTGGCTCAAGGAGCGGTCCCCGGACATCGTCTGCCTGCAGGAGATCAAGTGCGTGGACGAGGCGTTTCCGCGCGAGCCAATCGAGGCGCTCGGCTACAACGTGGTGACCCACGGCCAGAAGACCTTCAACGGTGTGGCGCTGCTCTCCAAGTACCGGTTCGACGAAACCACGCCGCGTCTGGACGGCGACGCCGAAGATCTCCACGCTCGCTTTCTCGAAGGAGTCGTGTCTCACGCAAACGGCACCCTGCGGATCGCGTGCCTTTACCTGCCCAACGGCAACCCGCCGGAAACGGATAAATATCCTTACAAAATCAAGTGGATGGACAGGCTTATTCAGTATTCGAAAGAGCGCCTGAAGGGTGAGCAGCCGCTGGTGCTGGCGGGCGACTTCAACGTCATCCCCGCCAATGGCGACGTCTACAATCCTGCCGCCTGGGCGAACGACGCTCTGTTCCTGCCAAAGACGCGCGAGCGCTTCCGCACCCTGCTCAATCTCGGGCTGACCGACGCGATCCGCGCGGTTTCGGACCAGCCCGGCCAATATACGTTCTGGGATTATCAGGCCGGCGCATGGCCGAAGAACAATGGCATCCGGATCGACCACCTGCTGCTGTCGCCGCAGGCCAGCGACCGGCTGCTCGATGCCGGCATCGATCGTTACGTGCGGGGATGGGAAAAGGCGTCAGATCACGTTCCGGTGTGGATCGATCTGGATCTGAACTAAGCGGCGCCCGGTTCGCGAAGCGAACAGGTTAGTCCCGGCGGCCCTGAACCCAGCGCTCGAGCATCTGCAACGCCATGGCCCGATCATCCTCAGACGCCTTGGCCATCGCCGTCTTGTAGCTGTCCTTGATCCAGATCTCGTCGGGCCCCGCGCTGTCCTGCGCCAAGGTCAGCCACATCAGACCGCGGGCCGCCTGACGCTGAGAGCCGGTACCGTTGAACAGCATCTGGCCGAGCAGCGCCTGCGCTTGATGCTGGCCCTTGCGCGCTGCCAGCCCGAGCCAGCGAATGCCGTACCTGGTATCGCGCGGCATGCCGACGCCGTCGAGATACATCCGTGCGAGATTGTACTGCGCTTCGGCGTTGCCGAAATACGATGCGGCGTAGGAGAACATTTCCCGCGCCCGCTCCGGATCGGCCTTCACCTTGGAGTTCGGGATACCGGACACGTAGTAGCGGCCGAGCGCTACGAAAGCGTTGGCGACGATCGTGGCCTGCGGAGCCGACGGGCTGTCTTCGGCGTGGGCGTTGGCGATCTTGCTGAAATAGTCATAGGCGCGCAGATCGTCCTGGGCGACGCCGTCGCCCTTGGCGTACATGCGCCCGAGCTTCCACTGTGCCACAGGGTGACCGCCCTCGGCGGCATACTGCAGGGCCGTCAACGCCGCCGGTTGCGGAATGTCCGCCGGCGGAACCGGCTTCTTCAGCACCGGAACGCCGCTCGGCGCGGCAACCATCGGCAACGCAGCTTCCTGACCGCCCGGCGATGTTCCCTCGAACGCAAAGGCCGGACCTGCCGCGAAAAACACGACAGCCAGAGCACCCACAATACCGATGCGCTCAGATGTCCGCATAACACACCTTCTCGGCTGCCCCGCCGGGATGGGTCACCGCGCCCTTGATTGCCGGTCCCACCTGCTGGGCATATTTCCAAAGCACGCCGGAACCGACCGAGGTTTCACGCGGCTTCCACGCCTTCCTGCGTTCGGCCAACTCTTCGTCTGTCAACTTAACTTGGAGTGTGCCGTTGACCGCATCAAGTTCGATGATATCGCCGTCGCGGATCAGCCCGATCGGGCCGCCGACCGCGGCCTCCGGTCCGACGTGACCGACGCAGAAGCCTCGGGTGGCACCGGAAAAGCGGCCATCCGTAATGAGGGCCACCTTGCCGCCCATACCCTGGCCGGTGAGAGCTGCGGTTGTCTGGAGCATTTCCCGCATGCCGGGACCACCCTTGGGGCCCTCATAGCGGATCACGATGACGTCGCCTTCCCTGTAGGTCTTCTTGTTCACGCACTCGAACGCGTCTTCTTCGCAATCGAAGCAACGCGCGGGCCCTGTGAACTTCAACACCGACATTCCAGCGACTTTCACGATCGCGCCGTCCGGCGCGAGATTGCCCTTCATGCCGACAACGCCACCGGTCACGGTGATCGGCTTATCGGCAGGATGCACCACGTCCTGGTGCGGATTCCATTTCACGCTCTTGAGGTTGTCGGCGATGGTCCGTCCGGTGACCGTCATGCAGTCGCCGTGCAAGTAACCGTTGTCCAAGAGAGTCTTCATCAAAAGCGGTATTCCGCCAGCCTCGAACATGTCTTTGGCGACATAACGGCCACCCGGCTTCAAATCCGCGATATACGGTGTCTTTTTGAAGATTTCGGCGACATCGAAAAGATCAAACTCAATTCCGCATTCGTGCGCCATCGCCGGTAAATGCAGCGCAGCATTGGTCGAACCGCCGGACGCCGCGACCACGGCGGCTGCGTTTTCCAATGCCTTACGGGTCACGATGTCGCGCGGACGGATGTTCTGCGCGATCAATTCCATGATCTTTTCACCCGCCGCCATGCAGAAGCTGTCGCGGATTTCGTATGGCGCCGGCGCTCCGGCCGAGTACGGCAGGGCCAGACCAATGGCTTCGGAAACGGTCGCCATGGTGTTGGCGGTAAACTGGGCACCGCAGGCGCCTGCCGAGGGGCACGCCACCCGCTCGATTTCGTCCAGATCCTCGTCGGACATTTCGCCGACCGAGTGCTTGCCGACCGCCTCGAACATGTCCTGGACGGTGACCTGCTGGCCCCGGAAGTTGCCGGGCAGGATCGAGCCGCCGTAGATGAAGATCGACGGCACGTTGAGGCGCAGCATCGCCATCATCATACCCGGCAAGGACTTGTCGCAGCCCGCCAGCCCGATCAGGGCGTCATAGGCATGACCACGGACTGTCAATTCAACGGAATCGGCAATGGTTTCCCGTGACGGGAGCGACGAGCGCATCCCCTCGTGGCCCATGGCGATGCCGTCGGTGACGGTAATGGTGCAGAACTCGCGCGGGGTGCCGCCGGCGGAGGCGACGCCCTTTTTCGCGGCCTGCGCCTGACGCATCAGGGAAATATTGCAGGGAGCGGCCTCGTTCCAGCAGGAGGCCACGCCAACGAACGGCTGGTGAATCTGCTCGGTGGTGAGGCCCATGGCATAGAGGTAGGAGCGATGGGGCGCGCGCGCGGGACCTTCCGTGACGTAACGGCTTGGAAGTCGCGCCTTGATGTTGCTCTTCGCGTCCATCGTGAACCTTGTCCCGCAGCCGCCCCGAGAGCCAGAAAACCCCCTAAAAATGGGAGGTTCTTCCAATGCCATCGCGAATGCCGTGGCGTTTCGCCTACGGAATAATGATCTCATGGAGGCGTGTGGCTAAATAGCGGCGCGCGCAAGTGCTTGCTGGGGCCACGGTTAAATGTTCACGAAGTGTTGTAGGCACGCAACATTCGTTGCGCCGCGGCAACGATACCGCGGCGGCCAGTCCAGCGATTGAGAAAGGAAGCGACCCGTTAACGCTGACGGATCATGCGCCAGGCAAACAGCAGGAGAACTGCGCCGATGGACGCGGAAATCAGCGTCCGCCAGAAGCCAAAGACCGGCACCTGTGCGATTTCCGCGAGCTTGGCGCCGACAAACGAACCGGCAATGCCGACCAGAATGTTAGTGAAGATGCCATGGTTGGACTCCGTCACCCGTTCGGCAATCCAGCCGGCAATCGCGCCGATCAGGAGCATGGTGAAAAAGCCCACGCCGGGCTGGCTGAAAAATGCCTGTGCTTCGTTCATCGACGAATCCCCTCAGTGGAATGTCATCATAACCCGATCTTACAGGAACTATATGACCGTGCATCTATACCGGCGGGGCTACGGCCGCCCTTCCCCATCCTGACCGGCCCGCCTGCGAGTGGGACGAACGACGGTCACACTGCAGGGTGCTTCCCCCGCGACCTTCGCCGATACGCTGCCGAGAACCGTCTTTCGAAACGAGTTCTCGCGCGCGCCGATCAGGACATGATCGACCAGATTTGAGCTGGCAAACTCGAGGATGGCGTTTGCCGGATCGAAGGCTTCGATCACATGGACCGTAAAACTCTCATCGCCAAGTCCAAGCGTCCGCGCCCAGTTCTTCAACTCGGCAAGCCGCCCGACATGTTTGTTGTGCCCTTCCTCGTTCAGCGCATGATCGACGGTAAGACGCGCGAGCTTGAGGACGTTGACGCATGCGAGCCGCGCACCGGGAACGGCCTTCGCAATGCGCGCGGCCTCCGTGCGAAGGGCTTCGTTAAGGGCCTCGTTGGCGTCGTCGAGATTGATCGCCACAGCGATGATCGGGACCTGTGCGAGGTGTGAGGCAATATCCGGGCGCGACCGCGAAGCCATGAGTTCGTTGTTGAAGCGCCGGCGCAGAACGGTGGCAAGTCCGTCACGCTTCAGCCTCTCGGCGCGTGCGGTCATTTTGACCTGATCGGGATTGCCAAGATCGAAGGCAAGCTGCCGCGCGGACGGATAACGCCACGCCGGCTGCACCTCGAGACAGTGGAGGACGATTTCCTGAAGCCACGGCGGATAGTCCGGCCGCAGACGGCGCGGCGGAACCGGGTCTTTCCAAAGACGCCGCCGCATCCCGCTCAAGGTTTCAGATTCACCGAACGGCCGCTCGCCCGTGGTGAAGAAATAAAGCAGCACACCGAGCGCAAACAGATCGCTGCGGGGATCATTACGGGTGCCGAGCAGTTGTTCGGGCGCCATGTATGGCGCGGTCCCGAACGGCAGGCGAAACTCCTCCTGCATCAGGTCCGGCAGATGATCGTGATGCGACAGGCCATAGTCGATCAGCACGGCCTCGCCTGTCGGCCTGAACATGATGTTGCTCGGCTTGATGTCGAGATGCACGACGCTCTGCCGATGCAGATCATCCAGCGCCGTGGCAATTTTCAGCCCGATTCCGACAGCCTCCTCATACGGAAGCGGGAGATCCGCTAATCGCTTGTAGAGGGTGTCGCCAGGAATGCGCTCCATCACGATATAGGGCTGTGGTGTGGAGAAATCTCCCAACGCTATGAATTTTGGAACATGGATGCCGGAGAGGCGCGGCAAAATCATCTGCTCCATCTCGAAGCTGACAATGGCCGCGGGATCCGGGCTGTCTCCGAACCTTGGCACCTTCATCAGCATCGGCTGCGGATGGTCCGGATGCGACACACGCCATAGGGTCGCCATGCCGCCGCGATGCACCTGTTCCTCGACCAGGAAACCATCGAGTACTTCGCCGGGAACGAGTTCGGGCCTGGCCATCAGTGCCCCTCGTACAATCGCTCGGCGAGCGAAGGAGGCAATCCGTTGTCGCGAATTCGCGCGGCGGCGCCGTCGATGTCATAGGGAGCGCGGCAGAAGGTGATCTCGTTCCGGTCGGTATCCAGCATGGCATAGGACGCTGCCGGATTGCCATCGCGCGGCTGGCCCACAGAACCGACCACAGCCAGCCACTGCCGGCCCTTTATCAACTGGATCGGCACGCCCGTTTTGGGCGTGAAGGGCGTAATCTTTCCAATCGACGAGAGCGAATAGAGCGCGGGAATGTGAACGTGGCCGCACAGGGTCAGTGGCAGTCGTGTCACTTCCAGACTTCGGGTCGCGCTCTGGCCATCGGTCACATAGTGCCACTGAGCGGGCGCGGTGGCATCCGCGTGAACAAGCAGCCGCCCGCCATCCTCGACCGACAATGGCAGCTCGGCGAGAAACTGCCGCTCGGCACGGCCGAGCACGTTCCGCGTCCACTCAATCGCAACCTGCGCCTTTGCATTCATGCGCTCGCTGGGGACCGCAATGGCATTGTCATGATTGCCGCGGACGGCGAGCGCACCATGCCCGACCAGTTCCATGGCCGTCTGCGTGCACCAGTCCGGGTCCGCGCCATAACCCACGATGTCACCGAGCAGATAGATTTTCTCCGCGCCATCACTTTTCGCGCGCGCGAGGCAAGCCTCGAACGCCTGACGGTTGGCATGAATATCGGCAAAAACTGCAATCAGCACGTCGGACTGTCCTCACTGACGATTGCAGGCCCTTGCGCAGCCGAGCGCCTTGATCTGGATCAGGCTCCAGCTTCCGGATTACATGTTCAGCACGCGGCCGTAGGCATCGAGCACAGCTTCCTTCATCGTCTCCGAAATGGTCGGATGCGGGAAGATGGTGTGGAACAGTTCTTCCTCGGTGGTCTCGAGGTTCATTGCCACAACGAAGCCCTGGATCAGTTCGGTGACTTCCGATCCGACCATGTGCGCGCCGAGAAGCTGACCGGTCTTCTTGTCGAACACCACCTTGACCATGCCCTGGTCTTCGCCCTGCGCGATGGCCTTGCCGTTGCCGACGAACGGGAAACGGCCGACGCGAATGTCCTTGCCTGCTTCCTTCGCCTTCGCCTCGGTGAGGCCGACCGATGCGATCTGCGGATGGCAATAGGTGCAGCCGGGAATGAGCGTCTTGTCCATCGGATGCGGATGAAGCCCCTTGATCGCCTCGACGCAGATGATGCCTTCATGCTCGGCCTTGTGGGCGAGCATCGGCGGACCGGCGACGTCGCCGATGGCATAGATGCCGGGCACATTGGTCTTGCCGTATCCGTCGATGACGATGCAGCCGCGATCGGTTTTCACACCGAGCTTTTCGAGTCCGAAGCCCTCGATGTTGCCGACCACGCCGACCGCCGAGATCACGCGATCCACCTCGATCTGCACCGGCTTGCCCTTGCCGTCATCGATGGTGGCGACAACGCTGTCGGCCTTCTTGTCGAGTTTGGTCACCTTGGTGTTCGACATCACCTTGATGCCCTGCTTCTCGAACTGCTTGCGCGCAAAGCCAGCAATCTCCGCGTCCTCGACGGGAAGGATTTGCGGCAGCACCTCAACCACGGTCACCTCCGCCCCCATGGTGCGGTAGAACGACGCGAACTCGATGCCGATGGCGCCTGAGCCGACCACCAGCAGCGACTTCGGCATCTTGTCCGGGTTCATCGCCTCGAAGTAGGTCCAGACCAGTTTCTTGTCGGGCTCGAGACCCGGCAGCACGCGCGGCCGCGCGCCGGTCGCGACGATAATGTGCTTTGCGTTGTAAGTGCCCGCACCCAGCGCGCCCTTGGGCGCGGCGGCTTCGGTTTTCTTCACGGTGAACTTGCCGCCGCCGTCCAGCGTCGCCTCACCCCAGATGATCGTGATCTTGTTCTTGTTCATCAGGAATTCGACGCCGCCGTTGAGGCGCTTCACCACGCCGCGTGAACGCGCGATCACGGCTTTCGGATCGAACGAGACATTGTCCGCCGACAGGCCGTAATCCTTGGCGTGCTTCATGTAGTGATAGATTTCCGCCGAGCGCAGCAGCGCCTTGGTCGGGATACAGCCCCAGTTGTTGCAGATGCCGCCGAGATAGGCCTTCTCCACGATCGCGGTCTTGAAACCAAGCTGCGCCGCGCGGATGGCGGTGACATAGCCGCCGGGGCCGGAGCCAATCACGACAATGTCGAAAGATGTATCAGCCATAAAGAACTCCATTCGCCCGTTGGCGCGCTATTGCCGGTAGTAGTCTTGCACTGTTGTCCACGCGACGTCCTGTAGAAACGTCGCGGTCGCCGCGCCCGCAAGCGCCGACTGAGTCCATCTCGCCGTTCGGAACATCATTGGCTTCGTCAGTGGCCGCCTCCACTGAAAGATGTCTCAGCCGTTCGAATGTTTTTCGGTTCGAGACGCCCTGCAAAACGCCGGAGCATGGCCCATGGCAGGATCAACGTCAGGATGATGGGGCCGACAATCTGCAGCATTTCCTGAATGTCGCCCTCGCGAATTTCATGAAACTCGCGGACCGATATGTCGGAATACTTCAGGCCCGCAGCCAGCAACAGGAATGGCACCAATGGCACCAGCAGCGCGATATTCAGGGCGCGAGGGCCGCTCCTCCAGAACACCGCCACAGTAAAGCAGATCAGCGCAATGACGCTGAAGACCGGCGTATAGATAAGGCCGATGATCTCCGTCATCGAACACGACAGCCGCTCACCCTGGCACGGCCGCAAAAGCCCAGCGACGTAACCGAACGCGAGGGCTGCAGCAAGACCGAGCACGCAGGCAAGTGCAATGATCCCAAACCGGCGCATATGCGCTCCCGGCCTACACCACCATCATCACGGGGTTTTCGATCAGCTTCTTGAACGCGGTGATCAGTTCCGCGCCAAGCGCGCCATCGATGGCGCGATGATCACAGGACAATGTCACGCTCATCATGGACGCAGCAACGATCTGGCCATTGCGCACGACAGCCCGATCCTCGCCCGTGCCGACGGCAAGGATCGATGACTGCGGCGGATTGATCACCGCGGTAAAGTCCTTGATGCCGTACATGCCGAGGTTCGATACCGACGACGTGCCACCCTGATACTCGTTCGGCTTGAGCTTCTTGGCCTTGGCGCGCGCAGCGAGATCCTTCATCTCGCTGGAAATTGCCGACAGGGTCTTGATTTCGGCCTGGCGAATGATCGGGGTAATCAGGCCGAATGGCAGCGCCACCGCGACGCCGATGTCCGAATGCTTGTGGCGAAGCATCGCCGTCTCGGTCCATGAGACGTTTGCCTCCGGAATCTTCTGCAGCGCGAGCGCCATCGCCTTGATGACAAAGTCGTTCACCGAAATCTTGTAGAGCGGCTTGCCGTCTGCGTTCTTGCCCGCAGCGGCGTTGATATCCTCGCGCGCCGCGTTGAGCTTGCCGAGATCGCAATCAATCGTGAGATAGAACGTCGGCATCGAATTGGTCGCAGCGGTGAGACGCTGCGCGATGGTCCGGCGCATCGAGTCGTGCGGCACGCTCTCGTAACCGCCCTCCTCATACAGCGCAAGGATCTGCTGGTCCGACATCGCAGGTGCACCGACTGCACCGGTGCCGGCTGCCGGAGCGCCTGCGCTGGCTGCGGGCTTGAGGCCCTTGCCGGACTTCGCCTGATCGATGTCGCGCGCAACCACGCGGCCATGCGGCCCCGAACCGGTGACGCGGGACAGATCGATCCCGGCGTCCTTGGCAAGACGCCGCGCCAGTGGCGACGAGAACACGCGCGCGCCGTTGCTTGGTACAGAAGCCGCTGCGGCGGCTGGCGCAGCAGCAGGCTTCGCTGGCGCGGATGCAGCAGCCGGAGCCGGTGCTGCGGCAGGCGCGGCAGCTTTCGGAGCGGGCGCAGGCGCGGCTTCCGATTTCGCAGGCGCAGCCGATGCGGCACCTGCTCCGGCGGCCTTCACGTCTTCGCCGTCACCAGCAAGCACCGCGATGACATTGTTGACCGGAACATCCTGGGTGCCTTCCGGCACGAGGATCTTCGCGATGGTGCCTTCATCGACGGCTTCGACTTCCATCGTCGCCTTGTCGGTCTCGATCTCGGCGATCACATCGCCTGACTTGACCTTGTCGCCTTCCTTCTTGAGCCACTTGGAGAGGTTGCCCTTCTCCATGGTGGGAGACAGTGCAGGCATCAGAATGTTGATCGGCATGATACGAGTGTCCCGAATCCAAAGTTCGTCTCATTGTACGGCGCCCTCCGTTACGAACTTCGGATTCGAAGGGACACTCGCAAATCTACTATCCAGTGCGGTTTCGGTTCATAAGTTCGCTTGAAGAATTCGCGGAATGATGAAGCGAACTTCTGAACCACCGCACTGGTCCTGCTCTCTCAGCGATAACTAACAGCCTTGGCGGCGGCGACGACTTCCGCCACCGTCGGCAGCGCAAGCTTTTCGAGATTGGCCGCGTACGGCATCGGCACGTCCTTGCCCGACACGCGCGCAACCGGCGCGTCGAGATAATCGAACGCCTGCTCCATGATCCGCGCCGCGATTTCCGCGCCGACGCCGGACTGCTGCCAGCCTTCCTCGACCGCGACCGCGCGTCCGGTTTTCTTCACCGAATTGATGATCGTCTCGGTGTCCATCGGACGTAGCGTGCGCAGATCGATGACCTCCGCCTCGATGCCTTCCTTGGCGAGTTCATCGGCGGCGCCCAGCGCATAGGTCATGCCGTTCGACCATGACACCAGCGTCACGTCCTTGCCCGGCCGCACGATCCGCGCCTTGCCGATCGGAACGACATAGTCGTCGAGCTTCGGCACATCGCCGGTGTGCCCGTACAGAATTTCGTTTTCAAGGAAGATCACCGGGTTCGGATCGCGGATCGCCGCCTTGAGCAGACCCTTCGCATCCGCCGCCGAATACGGCGCGACAACCTTGAGGCCCGGAATCTGCGAGTACCACGCCGAGTAGTCCTGGCTGTGCTGGGCGGCCACGCGTGCCGCCGCGCCGTTCGGTCCGCGGAACACGATCGAGCAGCCCATCTGGCCGCCGGACATGTAGAGCGTCTTCGCCGCGGAGTTGATGATCTGGTCGATCGCCTGCATCGCGAAGTTGAAGGTCATGAACTCAACAATGGGCTTCAGCCCGGCCATCGCCGCACCGACGCCGACGCCGGCGAAACCGTGCTCGGTGATCGGCGTATCGATCACGCGGCGCGCGCCGAATTCCTGCAACAGGCCCTGGGTGATCTTGTAGGCGCCCTGATACTCGGCGACCTCTTCACCCATCACGAACACATCGCCGTCGCGGCGCATTTCCTCGGCCATGGCATCGCGGAGCGCTTCGCGCACCGTCATCTTCACCATCTCGGTGCCGGGCGGCACTTCGGGGTCCGGCTCGACCGGAGCGGCTGGCGCCGCGACCACCGGCGGAGCGCTGATCTGGGGCTTGCCTTCCCCGACGGGTGAGCGCGACTCTTCAACTTCTTGCTTAACTTGAGGACTGGCCTCAGGGGCCTTGGCGGCAGCGGCGGCCGGGGCCTTGCCCAGATCGGCGGCGCTCTCACCGTCACTGAGGATGGTCGCGATCGGTGTGTTGACGGCGACATCATTGGTGCCTTCAGCGACAAGAATCTTGCCGAGCGTCCCCTCGTCGGTCGCCTCGACTTCCATGGTGGCTTTGTCGGTTTCGATTTCGGCGATCACGTCGCCGGACTTGATGGCTTCACCCTCTTTTTTCAACCATTTGGAAAGATTCCCTTTCTCCATGGTGGGCGAAAGCGCGGGCATCAGAACTTGAATCGGCATGGTGGCTCCGCACTTATCGGTAGATGTCGGTGTATAGCTCGGACGCATCCGGCTCCGGCGCGTGCTGCGCGAAGTCCGCCGCCTCGTTGACGATCTCGCGCACTTCCGCGTCGATCGCCTTCAGCTCCTGCTCGCTGACCTTGAGGTCCAGCAACCGCTGCCTCACCTGCTCGATCGGATCGCTGTCGTGGCGCACCTTGTCCACTTCCTCACGGGTCCGATACTTGGCGGGATCGGACATCGAGTGGCCACGGTAACGGTACGTCTGCATCTCGAGAATGTAAGGCCCGTTGCCTTCGCGGCACCACTGCACCGCCTTGTCGCCCGCGGCTTTCACCGCACGGACGTCCATACCGTCGACCTGTTCGCCCGGGATGTTGAACGACGCGCCGCGCTTGGAGAAATCGGTCTGCGCCGACGAACGCGAGACCGAAGTGCCCATGGCGTAACGGTTGTTCTCGATGACGTAGATGATGGGAAGCTTCCAGAGCTCCGCCATGTTGAAGCTTTCGTAGACCTGCCCCTGATTGGCCGCGCCATCGCCAAAATAAGCGACGCTGACATTCTTGTCGCCGCGATAGCGGTTGGCGAACGCGAGACCGGTGCCGAGCGGAACCTGTGCACCGACGATGCCGTGGCCGCCGTAGAAGTTCTTCTCCTTGCTGAACATGTGCATGGAGCCGCCCTTTCCCTTGGAATAGCCGGCTTCACGTCCTGTCAGTTCCGCCATCACCCCCTTGGGGTCCATCCCGCAGGCCAGCATGTGACCGTGATCACGATAGCTGGTGATGATCTGGTCACCTTGCTCGAGCGACATCTGCATACCCACCACGACCGCTTCCTGGCCGATGTAAAGATGACAGAAACCGCCGATCGCGCCCATGCCGTAGAGTTGACCCGCCTTCTCCTCGAAGCGCCGGATCAGCATCATCTCGCGAAACGCGCGAAGCTCCTGGTCCTTCGTGAATGTCAGATTGTTGGGATGGCGGGAGCCGTTGCCAGCATCTTGCGCGGCGGTTTTCTTCGCTGTTGCCATGGCTTGTCCGGATAAGAGAGCGGGTACCAACTTCTGTACCCCAACTCGTATCGCAATGAAAAGCAAAGCGTGCACAAACGCTTCGCTCATCTATGACGCAATGCAGCGACAGCAATTTTAGAATCGAAAGCGAACGATTTTTGAAATTTGAAACCTAGTTCTGACCGATCATCCGAACGAGGTCGCGCGGATGCACATAGTCGAGCTGGTAACGCGCACGTTCGTCGAGCATGTCAGGATCAACACGGTCAGAGCGAAGCAGGGAAACGCGCTGTTCTGCCGCAGTTCGCTCCGCCTTGAGCCGCGCCAGCTCCGCGGTCAGCAGCACGATTTCCTGATCGAGTTCCTGGCGCGCGTTCAGACCGTACTTGCCGGTATAAGCGTTGACGCCGAAATAGGCGATCAGCGCCGCCGCAATCGCGTACAGCGCGAGGCCGGTCATGATGGCTTTGAGTCGTGTGCGTGAAACCATACCCGCACGATGCGACAGCCCGGTTAACCTATTGCTAACAGCCGGGCCGCCGCATCACGACAGAATCATGTCTTGAGCTTGTCGACCCATGTCGCGAAGGCATCGATGTAGGTCTTCAGCACCTTCTCGAGCGCTTCCTTGGTGAGGTTGCCCTTGTCGTCGAACGCATCGCCCACCCCGTTCAGATAGATTTCGGGCTGCTGGAGGATCGGTCCGGAAATGCCCGGAAGAATCGATTTCAGATGCATGGCCGCGGCAACGCCGCCCAGCGGGCCGGGTGAATTGGCAACGATGCCGGTCGGCTTACCGAGAAACGAGCTTTTCCCGTAGGGGCGCGACGCGACATCGATCGCGTTTTTCAAAACGCCGGAGGTCGACCTGTTGTATTCGGGCGTGACGAAAAGAACCGCGTCGGACGTCTGGATCTTCTCGCGGAATGCGACCCAGTCCGCCGGCGGCGTCGCTTCAAGGTCCTGATTGAAAAATGACAGCCCGTGAAGCGTCACGATCTCAAGCTTGAGAGATGGCGGAGCAATCTTCGCCAAGGCATTGGCAATCTTGAGCGAAAACGACTCCTTGCGGAGGCTGCCGACGATAACGGCAACGGTATGGGCCATGAGGACATCCTTTCAACGGCAAAGAAATTCCGTAAGCGGGCTTAGCCGCGCCCTAAAAAGGATGCAAGTGCATTAACTCAGATCGCGGGATCGTGTTCTGCCGGCTAACCCAGCAGTTCGTCGTTGTGCTGCCCCAGCCGGGGTGCGCCTGAGTGCGGATGCGGACGCTGCCCGTCGAACGAAATCGGCAAGCCCACCACCGGCAATTCGCTGCCCGGCAGCGTGCGCATCAGGTCGGACGCCTTGAACTGTTCGGTCTGCTGCAACTCCGCGATGGTGTTCACCGGGCTGGACGGCACGCCCACCGCCTCGAAGGCGGCGAGCCACTCCGCACGCGTCTTTGTCAGCAATACAGGCTTCAGCAATCCGATCAGAACGTCGCGATGGACGAACCTGTCCCTGCCTCTCGCGAACCGCGGGTCGGTGCACCATTCGGGGAATCCGAGCACGGTCGCAAGCTTGTGAAACAGCCGGTCATAGCCTGCGGCGATTACCAGCGGGTGATCGGCGGTGTCGAACACCTGATATGGCACAATGGTCGGCGTCGCCGCGCCGGTGCGCGGCGAAAGCTCCTGCGTGACGTGATAGGTCGCCAGCGATGAATCCACCCACGACGCCGCACTGTCGAGCAGCGAGGTGTCAATCACACATCCCTTGCCGGTGACGTGACGCTGCTGAAGCGCGCCGAGTGCGCCAATCACGCACCATTGAGCTGTCGCCTTGTCGTTGATCGCGGGCGCGCAGAACGTCGGCGGGTCTTCGTGACGGCCGGTCTGCATCATCACGCCGCCGAAGGCCTGAAGCAGCGGATCAAAACCCGGCGCCTTCGACAGCGGCCCCTTCGGCCCGAACGCCCAGATCGAACAGTAGATCAATCGCGGATTGATCGCGCGCATGTGCTCGGGGCCGATGCCGAGATCGTTGACCACGCCCGAGCGCAGATTCTGGATCAGGATGTCGGCATCACGAACGAGGGTCTTGAGCTTCTCGATATCATCCGCGTTCTTCATGTCGAGCGTCACCGACCGCTTGTTGCGGTTGGTGACGTGAAACATGATCGAGGCTTCTTCGATAAAGGGAGGTCCCCAGCTGCGGGCGTCGTCGCCGCCGTCGGGCTTCTCGATCTTGATGACGTCCGCGCCCATGTCGGCCATGATTGCGCCGGCCAGCGGACCCGCGAGCGCCTGCCCGATTTCGATGACTTTAATTCCGGCAAGCGGACCATTCATGGCGTATGTCTCCCGCAGCTTGATTTTCGCGGACGCCACTCAAGCGAGTGCGGCCCGCCAAGGCAAGCCGCAAGCGCGATGTGAAACGAAACCCAGCGTTGCGTCGGCACGCCTTCCGGTAGAAAGCGGTTTACGCCAGCGCCTTGAGCGCCGACCTGCCAGCGTAGACCGCCTGGTTGCCGAGCTCCTGCTCGATGCGCAGCAACTGGTTGTACTTCGCGGTGCGATCCGCGCGCGCCAGCGACCCGGTCTTGATCTGCCCGCAGTTGGTGGCAACGGCGAGGTCCGCGATGGTCGAATCTTCGGTTTCGCCGGAACGGTGCGACATCACGGCGGTGTAGGCTGCCTTGTGCGCCATCTCGACGGCGGCAAGCGTCTCGGTGAGCGAGCCGATCTGGTTGACCTTCACCAGAATGGAATTGCCGAGGCCCTTCTTGATACCGTCTGCAAGGCGCGTGACGTTGGTGACGAACAGGTCATCGCCGACGAGCTGGCATTTCGATCCGATCAGGTCGGTCAGTTCCTTCCAGCCGTCCATGTCGTCTTCGGCCATGCCGTCTTCGATCGACACGATCGGATAGCGCGACACGAGATCCGCAAGGTACTTGGCCTGCTCCGAGCGTGAGCGGGTTTTCTTCTCGCCCTCATAGACATACGAGCCGTTCTTGAAAAATTCGGTCGAGGCGCAGTCCAGCGCCAGCATGATGTCGCCGCCCGCCTTGTATCCGGCCTTGCCGATGGCGCTCATGACGAAATCGAGCGCCGCATCCGCCGACGGCAGGTTCGGTGCGAAGCCACCTTCGTCGCCGACGTTGGTATTGTGACCGGCCTTCTTCAACTCGCCCTTGAGGGTGTGGAAAATTTCCGCGCCCGCGCGAAGGCCTTCGGAAAACGACTTGGCGCCGACCGGCATCACCATGATTTCCTGGAAATCGATTGGATTGTCCGCATGCACACCACCGTTGACGATGTTCATCATCGGCACCGGAAGGACCCGTGCCGAGGTTCCGCCGACGTAGCGATAGAGCGGCATGCCGAGCGATTCAGCCGCGGCCTTGGCAACGGCGAGCGACACACCGAGAATGGCGTTGGCGCCAAGCCGGCTTTTGTTCGGGGTGCCGTCGAGATCGATCATGGTCTGGTCGATCTGAACCTGCTGCTCGGCCTCCATGCCGCCGATGGCGTCGAAAATCTCACCGTTGACCGCCTCGACAGCCTTCTGCACGCCCTTGCCGAGATACCGGCCCTTGTCGCCATCGCGCAGTTCGACAGCTTCATGTGCGCCCGTGGAAGCGCCCGAGGGAACGGCGGCGCGGCCCAGCGAACCGTCTTCCAGCACCACATCGACCTCAACGGTCGGATTGCCGCGGCTGTCCAGAATTTCGCGGCCGATGATGTCGACGATGGCGGTCATGTGCATCCTCTCAGGGCGTGGGATTGAAGATTGGGGCAGCTTCTACAGGAACGCGCCGCGCTCGAAAAGGCCAACCGAAGTCTTTGATCCCGTGACGTTTTGATCAGGAATCGCTATCAGGGGATAAATGGAGATACCGATGTCCAGAAAGCCCCGCATCACCAAGACCGCCGCGCCCTCGTTGCAGCTCGGCCAGCAGGTCGAAACACCTGCCTCGCCCGAACAGGCGCAGCTCGACCGGGTGCCGAATCCGCATACCGACACGAATTATGTCGCACGTTTCACGATGCCGGAATTCACCTCGATCTGCCCGGTCACCGGCCAGCCGGATTTCGCCATTCTCGTCATCGATTACGTGCCAAATAAATGGCTCGTGGAGTCGAAGTCGCTGAAGCTCTATCTCAACAGCTTCCGCAACGTCGGCTCGTTCCATGAAGATTGCACGGTGTCCATCGGCAAGCGGCTGACGAAACTATTGGCGCCGCGCTGGCTTCGGATCGGCGGATATTTCTATCCACGCGGGGGCATGCCGATCGATGTGTTCTGGCAGGCTGGAAAACTTCCGGCGAATGTATGGATGCCGGATCAGGGCGTCCCGCCCTATCGCGGACGGGGATGATCTACTTGCGCATGATCTGGTCGGAAAACTGGTTCCTGCTTTTCTGGATCATGCGCTAGATATCCGCCATCTCCCCCGGCTTCTGATGCAGCAGCCGCGCGGCCACGATGCCGAGCACGAGGATGACCATCGCGCTCATGATCAGCGTCGCCTGCTTGCCGGCATGCGCCAGCGTAAAGCCGTAGACGATCGGCCCCACCGCCTGCCCCATGAAGAAGCAGAACGCATGCAGCGACATCGCCGAGGCGCGCGCCTCGGGCGCGAGATCGCTGGAGAACACCTGCAACGAGCCGTGCAGCGAATAGAACCCCCAGCCCATGATGAGGAACGAGATCGCCTGGATCTCCCACCGCGGCCCGAACGCGATAATCACGAACTGCAGCGCCACGACCACGGCGCCGCCGATCATCAAGCCGTTGACGCCAAATCGCGGCAGCAGCCGCGCGACGCTCATGCTGTAAAGCAACCCGCCCAGCGCGAATGCGGCGATCACGACGCCCGGTATCGACGCGCGGGTTTCGCCGAGTTCGAACAGAAACGCGGCGACGAACGGGAAAAGACCGAGAACGCAGATTCCCTCGATAAAGACCGCGGTGAAACACACCCGCGCATTGGGATTGTGCAGGATCGTGCGATAGCCGTCTTTCAGCGACTTGAAGCTGACTCCGCTTCGCGGACTGGTCACGCCGCCGCGCCGGAAGCCCATGAACACCGCCACCGACGCAACCACCATGATCACGCCGAGAACTGCCAGAACGCCGCGCCATCCGAGAAAGTCGCCGATCACCCCGGCCGCCGACGCCCCCAGAAGGTTTCCGGTCATGGCGCCTGCCAGCACACGGCTCAGCGCCACTTGTCTTTGCGCCGTCGGCACCAGATCGCCGGTCAATCCGAATGCGATCGGGAATGTACCTCCCGCGGCGATGCCGCAGAGGATGCGGGACAGGAACAGCATTTCGAACGAGGTCGCCATCGCCCCGACGATGTTGGCAGCGCCGAGCAGAACCAGACACGCGATCATCAACCGGGGCTTGCCGAACATGTCGGCCGCGGCACCGAGGATCGGCTGCACAATGGCGAATGTCAGCGCGACGGCTGCCGACAGGCTCGCTGCGGTCGCGACCGTGACGCCGAAATCGCCAGCCACGAGCGGCAGCACCGGCTCCATCGCACGCGACGAAAGGGCCGATGCGAACGTCGTCGCGGCGATGACATTGAGGATCGGCAGCATCAGGACTTCGTTCGTTCCTTTAACGCCGCGCCGGCGCAGGCCTAGCGCGCTCCGCTCTTTGCGAGCGCATCAAATCCCATCAGATTTTTCACCAGTGCCTCGAAATCCTTCAGCGGCACCATGTTCGGCCCGTCCGACGGCGCGTTGTCGGGATCGGGATGCGTCTCGATGAACACACCCGCGACGCCAACGGCCACGGCAGCGCGCGCCAGCACCGGCACGAACTCCCGTTCGCCGCCGGATGAAGTCCCCTTGCCGCCCGGCTGCTGCACCGAGTGGGTCGCATCGAAGATCACCGGCGCACCGGTGGTGCGCGCAAGGATCGGCAGCGCCCGCATGTCGGAGACCAATGTGTTGTAACCGAACGATGCGCCGCGTTCGGTCACCATGACATTCGGATTGCCGCCCCCGGTGACCTTGCCGACGACGTTGGCCATGTCCCACGGCGCGAGGAACTGGCCCTTCTTCACATTCACGATCTTGCCGGTCGCCGCGGCCGCCAGCAGCAGGTCGGTCTGACGGCAGAGGAACGCCGGGATCTGCAACACGTCGACCGCCTCGGCCACGGGCGCGCATTGTTCGGCTTCGTGGACATCGGTCAGCACCGGCAGACCGAGTGTTTCGCGAATTTCGGCAAAGATCGGCAGCGCCTTCTCGAGGCCCATGCCGCGCGCGCCGGACGCGCTGGTGCGGTTGGCCTTGTCGAACGAGGTCTTGTAGACGAGCCCGATCTTGAGGCGCGCGGCGATCTCCTTCAGCGCGGAAGCCACTTCAAGCCCGTGCGCGCGGCTCTCCAACTGGCACGGCCCGGCGATCACCGCCAAAGGCAGCGCGTTGCCGAACTTGACGTTGCCTGCGGAAACCACCGGGGCCGCGGAAATCTTGGCGTTCAAAGGGTGTCCCTTTTCAGAAAATCGGTTGGACCATGCCGGTGAGGGAGTGCCCGATCAAGTCCGGCCCGTCAAATCCCGGCCGGTGTCTCGAATATCAGGGTTGCGCCAAAGGCTGCCTTAGGCGGCACCACCAGCCGGCCGATGTGCCGGTTCGAGGCCACCCCGCCGCTTTTGAGGACCCGTTCGGTAGCCTCGATGTCTGGCACCGCGAGGCGCAGCCCTTTGATCGAAGCGCCCTCGCCATCCAGTTTCGGCAAGGTTCCAAACTGGTCGCGGAACGACACCGCTTCGATGATCTCGACATCGCCGCGCGGGGTGTTTGCGGTGACGCCGATCGAACTGGAATGGAGATCGCGCACCCCGGTCAGTGCACCGAGGAAAATATGATGATCAGCGGGATTGTCTGCGACAAGGACCGCGCCGAGAACGCTGCTCGCGCCATTGGCATGCTGCTGATAGTCCGGTTTCCAGAACGCGGCCGGATTGTGCTGCTTGCAGGTGAAGAACGTCGTGTGGGGCGACAGTGCATCACGCGCGAAGGCGAGCGAAAAACCGACGGTCGTAGCGCTTCCATCAGGCAGCTTCGCCTCGCGCGAAAACGGCAACGACTTCGATGCACCAATGCCATGTCGCGCGAAGTCGGCGACATCGGCCTCGCTGTCGGTGCTCTCAAGCACCAGCATCGAGAAGCCATCGCCGCGCGCGATCGCTTCACGGTTGGGAGTGCCGAAATGCAGCGACAGGCCGTCGTCTCCGAGCTTCTCGGGTTCGGCGACCGTGAGAATCTCGATGAAGAAACCGGGAAACTGCACCACATGATTGTGCGTGCCCCACGGATGCCGGTTGCGCGCGCCGACCGTGAAGCCGGCGCGGCGGTAGAAATCCGCCGCGGCATCGAGATCGCGGACGGCATGGACGATGTGATCGAGACCGCGGGACATGACCGATGCGCGGAGGCGCCCTCACTTCACCGAGGAAAATGCCGTCGGCGCCAGAAACTGGCTGACGATGTTCTCGACGATCTGACCGTTCTTCTCGGTCTCGGCGCGGGTGGATATCCAGACCGGATCAGTCGAAAATGCAGTCCATTTCTGCTCGCGCTCCGCAAGCGAGTCCCACGCCAGGAAGTATGTCAGTTCCTGATTGGACTGGCCGACCACCGTGGTGAAAAAACCGGCCTGACGAATGCCATGCTTTTCCCAAATCTTCAGCGTGTGGTTCTGAAAACGATTCATCAGATCGGGAAGCCGTCCCGGAAGGCAGCGATAAACGCGCATTTCATAGATTTTGCTCATGGGCCCCTCTTGTTGATTGAACCGGCGGACGAATTACGCCGACTGGATTATGCAGGCTCTCAGGGAACGGCATATAGTGGCCTGAGCGATCCGTTATCAAGCGCTTCTCGAGGACCAATGCGAGAACTATTCATGCAAAAGACTTTGCTTGGCCTGACGCTGGCCATCGCGGCATCCGGCTTGATAACATCCGCTCCTGCGCAGTCACCCGGAGCGCCCGGCGTGGTCACAGGTGGCGCAGGCGGTGTCACCTTCAACGGCAAGCCCGCCGCGCGGCAGGGCGATACCACCAGCGACGGCAGCGTGATTGTCGAAGGCTCTCCAAACGTCTTCATCAACGGCAAGCCTGCGGCTGTGATGAGCGGCAAGACCGGATGCGGCGGCGTTGTGGTTGGCGGCGCAGGTGGCATCTATATCAACGGCAAGCCCGCGGCGCGCACCGGCGATCAGACCTCGGGCTGTCCGAAGTAGGCTTTGCGTTCTCAGCTTCCTGCGTAACGCGCCGTGACCAGGTTCATCTCGAATGCCTCTTTCTCGGTAAGCCAGCGGATATCCTTGCTCGCCGTCATCGCCTGCATGATCGACGGCGAAACACCCATCTGTGTCATGTAGTCGAGAATGATGCCGGTGGTGCGCTGAGTCCGCGAGACCAGATCGCCCGCCGATTCATCGCCTTTCGCCCCTGTGCTGCTGAACTGGTGAACGCCGAGCATGGAACGCGGCATCGCCTCGCGGACCTTGCCGCCTGCGAAGACAAACACGCATGCGCTGGCGCAGCGCGCTGGTTGCGGACGCCCGCTGGAATCGACTCTCCCGACCACCGTCGTCAGTCCGCGCGAACGGACCACCGCCCCCATGATCAGGCCCTGATCGAGCGCGCCGCCCGGCGACGACAGGAAGACCACATCGCCGCTGGTGAGCTTGGCCGCGTCGAGTTGTTCACGAAACCAGCTCGCGGACGCAGGTCCGATCCGCCCGTCGATGGCGAGCCCCCTCCGGCCGTCGGCCACGCTGACCGTCGAAGCGGTCATGCTGGGCGAACCGAAAAACTCTCTCCAATAGGACCATGCGCCCGGCGACGAGATATCCCGATATGCAGGAAGGAGGACGCCCGCCAACAGAAGACCCGCGAAGATCACGGACGCCAACATCCCCGAGCCGCGCCCGCGCCTCCTGACAGGAACGGGTGGCTGGTCACCCGGCACGTC
Source organism: Afipia sp. GW823-FHT06G09 (assembly GCF_058794875.1). Taxonomy (NCBI): domain Bacteria; kingdom Pseudomonadati; phylum Pseudomonadota; class Alphaproteobacteria; order Hyphomicrobiales; family Nitrobacteraceae; genus Afipia; species Afipia sp. GW823-FHT06G09. The sequence goes on from NZ_JBXAHF010000001.1 coordinate 63,962, forward strand.
CGGCTGCCGGTCAGCCGGACGTTCTCCCCATGGCCGCACCGGATCGTCCGTCGATTGAAGAGGCGGCGGTTTTATTTTGGGAGTCATACTCGACCCGATCCCGATTCTCGTCTCAGGAGAACCGCTCCCATGCCGCCTGCCGGGAAACCCCGAGCGCCCTGCCGATCGCCTCCCATGTCACTTCCCGCTTGCGCAGCGTTGCGACGTGCGACGCCAAGTGATCGCCGGCGGCGTCCGCGATGGCCGATGTGCGCGGAAGTTGTTCAAGCAGGAATTCGTCGGAACACTTGTCCCAATCCGTTTGCTCGGGCGACGCCTCGCCGCTGATAAACTTGGTGCAGACAGCGACGCACTCATTACAGATGAAAACGGTCGGACCGGCTATCAGCGTTTTGACGGCGTCCTTCGACTTGCCGCAGAATGAGCAGAATAAAATGTCTATGGGCGCTTTTGGAGCAGCGGCTTCAGACTTTCCAGCCACGGCATGGCCTCCGTCAAGGATATCTTGACAGTATGTCCGCCTTTATAAATCCGTCAAGGATCGCTTGACGGCGGTTTGGCGGTGTTGTCGATAGCCGTTATCCAGTTCCCGCAATGCAGCCGCAATGCACGTGCTCTAGGACATCTCTCATGAGCGAGTGCACGTAATGCGAATCCTGCTGGTGGAAGACGAACCGGAAATGGCTGCCGCCCTGTCCGCCGCGCTGAAGGGCTATGACATGGTGGTCGACCATGTGCCGACCCTTGCCGACGCAGAAGAAGCCATCGCGGCCGATGTCCATGCCGCCGTTCTGCTCGACCGCCGGTTGCCCGATGGCGATGGTCTCTCGCTGATTCCAAAGGTTCGGGCCCGAGCCGACGGCATCCCCATCATCGTCCTGACCGCGCGCGGCGATCTCGCGGACCGCATTGCCGGTCTCGACAGCGGCGCGGATGATTATCTGACGAAACCGTTTTCCGTCGAAGAACTGCTGGCGAGGCTGCGCGCGGTACTACGCCGGCCTGCGGGCCTTCAGTCCGATCACATGCGGGCCGGTCGCCTCACCTTCGATTTCAGCCACCGCGAGGCCAGCGTTGAGGGGCGTTTGCTGGAGTTGCCGCGCCGTGAATTGCTCGTTCTGGAAGCCTTGCTGCGGCGTCTGGGCCGAACCGTGCTAAGGCCGACCCTTGAAGAGGCCGTCTACAACTTCGATGACGAGATTCAGTCGAATGCGCTGGACACGCATGTATCGCGGCTTCGGCGGAAACTCACCGACGCGAACGCCGGCGTCGAAATTCACGGCATTCGCGGCGTCGGCTATTTGTTGAAGCAGCAGACATGACGCTGCAATCGACCTCGCCTTCCCTGAAATCGCGGCTGGTCTGGCGCTTGGTGCCGTTGCAGGCCGCGCTGCTGGCGCTTCTCGTTCTGCTGATCGTCGGTACGTTGTGGGGCACGGGTCTTCTTCTCGACAACCGCGACGAAGAGCATGCCATCGATGTCCTTCAAAAGGCTGTCGAGCGCGACGCAGAGGGCAAGCTTGATCTGGTCTCGACGCCGCAACTTAAGAAGTTGCGGTCCGATGTTCCCGATCTCTGGTTCGTCATCCGGGATCGGCAGGGACAATCCCTGTCGGAGGGGTCCGTCCCGCTCGAGTTCGCGCAGATCGGCGGCGCGCTTGACCACATCAGTCAGGCCCGGCTTGGCTGGCAGATGTTGAATGACGATCCGCGCAAACCCGCTGCGCGGTTGAAGCGCGTCGAAACCGCCGCAGGCAACGTGCAGATACTGACGGCGACGCAGGGCGACATGTCCGCCGGCAAGGCTGCGTTGGTAGCGTTCATGGTGTTCGTCGGCTTCGCACTGCCGAGCCTGTTGCTCATGACCCTGACAACCGTCATCGCAACACCGATCGTGGTTCGCCGCGCCCTTACCGGCCTGGACGCCGCAGCCGATCAGGCCCGTCGCATTGATATTGACAAGCGCGGCGCCAGATTGCCGCTCGAGGATGTTCCCGCTGAAGTCGCACCGCTGGTCAACGCCGTGAACGATGCACTCGTGCGGCTCGACGAGGGATATGCTCGCCACAAGCGTTTTACCGCTGATGCTGCCCATGAGCTTCGCACACCGATCGCCATCCTGAGCACGCGGCTCGAGTCATTGCCGCAGGGCCCGGACAAGACGCGCCTGATGGAGGATGCAGCCCGCCTGGCAACGCTGGCCGAGCAACTGCTCGACATTCAGCGGCTCGACCAGAACCGAACGCCATTCTCCCGGGTTGATCTCGTGGCGGTCGGGCGGCGCGTCGTTGCCGACCTTGCGCCGCTCGCAATCGCTGCGGGCTACGACATATCATTCGAGGCCGCGGCCGAGCCGGTTGAAACGCTTGGAGACCAGACCGCGCTTGAGCGAGCAATCACCAATCTGGTGCAGAATGCGATCGAACACGCGGGTCACCAGGGCACAATCAGCGTCAGGGTTACATTCCCCTGCACCATCGACGTCATCGATCAGGGAATGGGCATACCTGCGGAACAGCGCGCACGCATCTTCGAGCCTTTCTACAGGATTCAGCCGCTCGACCGCGGCGCAGGGCTCGGACTTAATCTCGTCCGCGAAATCGTTCACCTGCATCGGGGATACGTGACCGTGCTCGACAATCAGCACGGCGGCGCCTGTTTCAGGATAACACTGCCGGCCATTTTTTCTCCGTAGCACGACAGTCACACACGCAACCTCCGCGCCGGCGCATCGCGCGCGAATGCGTCCGCCTCACTCGATCCTCGAGTCACTCCTCCGCAAGACGTCACGCAATGTTGTCGCAATGCACGGCCGCGATATTGCGCGCGTCCCGTCATCGGTTGCGATTCGGGACGGCACACGAGCGGCACCGCCCGCTCGTCAATTCGTTCTGGAGCATCAATGCCGCAAGATTTTCTGTCGTTCTTTCTCGCCTGGATGTCCGCCCCCGGCCGTGTCGGCGCAATCGCCCCGTCCGGCGAGGCGCTGGCCAACCTGATCACCAGCGAGATCACACCATCGACCGGTCCGATCATCGAACTTGGACCGGGCACGGGCGCATTCACCTACAAGCTGCTAGAACGCGGCGTGCGTCAGGAGAACCTTACGCTGATCGAATACGGCTCCGACTTCATGAGGCTGCTGCAGGTCCGCTTCCCCGGCGCGCGGGTGCTCTGGATGGACGCGGGCCGGCTGGCGGGCAGTGCATTGTTCGAGGGCGCGCCTGTGGGCGCAGTCGTCAGCGGCCTTCCGCTTCTGAACATGTCGACCCGAAAGATCGTGTCGATTGTCGGCGGCGCGTTCAGCTACATCCGCCCCGGCGGCGCATTCTACCAGTTCACCTACGGCATGACCTGCCCGGTGCCGCGCCCCATTCTCGACAGGCTCGGCCTGAAGGCGACATTGCTCGACCGGGCCATGCTGAATGTGCCGCCGGCTGCGGTCTATCGCCTGACGCGACGGCCGCAGTGCAGGCTGACTGGCAACAGCGCCGTTACATCGAGCAAAAGCGATGCGCTCAAAAATGGTGAAGGCTTAGACCAGCCGGCTCTGGACCATCGCCGCCTGTACGAATGACGCGAACAGCGGATGCGGCTCGAACGGACGCGATTTCAGTTCGGGGTGGTACTGCACCCCGATGAACCACGGATGGTCCTCGTACTCGACGATTTCCGGCAGCACGCCGTCCGGCGACATGCCCGAGAAGCGCAGGCCGTGCTGTTCGAGGCGATCCTTGTAGGCGGTGTTGACCTCGTAGCGGTGACGATGCCGCTCGGAAATTTCCAGCGCCCCGCCGTAAACTTCCGAGACGCGGCTGCCCTTCTTCAGCGAGGCGGGATAGGCGCCGAGCCGCATGGTGCCGCCGAGGTCGCCTGCCTTGCTGCGCTTTTCGAGCTCATTGCCGCGCAGCCACTCAGTCATCAGGCCGACCAGCGGCTCCTTCGTGGGGCCGAATTCGCTTGAGTTGGCATCCTCGATGCCGACCAGATTGCGTGCGGCCTCGATCACCGCCATCTGCATGCCGAAGCAGATGCCGAAATACGGCACATCGCGCTCGCGCGCAAAACGCGCCGCCTTGATCTTGCCTTCCGCACCGCGCTGGCCGAAGCCGCCTGGCACCAGAATGCCGTTGACGTGTTCGAGGAACGGCGCGGGATCTTCGTTCTCGAAAACCTCGGACTCGATCCAGTCGAGATTGACCTTCACCTTGTTGGCGATGCCGCCGTGCGACAACGCCTCGATCAGCGATTTGTAGGCATCCTTCATGCCGGTGTACTTGCCGACGATGGCGATGGTCACCTGGCCTTCGGGATTGCGGATGCGCTCGTTGATGGTGTGCCAGCTTTCCAGCTTGGGCGGCTTGATATCAACGATGCCGAACGCGGCCAGCACTTCGTCGTCAAGCCCGGCGGCGTGATAGGCCTCGGGCACCGCGTAGATGTTGTCGACATCGCGCGCCTCGATCACGGCGGATTCGCGCACGTTACAGAACAACGCCAGCTTGCGGCGCTCTTCCTTCGGAATTTCGCGGTCGGTGCGGCACAGAAGAATGTCCGGCTGGATACCGATGGAGCGCAGTTCCTTGACCGAATGCTGGGTCGGCTTGGTCTTCAGTTCACCGGCGCTCGGGATGTACGGCAGCAGCGTCAGGTGGATGTAGATCACCTCGCCGCGCGGCAGGTCGTTCTTCACCTGGCGGATCGCCTCGAAGAACGGCAGGCCCTCGATGTCGCCGACAGTACCGCCGACTTCGCAGAGCACGAAGTCGTAGCCCTCGTTGCCGCCGAGGATGAATTCCTTGATGGCATTGGTGACGTGGGGAATCACCTGCACGGTCGCGCCGAGATAGTCGCCGCGGCGTTCCTTGTTCAGGATGTCCTGATAGATGCGCCCGGTGGTGATGTTGTCCTGCTTGGTCGCGGGACGGCCGGTGAAGCGCTCGTAGTGACCGAGATCGAGATCGGTCTCGGCGCCATCATCGGTCACGAACACTTCGCCGTGCTGGTACGGCGACATCGTTCCGGGATCGAGATTGAGATAGGGATCGAGCTTGCGAAGGCGGACCTTGTAGCCTCGTGACTGCAGAACAGCGCCGAGCGCCGCTGAAGCCAGACCCTTGCCGAGCGAGGAGACCACGCCGCCGGTGATGAAAATATACCGCGTCATGGGATTCTACCTTTAGCTCCGCCGGTGTGATTCGCAAAACGAAACCCACGCGCGCATCGGGATTCCAATGCGCTGTGGGTAGCCCTGATATGGAAGTTCAGTCAGTAACTTGGAAGGCAATTCTCAGATGTGCAGGCAAGCGGCTCACGCATGACTGCACAGCATTTGTCTGGATTACTTGGACTGCGGCGCCTGCGGTGCGGCCGGAGCCGAAGGAGCAGCCGGTGCATCCGGCTTCTTGAGCGAGTCGAGCAGACCGCCGACCGGAGCCTGCGGCGCGCCACCCGGCTGCGAGATCGGCGCAGGGCTGGTGTTGAGAATCGACGCGGGCTTGCGCTCGTAGCTCGCGAGCCACGACAGGAACAGGCTGGTGATGAAGAAGCCCGTCGCCAGAATGGCCGTGGTGCGGGTCAGCAGGTTGGTCGTACCGCGGCTGGACATGAAGCCGCCGCCACCACCACCTCCGACGCCGAGGCCGCCGCCTTCCGAGCGCTGCAACAGCACGACGCCGATCAGGCCAAGGACGAGCATGAGATGGATGACGATAATGACAGTCTGCATCGTTACCTTCCGTCACAAGCCTCCAGCGCCGGGAGCCGGTCGCGTCGGTGCTTGCGGGGGTTGAAGTTGCGCGGTCTGTACACGATTGCGGGGGTGATTGTCACCCCCGACAGACCGCTCAGGATTGCGGGAGATTTAGGGGCACGCCGCCGCAATCGCAAGGAAATCAGCTGCTTTCAGGCTGGCGCCACCCACCAGGGCACCGTCCACGTTGGCGACGGCCATCAATTCGGCCGCGTTCGACGGCTTTACGGAACCTCCGTAGAGAATGCGCAAATTGCCGCCCTCACCCTTGAACCGATCTTTCAGCTTGGCCCGGATAAACCCATGGACTTCCTCGACATCTTTCGTCGTCGGGGTGCGTCCGGTTCCAATGGCCCAAACCGGCTCGTAGGCGACCACCAAGTTGACTGCCGTCGTCCCGTCCGGAAGCGATCCGGCAAGCTGACGCCCGACCACATCCAGCGCCTGTCCGGCATCGCGCTCGGCCTGCGTTTCACCGACGCAGACGATGGCGACAAGGCCTGCGCGCCAGGCCGCCTCGGCCTTCTGACGCACGAGCGCATCACTCTCGTGATGATCCGTGCGGCGTTCGGAATGCCCGACGATGATCGCCGTTGCTCCGGCATCCGCCAGCATTTCCGCCGAAATATCGCCGGTGTGAGCGCCGGATGGCGCGGGATGACAATCCTGCGCCCCGATTGCGACCTTCGATCCGATCACCACCGCCGCGGACGTGAACATCAGCGTCGCGGGAGGACAGATCAGGAGATCGGCCTTGCGCCAGATATCCCCCGCGCCTTGCGCGATGGCCCCAAGCTCGCTCATCGAAGCCTTGAGGCCGTTCATCTTCCAGTTCCCGGCGATCAGGGGGCGGCGCGTGTCGGTCATCGTTGATCTCACCTTGTAATTGGTCGATTTGCGCTAGCAGAGGGTGCCCACAGACGCCAGTTCCCCGGCGCCGTTTCCACATTGCAGAAGGTTAACCGCGCTGAAGCGCCGCCGTCTGTATGGTTGCTAGGGAACCGGCACCCCTTTATATGTTGGCGAAACAACGCGGTAATGCCTCTGCGGCGGACCGCCCCACCCCCTGAACATCAAGTTGGACCCATGCTCCGAGGAATGCGTAAAGCCTCATCGAATTGGCTCGGCAAGACGGTGATGTCCGTCATGTTCGGCGTGCTGATCATCAGTTTCGGCATCTGGGGCATCGCCGACATCTTCAAGGGATTCGGACAGGCATCGCTCGCCAAGATCGGCAGCACCGAAATCACCACTGAACAGTTCCGGAATCTGTTCACCGACAAGGTCCAGCAGATCGGCCGCCGCTTTGGCCGGCCTCTGACCATGGAGCAGGCGCGCACCTTCGGCCTCGACCGTCAGGTGCTTCAGGAGGTCATCTCCGATGCTGCCCTGGACGAGACCGCGCGCCGCATGGGGCTTGGACAGTCCGACGCGGATATCGTGCGCGCCATTTCGAGCGACCCGACCTTCAGGGGGCTCGACGGCAAGTTCGACCATGAGCGGTTCGTGCAGACGATCCGCCAGGCCGGCTACACCGAACAGCGCTTCATCGCCGAACAGCGCCGCGTGGCGATGCGCCGCCAACTCACAGGCACCATCGTCGCCGGCCTCGAGCCGACGAAGACCCAGGTCGAAGCGCTGGTCCGTTTCCAGAACGAGCAGCGCTCGGCCAACTACGTCAAGCTGACCGCCGCGCAGGCCGGCACCATCGCGCCGCCCTCGCCCGAAGCGCTGGCGACCTATTTCGACGAACGCAAGCAACTGTTCAGGGCGCCGGAGTATCGCAAGATCGCCGTGCTTGCTCTCACACCGGACGAACTCGCCAAGTCGATCACGGTGTCCGACGAGGACGCAAAGAAGGTCTTCGAGCAGCGCCGCGAACGGTACGCGACGCCGGAGAAGCGCCAGATTTTCCAGATTCCGTTCCCGAATGCCGACGAAGCCAAGGCGGCGCGCGAGCGCATCGCCGCCGGAACGTCGTTCGAGGACATCGCCAAGGAACGCAAGCTGACCACGGCCGACACCGATCTCGGCAATGTCGCGAAGGCCTCAATCGGCGATTCCGCGATCGCCGACGCCGCATTCGCGCTCGCGCCGGACACCGTGAGCCAGCCGGTCAAAGGCACCCTCATCACAGCGCTGCTCAAAGTCACCAAGGTCGAACCCGGCACCAACCCGACCTATGAGACCGTTGCACCGACGATCAAGCGCGAGATCGCGCTGGAGCGTGCGCGGGCCCAGATGCAGGACCTGCACAACAAGATCGAGGATGAACGCGGCGGCGGATCGAATATCGCCGAAGCCGCCCAGAAGCTCGGGCTGAAGGCCACCACGATTGAAGCCATCGACCGCTCCGGCCGCGGACCGGACGGCAAGCCGGTCACCGGATTGCCGCAGGGCATCGATCTCGTGTCGCCCGCGTTCGCCAGCAACATCGGCGTCGAGAACGAGCCCGTGCAGTACAACGGCGGCGAGTTGTGGTTCGACGTGCTCGGTGTCACGCCCTCGCGCGACCGCACCCTGGACGAAGTGAAGGATCAGGTCGAAGCGCGCTGGCGCGACGAACAAATCTCGACCCGCCTTCGCGCCAAGGCCGCCGAGATCGTCGGAAAGCTGGAAAAGGGCGCGGCCTTCGACGCCGAGGCCGCGGCTGCAGGACTCAAGGTCGAGACGGCCAAGCTGTTCAAGCGCGACACCGACGCCAAGGATATTCCTGAGCGGCTGGTGGCGGCTGTGTTCCGCACCCCGAAGGACGGCGTCGGTCAGACCGAAGGCAGCGGTGCGAGCGAATGGATCGTGTTCAAGGTCACAGATGTCGTGGTGCCGCCGGTCGACATGGCATCCGAGGACGTCAAGAAGCTGACCGAGAGCCTTCGCCGCGCGCAGATGGAAGAGCAACTGACGGCCTATATCGCAAAGCTCGAAACCGATATCGGCGTGACCATCAACCAGAACGCGTTTGCCGTGGCGACCGGCGCCTCAGCCGCTCAGTGATGTTGGGATAAAAGCTCATTTGAGCGGAAGTTATATGGACGACCTGAAAGCCATTATCGGAAAAGTCGCCACCGGCGCGGCCCTGTCGCGTGACGAGGCAGCCTCCGCGTTCGATCGCATGATGTCCGGCGAAGCAACGCCCTCGCAGATGGGCGCCCTGCTGATGGGCCTGCGTGTGCGCGGCGAAACCGTGGACGAGATCACCGGCGCGGTCTCGGCGATGCGCTCCAAGATGCTGACCGTGAAGGCGCCTGCCGACGCGGTCGATATCGTCGGCACCGGCGGGGACGGCTCCGGCTCCGTGAATGTCTCGACCTGCGCGTCGTTCATTCTTGCCGGCGCCGGCGTTCCCGTGGCCAAGCACGGCAACCGGGCGCTGTCGTCGAAATCAGGCGCGGCCGACGCGCTGGCCGCGCTCGGCGTTAACATCAACATCGCGCCGGAAGGCGTTGGCCGCTGCATCGCCGAGGCAGGCATCGGCTTCATGTTCGCGCCGACGCATCACCCGGCGATGAAGAACGTCGGTCCCACCCGCGTCGAACTCGCCACCCGCACCATCTTCAACCTGCTCGGGCCGCTGTCCAATCCGGCCGGCGTCAAGCGGCAGATGGTCGGCGTGTTCTCCAAGCACTGGGTCGAGCCGCTGGCGCAGGTACTGAAAAATCTTGGCGCTGAATCCGTCTGGGTCGTGCACGGCTCCGACGGCCTCGACGAGATCACCCTCACGGGCCCGACCTTCGTCGCGGCTCTCGAAAAGGGCAACATCCGCACATTTGAAGTCACGCCCGAGGACGGCGGACTTCCGCGCGCGACGGCTGCGGAACTCAAGGGCGGCGACGCCGAGGCCAATGCCAGGGCGCTTCGCGACGTGCTGGAGGGCGAGAAGAACGCCTACCGCAATGTCTCGCTATTGAATGCCGCGGCTGCGCTCGTGGTTGCAGGCAAGGCCAAGGACCTGAAGGAAGGCATTGCGCTCGGCACCAAGGCGCTGGACACTGGTGCGGCGGCGGACAGGCTCAAGCGCCTTGTCGCCGTCTCCAATGCTTGAGGAGCCAATACCCTTGTCGGATATCCTCGATAAAATCGAAACCTACAAGCGCGAGGAAATCGCCGCCGCCAAGCGCGCTGTTCCTCTCAGCGAGATGGAGGCGCGTGCCAAGGCAGCGCCCGCACCGCGCGGTTTCGTCAACGCCATTCGCGCGAAGCACGCCAACGGCGACTATGCACTGATCGCAGAGATCAAGAAGGCCTCGCCGTCGAAGGGACTCATTCGCGCCGACTTCGATCCGCCTCTTCTCGCCAAAGCTTATGAAGCCGGTGGAGCGGCGTGTCTTTCGGTGCTGACCGATACGCCCTCGTTCCAGGGCTCGCTCGCATTCATGGTCGCCGCGCGTGCAGCCGTTTCCCTCCCGGTGCTGCGCAAGGACTTCATGTACGACACCTATCAGGTGACCGAAGCCCGGACGCACGGCGCCGACTGTATCCTGATCATCATGGCGGCGCTCGACGACGCGGCAGCAAAGGACATCGAGGATGCCGCCTTCGCCCACGGCATGGACGTGCTGCTCGAGGTGCACAATCGTGAGGAACTCGACCGCGCGTTGAAGCTGAAATCGCCGCTGCTCGGCGTGAACAACCGCAATCTGCGGACATTCGAGGTCACGCTTGCGACCAGCGAAGAGCTTGCACCGCTGATCCCGAAGGATCGCATCAGCGTCGGCGAAAGCGGCATCTTCGCGCCTGACGATCTTGCACGGCTTGCGGGTGTGGGCATGAACACGTTCCTCGTCGGCGAAAGCCTGATGCGCCAGGCCGACGTGACGGCTGCGACGCGTACGTTGCTTGCCCGCAGCGATGCACAACGCGCCACCGGGACGCGCTGAGCCGTGGCCAAAAAGACATCAAAGAAGAAGGTAGGCGCCGCCCTCACCCATATCGACGCCAAGGGTGAAGCGCGCATGGTGGACGTCTCCGCCAAGCCGGACACCGAGCGTGTGGCCGTGGCCGAAGGTCATGTCATCATGACCCGCAAGACGCTCGATCTGATCGTGAAGGGCAATGCCAGCAAGGGCGACGTGCTCGGCACCGCGCGCGTCGCCGGCATCATGGCGGCAAAGCGCACCTGCGACCTCATTCCGCTCTGTCATCCATTGGCGCTGTCGAAGGTAACGCTCGACATCACGCCCGACACCAAATTGCCCGGCTGCCGCGTGCGCGCGACCGTGAAGGTCAAGGGCCCGACCGGCGTCGAAATGGAAGCGCTGACCGCGGTGTCGGTCGCGTGCCTCACCATCTATGACATGGTGAAGGCTGTGGAGCGCGGCATTCAGATCGAGGCCGTCCGTCTGGTCGAGAAAAAGGGCGGCAAGTCTGGCCATTATCTGGCAGACGATTAAGGATTGCACCATGGCGCTGATGCCGGTCGCCGAGGCCTATGCCGCCGTTCTCAAGGACGCCAGCGCCCTTCCCGAAGAAACGGTTGCGCTCGGCGAAGCGTTTCATCGCACACTCTCCCGCGACGTCGCGGCGCTTCGCACCCAGCCCCCCGCCGCCATGTCGGCAATGGATGGATACGCGGTACGCGCCATCGACGCAGTGACCGGCGCGCGGCTGAAGGTAATCGGCGAAGTCGCCGCAGGCCGGCCCTTCAATCAGACGATCGGTGCGGGACAGGCGGCGCGGATCTTCACCGGTGGCGTCATTCCCGGTGGCGTGGATGCCGTGGTCATTCAGGAAGACACCACGCGCGACGGCGAGTTTGTCATCGTCAACGAAGCCATCGCGGCGGGAAAGAACATCCGTCCCGCCGGCATCGATTTTCGCGAAGGCGACGTGCTGTTGCCGCGCGGTTCTCTGCTCAACGACCGCGCCCTCGCGCTGGCGGCGGGGATGAACCATCCGCGTTTGCCGGTCCATCGCCGTCCCAAGGTCGCGATCCTTGCCACCGGCGATGAGCTGGTCGCGCCGGGCACAACACCCGCCCCGGGACAGATCGTCTACAGCAATTTCTTTGCGCTGAGCGCGCTCGTGCGCAACGAAGGTGCCGAACCGATTGATCTCGGCATCGCACGCGACACGCTCGATTCAACCTCGAACGGAATCAAGCGTGCGCGCGATCTCGGCGCGGACATTCTCATCACCACCGGCGGCGCCTCGGTCGGCGATCACGACCTGGTTCAGGCCGCGCTGACAGCCGAAGGCTTCGACATGGCCTTCTGGAAAATCGCGCTGCGGCCCGGCAAGCCGATGATGAACGGACGGCTCGGAGCGATGCGCGTGCTCGGTCTACCCGGCAACCCGGTGTCGTCCTACGTCTGCGCTTTCCTGTTTCTGGTGCCGCTGATCCGTTCGCTCTCCGGGCGAACGCGCGTCGATCATCCGCTTGAACATGCGGTGCTGGGACACGAACTGCCCGAGAACGACAAGCGGCAGGACTATCTGCGCGCGCGTGTCGCGCCCGGCCGCGACGGGGTGCCCGTCGCGACCTCGGTGGGCGCGCAGGACAGTTCGCTGGTGGCAAAACTGGTCGAGGCGAATGCGCTGATCGTCCGGCCGCCGTTCGCTCCGGCAGCCGCCGCCGGCTCGCCCTGCACGATCCTGCGGCTTCCCGCGTAGAAAAAGCCACCTGCGCCGATCCACGATCCATCGCAAACCGGCGGCTGTGCTGTCTATCTCGCCTGAGCCAGCGCCACGGCGTCGGCACCCGCCGGAAAGCGCAGTTGCCCGGTCGCATCGTTGGCGGCACGCCAGACCGCTTCCGCCACATCGGATTCTGTCGTGACCGCGGCCGGCTGCGTGAACGCGGCAAAGACCTGCTGCGCAAAGGGCGCGTAGGCTTGCGGGATCAACCCCTCCATCCGGTTTCCCGAATTGCTGCTGAAGCGCGTGGTCGGCCCATAACCGGGTTCGACCAGTTTTACGCCCACCCTGAACGCGGCGAGTTCATGCGCCAGCGAGCCGGTAAATCCCTCGATGGCGGTCTTGCTCGCGGTGTACGCCGCGACCAGCGGCATCGGCGCCAGCGTGGCGCTCGAGGTCACGTTCACCACCACGCCCGACTTTCGCGCGCGGAACTGCGGCAGCACCGCCTGCGTCATCGCCATCATGCCGAACGTGTTGGTCTCGAACACCTCGCGCACCGTTGTCATCGGCGTCGCCTCGAACGCGCCGAAAAGTCCGATGCCGGCATTGTTGACCAGCACGTCGATGGGACCGCTCGCTGCGATGACAGCCGCAATGCTTTCCGGTCTGGTCACGTCGAGCGGCAACACGCGGAGCGTATCGTTGCGAGGCAATATGTCTTCGCGCGGCGTCCGCATGGTGGCGATCACCTTCCAGCCCTGTGCATCAAAGTGCCGGGCGGTTTCGAGGCCATAGCCGGACGAGCATCCCGTAATAAGAATAGTCTTCATGATCACTTTCCCGATGATTTTGGTACGGTTGCTATGGCGGACGCTGTCCGGACGATCTACAATGGAAAGTCCATATTTCCTTTGCGAGCGTCCGGATGTGACCGATCCCCTCTCCGAAGTCATCGCCCTGCTTCAGCCGCGCACGGTGTTCTCCAAACGCATCAGCGGTGCCGGACGCTGGGGCGTGCGCTATTCGGACTTCGGCCAGCCCAGCTTCTGCGCCGTACTTGAGGGAAGCTGCCGCCTCGCGGTCGACGGTCACCCGGCCCTGACGCTGGAAGCCGGCGACTTCGTGCTTCTGCCCGCGACACCTGGATTCACCATGTCCGGTTTCGAGCCGGTGCGGCCCGAACGCATCGACCCGAAGGTGATGCTTTCCCCGGTGGGCGAAGTCCGCCACGGCACCCGCGGCGGGCGGCCGGATGTACGTTTACTTGGCGGCTATTTCGTTTTCGACTCCCCCAACGCATCCCTGCTCGTATCGCTGCTGCCGGGATTGATCCACGTGCGCGGGGTCGAGCGGCTCTCCGTGCTGGTGCAACTCGTCGGAGAGGAATCGCGCGCGCAGAGACCCGGCCGCGATCTCGTGCTCACGCGCCTCGTGGAGGTGCTCCTGATTGAAGCACTTCGATTGGCGCCGGCTGATGGCGCGCCGCCCGGACTGCTTCGCGGACTGGCCGATCCGCGGCTCGCTCCGGCGATGCAGCAGATGCACGGTCATCTCGCGCGGCCGTGGACGATGGCGCAACTGGCCGGGAAAGCCGCGCTGTCGCGCTCGGCATTCTTCGAGCGCTTCACGCGGACCGTGGGTCTGCCGCCGATGGAGTATCTGCTCGCCTGGCGCATGGCCGTCGCCAAGGATCTGCTCCGCCGTCAGGACATCGGGCTTGGCGAAGTCGCCGAGCGGGTCGGCTACGGCTCGGCAAGCACCTTCAGCACTGCCTTCAGCCGGCATGTGGGGCAGTCCCCGGGCCGCTACGCGCGCGCTTCGGCAGAAGCTGTCGGCGCGTTGACGTGAAATTAAGGGGTTGCGGAACACATATGGAACAGATAGTGTTCGTTCATGATTTGTTTCGAGTGACTCGCAACTCCTGAGTGTCCCTTTTCATTGTTTCGCAGTGGGGATCCAGAGAGGCGCAGCTTCGGATCAGACACGGGAATTCTTGAGATCCTTGGGATCGGGGACCAATTCAGATGCTGACACGCAAACAGTATGAGCTTCTGCGCTTCATCAACGAGCGGCTCAAGGAAGCTGGTGTTCCGCCCTCCTTCGATGAGATGAAGGATGCGCTGGACCTGCGGTCGAAGTCCGGTATCCACCGGCTCATCACTGCTCTCGAGGAGCGCGGCTTTATCCGGCGGCTCGCCAACCGAGCCCGCGCCATAGAGGTCATCAAGCTTCCCGAAACGAGTGCCAGCCCCGGCGGCGCACGCCGCGGCTTCACGCCCAGCGTCATCGAGGGCAACCTGGGCAAGGTTCGCTCGGCGCCGTCGCTCGGCCCCGACGAAGATGCAAGCTTCCCTGTCGCCGTACCGGTCATGGGCCGGATCGCGGCCGGTACACCAATCGAGGCGCTGCAGACCCGCAGCCACACCATCAGCGTGCCGCCCGACATGCTCGGGTCCGGCGAACACTACGCCCTCGAAGTGCGCGGCGACTCCATGATGGAGGCTGGTATTCTCGATGGCGACACCGTGCTGATCCAGCGCAACGAGACCGCCGACACCGGCGACATCGTGGTGGCGCTGATCGACGAGGAAGAAGCCACCCTGAAGCGCTTCCGGCGGCGCGGTGCGTCCATCGCCCTGGAGCCTGCCAACGCAGCGTACGAAGTCCGAATCCTGCCGCCCAACCGCGTGCGGATTCAGGGCAAGCTGATCGGCCTGGTCCGCAAGTACTGAGTTCGACTCGAGATCAATCGTCCGGCTGGAGATCGCTCTCCGCCGGCGTAGCATCGACAGGCTGCACCGGGCGATTTGCCGGTACGGCGGGTGTATCTGCTCCATCATCGCGGGTCGCGGGCGCCCATGGACGGCCCACCCCGCGGCGGTTGGCGCTGATCGCGTAGCCGTCAGCGGTTTTGCGCAGAGCGAGTGTGCCGCGCCTGCGCAGCATTTCCTGATCCAGCACCATGGCCGCACAGTCGGCGGGCGGCTGACGCAGTGTCACGATCACAGCGGCCCGCACGCAGTCGTCCCCGAATGCTTCCGGTTTCAGTGTCAGCGCAACTGTCGAGCCGTCCGCTGTCTGCACCACACATCCGGACGTGTCGCACGAGACGCCATCGCTGAGCGATACATCGGTAGCCTTGCGCATGTCGGCGTCGGCCGCGAGCCACTCGCGCGACAGGAAGACGTCCTTTCCGGTGCGCATCAGGCGCAGTCTGCCGTCCTTCCCTCGCACCGCAACGGTGTGGCCGTCTCCCGCCACAAGAATATCCGGCTGCGGCGCCGTCAGTGCCCAGACCGTTGCGAATGCGATGAGCCCTGCACCCGCCCAACGCAGCGGCGTCCGCAGCAGACCGAGTACAATGATCCCCGCACTCATCACGGCCAGCGGGCCGGCACCGAATGACGCGATCTGGCCGATGGCGCCAGGCAGCGCTGCCACCCATTGCGACACCGCCACCATCCATCCGATGCCGACATCCATTAGCCGCCAGAACACGCCGTCGAAGCCGAACGGCATCGCCAGCAACCCGAGCAGCCCTGCGGGCATCACCAGTATCGAGACCACCGGCATCGCCGCGAGATTGGCCAACACGCCGTAAGGCGTCACGCGATGAAAATGAAACGCCGCGTACGGCATGGTCGCGAACCCGGCCACCAGCGACGCCAGCGCCAGCATCGTGATCTCGCGCCCTCCCCAGAGCGCCGCACGCGCAACCTGCGAATTGTCGGGCGATGCGAACAGGTTCGGCATGCCGATCTGGATCAACGCCACGAGTCCCAGCGTCGCCGCGAACGACATCTGGAAACTCGGATGCACGAGTGCTTCCGGCGCGATCAAGAGCACGATCATCGCCGCAACCGCCAGCGTACGGAACGTAATCGCGCGGCGATCCACCATCACCGCGATCAGCACCACCGCCGTCATGAAGAACGAGCGTTGGGTGGCGACCTCCGCGCCCGATAGCAGCAGATAAAATGCTGCGGCAATCAGCGCGGCAACTGCCGACCATTTCTTGATCGGGAACGTCACAGTGAGTGCTGGAAACAGCGCAAGCAGCGCGCGCACCGCGAAAAACACCACGCCCGCCACCACCGCCATGTGATAGCCCGAGATCGACAGCACATGGCCGAGTCCCGAAACAAACATCGCGTCGTTGACCGGCGCGGAAATCGCGTCACGCCGCCCGGTCAGCAGCGCCGTCGCGATGGCGCGGTTGTCGCCACTGAGCACACCGCGAATGCGCGCATCGATGGCGTCGCGCATGCCCTGCATCGTAGCAGCGTAGCGCAGATATGCGCCGCCGCTGCGTGGGGCATCAACCGTCTTGATCGCCCCCATCGCGAAGCCAGACGCACCGATGCCCTGGAAGTACATGTCGCGTCCGAAGTCGTAGCTTCCCGGACGCAGCGGCGAGAGCGGCGGCAGCAATCGCGCCTTCAGTTCGACAAAGCTGCCGACGGCCGGCGCTGTCCCCTTTTTGACCGACAGCCGCACGCGTTCGAGCTTGATCCCGCCGCGCGGCGAGTCCATCTCTTCGACGCGCAGCACGAAGCGGTCCGTGCGCTCGCGCTCGTCACGGGTCTCAACGAACCCCTTCAGCGCCACCGAGAACATCGGACGCGCGAGAACACCGTGAGCGACGCGCGCGGTCTTCAGAGTAGCTGCGGCAAATCCTGCTGATAACGCGGCCAGAATCACCACAAGGGGAAAGACGCGGCCGCGCCGCGCAACGAAGGCCGCAACACAGAACGCGAATGCCGTCGCGGCGGCGACCAGTGCCACGGGCTCGCGGTCCGCCGCAAAATAGATCGCAATGCCCGCGCCGAACGCGACCGGCACCCAGGGCAGCAACCGGCCCGGTCCGGCTTCCGCCGTGATCCAGCTTCGGGCTTTTCCGATGAGGAATGACGATGCGCTTTCCGTGAAGCCGGCGGCGGCAGGCTCAGCACTGCGGGGCGGCCAAGAAATAGCTCGGCCGATGGCGCGCCCCGCCCGGCCTTTGGATCTCTCTCGGTCTTCGCCGCCCCCGCCCGCCATCGCGTTGCTCCGGCATCGCCGAGACAATGCTAGCGGAAGCGACCAGGCTGGATAGCGGAACGGATGCAGAATGCGCTGTTCGATTTTAACCGCCGAAAAACAGAGGCCGCCAAGTGATGGCGGCCTCCGTCCCGGTTATTTGCCGCTGGCGGCGCGCTGCTTTCGGTATTCGAGCGCGGGCAGGCCGCCCCATCCCCAGTTGTCCGTGTCGACCTCCTCGATAACGACGAAGGTGGATTCAAGCGGCTTGTGGAGGACGTCGAGCAGAAGCTGGCTCGCGCCGGCAATCAGACGCGCCTTTTCTTCCGCCGTGACGGAGGTCCGGCCGGGGCCGGATCCCTCGCGCGTAACCTGGATCGTGACAATCGGCATGACAGCCTCCGTTAGTGACCGGCGCTCTGGCCACCGTCGACGTGCAGGATTTCGCCGGTCACGAAGCCAGCGGATTCGAGGTACAGAACCCCGTCAACGATATCGCGCATCTCGCCCATGCGCTTCACCGGATGAAGGCCGGCAAGAAACTCGTGGGTCTCCGGAGCGTGCATCGGAGACTTGATGATGCCGGGCGACACGGCGTTCACACGAATGCCCTTGGTTGCGTATTCAACGGCAAGCGCCTTGGTCGCCGAATTGATGCCGCCCTTGGTGAGGTTGGCGAGCACCGTCGGCACGATGGCGGTCGCGTTGTCGGTCAGGCTCGTGGTGATGCTGACGATATGACCGGAGCCCTGCTTCAGCATTTCTGCCGCGGCTTGCTGCGTGATGTGGAAGAAGCCGGCGAGATTGGTCGCGATCTTCGAATTGAAGTCCTCGGCCGTGTATTCGGTGAACGGCTTGGAGATGAAGATGCCGGCATTGTTGACCAGCGTGTCGACCCGTCCAAAGCGCGTGATGGCTTCCTTGACGACGCGCTCGGCTGTGGCGCGATCGCCGATATCGCCGGCGACGGCCACAACGTCGGGATCGCTGCCCTGCTTGATTGAGCGGGATGTCGCGACGACCCGATAGTTGCGATCCCGGTAGGCCTTGACCAGGCTGGCGCCGATACCCTGCGATGCGCCGGTGATAATTGCGACCTTCTGTGCGTTGCTCATGGTGTGCCTCGATGATGTCCCAACAGCGATATTGCTGCTGGCTGGCCCGCAGGCCGTTGCTCATCGTTCTATGGCGTTCCATGAGGCGGCAGAATTGCCGACGTTCGGCAGACATCCTTCCGCCGGCCGAAAGAATAGCGAGAGCTCAGGAATCCATCGTTCCGGCTTCGGCAGACAGCCGGGCAAATTCGGCTTTCAGGCGGGGCGCTGCAAAATCAACGAATGTGCGCACCTTTGGCACCGTCAGCCGCCCCTGCGGCATCACGAGATTGACCGGCAGGACTGCGGGTTCGGCATCGCGCAGCAGGAGCTTCAACGATCCGTCCTGAACGCGCTCGGCAACGTGATAGGTGTACAGACGCGTCACACCATGGCCATCCACCGCAGCGCCAAGCGCTGCCCGTACGCTGTTCACGAGAAACCGGGGTTTGAAGTGGACAGATCGCGCGATCGAACTCCCCGGAGCTGGCGGAAATACCCAGGTGTCCTGCCCCATGTGTGTTGTGGTGACAATGCTGTGTTTGGTCAGATCCGCGGGCTCGACGATGCGAGGATGGGCGGCGAGATAACGCGGCGACGCGGCGACCACCCGCTTGACGTCTCCCCCGACCCGTACCGCGACCATTGCAGAGTCCGGAAGTTCGGCAACACGAAGCGCGATGTCGATACCTTCTTCCACAAGGTTGGCATGGCGGTCGAGCAGCAGCAGATTCACCGAGACACCCGGGAACGCGTCGAGATAGGCGGTGATGATTGGGCGCAGGATTTCTTCGCCGCTGATCGGCGGCGCCGTGATCGTCAGCACGCCTCGCGGAGCGGCACGCTCTCCCGCCGCGGACAGATCCGCCTCTTCAAGCTCGACGAGAACGCGCCGGCACGCCGCGGCATAACGCTCGCCGGCTTCGCTCAGCTTGATCGTGCGGGTGGTGCGATGAAGCAGTTCAGCACCGACATGCTGCTCAAGAAAGGCAATGGCCCGGCTGACCGCTGCCGGTGACCGCCCGAGCCGTCGTCCTGCACCGGCGAGGCTTCCCTCATCCAGCGCCGTGACAAACACCTTCATTGCTTCGAGACGATCCATCCGCAATCTTCCGTGCCGCTTCGTTATCGCTCCCACAATGGTAGCGGAAGCGATCCGGTGATGAACAGCGGAACGGATGCGGAATGCGAGCTTCGATCAGCCCGCAGCCTTGGCGTAGCTGTCGCGCAGGCCGACGGTGCGGTTGAACACCGGCTTGCCGGGCGCGGAATCCTTGTCACGAACGAAGTAACCCTGCCGCTCGAACTGAATGGCGCCCCCGAAGTTGTCGCTCGCCAGAGCGGGCTCCAGCATTCCGGTGACGGTTTCGAGCGACTGCGGATTGATCTGCGCGGCGAAGTTCGCGGCCTCCGGCTGCGGTGTCGTGAACAGCAGATTGTAAAGCCGCACCTCCGCCGGCACGGCGTCCGCCGCGCTCACCCAGTGGATCGTGGCCTTCACCTTGCGTCCGTCAGGGGCGTTGCCGCCCTTGGTCGCCGGATCGTATGTGCAGCGCAGCTCAACGACTTCGCCCGCGGCATTCTTGATGACATCGCGGCAGGTAATGAAATAGCCATAGCGCAGCCGCACCTCGCGGCCCGGCGCCATGCGGAAGAACTTCTTCGGCGGGTCTTCCATGAAGTCGTCGCGCTCGATGTAAAGCTCGCGGCCGAACGGAATCTGGCGCGAGCCCTGCGCCGGATCGTCGGGATGATTGACGGCTTCAAGCGTTTCGCTCTGCCCTTCCGAATAATTCTCGATCACCACCTTGAGTGGATTGAGCACGGCCATGCGGCGCGGCGCGGTCTTGTTCAGCACTTCACGCACCACGAAATCGAACATGCCGAGGTCGACAGTGCTGTTCGCCTTGGCGACGCCGATGCGCTTGACGAACTCGCGCAGCGCTTCCGCCGGAATGCCGCGCCGCTGCAAGCCCGCAAGCGTCGGCATGCGCGGATCGTCCCAGCCGGACACATGGCCGCCGCGCACCAGCTCGGTGAGCACACGCTTGGACAGCAGCGTGTAAGTCACGTTCAGCCGGGCAAACTCGTACTGATGCGGCCGCGACGGAACCGGCAGGTTTTCAAGGCACCAGTCATAAAGTGGACGGTGATCTTCGAATTCGAGCGTGCAGATCGAATGCGTGATGTGCTCGATCGCATCCGACTGGCCGTGCGCAAAATCGTAGCTCGGATAAATCTTCCACGCGTCGCCCGTGCGCGGATGATGCGCGTGCAGGATACGATAAAGCACCGGATCGCGCAGATTGATGTTGCCCGACGTCATGTCGATTTTGGCGCGCAGCACGCGCGCGCCGTTCGGAAACTCGCCCGCGCGCATGCGGGTGAACAGGTCGAGGTTTTCCTCAACCGACCGGTCGCGGAACGGGCTGTTCTGTCCGGGCTCGGTCAGGGTTCCGCGGGTCAGGCGGATCTCTTCCTGCGTCTGATCGTCGACATAGGCCTTGCCGGTGCGGATCAGATGCTGCGCCCAGGCGTAAAGCTGCTCGAAATAATCCGACGCAAAATGAAGATGCTCACCCCAGTCGAAGCCGAGCCAGCGCACGTCGCGCTCGATCGCGTCGATGTATTCCTGTTCTTCCTTGGTCGGATTGGTGTCGTCGAAGCGCAGATGACAGCGCCCGCCGAACTCCTCGGCGATCCCGAAGTTCAGGCAGATCGACTTTGCGTGGCCAAGATGCAGATATCCATTGGGTTCGGGAGGAAAGCGCGTCACCACGCCTTTTTCGCGCCCCGAGGCAAGATCCTCGGCAACTATATCGCGGATAAAATCACGGCCCGCGGTCGGCGATTCGTCAGACATTGGTACCCTTTCAAGTTGGGCTCTATGTGCCAAATCCGGGAGGCCACGCCAAGGGCTGCCCGGTGCCGGGCAGACCGGGCTTTTACGTGGCGAGGCCCGCATTCGGGCACCGGGAAGTGTCTCAAGTCCCCGTTAATTCGTGCTGAGACAGTGTGCCTTTGTTATGATAAACGCCCCGCCGATAACCCTTCCCGAGATCGAACCGCCTGAAATGACCGAAACTGTCGTTACCCGCTTCGCGCCGTCCCCGACCGGCTTCCTCCACATCGGCGGCGCGCGCACCGCGCTGTTCAACTGGCTCTATGCGCGCAAGCGTGGCGGCAAGATGCTGCTGCGGATCGAGGATACCGATCGCGAGCGTTCCACCGATGCGGCCATCGAGGCCATTCTCGATGGATTGAAATGGCTCGGCATCGAATGGGACGACGAGACGGTTTATCAGTTCACCCGCGCCGCACGGCATCGTGAGGTCGCCGAACAATTGCTGGCCGACGGCAAGGCCTACCGGTGCTACGCGACCGCCGAGGAACTGACGCAGATGCGCGAGGCCGCCAAGGCCGAGGGCCGCGCGATCCGTTACGACGGCCGCTGGCGCGACCGCGATCCGTCGGAAGCACCGGCCGGCGCCAAGCCCGTCATCCGGCTTCGTGCACCGCAGACCGGCGAAACCGTGATCGAGGATCAGGTCCAGGGCCGCGTGGTCTGGCAGAACGAAAATCTCGACGACCTCGTGCTGCTGCGCTCCGACGGCAACCCGACCTACATGCTCGCCGTGGTGGTGGACGATCACGACATGGGCGTGACCCACGTTATTCGCGGCGACGATCATCTGATCAACGCCGCCCGGCAGAAGCACATCTACGACGCGCTCGGCTGGACCGTTCCGGTGATGGCTCACATTCCGCTGATCCACGGTCCCGACGGCTCGAAACTCTCCAAGCGTCATGGCGCGCTTGGCGTCGATGCCTACCGGGCCAAGGGGTATCTGCCCGAGGCGCTTCGGAACTATCTGGTGCGGCTCGGCTGGAGCCATGGCGACCAGGAAATCTTCTCGACCGAAGAGATGATCCGGGAATTCGACCTGCCCGCGATCGGGCGTTCTGCCGCGCGGTTCGATTTCGCCAAGCTCGAAAATCTCAACGGTCATTACATCCGCAACGCCGACGACAAGGCGCTGCTGGCCAGCTTCGAAGACGTGCTCCAGTTCATTCCTGACGGCGCTGCCATCCGGGCCAAGCTGAACGACACGACCCGCGCCCAATTGCTGGCCGCCATGCCCGGCCTGAAAGAGCGCGCCAAGACGCTCCTCGAACTGGTCGACAGTTCCAATTTTATCTTTGCCGACCGTCCGCTCCAGATGGAGCCCAAGGCGGCAGCGGTGCTCACATCCGAGACGCGCAAGCTGATCGGGGAACTCCGTTCGGCGCTGGAGGCGGTCAATCCGTGGACCGCCGAGGCCGCCGAGGCGGCCATGCGTCAGTTCGCCGAGCAAAACAGCCTCAAGCTCGGGGCGATCGCGCAGCCGTTACGTGTCGCCCTGACCGGGCGGACCACCTCCCCGGGCATTTTCGACGTTCTGGCGGTGCTGGGGCGGCAAACCTGTCTGGACCGCCTGCAGGATCAGGCTGAAAGCCCTTCATAGCTAACGCAGGGCTGCCCAAACTTTAGGTGCAGCCCACCTATCTTGCAGCGCACACAGCAATAAGCTACCCATTCGGGCCACACTTCTGGAATAAAGCGCTTACGCCCCTATATGGCCGTAAGCGTCACTCGCCCTGAGCCACACTTACCGGGGACTTCACGATGGATGCAAAGACCAACACCAAAAAAGCCACGCTGACGGTCGAAGGGAAGACCGTCGATTTCCCGGTTCTGTCCGGCACGGTCGGACCTGATGTTATCGACATCAGCAAGCTCTACGCCCAGACCGGGATGTTCACCTACGATCCTGGCTTTACGTCGACCGGCAGCTGTGAATCCAAGATCACCTACATCGATGGCGACGAAGGTATCCTGCTCTATCGCGGCTATCCGATCGAACAGCTCGCCGAGAAGGGCGACTTCCTCGAAACCTGCTATCTGCTGCTGTACGGCGAACTGCCGACCAAGGCGCAGAAGGAAGATTTCGACAACCGCGTGACCCGTCACACGATGGTTCACGAGCAGATGGCCCGCTTCTTCCAGGGCTTCCGCCGCGACGCGCACCCGATGGCCGTGATGGTCGCCTCGGTCGGCGCCCTCGCCGCGTTCTACAATGACTCCACCGACATCTCCGATCCGACGCAGCGCATGATTGCCTCGATGCGTATGATCGCGAAGATTCCGACGCTCGCGGCGATGGCCTACAAGTACAACGTCGGCCAGCCCTTCGTGTATCCGAAGAACTCGCTCGATTACGCGTCGAACTTCCTGCAGATGTGCTTCAGCGTGCCTTGTGAAGAGTACAAGGTGAACCCGGTGATGGCCGAGGCGCTGGACAAGATCTTCATTCTCCACGCCGACCATGAACAGAACGCATCGACCTCGACGGTGCGCATCGCCGGCTCGTCCGGCGCCAACCCGTTCGCCTGTATCGCCGCCGGCATCGCCTGCCTGTGGGGCCCCGCTCACGGCGGCGCCAACGAAGCCGCGCTGCAAATGCTGGCCGAGATCGGCACCGTGGACAAGATTCCGGAATTCATCGCCAAGGTGAAAGACAAGAACTCCAGCGTCCGCCTGATGGGCTTCGGTCACCGCGTCTACAAGAACTACGATCCACGCGCGAAGATCATGCAGAAGATGTGTCACAAGGTGCTGGCGGAAACCGGCCACCAGAACGACCCGCTGCTCCATGTCGCCATGGAACTCGAGAAGATCGCGCTGAGCGACGAATACTTCATTCAGCGCAAGCTCTATCCGAACGTCGATTTCTATTCGGGCATCACCCTGAAGGCGATGGGCTTCCCGACCTCGATGTTCACCGTGCTATTCGCTGTCGCCCGCACCGTCGGCTGGATCAGCCAGTGGAGCGAGATGATTCAGGACCCGCAGCAGAAGATCGGCCGTCCGCGCCAGCTCTACTCTGGCGCAACGTCCCGCGACTACGTCGGGATCGACAAGCGCAAGTAAGCGCAAACGCCATTACAGACAAAAGGCCGGTGCAATGCACCGGCCTTTTCGTTGAACAGCAGGACGTCAGCGCAGCATCGCGATAACCCCGTCCGCCGCCAGTTCGCTGGGCGGCTTACCGCCCGTGGACATGATCGCTTCCAGACGGGCGAACGCATCCACCTGCCGCTGCCGTGCGGGCGTATCCGCCAGAATGTCCCGCAACGCCGGTGCAAGTTTCTCTGCGGTGAAATCCTGCTGCAGAAATTCCGGAATCACATTCTCTCCGAGAATGATGTTCGCCAGAATGATCGAGGAGGTTTTGATGACGCGCCGGGCGATGAAGGCCTCGACCTCGGTCACCCGATAGGCGGTCACCATCGGCACGCCAGCGAGCGCCAGTTCAAGCGTCACGGTGCCGGACTTCGCCAAAGCGGCGCGTGCGCTCCGGAACGCGGCTTTCTTGTCGTCATCGCTGACAACGATCCTTGGCTGCACCGGCCAATCCGCTGCAGCGGCGCGAACCCTGTCCAGCAAACCGGGGATCGTCGGCAGCACGGGCTCGAACGCAACACCCTGCGCCCGCAACAAGCGCAACGTATCGCCGAAAATCGCCATGTTGCGTTTGATCTCGCTGCGCCGGCTGCCAGGCAACACCAGCAACGACGGCGGCTGCGCCAGGCGATGCTTCCGTTCATCATCGTTGGGCCGCAACGTATCGAGTTCATCCAGCAGCGGATGACCGACATAGGTGCACGGCGGGCCGCCCAGC
This sequence comes from Afipia sp. GW823-FHT06G09, assembly GCF_058794875.1. Lineage (NCBI taxonomy): Bacteria > Pseudomonadati > Pseudomonadota > Alphaproteobacteria > Hyphomicrobiales > Nitrobacteraceae > Afipia > Afipia sp. GW823-FHT06G09. The sequence continues at coordinate 89,125 of NZ_JBXAHF010000001.1, forward strand.
TTGCGATGGATCTCCGGCTCGAACGGCAGGACGGCCAGAAGCCGGTCGACATACGCGCGCATTTTGTGCGCGCGTCCTGGCCGCCACACCCACACCGTGGGCGATACGTAGTCGACAATCGGGATCGATGGATTGCGGGCACGAACGCGGCGCGCCACGCGATGGGTGAAATCCGGACTGTCGATGATGACCAGAATGTCGGGCCGCTCCTTCAGGACGGCATCGGTCGTTTCGCGAATCCTGCGCAGGATCATGGGAAGGCGTTTCGGAATCGCCGCAAGACCGATGATCGACAGCTCGTCGGTGGGAAACAACGACGGCACGCCCTGCTCGGCCATGTGACGGCCGCCAACTCCGACAATCTTCGCCGCCGGTCCAAGCCGCGCGCGCAAGGCCTTGATCAGGCCCGAGCCGAGCCGGTCGCCGGACTCCTCGGCTGCGATCAGAAATATCGTCGGAGACTTGCGCGCATCGCTCCCGCTCGCGCTCACAGCGGCAATCCCGTGACAAAGAGCCCCGCCTGATCCGCCTTCGCGGTCATCACATCCACCTCGGCAACGAGGGTGCGTCCGGCAACGATACCGATACCTGCCAGCCCGGCGGCAATGACGCCGTCGATGGTCTTCGGACCAAGCGTGGGAAGATCGAAGCGCAAATCCTGTTGCGCCTTTGGCATTTTGACCAGCACGCCGCGCCCCGGTTTGGCGCGAATTCTTTTCTCCGCACGCAGCCGCGCCACCCGCGCCAGAAGCCCGTCCGTCCCCTCGATGTCTTCAACGGCGACCACATGGCCATCGATCACCACCACGCCCTGACCGACATCGAAAAGACTGATCGCGCGCATCAGGTCGCGCGCCTTGGCGATATCGGCGACGGCCTCGGCATCGGGCGTGCGGCGTGTGAGGCTGCCCTCCGGCATCAGCAGTTCGGGCGCGACGTCCTGAATGCCGACGACGCGAATTCCATGGCGCTCGAAGATGCGGCTGACACCCGTCAGCAGATGATCGTCGCCGCCTCGCAATGCCGCAGCAATCGCCGGGATGGCGCGCAGCGTGCCCCAGTCCAGACGAATCTCGGATAGCGCGGGTCTGACCAGACCACCGATGAATACGATCTCGCGGCAACCTTCGGACCGCATCAGGCGCGTCAGCCGCCCGACCTGACCGAGTGCGACCCAGTGATGAGGATATTGCGCGACCCGCACCGGATCGCAGAAGCCGCGGATCGCGAACAGAAACGGCGCGATCCCCCGCGCCTGCAACAGCTCTGCGACCGAAAACGGCAGCACTCCGCTTCCCGCAACGATGCCGACTGTCGAGGACAATGCGGGAGGGGTCATCATCGCTGTTCGAGGTGAGCGCGCTCTGAGGGTTTGTTGGGATTGTTGTGCGCCATGCAGAGCGGCCGTTTGATGCCGTTGTCGATGAAGGTCAGTATCTCGGCGATCGCCGGATCGGCACTTCCCATCGGCCGCAGCGCTTCAAGCCGTTCGGCGAAGATACCGCCGCCATGAAACAGCTGCTGGTAGAAGTCACGCACCACCTGCAATCGCTTGTGACTGAATCCGCGGCGGCGCATGCCGACCACATTCATGCCTTCGAGATGCGCGAACTGGCCGCTCGCAAGTCCATATGGAATGACGTCGTGACGTAGACCGGAGACACCGCCGATCATGGCCTGATGCCCGATCCGGACGAACTGATGTGCCGCCGAGAGGCCGCCGAAATAGACGAAGTCGCCGATCTCGCAATGACCGCCCAGCGTCGCGCTGTTGGCGAAGATCACATTGTCTCCGACGAGGCAGTCGTGACCGATATGGGAATAAGCCATGAAGAAACCGTGCTTGCCGACGCGCGTCTTGCCGCCGCCTTTGACGGTGCCAACATTCATGGTCACGCTTTCGCGGATGATGCAGCCCTCGCCGATGTCGAGCGTGGTCGGTTCGTCGCGATAGCCGAGATCCTGCGGAGCCCCGCCAAGCGAGGCGAATGGAAACACCTTGCAGCCTGTGCCGAGCGTGGTGTGGCCGCTGATACTGACATGAGCCTGCAACGTGCAGTCCGCGCCGATCGTCACGTTCGGCCCGATCACACAGTAAGGACCGATGGTGACGCCGTCGCCGATGACGGCTCCATCCTCAATTCGCGCAGTTGGATCGATCTTGCTCATCAATTCCTCTTGCCTGCATATCCTTCACCCGCCGAGGGACGCGTGCAGACGATAAAACGCCGTTATAATGCAAGCCCGTCCGGCATAAGGAGTGAAAGGCGGCACGGGCGCGGTCATCAATTGTTACGCACAATGACAGACGGGTCAGTCGGCCAGCATCGCACCGACATCGGCCTGAGCGACGATTTCACCGTTGACCTTGGCGTCGCCGTGAAACCACCACATGTCGCGCCGGCGCGTGACCAGCCGCATGTGATACTCGATGATATTCCCCGGCCCCGTCGGTTTGCGAAACTTGCACTTGTCGACCGTGAGGAAATAGACCGCCGTCGGGCGATCGGTTTCGGTCGACAGCATGCCGATGACGCCCGCGGTCTGCGCCATGCCTTCGATCATCAGCACGCCCGGATAAATCGGCCGGTTCGGAAAGTGCCCCTGGAATACGGGCTCGTTGACCGAGACATTCTTGATGCCGATACCGCTGAAGTCCTTGCGGATATCGATCACGCGATCGATCAGCAGCATGGGATAGCGATGCGGCAGCGTCTTCAGGATCTGCCCGATGTCCACCGCCTCGATGGTGATTGGCGCCTTCTCGTCCATTATCTCTGTTCCTCGTCGCCCGAACCGGACGGCTTCGATTTCAATTTCGCAATGCCTTCCCGGCCGAGGCGCTCCACCTCAAACAGTTCGCGGAAGAACTGCTTGATCGGCTTGGCCGGAGAGCCACCCCAGCGCGCGCCGGCCGGCACCTCGCCGACGACGCTGCTGCGTGCCGCGATCTGTGCCCCGTCGCCGATGGTGGCGTGATCGCTCACGCCAATGCGCGCGGCAAGGACCACGCCGTCACCCAGCATCGAACTGCCGGCGATCCCGCTCTGGCTGACCACCACACAGTTGCGGCCGATGACCACGTTGTGGCCGATCTGGACCAAGTTGTCGATCTTGCTGCCCTCGCCGATGACGGTGTCATTGAGCGCCCCGCGGTCGATGGCGCAGCCCGCGCCGATCTCGACCCCGTTCTGGATGATCACCCGGCCCGCCTGCGGCACCTTTACATGCCCCTTCGCGCCCATCAGGTAGCCAAACCCGTCCTGGCCGATCCGGCAGCCCGGATGGACGATGACGTCGTTGCCGATCAGGGCGCACAGCACCGACGCGTTCGCGCCGATATTGCAATCCCGGCCGATCCGGACACCCGCGCCGATCACCGCACCCGACCCGATCACGGTTCCGGCCCCGATTTCCACGTCCGGCCCGATCACGGCCAGCGGATCGACGATGACGTCGTCCTCGAGATACGCCGACGGATGCACAACGGCCGCGGCCGCGACCCCGCTGTTGTCGAACCACGAGGCGGGCCGCAGCGTATCGGGATAAAGGGCGCGCATGGCCGTAACAAAGGCCTTGTAAGGCTCCGCAACGCGCAGAACGGCGACATGCGGGGGAACGCTGCCCTCCAGCCGCTCGTTGACCAGACAGGCACCAGCGTGGGTCTGCTCAAGCTGGGCGGCGTACTTCTTGTTTTCGCAAAATGTCAGGTGACCGGGCCCGGCCCGGTCCAGCGACGCCGCTCCCGCAATGACCCTTTCGGCTTGCGATGCATCGGCAAGCTGGGCTCCGGTCAGCGCGGCAAGCTGTGCCAGCGTCACCGGTGAAGGACGTTTAAAGAATGTCCTCTGCGTCATTCGATCCGCCGCGGTCAGGAAAATGCATTTTCCCGCGACACCAACTCCGGACCGCAGAAGGAAAATGCCTGCAACAAAATAGTCGAGCGGGTCCCAACCGGATGGCTGGAACCCGCTGTTTCGAAGTGCGAGCTCTTTATGAGCTCAGAATGACGTACCGCCACCGAACCGGAATTCCTGCGTCCGGTCGTACTTATCCTTGGTCAGCGGGATGGCGTAGTCGAAGCGCAGCGGTCCGAATGGCGACTGCCAGATCAGGCCCACACCGACCGAGGTGCGGATCAACCCATTGTCCGCTCCAACGGTGAGACACTGATTTCGAGCGTTATCGATAGGAGCACCATTACAACCACCAATAAGCGACGTCACACCTTCGTAGCCGAACACCGAACCAGCGTCGGCATAGACAGCGCCCTTCAAGCCAATTTCCTTGGGCAGGAACCAGAACGGCATCTGCAATTCAGCCGAAGCGCCCCAGTACTTGGTGCCACCCAGCGCATCACCATACCCCGTCTGAGAGAAGTTGGTGATGTCGCGCGGACCGATGCCCACCGGCGCGAAGCCGCGGACGAGGTTCGGACCCATCTGGAAGTGATCCAGCATGCGGATGCCCTTGCCGGTATCGGTCAGCACGCCGCCCTGCAGGCGCAGCACGCCGACGATGTCGGATACGATCGGCGTGTAGAGCTTCACGTCGCCGGTCGTCTTCAGGTAGCCCACGTCGCCGCCAACACCCGCGAAATCCTGATTGAGGGTCGCGAGAAGACCGCTGGTTGGATCCTTGTTGTTGTCGAGCGTGTTGTAAGCGAGCGTGTAACCCACCGCCGATGTAACAACCGCGCCCTTGGCAAGTCCCTGCTTCACAGCAACCGAGGCTTCGCCGTCAACCAAACAGTTGTTTCCGCCAAGCACTCCGCTGAACGGACCGCCATAGGTCGCTCCCGGGATAGACGCCGTCGATCCACCGGCATTGATGTAGCCTGGGGTTGGGAAGTATCCGAGCGTGCCGTCAAAGTTATTACAGTTCTTGAGATAGTCCGGCAGCGTGATTTCCTGCCGCGAGATCGAGTAACGCAGCTGCAGGTTCAGATCTTCGCGGAGCTGGAAGCCGAGACGCGGGCTGAAACCGATCGTCTTGGAGTCATACGACACGTAATTCGAAGCGAGCTGCTTGCGCTGATAGAAGTCGAGACCCAGCGCGACGCGGTAGCCGAGCAGATAGGGCTCGACGAACGACAGCGAGTAGCCCTGCGTGCGCTGGCCGTACTGTACGGATGCCTTCGCATAAAGGCCGCGGCCCAGCAGGTTACGCTCCGAGACGCTGACTTCGCCGAGGAAGCCGTCCGCCGTCGAATAACCACCGGACACCGAGAAGTCGCCGGTCGACTTTTCTTCAACATCGACATTAAGAACAACGCGATCGGACGAAGAGCCCGGCTCGGAGATGATCTTGACCGTCTTGAAGTAGTCGAGGTTCTTGAGGCGGCGCTCGGCGCGATCGACCAGCGCACGGTTGTATGCGTCGCCTTCCGAAATATCGAACTCGCGGCGGATGACGTAGTCGCGTGTTCGCGTGTTGCCGCGAACGTTGATTCGCTCGATGTAGACGCGCGGGCCCTCTTCGATCGCAAACACGATCGACACGGTGTGCGCCTCGAAGTTGCGGTCGCCACGCGGCTTCACCGACGCGAAGGCATAGCCGCGCCGTGACGCTTCGACCGTCATCTCCTCGACCGACTTTTCCACGGCTTCGGCGTTGTAGACCGAACCGACGCTGACGCGCGAAAGGCTGCGGAACGAATTGCCGTCGAGCGAGGCGATGCTGGACTGGAAGTCGACAGAACCGACGCGGTACTGCTGGCCTTCCTCAATCTTGAAGGTCACGAGGAAGCCCTTGCGCTCCGGATCGTACTCGGTCAGCGCGGCAACGATCTGAACGTCGGCGTAGCCGTTCTTGAGGTAGAACCGGCGCAGGATATCGCGGTCGGCCTCAATACGGTCCGGGTCATAAACGTCGTTGGAGCCCAGGAAGCTCAGGAAGTTGGTTTCGCGGGTCTTGATCACGTCCCGCAGGCGATAGGCCGAATAGGCCTGATTGCCGACGAATTCGATCGACTTCACGCCGGTCTTCGCGCCTTCGGTGATCTCGAAAACGAGATCGACGCGGTTGTTCGGCTGCTCGATGATCTTGGGTTCGACCTTGACGTCGTAACGGCCGTTGCGGCGATAGATTTCGGTGATACGCGCAGTGTCGGACTGAACCATCGCCCGCGACAGGGTTCCGCGGGCTTTGGACTGCACTTCGGCCGTGAGCTGCTCGTCCTTGACCTTCTTGTTGCCTTCGAAGGCGACCCGGCCAATGACGGGGTTTTCAACGACCACAACGACCAGCCGGCCGCCGGCTTGGTTGATCTTCACATCCTGGAACAGGCCGGTCTCGATCAGGGCCTTCAGGCCGTCGTCGATGCGCGCGCTGTCAAGGCGCCCGCTCGGACCGGGCTTGAAATAGGAACGGATGGTATCGGCCTCGATCCGGCGGTTGCCTTCCACGCCAATGGAAGCCGCGGTCTGGGCAACAGCCTGCGACGATACGAGCGAAGCGGTCGCCACCGCGGCAACCGGCAAAGCAAACATGATCAGGGCAGCGGCCAAACCGCCCCGTAGCACTCGCAATCCAACCATCATGCGCCAGGCGCCCTTGTCATTCCAAAGCCGACCCGTTGCCGGGCCGGGAGATTCCCCAAATATTGCACTGCTTGTAGCCAATTTTGCCTAACGGGCAAACGACCTTTCGCAAGACAATTCTAATTTCCCAACAAGACGTTGCTGATCGGCCACGCCTGTAAAAAAGCCGCAATCAGGACGCCGCCAAATGCAGGATGTCGTTGTAGGTCGCGAAGATCATCAGCATCAGCACCAGGGCCAGTCCGACCCGGAAACCCAGCTCCTGCGATCGTTCCGACAGCGGCTTTCCCCGCACCGCTTCCACCGCGTAGAACAAAAGGTGACCGCCATCGAGAAGCGGGACCGGAAACAGGTTGAGAAGGCCGATCGACACCGAAAGAACCGCAGCCAGGTGAATCAGCGCCGCAAGGCCAATCGTGGCAACCTGTCCCGATATCTGGGCGATCCGGATCGGCCCGCCGACCTGATCGGCATTCTCCCGGCCGGTGAAGATTCCGCCGATGTAGGAAACGGTCCGGTCAACGACGAACCAGGTCTCCTTGACGCCCAGCCAAACAGCGGTCGCGGGATTCACTGGTTTGGTGACGGTGTCGCCCGGCCCCGAAGCGCGGGTGATTCCGAGGATGCCGACCCGATGGACGTTGCCGAAGGTGTCCTTGATTTCCTTGAGCTGGGGCGTTCCGGTCAGCTTCACGACTTCGTCGCCGCGTTTCACGGTGAAGACCAGCGACGTACCCGCCTTGGTGCTCACAAGCCGCTGCATGTCGGTGAAGCTCTCGATCGCGTCGCCGTTGATTGCCGTCACGACGTCGCCGGGCTTGAAGCCGGCTGCCGCTGCGGCGCTGTTTTCCTGAATGGAATCGACACGCGCGGTCTGGCTCGGCTTGCCGAAGAACGTGAAGAGGGCCGCGAAAATGACAATTGCGAGCAGGAAGTTCGCAATCGGACCCGCGGCAACAATGGCAGCGCGCGGCCCGACCTTCTTGTGGTGGAAACTGACCTTGCGCTCTTCCGCGCTCATGGTCTGGAGCGTTTCGGAGGATGGCGTACTAGCCTCGGAATCGTCCCCGAAAAACTTGACGTAGCCGCCGAGCGGAATCGCCGAGACCTTCCAGCGCGTGCCGTGGCGATCGTTGAAGCCGAAGAGTTCCGGCCCGAAGCCGAGCGAGAACGTTAAGACCTTCACCCCGGCCCAGCGGGCGACAAGGAAATGGCCAAGCTCGTGGAAGAAGACAACGATGGTCAGGACAAACAGGAAGGGGATGATGTAGCCGATCAGGCCATGACTCAACGTATTGAAACTATTCAGGAAAAAATCCACAACTCAATCCCTCACCAGCGGGCTGCCCGGCCCGGTCCCAACGATCTAGGATGCCTTTAAGGCAATTTGAGGCAAGAGGGCGGCAGCACTATTTCGCGCATCATGGTCAACGGAAATCGCATCATCCGCCGACGTCAGCGGCGCGAGATTCCCTGCCCTCACCCAGTTGTTCAACGTGGCTTCGACCAGCTGCGCGATACCGCCAAACCGGATTCTCTGCGCGACGAAAGCCGCCACCGCGACCTCATTCGCCGCATTGTAGACGGTGGTCGCGCCGTTGCCGATGCGCAGCGCGTCATAGGCGAGTTTCAATCCGGGGAACCGGTCGTAATCCGGCGCCTCGAACGTCAGCGAGCCGATCTTGGCAAGATCCAGCGTCGCAGCACGCCCGCTAATGCGATCCGGCCAGCCAAGGCAATGCGCAATCGGCGTGCGCATGTCCGGAGTTCCGAGTTGCGCCATCACAGAGCGGTCCGAGAATTCGACCATGCCGTGAACGATGGATTGCGGATGCACCAGCACATCGATCTCATCCGGCGACAGCGCGAACAGATATGACGCCTCGATGACTTCCAGCCCCTTGTTCATCATCGACGCGGAATCGATGGTGATCTTCTGGCCCATGCTCCAGTTCGGATGCTTCAGCGCCTGAGCCAGCGTGGCCTGCGCGATGTCCGCCGCCTTCCAGGTCCGGAACGGACCGCCGGATGCGGTGATAATGACGCGAACCAGCTCCTCGCGGTTGCCGGAGGCAAGCGCCTGAAACAGCGCGTTGTGTTCCGAATCCGCCGGCAGAATGCACGCGCCGGCTTTGGCTGCGCGATCCATGAAGAAGTCGCCGGCGCAAACAAGGCATTCCTTGTTGGCGAGTGCGATCGTGGCACCCCGATCGGCGGCCGCGAGCGCAGGCTTCAGTCCCGCCGCGCCGCTCACTGCAGCCATCACCCAGTCGGCCGGTCGCTCCGCAGCTTCGATGATCGCGCTCTCGCCTGCCCCAAATGCGATGGAGGTTCCGGCCAGAGCATCACGCAATTCATTGAGCTTCGAGGGATCGGCCACGGCGACAAACCGCGCGCCAAATTCCTTCGCGAGCTTCACCAGCCCCTCGACGTTGCCGTTGGCGGTCAGCGCCTCGACCTGATAGCGCTCGGGCGATGCGCGCAGCAAATCCATCGTGCTGTCGCCGATGGAGCCCGTCGCGCCGAGTACGGTGACAGTCCGCACGGATGATGCCGCGGCCTTGTTGTTACGCAACGGAACAGCGTTCATCACATCACCAAACCATGAAACCGCGACCGACGCCATCAAGGCCGCCGCGCATATAGCCAATAAGGGCGGCGAAAACGATCGCCGCAACGAAACCGTCGAGCCGGTCAAGCAATCCGCCGTGACCGGGAATGATGTGGCTCGAATCCTTGACGTCGAAGCGACGCTTGACCGCGGACTCGAACAGGTCGCCGAACTGCGAAACGATCGACAGCACGGCACCGAGCAGAAGCAGCGGAAGCATCTTGCCGAAACCCAGCAGCGCGAATCCGGCAGCGACCACCAGGCCCAACACCAGCCCGCCGATGGCGCCCGCCCATGTCTTCTTCGGGCTGACGCGCGGCCAGAGCTTCGGCCCGCCGATGCCCCGTCCCGCGAAGTAACCGCCGATATCGGTCACCCATACAATGAGGAGAACGAACATCAGCGCGACAAATCCGAACTCCGGGTCGCGCCGGACGACAATCGAGGCAATCAGCGCCGCCGTCGCATAGACCAGTCCGCCTGCAACCCATCCGCGCCGCTCGCGCACGAGTGCCGCGGCCAGCACAATTCCAGCAGCCGCGATCCCGAACGCGAGATCGGTCCGCCGCAGCATCAGGCAGATGCCGGCAATCGCCAAGGCAACGATGCCCACAGCAGCGACAAGACGATTGCCCGAGACACCGACAATCATCAGCCACTCGAAATACAGCAAGGCCGCGGCCGCGATGACAATGCAGGTCCACGGCCAACCGCCGATCCACGCGACGGCGATGGTCAGCGGCGCGAGGACCAGCGCGGCGACGACGCGCATATAGAGATTGCTCGACGCTTTCGCGGTATTGGATGTGGCTGGAGTCTCCGGGGCCACGCCGCTCACGATCCGGTTTTGGCGACGAGCCCGCCGAAGCGGCGTTCGCGGGTCGCGTATTCGGCAATCGCGCCTTCGAGCGCAGCCTTGTCGAAGTCCGGCCAGTGAATCGGAACGAACACCAGTTCGCTGTAAGCCGCCTGCCACATCAGGAAGTTCGAAAGACGCTGCTCGCCGCTGGTGCGGATGATCAGATCGGGGTCCGGAATGTCCGACGTATCGAGATGAGCACCCAGCACGTCGGGCGTGATCGTTGCCGGATCGCGCTTGCCTTCGGCAACTTCACGCGCGAGCCGCTGCGCTGCGTTGGCGATCTCCTGCCTCGATCCGTAGTTGAAGGCCACGACAAGTGTGAGACGCGTGTTGTTTCGCGTGAGTTCTTCCGCTTCGGTGAGCAGTGCACAGATGTCGGGCTCGAGCCCTTCCCGCTCGCCGATGACGCGAACCCGCACGCCGTCGGCATGCAGGGTCGCAAGATCGTTGCGGATGAAGCGGCGCAGCAGGCCGAACAGATCGCCGATCTCGCTCGCCGGCCGCGACCAGTTCTCGGAGCTGAACGAGAAGATCGTGAGATAGGAAATCCCGAGTTCGTGGGAGGCGCGCACCACCTTGCGCAGCGCATCGACACCGCGGCGGTGTCCCTCGGCACGCGGCAATCCCCGCGCCGCCGCCCAGCGTCCATTGCCGTCCATGATAATCGCGACGTGCCGCGGCGCATCGGCACGATCCGATTCTCCTGGCTTTGGCATGGCGCCGTTCGACATTCGCGATCTCTTAAACCGTGAGAATTTCTTTTTCCTTGGTCGCAAGCGCCTTATCGACGTCGGCGATGGCGGCATCAGTCACCTTCTGAACCTCGTTCGAATGACGCTTCTCGTCGTCCTCCGAGATCAGATGATCCTTTTCGAGCTTTTTGAGGACATCGAGTCCGTCGCGGCGCACGTGACGAACCGCGACGCGCGCAGCTTCGGCATACTTGTGCGCGACCTTCACCAGTTCCTTGCGGCGCTCTTCGTTGAGTTCAGGAATCCGCAAACGGATCACCTGTCCTTCCGTCGCGGGCGAAAGACCGAGATTCGAATTGACGATTGCGGTCTCGACCGCCTTCACCATCGACTTGTCCCAGACCTGCACCGACAGCAGGCGCGGCTCGGGCACGCTCACGGTGGCCACCTGATTGAGCGGCATGTGGCTGCCATAGGCCTCGACCTGCACCGGCTCGACCATCGAGATCGCTGCACGGCCCGTACGCAATCCACCCAGTTCGTGCTTGAGCGATGCAATGGCGCCTTCCATGCGCCGCTTCAGATCGTTGATATCGAAATTCCCGGCCGCCATGCGATGCTACTCCCTTCAAGTCCGACGCGGCTCATAACCTCACCGCATCCAGTATCTTATTGTTCAGGCACAACTTTTAAGTTCACGACACCGGCCCTGCGTCAGCCGGAGACAATCGTGCCCTTGCCTTTGCCGCTGAGAATGGCGCCGATCGAGCCCGGCTCGGCGATCGAAAACACGATGATAGGCAAGGACGTTTCGCGGGCAAGCGCGAAGGCCGTCGCGTCCATCACCTTATAACCGCCTTCCACCGCCTGCGAATGGCTCAGCCGTTCAAATCGCTTGGCGGATGGGTCCTTCTTCGGATCGGCGCTGTAGACCCCGTCAACGTTGGTGGCCTTGAGAACCGCCTGCGCCCCGATTTCGGCTGCGCGCAATACCGCCGTGGTGTCGGTCGTGAAGTACGGATTGCCGGTGCCGCCGGCGAGCAGCACGATGCGGCCTTCGGCGAGATACCGGTGGGCCGCGGCGCGCGTGAAGAGTTCGCTGATCTGCGGCATCACGAACGCGCACAGCGTGCGGGCTGACTGGCCCTTGCGCTCCAGCGCCGATTCGAGCGCCAGACAGTTCATCACGGTGGCGAGCATGCCCATTGTGTCGCCGGTGGTGCGCGACACGCCGCGCGATGAAACTTCCACGCCGCGAAAGATGTTGCCGCCGCCAACCACGACGGCGATCTCCACGCCGAGTTCCCGCGCCTTGATGATATCGCTGGCGATCCGGTCGATGGTGGGCTGGTGAATACCGAAGGACTGGTCACCGGCGAGATATTCGCCGGAGACCTTGATCACGACACGTCGATAAGACGGTTCAGCCATACGATCGCTCACTCATTCGAATTGAGCGCATTCCAGTGCAAAACAGGCTGCCTTGCTGAATACGCCCAGGATCCCGATCGGCGCGCGTCGTCTCTTTACCCCTGACCGGCAGCGGCGGCGACCTCGGCGGCGAAATCGGATTCCTGCTTCTCGATTCCCTCGCCCAGAGCATAGCGCACAAACCCGGCAACCTTGATAGGCGCGCCGACCTTGCCCTCAGCATCCTTCACGGCATGCGCCACGCTCTTGGCACTGTCGTGGATAAACGCCTGCTCCAGCAGGGTAACTTCCTTGTAGTAGGTCTTCAGGCCCGATTCGACGATCTTTGCGATCATCGCGTCCGGCTTGCCCTGCTGGCGGTACTTGTCCGCCATCACGTCCTTCTCGCGGCTGACCACGGCGGGGTCGAGGCCCGACGCGTCGAGCGCCTGAGGGTTGGACGCGGCAACGTGCATCGCGATCTGGCGCGCGAGCGCTGCAAGCTCATCCTTCTTGCCGGTGGATTCCAGCGCGACGATCACGCCCATCTTGCCGAGGCCGTCGATCACGGCGCCATGGATGTAGCTGCCGACAACGCCATCGCTGACCGAAAGCTCGGCCGCGCGGCGCAGCGTCATGTTCTCGCCGATGGTCGCGATCGCGTCCGCGATGGCGCGGTCGACGTCATACTCGCCAACCTTGGCAGCCTTGATCTTCTCGACGTCCGCGCCGGCCTTGAGCGCAACCTGGCCGATCATCTTGACCAGGCCCTGGAACTGCTCATTGCGCGCAACGAAGTCGGTCTCGGAATTGACTTCGACGAGAACGCCCTTCTTGCCGTCGGTGACGGCTGCGATCAGGCCTTCGGCCGCAACGCGGCCGGACTTCTTCGCGGCCTTGGAGAGGCCTTTCTTGCGCAGCCAGTCAACCGCCGCATCGATGTCGCCATTGGTTTCGGTGAGCGCCTGCTTGCAATCCATCATGCCCGCGCCGGTTTTCTCGCGCAGATCCTTGACCATTGCCGCTGTGATTGTTGCCATTGCCGGATGTCCTTTGCCTGTGCGGGCCGCGCGGCGCAGCGATGTGCTGGCTAGCCGGATTCGACGCGCAGGATTTTTCTAGTCGGGGAATGTCGCGGCCGGATGAACCGGCCGCGAGATGCGTTTGAGGCTTATTCCGCGTCCGCGGTCAGCGCCTTGGACTGGGCGACCCAGCCATCGGCACGCGCCGGCAAGCCGACTTCTTCGCCGATCTTGTGAGCGGTGTCGTGGTCGAGCTCGGCGATCTGCCAGTAGTGGAAAACGCCGAGATCGTTGAGCTTCTTCTCAATCGCGCCGGACACGCCGGAGAGCTTCTTGAGGTCGTCGGCAACGCCGCGCGGACCGGCAAGACCCTGGAAGCCTTCCGACTTGGCAGGCACAGCTTCAGCGGTTGGATTGGCCAGCGCGCCGATGTCGATGCCGGCACCGCCCTGCGCGCGCGAAATACCGTCGATCGCCGCACGGGCGATGAGGTCGCAATACAGCGAGATCGCACGGCCGGCGTCGTCGTTACCGGGAACCACGTAGGAGATGCCCTTCGGATCGCAGTTGGTGTCGACGATCGCGGCGACCGGAATGTTGAGGCGCTGGGCCTCCTGAATCGCGATGTCTTCCTTGTTGGTGTCGATCACGAAGATCAGGTCGGGCAGACCGCCCATGTCCTTGATACCGCCGAGCGAGCGGTCGAGCTTGTCGCGCTCGCGCTGAAGCGTCAGGCGCTCCTTCTTGGTGTACTGCGCGCCTTCACCCGAGGCGAGCATCTCGTCGAGCTGACGCAGACGCTTGATCGAACCGGACACGGTCTTCCAGTTGGTCAGCGTGCCGCCGAGCCAGCGCGAATTGACGAAGTACTGCGCGGAACGCTTCGCGGCTTCCGCCACGCCGTCCTGCGCCTGGCGCTTGGTGCCGACGAACAGGATACGGCCGCCCTTGGCGACGGTGTCGCTGACAGCCTGCAGCGCGCGGTGAAGCAGCGGCACGGTCTGAGCGAGATCGATGATGTGAATGTTGTTGCGGGCACCGAAGATGTAATCCGCCATCTTCGGATTCCATCGGTGCGACTGGTGACCAAAGTGCACGCCAGCTTCCAGAAGCTGACGCATAGAAAATTCAGGTAACGCCATAGTTCAATTCTCCGGTTGGTTCCTCCGGAAGCGTGTGAGCAAGTCGAACCGGCAAAACGTCTGCGCAAAAAAGCAAACACCTTGCGGCCCGGTTGCCACCGGACGGCCTTTAACAGCCATGCTTCCGTGTGAGATGCGCGGCTTATAACTGCCGCGTCGCGTCGAAGCAAGGATTTATGGCCGTTTTTCTTGGCCTCCAAGGCCCTGCGAAACGCCGGCCGGAACATGGTCCGACCGGCCACCTGTTCAGCACCTTGGCACATTCGGCGGGCATCGCTTGACCGCAGCCGGAGCCGGTCTGGGCGGAGGAGCTGCCCGTGGCGGTGGCGCTGCGGGGCGCGGCGGAGCCATCTGGGGCCGAGGCGCCATTTGAGGCCGCTGAGGCGGTGCAGCCGGCCGCTGGAACTGCGGTTGGGGACGCGGTGCCATCTGGGGCTGAGGCCTCGGGGCCATTTGTGGCCGCTGGAACTGCGGCTGCGGCCGAGGCGCCGCTTGCGGCGGACGCTGGAATTGGGGCTGCGGCCGTTGAATCTGCGGACGCGGGGTCGCCTGAGGTCGAGGTTCGGGCCTCTGGAACTGCGGCCGAGGCTGACCGGCAGGCCGTTCCGGACGGCCCGGTCTTGCCGCCGGGCCCGATGGAGCGGCAACCCCTGGCTGCGGAGATCCTGGCTGAACCGATGGCCGCGCAAGGCCGGGCCGGCCATCCGGACCACGGTCACCCCGTCCGGGTCGGCCCTCCTGTCCCGGCTGCGGGCCGGTTGCCCCGGGCGCAGGCAACGTACTCGGCAGAGGCCGACCGCCCGGCCGTCCTCCCGGTCCGGCTCCCTGCCCTGGCAGCACATTGTCCGGACGAAGATTCCCGGGCCTGACAACGCCCGGCTGCACTTGACCCGGCTGCACTTGTCCCGGACCACCCGGACGGCCCGCTCCCGGCAGAACGCCCGGAGGTGCGGCAACCTTGCCCTGATTGATCAGATTCGCGCGCCGTGTCGCCGACGGTGGCAACGCCGGCGCAAATGCGGGACGGGTCGCCGCGACGCCACCTGGTCCGGTGCCCGGACGTCCCGGCCTGAACTGACCGCCTTGCCCGAACTGGCCGCCGGGCCTGCCCGCTCCGATTGCTCCGGGCGGCGGACGCCGGTTGATGACGGTGTTGATGACCTCCCGGTTGTGGATGTTCGTGAACAGGAAACGGTTCACCGGCGGACGCACATAGATCGGCGGCCGGATGAAGATCGGGATCGGAACAAACACCGGCTGCGGCAGGTAGTACGCATCCGCGTAGTAGATCGGCGGATCGAGCACGACGAAGTCTTCCGGCGGCGGCGGCAGGAAGAAGATCGGCGGCGGCGGCGGCGCCGCGAACGCAAACGCCGGATCGTCGAACATCAGGTACGGCCGGTCGACATACTCGTATTCGTATTCCGGCGGCGGCGGCACATCATAGGCGTACGCGTCGAAGCTCGGCGGCGGCTCCAGCGCGGCAGCGATATTGGCGAGCCTGCGGCGCGCGTCGGCCGCATGCGGACCGCGCGGATAGCGCTTCAGATAGGACCAGTAGGCCTGCTGCGTGTTCGCGCGATAGGTCTGCCGCCATGTGATCGCCTCGCGGCGCGCGGCGATGATCGCCCTCACCCGCTTTGCCATCGGATCGTCCGGATAGGCCGCGAGAAAGGCTTCATAGTCGGCAATGGTGTCGCGTTCGAGCGCCGCCGTGTAAGCCTCCTGCGCGCTGAAATCGCGAATGGGCTTCGAGCGCGCAGCGGCGTCCTGATTGGCTTGAAGCGCCGGAGCGTCCGGCGCGCGCTCGAAGAAGACGAAATCGCCTTCGAACTTCTGCGCATCCCACGGCACCTGCGCGCCCTTGGTCACGTCATTCACGCGCAATCGCACGCGGTTGAATACTTCTGGGAGCGAAATGCCGCCGGTACGCATCATCTCCGCCAGCGCCTGCGCATAGGGGCCGTAGTTGCCGGTGGAGTTCGGCGCCACCGTGCCCGGCGCGGCGTTGAACGCGATCAGACTCTTGGGGTCGGGTTCGATGAGCGCAAGGCCACCTGCCAGCGGCTGGCCTTCTTTCGCGAACGGCTGATTGTAGGCCGTGTCGAGCACCACAACGGTGCCCTTCAGGGGCAGCGACGACAACTGCCGGATATAGTCGCCGACGCGCAGGCCCTCGACCGGAACGTCGGTGTCACGCACCATGCTGGCGTCGACCGGCGCGAAGTAGTTCTCGCCCGCGAGCTGAAGGCCGTAACCTGCGAGATAAACGAACGCCACGGTATCCGGACCCGCCGCCTGTGCCTTCTTGATGAAGTCGCCGAAGGTCTGGCGCAGCGTCTCACCGTCGAGGTCCCGCGCGCCGACCACATCGAAGCCCGCCGCCTGCAACGTCTGCGCGATCAGACCGGCATCGTTGGCTGCGGTCGCCAACGGCGCCTTCTGGTAGTTGCCGTTGCCGATCACGAGTGCAATGCGGCTCTGCTGGCCCTGTGCGGGCGGCGGGGTTTGTGCGTGAAGCGGCAACGCCGTCGCCGTGAAGGCCAGTACCGCCGCGACGCCGAAGAACCTGCTCATTCCGCGCATGACACCATTCCCGTTCAGCCCAACGGCGCAGTCAACCCTGCGCCGCATGAACATTGTTTGAACGAAAGATAGTCGGAATAAGGCGGATGCCCAAACAGCAAACGTCAGATCGTTTGCACATCCACCACGCCGGCGACCGCCTTGAGCGCGCCGGCGATCTGGGGCGACACCTTGAACTTGCCCGGCAGTTTCATTTCGACCTCGGTCTGAAGATCGAGCATCATGATCAGCGTGACCTCGCCGTCGCCCGCGGGCGGCCCGGATGAGGCCCTCGCCGGCTGGAGCTTGTTGCCCCCGCCGGCCGCGGCCTGATGACCTTCCAGACGCTTGGCGATCGACTCCAGCGGCTTGTCGTCGCGCACGAAGATGCGCAGACCCTTCTGGGTTTTGGCGGCGGCATCGTCGAGCGGCTCGGCGTGCAGGATCCGCGCGCGCACATCCTCGCCCTGCAACTCCGCGCCGATCTGCATCAGAACCGCCGAACCCGGTTCAAGCACGTCCCGGTATTGCGCAAGCCCTTCCGAGAACAGAACGGCCTCGAAATGTCCGGTCGGGTCCGACAGTCCGATAATGCCCATCTTGTTGCCGGTCTTGGTGCGGCGCTCCATCCGCGACACCACCGTCGCGGCGACGCGCCCGGCGGTCGCGCCGGTCTTCACCGCGCGCGAGAACTCGGTCCAGGATTGCACCCGCAGACGCTTGAGCGCGGCGGAATAATCGTCCAGCGGATGACCCGAGAGGAAAAAGCCGATGGCGTCGTATTCGCGGCGCAGCCGGTCTGCCGGCAGCCATGGCTCGAGATTCGGAAGCACGATGCTCGGCGCATCCGCCATGCCGCCGAACATGTCGTTCTGACCGCTGGTGGCGGCTTCGTGGCTGCGCTGGCAGGCCGCGACGATGGCATCGGCGCCGGCGAACACGCGCGCGCGGTTGGCGTCGATGGTGTCGAATGCACCCGCCGCCGCAAGGCTTTCCACCACACGCTTGTTGATCGCGCGCGGGCTGACGCGCGAGGCGAAATCGGCAAGCGAGGTAAAGGGCCGGTCGCCCCGCGCTTCCACAATCATCTCGACAGCCTGCTGGCCGACACCCTTGAGCGCGGCGAGCGCGTAATAGATCGTGTTCTCGCTGACCTCGAATGTCGCGCCCGAGCGATTGATCGACGGCGGTTCGACCTTGATGCCGAGCCGCTGCGCTTCTGCGCGGAATTCGGACAACTTGTCGGTGTTGTTCATGTCGAGCGTCATCGACGCCGCAATGAACTCCACCGGATAATGCGCCTTCATGTAGGCGGTCTGGAACGACACCAGTGCGTAGGCCGCCGCGTGGCTCTTGTTGAAGCCGTAGTCCGCGAACTTTGCGAGCAATTCGAAGATCGTCTGCGCCTGCCCCTTCGGCACGCTGTTCTTGGTCGCGCCGGCAACAAAGATCTCGCGCTGCTTGTCCATTTCCGCGCGAATCTTCTTGCCCATCGCGCGGCGCAGCAGGTCGGCGTCGCCGAGCGAATAGCCCGCCATCACCTGCGCGATCTGCATCACCTGTTCCTGATAGATGATGACGCCGAAGGTCTCCTTCAGGATTGGCTCGAGCATCGGATGCATGTAGTCCGACTCTTCGTCGCCGTGCTTGCGCGCGCAATAGGTCGGGATGTTCGCCATCGGACCGGGACGATAGAGCGCCACCAGCGCGATCAGGTCCTCCAGCCGGTCCGGCCGCATGTCGACCAGCGCGCGCCGCATGCCCTGACTTTCAACCTGGAACACGCCGACCACTTCGCCGCGCGCCAGCATCTCGTAGCTTTTCTTGTCGTCGAGCGGTAGATGCGCCAGATCGACATCTGTATTGCGCTGCTTGAGCAGTTTCACCGCCACATCGAGAACCGTCAAAGTCTTGAGGCCAAGGAAGTCGAACTTCACGAGGCCCGCAGGCTCGACCCATTTCATGTTGAACTGGGTGACCGGCATGTCCGATTTCGGATCGCGATACATCGGCACCAGTTCGGAGAGCGGCCGGTCGCCGATCACGATGCCCGCCGCGTGGGTCGAGGCGTGGCGCGTCAAACCTTCGAGGCGTTGTGCGATATCGAACGCGCGCGCGATAACAGGGTCTTCGTCGCGAAACGCCTGCAGCTTGGGTTCGCTTTCGATGGCCTTCGCGAGGGTCACGGGCGCCGCCGGATTTTGCGGCACCAGCTTGGTGAGCCGGTCCACCTGTCCGTAGGGCATCTGCAAGACGCGGCCAACGTCGCGCAGCACGCCGCGCGCCTGCAAGGTACCAAACGTGATGATCTGCCCGACCTGCTCGCGGCCGTAGCGCTCCTGCACGTAGCGGATCACCTCGCCGCGGCGGTCCTGACAGAAGTCGATGTCGAAGTCCGGCATCGAGACACGCTCCGGATTGAGGAAGCGCTCGAACAGCAGGCCGAACCGGATCGGATCGAGATCGGTGATGGTGAGTGCATAGGCCACCAGCGAACCCGCGCCCGAACCACGGCCCGGCCCCACCGGAATGCCGTGCGACTTCGCCCACTTGATGAAGTCCGACACGATCAGGAAGTAGCCGGGATATTTCATGCGTGTGATGACGTCGATCTCGAACGCCAGACGCTTTGCGTAGTCTTCTTCCGTGGTACCCGGAGCAAGACCGTACTTTTGCAGACGCCAGGCCAAGCCCTCCTCGGCCTGACGGCACAGTTCCTCGGCCTCGCCGCCTTCGCCATCAGCCGAGTTATCGCTTGCCACCGTAAAGCGCGGCAGGATCGGCTTGCGCGTCTTGGGACGAAACGCGCAGCGCCGCGCGATCTCGACGGTGGACGCCAGCGCCTCGGGCAAATCGGCAAACAGCACAGCCATCTCGGCGCGCGTCTTGAAACGGTGATCCGGCGTCAGCTGATCGCGGTCGGTTTCCGACACCAGCCGCCCGCCTGCGATACAAAGCAGCGCGTCGTGCGCCTCGTAGTCGTCGGCGGTGGCGAAGTACGGCTGGTTGGTCGCGACCAGCGGCAGACCCATGGCATAGGCCATGTCGATCAGCGCAGGCTCGACGCGGCGCTCGCTCTCAAGTCCGTGCCGTTGCAATTCGATGTAGAGGCGGTCGCCAAACAGTTTCGCGAGGATGTCGCAGCGCGCCTGCGCCAGCGCAGGCTGGTCGGCATTGATCGCCTGCCCGATCGGCCCTTCCGGTCCGCCGGTCAGCGCGATCAGTCCGGCGCTCTCGCCTTCCAGCCACGCGATCTTGATGTGCGGGGTCTCGTTGACCGGCGTTTCCAGGAACGCACGGGAGTTGAGCTTCATCAGGCTGCGGTAGCCGTCCTCGCTGGTCGCGAGGAGAACGAGCCGCGCCGGCGCCAGTGCATTACGCGCACTCGGATCCTGATCGCCGAAATCGGTTGTCATCGCGCAGCCGGTAATCGGCTGGATGCCGTAACCGGCGAGTTTGTCGGAAAATTCCAGCGCGCCGAACATGTTGTCATTGTCGGTCAGCGCCAGCGCAGGCTGATGGTCAGCCTTGGCCAATTCCAGCAGCTTGCCGATGGTCATCGACCCCTGCAGCAGCGAATAAGCCGAATGCACGTGCAGATGCACGAATCCGGGATCGAGTGCGGACGACTTCGGCGAAGCGGTTTTGGACATACGGACCTTGGCAACCTTCGCAGGTCTGATTCATCGAACCAATGAACCGACTGCGATAAAAGAACGACTCATTAAGCGTCGATGGTGGTGCCTTGTACTATGGGTGTCCACGCAGAAGACGCGGACCCGTCCGACAATGCCGGGTCCATCATCGTTTTCCCCAGCCCCGGCTGTTCCGGAGCCGGGCAAGTTCCTACATCTGAGGAATGACCTGCGCCCAGATCGCAATCATTCCGACGAAAAGCACAACCGAGGTCAGCGCAGCAGCTTCTTCAACGAATGTCTTCAACATGACCGAACTCCCTATCGACGCTCTATCGACTCTATGAGAACGCAATAAGAACATTGTTCCTTTTTTGTTCTCAGAGTCAAGGGTCGGGAATCCGCCCTGAAGAGCAATGCTAACGAAACGTAAACGGCCCGCGACTTTCGTAAATCCATCAACAGCTACGCAGTAACGTGAGTTGACGGACGCAGCTGGAAACGGTCTGGCTTCACCACCAAGAAATCCGGGGATCGACCCGGCAGGAGAACACCATGCGCAGCTACCTTTTGGCCCTCGCCGTGCTCGGCGCCGGCTTCGCCGTCCAGTCCGCTCCTGCGGAAGCCGGGGGAAATTATCCGTTCTGCCTTCAGGGCCGTGACATCTCCACCGGCCAGGGCGATTGCAGCTTTGCGACCTATCAGCAGTGCCAGGCCACGGCGGCAGGGACCTACGCGGGCTGCTACGCCAATCCGTACTACGTGTATGACGAAGAGCGGGTCTATCAGCCGCGCCGCCGCCCTGCACCGCGGCCGTACTCCTGAGCTGCGGGATCAGTCGAGCTCGATGACGTGACCGTCCTGGAGCGAGACTCGGCGATCCATCCGCGCAGCCAGATCCATATTGTGCGTCGCGATCAGCATCGCGACGCGCGTCGCCCTCACAAGCTGGGTCAGGGCGTTGAAGACATGATCCGCGGTATGCGGATCGAGATTTCCGGTCGGCTCGTCCGCGAGCAGGACCCGGGGCGCGTTGGCCACCGCGCGCGCAATCGCCACGCGCTGCTGCTCACCGCCCGATAATTCCGCGGGCCGGTGGGTCACGCGTTCCGCCAATCCGAGATAGGCCAGGATTTCCTTCGACCGCTTGACGGTTTCCTTTTTCGGCAGGCCGCGGATCATCTGCGGCAACATCACGTTCTCAAGCGCCGAGAACTCCGGCAACAGCCGGTGGGATTGGTAGACGAAGCCGATATCGGTGCGGCGGATTTGCGTGCGCTCGACGTCGGACAGCCCCGAGGTCGCAGTGCCCCCGACATAGACTTCGCCCTCGTCGGCCTGCTCCAGCAGACCGGCGATGTGCAGCAGCGTCGATTTGCCGGTGCCCGACGGCGCCACCAGCGCAACGGACTGACCCTCCCATAGCGCCAGACTGGCGCCGTCGAGAATGGTCAGCGTGGCTTCGCCCTGTTTGTAGCGCCTGCGGACGTCGTGCAGATAAACGACCGGAACGCCATTTTCCCCTTGCTCCATCTGTGCGCTCATTCGTACCTGAGCGCTTCGATAGGATCGAGACGGGCCGCCCGCCATGACGGGTACAGCGTCGCCAGGAACGACAGCGTCAATGCCATGATCACCACCGCGGCGGTTTCTCCGACATCGACTTCAGCCGGAAGCTTGGAGAGGAAGTAAAGCTCGGGCGAGAACAGTTCGGTGTTGGTCATCCATGAAATGAACTGCCGGATGGTCTCGATGTTGAGACAGATCACCAGTCCCAGCAGGAAGCCGACAAGCGTTCCGACCACGCCGATGGCCGCTCCGGTAATCAGGAACACCCGCATCACCGAGCCCTGCGACGCGCCCATGGTGCGCAGGATCGCGATGTCCTGCCCCTTGTCCTTCACCAGCATGATCAGGCCGGAGACAATGTTCAGCGCCGCCACCAGCACGATCAGCGTCAGGATGAGGAACATGACGTTGCGCTCGACCTGCAGCGCATTGAAGAACGTGGAATTGCGTTGCCGCCAGTCGACAAGGAAGATCGGCCGCTGCGCCGCCTCCGTCACCGACTTGCGGAAGACGTCGATCCTGTCGGGGTTGGTCGTAAAAACCTCGATGGCGGTAACGTCATTGGCGCGGTTGAAATAGGCCTGCGCTTCCGTCAGCGGCATGAACACGAACGACGCGTCGTATTCCGACATACCGATCTCGAACACCGCCGCCACCTTGTAAGGCTTGATGCGCGGCGTCGTGCCCATCGGCGTGACCGCGCCGCGCGGGGAAACCAGCGTGATGCTGTCCCCGGCGCGCAGCGACAACTGGTCCGCAAGCCGGCGGCCGATCGCGACCCCCTGTCCCTCGTCGAAGCCTTCCAGGGTGCCCTGCTTGATGTTCTTGGCGATCGACGTGACCGCGTTGAGATCCTGTGCGCGAATGCCCCGGATAAAGACACCGGCGGCATTGAACGGCGACGACCCGAGGCCCTGTCCGTCGACCACCGGCGCCGCAAGGCGAATGCCGTCCGCCTTGCTGATCCGCTCGGCGACGTCCTTCCAGTCCGTCAGCGGCGATTCCAGCGGCTGAACAACGATATGGCCGTTCAGGCCGAGAATCTTGTCGAGCAGTTCCTTGCGGAAGCCGTTCATCACCGCCATCACGATGATGAGTGTCGCAACCCCGAGCATGATGCCGAGAAACGAAAAGCCGGCGATGACGGAAATGAAGCCTTCCTTGCGGCGCGCCCGCAGATAACGGGTCGACAGCATCCATTCGAATGGCGCGAAAGGTGGGGTCCGAACTGGCTCGCTCATGTTGGTTCCATAGTCCGGATTTTCACACGAATCGGGCTAATTCTAGTCGCGGCCCGCTGCGACCGCGACCTTACCGAAGATTATTCAGTGGACGGATCAGGACTGGGTGAAGCGGTTGATCGCCTCATCCAGGCTCATGAACTCGCGCGATCCGTCGCTGCGGCGCTTGATTTCCACCTTGCCCTCGGCGAGCCCCTTAGGGCCGATCAATACCTGCCAAGGGATACCGATCAGGTCGGCAGTGGCGAACTTGCCCCCCGGCCGCTGGTCGGTGTCGTCGTAAAGTACGTCGACGCCCTTGGCATTCAGCGCCGCATAAAACTTCTCGCAGGCCGCCCCGGTCTCCGGGCTGTCCTGCTTGAGATTGAGGACCGCGACCCTGAATGGCGCGACTTCCTCCGGCCACTTGATGCCGTTCTCGTCGTGGCAGGCCTCGATGATCGCGCCGACCAGACGCGAGACGCCGACGCCGTAGGAGCCGCCATGGATCGGCTTCTCCGCGCCGTCCGGGCCGGACACCAGAGCCTTCATCGTTTCGGAATACTTGGTGCCGAAGTAGAAGATCTGCCCAACCTCGATGCCGCGGGTCTGCACCCGCTTGTCGGCGGGCACTTCGCTCTCGTAGCGCGCCGCGTCGTGGACATCCTCAGTGGCCGCATAGAGATCGGTCCACTGCTTGATGATTGGCGTGAGATCGCCGTTGTAGTCCACGTCCGCGCCCGGCACCGGCAGATCGAGAACGTCCTTGTTGCAGAACACGCCGGACTCGCCGGTTTCCGCCAGAACGATGAACTCGTGGGACAGATCGCCGCCGATCGGACCGGTCTCGGCCCGCATCGGAATCGCCTTCAGGCCCATGCGCGCGAAGGTGCGCAGGTAAGCTACGAACATGCGGTTGTAGGACAGCCGCGCCGCCGCTTCGTCGATGTCGAACGAATACGCATCCTTCATCAGGAATTCGCGGCCGCGCATCACGCCGAAACGCGGACGCTGCTCGTCGCGGAATTTCCATTGGATGTGATAGAGATTGAGCGGAAGGCTCCGGTAAGACTTCACGTAGGACCGGAAGATTTCCGTGATCATTTCCTCGTTGGTCGGACCATAGAGCAACTCGCGCTTGTGGCGATCCTGGATGCGCAGCATCTCCGGCCCGTAGGCGTCGTAGCGTCCGCTCTCGCGCCACAGGTCCGCAAGCTGCAGGGTCGGCATCAGGAGTTCGATGGCGCCGGCGCGATTCTGCTCTTCGCGCACGATCTGCTCGATCTTCTTCAGCACCCGGAAGCCCAGCGGCAGCCATGCATAGATGCCAGCCGCCTCCTGCCGCATCATCCCCGCGCGCAGCATCAGGCGATGCGACACGATCTCGGCCTCCTTCGGCGTTTCTTTGAGAATTGGCAGAAAAAAACGCGACAATCGCATGGGAACACTCAGAGTTTCGGGATTGATCCGGGAATCGGAGGGAAAGCTTGGGAACCTTTTCAGTGAAAGCGGATCAAATGGCAAAACACAAGAGGAAGCATGGGTGTGGCTTTTGGGGGATTTGCGGTTCCCGCCCCCCATGGTAACAGCCTGATGGGGTTTCATATGGCTGCGACACGGATCAGATCGATAGGACGATGGGCTGCGTTTGTCGCGGTCTATGCGCTTGTCTTCAACGTGATGCTGACCAGCGCCCTGCTGGCCTCGATCTCGCCGCTCAAGTTCAACGCCCTCCACGAACTCTGCCTCAACGGCAGTTCAGCGATTCCCGACGCCGACGGCAACAGCGATCCCGCCAAGCCGATCGTCCGCTGCCCGCTGTGCCTGTCGAGTGCCGTGGCAACGGCTGACCAGCCGCCGCAGACCCCGGCGCTGGCCATCCGCATCGCGCTGCGCGTTCTGTTCGAACCCGCGCCGAACGACCCTGTCGCTGTCCGCTTTGCGCAGAGCGATCACCAGCCCCGCGGCCCTCCCCACCTGACCTGACGACCCGCGCTTTCGCGCATCCGTTCAATCGTCAATGTCACAGGTGGGACTTAACCCATGTTTTCCGTTTCCATACGGGCGCGCAGCATCCTGCTGGCGTCCGCCGCGACCGTCTCAACGATCCCGCTCGCCCACGCGCAAACCGCGCCTCAGGAACTTCCGCCTGTTGTGGTGCAAACCGAACGACAGCCGCGTCCGGTTAGGAACCGCGTCGCAATGCCGGCACCGGTTCAGTCCGGTTCAGCCTCAACCGCGCCCACCGCTGCACCCGCACCGCTCGGCGTAAAGACTGCGGATCAGGCGCGTCAGGACATCCAGCAGACACCCGGCGGCGTCGCCGTCGTTGCGGCGGAAGAGTACAAGAACAACTCTGTCGCCAGCACCATCAAGGACATCCTCGGCTACGTGCCCGGCGTGTTCGCACAGCCGAAATGGGGCGACGACACCCGGCTTTCCATTCGCGGCTCGGGCCTGTCGCGCAATTTCCATCTGCGCGGCGTCCAGCTCTACATGGACGGCATTCCGATCAACACCTCCGACGGCTACGGCGATTTCCAGGAAATAGATCCGACCGCCTACAAGTATGTCGAGGTCTACAAGGGCGCGAACGCCTTGCAGTTCGGCGCGAACTCGCTCGGCGGCGCGATCAATTTCGTGACGCCGACCGGCCGCGATTTTGGCGTCAACAGCGCCGGGATCGACATGGGCTCGTTCGGCTATCGCCGCTTCCAGGGCAGCGTCGGTGGCGCAAACGGCCCGTGGGACGCGTTCTTCACCGCATCGAACCAGAGCGCCGAAGGATTCCGCGATCACAGCTACGGCCACTCGACCCGCGCCAGCGGCAATATCGGCTATCAGTTCTCGCCGGATTTCGAGACGCGCTTCTATATCAACGCCAATGACATCCGGCAGCGCATTCCGGGCTCGGTAACGAGGGCATCCGCGCTCACATCGCCCGAGACTGCGGCAGCCGGCAACGTCATCAACGACCAGCAGCGCAACATCGACAGCGGGCGGATCGCCAACAAGACGACGGTCCGGTTCGGTGCGACCACGGTGGAGTTCGGCGCTTTCGCGGTGGACCGCCACCTGATGCATCCGATCTTCCAGTGGCTGGACTATCAGTACAAAGACTACGGCGGCTTCGGCAAAGTCACCGACGACCGGGTCATCGGCGGCTTCCGCAACCGGCTGGTGGCGGGCGTCAACGTCGTCAACGGCGAGATCGACAACAAGCAGTATCAGAACATCGGCGGCTACAAAGGTGCGCTGCTGTCGTCATCGCTCGACAAGTCGAAGAATACCTCCGCTTATGTGGAGAACTCGTTCTACTTCCTGCCGAACGTCGCTGCCATCGGCGGCACCCAGTTCCTGTACGCGACGCGCGATCGCACGGCCCGGTTCGGTGCGACATCGAGTGGCTCGACGGAGTTCAACCTGTGGAGTCCAAAAGCCGGACTGCTCTGGGATATCGATCCGACATGGCAAGCCTTCGCCAATATTTCGCGCAGCGCCGAAGTGCCGAGTTTCGGCGAAAGCTCGGCTGCTCCCGCGATTCCGTTTTACTTGATCCAGCCACAGACGGCGACGACCTACGAGATCGGGACACGCGGCAGACGTCCCGATCTGACTTGGGAACTCACCGGCTATCGCGCAGAGATCAAGAACGAACTGCAATGCATGTATGGCGCGCCGGGACAGTGCAACGTGGTCAATGCCGACCGCACGGTCCATCAGGGGATCGAGGCTGGCCTCGGTGTCGCGGTGCTCAAGAATGTCTTCACGCCTGACGCGGACAAGGTGTGGATCAACCTCTCCTACACCTACAACGACTTCCGCTTCGACAACGATCCGGTGTTCGGCAACAACCAGCTTCCTGGCGCGCCGCGTCACTTCCTGCGCGCCGAAGCGCTCTACAAGCATGCCAACGGCTTCTACATCGGCCCGAATATCGAATGGGTGCCACAGGCTTACTACGTGGACAACTTCAATACGTTCACCACGGCCGCTTACGCAATCTGGGGCCTCAAGGCCGGCGTCGATGACGGCAAGTATTCGATGTATCTTGAGGCACGCAACATCGCGAACACGGCGTACATCGCGAGCACGAGCATCACGCGACTCGCAAACGCCGCTTCTCCGCTGTTCGAGCCAGGCACCGGCCGCGCGGTGTATGCCGGTATGAAGGTGCGGTGGTAACCATCTGGGCGGACCAAAGCGCTTCCCGGCGGTGAGTAATCGCCGGGAAGAAATGTTTCACGAAGCACGCGGTGGATATTCTTCGATGCAAGTACGTCTCATAGGATTTTTGCTGTTGCTCGGGGTGGCCGTGGTGTCCGGCAACGCAAGCGCGGGACCGCAGGAAACTGCGATCTCAGCCATGCTGCACCACATGTTCGACAAACCTGACGCGAGGCTGACGGTCGGTCCTGTCGTGGTGTCCGGCAATCACGCTATTGCCGACTGGTCCCAGGGTGAGATGGGCGGTCGTGCCTTGCTGCACAGCAGACACAACGAATGGCGTATCGTTCTCTGCACCGGCGATGAAATCAAAAATCAAGGCGCAATGATCAAGGCCGGTGTGCCCGCCGAAGACGCCTTGCGTCTTGAGCGCGATCTCGCCAATGCAGAAGCGGCGCTCGATCCAAAACAACGAGCTCAGTTTTCGAGATTTGAGGGCCTGGTCATGATGGACCACGATTCGGCGCACAAGCACTGAGCCGGTGACAGCGCGCGATATGCGATGGTAGTCGTCCACCATTTTTCATTCGCTCAACGCGAGCGAGGCAAAAACGCCGCCAAACGGCTTGTTTCCGGCTGAATCCGTCAATTGTGCACTGCCGCAAAAGTAGACATTTAATGCTGAAAAACGTGACAAGTCAGAATCCTTCCGCTACAAAAACGCGTCAGCGCGATACGGCTATTCGTCGCATCGTCTGGTGGTCCAAGTCTCGGGAGGAGCCCCTGACGCGCATAAGCAGCGTCGCCCCGTCTAACCAAGGATAAATCCAACTTTTTCGGGGAAAATAGGGTCGACACAATTTTTGGAGCAGGGCTTAGGCCCTGCTCTTTTTTCTTTCGCGCACGTTTGATCGTCTGTGCGCGAACGCCGTACCCCGGAATCACAATCGATCGGGATGAATTATATCGCCAGTGGCGCCGCCTCGTGCCCCACGGTTCGCTTCGCGAACCGCGCCGCTAAAGCGGAATGCCCATGAGCTGCGACAGGCGCTCGATATTCAGATAACCCGCCCTGAAGGCCCACATTCCCGCTGCGAAGATCGCAGCGGAGATGGCTGTGGTCCACAGCAGTTTGCGACCCATGCGGGCGGCACTGGGCGCGCCCGGATCGGTGCCGGCAATCGCCTCACCGTTCTCCATCTGGCTGCGCACGCCGAACGGCAACACTGCGAACAGCACCACCCACCAAAGCACGAAGTAGATCGCGAACGCGGTTGAGAGCGAATAGACCATCTAAATTCTCAAGACTGTTCGATTTCGACGAGCGCGCCGGAGAAGTCCTTCGGATGCAGGAACAGCACCGGCTTGCCGTGCGCGCCGATCTTCGGATTGCCGTCGCCCAGCACGCGAGCCCCCTCCGCGATCAGCGTGTCGCGCGCGGCGATGATCTCCGGCACCTCGTAGCAGATATGGTGGATGCCGCCATCAGGATTACGCTCGACAAACTTCGCGATCGGAGAATCCTCGCCGAGCGGCTGGATGAATTCAATCTTGGTGTTGGGCAGCGTCGCGAACACGGTGATGACGCCATGCTCGGGCAGCGGCACCGCGCCGGAAATTTCCGCGCCGAAGGCCGTGCCATAAATCTTGGCTGCTTTCTCGGCATCCTTCACCGCAATCGCCACATGATTGAGACGGCCCAGCATGTCTTGCTCCTGACTATCGAACGGAAATCAAACCATCAGCACGTGCACGACGCAAAGCGGCTTCTTGCCCCACTGGTCGTTGATTTCGGAGCGGACCGCGCGCCGCACGGATTCGGAAATCGCATCGGGATCGCGGCGCCGCGCGCGCGGGAGGTTCTCCACTGTGGAAACAACGAGGTCGAACACCTCGTCCGCGATGACCTCGCCTGCCTTATTCTTTTCCGGAATGCCGACGAGATCAACCTCGGGATCGTCGGCCAGATCGCCCTTGTCGGTGACCGCGATGGCGACGAAGGCGCAGCCGGCAAATGCCAGCCGCCGCCGCTCGATCACGGCGCGGGCCTTTTCCGCTTCAAGAATGTTACCGTCCTTGTAGATCCGCCCGCTCGGCAGCTCCTCGATGATCGCCGGATCGCCCGGACCCAAGCGCACCAGATCGCCGTTCTTGCAGATCAGCACCTTCGGCACGCCGCACTCGCGGGCGAGCTTGGCATGCTCGGATAAATGCAGCGCCTCGCCATGCGCCGGGATCAGCAGTTGCGGACGAACCCAGGAGATCATGTCGCGCAACTCGTCGCGCCTCGGATGGCCGGAGACGTGCACCATGTGAGTGCGGTCGGTGATGACCTCGACGCCCTGCATGATCAGACCGTTGATGATCGCACCGACGGCCTTCTCGTTGCCGGGAATGGTCCGCGACGAAAAGATCACGGTGTCGCCCTTATTCAGCGTCACCTGCGGATGATCGTCGTTGGCGATGCGGGCCAGCGCGGCGCGCGGCTCTCCCTGGCTGCCGGTGCACAGCGCCAGCACCTTGTCAGGCGGAAAGTTTCCATAGTAGTCGGCGCTGCGAAACGCCTGCACGCCGTCGAGATAGCCGGTCTCGCGTGCGACCTGCACCACCCGCTCCATCGCGCGCCCGACCACGACGACCTCGCGGTCGGCTGCCTTCGCGGCGTCCGCAACAGCGCGCAGCCGTGCCACGTTGGACGCGAACGTCGTCACCGCGACGCGCCCCTTCGCTGCCTTCACCAGTTCGGTGATGTTCTTCGCGACTTCCCGCTCCGACGGCGAGCGGCCTTCGCGCACCGCATTGGTCGAGTCGCCGACCAGCGCCATGACGCCCTCATCACCAAGCTCGCGCAGCCGCTTCTCGTCGGTCGGTTTGCCGATGATCGGCGTCGGATCAATCTTCCAGTCGCCGGTGTGCAGCACGGTTCCGGCGGACGTGCGGATCGCCAGCGCGTGTGACTCCGGAATCGAATGCGCCACCGGAATGAATTCGACGCTGAACGGGCCGATCTGGACAGTGCCGCCCGACGGAATCACGGTGACCGGAATCCTCGGTGGATTGCGCTCGCTGGCGCATTTGGCCTCGAACAGCGCCGCGCTGAACTGGGTCGCATAGATCGGGCATTTCAGTTGCGGCCACAGATCGATAATCGCGCCGAAATGATCCTCGTGGGCGTGGGTCAGAACCAGCCCGACCAGATTCTTCCGCTCCTTCACAAGAAAGCGGATGTCCGGCATCACCACATCGATGCCCGGCAGGTGTTCCTCGTTGCCGAACGACACGCCGAGGTCGATGGCGAGCCAGCTTCGCTGCTGCCCCTTGCCGAGGCCGTAGATCGACAGGTTCATGCCAATCTCGCCGATACCGCCGAGCGGAGCGAATGTGAGTTCGTCAGGTCGCGACATATCAGGCTGCTCCAGACGATTTGGCGGATCCGAAATGGACATCGCCGGCGGCGATGGGCGTGCGCTTGCCGTCATGGCCGGCGATGATCAGGCAGCCGGTCTCGTCGATGGTTTCGAAGATACCCTCGACGCTTGTTCCGCTCGACTGGATCGAGACCGGCTCGCCGAGCCCGGCCGCGCGATCCAGCCAACGGCTGCGGATTTCACCGAAGCCCCGGCCGTTGTCCCAGATGCCGCGAAACTCGGCCCATGCATCGGACAGCGCCATGAACAGGTCCCCGGCACCGGCAGTGATGCCGAGCGCGGCCAGCGAGGTCGCCGGATACGGCGTCCCTTCCGGCGCGGAGATCACATTGGTTCCCATACCAACGGCGACGGCGAGATCACCGCCAATGGTTTCGGCCTCGAGCAGGATGCCCGACAGCTTCTTGTCGTCGGCCAGAACATCGTTCGGCCATTTCAGCAGAAACTGGACGGACGCCCCTGATCGCATCCGGTGTTCCATGCTCACCGTCTGCAAGGCAGCTTCCAACGACAGACCTGCGGCAAACCCGAGCGTCGCCGCGACGGGAGGCTGCACGTCCAGCGTCTCGACAATGGTGGCGGCAAGATTGCCGCGCGGGGAAATCCATTCTCGCTGGCGGCGGCCGCGTCCCGCTGTTTGCAGATCCGTCACCAGCCAGAGCGGCCCGCGCTCGCCTGCCCTAGCCCGCTCGAGCGCCTCGGCATTGGTCGAACCAATGCTGTCGAACGCCTCAACGCGATAGTTCTGGGCTCTGGCCCGTGGACCGAGCGCGAACGCCATTAAAACAGCGACTTCGCGGCCACCGTGGCAGCATTCACCAGCGGCGCGGGATAGACGAAGAACAGCAGGTTGAAGATGCCGGCGACAGCCAGCACCACCCGAAGCTCGATACGCATTGGCTCCATCGCTTCCTTCGGCTCGTCGAAGTACATCACCTTGACGATGGTGAGATAGTAGAACGCGCCCACCACGCTGGTCACCACGCCGATCACCGCGAGCGTAAACAGCCCCGCCTTGATCGCAGCCAGGAACACATAGAACTTCGCGAAGAAGCCGGCGAGCGGCGGAATGCCAGCCAGCGAGAACAGTAACATCGCAAAGAAGAACGCCAGCATCGGGTTGGTCCGTGACAGGCCCGCGAAATCGCTGATGGTTTCGACCGCCCGGCCATTGCGCTTCATGGCCAGGATGATGGCGAAAGTGCCGAGCGTCATGGCGACATAGATCGCGATATAGACCAGCACGCCCTGCGCGCCCTGCTGCGTTCCGGCGGCGAGGCCGACCAGCGCGAAGCCCATGTGGCCGATGGACGAATAGGCCATCAGGCGCTTGATGTTCTTCTGGCCGATGGCCGCGAACGATCCCAGAGCCATCGAGGCGATGGAGACGAACACCACGATCTGCTGCCACTGCGGCACGATTCCGGGGAACGCCGTCAGCGCCACGCGGGTGAACACGGCGAGCGCGGCGACCTTCGGCGCGGACGCAAAGAACGCGGTGACAGGCGTCGGTGCGCCTTCATACACGTCCGGCGTCCACATGTGGAACGGTACGGCGGAGACCTTGAAGCAGAGACCTGCCAGCAGGAACACCAGTCCGAACACAAGGCCGATGTTGCCGCTCTTCGCTTCCGCGGCGATGCCTGCGAAGCTCACGGTGCCCGTGAAACCGTAAATCAGCGACGCGCCGTACAGCAGCATGCCGGACGACAGCGCGCCGAGCACGAAATACTTCAGGCCCGCTTCCGTCGATTTGGTGTCGTCACGATGGCTCGCCGCCACGACGTAGAGCGCAAGGCTCATCAGTTCGAGGCCGAGATAGAGCATGATCAGGTCGCCGGCGGAGATCAGCACCATCATGCCGGTGGTGGAGAGCATCACCAGGATCGCATACTCGAAAATCTTCGCCTGCTCGGCGAGGTACGCGCGCGACAGGATCAGCGTGACGCCGGAGCCGATCAACGCCAGGATTTTCAGGAACCGCGCATAGTCGTCGACGATGAAACTGCCGCCGAAGGTGGTCAGCTTGCCAGCCGGCAGCCACAGTTCGAGACCGCCCGTCACAACGAGCAAAACCACAGCGATGCCGGTTACCAGCGACGTCGTCTGCGGTCCGCGAAACGCGCCGAGCATCAGGAGCGCCATGGCGCCAGCGGCCAGCACCAGTTCCGGCAGCACGGGAAGCAGCGAATATCCTGCGAAAGTCATAAGCCGTTTCCGTTACTGAACCAGCGCCGCCGCTTTCACGGCGGTGATGGCGGTGTTGTAGTTCGTGACGAGCTGCTGCACCGAGGCCGCCGACATATCGAGGACCGGCTTCGGATATACGCCAAAGAGAATGGTGAGAATGACCAGCGGCGCGAGAATAATCCCTTCCCGCAGCGTCAGATCCTTGATGCTGGCGAGCGACGGCTTGTCGAGCACGCCGAACACCACCTTGCGATAAAGCCAAAGCGCATAGGCCGCCGACAGGATCACGCCCAGCGCGGCCACCGTCGCAGTCGGAATGCTGACCTTGAACGTGCCGATCAGGGTCATGAACTCGCCGACGAATCCCGATGTGCCCGGCAGACCGACGTTCGCCATGGTGAAGACCATGAACACGAAGGCATAGAGCGGCATCCTGTTCACGAGGCCACCATAGGCGGCAATCTCGCGGGTGTGCAGCCGGTCGTAGACCACGCCGACGCAGAGGAACAGCGCGCCCGAGACGATGCCGTGCGACACCATCTGGAACACGCCGCCGGCGACGCCCTGCATGGTGCCCGCGAAAATGCCCATGGTGACGAAGCCCATGTGAGCGACGGACGAGTAAGCAATCAGCTTCTTGATGTCTTCCTGCATCAGCGCGACCAGCGACGTATAGACGATCGCAATCGTTGAGAGCGTGAAGACCAGCGGCGCAAAGTCATGTGACGCCAGCGGGAACATCGGCAGCGAGAAACGCAGGAAGCCGTAGCCGCCCATCTTCAGCAGAATGGCCGCCAGCACGACGGAGCCCGCGGTCGGTGCCTCGACGTGCGCGTCCGGCAACCAGGTGTGCACCGGCCACATCGGCATCTTCACCGCGAACGAGGCGAAGAACGCCAGCCACGCCCATGTCTGGAGGCTGCGCGGCACGGCGGTGTTCATCAGCGTCGGAATGTCGGTGGTCCCGGCGTTCAGATACAGCGCCATGATGGCGAGCAGCATCAGCACCGAGCCGAGCAACGTGTAGAGGAAGAACTTGAAGCTGGCATAGACCCGGCGCGGGCCGCCCCAGACGCCGATGATGAGGAACATCGGGATCAGGCCGCCTTCGAAGAACAGATAGAACAGCACGAGATCGAGCGCGGAGAACGTACCGACCATCAGCGTCTCGAGGAACAGAAACGCCATCATGTATTCGCGCACGCGCAGTGTGACCGACTTCCAGCTTGCGAGAATGCAGAACGGCATCAGTGCCGTGGTCAGGATCACGAACGGCAGCGAAATGCCGTCGACGCCCATGTGATAGGTGATGGTGTTGGCGAGCCACGGCGCCTTCTCGACGAACTGGAAGCCGGGATTCGACGGATCGAACCGCATCACCAGAATGAGCGACACCGCGAAAGTGATGATCGTGGTCCACAGCGCGATCCAGCGCGCATTGCCGCGCGCGGCTTCGTCGTCACCGCGGCTGAGGTAAATCAGGATCGCGCCGACGATCGGCAGGAACGTGACGACGGAAAGAATGGGCCAGGTTGTCATCATTGGCCCCCGAGACCGAAGATAAACCACGTGATGAGACCGGCCACGCCGATCAGCATCGCGAATGCATAGTGATAGAGATAGCCGGTCTGGAGCCGCACGACGTTGCGCGTGACATCGAGCACGCGCGCGGATACGCCGTCAGGACCGAACCCGTCGATGATGAAGCCGTCGCCCTTCTTCCACAGGAAGCGTCCCAGCCACTTGGCCGGTCGCACGAACAAGAAGTCATACAGCTCGTCGAAGTACCACTTGTTGAGCAGGAAGCGGTACAGGCCCGGATGCTGGTTCGCGAGTTCGACCGGCAGATAGGGCTTGCGGATATAGAACAGCCACGACACGAAGAAGCCGACCACCATCATCACCGTCGGCAGGAACGCAATCGTCGCCGGAATGTGATGCATCTCCTCGATGATCTTGGGATTCATCTTCAGCGACTCGCGGAAGAATTCATGAATGCCGTGGCCCGCGAACAGCTCCTTGAACGGGAAGCCCGCGAGGATCGAGCCCACCGCCAGCACGGCGAGCGGGATCAGCATGGTGTACGGGCTCTCGTGCGCGGCCTCGTAGTGCTTCTGGTCGTGCGGCTCGCCATGGAACGTCTTGAAGATCAGGCGCCATGAATAGAACGAGGTGAGGCCCGCGGCGATCACGGTGCAGAGAAAGCCGTAAAGAGCGAACGGATTGTGCGCCACGAAGGCGGACTCGATGATCGCGTCCTTGGAGAAATAGCCTGCCGTCAGCGGGAAGCCCGTCAGCGCCAGCGTGCCGATCACCATGGTGATGTAGGTGAACGGGATCTTGTCCTTCAGGCCACCCATGTTGCGGATGTCCTGCTCGTGATGCATCGCGACGATCACCGAGCCCGATCCCAGGAACAGCAACGCCTTGAAGAAAGCGTGGGTGAACAGGTGGAACATGCCGACCGAATAGGCCCCTGCTCCCATGGCCACGAACATGTAGCCGAGCTGCGAACAGGTCGAATAAGCAACGATGCGTTTGATGTCGTTCTGCACGAGGCCGATGGTGGCGGCGAACAGCGCAGTGGTCGCGCCGACCAGCATCACGGCGGCCTGCGCGTTCGGAGCGAGTTCGAACAGCGGCGACAGGCGCGCCACCATGAACACGCCGGCGGTGACCATGGTCGCGGCGTGGATCAGCGCCGACACCGGCGTCGGGCCTTCCATGGCGTCTGGCAACCAGGTGTGCAGCAGGAACTGCGCGGACTTGCCCATCGCGCCCATGAACAGGAACAGGCAGATCAGCGTGAGCGCATCGACGTTCCAGGCGAAGAAGTGAATGGTCTTGCCTGTTAGGCCGGGGGCCGCGGCGAAGATCGTGTCGAAATCGACCGAGCCGACCATCATGAAGATCGCGAAGATACCGAGCAGGAAGCCGAAGTCGCCGACGCGGTTGACCACGAACGCCTTGATGGCGGCGGCATTGGCCGACGGCTTCTGGAACCAGAAACCGATCAGCAGGTAGCTTGCCAGGCCCACGCCTTCCCAGCCGAAGAACATCTGCACGAGGTTGTCCGCGGTTACCAACATGAGCATCATGAAGGTAAACAGCGACAGATAGGCCATGAACCGCGGACGGTTCGGGTCCTCGTTCATGTAGCCGATCGAATACAGGTGCACGAGCGACGACACCGAGGTGACCACCACCAGCATCACGGCGGTCAGCGTATCGACGCGCAGCGCCCAGTTGACGACGAGATCACCCGAGCCGATCCAGGTGAAAAGCTGAGCGCGTGTGTCGTGATGCAGGAACCCGACATCGACCAGCGTCATCCATGACAGCGCGGCGGAAATCAGCAGCAGCGCGGTGGTGACGATCTCGGCGGTGCGTGAGCCGGCCGCCGGCGGTTCGACCGGTCCATGATCGTCATGCCCGTGGTCGCCGTGTCCGTGATCGTCATGGGCCGCGTGAGCGTGAGCTGCGCCGTGCCCGTCATGACCATGGGCGTGATCCATTTCGTCGCCGCTCGGATTGCGTGCATGGGCGCCAAACAGCGCCACCGCGCCCGCAATGAGCGCGCCGATCAGCGGCAGGAAAACGATTGCCTGAATCATGGCGTGATTCTCTCAAGACGCATGATCTGGTCCGAAAACCGGTGTCCACCCGCCGGGTCGTTGCCCGAGGGCATGCTTTTCGGGATCATGCGTTAACCCTTCATCAGATTGATGTCCTCGACCGCGATCGAACCGCGATTCCGGAAGAACACCACCAGTACGGCAAGCCCGATCGCCGCTTCAGCCGCGGCAACCGTCAGCACCAGAAGCGCGAACACCTGCCCCACGATGTCGCCGAGGAACGACGAGAACGCCACCAGGTTGATGTTCACGGCAAGCAGAATGAGTTCGATCGACATCAGGATGACAATGACGTTCTTCCGGTTGAGGAAGATGCCGAGAATGCCGATCGTGAACAGGATAGCGGCGACCGCGAGATAGTGACCGAGACCGATTGTCATCGCACCCACTCCCCGGAGTCCGCGTCCTGAAGTCCCTGCCCCGGCGCGACCTTGCGCACATCCATCGCAGCAGCCTTGGTGCGCGCGTTCTGTGCGTTGATGTCCTGCCGCTTCACGCTCGGCTTGTGCCGCAGCGTGAGCACGATGGCGCCGATCATGGCGACCAGCAGCACCAGACCCGCCAATTGGAAGTAAGGCAGATACTTCGTGTACAGCACGAGGCCGAGCGCTTCTGTGTTGGTGACCCCGCCGGGGATCGGAGACGTGATCGCCTTCGAGATCGATGGGTGGATCGCCCAGCCAAGCGCCACAAGCAGCAGTTCGGCGAGGAACACCGCGCCGATCAGCAGGCCGACCGGCAGATACTCGATGAAGCCCTGCCGGAGTTCGGCGAAGTCCACGTCCAGCATCATGATGACGAACAGGAACAGCACCGCGACCGCGCCGACGTAGACCACGATCAGGATCATCGCGAGGAATTCCGCGCCGAGCAGCATGAACAGTCCCGCCGCGTTCACGAACGCAAGGATCAGGAACAGCACGGAGTGCACAGGGTTGCGCGAAGTCACAACCATGATCGCCGACGCCACGCAGACGCCAGCAAAGAGATAGAAAAAGAGCGCGGGACCGATCATACCCTCACCTCACCGGTACGGCGCGTCGAGTTCGATGTTCTTCGCAATCTCGCGCTCCCACCGATCGCCGTTGGCGAGCAGTCTCGCCTTGTCATAATAAAGCTCCTCGCGCGTTTCCGTCGCGAATTCGAAATTCGGGCCCTCGACGATGGCGTCGACCGGACATGCCTCCTGGCAAAGCCCGCAATAGATGCACTTCACCATGTCGATGTCATAGCGCACCGTGCGGCGCGTGCCGTCATTGCGGCGCGGACCGGCTTCGATGGTAATGGCCTGCGCCGGACAGATCGCTTCGCACAGCTTGCAGGCGATGCAGCGTTCCTCGCCGTTCGGATAACGGCGCAGCGCATGCTCACCACGGAAGCGCGGCGAGATCGGCCCCTTCTCGAAGGGGTAGTTCAGCGTCGGCTTCGGCTTGAAGAAGTAGCGCATGGCGAGAACGAACGCCGAGACGAACTCTTTCAGCAGGAGCGAATTGGCTGTGGATGCTATGCCCATGATGCCCTCACTTCGGCGCTAGGTTCGCGAATTGCAGGACACCGGCGACGATGACGACCATCGCCAGCGACAACGGCAGGAAGACCTTCCAGCCCAGCCGCATCAGCTGGTCGTAGCGGTAGCGCGGCACGATCGCCTTCGCCATCGCGATCAGGAAGAACATGAAGAACAGCTTCAGCACGAACCAGATCACGCCCGGCACCCAGGTGAACGGCGCGAACGGGATCGGCGACAGCCAGCCGCCGAGGAACAGGATCGTCGCCAGCGCACACATGGTGCAGATCGCGACGTATTCGCCGAGCATGAACAGCAGATACGGCGTCGAGCCGTATTCGGTCATGAAGCCCGCGACCAGTTCGGATTCCGCTTCCACCAGATCGAACGGCGGACGATTGGTTTCCGCCAGCGCCGAGACGTAGAAAATCACGAACATCGGGAACAGCGGCAGCCAGTACCAGCCGAGAATGCCGAGCTTGGTGTCCTGCGCCGCGACCACCGCCGTCAGGTTCAGCGAACCGACGCACAGCAGCACGGTGATGATGACGAAGCCGATGGAAACTTCGTAGGACACCATCTGGGCTGCGGAGCGAAGCGCGGCAAGAAACGGATACTTCGAGTTCGACGCCCAGCCGGCCATGATGATGCCGTAGATCGACAGCGACGAGATCGCGAAGATGTAGAGGATGCCGACATTGATGTCGGCGATCACCCAGTTGAGATTGACGGGGATCACCGCCCACGCAGCCAGAGCCAGCACGCAGGTCACCAGCGGCGCAAGAAGGAACACGGCCTTGTTCGCGCCGTCCGGAATGGTCGGCTCTTTCAGCACGAACTTCAGAAGGTCCGCGAAGGATTGCAGCAGCCCCCATGGACCCACCACGTTGGGGCCGCGGCGGATCTGCACCGCCGCCCAGATCTTGCGGTCGGCCAGCAGGATGTAGGCGATGGCAACCAGCAATAGCACGAGCAGCAGCAGGCTCTGCGCGACCATGATGATGATCGGCCACAGATAGCCTGTCCATAACTCGCTTGCGAAGAATTCGGTCATCGGGTCACGCTCACTCCGCCGCCGTCAGAATCTGCCCGGAGGCGAGCTTGGAACATTCGGCCATCACCGCGGATGCCCGCGCAATGGGATTGGTCAGGTAGAAGTCCTCGACCGGGCTCTTGAAGGCGCCCTTCTCGACCGAGCCGCCGCGCGCCGCAAGCGCTTTCACGCCTGCCGCATCGCCCGCCTCGATCTGGTCGATCCGCATCAGGTGCGGTGCGGCCTTGAAGATCGCCTGACGCAGTTGCCCGAGCGAGTCGAACGGCAGTTTCTTGCCGAGAACATCGGACAGCGCGCGGATGATCGCCCAGTCCTCGCGCGCGTCGCCCGGCGGGAACGCGGCGCGGTTGGCCATCTGCACCCGGCCTTCGGTGTTGACGTAAAGACCGGCCTTCTCGGTGTAGGCGGCACCCGGCAGGATCACGTCGGCGCGGTGTGCGCCCTTGTCGCCGTGCGTGCCGATGTAAACCACGAAGGTGCCATCCGCCGGGCTGACATCGTCTGCGCCGAGCGAGAACAGCACATCGAGCGTGCCGAACGCGGTCATCTGCGCGACGCTCAGGCCGCCCGCCCCCGGCGTGAAGCCGATGTCGAGCGCACCGACGCGCGAGGCGGCATTATGAAGCACCGCAAATCCGTTCCAGCCGTCCTTCAGCGCGCCGAGATCGACGGCGAGCTTGGCCGCCTGCGACAGCACCGCTGCGCCATCGTGACGGGCGGCAACGCCCGCGCCCACCAGCACGATCGGATGCTTCGCGCCCTTCAGGACATCGGCGAAGGAATGCTTGCCGGCAGCGAGGTCGCTCAGCGTATCGGTGCCCGCGCCGAGATGCTCGTAATCATAGGTCAGGTCGGCCCTGTCGCCGATCACGCCGATCTTGAGCGCGCCCGTGCGCCAGCGCTTGCGGATGCGTGCGTTGAGAACAGCCGCTTCCTTGCGCGGGTTGGAACCGACGATCAGCAGCGCGTCCGCCTGTTCGATTCCTGCGATAGTCGGATTGAAGATGTACGACGCGCGGCCCGCCTTCGGATCGAACCCACCGCCGTCCTGGGTGGCGAAATTCGCCGACCCGAATGAGGTGAGCAGTTCCTTGAGCGCGAACATCTCCTCGACCGCGGCGAGGTCACCGGCGATTGCGCCGGTGCGCCGGCCGTCGGAACGCGCAACCGCCTTGGCGATGGTCGCGAAAGCCTCGGTCCAGCTCGCTGCGCGCAGTTTGCCGTTCTCGCGAATGTACGGCCGATCCAGGCGCTGCGTGCGCAGACCGTCGACGATGTGGCGCGTCTTGTCGGAGATCCACTCCTCGTTCACGCTTTCATTGACGCGCGGCAGGATGCGCATCACTTCGCGGCCGCGCGTATCGACGCGGATCGCGGAGCCAATCGCATCCATCACGTCGATGGACTGGGTCTTGCCCAGTTCCCACGGACGCGCGGCAAATGCGTATGGCTTCGAGGTCAGCGCACCGACCGGGCAGATGTCGACGAGGTTGCCCTGCAGTTCGGACGTCAGCGCACTCTGGAGATACGTCGTGATCTCGACGTCCTCGCCGCGGCCGGTCAGGCCCAGTTCCGGCACGCCGCAAACTTCAGTGGTGAAGCGGACGCAGCGCGTGCACTGGATGCAGCGGTTCATCGAGGTCTTCACCAGCGCGCCGATGTACTTGTCCTCGACCGCGCGCTTGTTCTCCATGAAACGGCTGGTGTCGACGCCGTAACCCATCGCCTGATCCTGGAGATCGCACTCGCCGCCCTGATCGCAGATCGGGCAATCGAGCGGATGGTTGATCAGCAGGAATTCCATCACGCCTTCGCGTGCCTTCTTCACCATCGGCGATTTGGTCTTGACCGCCGGCAGTTCGCCGTTCGGACCCGGGCGACAGTCGCGCACGGCCCAGGCGCAGCTTGCGACCGGCTTCGGCGAACCGGCGACCTCAACGAGGCACATGCGGCAGTTGCCGGCGATCGACAGCCGCTCGTGGTAGCAGAAGCGCGGAATCTCGGCGCCCGCCGCCTCGCACGCCTGCAGCAGCGTGTACTCGGCAGGAACGTCAATCTCTTTTCCGTCGACGAGAATTTTGGTCATCGCCATTACTCCGCCGCGACCATGTTGATCGGATCGAGAACGCCGACGTCATCGATGGTCGACTTGCGCGTGAAATCGTCAATGCGCCGTTCGATCTCCGGACGGAAGGCGCGGATCAGACCCTGGATCGGCCAAGCCGCCGCGTCGCCGAGCGCGCAGATGGTGTGGCCTTCGACCTGCTTGGTGACTTCCAGCAACATGTCGATCTCGCGCTTGTGGGCGCGGCCTTCGACCATGCGTGACAGCACACGCCACATCCAGCCAGTGCCTTCACGGCACGGCGTGCACTGGCCGCAGCTCTCATGCTTGAAGAAGTAGGAAATGCGCGCGATGGCCGCGACCACGTCCGTCGACTTGTCCATCACGATGACGCCGGCGGTGCCGAAGCTCGACTTCACTGCGCGGGTGCCGTCGAAATCCATGATCAGATCCTGGCAATCCGCCGCCGGGATCAGCGGGCACGATGCGCCGCCGGGAATGATCGCCAGCAGATTGTCCCAGCCGCCGCGAATGCCGCCGCCGTGCTTCTCGATAAGTTCCCTGAACGGAATGCTCATGGCGTCTTCGACGACGCACGGCGTGTTGACGTGACCGGAGATGCCGTAAAGCTTGGTGCCGACATTGTTCGGACGGCCGATGGCGGCGAACCACGCCGCGCCCCGGCGCAGGATGTCCGGCGCGACCGCGATCGACTCGACGTTGTTCACGGTGGTCGGGCAACCATAAAGACCGACGTTGGCCGGGAACGGCGGCTTCAGGCGCGGCTGGCCTTTCTTGCCTTCGAGGCTTTCGAGCAACGCGGTTTCCTCACCGCAGATGTACGCGCCGGCGCCGTGGTGAACGTAAAGATCGAACGGATAACCGTGAACGTTGTCCTTGCCGATCAGCTTCGCCTCATAGGCCTGATCGACCGCCGCCTGCAGATGCTCGCGCTCTCGGATGAACTCGCCGCGCACATAGATGTAAGCGACATGCGCGCCCATCGCGGCGCTGGCAATCAGGCAGCCTTCCACCAGCAGATGCGGATCGTGCCGCATGATCTCGCGATCCTTGCAGGTGCCCGGCTCGGACTCGTCGGCGTTGACGACGAGATAGCTCGGACGTCCGTCGGCGTTGTCCTTCGGCATGAACGACCATTTCATGCCGGTCGGGAAGCCCGCCCCGCCGCGCCC
Organism: Afipia sp. GW823-FHT06G09; assembly: GCF_058794875.1. Lineage (NCBI taxonomy): Bacteria > Pseudomonadati > Pseudomonadota > Alphaproteobacteria > Hyphomicrobiales > Nitrobacteraceae > Afipia > Afipia sp. GW823-FHT06G09. The sequence continues at coordinate 131,634 of NZ_JBXAHF010000001.1, forward strand.
GCGCAGGCCTGACGCCTTCATTTCGGCGACGATCCAGTCGCGGCCCCGGTCGATGATCGCCTTGGTGCCGTCCCATGCGCCACGGCGGCGCGCGCCCTCCAGGCCCCAGTCGTCGAGCCCGTAGAGATTGCGGAAGATGCGGTCCTTGTCGTCGAGCATGATCGCTACCTTAAGACCCCGAGCGCTTCGATTGCTGATAGGCGAGCCCGCCCGCCATCGCACCAAAGCCGATCGCCCAGAACACGGCGGACTGGAGTTCGGTTTTCAGAATGTAGAAATTCAGAAAGAAGATGAAGACAGCGGCGACAACCGCGTGAAGCGCGATGTAGCGAAGCGCGGCACCGGTCATGACTTGTCTCCTTTCGGAGGGTTCGTCTTTGTGGAGTCGCCCATGGGCGGCTTCGGCGACGGGCGCTCCTGCACGTTGGCAGCCTCGGTCTGCTTCTTGGACTCGGCGTCCGTGAGCGCAGGCTTGTTCGGTGCGGATACGCTGCCCCTGTTGTCGTTGCTAGCAGGGGTGGTGAGCGACGTCGGCCCGCCGGCCGGCGCGGCATACTGGCGATCGATCTGTGGGCCGGGCTTGGGCAAATTGCCGGTCTCGAAGCCGTCGAGCACTCTGTTCAGGCTCTCGGGCGTCAGATCCTCATAGGTGTCCTTCCAGATCATCACCATCGGCGCATTCACGCAGGCGCCGAGACACTCGACCTCTTCCCACGAGAAATTGCCGTCGGCCGAGACATGGAACGGATCGTGATGAATACGGTTCTTGCAGACCTCGATCAGGTCTTTCGCGCCGCGCAGCATGCACGGCGTCGTGCCGCAAACCTGCACATGCGCCTTCTTGCCGACCGGTTCGAGCTGGAACATCGTGTAGAACGTGGCGATTTCCAGCACGCGGATATAGGGCATGTCCAGCAGGTCGGCGACCGCACGGATCGCAACCTCGGACACCCAGCCGTCATGCTGTTCCTGCACGCGCCACAGGATCGGGATCACCGCGGACTGCTGACGGCCCGGCGGGTATTTCTCGATCTGGGCTTTCGCCCACGCCAGATTCTCCGCGCTGAACGCGAAGCTTGCGGGCTGCACCTCTTTCGGAGCCAAACGGCGGACGGCCATCGTTTAAGTCTTTCGATCTTTCATTGCGCCAAGTCTTGTTGCGTCAAATCTCATTGCGTCATGGCGCGGCGCGCGTTGCCTGAATTCATGCTGTAGATACGCTGCTCCCAGAACGCGCTCGAGGTCGCAAACACGTTATAGCCAACGTGCGAGGCGACCTTGATGCGGTCGAGCGTGGACAACTGGGTCAGCGCTTCGAAGCGATCCGTTGCCGGATCGTGGATGATTGCCTTCATCGGCGTCTGTTCGAGAATGTAGCGCGACACGCTGTGGGTCGGATCGTTGCCGTGTTCCTCGCAGACCACGACCGAATCCGTTTCCAGAATCCGCTTGCCGCCCTTCATGGCATCGATCTCGACGCCTTCGACGTCGAGCTTGATGATGTATTTGCCCTGCGCCGGGATCTTGCCGTCCTCGATCAGGTTATCGAGTGCAAGCACCTTTACTTCCTCGCCGCCCGCATCGGTACCGCCTGCGATGCTGAACGCCTCGTGACGGTCGCCCGACAGGCGCGCCGTGCCGCGTGCGGAGCCGATGGCGGCGTTGATCGCCTCGAACCGGCCGTTGTTGATCTTCGCATTGTGCGCCAGCCGTGGATAATTCCGCGACGACGGCTCCATCGCGATCGACGGGCGCGAGCCGAAACGCTGGCTGGACACCATGACCGACCAGTAACCGTAGTTCGCGCCGCAATCGATCAGCGTATAGTTGACGTCCTTGGAGTCGAGCAGGAACAGTTCAAGCTCGTCCTCGTACTTGAAGGTGCGGTTGAGCAGCTTGCTCCAGTAGCCGTCGCCGTATGGGAATGAGAACGCAGCATCCGGATTGAGCATGACATTGATGTCGCGCTCGGGAAGAAACAGCGTCTTCAGCAGATTGGCCGCGCTGTTGTAACCGCGATGGGAAATGTACGCGCCGACCTTCGATCCTGCGAGCAGCGCAAAGCCGATGCTGCGCTCCCACGGCGTCGCACCGGTCATTTCACCGGTGGTACGATCAAAGATGATCGGCTGCTGCGCCATCAGCGGTCCACCTCGCCGAACACGATGTCGAGCGAACCGAGAATGGCCGAGACGTCCGCCAGCAGATGGCCCTTGCAGATGAAGTCCATTGCCTGAAGGTGTGCGAAGCCCGGCGCGCGGATCTTGCACTTGTACGGCTTGTTGGTGCCGTCGGCGACCAGGAACACGCCGAACTCGCCCTTCGGCGCTTCGACCGCGGCGTAGACTTCGCCGGCGGGGACGTGAACGCCTTCGGTATAGAGCTTGAAGTGGTGGATCAGCGCTTCCATCGAGCGCTTCATCTCGCTGCGGCGCGGCGGCGCGATCTTGTTGTCCTCGACGACAACCGGTCCCTGCCCCTCGGGCGCGCGCAGCTTCTCGATGCACTGCTTCATGATGCGCACCGACTGGCGCATTTCTTCCATGCGGATGCAGTAGCGATCGTAGCAGTCGCCGTTCTTGCCGATCGGAATATCGAAATCCATCTCGGCGTAACATTCGTAAGGCTGCGACTTGCGCAGATCCCATGCCGCGCCCGAGCCGCGCACCATCACGCCGGAGAAGCCCCACTCCCACGCCTGATCGAGTGTCACCACGCCGATATCGACGTTGCGCTGCTTGAAGATGCGGTTGTCGGTGAGCAGCGTTTCGAGATCGTCGACGACCTTGAGGAACGGATCGCACCACGCTTCGATGTCGTTGATCAGCGCGGGCGGCAGATCCTGATGCACACCGCCGACGCGGAAGAACGCCGCGTGCATGCGCGAGCCGGAGGCGCGCTCATAGAACACCATCAGCTTTTCGCGCTCTTCGAAACCCCAGAGCGGCGGTGTCAGCGCGCCGACGTCCATCGCCTGCGTGGTCACGTTCAGCAGGTGCGACAGGATGCGGCCGATCTCGGAATACAGCACGCGGATCAGTTGGCCGCGGCGCGGCACGGTGATGCCGAGCAGCTTTTCCGCCGCGAGGCAGAATGCATGCTCCTGATTCATCGGCGCGACGTAGTCGAGCCGGTCGAAATACGGAATCGCCTGAAGATAGGTCTTCTGCTCGATCAGCTTTTCGGTGCCGCGATGAAGCAGACCGATATGCGGATCGACGCGCTCGACGACTTCGCCGTCAAGCTCAAGCACCAGACGCAGCACGCCGTGCGCGGCCGGATGCTGCGGCCCGAAGTTGATGGTGAAATTGCGCTCGCCGGTAGCTTCGGCGTTCAGAACGTCGGTCATCAGCCACCTGCCTTTGGTGCTGGCGCCGACGCGGGCGCAGCGGCCTTCTCATCGCCCGGCAGCGCGTAGTCCGCGCCTTCCCATGGCGAGAGGAAGTCGAACTTGCGGAATTCCTGATTAAGTCGGACCGGCTCGTAGACAACGCGCTTCTCGGCGTCGTCGTAGCGGACCTCGACGAAGCCGGTCAGCGGGAAGTCCTTGCGCAACGGATGACCGTCGAAACCGTAGTCGGTCAGCAGGCGTCGCATGTCGGGATGGCCGATGAAGATCACACCGTACAGATCGTAGGTCTCGCGTTCGAACCAGTCCGCGCCCGGAAACACCGAGATGATCGACGGCACCTGCGTGGTCTCGTTCGCCTCGCCGCGCAGACGCAGCCGCGTGTTCAGCACCGGCGACATGAAGTGATAGATCACATCGAAGCGGTTCTCGCGGCCCGGATAGTCCACCGCCGTCACGTCGGTGACGTTCACGAAGCGGAAGCGCGGATCGGTCTTCAGCACGCGGACGACGTCCACGATCTTTGCAAGATCGACCGAGATCGCGAGCTGATTGAATGCAACCGAATGCCCGAGCGCCGCGCCGGGAAGCGCGGCCACGATCGTCTGGCCAAGAGCGTCTAGTTTCGCATCATCCATGTGCGATTACCGTTCAATCGTTCCGGTGCGCCGGATCTTCTTCTGCAACAGCAGCACGCCGTAAAGCAGCGCCTCCGCGGTCGGCGGACAACCCGGAACATAAATGTCGACAGGCACGATGCGATCGCAGCCGCGCACCACCGAATACGAGTAGTGATAGTAGCCGCCGCCGTTGGCGCACGACCCCATCGAGATGACGTAACGCGGCTCCGGCATCTGGTCGTAGACCTTGCGGAGCGCAGGCGCCATCTTGTTGGTCAGCGTGCCGGCGACGATCATCACGTCGGACTGGCGCGGCGAAGCGCGTGGTGCGAAGCCGAAGCGCTCGACGTCGTAGCGCGGCATCGATACCTGCATCATCTCGACTGCGCAGCATGCGAGGCCGAAGGTCATCCACATCAGCGAGCCGGTGCGCGCCCAGGTGATCAGGTCGTCTGTCGCGGCAACGAAGAAGCCCTTGTCGGACAGCTCGCTGTTGATCTCGAGAAAGTACTTGTCGTCCGCGCCGACCGGCTGGCCGGTACGCGGATCGAGAATCCCGGTTGCCGCCTGCGAGACCGCGGGCTGCATGATCGAAGGCGCCGTGTTGGGGCTCAATCCCATTCGAGCGCTCCCTTCTTCCATTCATAGGCAAAGCCGACGGTCAGCACGGCGAGGAACACCATCATCGACCAGAACCCGGCGAGGCCGAGCTTGCCGAATGCCACTGCCCACGGGAACAGGAAGGCGACTTCCAGATCGAAGATGATGAAAAGAATGGCAACCAGATAGAACCGCACATCGAATTTCATGCGCGCATCGTCGAATGCATTGAAGCCGCATTCATAGGCAGAAAGCTTTTCCGGATCCGGCTGCTGATAGGCGACGATGAACGGTGCGATCAGAAGCGCGAGACCGATCACGGTCGCGACTCCGATAAACACCACAAGTGGCAGGTAATTCTGCAGAATTCCGCCCATCGGCGATCCTCATGCTGCCCGAATTTGTCCCGCGGATTCGCGAAACATTGGAATGGTTCGAAAGGGATAGCGCAGCGCAACAGGGAGGGCAAGACAAGCTGTTTTGAGGCCTGATCCGCTTTGATCGCCGATCGGAAACCCGGTGGCACCGGGCCTCCCGGCACCCAAAGCTCCACCGATGGACCCATCTGCGGCGCTTATTAGCAGCGACGCGAGACGGGGGAACGACGCCGGGAACAACGCAGTCTACGACCTTCGGCGTAGACCGCGAGCATCTGCCTTTATGACAGCAGACGCGCGATTTCCTTGCCGCATGCAACCGTGTCGGCCTGTCCGCCGAGATCGCGCGTCCGCAGCCTCTCGTCGGCCAGAACGGTCTCGATCGCCGACACAATCGCCTTGCCCGCTTCCGGCTCGCCGAGATGGTCCAGCATCATCGCGGCCGACCAGATCTGGCCGACGGGGTTGGCGATTCCCTTCCCGGCGATGTCCGGCGCGGAGCCGTGAACCGGCTCGAACAGCGAGGGAAACTTGCGTTCCGGATTGAGACTGCCGGACGGAGCAATGCCGATGGTGCCGGTGCAGGCCGGGCCGAGATCCGACAGGATGTCTCCGAACAGGTTCGAGCCGACCACAACGTCGAACCAGTCAGGGTGCAGGACGAAGTTCGCGGCCAGAATATCAATATGATACTTGTCCCACTTCACGCCCGGATAGGCCTTCGCCATCTCCTCCACGCGCTCGTCCCAGTACGGCATCGTGATCGAAATACCGTTCGACTTGGTGGCAGAGGTCAGGTGCTTCTTGGGGCGGGTTTGCGCAAGCTCAAAGGCGAACTTCAGGATCCGGTCGACGCCGGTACGTGACATGACGCTTTCCTGAATCACCACCTCGCGGTCGGTGCCCGGAAACATCCGCCCGCCGATGGACGAATACTCGCCCTCGGTGTTCTCGCGCACGACGAAAAAGTCGATATCGCCGGGCTTTCTGCCGGCCAGCGGCGACTTCACGCCGGGCATCAGGCGAACAGGCCGAAGGTTCACATACTGGTCGAACTCCCGGCGAAACTGGATCAGCGATCCCCACAGCGAAATGTGGTCCGGCAGGATCGACGGCATGCCCACCGCGCCGAAGAAGATCGCATCGTGGCTGCCGATCTGGGTCTTCCAGTCGTCCGGCATCATCTTGCCGTGCTTCTGGTAGTAGTCACAGGAGGCGAAGTCGAAACTGTCGAGCGTCAGTTCAAAATTGAACTTCTTTGCCGCCGCTTCCAGCACCCGCAACCCCTCGGGCACCACTTCCTTGCCGATGCCGTCGCCGGGAATCACGGCCAGCCTGTATTTCCTGTTGGTTCCGGTGCTGGTGGTCGGCATTAAACGTTTCCCCACATGATTTTGAGCGCGGTCGATCCTGCGTCGCCGGGCAGCAATACAGGAGATAGCGTCCCGGCTGAAATGACAATCGTGCTGGGTGGGGATGCCCGTGGCGCGGCCGTAGGAGCGGTCGGTCCGGCCCCGTGCGGCACGCGCCGTCCGGGACCGGCCGAAGTCAGGCGGAAAATTCCGCCCGGTGGAGTTCGACGAACTCAGGAACCGTTAGAGGCGGACGCCCTGTGACACGCTCGATGATATCGTTGGTGCCGGCGAAGATGCCGTCCTGATAGTCCTGCGCCACTTCGCACAGGTGTTGAACCAGGTGCTGCGGCGCATGCAGGCTTTCAAGCTGCGCCTTGAAGTCCGGAATGGACTGCGCGATGTAGCTGATCTCCTTGCCAAGCACCGTGGTGACCTGTGCAGCGATCTCATGGTGGTTCATTTCGGTGGAACCGTAGAGAGGATAGGTCTTTCCGGCATGAGGTGCCGGGTCCCTCAAAATCGCAGCGATCAACCGCCCCTGATCTTCTCCCGCGATCGGCGCGTGACGCCCCTCCCCGAACGGCAGCACGATCTGGCCCGTCGAAGCGATCCCGCTGCCGCGGCCGAAATACAGAAGCCACTGGGCGAAGAAGGTCGGGCGCAGATGCACGACCGGAATGCCGGACCGATCCAGCATCCGTTCACAGACCCAGTGCTGGCGAGCCGCGTTGCTCTTGGCATCCGAACGCGCCGAAATCTGCGACATGTTCACGATGAACTTCACACCCGCTTCTGACGCCGCCTGCGCGAAATACGCTGTCGCATCGACCAATCCACTCCGGATCGGATAGACAAAATAAGCTGCCGTTACGCCCCTGGTTGCGGCCCGCACGGCAGCGAGGTCCAGCAGATCGCCGACCATCACCTCCGCACCGAGGTCCCGCAACGCATCGGCCCGCGCGTCATCCCTGTGAACGAACGCCCGTACCTGGGCGCCCGCTTGTCTCAATTCGCGAACGGCGGCCTTCCCTGTCGAACCCGTCGCACCCGTCACCAGCATTAAATCGCTCATTTTCATCTCCTCCCAATACTAAGAGCATATGCTCCTATTATCCAAACCGGTCTTTGGCAAGGGCTTGACAAAAACAGGAGAATGTTCACCTAATTTTTGATCCCGGCTGCGACGGCCGGAACTCTTGAAACAGGAAGCGGACGGGTCATGGCGCAACCGGGACTGGACACGTGCAACTGCTTCGCCGTGCGCAAGGCGGCGCGCCGCATGACCCAGATCTACGACGCCGCGCTTGCGCCCTCAGGCGTGCGGGTGACGCAGTTCATGCTCCTGATGGCGCTGAACAAGGAAGGCGGCCTGTCGGTGAACCGGCTGGCCGAACTGATGGTGATGAATCGCACCACGATGGGGAAGAATCTCCGCCCCCTCGAACGCGATGGCCTCGTCGACGTCAGGGTTTCAAAAGAAGACCGTCGCAGCCGCGACATCCTGCTCACGCGAAAAGGCCGCTCCCTCCTCGACAAGGCTTATCCGCTCTGGCGGAACGCCCACGACAGCTTCGAACAGAAGCACGGCGCGAGGTTTGCGGAGCAATTTCGCTCCGTACTCAGCGCGGTCACAGGCTGATCGTGTAAAAAGTCTGCAGTGCTTGACTTGGCAGGGCGGCACCTTTAAGTCCGGGACCCTGCGGTCCGCTGATGCGGCCTTGCGGGAGTAGCTCAGTTGGTTAGAGCGCCGGCCTGTCACGCCGGAGGTCGCGGGTTCGAGCCCCGTCTCTCGCGCCAAATTATCTCATAAAAACAATCAGTTCCTGCTTCGCACGTTCGCGCCGGACTACACCGTCCGTCCGGGGTCGGGCCGACGCGCAGCGCCCGTTCCGAGGCCACATTTGCGAGGGTGTTGTTGCATTTCCCCTTGTGTGTCAGGCTCTTTTCCACCGCCGATTTAAATAAGGCGCTATTTACAGGCAAAACTCGTAGTCAGGACGCTCCCGAATCAAATAAGCCCTGATGTACCGTTGGTTTTGTGAAGCCTAGTATCCACGAGGAGGGCCAAATATGGCAAAGAAAGCAGCTACCCCAGCGACCATTACCCTGAAGCACCTTGCCGCTGCTCTCGCCGAAGAGCACGAGTTGTCGAAGAAGACCGCTGAAACCATCCTCGGCGACCTCGTCACCAAGATCACCAAGCACCTGAAGAAGGGCGAGCGTATCCGCATCGTCGGCCTCGGCATCCTCCAGGTTCGCAAGCGCGCCGCCCGTATGGGCCGCAACCCGGCCACCGGCGAAGCGATCCACATCAAGGCGAGCAAGAAGGTTGCCTTCCGTGCTGCCAAGGAATTGAAGGAAGCCGTCTAAGTCCGGCATCCAGACTTTAAGGCCCGACGCCATTCCGGTACCGCCGGGATGGCGTTTTTCATTGAGCCAGGGCAGGCAGCATTTCGCCGTCACCGACTGCTCGTCATTGCCGGGCTTGACCCGGCAATCCATCTTTCACGAAATGCATTTCACGTGATGGATACGCGGGTCATAGGCGAGCGGAAGCGATGCCGTTCTTCAAACGGCTATGCCCGCGTATGACGATCGAAACCGGAGCCACCATCTTGCCCGTCATCTTCTCTCATACCGTTCTTGACCGTTTCCTGCGTTACGTCCGCATCGACACCCAGTCCGACGCATCCTCTCCCACCTGCCCGTCCACCGAGAAGCAGAAGGACCTCGGCCGCCTGCTCGCGCAGGAGTTGCGCGATCTGGGACTCGCCGACGCCCATATGGACGAACTCGGCTATGTCTACGCGACGCTGCCCGCCAATACCGCGAAAACCGTGCCGGTCATCTGCTTCTGCTCGCACATGGACACTTCGCCGGACTGCACCGGCAAGGACGTCAAGCCGCAGATCGTTCGCAACTATCAGGGCGGCGACATCGTCTTGCCCGCCGATCCATCGCAGGTTATTCGCGCGGCGGACAATCCGGCGCTCAAAGACCAAATCGGCAGCGACATCGTCACCACCGACGGCACCACCCTTCTGGGCGCCGACAACAAGGCCGGCGTCGCCGAGATCATGGATGCCATGCAGGTCCTGATCGCCAATCCGCAGATAAAACACGGCGCGATCAAAGTTCTTTTCACGCCGGACGAGGAAATAGGCCGCGGAGCGGACAAGGTCGATCTCAAGAAGCTCGGCGCCGCGTTCGGCTACACCATCGACGGTGAAAGCGCCGGCCATCTCGAAGACGAGACCTTTTCGGCGGACGGCGTGACCATCACCATCCAGGGCGTCAGCATCCATCCGGGCTTTGCCAAGGGGAAGATGGAGCACGCGCTCAAGATCGCATCGCGCATCGTCGACCGGCTGCCGAGGGACCTTGCCCCGGAAACCACCGAGGGCCGTGAAGGCTTCCTGCATCCGGTCGGGCTTCAGGGCGGCCTCGACAGCGCGACGCTGTCGCTGATCGTACGCGATTTCACCGTGCAGGGCCTGAAGGAGAAAGAGGCGCTGCTGGAGGACATCGTGCGCGGCGTCATCAAGGACTTCCCGCATTCGACCTATAAATTCGAGGTCAAGGAACAGTACCGCAACATGAAGGAGGTGCTCGACCGTCATCCGGAAGTGGTCGAGCATGCGCTGGAAGCGATCGGCCGCGCCGGACTCCAGCCTGTCCTGAGCAGCATCCGTGGCGGCACCGACGGCTCGCGCCTGTCATTCATGGGGCTGCCCTGCCCGAACATCTTCGCCGGCGAACACGCCTTCCACTCGCGCCTCGAATGGGTCAGCGTTCAGGACATGGAAGCGGCGGTGCGCACCATCGTCCATCTCGCCGCGATCTGGGAGGAAAAGGCATGATCCGGATTGTGAACCGCCTCGCCGCGGTGCTCTCGCTCGCTCTCCTTGTGCCGCTCAACGCACAGGCGCAGGACCAACGGTTTGACATCACCGTGACCGCGGATGCCACCAAGACCAACGGCAGCCCGTGGGACGGCGTGCCCCGGCTCGGCAATTCAAAGCTCAACCTCAATGCGGCGCCCGACATCGCCGTGTGCCTTGTGCGCGCCAATGCAAAACCCGAATGCCTGTGGCGGCCGCAAGGGCGTCGCCTTCTCTCGATGTGCCAAAACGCGCTGACCTGCAAATTCGACAATGTCGCGCTTGCGCCGCTCCCGATCGGGCTGGTGTTCGTCGATATCGACGCGCGCAATCACGACATCATCGACGTAGCCGTCCTTACCGACAGAACCGACGCGAAGGCGAATGAGGACATCGCGGATTCCCTGCGCACCGCGATGAGCGTGCTGACGCCGCACCGCTCCGAGGACACCAAGGAGCGTCTCGTTCGCAGCGCGAAACTGCTTGCCCTTGCCGATTGTGCCGGCGGAAAGCCATGCCGCCTGACGCAATCGCAGTTCGTCCTGACGAGGCGCTAGCGCAAGCATAGTTCGACATCGGATGTGCTCCCTCTCCCCAGTGGGGAGAGGGTTGGGGTGAGGGGCTAGGTCTATCGAGAGATTCTACGCCCTCACCCGCCGCGCTTCGCGCGTCGACCTCTCCCCACGGGAGAGGTGAGACAGAACCATACATCCGTTGATTCGAAGTGCCCTAGCCCCGCATCCGCAGTTGAAGCATCGGCAGCACCTCATAGCGTGCGCCGATGTTGGCCTTGACCATCGGGTCCTCCGCAACGATGGCGCGGACATCGTCGGCGCTCTCGTCGTCGGCCATCTCGAACAGCGACATGCCCCAGCCGCCCGCCGGATCGGCCACCGGCCCGTGCGCGACAACGCCGCCCTGCTCCAGCAAGGCCTGCAAGAACTCGCCGTGCGATTTCATCAGCACCTTTTGCTCGGGGGTCATGGTCTTGAGGAAGTCCGGCCCCGGAGGGACGAAGCGGCAAAGGAAGTACTTCATCGATCACTCCGCGCTGACAGCAGTGAGAGGGGCAAAGACTTCGCGATGCTAGGGCACGCAACATGGCGGCGCCATGACAGGATGGCAAGCGCATGGGTGGTAGGCGGTGACGGATTCGAACCGCCGACCCTCTCGGTGTAAACGAGATGCTCTAACCAGCTGAGCTAACCGCCCTCATGGCCTGTTTAGCGTTCCTCGGCCCCGGTGTGCAAGCCGTCCTGAGGTGCGAAACCGCCTCTCAATCAGCGGGGCGGCATCGGCCATCGATCTTCCTGCGGATTGCTGCCGGATGCCGATAAAAAAAACGGCGCCCGAAGGCGCCGTTTTATCATCAATTCAGCGTATCACTCAGTGCGCGGTGGTCAGGCCGCCTGTGGCCTCATCGGCCTCAGGCGTTGCCAGCGCCTTGACGTCCTCTTCCCAGACGATCGGGGTCGGAACCCGCACCAGCGCCTTGGCCAGCACTTCGTCCATCCGCGCGACCGGGATGATTTCCATGCCGCCCTTGATGGCGTCGGAAATCTCCGTGAGGTCCTTGGCGTTGTCCTCAGGAATGAAGACCGTCTTGATGCCGCCACGAGCGGCCGCAAGCAGCTTCTCCTTCAGACCGCCGATCGGCAGCACCCGGCCCCGCAGCGTGATCTCGCCGGTCATGGCGACATCATGCCGGATCGGAATGCCGGTCAGCACCGAGACGATGGACGTCGTCATCGCGACACCGGCAGACGGACCATCCTTCGGCGTCGCACCTTCCGGCACGTGCACGTGGATGTCGCGGCGGTCGAACAACGGCGGCTCGATGCCGTAGTTGATCGCTCGCGAGCGGACGTAGGACGCAGCAGCCGAAATCGACTCCTTCATCACGTCGCGCAGGTTGCCCGTCACCGTCATGCGGCCCTTGCCGGGCATCATGACGCTTTCAATGGTCAGCAGCTCGCCGCCCACCTCGGTCCACGCCAGACCGGTCACAACACCGACCTGGTCCTCGCTGTCGATCTCGCCGTAGCGATACTTCGGCACACCGAGGAACTCCTCGACAACGGCCGCAGTCACCTTCACCGACTTCTTCTTCGAGATCATGAGTTCCTTCACACCCTTGCGGGCCAGTGTCGAAATCTCACGCTCGAGGTTACGCACGCCCGCTTCGCGGGTGTAGCGGCGGATCAGGAACAGCAGCGCTTCGTCGTCGATCGACCATTCCTTCGAGTTCAGGCCGTGCTTGGCGATCGCATTCGGGATGAGATGCTTGCGGGCGATCTCAACCTTCTCGTTCTCGGTGTAGCCGGCGATGCGGATGATCTCCATGCGGTCCATCAGCGGTCCGGGAATATTGAGCGTATTCGCGGTCGTGATGAACATCACGTTGGAGAGGTCGTAATCCACCTCGAGGTAGTGATCGTTGAACGTGCCGTTCTGCTCGGGGTCGAGGACCTCAAGCAGAGCCGACGACGGATCGCCGCGGAAATCGGCGCCCATCTTGTCGATCTCGTCCAGCAGGAACAGCGGGTTCGAGGTCTTCGCCTTGCGCATCGACTGGATGATCTTGCCGGGCATCGAGCCGATGTAGGTGCGGCGGTGTCCGCGGATTTCCGCTTCATCCCGCACGCCGCCCAGCGACACGCGCACGAACTCACGTCCGGTCGCCTTCGCGATCGACTTGCCAAGCGAGGTCTTGCCGACGCCCGGAGGGCCGACGAGGCACAGGATCGGTCCGGTCAGCTTGTTGGCGCGGGACTGCACGGCGAGATACTCGACGATGCGGTCCTTGACCTTCTCAAGCCCGTAGTGATCCGAGTCGAGCACTTCCTGCGCGGCAACGAGGTCCTTCTTGACCTTGGACTTCTTGCCCCATGGAATCGACAGCAGCCAGTCGAGATAGTTGCGCACGACCGTCGCCTCGGCGGACATCGGAGACATCTGCCGCAGCTTCTTCAGTTCATGCGCCGCCTTCTCGCGAGCTTCCTTCGAGAGCTTGGTCTTGTTGATCTTCTCTTCGAGATCAGCAAGTTCGTCGCGGCCTTCGTCGTCGCCGAGCTCCTTCTGGATCGCCTTCATCTGCTCGTTGAGGTAGTACTCGCGCTGGGTCTTCTCCATCTGGCGCTTGACGCGCGAGCGGATCTTCTTCTCAACCTGCAGCACCGAGATCTCGCTCTCCATCAGGCCCATCACCTTCTCAAGGCGCTGGGAGACGGACAACGTTTCCAGGATAGTCTGGCGATCGGAGATCTTGACGGCGAGATGCGACGCCACGGTGTCCGCGAGCTTCGCGAAATCCGTGATCTGCTGAACGACCCCCACCACTTCGGCGGAAATCTTCTTGTTTAGCTTCACATAGCTCTCGAAGTCGGACACGACCGAACGCGACAAAGCCTCCGCCTCGACGCTCTTGGCATCGACGTCGGCAAGGGCCACGGCTTCGGCCTCATAGAAATCGGAGCGATCGGAATACTTGCCGGCCTTCGCGCGCTCCAGGCCTTCGACCAGCACCTTCACGGTGCCGTCGGGAAGCTTCAGGAGCTGCAGCACGCTGGCGAGCGTACCGATCTCGTAAATTGCATCCGGAGCCGGATCGTCATCGGACGCGTTCTTCTGCGTCGCGAGGAAAATCAGCGCATCGTTCTTCATGACCTCTTCGAGCGCCTTGATCGACTTCTCGCGGCCGACGAACAGCGGCACGATCATGTGCGGGAAGACGACGATGTCGCGAAGCGGCAGCACCGGATAAGAGTGGCTTTCGCCGTAAACGATGACTGGACGAGGCTTTGAGGCAGTTGTCATGCCCATAATCCTTTTGTTGCGCCCCCTTGCACGCAATCCGCCTTTCCTGACGCGACTGCCACAAGGTGCCTTGTGTGCCGAACAAAGAAGGAGCTCTTTTGAGCCAGCAGCCGCGGTGCGGCCTCTCCCTGTCCGGGTAGGTGTGCTGCGACTCGATAGACTTACCTTGCCGCAGCACACCATTAGGTGGCTATGGTGCATGGGGGTGTCAAGAGAGCGAAAAACCCCTGCCAGACTTGGGTTATTCTAAAGTCGTGTAAAACGCGGAACCGGCTGCCGAGGGGGCTCGGCAGCCGGTTCCTGTTGAAAACCTCAGTGGTCTATGCGGCCTGCTCAGGCGCTCGCGCTGGTCTCAGCCGCGCGGTCAGACCGGTCGGCATAGATGTACAGCGGACGCGCCGTCGCCTCGACCACTTCGCGCGAAATGACGACTTCCTCGACGCCTTCAAGGCCCGGAAGGTCGAACATGGTCTCGAGCAGAATGCTTTCGAGGATCGACCGCAACCCGCGCGCGCCGGTCTTGCGCTCGATGGCCTTGCGGGCCACCGCGCCAAGCGCTTCGTCGGCGAAGGTCAGCTCGATATTCTCCATCTCGAACAGCCGCTGGTACTGTTTCACCAGCGCGTTCTTCGGCTCGACCAGGATCTTCTTCAGCGAAGCCTCATCGAGGTCCTCGAGCGTCGCCACAACCGGCAGACGTCCGACGAATTCCGGGATCAGACCGTACTTGAGCAGATCTTCCGGCTCGACCTCGCGGAAGATTTCGCCCGTGCGGCGGTCTTCCGGCGCCAGAACCTGTGCAGCGAAGCCGATCGACGTGGTCCGCCCGCGCGAGGAGATGATCTTCTCCAGGCCCGAGAACGCACCGCCGCAGATGAAGAGGATGTTGGTCGTGTCCACCTGCAGGAACTCCTGCTGTGGATGCTTGCGTCCGCCCTGCGGCGGCACGGAAGCGACCGTTCCTTCCATGATCTTCAGCAGCGCCTGCTGCACACCCTCGCCCGACACGTCGCGGGTGATCGACGGATTGTCGGACTTGCGCGAAATCTTGTCGATTTCGTCGATGTAGACGATGCCGCGCTGGGCGCGCTCGACGTTGTAGTCGGCCGCCTGCAACAGCTTCAGGATAATGTTCTCGACGTCCTCACCAACGTAACCGGCTTCGGTGAGCGTGGTCGCGTCAGCCATCGTGAACGGCACGTCGAGGATGCGGGCGAGCGTCTGCGCGAGCAGTGTCTTGCCCGAACCGGTTGGACCGATCAGCAGGATGTTCGACTTCGCCAGCTCAACATCGTTGTGCTTGGTCTGATGGTTGAGGCGCTTGTAGTGGTTGTGGACCGCGACCGAGAGCACCTTCTTGGCGTGCTGCTGACCGATCACGTAATCGTCCAGAACCTTGCAAATCTCCTTCGGCGTCGGAATACCGTCGCGCGACTTCACCAGCGACGACTTGTTCTCCTCGCGGATGATGTCCATGCACAGTTCGACGCATTCATCGCAGATGAATACGGTCGGGCCCGCAATGAGTTTGCGGACTTCGTGCTGGCTCTTCCCGCAGAACGAGCAATAGAGAGTGTTCTTTGAATCGCTCGTACCGACCTTGCTCATTCCTATCTCCGTCCGCCGCTCGATCTTGTTCTAGGGGCTTGCCCCATCCCGGCACACACCGAGATGATGTGTAGATAGGAGCAAAAACCGTACCAAAAAAGACCCGTCACCTCAGTTACCGTGCGAATCACGGCTCAATCGAATCCTGATCCACGGTCCCTAGCCAACCATGGTGACACCCGACTATCAAGAATTCGCTAACCGCCCAACCATTCAACTCCGTGATCTTGGCGCAATTTTGCGCGATTTCAGGAGCTTGGCCTGTCGAATTCATTGCAGCGTTGCGGGAATGACACGGGCCTCTGCCCGATGGAACTCCGCCGGGCGGACACCGGTTGGCAGCTATGTGCCCAGGATGCCCTTGAGGCCCGCATATATCGACCCGGCCGCTGTGGACAAGATGCCAAGCAGCGGGCCAGCCGTGCGCATCAATTCCTGAATGATTCTCGCCCGGCGCCGGAGCTGCTCCTCCCCGACATACGGCCCGAGAAAACGAGCTGCTTGGTAGGCGGCGGCATTCGGCCGATCCACCTGAGACAGGGAACTGGCCAGCAGCTGCAAGATCAGGATGCCGAGAATGTTGCCGGTCAGGAACGCCAGCGCGATGCTCGCCGAATACTCCAGCACCTCGCGCCATTCCACCCACGATCCCGGAAGGATCGGAACATGGTCGTTCAGGCCCGTCACGGTCAGCATACAGAACACGCTGAGCAGCGCCGTCAGGATGCCGACAACGGCGGCGCCGCGATAGCCGATTTTCTGAACCGCGTAGATGGCGAAGCCGAACGGCAACGGAATGATCACCGAGGCGATCCGCAGGTAGAGCGGCGACACGTTCAGTACGATGGTGACGATGATATGCGCCGCGACCAGCAGGATCGCCGGAATCAGGATGTAACCGATACTGTGAACCGCGAACGATCTGACAGGATGGCGCCGCCGGTAAAGCCGCGCGCTGACATTGTCGAACTCGCGCCTTATCTTTTCGATGTCCGAGACGATGCTCTCGATTTCGAGAAGCACCGGGCGCACCACCCGCAGGTCGCGCGAGCAGTGCTTGCAGACCAGCGCTTCGTCTTTCACCTTCTCGGCGCAAAAAGGACATTCCATCAGAATGCCGCTGGGTGAGATGTAAGGAAAGCGAACCGTCCGGACATATCAACCCCGCCGCAACGAGAGGCGCTGGCGCCGCCGCAATGCTTCAAGCTCCGCCTTCGCCTGCATCAGTTCTTCGCGGGCCAGAGTCCGCTTGCGGACGAGGTCGTCCCGTTCGGCGATCAGCGTTTCCGGAATCGTGATGTCGCGCGAGCACGAACTGCACACCAGCGCCTCGGCGACTGTCGGCTGTGCGCAAAAGGGACAATGTGCCGGCATGCGGCTCAGGGCGCGACTTTAAGGGTGAAGCTGGTGGTCGCAGTGCGTCCCTCCGAATCCTTCACATCCACGCGAATGACATGATCGCCGGCCGGCAATTCCGCATCGGGCATGTCGATCCCGTCCGGCTTGACGAACGGCTTCATTCGCGGCGTCAGATCGACCGACGGGCTCTTGATGTAAGTTACCTTCAGCGAATCCGTATCGATCCTGGCCCCGCCGAATGACTCGAACTTCAATTGAAGACGCATCGGCGACTTCGCTGGATCGGCAGTCCCGACAAAGGCGACCTTGGGTCCGCGCGTGATGCCGCGGGTGGCAACCGCGACCGCGCCTGCGGGCGGAGGAAGCTTGGCCTCGTCGGCGGAAATCAGAACGGTGCCAGCGCTGACCGGGGGCGCAGCCATCAGGACGAAACCGGTTGCGAGCACCGCAACCTGCAACAACGACCGGCGCATCTCAAATCTCCTCAACCGCAATGCCGCAAGTCTACAGCACGACATCTTCCTTCGAAAGACACTTTGCCTGTCCTTCCTTAACGCCCGCCGCCGTCACCGATAATCGAATACGGCGCCCAGAACAGTGGATGCGCGTAGGCGAACTCTGTCTTGCCGTTCGCACCGAGGTAACCCGGCCCGTCAGCCAGCGCCATCATCGCCTGCCGCAGCGCCTCGCCGCGTGTCAGCTTCGGATCATCGGCCTGCCGCTTGAACAGATCCGTCACCAGCTCGCGGGCCGACTGCGAATGCACCGACCAGTTGGTCACCAGAAGCGCACGTGTCCCGGCGTAGAAGAACGCCCGGCCAAGACCGGATGCGGCCTCGGCACCCGCGCCTGCTCCGGCCGCCGTGTTGCAGGCGGACAGCACGACCCAGTCGGCATCGAGCTTGAGCGACAGAATTTCCTCCATCGTCAGCAGCCCGTCGCCATCGCCGTCGGAGATCGCGGGCGCCGACAGCGCCAGCGCCGGTTGCGTCAAGCCATCCAGTTCGCCCGGCACCAGACCATGCGTGGCGAAGGCGACAATCTTGAACCCCGAGAGGTCCATCGACTTCACCTTCTTCTCGTTCGCGTCCTTGCCGAGGTTGAGAACCTTGGTGGGATCGGCCTGGAGCGCGAGCGCGATCGAGGTCAGTTCTTCCGAGGTATCGGGCAAGCGCGGCAACTGTCCAAGCTGCGCACTGTCGACGCCCTCGAGCTGCGGGCTGTTGCGCCGCTTGAGCGGCACGCCGCGCGTGGCGACCGAAGCATCGGCGACCTGTATCAGTTTGTCGGTCTTCGCCGCCTCATCCGCCTGCTCCTTGCTGAAGTAAGGATCACCGAACGCGATCAGATCCTGCCGCGTGGCCTTGCCCGCCGGCAGCTTGCGCAACGTCAGCAAGGCAGATGCCGACGGCACCAGCGTTACCGCATGAGTCCGCGCCAGCCAGGGCACGTTGCGATAGCTCACGAACAGAGGGTCGTCATTCGTTTTGATTTCGGCGGGGGCGGTCGGCAGCAGCGAGAGCGGCAGCAGGCCGAGCCCGCCGTTGGTCACGACGATCAGGCTTTTCGCTGGCTTCCAGCTGCTCTCCAGCGGCTTCAGCAACTGATCGTACAGCTCCGACGCCAGTTTCACATCGAATGCCGGAATGTCCGAGATCATCGCCGCCTTCGGCTCCAGCGCCTCGCGCAGCTTGGTCACGGTCGCGTTCAGATCGCCGAGCGACATCTTGATCCGGGCGAACTGCACCGGGGCGTCCTTCCGCACCACCCAGATGAAGCTGTCGAAGCGGCCGAAGTAGAACGACAGCAGCGCCTCCTCTCCCGTGAGCTGTTTTTGCAGGTCGCTCGCGTTCGGCGGCGGCGGGTTCACAAGATTTCCGTAGTCGGGAAACTTCTTCGCAATCTCGCCTAGCGTCTGCGTCCGTGCAGCCTGCAATGCCGCGATTTCCGCCTGCGTTGCCTTGACGGCTTTCTCCTCGCGTTCGGCGGGAGGAAGGGTCAGCAGGTTGTTCAGCGTGGCGACCGCCGCACCGATCCGCTTTTCATTGTCCTGCGACGTACGCATCAGCTTGGCGAGTTCAGGATTGCTGGTGGACGCACGGGCGGACGACGCCTGCAATGCGCGTTGCACAGATTGCCCGCGCAGCAGATCCGCATAGGCAAAGGTTTCCTCTGCAACATTGGGGGGCGCAGCCGCCGGATTGAGCGCCAGCGTGCGGAGATAACCTTCGACCACGAACCGGATGCGGCCTTCGCGCGCCGCGGCCGTCGATCCGCTGTCGTCGTCGCTGCCGCCGGATGCGGTCTGCAGGACCGGGATGGAATCCTTGTACGCCTGCAGCGCCTCGTTGGTCCTGCCCTTGCGCGCCAGCGCTATCGCATAATAGCCGCGCGCAACAGCGGTATTGAGGCTCTTGTCGCCCGAGCGTGCCCTTTCCCGTTCATACGATCGCTGCGCAATTTCAAGCGCGTTGTCGTAGTTGCCTTGCGTGAGCAGGATGGAGACACGGGCAAGGCCACCGCTCACCGCTTCACGGCGCGAAGGCTCCCATTTCGCTGTCCAGACGTCGACCTGATCGTAGAGCTTGGTGGCCTCTTCATACTTGCGTTCAAGATTCAAAATCTGCGCAAGGAAGACATTCGCATTGACCATCTGACCGGAGTCGTCGGCGTAGCCGAGCCCCTTGTAGATATCGATGACTTCGCGCTGAAGCCGTTCGGCCTCTGCGTAACGGCCCTGCTCTTGAACCACATAAACGAACACCGACAGAATGCCCGCGGTGTCGGCATGGAATTTACCGGACTTGCTGAGGCGGCTGAGCAACGCGCGCCGCACATCCGCCTCGCCTTCGCCGACACGCCCCTGCTTGACCTTGGTACGGCCTTCAAACGCCGTGGCCCAATCAATGAACCGCTCCATCTCGCCTTCGGCGGGCTTGCTTTCCCACTGCGACATAGTCGCCAGCGAGTTCGCATAGAAGATGCCGGACTTGCGATAGGCGGCCTCCGCGTCGGCAAAGCGCCCCCGCGCCTCCGCGACCCGCGCGATGCCGTCCTCGAGGATGGCCTGCCAGGCCATTCCGTAGATCGGAAAGCCCTGCCACCGGCGCGCCTCATCCATCAGGCTGCGATTTCGCGCGACGTAGGATTCCGCCGTGTTCACGTCTCCGGACTGGAGCGAGAGGATTGTCACGGCGTTATGGAGACCGAACAGGCGCCCCTTGCCCTTGGGCATGGCGGAGAACGTGGCGATCTGTTTGGTGTACATCGCCATCGCGCGCTTATTCTCGCCCTTGTCGCGCAGGCGGCGGATCAGAAAATCCTCGTAGCGGCTCACGACGTTCTTGTAGTCGTCACCCTTGCCAAGCGAGACCGCCAGTTCCGCATCGGCCAGCGCATCATTGCTGCGGCCGACGAGCGTTCGTGCCTGCCCTCGCTTGTAGTGGAACGCCGCGAGTTCGTTCCCCTTCAAACCGGCCGGGACCGGTGCATCGGCCGTCGCGTTCAACTCGGCGATCTTGGCGGGATCCGGCTTCTGCTGGTCGAGAATCGCCGTGATGTCCGACACCGTGCGCGGCGGCGCCACGAGCGTCGTCGCGTTTTTCGCAAGCGCCGCGGCGCCTGCGGCGATGTCCTCCTTCTTCGGCGCGGACACCTTCGCGGCGTCGAACAGCGCCGCCTTCGGCCGTGCGGCCATCATCGCATTGCGGACACACGGCGTGGCAGCGGCTTTCGCGCGCGCCATGCAGGCTTCATGCGGTCCGCCGCTCTGCTTGCACGCCATGTAGGTGGGTCGGCCGATCGAGTTGCGGCAGCTTTCGCGCGCCTGCTCGAGTTCAAGCGCCGAGGCTGGAACAGTGGTGATGAACGAGCAGAGCGAAACGATGAACGCGGCCAAGCCGCTCTTTGCTGCTGTCATCATGGGTCTGCTCCCGGACATTGTCGTTCCCACCGAAATGCGGCGTGTCCGGAGCGCAATTGGAGACCGTCCAAAAAATACAGATCGAAATAAGACGGGCCAAACGTCCCGGATCAATTGAGATAATTAGCGGCCAATAACAGATTGCGGTCAAGTACGGCCCGCGGACGAAACCGCAAAAACCACCTATCCAATTGGGTAGTGCCACCCAAACGAAAACGGACGCCCGAAGGCGTCCGCATTGACTGTCACAACCAGGCCGGGAACCTGAGTTACGGCGCTTTCGGCGCTGTTTCCTCGGCGCGCTTGTCGATCACCTTGTCAACCAGACCGAAGTCCTTCGCCATTTCGGCGGTCAGGAACTTGTCGCGCTCCAGCGCGTCCTCGATCGCCTTGTAGGGCTGGCCGGTGTGCTTGACGTAGATCTCGTTCAGCCGCTTCTTCAGGTTCAGGATTTCCTGCGCGTGCAGCATGATGTCGGTGGCCTGGCCCTGGAACCCGCCCGATGGCTGGTGGACCATGATCCGCGAGTTCGGCAGCGAGAAGCGCATGTCCTTCTCGCCGGCGGCGAGAAGCAGCGAACCCATCGATGCCGCCTGCCCCGTGCAGAGCGTGGAGACCGGCGGGCGGATGAACTGCATGGTGTCATAGATCGCCAGACCCGACGTCACCACGCCGCCGGGCGAGTTGATGTACATCGAGATTTCCTTCTTCGGATTCTCAGCTTCCAGGAACAGGAGCTGCGCGACGATCAGCACCGACATGCCGTCCTCGACCGGACCGGTCACGAAAATGATGCGCTCTTTCAGGAGGCGCGAAAAAATGTCGTACGCCCTCTCGCCGCGGTTGGTCTGCTCGACCACCATCGGCACGAGGTTCATGTAGGTTTCAACGGGATCGCGCATTTATCACCTGAAGGTTAGTTGAGGCGCAGCCGGACGTCTTGGGGACTTGAAGGGTTCCGGCGGACGATGTGCCTCGTGATGCAGAAGGGTCGGACCCTACAGATATAGCAAGGTAGCCCGGCCACAAGAGCGGGAAAAAGCCCAAGAAGGCCCAAGCCCGGCCAGTTGAAGCCGATTCGGCCGGGGGCGAAAAGCGACGCGGCCGGATCGGAAGGGCTTATTCGGCCCGTATCGTTAATGGTTTTTCGGCCGCCGTGGGCTTGATCCGCGAGGTAATGGCCGCACGGACCCGACCTGCTATCGTCGGCCCCTTCTCACGGTCAGGACCATCCCCTCATGCTTTACGCCGAAGATCTCACGGTCGGGCAACGTTTTCCGTTTCGCGCCTATCCGA
The DNA here is from genome assembly GCF_058794875.1 of Afipia sp. GW823-FHT06G09. Lineage (NCBI taxonomy): Bacteria > Pseudomonadati > Pseudomonadota > Alphaproteobacteria > Hyphomicrobiales > Nitrobacteraceae > Afipia > Afipia sp. GW823-FHT06G09. Next base: position 153,817 of record NZ_JBXAHF010000001.1, read on the forward strand.
TCGGGCAAGCCGAAATCATCGAATTTGCGGAACGTTTCGACCCGCTCTTTATCCATGTCGATCCGGTCGCCGCCAGGAACGGGCCCTTCGGCGGCATCATCGCCAGCGGATTGCACACCACGGCGATCTATCAGCGGCTGATTGTCGAGGCGATGTGGTGGCAGGTCGCCGGCGTTGCGGGCACCCGCATCGAATCCAGATTTCAGAGACCGGTCCGCCCCGGCATGACGCTCACGGGGCACGCAGAGATCGCCGAGATAGCGCTTCGGCCCGAACGGAAGAATGCCGTCATCACGATCCGCAGCCAGCTGACCGACGGAACCGATACGGTTCTGTCGGTCGTCCTGGATGCCGTAATCCATTTGCGACCCGATCACCCGCAGCCGTAGCTGACGATGACCGGTCCGGTCGCAGCGGCCGCTATCAGGCGGCCGTCTTGTCTTCTTCTTCCTTGAGCAGGTCGTCGCGCGAGACCTTCTTTTCGGTCACGTTGGCAAGCTCGAGGATGAAATCGACGACCTTGTCCTCGTAGATCGGTGCGCGAAGCTGGGCCAGCGCGTTCGGGTTGCTGCGATAGAAATCCCAGACTTCCTTCTCGCGGCCCGGCGACTGGCGCGCACGGTCGATCAGCGCACGGCTGACCTCATCGTCGGTGACGGTGATCTTGTTCTTCTCACCGATCTCGGAGAGCACGAGGCCGAGGCGAACGCGGCGATCCGCGATCTTGTGATACTCTTCCTTCGCCGCCTCCTCGGTGGTGTTCTCGTCGGCAAAGGTCTTGCCGGTCGATTCCATCTCGGCCTTGATCGAGTTCCACATCAGGTTGAACTCTTCCTCGACCAGCGACGGCGGCGGACCGAACTTGTGGGTCTCGTCGAGCTTGTCGAGCAGCGTACGCTTCACGCGCTGACGCGAGGCGCCGGAGAATTCCTGCACGAGACGCTCGCGCATGGCTTCCTTCAGCTTGTCGAGCGATTCCATGCCGAGGTTCTTGGCGAACTCGTCATCGACCTTCGACTCCTGCGGCGCTTCGATCAGGCTCGCGGTGGTCTCGAATTCCGCGTCCTTGCCGGCGAGATTCGGCGCGGCATAGTTCTTCGGGAACGAGGCCTTCACGTTGCGGGTTTCGCCCGACGCGATGCCGATGAGCTGGTCTTCGAAGCCCGGAATGAAGGTGCCCGAGCCGATCACGACCTGGATGTTCTCGCCGGTGCCGCCGTCGAACGCCACGCCGTCGATGGTGCCCTTGAAGGCAACAGTGACGCGATCGCCCTTCTCGGCCTTCGCGCCTTCCGCCTTCGCCTCATAGGGGCGGCTCTGGTCGGCGATGCGCTTCAGCGCTTCGTCGATGTCGGCATCGGTCACTTCCGCCACCGGCTTCTCGACATTGAAGGTCTTGAAGTCAGCCAGTTCGATCGCGGGCACGACTTCGATCGCGACCGAATAGTTCAGGTCGGACTTGCCCGCCAGAATGTTTTCGATTTCCTTTTCCTCGGTCGGCATCGTGACCTTGGGTTCGGTCGCAAGACGGAAACCGCGCTCGGTGAAAATTCCGGCGTTGGTGTCGCGGATCAGCTGCTCGACGGTCTCGGCGGCGACGGAGCGGCCGTAGACCTTCTTGAGGTGAGCGACAGGCACCTTGCCGGGACGGAAACCGTTCAGCCGGACCTTGTCCTTCATGTCGACAAGACGGGCATCCACCTGGGCATCGATATCCGATGCGGGAACGCTGACCTTGAACTCGTGCTTCAATCCCTCGGCGAGGGTCTCGGTGACCTGCATGGCGTCAATCTTCTTCCGGCTTGACCCGGCGCCGCCGGGTCGTTGTCAATCGATTGGATACAAACCATCCGGCAGCGGAGCCGTTCGGAATGCATCGGTGGTGCGGCGGACACGTTCCCGCGAGGGACGCCTCCTCCAGAATTTCGCGCAAACGAAAAATCGCGCCTGGTGCGCTCGGAGGGACTCGAACCCCCACATCTTTCGACACTGGAACCTAAACCCAGCGCGTCTACCAATTCCGCCACGAGCGCGCAGTGGTTGTCTGTCCCGGCACAGCCGCGAGCGGCGGGCTTATAACATGGTGTACCCGCTGCGCGAGCCAAAAAAATGGCTTTCGCAACGCGGCCTTAGGGCGCGCTCGGGCACCTTCCCGAGCGACCAAGCGCCCGCTGGACAGCGCAACGGGAAAATGGTCCGCATGGGCCATGAAAAACGCCATGACAAATCAGGTTTTTTCGCCGTCCAGGCGGGCCCTGCTGGCCGGACTGGGCGGAACCGCCCTTGCTTCCGGGCTGCGGCTCCCTGCCACGGCACAGAGCGGCACCCCCCTGTCCCTGCGGGCACGACCCGCGACGCCGGGCGCGGGACTGCCCAAGAGCCAGATCTGGGCACTCGATACAGGCACATCCGGACCGCTGCGATTCTCCAAGGGCGACCTCGCCGTTACGCTTTTAAATGAACTCCCCGCTCCTATCGTGCTGAACTGGCTCGGAATCGATGGCGCGCAGGCAGCATCCCCACTGACCGGACAGGCTCCGGTCCCACCGGGCGGACGGGCGGCATTCACACTGCCGCTGCGCCAGTCCGGAACATATCTGGTCAATGCCCTGCTCGCCGGTGAAGCCACCGGGCAACCCACCGCCGCCCGCGCGCTGATCGTTGAAGACAATCCAAAGATCGCGGCCGACCGCGATGAGGTTCTGCTGATCGAGGAATGGCGCGTGAGAGCGGACGGCAGCGCGATCCTGCCGGGAAGCGATCCTGACGGCACCACCGCAGCCTACACCGTCAATGGGCAGGCAAGCCTCGACATCACCGCAAAACTCAACGAGCGGTTGCGCCTGCGTATCGTCAATGGATGCGCCCGCGCTCCCCTCGGCCTCCGGATCGAGAATCATGACGTGCGCGTCATGGCCATCGACGGCCTTCCTGCCGAACCCTTCCTCGCGCGTGACGGCCAGCTTGTGCTCGCACCCGGATCGCGGATCGATGCCTTCATCGACGCGACACGCGCGCCGGGGACGGTCTCGCAGATCATCCTGCATGACGGCACCGCGCCGAAGACGATTGCGCGGCTGACGACCTTGAGCGACGCGCCCGTTCGCCCGGCGCCATTACCCTCAGCACCCGCCTTTCCGTCCAATGGGATGCCCGAACGGCTGAACCTTCAGGGCGCGCTGCGCAGCGATCTCTCGCTCGATCCGAACGCACAATGGATCGCTCCATCAAAGTTCGATGCCGCGGCGAAGCCCGCCTACAGCGTCAAGCGCGACCGCACCGTCGTACTGGCGATCGCAAATCCAACCTCCGCGCCGGTCGCTTTCCGCCTGCACGGGCATCACTTCCGCCTGCTCGACCGGCTCGACGACGGCTGGAAGCCGTTCTGGCTCGACACCCTGATGCTGGACAAAGGACAGACCCAGCGCATTGCATTCCTCGCCGAGTATCCGGGACGCTGGCTGATGGAAGCCACCGCGATCAACTGGACCGCGCCGAAACTCGTGCGAAGTTATGCGGTGGAGTGAACTCAGTCGTCATTGCGAGCGAAGCGAAGCAATCCATTCTTTCTCATACCCAAAGAGTGGATTGCTTCGTCGCTACGCTCCTCGCAATGACGACATCAGCTTTTTAAACCGGCGCAGGCAATCCGTGCACCAGCAGCGCGATCGTATCCGCGCCGGCGATCCGATCCTTTGAAATCTCCTGATAGCCGGGAGAATCGAGAAAGGCTTTCGCCTGCTGCTCGTCGGCGAACGACATCACCACAACCTTGTTGCCGGTCCATTCCCCATCGAGGACCACCGGCTTCTCGTCCGCCGCCAGCAGCCTGCCGCCCGAGTCCTTGAACACGTCGAAGAACTTCGCCTGATACTTCCGGTACCTGTCCTCGTTCGTGAACTTCAACTGAGCAATCACGTAAACCGTCATTCTCTGTGTCTCACCTGTTTGATGCTTTGGATCGGATAGCGAAAGCCGCCGTGCCTTCGCGAGAACTATCGACAGCGTTTGTGAAACGATCTGGCTCAGTATGCGATGCCGATCTCGTCGTAGAGGTTGCGCAACACCATGGGCAGCATCTCCGGAAGATCCTCGGCGATCAGGCCCGGTCCGAACTCATGCCCCGCTTCACCGTGCATCCACGCACCGATGCAGGCCGCTTCAAATGCCGGAACACCCTGCGCGAGCATCCCGCCGATGATCCCGGCCAGCACGTCGCCCGATCCCGCCGTTGCCAGCCACGGCGGCGCATTGGCCGTAATGGCGGCGCGCCCATCCGGCGCCGCGACAACAGTGTCAGCTCCCTTCAGAAGCACTATGGCGCCCGACTGGATGGCAGCTAGCCGCGCCCGTTCAAGCTTCGACGTAAGTGGATCATCGGACTGCAACGCACTGAACAACCGTCCGAATTCGCCATCATGGGGGGTGAGGACAACCTGTGGATCATTTTGCTTTTTGATCTCGGTAAACAGCCGCTCGGGAGCCTTGGCGAAACTCGTCAGCGCGTCGGCATCGAGCACCAGGGCGCGCTGGGCCGACAGCGCCGCCTGTACGATCTCGCGCGTGCGCTCACCGATCCCTGCCCCCGGCCCGATCACGCAGGCCCTGAGCCGCTTGTCGGACAGCAATTCGGCGAACTGCTTCGGCGTCTCGGTCTCGCGCACCATCACCGCTGTCAGCGCGGCGGCATTGACCGCAAGCGCGTCGCGCGGCGACGCCACCGTGACAAGCCCCGCGCCGGCCCGCAGGGTGGCGCGCGCAGCAAGGCGCGCGGCTCCCGTCGAAATCAGGTCGCCCGAGACAACCACGGCGTGCCCGCGCGCGTACTTGTGGCTCTCGACCTGCGGAAATGGAAACACGTCGGCCCACAGGTCCGGAACGTTCTCGAACGTCTTGGGCGCAATCCTGTCGAGCACGTCCGCATCGATACCGATGTCGGCGACATCGACTTCGCCGCAGTGAATGCGTCCCGGCAACAGCAGATGACCCGGCTTGCGGCGGAAAAACGTGACGGTAGCGGACGCCTCCACCGCGATGCCCATCACTTCGCCGGTATCGCCGTTGATGCCGCTCGGCAGATCGACGCTCAGGATCGGAGCGCCGCTGGCGTTCATCGCCTCGATCATCGCACGAGGGTCGCCCTTCACCGGCCGATTGAGACCCGCTCCGAACAGCGCGTCGATAATGAGATTGGGTTTGCCGATCGCCTGCGGGTCGCACGGCAGGACAGCGCCCGTCCATTCCTCGGCGGCGAACGCGGCATCGCCCTTCAGCGTGGCGCGGTCGCATAGCAGAATGACGGAAACATCTCGCCCGCGCGCCGCCAATTCCGCCGCGGCGATGAAGCCATCGCCTCCATTGTTGCCACGGCCCGCGACGACCACGATCCGGCCCTGCTCCGCCATCGCCTCCGCGGCCATCGCGACTGCCTGGCCTGCGCTGCGCATCAGGGAGAAGCCGCTGGTGCCACCCATGATCGCGGCTTCATCGGCCCTTCCCATCTCGGCGACTGTCAGGATTTCCATGTGCCATTCGCCTGTTCGGCTCGCCTCATCCAGAGGCACTCTGATAGGAGGAAAGTGAAAAACGGCAGTCTAATATTTGTGCAATTGCCTAATTCATAGACTTTCACTCTCGCAGCATTAGCCGCACAAACAGGCAAAGCGCCCCCTAACGAAATGATCTTGTTGCTCAATTCAACGTCTTAATAAATTGGCACAGACCCTGCTTTTAGGGGGGAGACTTTCGGATTGTCTTGCTCACCGGCACACGCCCGGCGGGCCAGCTCTCGTTTCCCGGGCGTTCACCTGCTCGCGGCCACGGTGTGACGACGAACCGACGTGACGAGCGCGTCCATCGCGCGATATGGAAGTACAGACAGGCCAGTAGAAGTGCCGGGGAGACGTTCAGTGAAAAAGATCGAGGCCATCATCAAGCCCTTCAAGCTCGACGAGGTGAAAGAGGCCCTTCAGGAAGTCGGAATTCAGGGCATCACGGTCACCGAGGCCAAGGGCTTCGGGCGGCAAAAGGGCCACGCCGAACTGTACCGCGGCGCCGAATACATCGTGGACTTCTTGCCCAAGGTGAAGATTGAGATTGTGATCGGTGCCGATCTTGTCGAGAAAGCCATAGACGCGATCAGGCGCGCCGCGCAGACTGGCCGTATCGGCGACGGTAAGATATTCGTATCCAACGTCGAGGAAGCCATCCGCATCAGAACGGGAGAGTCCGGCCTCGACGCCATTTGAAGCTGATTTCAGGCGAGTGTCCTGAAATCCGAAGCCCGCCCTCGCCTCGCTGGCAGTCTCTGCCGGCCGGGGCCCTCACCGCATTCAGACTATTTCCACGACGAACGCCAAAGCAGACATAAGGGGTATCCATGAAGACCGCCAAAGACGTCCTCAAGTCGATCAAGGACAACGACGTAAAATACGTCGACCTGCGTTTCACCGATCCGCGCGGCAAGTGGCAGCACGTGACTTTCGACGTCTCGATGATCGACGAGGACATCTTTGCCGAAGGCACGATGTTCGACGGCTCGTCGATCGCCGGCTGGAAGGCCATCAACGAGTCCGACATGACGCTGATGCCCGACCCCGCGACGGCAACCATCGATCCGTTCTTCGCCGAGACCACCATGGTCATCGTCTGCGACATTCTCGAGCCGTCCACCGGCGAGCCTTACAACCGCGACCCGCGCGGCATTGCCAAGAAGGCCGAAGCCCAGGTCAAGGCGATGGGCGTTGGCGACACCGTGTTCGTCGGCCCGGAAGCCGAGTTCTTCGTGTTCGACGACGTGCGCTTCTCCGCGAATCCGTACAACACCGGTTTCAAGCTGGACTCGTCCGAACTGCCGACCAACTCGGACACCGAGTATGAAGGCGGCAACCTTGGCCACCGCATCCGCACCAAGGGCGGGTACTTCCCCGTTCCGCCGCAGGACTCGGTGCAGGACATGCGCTCGGAAATGCTCGGCTCGATGGCCAAGATGGGCGTCAAGGTCGAGAAGCATCACCACGAGGTGGCGTCGGCCCAGCACGAACTCGGCATGAAGTTCGACACGCTGACCCACATGGCCGACCAGATGCAGGTCTACAAGTACTGCATCCATCAGGTCGCGCACATCTACGGCAAGACCGCCACCTTCATGCCGAAGCCGGTTTACGGCGACAACGGCTCGGGGATGCATGTGCACCAGTCGATCTGGAAGGACGGCAAGCCGACCTTCGCCGGCAACAAGTATGCCGACCTGTCGGAAACCTGCCTCCATTACATCGGCGGCATCATCAAGCACGCCAAGGCCATCAACGCCTTCACCAACCCGTCGACCAACTCCTACAAGCGTCTGGTCCCGGGCTATGAAGCGCCGGTGCTGCTCGCCTACTCGGCGCGCAACCGTTCGGCCTCCTGCCGCATCCCCTACACGACCTCGCCGAAGGCGAAGCGCGTCGAGGTGCGTTTCCCCGATCCGATGGCGAATCCGTATCTCGCCTTTGCGGCGATGCTGATGGCCGGCCTCGACGGCATCAAGAACAAGATCGATCCAGGCCCGGCGATGGACAAGGATCTGTACGATCTGCCGAAGGAAGAACTGAAGACCATTCCGACGGTGTGCGGCAGCTTGCGCGAGGCGCTGGAAAGCCTCGACAAGGACCGCGCGTTCCTCAAGGCCGGCGGCGTGTTCGACGACGACTTCATCGACAGCTTCATCGAGCTGAAGATGACCGAAGTCGCCCGTTTCGAAATGACCCCGCATCCGGTCGAATTCGACATGTATTATTCGCAGTAAGCTTCTTCCGCTTACGGAAATGGAAAGGCGCTCCGAAAGGAGCGCCTTTTTGTTTGTGACCAGATATGGTTCGACGCAATCACATATCCCATGTCGTCCCCGCGAAAGCGGGGACCCATAACCACCGAAAGTTATGGTGACGACGAGATGATCGCTCCAGCATTTCCCTCAAATCGATAATTCAGGGAGTATGGGTCCCCGCTTACGCGGGGACGACAGGAAGAAGGCCGTTCACGCCTTCCTGCTTTTAACCGGCTTTCGTTCGCGCCGACGCCGCTGTTTTCTTTGCAGGAATTTTCTTCGCAGATGCCTTCTTCTTCGCCCGCTTCGCCCGATTGAACTCAATCGCCGCCTGCACCAGTTTCTTCAGCGCGGCCGCATCGACCTTGTCGCCCTCGACACAATCGATCGCCCGCCACACCTTGCCCTCTAAGCCTGCGTTGAAAAGCCTGTCGGGATCGGCGAGCGATGCACCATGCGAAAACGTCAGTTTCACCTTGTCCTTGTGCACGTTGCCGACTGCGATGATGCCGTCGCATTCCCACACCGGGCTTCCCATCCATTTCCATTCCTCGGCGATTTCCTTGTTCGCACTGAGGATGGCCTTGCGCACGGCGGCGAGCGTCCTGCCGCGCCAGTCCGCGGTGGCCGCGATCAACTGATCGATCTTTTCCGATGGAGTCATGGGATCATCAAACCTGCTTGCCCGCGCCTCGCCCGCCGGTGACGTATGGCAGCGCGAACATATACAGGCCGGTGAACATCAACAGGAACAGCGGCAGCAACGGCGAATAGACGATCCAGGCGGGCGGCTCGCCCAGCGCCATCGCAGCGAAGTTGGCGACGACCGTCAGGGTGAAGATGATCGACAGCCAGCGATGAACCTGCCGGATAGTGTTGCTCATTGAATTCTCCATGCCGATGTTACGGTGCGCCTGCGTGCCTCACGCGGCCCGCGCCAGCACCTGTTCCAGATTTCCGAAGAACTGCTCCCAGCCGTGGCGCGCGCCGCCGAACGCCTGCTTCTGATCCGGCCGGAAGCCCGCCTGCTCCATGCGCAGATGAGTCCCCGACGCCGTCGGCGTGAGCGTGAACGTCACTACGCTGGTCAGATTGAACGCCGCATCGTCATGCGCAAAATTCCAGGTGTAGGATAGCGTCCTGTTCGGCTCGAGCTTGAGCACCTCGCAGTCCAGCACGCCGCCCCACTCGCCTTTGAGATTGAAGCTGTGGCCAACGACAGGCTTGAAGTCGTTCTTCATCAGCCACTCCTCGATCAGGTGCGGCTGTGTCAGCGCGCGCCAGAGTTTTTCCGGCGGGTGACGAAACTCACGCTCGACAACAACGGAGCGGATGCCGGCTGCGCTATCGTTCATTGATCCATCCTCTTGAGCAGGCTTTCGAGGTCGTCGAAGCGGCTTTCCCAGAATCCGGCCATCCGGCTGGTCCAGTCGATCAGGGGGGCCAGCGCGCTTGGCTTTGCGCTGTAATGGGTCTGGCGTCCCTCATGCCGGTCGCTCACCAGCCCGGCCTGCTTCAGAACGCCGAGATGCTTCGAGACGGCCGGTTGCGAGACCCCGGCCTGCGCGGTCAGCACCCCGACGGTCTGCTCCCCGCCGCGGCACAGCCGCTCGAAGATCGCCCGGCGGGTCGGATCGGCCAGTGTTTTGAAGAGGATGTCCTGAGTATTCTGCATGTCTGAGATCAATAACCCGATGGCTATGTATTGATCTATAGCCAACGAGTTATGAGTGCGTCAAGCGGAACCGGAGTCGCCCAAGACGCCATCGCCTCAACTGTGGAACCCGGTGGTCATCTCCGGCCGGCAGCGAACAGAACATCGCCGTGTTTATGCGGCATGAGCGTCGATTAATTCGATGAAACAAGGACGATAATGAATATCCGTACGATTGCCGTTTTCCTCGCCCTCGCCTTGACGCCATGGTCAGCCCTCCAGGCCGCTACGCCAGCGCCCGCTCCCCCCACGGCGAAGGAAGCCGACAGCCCCGCTGCAGCACCGGCCCCGGCGAAGGAAACGCTTCCCAGCGTGCCGACCCCGACCTACCCGAGCGCCATCGCCAGTCTCAACGGCTGGAAGCAGTTGCTCGACGCGGCCGAATGGCAATTGCAGCTGGGCATGACGGATGATGCCAGACTGACCCAGATCCGCGACGGGATTACCGAGGCGCAAAAGGCAGCACGCGACCTCATCGCCTCCACGACGCTGCGCCTCAATGAGGCGACCGAACGAGCCGCCGAACTGGCGCCGGGTGAAAAGGATACAACGCCGCAGTCCGACGACGTCAAACTAGAACGTGCCAAGCTGCTGGCCGAGATTTCCGCGCGTCAGAGCATCGTTCAGCAGGCCAACCTGATCAACGTACGGGCGCAGCAATCGCTCGATCTCATCTCGGAGCGCCGCCGTGCCAAGTTCACGGACACGGTTTTCAAACGCTCCCCCAGTCTGATCAATCCATCGTTCTGGGTCAGTGTGGCTGGGGCCATTCCTCCCGCGACAAGCCGCTTGATTGAAGTTGGGTCGCGGTGGATCGGCGTCATGGCGGAGCAGCCGCTTCGCGCCGCTTCGGGCTTCGCAATTGCCGTCGTTGTCCTGCTCGGCTTTTTCCTGTCGCCGTGGCGGCGCTGGCAGGCGCGCTGGACAACCCGCGATGCCGTGATCACGGAGCCTTCAGCCCTGCGCAAGACAAGCTCGGCGGCGGTTATCGTTCTCGCCAATACCCTCATCCCCGGCACCTGCCTGCTCGTGCTCTATCAGGCGCTGATTGCGCTGGGTGTTCTGCCGGACGAAGTCAGCGCCATCGCACGGCCGCTGTTTGCCGTGATCACCCTTGCGTTCTTTTTCTACAGCCTTGCAACAGCGACGCTGGCGCCGGATCGGCCTGCCTGGCGGTTGATCGATCTCGACGACGAGGTCGCCGGCAAGCTGGTCCCGGTGGCGACTCTGCTTGGCGTCGCGGCCTGCTTTGGCGTTCTGCTTCAGGGCCTGAATCGCGCGATCGGCGCCCCCGCCGAGCTATCGGCAGCCAGCGACGGCGTGGTCGCCCTGACGAAAGCTTTCCTGTTCATGGCGGCCTTGCGCATCGCTGCCAACACTGGAGACGATGGCGACAACGAAGAAGAGTACGCAGCAACGACCGTCACAGGCTCGGCATGGCGTCTCCTGATTCCGCTCGGCTGGTTGCTCGCGGCCACCGCGGTGCTTGGGCCGCTGGTTGGCTTCGTCTCGTTTGGCGGGTTCGTCGCGGCAGAGATGACACTTGTCGTCGTCGTCCTGATGGCGGCTGTTCTGCTCAGCCGGTTTGCCGATGCGTTGATCGCTGCGACGTTTTCCTATTATGGAGCCGTGGGCCGGTTTCTGCGGCAGACGGCGGGACTAAGTGGCCCTGCGGTCCGCCAGATTGCCGCGTTGCTGAATGGCTTCGTCCAGTTGGCCTTGATTGCATTCGCCGTGTTCGTGGTCCTCGCCACGTGGGGGATCAATCTCGACGATGTGTTCGGATCGCTGTCGGCGGCGTTCTTCGGATTCTCGATCGGCAAGTTCACGATCTCACCCTCCGCAATTCTCGGTGCGATCCTGGTACTGATCATCGGCGTGGCGGCAACCCGGGCGATCCAGGGCTGGCTCGAATCCCGTTTTCTGCCCGAGACCAATCTCGACTTCGGCGTTCGCAGCTCCATCCGGACCGGGGTCGGCTACATCGGCATCATTCTGGCGGTCTTCATCGCGCTGTCGTATGTCGGCCTCAATCTACAGAACATCGCCATTGTGGCCGGCGCACTGTCGGTCGGTATCGGCTTCGGTCTGCAATCGATTATCAATAACTTTGTATCGGGCCTGATCCTGCTGGTGGAGCGGCCGATCAAGGTTGGCGATCGCATCGAGGTCGGCGCCCGCATGGGCGTCGTCAAGCGCATCAATGTGCGTGCGACCGAGATCGCGACCTATGACAATGTCTCTGTCATCGTTCCCAACGCCGACTTGATCAGCGGTCAGGTCGTCAACTGGATGCACGGCAGTTATACGGCGCGCCTGTCGGTGAAAGTCGGAACATCCTACAATGCCGATCCGGATCACGTCATCGCGGTCCTGCTCGATATCGCCGGCAACCATCCGCGAACAATGAAATCGCCCGCGCCATTTGCGAACCTCGGCAACTTCGGCGCCGATGCGCTGGAATTTACGGTGTTCTTTCATGTCGCCAATATCGGCGCTGACGGCGGTGTCGCTGACGAGATACGGCTCGAAATCCTCAGGCGGTTTCGCAAGGAAGGCATTGAAATGCCTTTCGCCCAGCGCGATCTCCACATCCGCGATCTCGGCCGGATCGAAGCCATGGTGCGCGCGGCTGGTAGACGCAACCGTCCCGACTCCGGGCTTGAGACGGCCGAGGCCACTGCGGGCGATCGGGTCAGGGCCGACAACGGCAAAACCGATCGCGCCAGAGGCGACCGTTCCAAGGCTGATGCCACCAGGACAGATGGGAAAAGAACCGGCAAGGAAAGCTGGCAGTAAGCGCAGCGCGGATTGCGCGAGACATCAACATCCGAAATCGTCCGTCACTGCGGGCGAAGCGAAGCAACCAGACTGCATAACTCGATTGTTGCTCGTCATTCCGGGATGCGCCGCTTGGCGCAGGCCCGGAATCCATCCTGCGGGAATCCGGTGAGTGAACATGGATTCCGGGTTCGCGCGAAGCCGCGCGCCCCGGAATGACGAGTGGGGAAATTCCGACTCCCGAAACATTTCGTGATGGGGATACGTATCCCCGCGCTCCGCACCGCGCTTAAATTCGCTGCGTCCTGTTCGTGAGGGGCGCTTCTCGAGGGCGCTTTGAAGCGGAGCAGGATGCGGCGCCTGCGCGCACGGTTCGCACCCGTTGCGTCCGGGAGGCTGGGGTCACCGTCCGGGCCAACTACGTGGCTCTGCCGTTCGCCGGCTGGACGCGGAGCGGACGAAGGCGGCGAAAGCCGTCCGGATCAGGGGTCGAGTACCTTCCCCCCGTCCGCACCCGGAAGTACGGTCCCCTCGCCCAAAATCGCCGCAATGGAGCGCCGCAAGGCGATGCGCTTCCGGACATCCATCGCTTCGCACGCGATGCCGGAAGCGAAACGAACACAAGGTGCGCCTCGCGGCGCTCCATGCCCCTCGTTTTGAGGGCGCGAACGAGACAGGCCTCGCGCGCGCTGAGGGGCACAACGAAAAGCTCACCTCGCGCGATTGAAGCGCGAGAGCGATGACGCTCGTCTTCGTTGGCGCGAATGGGGCAAGCCCCACGCGCGCCTGCTGTTTGAAAATTGAATCGGAACAAAGCGAGACGCCGCGTTACTCACGCCGGAACGCTTGCACCGGACTGAAGCCCGCATCCGGCGGCGGCACGGCGACGATCCCCGCCGCACTCAGCGCCGCGGCCGCCTTTGCCGGATCGTTTGACCACGGCAGCCGTGACTGAATATCCCGCGTCACCGGCTCGCCCAGCGCGCCGCCAAAATCCAGCGGCCATACTCCCGCCGGCACAATATCAATTGATACCCGCCGCAACCCAAACCCGTCGCCAAGGGCAGCCGACAGATTCGCGGGATCGACCACGCGTGCGGATGCGGGGTTCGACACATCAGCGAATGTCACCAACGTCGGGATCAACTCGCCCGTAACAGCGACGCTCCCGGTTTGCTTTTTGACGTCGCGGAAATCGATCCGCCGTCCGGCCGCGGCAAACGCTCGCAGCGGCAGGTAGCTCAGGCCATCCGTCTCGGCCGAGTTCGTTCCGTGCAGCAGGAGCGCCGTGAGATTTCGCCCGCTCCCGAGATCGGCAAACACGGCATCGCCCTTGATGCGGGGGCCGGCCGGTCCGCTGCCGGAGCCGCCATAGGCGCGATTGGGGGTCACCGAGATCACGCCGGACGCCGAGCGGGCACCGCCGGGCGTATCGACTTCCAGGGTAAGCCGGTATTTGTGGTCAGGCCGGTAAAGGTAGATTCGCTCGCCGATCACCAGCGCTGCCAGCAGCACCGCCAGGCCAATCCATCTCTTCCAGTTCATGCGGCGTGACCTTTGATTCTGCGCGCAAGCCTCTGGATTAGGCGCTGGCCACGCCGCTGTCACGCCATCTTCTCTTGATCCGGCGCGGCCTTTCGGGAAAGACTGCGACCGCAATAACGGAAGAGGATCGCACGTGTCAGCCCCCATCGAGACCCGAGTGCAGACCCGCAGTGACCTTGCGTGGTCGATCGCAGTGGGGGGCATCGGTGTCGTCGCCTTCACGGCCTTCCTGGTGTTCGCCTGGTACTATGCGGCCACGCTGTTTCTGGTGTTCGCGGGCATCCTGCTCGGCGTCGCCCTCACCGCCATGACGAATCTGCTGCGGAAGGTCATGGGCGGGCCGCACGCGCTGCGCCTCGCGCTGGTCTGCGTGGTGCTGGCGGGGTTTCTGTCCGGCGTCGTGTTCCTCGGCGGCTCGACCATCGCCCGGCAGGCTGCCGTTCTGAGCAACACCCTCAAGTCGCAACTTGTGACCGTGAAGACGTTCCTTGAACAGCATGGCGTCGATACCAGCTATCTCGAATTGGGTTCGGTGACAGCGACACCGGCGGGCGCCACCGACACGCCGGCGGCAACAGTTCCGGCGCCCTCGCCCGGCCTGCCGAAAGGCCTGCCGAGCGCAGGCGCCCTCGCCTCCGGCGGCGGTGCCATCGTCAGCCAGACCCTGAAGCTGCTGCTCGGCACGGTCAGCGCCGTCGGCAACTTCTTCATCGTGCTGTTTCTCGGCCTGTCATTCGCGGCGCAGCCGGGCGTCTATCGCAAAGGCGTACTGGCGCTGTCTCCCAGGAAACACCGGGCAAGTGTCACGGCCGTGGTTGACCGGATCAGCGACACGCTGGAGCGCTGGCTGATCGCGCAGATGATCACCATGGCCGCCGTGTTCCTGGTGACATGGATCGGCCTCACGATCATCGGGATCGACAGCGCCTTCATCCTCGGCATTCAGGCCGGCTTGCTGGCGTTCATCCCGACCGTCGGCGCCCTGATCGGCGGCCTCATCATCGTGCTGGCAAGCCTCGCCTCAGGCTGGGTTGCGGCCTTCAGTGCCTTCGTGCTGTTTCTCGGCGTGCACGCGCTGGAAAGCTACATCCTGACGCCGATCATCCAGCGTCAGGCGCTCGACATCCCGCCCGCGACGCTGTTCGCGTTCCAGATCCTGCTCGGCGTCGTGTTCGGGCTGTGGGGACTGGCGCTGGCGCTGCCGCTGATGGCGATCGTGAAGGTGATCATCACCTATCTGCGCGAAGAGGACGAGCAGCGCGAACCGGAGTTCAAGATAGCGTGACGTAAACGTTCGTCATTGCGAGCGAAGCCAAGCAATCCAGCTTTTGACAGCAAAGACTGGATTGCTTCGTCGCAATACCTCCTCGCAATGACGGCGAATAGTGTCAGAAGCTCGCCACCGTGTTGGTGTGCTCAACTTCCGGCGGCGACGCGAAATGCGGACCGACCAGCGCGCGCCACTCGGTGAAATTGTCGGATTCGCGAAAATCCACCGTGTGGTTTTCGAGGGTTTCCCACTTGATGTGCAGGCGGTAGCGCGACGGCTTTTCGATCGACCGGTGCAGTTCGAAGCTCTTCCAGCCTTTGCAGCGTTTGAAAATGGTCTGGGCCATGGCGACGGCCGCCTCGAAATCCTTCTCGCTGCCCGGCTTGATTTCGATCTGTGCGATTTCGGTGATCATGGTTGTCCGCCCTTTCTGGTTATCAGGGGCGGCTCTAGCGCAAAAACGCGGACCGGAAAAGACAAAGGGCGCCGCGAGCGCCCTGTTGAAACCATACTGCTGCGCTAACAGCCTCACATGAAGGTCACGAGCGCTCCCAGCAGCGCCAGCGCGCAGCCTCCCAGGACCACCGGCTGCCAGTCGAACACCGATCGATAGCGCCCCTCGGCCCGGCGCGCGGCAATCAGGGCGTTCTCATACTCGTCGGATGTCGAAAACATGCACGCAAAGCCGGCCCGTGCGGAGGCAACGGTCGCTTCAAGGGCGGTGATGTCGGACTGTGAATCGTGGCTGCGTACGATGGTCATGCCGCATCGTAGGGCGCGCATGGTAAACAGACGGTTAGCAATCTCAGGCGAGTGCTTCGGTGTGGCTGGCGACGACCTTATCGCGCGGAGCGGCTGCGCCTCTGATCATATTGCGGCGCGCGTCTTCGAGCGATAGCGGCTGCTCGGTCGCCGCTTCCACACGGTTACGTCCACCCCGCTTGGCCTGATAGAGCGCGGTATCGGCCGACGCCATCAGCACTTCGAGTTCGGTATTGGCCGGCCCGCCCGCGACACCGATGCTGACCGTGGTTTCCAGCGGAACATCGTCGATGGCGACACCGCACGTCTCGAAGGCTTCGCGGACGCGTTCGGCGGCAACCAGCGCCTCATCCATAGAACATGGCAGGAGAGCTGCGAATTCTTCACCGCCAACGCGGCCGACGAGATCGGTAATACGCAGCGAGGCAACGACGACATTGGCAAATACCTGCAGCACGTCATCGCCGGTGGCGTGGCCGAAGCGATCGTTGACCGATTTGAAATGGTCGATGTCGAAGATCATCACGGTCACCGGGCGTCCGGCCTTGGCCTCGCGCTCGATCATGCGCGATGTCGCCTCACTGAAGCCGCGGCGATTCAGCAGGCCCGTCAGCGGATCGATGGACGCAGCCGTCTTGTGCGCGCTGACCGTCCGCTCCGACACCAGCATGACGATGATGAACACTGTGCCCACGGCATAGATCACAAGCTCGGCGGCAAACGCCGCGACCCAAACCTGCGCCATGATCGTTGCATCGGCAGACCTGTACAGGTCGCCGAGCAGAATCGGCAGCATCAGGACGACGCCATGCAACAGCGGCACGAAGATCGCCGGCCAGCGCGCACGCAGGCTCTTGCGGCGTTCGCGCCAGAGCTCACCGGCGGTCAGCGCTGCATAGGCGGCGACAATGGCCGCGCCGATGATCATCCGCAGTTCGGGATCGATCGGATCAAGCGCAACGACCGCGGCGATCCAGAGTACGGGGCCGGCGATCACTCCGATCCAGTTCGCGGGGCGCCCGTGGAACGCGCGCGCCGCATCCCACATCAATCCGCAGGCGATGAAGCCGACGGCGTTAACAGCAAGCGACAGTTCCCAGCCAAGCTCGGGGCCGCCCACCGTCCACAGCGCGACCGATGCCGCGCCGAGAACATAAGCAGCGCCCCACCAGCCTAGCGCCGCGATCTTTTCCTGACGCCAGAAGAACAGCAGCATCGCGCCGAGCAGTGCGGCTGCCAGCGTCGCGACGAGATACAGCGTTGAGATGTCGAGAGACAAATGTGTGCCAGCCGGCATGTTCTATGCAGCGCTTTTAAATAGAGGAGCTGGAATAGCCCCCTCAGCCTTCGTTGAAGCTAGCAACGGTGTCTTGGCACTCCGTTTGCGGCGGTCACAAAATTTTCAGGAAAAATCTCTGCAATTCGGCTGTATCTGGAACAGAAAAAGGCGCCCGAGGGCGCCTTTGAATCTTGCAGATCCCGCGGATTGCGGAAAATTTGAACGAAACGATTAGCGCTTCGAGAACTGGAAGGACCGGCGGGCCTTCGCCTTGCCGTACTTCTTACGTTCAACGACACGCGAGTCGCGGGTCAGGAAGCCGCCCTTCTTGAGGACGCTGCGCAGATCCGGCTCAAAGTTGGTCAGAGCCTTCGAGATGCCGTGACGCACCGCGCCAGCCTGGCCGGACAGACCGCCGCCAGCGACGGTGCAGACCACATCGTACTGGCCCTGACGGGCGGCAGCGACGATCGGCTGCTGGATCATCATGCGCAGCACCGGGCGAGCGAAGTAAACCTCGACCTCGCGGGTGTTCACGACGATCTTGCCGGAGCCCGGCTTGATCCAGACGCGGGCAACCGCGTCCTTGCGCTTGCCGGTCGCATAGGCGCGGCCCAGCTTGTCAACCTTCTTTTCGTACTTCGGAGCGTCTGGCGCCGCCGTCTTCAGCGCCGAGAGCTGATCGAGAGACTGCATGGTATCGGACATTATGCGGCCCTCGTATTCTTGCGGTTCAACGATGCGATATCCACGACTTCAGGCTGCTGCGCCTCGTGGGGATGTTCGGCGCCCGGGTAAACACGGAGGTTGCCGAGTTGCACACGGCCCAGCGGACCGCGCGGGATCATGCGCTCAACGGCCTTCTCGACGACGCGCTCAGGAAAACGACCCTCGAGGATCGACTTCGCGGTGCGCTCCTTGATGCCGCCGATGAAACCGGTGTGGTTGTAGTAGACCTTGTTGTCACGCTTGCGTCCGGTAAGGACGACATGAGCCGCGTTGATGATGATGACGTTGTCACCGCAATCGACGTGGGGAGTATAAGTCGGGAGGTGCTTGCCGCGCAGGCGCATGGCAACCAAAGTCGCGAGGCGACCAACGACCAGGCCCTTGGCGTCGATCAGCACCCACTTCTTGTTGACCTCGGCTGGCTTTGCCGAAAACGTCTTCATGTGAGTTGTCCGTGAAATGGCACGTCCGGCGCGTTCGCCGGACTGGGCGAGGTTCTAGATAACCCGCCCTCAACCGTCAATGCTATTTGAGCAGAAATAACTCAGTAAAAACAGCGCATTATAAATATGGTGCTATATTACCCTTAAAATCACTAAACATTCGGAATGGAATATGTTGAGGTGACGTGGGCGATCGGATCGGGCGAAGTGCCTGATAACAGGCTGACTTCTCCGACAGCGAGGCGCTTGCCGAGTTTCATCAGCTTGGCGGCAGCCAGCACATCCTGGCCGGGCTGGCCCTTGCGCAGAAAATTGATGTTGAGGCTGGTCGTCACGGCCAATCCGACAGGGCCGATGGCGGAGAGCAGCACCACGTACATGGCAAAGTCCGCCAGGGCCATCAGCGTCGGGCCGGAGACCGTCCCACCGGGGCGCAGCATCCGCTCGCTGTACGGCTGCCGCAGCAGGCACGTCGCACCGTCGGCGCTCTCGATCAGGATTTCACCGCTGGCAAAGGCCTGCGGAAACTCCCTGTGGAGAAACGCTTCGAGTTCTGCCACCGTCATTTTCGCCTTGCTCATGGAACGTATGTCCTGCCCTGCTCTCGTATGTGACGGTTTTGTATCTTAGGGTGAGCACGATAGCGAGCCTGACGGACCCCAAAAGCGAACCTGGAATCTGAGCCTAAAGACTATGACCGCGCAAACATCACGTGCTCCATTGCAGGCCTCCTCGCCGCTCCTGCGCGAGAACGTCGGCAGCATCGCAGTGCTCACGCTGGATTCGCCCAAAACGCGCAACGCGTTGTCGGAAGCGATGATCGCCGCGCTTCACGAAGCCATCGTTTCCATTCGCGAGGAAAAAAGTGTCCGCGCGGTCGTCATTGCTGCGCAAGGACCAGCCTATTCGTCGGGCCACGACCTCAAGGAACTCACCGCTCGCCGCAGCGACGCCGACAAAGGCAGAGCCTATTTTTCGCACATGATGAAATCCTGCAGCGAAATGATGCAGGCTATCGTTCGCCTGCCCAAGCCTGTGGTCGCGGCCGTACAGGGTGTTGCAACCGCAGCGGGCTGCCAACTGGTCGCGACCTGCGATCTGGCGGTCGCATCCGAACAGGCAACGTTCGGCACGCCGGGCATCGACATCGGGCTCTTCTGCTCGACGCCGATGGTTGCGCTATCACGTAACGTGCCGCGCAAACACGCCATGCATATGCTGCTGACAGGAGAGCACGTCTCCGCACAGCGTGCGTATGAGCTTGGGCTGGTGAACAGCGTAGTTCCGGCGGGAACGGAGCGCGATGCCGCGATCGACCTCGCGAAGAAGATCGCGCTGAAGTCGGCGTACACGCTGAAGGTGGGCAAGGAAGCGTTCTACCGGCAAGCCGAAATGAGCCTCGCGGACGCCTACACCTATGCGGCCCAGGTGATGGCCGAGAACATGATGGCGCGCGACGCGCAGGAAGGCATCGGCGCCTTCATCGAAAAGCGCGATCCTAAGTGGGAAGACCGCTGATCCATATTGCTCGTCATTGCGAGCCAACGGGTCCGGCTTCGCCGGCCCGATGATAAACTCCGCAAAGCAACCCACCTTTGCGATCGAGAGATGGATTGCTCCGTCGCTCCGCTCCTCGCAATGACGAAAACAGATGGAAGTTAAAGTGAACCACGACGCCTACGACGACAACTACATCCGAGCCATTCTCACGAATACGAAATCCATCGCCATGGTCGGCGCATCGCCGGTCAATGTGCGCCCCAGCTATTTCGCGTTCAAATATCTCGTCGAGCGCGGCTACGACATGATCCCGATCAATCCGGGTCAGGTTGGCAAGAGTCTCGTGGGAAAGCCCTTCGTGGGATCGCTGAAGGACATCGGCCGTCCTGTCGACATGGTCGATATCTTCCGCAATTCGGAGGCCGCCGCGGCGGTCGTCGACGATGCGCTGGCGCTGCCGGTGCCGCCAAAAGTGATCTGGATGCAACTCGGCGTTCGTAACGATGCCGCAGCAGCCAAGGCGGAAGCCGCCGGCGTAAAGGTAGTGATGAACCGCTGCCCGAAAATCGAATACGCGCGGCTGACGTCGGAAATTCAGTGGGTGGGCGTCAACTCGCGCACCATCAGTTCCAAGCGCGCGCCGATTCCAACCAGCAACATGCGACTGTCATTAAATCGCAGCAGCGTAACCGGCGGTGCAACCGCGGCGGCTGACCGCGCCGCCAAGGACAAGAACGACCTGCCCTGAATCCGGCGCACCGCAGAACGATCGTTTCAGCGGGGCTGCGAAAACCGTCAGGTTCATTGCCAGTTAAGGCCGATTGTCGCGAACGGCTTGACGCCGCGCGCATCCGCCCGCAGCATAATCTTCTCCAGGCCCATTCGCGGCGCTCAGAAGGACACCCTATGACGGAAAGATTGCCGGGCTTCTCCACGCTCTCCATTCACGCTGGCGCGCAGCCGGACCCCACCACGGGCGCCCGCGCGACGCCGATCTACCAGACCACATCGTTCGTGTTCAACGACGCGGATCACGCCGCCTCGCTGTTCGGGTTGCAGGCGTTCGGCAACATCTATACCCGCATCGGCAATCCGACCAACGCAGTGCTCGAGGAGCGCGTCGCTGCGCTCGAAGGCGGCACGGCTGCGCTGGCAGTCGCATCGGGTCATGCGGCGCAATTGGTGACGTTTCACGCGTTGCTGCAGCCCGGCGATGAATTCATCGCCGCGCGGCGCCTCTACGGCGGCTCGATCAATCAGTTCAATCACTCGTTCAAGAACTTTGGCTGGAACGTTGTCTGGGCTGACACCGACGATGTCTCGACCTTCGAGAAAGCGCTTTCACCAAAAACCAAGGCGATCTTCATCGAGTCGATTGCCAATCCCGGCGGCACAGTGACGGACATCGAGGCCATCGCCGCCATCGCGCGCAAGGCCGGCGTACCGCTCATTGTCGACAACACGCTGGCGTCGCCCTACCTGATCAAGCCGATCGATCACGGCGCAGACATCGTCCTGCATTCGGCGACAAAATTTCTTGGCGGCCACGGCAACTCCATCGGCGGCATCATCGTCGACGCAGGCACGTTCGACTGGTCGCGCGATGGCCGTTATCCTGTGCTGAGCGAGCCCCGCCCGGAGTATCACGGCATCAAGCTACAGGAGACCTTCGGCAACTTCGCGTTTGCGATTGCCGCACGCGTGATCGGCCTGCGCGATCTGGGCCCGGCCCTGTCGCCGTTCAACGCTTTCCTGCTCCTGACCGGAATCGAAACGCTCGGCCTGCGCGTCCAGCGGCATTCCGACAATGCGAAGGCTGTCGCCGAATGGCTATCCGCACATCCTGCCGTCGCCTGGGTGAGCTACGCAGGCCTTCCCGGCGACCGCTATCATAACCTCGCGCGGAAATATTCGCCGAAGGGTGCGGGCGCGGTGTTCACCTTCGGCCTGAAGGGCGGATATGACGCGGGCATCAACCTCGTGTCGAACGTCAAGTTGTTCTCGCATCTGGCCAACGTCGGCGACACACGGTCCCTGATTATCCACCCGGCCTCGACCACGCACAGCCAGCTCAGCGATGCACAAAAGGCGCAGGCCGGTGCAGGCGTCGATGTGGTGCGGCTGTCGGTCGGCCTCGAGGACAAGGAAGACCTGATTGCCGATCTCGATCAGGCGCTGAAGGCCTGATCCTTTCACTGACAATCGGAAAACAAAAACGCGGCGCCGGGCATGGCGTCGCGTTTTTCAATCGCAGAGAGCAAAATCGTTAAAAAAATCAGGTCTTCGCAGCTTCAATTGTCCTGGCTTTATCTTCGCGAGCCAGCCGGGCGTTGCGCTGAACAATCGAGAATGTTGCCAGTGCAAAGAGAATGACAAGAAGCTGCGCCGAAACCGCTTCAAGCGTTGCATTCAGCCCGAGTGACTGGAGCCAGCCAAAGCTCTTCAATTCGGTGACAGGCAGCAGGGTCTGCTCCTGGAATTCCTGAATCGCTTCGCCGATAAACTTGATGCCCATCGCGAACAGGAATGCCGACGTAATGATGAACAGCGGGCGCAGCGGGATTTTCCGCGCAATCAGATTGATGAAGTAGAACAAAACAATGAGACCGGCCGTCGCGGCGGCGAGACCGGCGAACAGCCCCAGGCTCCAGCCGCCCTCAGTGACGGCGAGCGCATTGATGAAAAGCACGGTTTCGGCGCCTTCACGGAACACCGCGAAAAACGCAAGCGCGCCAACTGCCCAAGCCGTCTCTTGCGCAAGCGCACTATCCGCTTTGTGGGCAAGATAATCCTGCCAGCCGCGCGGGTCCTGCTTCACCATCAGCCAGCCGCTGACGTAGAGCATCAGCGCGGCAGCAAAGAGGATCACGACCGCTTCGAAAATATCGTTATGCTGACCGGAATTGAGAACTGCGAACAGCCATGCCGAGATGATGCTGCACCCCACCGCCATCAGCGCGCCGCCATAGAGCGCCGTGACGCGGTGGCCGCCGCCGACCTTGCGAAGATAACCCGCGAGTGCTGCGATCACGAGCATGGCCTCGAGGCCCTCACGCAACAGAACGACGGCTGCCTGGACGAATGCGTTGGACATGGAGGGCCTTGTAACAAAATCCGCGTTTTGAGGATTTCGTTCTATCGCGGTGCAGATCGAAGTTAAAGCGGGTCTGGGCCGCACCAAATCGTGACCCAGGTCCGGAATTGAAGAAATCCCTGAGACTCAGCGCCTTCCGGAATTTTCGCCACTTTAGAATAGTTCGATTTCACCCACCCTCGCCGACCACGAGACGCAGTTTGGCGGGCGTTCGGTCCGGCAGCGCCCGGCCCAGGCGCTCGACGTGAAACAGCGTCATCGTGAGAATGACGATCGCGACAGCCTGATGAGCCAAACCGAGATCGATCGGCACCTGATTAAGCAGTGTCAGGATGCCGATGGCCACCTGAACAAGCATCGCCGCCACGATCCAGAGTGCGCCGGACACGATAGCGGGACTTGTCCGGGAGCGGACCGCGTCGATCGCATGAACGGCGGCCACGACCACAAGTGTATAAGCGATCATGCGATGGCTAAACTGAACGGTCAGCGTGTTGTCGAAGAAATTTCGCCACCATGGCTGTTCGAAAAACAGCCGCGCGGATGACGGAATGAATGCGCCATCGATCAGCGGCCAGGTGTTGAACACCCGGCCGGCCCGAAGGCCCGCGACCAGCGCACCGAAATAGAGTTGGAGAAACACCAGCACCAGCAGAATTCTGCCCACGACCTTCACGCGCAGCGGGGCAACCGATGGTACGCCGCCTTGAATATGACGCTGCAGCAGCCAGACGACTGCCGAGAAAATGAAAAGCGCCAGCATGAAGTGAGTGGCGAGCCTGTACTGCGAAACGGAGACCCGTTCAGTGAGGCCCGAACTCACCATCCACCATCCGACCGCGCCCTGCAGGCCGCCAAGCACAAAGATGATCCACAGTCTGCGCTGAAGCCCGGGTGACAGAAAACCGCGCCACAGGAACCAGAGGAACGGCAGCAGAAATACCGCCCCGATCAGCCGTCCCAGCAGACGATGTCCCCATTCCCACCAAAAGATGGTCTTGAATTCGGACAGGCTCATACCGCGATTCATTTCGCGATACTGCGGAATGGTCTTGTAGGCTTCGAACTGCCGGCTCCATTCGGCGTCCGTCAGCGGCGGAATGGTACCGGTGACCGGCTTCCACTCGACAATGGAGAGACCGGATTCTGTCAACCGCGTCGCGCCGCCGACCATCAGCGTGCAGACAACAAGGGCGGCCACAACAATGAGCCACGCGCGGACGCCGCGCATACCAGCGGTCCCTGCCTGTCGAACGATTGGGATGGGAGCGGTCATGATCCGAAATGCAGCCTTGAATGAATTCGCGCCGTCCTTATAGTCGCAGCACTTTTCCACGCAAGACGCGTGTTTGCAGCCACCAGCACAATTATGTCATGACGATTCGCACGCGAAAACTGATCGGAACTTTCGGCCTTTTGGGGCTCGTGGTTGTGTGGTCGCTGGCCGGCATGGCGATCGCCCAAACCCCTTGGCTTGCGGCATCGAAGCTTGCTCAGGCGATCTTCTACGTGGTGGCCGGTCTCGGCTGGGTGCTGCCCGCCATGCCACTTATCGCATGGATGTCGCGGCCGGATCCTCAGCCGTAGTTCACCGCAGGTTCCTGCACGCGCACCTTCGCCTTCCGTAGGGTGATCCCCGACAGAACTACGCGGAGCGCGCGCAGCGAATTCCGTCGCCCATCCCACGCAATCCGCGGCAACGCCATCAGCTCCGATTGACCGTCGGATCTGACAACGCCGGGCCCGGTGGACACCGCGCTGATAAATCCCGCTTCGCGCGCCAGCATCATCTCCCGGGGCCCGAAACATCCCTGTCCACCGAACGGATACGCAAAATGACGGCATGGGCCGCCCAGCGCAGTTTCCAGCACCGTTCGGCCCATGGACATTTCCCTCAAGGCGCTCGTGCCCTTTGTGCGCGCGAGGTTCGGATAATTGACCGTCGAACTTCCAATCGTCGCCTGCGGATCGCGCGCCAGTTTGGCGAGGTCTTGCCAGTTCATAGCAATGTCACGCGAGATAGCGTTAATATCAACGCCGTAACGACCGCACAGATCGCCGATCGCTATCGCAACATCGTCCGGTGAAAGCGTCATCATCCACCCGTGCAACGCATCGTAAAGCTGATCCTTCTCCGAAAGCCGGGCGGCGAAGAAATGCCTTTCGGCACGGTTCATCACAAGGCCGATCCGGGCGTTGCGCGCAATGACCTGCTCAAGCGCGAGCCACCACGCTTTGCCGATACCGTCGACAAAGCCCGTCGGAACATAGAGGGTAAACGGCACCCGATGACGCGACAACACCGGATAGGCGTAAGTCATGAAGTCGCGATGCGCGCCATCGAAGGTCAGGCAGACAAAGCGCTGCGCAAGGGCTGGCTGTTGCGCACGCTCGGCGACCTCGCCGATGGACAGAAAATCAAAGCCCCACCGCTTCAGGGCAGCAATCGCCTTGTCGAGAAATTCGGGCGTGATCTCATACGGTCGCAGCGGCTGGAACGGATCGCCGCGCCGGGGCCGGACATGCTCGAATTTGAGGATGGCCCCGGAGCCGCCGGTTCGCCTCTCGAGGATACGCGCCAAGCCGGAGAAATAGCCGAGTTCAAGCCCCACATCCGCCAGCATGTTCCTCCGAAACCGCACCTGGGCCCCCCTCTTGCGCGCGCCATCGCCAGCCGCGCCTGTATTCTCATTACTCTTTGTTGACATTTCTTTGAATAAGGTCGGCCAAGCCGCAATCTCAAAATGCCAAGGAATTCAGGTCCTCAGATGGCCATGGCTGCAGCACTTCTCGGCTCCGACACAAATTCGCAGACGCATCCGGCTTCAAACCGGATCGCGCGCGTCGATATTGTTCGCAGTATGCCGGAGTCCGAGGCACGCTGGCGGGCATTCGAAGGTCCCGAGTATCTTTCTACCCCCTATCAGCGCTTCGAGCTGCTCGACGCATGGCAGCAAACCATCGGAAAGCATGAGGGCGCAACGCCCCTTATCGTTATCGCCAGCGGTGCGGACAATCGGCCGCTGCTGTTGCTACCGCTCGTGGTTAGCCGAGAGAACGGCGCGAAGATCGCGCGCTTCATGGGCGGCAAGCACCCAACATTCAATATGGCGCTATGGCGCCGCGATTTCATCGAGACCATGACCCGCGCAGAAGTGGACGCGCTGGTCTCCGCGATCCGCGGCCAAACGGATGACATCGACGTCCTGGCTTTCGCGCAACAACCGCAGCGCTGGCAAAACATCGTCAATCCGCTGGCGCAGCTTGCCGGACAGCCTTCGACCAACCCCTGCCCCATGATGACAATGACGCCCGGCTGCAAACCGGAGGATCGCGTCAGTACGTCGACGCGGCGGCGCTTGCGCAACAAGGAGCGCAAGCTCCAGAGTCTTCCGGGCTATCGTTATTTCGTTGCGGCGACAGACGCCGATATCAACCGGCTGCTCGATGCATTCTTCATCATCAAGCCGCAGCGCATGGCGCTTTCGAAATTGCCTGATATCTTCTCCGATGAAGCGACCAAAGCCTTTGTTCGCAGCGCCTGTCTGGCAAAACTGCCAAACGGCGACCGCGCCATTGAGCTTCACGCACTCGAATGCGACAGCGAGCTGATTTCGGTGTTCTCCTGTGTCGCCGATGGCGAGCGGTTTTCCACCATGTTCAACACCTACACGATTTCGGACAACGCGCGTTACAGCCCTGGCCTGATCCTGCTGCGCTACATGATCGATCACTTCGGCGATCGCGGCTATCGGTCGGTGGATTTCGGCGTGGGATCGGACGAGTACAAGCTGACCTTCTGCAAGGAAGACGAGCCGCTTGTTGATGCGTTCATTCCCCTGACCGCGCGGGGCAAGTTCGCGGCGCTGGGCATGTCGTCACTGACTCACGCCAAGCGGCTGGTCAAACACAACCCGGCACTGATGCACATGGCGCGATTGCTGCGCAACGCGATCTCCCGCTAGTCGGAAATCTCCGCGAGCGGCTCAGGCTGCCGCAACCCGTTCACCGGGCACAACGAGGTCGATGACCTTCAGCGGCGCGGCGAGAATGGTCACCCCGGCAAACCCTGATTCAAGCAGTTGGCTCTTCATCATCTCGCGCGCGCTCGTGGTGATCGCCGGGTCGGGAATGATAACCGCATGCGCCTGCGCAGCGATGACGTTCGCGGGCAGATCCGAAGCAGTGCCGGCATCGAGCACCACATAATCATAGGCACGCGACAGCGCATCGATTGCGAGATTGATCCGGGGCAATTGCAGAAGCTGCCGCTGCGCGGCATCGCGCCCTGCCCCGACGATGTGGACCGGGGACAGGCGATCCTTGGTGATGATGTCGCTGAATGAAGCCGACCCCTGCATCAATTCAGTCAATCCTGGCGACGCCGGATCGGTCGACACAGCTGCGAGCGTCGGCGACGCCATCGCAAGATCGACAAGAACAACCTTGGAATTACGCGACAGCAATCGGGAGAGCGTGAGCGCGACCAGCGTTACACTTTCGTCCTGATGGGCCCCGATAACGGTAATTTTCCGAGCCGAGCCGCCGCGCAGCATGGCTGCAAGCCGCTCGATTTCCACGATACCGGCGGGCATTTGCTGGGGCGTATCGCGTGGGGCGACGATTGGAGCACGCACCGCAATGCCGGGGCGTGGCGCAGTCATACGAAGCAACTCACCCGTCGCGATGTAACCTCCGCTCAGCATCAGCGTCGCCAGGGTTGCGATCAGCACCGTGGGAAGCTTCTTCGGGAATGCCGGTGTGTTCGATACGATTGCCCGGGAAATGATCCTGCCGTCAGCCGGGGCTGTATCGATGTTCTCGCGGGTCGTCGCTTCGCGATATTTGGCGAGATAGGATTCCAGCAGGTCACGCTGCGCCTTGGCTTCGCGCTCCAACGCACGCAACTGGACATCCTGACCGTTGGTAGATGACGCCTGGCGCTTTAATTGATCGAGGCTGCCATTGAGCCCGTCAGCCCGAGCGCTTGCGATACGGGCATCGTTCTCGAGCGAACGGGATATCTTGCTCGCCTCTTCGCGAATTTGTCGATCGATATCCAGGATCTGCGCCTTCAATTCCTTGATACGTGGGTGACCACCGAGCAGCGTGGAGGATTGCTCGGCAAGCTGTGCCCGAAGTGTCACGCGCTGTTCGGACAGGCGGCGAACCAGCTCGGAATTGAGAACTTCCGATGCTTCGATCGGCTTGCCGCTCTGAAGCATCTCG
Source organism: Afipia sp. GW823-FHT06G09 (assembly GCF_058794875.1). Classification (NCBI taxonomy): domain Bacteria; kingdom Pseudomonadati; phylum Pseudomonadota; class Alphaproteobacteria; order Hyphomicrobiales; family Nitrobacteraceae; genus Afipia; species Afipia sp. GW823-FHT06G09. The sequence continues at coordinate 181,973 of NZ_JBXAHF010000001.1, forward strand.
CGGATCAATCGCGACTTCGATTCCGCGTCGGATTTCAGCGCCCGCGCATTGTTGAGCTGTGTGTTCAGTTCGCCGAGCTGCTGGTTGGACAGCGTGGTATTGTTAGTGCCCACAAAAAGGTTTGACTTCGAGCGGAACTCCTCGACCCGAGCTTCGGCGTCCGCAACCTTCTTGCGCAGGCTCTCGATCTCGACAAGTAGCCATTGCGAGGCCGATTTTGCCTGATTTTGCCGCGCGGCCTGCTGAAGCACCAAATAGCCATCGGCAATGGAGTTGGTGACGCGCGCCGCCAGTTCGGGATCCTGCGACTGAAATTCGATCACCATCACGCGCGACTTGTCGACGGCATAGGCGGTCAGCCGTTCATAGTAAGCCTCAAGAACCCGCTCCTCCGGGGTCATCTTGAAGGGATCACGAACGATGCCGAACAGGGCCAGCAGCGTTCGCAACGGCGATACGCCGCGCAGAACCGGGTCAAACTCGGGAAGCTCCGAGAGCCTGTTCGCCTTGATGACCTCTCGGGCCAGTTCGCGCGACAACAGTAACTGGACCTGACTTGTCACCGCTTCCGCATCGAGGCTGCCCCGCTCCTCGGCGCGGTCACCGGTCGGACGCAGGAAGACGTTCTCCCGCCCGTCGATCAGGATACGGGCTTCGGATTTGTACCGGGGCGTGATGATATTGACGACGAGAAGCGAGAGCACGAACGCAAGCGCAGTCGGCCCGATGACCCACATCCGCTTGCGAACCAGCGTATTCCAGATGGCCCGAAGATCGACGTCGCCAAGCTCCGGGGATGAGGCAGGCGCAACTGGTACGGGCGTTGCAGTTGCCGGAGCGGCAGCAGCCTTGGCCCGGAACGGCACCTTGTCCATCCAGTCACGCCAGAACGAAAAACGCATCGAACACTCTCCACCCGGACGCTACGGCACTGTCGCGAATCCAGATCATTTACGCAGCTGATTACACTCCATTAAGGTTGCTGCCGGGTTAATCGAGGGACGTGCTCACCCTGCCCGGCAGTGGCCCAAACGGGCTCAGGTCACATTTTATTAACCATGAAAGTTCTTAATCAGACTCGATACTTATTTGGATTCTCCCATGCAGCGCAGCCGCGCGCGTCTTTTCTGCTTCATTCTCGCGCTCGTGATGTCGGGCTGCATGAAAACGGCTGCGCCGGTGGCGATCATCGATAACGGCAGCCTCGACGCAATGGCCTATGGTCCGGTTCAGCCCATACGTGCGATGAGCGTCGCGACAACCCAGGTCGATTCCGCCGGCGGCGCTCACGATGAGCCCTACCGGCTTAATTCCGGCGACCGGCTGCGCATTGTTGTCTACGGCCAGGAAGGTCTCACCAACACCTACACGGTCGACGCGAGCGGCTCGATCACCATGCCGCTGATCGGCGCAGTTCGCGCGCGCGGCCTGACGCCAACAGGGCTGGCTGCGGCGGTCACGGCCCGGCTCAAGAACGGCTACCTTCGCGAGCCCTATGTCGCCGCGGAGGTCGAAACATACCGGCCCTTCTTCATCCTCGGAGAAGTCACCGCTCCCGGCCAATATCCCTACGTGCCCAACATGACCGTGGAGAGCGCCGTCGCAATTGCTGGCGGCTTCACCCCTCGCGCGCAGCGCAGCAGCATCAAATTAACCCGAATGGGCGAAGCTGGCACCGTTCAGGCTGTCGTACCGCCTGGTACGCTTCTGAAACCCGGGGACACCGTCGTGGTCGCCGAACGCTGGTTCTGACGATGCCCGAGACCCCGACCTCTCCGCTGCGAATTCTGCACGCTGTTCGCGCGCCGGTCGGCGGGATTTTCCGTCATATCCTCGACCTTGCTGTGGGACAGTCCGAACGTGGACATGAGGTCGGCATTCTCGCCGACAGCCTGACCGGCGGGGAGCGCGCAGAAGCCGCGCTCAAGGAGATCGCCCCGAAACTCAAACTCGGGATTTATCGCCTTGCCATCCGCCGGGAGCCGCACCCCATCGACAGCGTGACCGCCCTGCATTTCCTGCGCCTCGCGCGGTCCCTCAAGCCCGACGTGCTGCATGGACATGGCGCAAAGGCCGGTGCGTTCGTTCGCCTGAAAGGCAAGTCGAAGAAGTCGATCAGGGTCTACACCCCGCATGGGGGATCCCTGCACTACCCACCCGGCACGCTAAAGGGCGGCGCTTATGCGCGGATGGAACGCGCCCTCATGAACCGCACCGACTTGTTCCTGTTTGAAAGCGCTTTTGCACGCGACACCTATCTGCGCGTCGTCGGCAAGCCCGGCGGGCTGGTCCGCTGCGTTTTCAACGGCGTCACTGCGTCCGAGTTCGATCCAGTGCCCGTGGCCGAAGATGCGACCGATATTGTTTATGTCGGCGAGTTTCGGGAGATCAAAGGCGCGGATCTGCTGATCCAGGCCGTGGCGCGGCTGCGGGCCGATGGCAAGCCTGTGACGCTGACGCTTGCAGGGGACGGCGAGGAAACCGAAGCCCTGAAGGCACTCGTCAGCCGCCTGAACATCGGTGATGCCGTACGGTTTATCGGCCATGTCAGGGCGAGATTTGGTTTCTCGAAGGGCAAGCTGCTGGTGGTCCCTTCCCGCGGCGACTCGATGCCATACGTTGTTATCGAAGCCGCTGCCGCCGGTATCCCGATGGTCGCAGCCAGCGTCGGCGGCATCCCCGAAATCCTCGGGCCACACACGAGCGGACTTTTTGTCGCAAACAGCATCGGTGCGATGGCGGACGCGATCGAAATGGCACTCGCCGACATGGACGCGACCCGTGAGCGCGCCCGGAACCTGCGCGAACGCATCTTCGTTCACTTCTCCCAGAAGGCGATGGTCGACGGCGTCATCAGCGGCTATCGCGACGCGTTCAACGAACGTTAACCTACCTTTATCGACGATAACCAATTCTTCCGATTTGTTGTCTAGGCATGAGGCCGGGAACCTTGGTTCTCCTTGGCCTGTCGCCACATGACGGTACAATAACGGAAATTTCAGCCGTGGAACCGATCGACGTCCGAACGATGATGAATGCCGCCGCGGCGGGAACAGCCACCATGAGCGCGGCCGAAGGCGCGCCTCGGCTGGAGCGCCGCAAACGCCTTTCTCCGGCGGCTCTTGCCGTTGCCAATGAGAAAGTCCGCCGGGCTTACTCCACAGTTGTGATCAGCGGCATTGTGCGGATCGTGGATTTCCTGCTACTGACCGCAGTCGGGCTTGCATTGTATCTCTGGTATGTGCTGCCGGGCACCAGCGGTTTCTCCTTTCAGTACGCCGCGGCTATCGTCGGGGTAGCGGCCTGCGCAGTCATCAGTTTTCAGGCCGCTGAAATATACGATGTGCAGATATTCCGGGGGCAACTCCGGCAGATGACGCGCATGGCGTCGTCATGGGCTTTCGTCTTCCTGCTGTTCATCGGTGCATCGTTCTTCGCCAAGCTGGGAGATACGATCTCCCGCGTCTGGCTTTCAGCCTTTTTCTTCGTCGGACTGGGTGCGCTGTTTGCGGACCGGATCATTCTGCGCTCGATGGTCCGCCGCTGGGCGCGTGAAGGCCGCCTCGACCGCCGGACGATCATCGTCGGCTCCGACCAGAACGGTGAAAACCTGATCCGCGCGCTCAACGCGCAGGACGACTCCGATATTCAGATCCTCGGCGTGTTCGATGATCGCAACGACTCTCGCGCGCTCGACACCTGTGCCGGCCAGCCGAAACTTGGAAAGATCGACGACATCGTTGAATTCGCCCGCCGCACCCGGATCGATCTGGTGCTGTTTGCGCTGCCGATCTCTGCAGAGACGCGCATTCTCGACATGCTGAAAAAGCTCTGGGTGCTTCCCGTTGATATCCGCTTGTCGGCGCACACCAACAAGCTGCGCTTCCGCCCGCGCTCCTATTCGTACCTCGGCAAAGTCCCAACCCTTGATGTATTCGAGCAGCCGATTACGGATTGGGACATGGTGCTGAAGTCGGCATTCGACCGCATCGTCGGCGCGATCATCCTCGTCCTGCTTGCACCGGTGATGGCACTCGTTGCGCTCGCCATCAAGCTCGACAGCCCCGGCCCCGTGCTGTTCCTGCAGAAGCGCTATGGCTTCAACAACGAGCGGATCGACGTCTTCAAGTTCCGGTCGCTGTTTCACGACCAGGCCGACCCGCTGGCCTCGAAAGTTGTGACCAAGGGAGACAAGCGGGTTACCCGCGTCGGCCGTTTCATCCGCAAGACGAGCCTCGACGAACTGCCGCAACTCTTCAATGTCGTCTTCAAGGGCAACCTCTCGCTGGTCGGCCCCCGTCCCCATGCCGTGCAAGGCAAGCTGCAAAGCCGCCTGTTCGACGAAGCTGTCGACGGATACTTCGCCCGCCATCGCGTCAAGCCCGGCATCACGGGATGGGCGCAGATCAACGGCTGGCGCGGCGAGGTCGATACCGACGAGAAAATCCAGAAGCGCGTCGAGTTTGACCTGTATTACATCGAGAACTGGTCGGTCCTGTTCGATCTGTACATCCTCTTCAAGACACCGTTCGCTCTGATCAAGGGCGAGAACGCCTACTGAGCATGACGCCGAGGATTGCCACGCGGCTTTCGGACGACATCATGCTCGAACCACTGAGCTGACGCGCAGAACGCGCGAGAGGATTCCGGTTCGCAATGGCTTCACTCGCAGCCGCAGACTACGCCCTTCCCGCGACTGCGACGCCGCCCGGCATCGCGGCGATCCAACGAGCGTTGATGTGGGCAGTCGGCGCTGGCGGGGCGATCGTCTTCATTGAGCCGAGCCCCTATGAACTGATGACGCTGGCGTCGGTGGTCTTCTTTTTTGCGACCGGCCTACGCATGCGACCGGTGTTCATTCCGCTGCTGATCCTGCTCTTCCTGCTGAACCTCGGCTACACCATCTGCTCGATATACCTGTTGGACAAATCCGAGATCCTGAACTGGATTTTGACCTCATGGTACATGGCGATCACGTGTCTGTTTTTTGCGATGGTTCTGGCGGAAGACACCGCCATCCGACTTGAGTATCTTCGGAGAGGTCTGATCTTCGGAGCGCTGATTGCGTCCCTGGCAGGCATCGTTGGCTACTTCAATCTCGCGGGTTACGACCTTTTTACGCTTTACAGCCGCGCGCGCGGGACGTTCAAGGATCCGAACGTGCTCGGCGCTTACCTGATCCTGCCGGCCTTGTTTCTGCTGCAGAGCGTCGTGACCCAGACTTTCTGGAAGTCGTTCCGCAGCGCGATTGCGCTCGGGATCGTGAGCCTTGCAGTCCTGCTTGCGTTCTCCCGCGCATCTTGGGGGCAATTGATAGGCTGCTCGGCCCTCATGCTGATGCTGATGTACGTGACGACGCCGTCACAGGCGCAGCGCACACGCATCGTCACCGTGGCGATTGCGGCTGTAGCCTGCTCCGCGTTGCTCCTGGTCGCGCTGCTCTCAATCGATTCCATCGGCGATCTTTTCAAGGAGCGGGCGAGCCTGAACCAGACTTACGACAGCGGGCGGTTCGGACGCTTCGGGCGGCATGCGCTCGGCTTCCAGATGGCCCTTGAACTCCCGTGGGGGATTGGCCCGCTTCAGTTCACCAAGTTCTTCCCCGAAGACACGCACAACTCATTCCTGAACGCCTTCATGTCCGGCGGCTGGATCGCCGGGGTTTGCTTCCCGGCGCTTGTGTTCATCACCGTTATTATGGGATTCAAGCTGATCTTCGTGCGCGTACCTTGGCAGCGGATGTATCTGGCGGTTTTTTCCGCGTTTTTTGGCACGGTCTGCGAGGCCTTCATCATCGATGTCGACCACTGGCGGCATTTCTGGATGATGCTGGGCGCGATGTGGGCGATGTTTACAGCAGCGCATGCCTACGGCTACCGCGCCCCATCACACGATATTTCGTAATCCGAAAAAATTCCGCACTCATCCCGGAGCGATGTTCCGGATGAACCGCTGTTCACGCAACATACTATTTTTATAAGGAACAGAGCCGATGGCTTCTCGTTGAGGATTGGGCAGACAACGAGGAGGATACCATGAAGACGAAGCTTTTGATGACCGTCGCGACGGCCGCCCTGATCGGCAGCGCCGGACTGGTCTCAGCGCAGACGCCTGGCAATGCGCCGAACGCGCCTGCTGCATCCCAGCCTGCACCCTCAGCCGGCGCACCTGCTGAAAAGGCTGCACCGTCCGGTGAGATGAAGGGCGGTCAGGCTCAGGTGCCGCGGGAAGGCGGAAATGCCCAGCGTGCTCAGGACAACACCCGAGACGGCATGAAGTCGAAGGGCGCGGAAACGGCTCCCGATACAAAGAGCGGCAAGGCTGCGTCCGAAACGAATATGGACAGGTCGAAAGACGGCATGAAGGCCGACCGGAAAAACGCCGCTGAGAAGGACGGCATGAAGGGCGATCAGAAGAATGCCGCCGAAAGGGATGGCATGAAGGGCGATCAGAAGACCGGGGCAACAACCGGTCAGGCTGGCGCCAGCGCAAAGCTTACAACCGAGCAGCGCACGACGATCCGCACCTCGATCACCAAGCAGAACATCAAGCCTGTGACGAACGTTAACTTCTCGATCTCCGTCGGGACGCGAGTTCCGCGAACGGTAACCTTCCACCCGCTTCCGGCGGAAGTCATCACGATCTATCCCCACTGGCGTGGATATGAGTTCTTCCTCGTCAATGGCGAGATCGTGGTCGTGAACCCGCGCACGCTCGAAATCGTCGCCGTGCTCGAAGCATAAGCTGAGCACCTTCAAAACGATCAGAGGCCGGTCCGATCGACCGGCCTCTTTCTGCTTGCAGATTGAGAAGGATTTAGCGGAGCCGCCCTCGCGCCACGTCATATGTCCAGGAGCGGCGGCCGCTGCTGAAGACCACCCGCCTGAACTGCAGAGCCCTGGCCTGCTCCGGAATCTTCGCCGTCTCGACCAGTTGCATGGCCATCTGCCGCGTCATCTGCGGCGACACAAACCGGACCGTACTGTTGCCGCGGCCGGACGCCTCCACCTTCATTCCATCGTCCCGCATCCGCTGTCCCATTTCATGGGCATAGAGTTCACGGTTGGCGACGGCAGCGATCTGAACCGACGGTTGAAGAATTCCGTACTGGATCATGCGCATGGCATTGGCCATCTCAAGCGCCTGCGCATTCGCGGGGTCAGCGGCTGCGGCCATCTGGAGGCGCAACTCCATGCTACGAAATGCGGACAGAGATACCGGCGCCTTGCTCCTGCCTCGCCTCGAACTTTCATAACTTGCTTTCAGCGCCATCGCTTCGCCGAGTAACGCATCAAGAGCAGCCTTGTTGTCGGCGGCTTTCTGCTCGGCTAGAGACAGCGGGACCGGTGCCGGAGCGGGTGTCGCCTCTGCCGGCTGGGCAGGCGCAACGGTAACAGGCTCCGATTGCGCCGGAATCGTTCCCGTCGCCTGTGCCGCCGCATCCGTGGGCTTGTCAGCTTGCGTATTTTGCGTGCTCGGCGTTGTCGCCTGCGTCGTTTGACCCAGAACAAGCCCGCTGGAAAGCATGGTGAGAGAGATCAGCGATAAAGCAATGCTCTTGCGTCGCAACACGTCCGCACCCAATCGGTTGGGATCGATGCCAAATATTGATCGACGCTCTAAAACGCATCAAGGGGAGTTTTGTTCGGGCCAAGGATAAATGTTTTCCGGGCCAATCCTCATAAAAGAGGCCCGGCGACCTATCGGGCGCCGGGCCAGTTTAAGACGCAAGTCAGGGAGACCAACGCCGTAGTGTGTTCAGTGCAGGATTTCGAAAAGTCCCGCCGCGCCCATGCCCCCACCGATGCACATGGTCACGACGCCGTACTTGGCCTTGCGGCGACGGCCTTCAATCAGAACGTGTCCGGCCAGGCGCGCGCCGGTCATCCCGTAAGGGTGCCCCATGGCGATCGAGCCGCCGTTGACGTTGAGCTTTTCCGGATCGATTCCCAGCTTGTCCCGGCAATAGATGACCTGGACGGCGTAGGCCTCGTTCAATTCCCAGAGATCGATGTCATCGATCTTGAGACCATGACGCTTCAGCAGGCGGGGAATCGCTACCACAGGGCCGACACCCATCTCGTCCGGCTCGACGCCCGCAGCGACAAAACCACGAAAGATGCCGAGCGGCTTGAGGCCCTTCCTGGCAGCGACCTTGTCACTCATGATGACGCTGGCCGAGGCGCCGTCAGACAACTGGCTGGCGTTGCCGGCGCTGATGGTCTTGCCCTCGAATACCGGCTTGATGCTGGCGATGCCTTCGGCGGTCGAATCTGGACGCGGGCCTTCGTCCTTAGTCAGGGTGATATCCTTGAACGAGACCTGCTTGGTCTCCTTGTCCACCACAGCCATCTTGGTGGTGATCGGAACGATCTCGTCGTTGAAGCGCCCGCCCTGAATGGCTGCGCCGGTGCGGCGCTGGGATTCAAGGCCGTACTCGTCCTGCTTGTCGCGCGGAATGTTGTAACGCGCAGCGACCACCTCGGCGGTCTCCAGCATTGACATGTACATGTCCGGCTTCATCGCCATCAGCTCATCGTCGACAGCATGAAACTTGTTCATATGCTCGTTCTGAACGAGGCTGATCGATTCAATGCCGCCGCCGATGGCAATCTCGACGCCGTCCAGCATGACCGAGCGCGCGGCGACAGCAATCGCCTGCAAACCCGACGCGCACTGGCGGTCGATGGTCGTACCGGCGACCGTGATCGGAAGTCCGGCGCGGATCGCGCCCTTGCGCGCAACGTTCATGACCATGGTGCCCTGCTGCATCGCGCAGCCCATCACCACGTCCTCGACCTCGCCCGGCTCGATCCCGGCGCGTTTCACCGCCTCAGCCATGACGTGGCCCGCCATCGTGGGACCTTCGGTGTTGTTAAGCGCGCCGCGATAGGCTTTGCCGATGCCGGTGCGAGCGGTGGAAACGATAACTGCATCTACCATCCGATGATCTCCAGGATGTGAGCCAACTGTCAGCAGGCTCTAGGTGAAGCTCTTTTGTATTATATCGATCATATAACAAAAAGTGCCCCTGGCTCTGGCAATGCTGCCATGCAAGAAGGTCGATCGAAGATCAGGCGGCGCGGGCGTAACGCAACAGATGATAAGTCGGGTCGCCGAACTGGATGTTGATCGATGCGATGCGCTTGAAATAGTGACCGACATTGAGTTCGTCGCTCATGCCCATGCCGCCATGAAGCTGGATCGCCTGCTCGCCGACAAAACGGGCCGCCTCGCCGATCTTCGACTTTGCGCCCGACGCAAGCTTCGATCCTTGCGGATCACGGTCAGCCACGCTCAGGTTCAGGTGCTGGGTAAGCGACGTCGCCTCCTCGAGCGCGATGAACATATCGACCATCCGGTGCTGCAACACTTGGAAGGTCCCAAGCGTCACGCCGAACTGTTTACGGGTCTTGCTGTATTCCAGCGTGGCCGCGTTCAGTTCAGCCATCGCCCCGGTTGCCTCGGCGCACTGGGCAGCAATGGCGCGATCTCTGCACGCTTCGAGCGCTGACACGCCCTTGCCTTCAACCCCGAGCAGACGGTTTGCCGGCACGCTGACATCCTTCAGCGTGATCTCCGCCGCGCGCCGCCCATCGATCGTCTTGAAGCTTTGCAGATGAAGTCCAGCCGACTGACGGTCAACGACGAACAGGCTGACACCGGCGTTGTCGCGCGGCCCGCCGAGCGTACGCGCCGACACGATCAGTTTGTCGGCCCATGGCGCTCCCATCACCGCGGCTTTCGCACCGTTCAGGATGTAGTTGTCGCCACTGCGCTTGGCAGTTGTTGCTACATTATTGAGGTCATACCGCGACCGGCCCTCGGTCCATGCCAGCGCCCAGACAGCTTCACCCGCCATGATCGGTGGCAGAAATTCTTCACGTTGTGCGTCGGTGCCGACATCCTCGATCAGACCACCCGCCAGCACGACGGTCTCGAAGAAGGGCTCCACCACGAGATGGCGGCCGAATTCCTGCATCACGATCATCGTCGCCAGCGGTCCGCCGCCAAGCCCGCCAGAGGACTCGGCAAAGGGGGCGGCCAGCAGGCCAAGCTCCGCGAAAGCGCTCCAGTGCTCCTTGCTCCACCCTTCTTCCGTCGCGACGATTTTACGACGCGTATCGAAATCGTACTGGTCGCGTAGCAGTTTCTGAATGCTGCTACGCAGGAGTTCCTGTTCTTCCGTAAACTGAATATCCACCGGATGCCTCGTGCGACGCGATTAAAGACCGAGCACCGCTTTCGCGATGATGTTGCGCTGGATCTCGTTCGATCCGCCGTAAATGCTGAGCTTGCGCGCGTTCAGATACTTCTCTGGCGCGGTGTGACCATCGACCGGCCCCGGCATGAAGGTGTTTGCGCTGGCCGGATGCTCGCGTAGCGCCAGACCGTAGTTGCCAATGGCCCGGTGCGTCAGATCGGTGATGCGCTGGAAGATTTCGGTGCCCCGGATCTTGAACAGCGAGGCCGCAGGTCCCGGATCGATCCCCCGCGCCATCTGCGCAACAACGCGAAGCTCGGTGGCTTCCAGCGCCAGCACATCGAGTTCGACGCGGGCAATGTCCTTGGTGAACTCATTGAAAGCAGGATCGTCCTCGGCAACCTCGGCCTTCACGATCTTCTTCAGCTTGTTCAGATAGCGTGTCGAGCGCCCGATGCCCGCCATGCTGGTCCGCTCGTTGCCGAGCAGGAATTTCGCGTAAGTCCAACCCTTGTTCTCCTCACCGATCAGATTTTCGGCGGGAACGCGGACGTTCTCCAGGAAGACATCGTTGACTTCATGCGACCCGTCGATCGTGATGATCGGCCGAACCGTTACACCCGGACTCTTCATATCGATGAGCAGGAAGGAAATGCCCGACTGCGCCTTCGCTGTCGGGTCCGTACGCACCAGACAGAAAATCCAGTCTGCGTGCTGGGCCAGCGTGGTCCAGGTCTTGTGACCATTGACGATGTAATGGTCGCCCTCACGCACTGCCTTGGTGCGAACCGACGCAAGATCCGATCCTGAGCCAGGCTCCGAGTAACCTTGGCACCACCAGTCCTCGCCCGACAGAATCCGCGGCAAAAACTTCTTCTTTTGCGCGTCGTTGCCGTACGTATAGATAACAGGCCCAACCATCGTGACGCTGAACGCCAGAGGCGGCAGCGTTCCGGCGCGCGTGGTTTCCTGCTCCCAGATGAAGCGCTGTGTGATCGACCAGCCGGGCCCGCCGTATTCCTTCGGCCACAGCGGTGCGATCCATCCCTTCTTGTGCAGGATCTTGTGCCAGAGCATCGACTGCTCCTTGGTCAGATCCGTTTCCGGATTCGGCACGCGCATTTCCTGCGGATAGTTGTCCGCGATGAAGGCCCTTACCTCATCCCGAAACGCCGCATCTTCACTGGAAAGCTTCAGCTCCATCGGAAGGCTCCGTTACCACTTCTCGCCGAACGGGCGGATTTCGGTCTCGAATGTCCAGGCATCGCGCGGCTGCTGATAAAGCTGCCAATAAGTCTCTGCGACAGCAGCCGGGCGCATCAGGCGGTTCGGATCGAGATTCTCGATCGCCTCTTTGCCCTCGCGATTGGCGATCAGTTGCCGCACCCACTCCGTATCGACGCTGGAATCGATGATGAGGTGAGAAACGTGGATGTTCTTCGGTCCAAGCTCCCGCGCGATCGCCTGCGCGACGGCGCGAAGACCGAACTTGGCGCTGGCGAAAGCCGCAAACCCCGAACCGCCGCGCAAGCTCGCGGTCGCACCGGTGAAGAAGATCGCACCTTTGCCGCGCGGCAGCATCACCCGGGCTGCTTCACGTCCCGCAAGGAAGCCGGAGTAGCAGGCCATTTCCCAAACCTTGCGGAAGACCCGTTCGGTGGTTTCGAGGATCGGGAAATTGACGTTGGCGCCGATGTTGAAAATGCAGACTTCCAGCGGAGCATGCTTGTCGGCGTCGGAAATGAAGGAAATCATCTCCTCTTCCTTGCGCGCATCGAGCGAACGGCCAAATACCGTGCCGCCTGCATCTCTGATCTCTTTCATCAGAGGCTCGAGTTTCTCGCCCTGACGGCGCCCCACAAAGACCGTGAAACCTTCGGCTGCGAATTTCTTGGCGATTTCGCCGCCGATGAAATCTCCGGCGCCGATCACCGCCACGGTCGCATTACGTTTCTGCAAGATCTTTCTCCTAGAAAGAGGAATATTCAAAGTTCATCAGCGAAGGCGGCGTCTCAACGAGACGTCAGGTGCCTCGCAACGATTCAGCCAACTTGTGTTTGAGAATCTTGCCCGTCGATGTCGCCGGCAATGCATCGAGCACGATGATCTGCGATGGACGCTTGTAAGATGTGAGCTGTTTGCCGGCGAACGCCATCAGTTCGGAGGGCGTCACGTTAGAGCCCTTCAGCAGTTGAACGAACGCCACCACTTCTTCGTTGCCGTCGGCACTACGTCCGACGACAGCGGATTGCACGACTGCGTCATGCGAACTCAGCACGGCTTCCACTTCGGCGGGATAGACGTTGAATCCCGAACGAATGATCATTTCCTTGGTGCGCCCGACGATGAACATGCAGTCGCCGTCAAGGTACGCTAGATCGCCTGTATTGAACCATCCATCGCGATCGATGACCTTCTCTGTCAAATCAGGCGCGCGGTAGTATCCGAGCATCACGTTCTTTCCGCGAACATGAAGTTCGCCCACAGCTCCGTTCGCTGCCAGCTTGCCGTCGCGATCGATGATGCGCCCTTCCACGCCCGGCACAATCTGGCCGACCGCACTGTCAGGGCGTGGCGCTTCGATCCGAACGCCAGAAATCCCCGGCGCACATTCGGTAATGCCGTATCCATTCAGCAGAGGCAGACCAAGCTCTGCCTCGACACGGGACTTCAAATCTGGATCGAGCGGCGCGCCAGCAACGCCAATATATCTCAGCGAACCCTTGTTCAGTTTCGGGACGCCGGAAAGCGTCTTGTACTCAAGCAGGCGCTGATAGGTTGCCGGCACACCATTGAGGATGGTGATCCCCTCTTCCGCGATGGCTTTTGCAAGCGCTGCGGGATCGTACTTGCTGACCAGCCGGACGGTGCCGCCTGTCATCAGCGTCATCAAAGTCAGCGAAACACCGACGATATGAGAGATGGGAAGAACGACGTAGAGCTTGTCCCGATTGTCCATCTGCCTGAGCAGCGCCGTGGTCCTGGCGCTAAACAGCAGATTCTCGTGAGTCAGCATGACGCCTTTTGGCGTCCCTGTGGTCCCGGACGTATAGATCAGGACAGCCACCTGCTTCGCCGGACTGGTTTGCACAGGCTCCGGCGTCGTCGTCTCGTTCAACGCACTGACGCCGATATTGTCGAGCGGACCGACCTTCGCGATTTCCGCGTCCACGCGCTGCGCATGGCTCGCAGCCTCGCCGGAGACATCAGCCGTGAAGAACATGCGGCGCGAGCCGCTGTGATCGCGAATCTGATCCAACTCGCGTGGCGATAGCCGCGGATTCACAACAATGGCCCAGGCGTTGATCTTGCTGGCAGCCAGCAGAAGCGCCACCAGCGCGATGCTATTCTCGCTGACAATCATCATCCGGTCGCCCGGACGAATGCCCAATGCGGTCAGTGATGCAGCGGTTTGGTCAACATTGTTGGCCAGTTGCCGATAAGACCAGGCTCGGCCATCCTCGATCAGGGCCGGATGATCCGGGGTTTCCGCGACGGCGCGTGCCATCGTGTCGTGTAGCCGCTCTGGCAATCCATCCAGAATATCGGAGACATCGAATTCAGGTTGAGCGCTAGCCAATTTATCCTCCGGCAATATTCTTCGACCGCTTCGGCGGCGGTCTTGACGTGGACGCACGTTAGCGTTCTTTTTTAGAACTAGTCAATCTGAATGATGCGGCGCGATAGATCTTGGTTCCGGCCTCAGCCCACCCATAGGCCACAAGTCGGTGCAGATTGCGACGATATTCGTTTACAAGGATCGGTATGGCCGCTATGAAAGAAAGTATCAAATAAGAACTTAATGGGAGAAACGATCTTGGCTCAGGGCAACGGCGTGGTTTTGCTGGTCGGCGCGGGTGACGCTATCGGTGCGGCGGTCGCCCGCCGATTCGCCAAGGGTGGATACAAGGTATGCGTGGCCCGCCGCGACGCAGCGAAATCTCAATCGCTTGTCGATGAATTGAAGGCGGAAGGATGTGAAGTCCACGCCATCAGCGTCGATGCCCGCCAGGAAGCCGATGTGCAGGCCATGTTTGCGCGCATCGAAAAGGAAATCGGGCCGATTGAGGTCTGCCTCTACAACGCCGGTTCCAACGTCAACAAGCCGCTGCTGGAGACCACCGAGAAGCTGTTCTTCAAGGCATGGGAACTCGCCTGCTATGGCGGATTTCTTGTCGGCCGCGAAGCCGCCAAGTACATGCTCCCGCGCGGCCGGGGCACCATCCTGTTCACCGGCGCAACAGCGAGTGTGCGCGGCGGGAAAGGTTTTGCCGCGTTCTCATCTGCCAAGTTCGGCCTCCGTGCCGTGGCCCAAGCGATGGCGCGCGAACTGGGCCCCAAGAATATTCATGTTGTCCATCTGCTGATCGACGCGGCCGTGGACAGCGAGGCGATTCATCTGCGTATGAAGGCCGCAAAGGGTATTGAAGCCAGCGACATCCCGGCCGACAGCCTGACCAAGACAGACTCGATTGCAGACGCGTACTGGTTCACACATCACCAGAAGCGCGACGGCTGGACTCACGAACTCGATCTGCGTCCCTCTGTGGAGACCTGGTGACATGGCGACCGCACCGCACCTCACCCTGTGGGGCGTCGGAACCAGCCGTACGGTCCGCCCGCACTGGGCGATGGCCGAACTTGGCCTGACCTACGAAACCCGCGCCATCGGCCCTCGCACCGGCGAGACCAAGACCGCTGAATACACCAAGCTCAACCCGCGCCAAAAAGTGCCGTTGCTGCAGGACGGCGATTTCGCGATCGGTGAGAGCGCCGCCATTGTCGCGTATCTGTCGCGCACCTACGGCGGGCCAGGCAGATCGCTCATTCCAGAAGACAAAGCGCAGTATGCCAAGTGGCTGGAATGGTGCTTTTTCATTGTGACCGAGCTTGATTCAACAAGCCTCTACGTGATGCGCCGCCACAGCGCTGACGCGCTTGGGCCGATCTACGGCATTGCCCCCGATGTCGTCGCCAAAGCCGGCGAGTATTTTCGCGAGCAGTTGCGGCACGTCGAAGTGGCTCTCGCCGATGGGCGAACGTTCTTGATGGGCGATCAGTTTACCAGCGCGGACATTCTACTCACGACATGTCTCGATTGGGCGATCGCTTACGGTGTCGGCATTTGCGACAACGCCCACCCCTATCTCGAACGCATCCAGGCGCGGCCGGGATATCGCAGCGGAATGGCAGCGAATATGACGCCGACGCCGCCCAGTGCTCCCGTCAAAAAGCAAGCTTGATTTTCCGATGAAAGTACCCGCGATGCGGTGAGCATCGCGGTTTTTTTTACCCCGCCGCCCTAACGGCCTTGTTTGCGATCATGGCGTCGATGTCGCTATCGCTGTAGCCGAGGTCGCGCAGCACCGCACGGGAGTGCTCGCCGACCCGCGGCGCCGGACCTCCGATGGCAGCCTTGTTGACCTCGAAGATCGCCGCGGGCTTTGGCTGCCGCACACGGCCAACTGTCGGCTGCTCGAATTCCTCGATCAGACCCCGCGCCACAACCTGCTCGTTGTCGATGATTTCGCCGCGCCGCAGGATCGGCGAACACGGCACATCGTTCTCGTCCAGCCGCTTCAGCCATTCGGCCGTGGTGTATTTGCCGATATACGTCTGCATAGTGTTGATGCGGGCCGTGGCGTTGATGAACCGCGCGCTCGGCGTGGCGAAACGCTCGTCCTTGGCCAGCGCTGGGTCGCCGGTCGCGTTGCAGAAGCCCTGCCACTCGGAATCCGAGATGGTGCCGGCGGTAATGTAACCGTCGAGCGTCTGGAACACGAGATCAGGCCGATCGTTCGGATCGCCGACCGCCGTCTCCTTGCCCACCACCGTGTATTGCATCATGCCTTCCGGCCACAAATACGAGATCATGGTGTCCAGCATCGCCACCTGGATGTGGTCGCCCTTGCCCGTCTTCTCGCGTGCGTACAGAGCCGACGACACCGCCTGCGCCGTGAACACCGACGTCGTCTTGTCGCAGACGATGGTGCGGATCATCTGCGGCCGGTTGGTCCCCGGCTGCGACTGGATGTCGGCAAAACCAGACAGCGCCTGGACGATCGGGTCATAGACGCGCTTTTTGACGTAAGGCCCGCTGTCGCCCACCCCGCTAATCGAGACGTAAATCAGCCGCGGGTACTTCTTGCGCAATTCCTCATGACCGAGCCCGAGGCGCTCCATCGTGCCCGGACGGAAGTTCTGCACCAACACGTCCGCCTGCGCAGCGAGCTTCGCCAGCACTTCGCGGCCGGCGTTGCTTTTAATATCGATCGAAAGCGAGCGCTTGCCGCGGTTGCACGACACGAACAGCGCGGAGAATTCGCCAGCCGCATCGATCAGATTCCGGCTCCGGCGAGTGCCATCTCCGGTAGTAGGCTCGACCTTCAGCACATCCGCGCCCTGGTCCGCCAGGAACATCGTCGCATACGGTCCCGACACCACCGCGGTCAGATCGAGAACACGCACACCATGAAGGGGACCGGACATCTGCTTCTTCCCTGATTTCCTGGCGGGACGGCCTGTCGGCCTTACCCGAGCAAAGTCGTGATGGAACGAGAACCTTGAGCCGCGATCAGGCGGATTTGGCCTTCGCCGCGCCGAGCTGTTCGACAATGGACTCTTCCACGTCGCGCACCTGATCCTTGCCGAAGAACATTTCCTTGCCGACGAAGAAGGTCGGCGAGCCGAATGCGCCGCGATTCACCGCATCGGTGGTGACCTCGATCAGGCGCTTCTTCACATCGTCCTGCTGCGCACGCGCATAAAGCCGGTCGATGTCGATGCCCGACGACAGGAATGCATTCCGGAACACCTCCGGATCGTCCATCTTCTTCGGCTCTTCCCACATGTGATGATAGGCGGCCCGGAAATAGGGCTCGAACATGTTTTCAAACTGGGCCGCCGTGCCGACGCGCATCAGCGTCAGGGTGTTGACCGGGAAGAACGGGTTTTGCTTGAACTTGGTGATACCGTACTTGCGGAGAAAACGCTCGGTCTCGAGCGCATTGAACTCCGGCTTGTTCTTGATGCCACGCAGCGAGTCGGACGGCGACATGTTATTGGTCGCCTTGTAGATGCCTCCAAGCAGCACCGGGACATAGTCAAACTTGACGCCGGTACGCTTTTCGATGCCCGGAATCGCATATTCTGCCAGATAGGCATTCGGGCTACCGAAATCGAACTGAAACTCGACCTTCAAGGGACTGGTCACGCGCTTCTCCTCCTCCGTCACACGTCGTCCGACGTGTCTTTTGATATTTACCGCCCTTGCCCGGAGCGTGGGCCATTCATAGAGTTCTAAAATTGAACTGTCAATTCGATCTGGCCTTCCGGGCAGATTTTACGCCACCCAGCCCAAAATAGGACTTTTGTCCAACTCAGTGCCTATTTAGAATGGTACGTATGCAGGCTATATAATATGAACCGACGATCAGCCTTGCGCACGAACCGGAGACCACGATGAGATGGGATGAACTAGAAGAAGAACCCTGTTCCATGGCCCGTACCATCGGCGTAATCGGCGACCGATGGAGCCTCCTGATCCTGCGCGAATGCTTCCTGCGGACCCGCCGGTTTGAGGCATTTCAGTCCGCTCTCGGGATCACCCGGCATCTTCTGGCCGAGCGCCTCAAGAAGCTGGTCCGTCTCGGCGTCCTGCGGCGAGTCGCCTATCAGGAATCGCCCAAGCGGCACGAATACATTCTCACCCAGAAGGGCCTCGACCTTTACCCGATCATGATGGCGATCGTTCATTGGGGCGATATCCACATGGTCGACGAGCGTGGCCGGCCGCTGCTTCACGAACATCAGAAGTGCGGCCACCAGTTCAACCCGGTCATGATCTGCTCTGAATGCGGCGAGCCATTGCTGGCGAAGGAAGTTCACGTCCATCCCGGTCCTGGTGCACGCCCGAAGACCATCCCGCCGAAGCCTGCGAAGGTGGCCAAGGCAAAAACCCCGCGAGCAAAGGCTCGGGCGGCTTAAACAGCAACGTTCCAGACGATCAGTTCGATCTATAGACAAAGGCGCCAGATTTTCTGGCGCCTTTTCCGTTACGCGCTTTTCTGCGCGGTGTAGTGCCCAGCGAAGCGCTGGCGCAACTCCATCTTCTGCACCTTGCCGGTCGCGCCGTAGGTCAGAGCGTCGATGAAAATAACATCATCCGGCATCCACCACTTGGCGATCTTCCCTTCCAGAAATGCGATGATCGACTTTGCGGTCGCCGGTTCCGATGCAGACGGCACCACAACGAGCAGCGGACGCTCCTCCCATTGTGGATGGGGAATGCCGATGACAGCCGCCTCGGCCACGCCGGGGCAACCGATCGCCAGGTTCTCGACATCGATCGAGCTGATCCACTCACCGCCGGACTTGATGACGTCCTTGGCTCGATCAGTGAGCTGGATGTAGTTGTCATCATCCATCACGGCGAGATCGCCCGTGTTGAACCACCCGTCTTCCAGCAAAGGCTTTTCTTCGCGGTAGTAGCCGCTGAGAACCCAGGGACCGCGAACCATCAGGCGGCCGCTGGATTTGCCGTCGCGGGGCATCTCGTTTCCATTTTCGTCCGCGATCTTCACATCGACACCAAAGAGCGGCTGCCCCTGCATGGTCTTGCGGTGAAGCTGCTCCTGCGCCGACGATTTTGCGACTTTCCGTGAAGGCTGTGGCGTGGTGCCGGTGGGGCTCGTTTCCGTCATTCCCCAGATGTGATTGACCGAAACACCGAGGCGTTCGTAGGCTTCCATCATGCTTGGTGCCGGCGCAGATCCCGCAACCGCGATCCGCTTCAACGTTCCGACGCCACGGCCCTGCTCCGTGAAATGCTGCAGAAGTTTTGTGTAGAGCGTCGGCACACCGGCGGTTAGCGTTACCCCCTCGGCCTCGATCAATTCGGCGATGCTTGCGGCATCGAGTTTCGGTCCCGGCAGGACGAGCTTGGCGCCCACCATCGGCGGGGCGTAGGTAAACCCCCAGGCGCCGTTGGCGTGAAACATCGGCGTCATTGGCAAAACCGTGTCCAGCGCGGTAAAGCCGAAGCTATGCGCTCCGCTTTCCGTCAGAACGTGCAACAAATCGGACCGATGGGAGTAGAGCACGCCCTTGGGATTGCCCGTGGTTCCCGAAGTGTAGAACAACGAAGACGCCGATAGCTCGTCAAACTCCGGCCAGACAAAATCTTCGTCGCCGGTTTTGATAAAATCTTCGTAGCATTGCAGGTTGGGTATCGTCGTCGCAGACGGCATTGAAGCGCTGTCGACCATCAAGACGAACAACCGTACGGTCTTCAGATCGGGTGCGAGCTTTTCAACCAGCGGCAGGAATGAACTCTCGAAAAACAGAACCTTATCTTCTGCGTGGTTGGCAATGTAGGAGATCTGCGCCGGAATCAATCGCGGGTTGATCGCATGCCAGATGGCGCCCATACCGGTTACACCATGCTCCAACTCAAAATGGCGATAGTTATTCCAGGCCATGGTCGCGACCCGGTCGCTGAACCTGACACCCCAGCGATGCAACGCGCTGGCCAGTTGCCGGGTGCGTCGTGCAGCGTCGCGATAGGTATAACGATGAATGGGGCCTTCGACAGTGCGCGACACGATTTCCGTGCTCGCATGGAACCGGTCCGCGTACCGCAACAAGGACGACAGAAGCAGCGGCTGATTTTGCATTAAGCCCCTCACGGCCCTCTCCTCTCTAGAATTCCAGAAAACTGGACAACAAATCAAAAAAGGGCCGGCATCTCGCAAGAGTGCCGGCCTCGATTCATCTCACAGGCTATTCGGACTTCGCGTCCAGCACGTCGCTGAATTGATCCCAGCTCTCACCCGTCCAGCGCTGCAGGCGCATCTGGGTGAAATCCTGGTTCACGGTCTCGCTCGTGTTGACAAGAACACCCGGCAGCACCGTTGGAAGAGCAATGTCCTTCAGATTCTTTGCCTGCTTGAGGATGTTCTCCCGAGATAGATCGTCACCACACTGCTTGATGATCTGCTCGAGAATCATCCCCTGGGTGTACCCGAAGATGTAGTTGGTATCGGAGATATCGACGCCAGGCATGTATTTGTCGATGAAGGCCCGATAGTCCTTCATACCCTTGTCGTTGTTCCACTTTGTATCAGTCGGATCCTTGGTCATGGTTCCGACAATCACACCGATGGACTTGTCCAAGCCCGCAGGTTTCAAGGTCGCTCCGACCGAACCCGACGGATAGTTCAGCAACAACGTCGGTTTCCACCCGATCTCCGACGCCTTGCGGATCGCCTGGGCGGCAAATTTCGGCGTTCCTGCAACCAGCAAGGCGTCCGCGCCCGAACTCTTCAGATTCACGATTTGCGAATCCACGGTCGGATCGGCGATCTCATAGGCCGCGGTGACGACACGCTTGTCGAACTCGCCCTTCATCAGCTCTTTGAAGGCATTGACATAGTCTTTTCCGAGATCGTCGTTCTGATAAAGGATCGCGTATTTCTTGCCGGGAAGCGTTTTGTTCAAATACTTTGCGTAAATTTTTCCTTCGGTATCGAAGCTGACGAGACTGGTCGTCGTGATCGGGAAATCCTTCACGTTCGTGAATTTGTTCGAGCCGCTCACAATGCCGAGCGCCGGGACTTTCTTGCTCGTCAGATACTTCGCCGTTGCCGTATTACCGGGCGTGCCAAGCTGGCCGAACATGAAGGCAACTTCATCGCTCTCGACCAGTTTGCGGACATGCTCGACCGCTTTCGGCGGGCTGTAGGCATCGTCATAGGCGATGTAATTGATCTTGCGGCCGTTGATACCGCCGCGATCATTGACCGATTGGACGTAAGCGAGGACGCCCCTGCCCACGAGACCGATAGATGAAGCGGGCCCGCTGAACGGGAACACGCCTCCGACCTTCACTTCAGTTGCGGTAACACCGGGTGTATCGGCGGCGAAGGCCGAACCGGACAGCGCAACCACCAACGCTGCCGCGAGCTTCAAACCCTTGATCATCGTCTCTCCTCCCCTGTGAACATGTCCCGTGCCCCGCAATTCAAGCCGGGCGGGCTCGCTTCAATTGTTGCCGTTTTCGGCTTCCTTTATTGATCGCGAAGTTACAGTTCTTTTTTTGAACTAGCAAGCGCCATGGTGCACGATGCGGAAGGCGCCCCCTCGTCTGGGAAAACCCCGGCAAGCTAGGGGAAATTTGGCATTTCCTGAGCGGACACAAAGCGTCCGACCGCGGGCTCGCGAGCCAGCCTGGCCAACAATTCAATTTTTGAACTATGGTAGACGACCGGTTGGACGGCCGCTCAACGCCTGTCGAGCCGCATAAGCGACAGGTGGGGTCCCGTGTCAGTTTCCACCGCCAACCGCGCCCCGAGACCAGAATTCAATTGTGCCAAAAGCGGTGCATGTTCGCGCGGAATAATCAGCCATGCGGGCGCGAGAATTGAACCAAGGCCGGCCGGATCAACGCAACGGACCGGCCCCGCCCTCATATAAAAAAGCTGATTTGTCGCAAGACTGGTGCAAAACACGGGAGCGGGATTGGCGCGGATGGCTCGTTCAATGCCCTGTCCCGCGATCCGCGATCCGCCAAATTTGTCAGCGAATAGAGGGACAACCGCATTCGTGAACATCATCTGAAAGACGATGAGCCCAGAGACGATTGTCACGGCTATACGCCGCAACCATGCGTATTTCGCTTCTGTGGTTACATCCCACGCCAACCCGGCAAGCACTGCAATCGCTGGAACGCACGGCATGGCGTAGCGGCTGTTCGAACCCGGCCACAACATCACAACGATCGTACACAAGGCAGCATAGAGCGCGAGCGGCCGCGCCACATGTGGAACATCCCTGCCGTCGTTTCTTGCATGCCAAAGGAACGGCGCCAGCAGGATGGCCGGCATCAGCTCTACAGTAAGGCTGAAGAAAACGCGCGCGTTCTGGACGACGTAGTTGCCGATGTTCGGAACTGAGCCTAATCGCGCGTAGCTGATCCAGGTCGCCTCGTCGCCCGGCCGGTAAACTGCGGCAGCCCAAACAACTGTTGCGGTGGCCGGGATCAGCAAACAGACGAACAGCCCGGGAATATCGCGCCATCGGTTCGTTACGACGAGATAGGCCGAAACGCCGAGTGCAAAGTAGCCCACCGGCTGGGGTCCTTTCGCCATGGCGAGGATCGCGAGCAGCAACCCGCATCCGATCCAGCGCCACCAGCCGACGTGACCGGCCTCAACGCCGTTCCACCAGACAACAAAGGCGGCAAACGAAAACAACGTCACCAAAGTATCCGGCTCGGCGATCGCGAGCTTCTGCAACAGCATTGGAGAAAACATGAACAACAGCGCCGCGAGAAGCGATGCATTCGGGCTCGCGTAACGCCGTGTCAACGACTGCACCAGTAACGCCGTTAGCACCACTGCGATCATCGCAGGCAGCCGCGCGGAAAACTCGTTGACCTCGCCCGTGACTTTCGCAACTCCGGCGATCAGCCACGGCAGCAGCGAGGGCTTCTCGTTCCAGCGAAGTCCATAAACCTCCGGCTGAAGCAGGTTGCCATTGGAAAGAATGTCCCGCGCGATCTCGGCATTCGTCCCTTCCTCCCAGATGAATGAGCGCACAGAGAGATTGGGAAACGCCGCCACCGCCCAGAGGCAGATGATCAGCAGCGGAACAGCTCTTCGCCTAGTCATCAACCAAGACAGCCGGGCGGCCACGGTTCTCATCTCAGCGGGCTGCACGCGGCGGAACGAGGAGCCCGGTAATCCGCGCCGGGATGCCTGCCGAGCCCCACCATTGCGGCTGCACCACAAAATCAAGACTGATGGCACCCGGCGCTACCGGTGCAACCTGGTGCTTCAGCCAGACCTGGCAGGTTTCCTCATCCGGCAGGCATATCGTCGCCCAGCCCTCGCGCAACGCCGCGTCGGACGGCGTCTGCCAGACGTATTGCTGATTGAAGGGTATGACGAAGGCCGGATGGTCCGGAGAGTAGAAGGCGAGCGCCATCGCGAGCTTGTCACCGCTGACCGTTTTCAACGGTACTGACGATATCTGACGCCAGCGCTTCATCACTTCAGCAGCCGCAGGACTGTAGTAGTTCCGCCCCTCGCTGAACGGATGCCGGTTCCGGTAATAGGCATGAGCAGGTGCAAGCAGAACCACCGCGATCAGCGTGAGCGCAAGCACACCTGCGACCAGCCTCCGGGTTTCCGTCCGGCTGAGGGGAAACCTTGCGGTGCAGACCGCGACCAGTACAAAGGCAAACAGCCCCGGCGAGGCCCAGACCGCGCTGAGCGAATTTCCAAGCATCAGGCTGACCGCAGGCGGGGCAAGGATCGCACCAACGGCCACGAGAAGGATCAGCAACAGACCTGTATCGAGCGGCGCCAGCCCTTTCAGGTAGTCTCCCGCTCTTGTGCGGATCATGACGGCCCAGACAAGCCCTGGCAGCGCCAGGGTGGCTGCGATCCCCAACAGGAAGGTCAGGCCCGACAGGAAGGCACGCCCCGCTGTAAGGCCGCCATGGGTCGCCAACGCGTAGCCGAAGGGACTGGTCCCCGAACCGAGCATCCAGTGAATGTGAGGCGCCAGTAGAAGCAGGCCTGCGACGGCTGAAATCCAGGGCGCCGCCGACGCAAAATAGGCCCGGCGCACGGGATGCCAGATGGCCGCGAAAACGAAACCGAAGATCAGAAATGCGGAATAGTACTTGCCGAGGATCGCCAGAGCCCCGGCCAGTCCCGCCGCCACGGCCCACCCGGCATGCCTCGTCTCAAACGACCGCAGGAAGCAATAGATCGCCAGCGGCCAGACCGCGAACAATACCGAGTTCGCATTGAAGCGCTGGGCCTGGAATTGATAGACCGGCAGCAGCAGCAACAGCAGCAGCACGATCGCGCGCTTGTCGCCTCGTGCAAATCGCCGTGTCATCAGGTCGATAATCCAGAGCGCCGCGGCGGAATTCGTCATCGCCAGCAGGTGAAACGACCAGTCGCGGACCGGAAAAACCGTCGTCCACGCGTGGGTAACCCAGCCCATCAACGGCGGATGCTTGGCCCCGCCCCAGTCCGGCGTTCGCCCGATCGCCCAGGCCTCGATGACGTCCGGATGCAGATCCGCGTTCAGGTACGCAATACCAAGAAAGACCGTCCACAAAAGGATGAAGAGCGCGAGGAACGCCGGAATTCCCCAGCCTTCCTCGACACCGTCGAGCCACGTATCGAGAAACGAGGCCATGGCGGCGTCATCTCACCTGCTGCGGCGGCTTTCAGCCGCGGTCCCTAGCCGTATCTGACTAATCCCAGCAGGGTCAATATGGGCAGGCTTCCGCGCCGCCTGCGCCCGCAACACCCGACACGCGGCCTCGATTGCTATATTTATCTCTGCAAAGACACGCGAATCTACAAGGCATCGAGGCACATCATCGTCATGCCCAATGAGGATCACTCTAGCCTGCGGCGCGGCCCCGCGCTTGCCGTTCTTGGACTTGCCTTGCTGCTTCCGGTGCTACTCGCCGTCGCCGTGTTTCCAACCGCGATGTACGACACCCGCGAATTGATCGCGTGGGGACGTGAATTTCCGATCGTCACGCCGTTCCATCCGCCGATGATGGTCTGGATTGGCGGGATCGTTGACAAGCTCTTCGGCACATCCGCCGCTGTCATGATCCTGACTGGACAGTTCCTCATCGCGATCGGACTGATCTATGTCTATCGCACGCTCCGGCTGGCCACCACGCGCGACAATGCCCTCCTCTTCACGTTCCTGTACGGCACGTCGTCCTATACGATCTTCGCGCCTCTCTCCTTTGCGCTCAACGCCGACATCCTGCAGCTCACATCGTGGCCCGCCGTCGTCTTTCATTTTCTCCGGGCGGCCCAATCCGATCGCATGCGCGACTGGATCGCCTTCGGATTCTGGTCTGCCGTGGCTGCGCTGACAAAGTACAATGCCGTAGTTCTGTTCTTCGGAATGGCGGGTAGCATTCTTCTTTTGCCCTGCTACCGGCAGATATTGAAACGACCCGGCTTTTACGCCGCGATCACAACAGGCATGGCGTTGATCCTACCTCATGTCGTCGCTGTGCTCAGACATAGCGCTGCATTCGAGTATGGGCTCGACCACTTCGATTTTCAGAATCCGCTCTCGCAACGCCTGACCGGCATCGCCGAACTGTTCGCAGGATATCTCGCCTTCGCAGCACCCGGATATGCGATTGTCGCAATCGGCCTGTGGAAGAGGTTTTTTGAATTTTGCCCCCGGAAATCCGACCAGTCTACTACGTCCCGATTTCTGCTTTTTACCGCGGTGTTCGCCCACGCCGCCCTCATCGTCCTTGTGATGATTACCGGGCTGAATTTCCTGGCGCGTTTCGCCGCGCCCTACATCATGCTGACATTCCTCGCCGTCGCGCCATTCATGGAATGGAGCCAATCCTGCAAGGGCTGGATTGAGCGCCGTGTGGTCCCCCTGATCGCGGGACTTTACCTCGTTGCCGGGATCACAGCGGCTGTCGTGTTTACCGCATTCGCAAGCCACAGCGCGATGCAGGAGCCAACCGCGGAGGCAGCGCGGCTGATCCTCCAGGATTGGGACAGCAAATATACTTGCGGACCTGCCTATTTCGTCGGCGGCCGACAAGCCACCTACGGCGTCGGGATCGAAGCCAAACGCAACGTGACCGCGCTCGCCTATCGCGAAATCGCCGGAGCAACCTGGTACAATGACGACAAGCTCCGCAAAGGCGGCGCCGTTGTGATGGATACAGATCCTGAGTTCAAGGAACGAATGGCAAAATTCCTGCCCGGGAAAGCCTACTCAGCGGAGCGTGAAATCATCCTTCCGCTCCGGCGCACACGGACTGGAAAACAATTCACCTTCCCTTATCATTTCATCGCGCCGCAGGGATGCTCGCGCTAACTCTGGCTGATTGTCGCCGAACCGAAAAATCAGTTCAAAATGCGCCGATAGGCATCGAGAACCAGTCCGGCACTCCGCCGCCAGTCGAATTCTTGCGCGCGAGCAATCCGCTCAGTGCGGCGCACAGGATCAGCATGATCGGTGCTGTTGAGCGCATTCTTGAGCACGCCGGTCCATCCATCGACATCGAGTGCACCAACCCGCGAGCCGGTATCTCCTGAGATTTCTTCCATCGCCGTGTCGGCGCTGTACGCGACAGGCGTTCCACACGCCAGCGCTTCGACGACGGGCATTCCGAAACCCTCATAGAGTGACGGCGCGAGCAGCAAGCGTGCGCCCTCGTAGAGATTTCGCAATTGTGGATCGGTCACATCGTGCACGAACCGGACCGATCCATCTCTGACCAGCGTCTCCGTTTGTTCAGGCAGATCGAGATTGCCCCAGCCTCGTCCACCCGCGAGCACAAGCGGACACCGCGCCCGCTCCGACGGAGTCAACCGCGAATAGGCCTGAATCACAGTCCGAATGTTTTTGCGCGGCTCGTGCGTCCCAACAACAAGAAAGAATTGGCCGTACTTGAGACCCAATGCATCAAGTCCCGGCTGGGTTGTCGTTTCACCGAGCGGCGCAAACAACGCGGCCGCGGCCGGCGGCACGACAAGTATCTGCGCCATCGGATAGCCGAACAGGCTGGCAATTTCCCGTCTGCTGAAATCCGAAATGGTCTGCACCAAAGGTGCGCGCTCGATCGTCTGCCGCAGCGGCTCCAGCCACCTCACGCGGTCTCCCGGATGAAATTCCGGATGCCGAAACGTCGAGAGATCATAAATTACCGGCAGAACGGGAATGCCCGGATCGGTCAACGGTCGGAAATTGAAAGCATGAAACAGATCGAGCGACTGGCTGTGGACCGAGGACACGAATTTCTTTCGCCGTGTCTCGCGATAAATCGCCGCGGCTCCGCGCAGACCAGGAATCTGTGCGGCACGGTCGCGCATGCGGCGCCTGACGCGCGCGTATGCGCTCAAGCGCCCATCGGAATCAGTTTGCTTGCGTTGAGCGATCTCCTGGGCGGCTCCAAGATCGAATCTGCGCCAATCCCGCCCCTGGAATCCTGAAAAGCCAACTTCGGGATCCAGCTCCAACGCGCAGCGCACGATATTGAACGTATAGTTCGCAACCCCGGTCATCGGGCCCCTCAGGATGCTGGATTCAAAACCGACGAGCATTTCGGAGACTGGTCTCACGCGATCATTGGGAGTTATTCGGCATAGCATTGGCTTCCGTGCGTTTACTGCGTGTCCGTGATGCGGCCACGATCATTCACGCTCAGTATTCATGGGCGTGGTACTGCGCGACAACCTCCTCGACCGGACCGAACGCTCTCACGCTCCCCCTGTCCATCCAGACCCCCTTGTTGCACCACCGGCGACAGACATCGAGATTATGCGACGCAAGCACCAGAACACTCGCCTTCTTGACGAAGGAATCGATGCGCTCCCGAGCCTTCGTCATGAAATGAGCGTCGCCCGCTGAAATCCATTCGTCCATCAAAAGGATTTCCGGCTCGTAGCACGTTGCTACCGCAAACGTCAGTCGCAGGATCATACCCGACGAATAGGTTCGCACAGGCATATCGAGATAGTCGCCAAGTTCGGTAAATTCGACGATCTCAGGCAGTATGCGATCAATCTGCTTCGCCGATAGGCCGAGCAAAAGGCCACGAATCCGGATGTTGTCATAACCGCTGAGATCGCTATCGATACCAAGTCCGATATCGAACATCGGCGAAATCCGACCATGGATCTGCACGGTGCCCGCAAACGGCTCGTAGATTCCCGCCATGACCCGCAACAGCGTTGTCTTTCCTGCCCCGTTGGCACCGATCAGGGCGAGCCGGTCGCCCTTGTCCAATGACAGAGACACATCACGCAATGCATCGATGGTGATCCGGTCGTTCGCATCGCGGGCAATGCGCCCGGCCGAACTGCGTGAGAGGATCGCCTTTTTCAGGGAGCGCGATCCGCCGTGATACACGGGGAACGATACATTCACGTTGTCGAGACGAAGGAGCGTCTGCGGGCCGCCGATATCGTGTGATTGCAACATTGCCTACACCCAGTACGAAATACGAGCGCGGAAGCGAATGAAAAACGCAATCGCGAAAATTGCGTTCAACAGTGTGATAACGGCCACTGCGAGATAGTTTACTACCGACGGCATCTGTCCAAGCAATGGTCCGCGCGTAATCTCGATAAGGTGAAAGAACGGGTTGAAATCCATAATGCTGGCATGTTCGCCGAGCAACTCCGGCTTCCACATGATCGGCGTCACGAAGAAAGCGATCTGGATGAAGCTTGCAATAATCTGGGGGATGTCGCGGAAGCGCGCCGACATCATGCCGAGATACATACTTGCAAGCGCACCATTGAGCGTCACCAGCAGAAAGCCTGGAATCGCGTAGAGCGCCACACTACCGGGCCAAATCTGGAAGTAGATGAGGATTCCGAAGTAGATGACAAAATTATGCGCGAAGATGATGACGTTGCTCCACATGAAGCGGAGCACATAGACGGAGTACGGCAAACGGATCTGCTTGATGTAAGATTCCGCCCCCGTGAACAGCGTCCCGGCGGCGGACAGGATTGCGCTGATGTACCCCCAGATCAGCAACCCGACGCAGAGGAATGGCATAAAGTCGCGCAGTTCCGTCTTGAATATCTTCGAATAAACCAGTCCCAGAGATATGACCATGATCGCCATGCTTGCGGTGAGCCAAAGCGGCCCAAGCAGCGAACGACGATAGCGCTGCAGGATATCGTTCCAGCCGAGCTTGCCCCAGAGAGCCCACAGAGACAGGCCGTCAATGGCGTCCTGCAGCGCCATTTGCGCCTGGTTGCTCATCTGTCTCTGCCCAGCCATCAGCATCGGATATTCACTCGTTCCTGGTACGCCATCAGCCACTGCTCACCGAGTCGATCGGCGCCGTTGCACGGCCTTTTTATAGACGTCTTGCATCCGAGACAAAAACAGCGGCTGGCTGAATTCAGCATAGGCGCGCTCCTTACCCGCGGCGCCTAGTCTGGCGGCGAAATCAGGCTGATCCAGCAACCGGCGGAGCGCTTCCGCGAATTCGACCGGTTGGCTGGGTGGAACTGTCAGCCCCTCCTTGCCGTCCCGAGCCACATTCGGCACCGCCGTCGCAAGATCCGTGTTCACAACAGGCTTGCCGGCCGACATCGCTTCCAGTTGAACAATCCCAAAAGCTTCCGCTTCCGTGACCGACGGGAACGCCAGCACCTTGGCGGCATGGATGTATTGCTTCACTTCATGGGGCTCCAGAACGCCCACGAATTTGACCCGGTCAAGGATACCAAGTTCCGCGGCAAGATTGTTGAGCTCGGCCTTGAGCTGCCCCTCTCCAATAATAACCGCGTAGGCATCGACATCCTGCATGGCCCGCAGAAAGACTTCATATCCCTTGTAACTGACAAGCCTGCCGACCGCGACCACAAGTCTCGGATGCTGCTTCTGCAAATTGTCGACGGCTTCGCGCTGCGATGAACTGAGCTCGCCCCAGTACGTCACATCGCATCCATAAGGAACAACGACGCACTTGTCGGCAAAATCCTTCAGGAAGGGAGATTTTTCGACGATGGCCTGATCGGAAACAACAATCACGTCCGCGCGCTTGAGCGAGTTCCGGATGAACGGCGTCAGCAATCGCATCAGCCGAAGACGACCGATCACCTCCGCATGCCAATGAACGATAAGAGCCGGCTCTTTCGGCATCAGCAATATCCCCAGATCCGTCAACGGAAAGGGAGCGTGATGAACGACAATGTCGGAGGCCCTCGCCCGCCTCGCGAATCTGAACGGGAAAGCGGGTGCAAGCGGCGTCGACATCGCCATCCCGAAGGATGAGACAGCTTCGACGTCAATACCTTCAAAACTGTATCTGCTTGCGAAGCCGTATTCGCGCGCAACAAGGATTTCCGTCGCAAATCCCGACTGCGATAGTCTTGCCAGCATCGCTATGACAGAGGGAATCCCGCCATAAACGCCTGGAAGATAAACTTTGTAGGCGTGTAAAACCCGCATCAACATTCCACGCTACGGCGGCCGTTATCGGGCTCTCCGCTCAATGGTACGTTGCTCTGAATGGAATCGATCTGCGCCTTGACCATTATGGAAACGAGTTCACGAAAACCGATTTTTGGCTGCCAGTTCAGCACAGAACGGATCTTTGCGGCGTTTGCGCGCGTATAGTGGCTGTCGACCTTTCGAAGCAAACCTGGATCGACGTTGACATGGTCCGTCCATTTGCGGCCGACCAGGTTGAACGCTTCGTTGCAAAATTCCTCAATCGAATGGTCTTCACCGGTGCCGATAACGTAGTCATCCGCCGCATGATGCTGGACGATCAACCGCATCGCTTCCACATAGTCCCCCGCAAAGCCGAAATCGCGCCGAACGCTCAGATCGCCCAACGCAATTTTCCCGTCGCGCAATATCGGCCGACCACGCTCGTCGGTTTCGGGTGTATGGGACAAACCGAGAGAGATTGCAGCCGCCGCATAGGCAATCTTCTGCGACACGAACGAAAGAGGACGCTGCGGGCTTTCGTGGTTGAATAGGATTCCCGTCGACGCGTGAAGACCGTACTGCGTCCGATAGGCCCCAATGATGCGATGGGCATAGAGCTTTGCAGCGCCGTATGGAGATTTCGGAACGCACGGCGTCTGCTCGTTTTGAACACGATCGGCACTGTCTCCAAAAATCTCGGATGACGAAGCCTGGAAGAACCGACAGCCAGGTTTGTGCTTGAGCAGCAGTTCGCAAATCTGCTGAGGCAAAAACGCATTCACCTCGGCCGTCTCCCGCGGCAATCCCCAACTCAAGACCGGCCGGGAGATCGCCGCGAGATTGTAGATCTCGTCAGGCATAACGCCTGCAATCAGCGAGTCGAGAAAGTCGCCGTCCGTAGGATCGCCGACGTGCCAGTGCGCTCCACTCAGATGGCTGTTCGGATGCGTCTGACGGCGCGATTGGGCATGAACGATGCACCCCTGCTTCTGGAGCAAATCGATAAGGTAATAACCGTCCTGACCGGATGCCCCGGTCACTAGTATTTTTCTTCTCAACGGCATCCCCATATTCCAGACCGAAATATAGCGGCAGCAACCTCAATCAAACATAAGAAAATCTTCCGACCCAAGAAGTTCTTCTTTGAGAGATCTCCGCATGGAGTAGCGGCTGGCGATGCATTTCCTATTCATTATAATTAAAATGTTTAAAGCCATGCTGCTTCACGAGTTCATCTCGCTGAGCAACCTTCAAATCTTCTCTCATCATCTCCGTCACTAATTCGACGAAGGATGTCTTTGGTGACCATCCGAGTTGGCGGTACGCCTTTGCAGGATCTCCCAACAACGTCTCCACCTCAGCGGGCCGAAAGTAACGCGGATCGACTTCAACGATACATCGTCCGGTGGACGTATCGTATCCCTTTTCGTCGACGCCCTCTCCTTCCCAGCGGACCGTGATGCCGACCTCCTTCGCCGCGATTTCGAGGAACTCACGAACCGAATGCTGCTCGCCCGTTGCTATGACGTAATCCTCCGGCACGTCTTGTTGCAACATCAGCCACTGCATCTCCACATAATCACGCGCATGCCCCCAATCGCGAAGGGCGTTCAGGTTTCCTAGATAAACCTTCTCCTGAAGACCGAGTTTGATACGCGCCAGCGCACGCGTGATTTTCCGCGTAACGAATGTTTCGCCGCGGATTGGCGATTCGTGATTGAACAGAATGCCGTTGCACGCAAACAGCCCGTAGGCCTCGCGATAATTCACCGTAATCCAGTAAGCATACAACTTTGCGACCGCATAGGGCGACCGTGGATAGAAGGGTGTGCTTTCCTTCTGCGGGATTTCCTGAACAAGCCCATACAGTTCTGAGGTCGACGCCTGATAAAACCGCGTCTTCTTCTCAAGCCCGAGAATGCGGATCGCCTCCAGAATGCGAAGCGGGCCTAGAGCATCGGAATTCGCTGTGTATTCCGGCTCCTCGAAAGATACCGCAACGTGGCTCTGCGCTGCGAGATTGTAGATCTCGTCGGGCTGAACCTCCTGAACGATACGAATGAGGCTTGATGAGTCGGTCAGGTCACCATGATGGAGGGTCAGGTCGTAACCCTTGTCGTGCGGATCATGGTATAGATGATCAATACGATCAGTGTTGAAGAGCGACGTGCGCCGCTTGATACCGTGCACCGAATAACCCTTGGATAACAGCAGCTCCGCAAGGTAGGCCCCGTCCTGGCCGGTAACGCCGGTTATTAGTGCCGTCTTTTTCATCAAGTTCGACTTTCACTCAGTTCAACACGTTCATCACACTTCCAAATGGGCAAAACCCATTGAAAACGCTAACAATTTTTAGAAGCCCCTAAGGCTACCCCAAACGACTCCCCCTGTATAAACAATCTCCCCGCGAAGATCAGTACTTTTGCGCGTTTACGGTTGAGTGGGCAATGCGTCCGTCCGGCATCGCTCATGGCCAGAAAATAGAGAATTCTTCTCGAATCAAACAGCATTCCGCAAATCGCGCTGAAAGAGCACCTTGCGGTCCGGCCGCGCGGGCCAGCTCATGAAATTCATGGGTTTCAAACCGTCACAATATGAAGAATTTCCCGGACGGAGGGAGGTTTAATTCAACCCCGCTTTCGCCTATTCAAGAGTTCAAGGAAGCTTCGTAAAGACGATTACGTTTTGGGGAAAAATGTCCATTCGCGGTTCTGAAGCGGAGCGTCTGCGGCGCCAGATCGAGGAAATGGAAGCTGCTTTGCGCCAGCTTCGCATCAAGATCGAAGAAGCTGAAGATCGCGCCACCGTAGCAAGACTCTGGGAGCAACTCGCTCATACGTACTACGCGGAGACCCTGCGTCTCCAAAGCAGCCTGTCCTGGAAGATCACGAGCCCCCTGCGCTTCCTGAACACCACCCTACGCCGGATCAAACGAAAGGCGTCGAACGTCCGCATTCAACTCCATCCGTCGCAAGCAGCTCCGGTTGCAGCTGTCCTCCCTACCCCGGAGCTCAACATCACGTTTGATGTAATTGGCCATACAATAGGCAATTACAGCCTTTCAGAGGTCAACCGGGCGATCTATCGCAGCTTGAGCGACCATAGCCGTGCCGCCGCTCGCTTGATCACCGTTGGACAATTCAACGGGGTATTTTCCGCACAACCATCCGAACAGAAAATTCCACAGGGTACACAGCGCGTCGCCATCGTGCAGCACTACCCTCTGTTCGTCCCGAAAGAAGAATACGACCTCAAGGCACTGTTGATCTTTTGGGAAGAAGGCCTGTTTCCGGATGAGATGGTTCAGGCGATTAACGCAGGATATGACGCCGTTCTCGCGCCGACGAAAACGGTTGAAAAGGCCTTGATCGATTCGGGCGTCAGGTTGCCAGTCCGCGTCGTACAGCATCCTTCGAAATTTGACCGTTTCCGGAAAATTGCCGAACGAAAGGCCGCTGGATCCGTCGACAATTTCAAGCTGGAAGTTGTCTTCCTTCACGTCTCTTCATGCTTCCCGCGTAAAGGTGTCGATATTCTTATCGACGCCTACACAAAGGAATTTGATTCAACCGATCCGGTTCGGCTGGTGATCAAGGGGTTTCCAAATCCTCACAACGAGGTGGAAAACATCCTGTCGGAGCGAGCCCAGACACCGGTGCGGGACGCACCAATCACGTTCATCAACACCGATCTCAGCGAAGACGAACTGCTCGCGCTTTACGGGCAAGCCGACGTGGTCGTGCTTCCTACCCGCGGAGAAGGCTTGAACCTGCCGGCTGCGGAAGCTCTGGCTGGGGGGCTGCGGCTCATCGTAACGGGACACGGCGGCCACATGGACTTCATCAACGAAGCCAACGCCAGCCTGATCGACTATCGTTTTTCCCAATCGGAAAGCCACCTGGCAACCAACGGATCAACATGGATCGAACCAAATACAGCAGACTTGCGGCGAAAACTGCGTGAAGCGTTCAACGAAATCAGGAATCGACGGAAAACTGGCAACGGCCACGAGGCCGACAAATGGGCAACGGTTTCGCCCTGGTTCGATCCCTCATCATTTTCAAGCCGACTGGAGACCATAGCAAGCCAGCTTCTTGGTTACGAAGCTCATTCTGAAACAAGGATCGCGTGGATTTCAACCTTTGATGTTCAATACGGCATTGCCGAATATTCCCGGCATCTCGTCAAGGCGCTTGGCGAGCATACCGACAAGATCACGATTATCTGCGATGAACGGTCAGCCCCTGGCAAAACCAGGAACGGCGAGCCTGTCATTCCAGCCTGGAAGCTGGGCGACCTCGGAGCGGCGAAAGGGATCATCGATCAGATCGCGGTGTCCGGCGCCAATACCGTCGTATTCCAGTGGCATCCAGCCTTCGTTCCGATGGCCGTAGTCGAGAAAATTTTTGCAGATCCGGCGCTGAAAAACCTGCGGCGGGTCGTGACGCTGCATAACGTGAAGCACATCGCGCATTCCGGGGGGACTTATCTTCAGGACGCTTCAAGTATCCTGAAGTCGGCCGATCGCGTCCTGGTTCATACCATATACGATCTGAATCTGCTGAAGGCCGCGGGCCTGACCGAGAATGTCACGCTGTTTCCTCAAGGCGTGGAACTGCTGGAGGGCATCGAGCCCAGGGCCATGCGAAGCAAGCTCGAGAAGCCACTGATCGGGAGCTATGGATTTTTCTTTCCTCACAAGGGAACGAGCCTGCTTATCGAGGCAATGCCGGAGGTTCTAAACGTCTGGCCAGACGCAATCCTTCGCCTTGTCATGGCGGAGTATCCGGACCCGGTCTCGGCCCAGGAAATCGAGCGATGCCGAAAAATCGCGAAGAATCTTGGAATCGCGGCATCGATCGAATGGCATACGGAGTTTCAGCCTCAGGAAACATCGGTCCGGCTCTTGGCCGACTGCGATATCGTCGTGCTGCCGTACCAGGAGACAACAGAAGCATCGAGCGCAGCCGCTCGCACCGCCCTTTCGAGCAGACGCCCCGTTGTAGTGACGCCTGTGCGGATTTTCGAAGATCTGGGTAACGCAGTCCATCGGCTTCGCGGCAACGATGCAGCAAGCATCGCTGACGGGGTGATCGATTTCCTTCAAAATCCGGCATCGCGAATGAAAGTGATCAACGCGTCCGATACGTGGCTGCGGGATCATTCATGGTCGACGCTTGCGCGAAGAATGCACGGAATGATGGTTGGCCTGCTCAATAACGAACGTCACTGACAGGCGGCTCGCGCCGCTGGTCTGATTGCCAGGCATTCGGCTGGGCCGCCGGATCCTCCATATATCCCCGCCATGCTGTCAGAAAATTCCTACGGCTAACGGCGGCTAGCAAGAATAACGGATATGATGCTCTCGGTTCACATCAAACTTTCGGACAAGGGCTGGATACTGGAACAGTGCGCGCGGCAGCTCGCCGAGCGGCTTGATTACGTTACCTACGATCTTGAGGAAAATCCCCTCGCCACCATCCAGTACTACATGACATATGGCGCCCGGAAGGATCGAGTTTCAAAACTGGAGGTTGCGTTTCTCACTCACCTCGAAGAGCACGCCGACGCCCGGGAGCTGTTCTTTCAGACTGCGCACTCCGTCGACCTGAACGTCTGCATGTCGAAGCGATATCATGCGCTGCTGGAAGCAAAAGGTTTCACCAACTCGGTCGTCATCAAACCCGGCGTCGATCTCGCCGAGTTTTCACCAAAACTTCGGATCGGTGTCGTTGGAAGGACGTATCATACGCAGAGAAAAGGCGAGCATATCGTAGCCGACGTGCTCAATATCCCTGAAATTGAGTGGTACTTCACCAGCTCCGGATGGCCCCGCCCCGGCCTCGAGCTTGCACCAGGCGAGATGCCGGAGTTCTACCGCAACATGGATTACATTCTGGTCCCCTCGCTTTATGAAGGCGGACCGATGAGCGCGATCGAGGCGCTTGCGTGCGGCACGCCGATTATCGCACCGGATGTCGGCTGGATACCCGACTATCCTCACATCCCCTTTGCCACAGGCAGTTCAACTGACCTCCGACGCGTTCTCACCAACCTTGTTGCAGCGAAGGTAGCGGCGCGCCTCCCGGTTCTGGGTCAGACTTGGGACCGCTTTGCCAACGAGCATGACACCGCCTTCCGAAAACTGATTGCCGATAAATTTCCGGGCGAGATCGTCACGCCTAAAAAGGCGCGCGCAAAACCAGCATCGAAACCTTACGACCTTGGCAAGGTCGCCCTCATTCTTCATCAAGCCGAGAGCTATTTCGCCGGCGGCCCCTCAACGCGTGTTCCGGAGCTGGCGAAGACGCTGCGCGAGCAAGGCCTTGACGCCCGCATGGCAACGCCTGACGACGTCGGCAGATCGGAGATCGCTCACGTTTTCAACGTCTGGGAGCCGGCCGAAGCGATCGCAACACTCCGATCGCTCCGAACGCGCGGAGCACGTATTCTGTTTTCTCCGATCTTCATTGATCTGTCCGCCCGCCACTTATGGAATCAGAAGCTGATCGCGATTTTTGAAAACGCGATGGACCCAGTTCCACCGGATGCAGAGTTGCTCTCATTCAAAGACGAGTACGAGTCTTTCCTGAAAATTCCATTCTCGGAGCGGCCCGAGCCTGTTTCAGGTTTTTATGATCAGGTGCGCGTTATGCTCGGCCTCGCCGATCACATCGCCTTCCTGAGCGAAGAAGAAAAGGCGAACCTGGAAGTCATTGCGGGAAAGCCCGTGAACGGGTCGCTCGTTCGGAACGCAGCCATACCTTCGGCAGCCGGTCAGGTTGACTCCTCACTGTTCCGAAGCACCTTCCCGGCAGTTCCGGAACAGTTCGTTCTCTGCATCGGACGTATCGAAACCCGGAAAAATCAACTGATGCTGGCGGTCGCAGCACGCCAACACGGACTACCCCTCGTGCTTGCCGGGGACATCGCTGATGAAAAGTACGCAGACCTCATCAGAAAATTCGGCGGACCGGACGTTCACTTCCTCGGCCGGGTCTCGAACGAGTCCGGCCTCCTCCCGTCGGTACTCTCGGCGGCATCTGTCGTTGCGTTACCGAGCTGGGCCGAAGGAACGCCACTCTCGGGGCTGGAAGCACTTGCG
Source organism: Afipia sp. GW823-FHT06G09 (assembly GCF_058794875.1). Classification (NCBI taxonomy): domain Bacteria; kingdom Pseudomonadati; phylum Pseudomonadota; class Alphaproteobacteria; order Hyphomicrobiales; family Nitrobacteraceae; genus Afipia; species Afipia sp. GW823-FHT06G09. The sequence continues at coordinate 219,265 of NZ_JBXAHF010000001.1, forward strand.
GCGGGAAAAAATGTCATTCTGAGCAACCAGCCGAACCTCAGGGAGCACTTTGGCGACGCGGTCGGCTACTGTGATCCTCACGACATCAATGAGATCGGCCAGAAGATAGCCGATGCATTTGGCCGGCACAGGCAATCGTCCCGGGAAGCTGCCGGCATTCCAGCCTGGTCAGACCATGTCCGCGATACCCTGCACGCCTACTCTGACTGCATCACAAAGCCCAGGAGCATGAGCGGGCGCTTCCCGATCGATGCGGCACTGGTCGACTCACTGTTGCTCGATGAGCGCCTGAAGCGCGAAGCCGCTGAACTGCAAGCCTGGCAAATCGATCAACATGCCGGCGTACTGGCCTTACAGACGCAGGAGCAGGAGGCCACCATTGCCGGGCTGAAGCAGGATATCTCGGACGCAGTCGCACATAATGAACTCCTTGGACGGCAGAACGCCGCGATGGAGGAGCAAATCGCCATCCTGAACGCAGAATACAGTTCCGAAAGAACCGTGCTGCGGTCGGAAATCGGGCGTCTGGCCGACCTGAACGAGAAAACCCTCGCCAGCTTTTCGTGGCGCATAACCGCCCCACTTCGAGGATTGAACACCATCGTTCAGCGTTGCCGCCGGCTGCTCGGTTCCTGATGGTCCCGCACGGGCCCGCTCCTCACGGCCTCATTTGACATCGGTCCGGCGGAAACGTATTTGCAGTTGCAGGGTTTATATTCTCGCCTCGATCTCGACCGAAATTTCAGCCAGCGGATTACTCACGGTGACCTTCGACACCACGTGGCTCGTCGTTCCCGCATTCAACGAGGAAGCTGTTGTCGGCGATACCGTTGCGGCAGCGCGTCAGTATTTTTCGAACATCATCGTTGTCGACGATTGTTCATCGGACAAGACCTCAATCAACGCCAGAAATGCCGGTGCGACCGTCTGCCGGCATCCGGTGAATCTCGGACAAGGCGCGGCTCTTCAGACCGGCATCGACTACGCGCTGTCTCGGGGAGCCGATCATATCGTAACGTTCGATGCCGACGGTCAACACCGGCCGATCGATGCGGCCGACATGGTCAAGATCCTTGATAGCGGACGCTTCGACGTCGTCCTGGCGTCCCGGTTCCTTGGGCATACGGTCGGAATGCAATTGAGCAAGCGGCTGCTTCTAAAACTGGCAACGCTTTACACGCGGGTAACAACCGGCCTCGAAATCAGCGACACCCATAACGGCCTGCGCGTCTTTAGCGCGAATGCCGCCAGAAAAATCCGCATCCGCCAGAACCGTATGGCGCACGCTTCGGAAATTCTGGAATTGATCAGCAAGTTGGGCCTCCGCTACACCGAAGCGCCCTGCACCATCATCTACACCGACTATTCCATGGCCAAAGGCCAGCGCATGGTCGGAGCCGTCAGCATCCTGAAAGATTTACTCGTTCGGAGGATGTACAGGTGATTTTTCAGGGAATTCTGGTTCTCTGCTTTTTGGGAATATTCGCGTATTCGCTTTCACAGTGGCGGCGCTCCCGCTTGGTTGGGGGCGTTATTACGACAATTGCAGTCGCCGGAATTGTGATGGTGCTTCTTCCGGACCTCACGAACATCGCGGCGCATGCCGTCGGCGTCGGACGCGGTGCCGACCTCATCCTGTACTGTTTTATCGTCGTGACGCTGGTCGCTGTGCTAAATCTTCATCTGCGAATTCGCGCGATGTCTGAACAGAACACCGAGATCGTGCGCTTGATCGCTCTCTCTTCGGTTCAGGACAACGCCCCGCCCCATACCGAGACAAATCGCCCAGCCACGTTACGCGACTAGCGCCGCAGGGCGCATGGCACCCCCACGATTCATCGCCCCGTCAGCTTTCGTTCCCAGGCATACGAATGGGCGACGATCGTCTCCAGATCATCAAATCGCGGCGACCATCCCAGAACATTCCTTATCTTTTCGGACGCAGCCACCACCACGATCGCGTCACCCTTGCGTGGGGCCGCGTGAACAACGGGAAATGTCGACTTCGAGACGGCCTGGACTGTGCGAACCACATCAAACACGGAAAATCCTCGCCCATATCCGCAATTCAGGATTGCTGACTCCCCGCCGCCGCGCAGATAAGCGACCGCATCGGAATGAGCCCGGACCAGATCGGTGACGTGGATATAATCGCGAATGCACGAGCCGTCGCTCGTCGGAAACTGCGTTCCAAAAACCTCCAACCGAGGTCTGATGCCGAGAGCAGCCTGAACCGCGACCTTAATGAGGTGGGTTGCGCCGGGGGTCGACTGACCGGTCCGCATAAGCGGATCTGCCCCGGCCACGTTGAAATACCTAAGGATCGCGTACTTCAATCCATGTGCGGCGCCAGCATCCTGAAGCATGATTTCCGTCATCAGCTTTGACCAGCCGTATGGCGTAATTGGCGATGTCGGAACATCTTCCGAAATGCTGTAACCGCCGGCTCCTCCGTAGATGGCTGCAGTGGATGAAAAGATAAAATGACGGACGTTGTTCCTGACAGCCGCCTCGATCAGCGAACGAGAGGCGCAGGTGTTGTTGGCGTAATAACCCAGGGGATCGGTCATCGAGTCCGTGACAACCGCCGACCCGGCAAAATGAATAACTGTCGAAACAGAGTGGTCCGTCAGTATCCGGTTGACGAGCGCACTGTCCGCGACATCCCCTAAAACAAAAGGAACGGATTCAGGAATAGCGTTTCGAAAACCCGTCGAGAGATTATCGAGCACGACAACATTTTCGCCGTTGTCGCAAAGCTCACGCACCATGTGACTTCCGATGTAACCAGCGCCACCGGTAACCAGAATTGCCATGCCTCACCCAAGTTCAATCGCCCGCCGAAGCGCCGGAGTCATCTCGTCCGCAATGCCGCGACCCGGTTCAAAAGATTGTTGACCACACCCAGCAGGTTTGCCGGCGCATCAATGATCACGCCCCGCAAAATCATCCAGAGACTTCCCGCACTGACGATTGCCAGCAAGAGGTACTGAGCTGGAATAGCGAGCGGCTTCGATGTGGACACCGTCGAGAGCCCGAACCCCGCGATACGCAGCACCAGAATTCCGACCACAAGAACTGCTATGGCGAAGTTGCGATTTTGCCGCGTGGTGCGCGGGGCGCCAAGGATGGCGAACGCCATCAGGATGAAGACAAACGGATAGATTGGCGCGAAAATCCGGTCATGCAGTTCGGCCCGGAATTCGCCGGGGACCCGCTTGAAGATCGGATCGTCAGGCGGTGGCGATATCAGGTCTCGGATCGACCTCTCGCGCGGACCATAAGTCACGTTCTGAACGACATTGGAAAACTGCGACAGGTCGAAAGCATAGCTGTTGAACGCAACGAGCGCCGGATCCTTCTTGCCTGTCTCAAATCGTTGCAGGTTGCCGTCCTGAAGGATCAGGAAGGAGCCTCGCTCGTTCTTCTGAACCGTGCCCCGGTCCGCAAGAATATCGATGCGTTCTGCCGGATTGCGCTGGTCGTCGATGAAAATCCCGACCAGAAGTCCTCCCGGCTGCCGCCCCTGAATGCGGATCGTCAGCGGGCCGAGCCTCTGAAATTCACCAGGCCGCAGAATATTGGTGAGGACGTCGGCACCGATCTCGGTCTGCCATCGCCGCAAGGCTCGCAAGCATTCCGGCGCAAAATAAATCGACAGAAAGGCGACCAGCAGACTGACCACACACGTCGCGTACATGAACGGCCGCAGCAGCCTTCCGGGCGAAAGACCGGCTGCGTTCATCACGATGATTTCCGAGTCGGTCGCGAGCCTGTTGAGCGTATGCATCACCGCAATCAGCAGGGCGATGGGCGCGATGATCATCGCCAGGAGCGGAATAGCCAAGCCTGTCACGCCGAGAAAGACCAGTATCGACTGGCCCTGCCCGGTCATCAAATCGATGCCGCGCAACGCCTGGGTGATCCAGATGACGCCCGTCAGGGAGACGAGAATCAACAGGAACGCCAGCAACGTCGTTCGCACGATATAGCCGTCGATTGCGCTCATCCAACTTCCGGGTACAGTCCGATTCGAAAGCGGCAGCTGCCGCCTGATGGGGTTATCATCTTGAGCTATATCGCATATTTTCCGCCGTCCGCACCAAAAAACAGCGCCGTCGAGGGGTAATGTACGCCGCAATAAAGCGAGAATTGGCCGATGTCTGGATCGGCTTCTTCGTTTGGATCGGACCCAATCGGCCAGCCGCACAGGCTGCTCGGCGGAAAGGTACGGAAAATTTCGCAATTATTGCGGCCGCCGGATTGCCCTGGTCAACATCTTTCGCGTCGATCTGTGGGCTGATCTTTCTGCTTGGTTTTCTCAGCACGGTAAGACCGGCGGCATTGTTTCAGTCCCTGAAGCACCCCGCGAGCGCGGCCGCGCTGGCTCTGTGCCTTATTGCGGTGCTTGGCGTCTTTTGGGCAGATGATCTTTCCTGGCCTGACAGGTTTCGCGGGCTGACTCCCATGGCGAAACTCCTGGGCATACCGATACTGATCTACTACTTCAGCCAGTCCGATCGTGGCAGATATGTCTTCTACGCCTTTGTCGCATCGTGCACCGTTCTCATGCTGTACTCGTGGATAGCGCTGTACTGGCCGGGACTGTCTATTCACTACAAGTCGGACCAGCCTGGCGTTCCGGTCAAGAATTACATCGACCAGAGCCAGGGCTTCGCATTTTGCGCATTCGCGCTCGCCGCCATTGCAATTGAATCGTTCCGCCGCGGACAGCGGGTGATCGCCGCTTTGACAGCAATCATCGCTATCGCACTCTTGACCAATCTTGCCTTTGTCAACGTATCGCGAACCGCGCTGGTCTATTCTCCCATCCTCGCTGTTCTGTTTGCATATCGCTACCTGAAGCCAAGCCACTTCTGGATCGCATGCCCTGCTCTGCTCGTTGCCATCGCCGGACTTTGGTCGATCTCTCCAAACCTCCAGCACAAGGTATCTGCCGCATTCAGCGAGTATCGCGTTGCTCAGAAGGAACAAGGAACGACATCAGTTGGGCAGCGGTTGGAGTTGTGGAGCAAGTCAATCGAACTCTTCAAAACCGCACCGATAATCGGTCACGGGACAGGATCAGCCAAAGTCCTGCTGACCCGCGATGCTCCAAAGCAGGCCGGCGCGTCTGCAATTGGCAACCCGCACAATCAAACACTTCTGTTTGCGATTCAGTGGGGCCTTCTGGGAGCCATCGCGCTTTACGCCATGTGGATCCTGCATCTGCTGACATTTCGCGGCAGCGGCGTCATCGCATGGATCGGTCTCACCGCGGTCGTGCAAAATGTGCTGAGTTCAGTGTTCAACTCGCATCTCACCGATTTTTATCAGGGTTGGCTCTATGTACTGGCTGTGGGCATCGCCGCGGGTATGATCCTGCCGCCGAGACCGGATATGAAGCATCAGTAGATAGCCAGCCATCTTTCCTATCCCGGATACAGAACTCGAATGCTGAAGAAGTAAGTTCACAATGCGCTACGACCAGCTTCTAAGTCTCGTTGCCCTCTACAAGCCCCGCTCAATTGTAGAGATCGGAACAAATCAGGGTGATCGGGGCGTGCTGCTGTGCAGAGAAGCGCTTCGCCATAACCCCGTTGTTGCCTATACGGGTTATGACGTGTTTGACACCAAGGATGCCGAATTTCACAAGCAAGTATTCAATGGGAAGGGAGCATTCGCAAAAGAACGCGTTGCCGCGCGCTTCGACGAAATCAATTCACAATACCCCGGTTTTCAATACCGGCTCCTTCAGGGAACGACCGCTGAAACACTCCACTCCCACGACGTCCGCGCAGAATTCGTCTTTATCGATGGCGACCACCGCGTCCAGACCATTGCGCTCGACTACGATGCCGTGAAGCACTCAAAGGTCGTCGTCTTCGACGACTATTATTCAGAAGCACCCGACTGCGAAAAGATCGACACTAGCATCTACGGGTGCAATTCGATCATCGACAAATCGAAGTCTGCGACCGTCCTGCCGAATGCAGATCGATTTCCGGCGACGGGGGATATTCGAATGGCGGCATTAGTCAAACGCCACGTCTTCTTCAGAGGCAGGCCGATCTGGTTCTGACGCCACCTTCGCCTATGCCAACACGCCCGCTTAGGTACGTGTGAGCGTGATGTTGGCGCCCTTGAATTCCCCGCCCGCCGAACGGATGACAACCGATTGGGAGTTTCCGCGGGTGGTCAGCACGAGGTCTGCCGAAAACGTGCCCGCGCTCACCACGACCTGAAATCGCCCGCCGGACGTCGTGCCCTGGACGTCACCGCTGACATTGCGGGTCGATTCACTCCAGGTGCCGGTCAGCCTGCCGCCATCGGACACGACATTGCTTGTGAGTTCGATCTTGTAGCTGTCGCTGGCACAACGCAGCGTCTGCTGGAGGGCATTGCCGTCGCTTCTCACGGCATAGGTCGCCCGGCATCGGATAGCCTCCTTCGCCCCGCCTTCGAGGGATATGGAGCCCTTCCCCGACCACACACCGGACATGCCGGCGAATGGTTGCGCCGATTGCGCCATCGTTTCCACGGAGACAAATGACAGTCCCAAAACAGCGGCCACGGCCAGTCGCCGGCTGATTGATTCAAACAAAAACATTGCACCTCACATTTGGACAGATCCGTCCCGGAAGTGAACGGGAGCGGAAATCCGGAACGCCTGCCTAACTTCGCAGGAGCAACAACGGTTCCATATCATCGGACCGGAATAAGGGTGAATTTGGACAAGCAAGGTTTCCTGACCGGATCAATCTCTTGTGAAACGGCCTCTTATACGGGCAAAGTTGAAATCAGCGTGATTTCGATGAGACCACCGGATTTCACGCGCCGCCAGGAAGGAAAGCCCGTTGACCAGCCCGCTTGCCGCAAAAATCGCCCGCGAATACGGAACGCCAGCACTTGTCATCGATATGGATCGCGTGGAGCGCAACATCGCGCGTATTCAGAAAATCTGCGACGATGCAGGCGTCGCTAACAGGCCGCACATCAAGACTCATAAAAGTCCAATGCTCGCCCACCTTCAGATCAAGGCCGGCGCAAAAGGCATTACCTGCCAGAAGCTGGGCGAAGCCGAAGTGATGGCCGAGGGCGGGATCGACGACATCCTCATCAGCTACAACCTGATCGGCGATGAAAAGATGGCGCGCCTTGGCGCCCTCCTGGCGAAGACCAGTGTCACCGTCGCGGCAGACAACCCGGTCGTCATCGCCGGTTTACCGGCTGCTGCGGCGGCCGCGGGGCGCGCCCTGCCAGTCGTGATCGAGTGCGACACCGGGCGCAAGCGCGCCGGTGTCGAGACACCGGCAGAAGCCATCAATCTCGCTGACCAGATCCAGAATACCCCGGGTGTTTCGTTTGCGGGCCTCCTGATGTATCCAACCGAGACAGGTTGGAGCGAGGCGCAGGGATTCTACGACGAAGCCCTGAGCGGCCTGCGCCAACTGGGCCTCGATCCGGCCATTGTGTCGACCGGCGGATCACCTAATCTCAAGAACGTCGGGCAGTTAAGGGGCGCCACCGAGCACCGGCCGGGAACGTACATCTACAATGACCGCATGCAGGTCGCGGCAGGCGTTGCCACGTGGGACGACTGTGCCCTGCACGTCTATTCCACCGTTGTCAGCCGCGCAGGGCCGGATCGCGGCATTCTCGATGCTGGTTCGAAAACCCTGACCGCCGACACAGGCGGCCTCGATGGCTATGGCCTGATCCTGGAGCACCCGGAAGCCAGGATCGCCCGCTTCGCGGAGGAGCACGGCTTTCTCGACCTGACAAAGAGCAATACGCGTCCGGCTGTGGGCGACGTCGTTCGCATTGTCCCGAATCACGTCTGTGTGGTGGTCAATATGGCGGATGAGGTCGTGATGGTTCGCGGCGACGAGATCGTGGGTATTCTTCCCGTCGCCGCGCGGGGCAAGTTGCGATAGCGATCCGTCGCCCGCCGAACCGCAAGCCGGCTGAAATCCGCTCCCAGAGCAAAAAACAAGCGCCCGGTTTCAAATAACTGCCGGTGCGCGAGGGTTGCGCGTCCGGAAAAATCCTCATCGCAATTGACCGAAGTAAAAATGACGCTCGGTCAGGGCCTCGCAAAGCTCTACGAACTGTGGATAGATGCCGGGCTCGCCACCCGTCATATGGAGAAGCCACCGATATCCTGTTGAATCGAAGCCTGCTGCCGCTCCTGTGCGGTGACGAGTTCTCAATTTATCGCCAAGAATTTCCGGTGAAAAAAGCAATACTCGCAGCGATAATTGCAGGTGTTCCAAAGAAGCCAATCGGCTTCGATTTGATAGTCCATCTGCATCTGCGCGGCGCTGATCCGATCAGGAGAACGCTTATTGGGCAGAGCTCAAATCACTAAACATCCAAAATACGAACATAATTTTCCCGACCCGACAATGTCGTCGGCATTTGAAAAGATTCCCATTGAATAATTCGTACGAAGGCAACTGATGCGTATTGTGGTTTGCGGTCTTGGGCATGTCGGCGTTGTGACTGCGGCGGCCCTTTTACGGGAAGGCCACACCGTGATTGGAGTGGATAACAACGCCGCCGTCTGCGATGTTCTCGGGCGCGGCCTCGCCCCATTTCGAGAGCCGGACATTGGTGAGATTATTGCCGCGGGCCACGCAGAAGGCCGGCTGTCCATAGCAGCAGGTTTGAACGATATCGCAGAAGCCGACGTTGCCTTCATCTGTGTCGGCACCGGCGGATTGCCCGACGGCAGTCTGGACCTTGAGGACCTGCGCACCGCGTCCCAGACCCTGGGTGAAGCCGTTCGGCTGAGGGCGCCCGATTTACAGCCAATTTTGCTGGTGTTCCGAAGCACAATGCTGCCCGGCACAATGACCACGACGGTCATGCCTGCGCTCCTTGCAGCTATCGGCGAGCCATCGGGCCGGCGTTACAACGTTGCCTACCATCCCGAATTCATGCGCGAGGGGTGCGCTCTGGCGGATTATTTCGCGCCGGCGAGAATTGTCATCGGCGAACAGAGCCCCGGAACTGCCGACAAGCTCAAGGAGTTGTACGCGGGCATTGATGCTCCCATCGTCGCAACGTCTCTAGAGACTGCCGAGCTGATTAAATTCGCCGACAACAGTTTTCATGCCTTGAAGGTCTGCTTCGCCAATGAAGTGGGCCGCCTCGCCGCCAGCTCCGGCATCAGCCCATCGGAGCTGTTCCAGCTTTTCTGCATGGACACAAAGCTGAATCTTTCAGCCGCGTATCTGCGGCCCGGCGGCGCATTCGGCGGCCCCTGCCTGTCGAAGGACATTCAGGCGCTTGCTCACCATATGAAGGTGTCGGGAATTAGCGCGCCTATTATCGATCATATTGTTGCGAGCAATCAGGCTCACACTGACTTCCTGATCGCCGAGATCAAGAGACGCGCCCCGCCCCGCTCACGCATCCTGCTTGTTGGCCTGAGTTTCAAGGCCAATACAGACGATATCCGGCAAAGTCCGCTGGCTGATCTCGCTCAACAGTTACTGACTGACGGATACGATCTGGCTGTGTATGATTCAGATCTTGTTGCAACAGGAGACGGAAAGTCCCGGCTTGCGCCCTGGCTGGCGAAGATCGCCGTCCAGAAAATTCACTCGGACGACACGTGGGATCTCGCGGTGATCGGAAGAAATCAACCCGACGCAATCAAGGTGCTGAACAGCTCCATTCCGCTGTTCAATATTGACCGGCTTTAGCAACGTGCGCGGAAGAATTCTGATCGTCGATCATTCAACGCCAACGCCCGATCAGGACAGCGGATCGGCGAGCACCTTCTCCTATCTCCAGATTCTGGCCCGATCCGGGTACAAGGTCACCTTCGCTCCATTCGATCTCCGGAAAGCCGGACGCTATACAAAAGCGCTCCGCCGGCTTGGAATTGATACGCTTTCGTCCCGCAAGTGGCCGTCGATCTTCAACGTCATCGAGACTCTTGGTCCCCGTCACGACATCATACTGTTTTATCGCGCCCATGTCGCGATGCATCTGTTCGACCTCGCCCGCAAGACCGCGTCAAAAAGCCGAATCGTGTTCCATCCCGTCGATCTGCATTTTTTACGAATGCAGCGCGAAGCCGCGTTGAGCGGTGATCCTTCCCAGATCCGTTCGGCCGACGAAATGCGCACGACCGAACTCAGCCTCATCCAGCGGGCAGACGCCACGATCGTTGTGAGCACCTACGAGAAGGATCTGCTAAAATCGCTCTTGCCAGACGCTCCCGTCCATCAAATTCCGATCCTTCGCGAGATTCCCGCTGCGCCAGCGGCAAACAACATCATGGAATGGATCAAGGATAAATGGACGAAGCGGCGGAGCGGCAAACAGCAATCGACGCTCCGTCCGTCCAGTGGTTTCAATGATCGAAAAGATATCCTTTTTATTGGAGGCTTCGGGCACACCCCGAATGCTGATGCCGTACTTTGGTTCGTGCGCGAAGTCTGGCCACACCTGCTCGCGAAAGGTTTCAAGGAGCGCTTCGTGATCGTCGGCTCAAAAATCCCCGGCGAGATATCGGATCTGGCTGGCGACAATATCGATGTGCGTGGCTATGTCGAGGATCTCCAGCCGCTGTTTGCGGAATGCCGGTTGAGCATCGCCCCGCTCCGCTTCGGAGGCGGGATCAAGGGGAAGATCGTGACGAGTCTGAGCTATGGCGTTCCTGTGGTTGCAACCACGATTGCGGCGGAGGGAATGCAGCTCGTACACAACGAAACCATCCTCATCGCCGACTCTCCAAACGATATGGCCGATCAGATTATTGCTGCCTGCAGCGATCCGGTTCTATGGCAAAAGCTTTCGTCGAATGGACAGGACGCATTCATCCGGCAGTTCTCTCACGACGCTGGAAAAGACAAGGTACTGGCCGTTTTCGACGGCCTCATTTCCTCTCCGGCCTAAAAATAGTCAGCGTCAGCGAAGCTGCGCGCCGTCCGGTCTCTTTCCGAAACAGCAGTGATGGCCGCGGGCCAGTTCACGTTGAGAACAGGGTCGTCCCATCTGATGCTTCGTTCGCAGTCGGGAGACCAGTAGTTTGTGATCTTGTAAAGTACATCGGCTGTCGCGCTCAGGACCTGGAATCCATGCGCAAAACCCTCGGGGATCCATATCTGCTTCCGGTTTGCGGCGCTCAGGACATCCCCAACCCATTGTCCGAAAGAGGGGGAATTCTTCCGCATATCGACGGCCACGTCGAAAATCTCCCCCTGCACGACCCGCACGAGCTTGCCCTGGGCCTTCGGCGCTATCTGATAATGCAATCCACGCACGACACCCTGCCGTGACGATGACTGATTATCCTGAACGAACGATATCCCGGTCCCGAACAATTTCGCAAAATGCTGGCTGTTGAAGCTTTCAAACAGAAAACCCCGGTCATCCTCGTATATCTGTGGCTCGAGAACAAACACGTCGGGAATTTGCGTCGGCGTAATCTTCACAATCTGAACCTGTCGGCGAGAAGCCCCTTGAGATACTGACCGTATCCTGTCTTTCCTAGTGCATCCGCTAACTGATCAAGTTTTTCGGCGTTGATCCAGCCCTTCGAGAAGGCAATCTCCTCGGGACATGCGATCTTCATACCCTGACGCTGCTCGAGAGTCGCTACAAACTGCCCCGCCTGGAGGAGCGTTTCATGAGTCCCCGCATCGAACCACGCAAATCCCCGGCCGATGATCTCGACATGCAAGCGTCCCCGCTCAAGATAAAGCCGGTTGAGATCGGTAATTTCCAGTTCGCACCGCGCTGACGGCGTGAGTGATCGCGCGAACTTGATCACCTCGTTGTCGTAAAAATAGAGGCCTGTTACGGCAAAATTCGACCGGGACGACAGCGGCTTTTCCTCCAGGGAAACCGCACGGCGGCCGGCATCGAATTCAACAACGCCGTAACGCTGCGGATCCGGTACGTGACATGCGAACACCGTGGCGCAGTTCTGCCGGGCGCACGCCTGAGTGAGTAATTCGGGCAAACCATGACCATGGAAGATGTTATCGCCAAGAATAAGGGTAACATCGTCCTCTCCGATGAACGACGCGCCGATCGTTATCGCCTGAGCCAGACCGTCTGGATTCTCCTGAACAGCATACTGGAAATTCATCCCCCACTGCTCGCCGGTATCGAGCAGTTGCACGAACCGCGACAGATCCTGAGGCGTCGAAATGATCAGCACATCACGGATATTCGACAGCATCAGAACGGACAGCGGATGATAGATCATCGGCTTGTCGAAAACAGGCAACAGCTGCTTGCTGACAGCGATCGTGGCAGGGTGCAATCGCGTGCCTGTCCCCCCTGCCAGGATGATGCCCTTTCGTGTCTTGGTCATGTCAGCTCTTTACTCAACTCTTGAACCAGTTGCCGTACCCCCACTTGCCATTCCGGCATATCGAGAGAAAAAGTTCGCCGGATCTTTCCGGTATCCAGCACACTGTTTCTCGGCCGGGGCGCGACCGTCGCGTATTCGGTAGACGAAATCGGAACGACGTCATCCGGACCAGCTCCCAGTCCGAAGTTCAGCCGACGGGCTTCACGCAGCAGCTCCGTCGCATAGCCGTACCAGGACACACGGCCAGCCGCGGCCAGGTGAAACACACCGAAACGCTGGGGCTTGTCTGAATTGATCTGATCAATCAGGTTCGCGGTCGTATCCGCGATGAATCTAGCCGATGTCGGTGCGCCAAATTGGTCCGCGACCACGGTGATCCTGTCCTGCTTGCGTGCGAGCTGCAAAATCGTATTGGCGAAGTTTTGCCCCGCCGCGCTGTAAACCCAGCCGACGCGCAAAATGATACTACGGCAGCCCGACGCCAGGACTGCCTGATCACCATCAAGCTTGGATCGGCCATATGCATTTAGCGGGTCGGGCCGGTCGTCTTCCAGATACGCCGAGGGCTTATCGCCGCTGAAGACATAGTCCGTCGAGTAATGCACAAGAACTGCGTTGAGCCTGCTTGCCGCCTCCGCCATCACCGCGGGCGCAAGCAAGTTCACGCGAAAGCAGAGATCCTTGTCACTTTCAGCGCGGTCAACCGCAGTATATGCCGCCGCATTGACAATGATGTCGGGCTTGACTGAACCGATAATCGACCGAAGCTGATCGACGTCGGACAAATCACAGGTGGTTCGATCAAGAGCGACAACAGCCCCGCGCGTCCTCAACACCGTTTGGAGCGCCGATCCGATCTGGCCATTTTTCCCGAACAGCAGGATCGTCTTCATCGAACCCCGTAGTTCTTTTGTATCCAGTCGCGGTACGAGCCTGACATGATCCCCGCCAGCCAGTCATGATTGGAAAGATACCAGCGCACAGTCTTGCGCAGACCCGTTTCAAAGGTCTCCTGTGGCGCCCACCCCAACTCGCTGACGATCTTTGATGCATCCATCGCATACCGGCGATCATGCCCCGGGCGGTCCGGAACCGAAGCGATCTGCTCGCCGTACGATTTCCCGTCTGCACGCGGGATCTCGGCATCTAGCACGCCGCAAATCGCCAGAACCACTTCCTTGTTGGTTTTCTCGTTCCGGCCTCCAATGTTGTAGACTTCTCCGACACGGCCCCCCCGCAATACCGTCTTCACCGCAGAGCAGTGATCGGCAACGTAAAGCCAGTCGCGGCTGTGCAGTCCGTCACCATAGATCGGCAGCTGTTTACCGCCCAAAGCGTGGCTGATCATCAGCGGAATGAGCTTTTCCGGGAATTGATACGGTCCGTAATTGTTCGAGCAGTTAGTGGTCAGGACCGGAAGTCCATAGGTTCGATGCCAGGCCCGCACGAGATGATCGGCAGCCGCCTTGGAAGCCGCGTAGGGACTGTTCGGCACGAACGCATTTTCTTCCGTGGACGCGTCCTGTGACGGCTGCAGCGATCCATATACCTCGTCCGTCGATATCTGAAGGAAGCGGAACTCCCGTCCCTCTTCGCCCCTTAACCGCTCCCAGTAATCTCTCGCACATTCCAGCAGCCTGAATGTACCAACAACATTCGTATCGATGAAATCGCCCGGGCCATGTATCGAACGATCGACATGGGACTCCGCTGCGAAATTCAGGATCGCCTGCGGCTTGTTGCGCTCCAGGATTGCTTTGACCAGTTCAGCGTCACCGATATCGCCATGAACGAATTCAAGATTCGAATCCGAGGAGATCGTCTTGAAATTATCGAGGTTCCCGGCATAGGTGAGCTTGTCCAGATTGATGATCGGCGCCTTCTCGGCCTTCAGCCAATCGAAAATAAAATTGGTCCCGATAAATCCGGCGCCCCCGGTCACCAGGATCGGGCGCACTTTGTCCTGGGAAATGATCGACGACACCGTCATCTAAAGTTTTCGCGCAATTGCTGCGAACCAAAGCGTGCACGTCGCAGGCAGTGTCTGACGGTACACACCGGACTTCCAAAGACCATAAAGGCGGGAAGCGAACCACGCGTTCCGGGCCGCAGAAAAATCGTCAAGGACCTTCTGACTTGCATTCGTCAGATGCGAGCTCGACGCCTGCAGCGCCTGAATGTTTGAATCGGTCAATGCGCTGAGACCTCCCGAGAAAATTGCCCTGATGCGCCCCCACCGGGACCGCAGCGTCGTTTCCAGTCCGACGGCGTTGTCGCCATGCTGGCGGTACTTTATCGTCGGCACCGGATCATAGAACACAACGCCTCCCGCACCGGTCACGATCTGATACCCCCACCAGTCATGAGAATTGACCTTGAGGCTCGGCGTTGTCTCCAGCAGATGCTTTGCGCTCCTGTTAAACACCATTGTGTTGCCGCTCGCGATGTTCTGCACCAAAGCATGCCGAAAGGACGGGGGCCTTTTGAACAACGGCGAAAATCCAGTATGGCGTCCCTCCCGATCCACCAATTCCGCTCGCGAGCAGTATATCGCGGGAATCTCCGGAGATATCGATTCAAGCCAGCGAAGGGAACGCTCGAGCTTGTCCGCGGACCAGATGTCGTCCTGATCGCTGAATGCAAAATAGTCTGCGCGCAACTCCTTGTTTCGCGCAAGCGACATGAAGTTATCTGCGAACCCTTCCCTCGGCCCCGAACATACAACGACCGGCGATGTGCAGCCACGGGCGAACGTTTGCAAGACTTCGATGGACCGATCCGATGAGCCGTCGTCAGACGCGACCATGGACCAATCCCGATGGGTTTGCTCCTGAATCGACCGGAGTTGCTCGCCGAGAAACCTCTCCCCGTTTTTCACTCCCATCAGAATACAAACATGTTTCGACGCGATCGGCATAGCGCGGCTATTCTTAAAAAATACGCTGAAACGTAAACAGTAGAACCCGGATTATGGACGCCAAACTAACAGACCACGCCGGTCATGTATATCTCGCGCAGGGGCAAAGCCATGGGCGAGACGCATCTCATTAAGGTTAGTTCACCCATCAGCTTCCGGGGCGCCCCACATCAGTATCGTTTTCATGAAATTCTTTTGCTATTCTCCCCAAATTACGTAGATGTTTTTTGAAGGCAGGGGATTTTTCGGGCAGTATTTGGCGAACAGCCGAATTCAGAGACGTCTCAATTTGCGCAAACGCGGCGAACAGCCCCCTATTTGTGCAGACCCGACAACTGCGTGATTTTAGAAGTCTCTTCGAAAGAGAAACTGCATGAGTTCGGCGGCCGATATTTATAGCTACGAAATTGACAAAGGCAGCAACACCGCACCCGCGAACGTGCTGCGCTTTGTTGGCAGCAACAAAAAGGTACTTGAAATCGGCGCGGGGCCTGGCTCGATTTCGCGTGTGATGACCGAGAGCAACGGCTGCGAGGTCACAGCGATCGAACGCGATTCCCAGTGCGTGGAAATACTTCGAGGCTTCTGCAAGGAAGTGATCCACGCAAATCTTGATGAATCCAACTGGTCTGCTGCCCTCGGCGCCACGAAATTCGATGCCATCGTGATCGCGGATGTCCTCGAACATCTTTACGATCCTTGGACAACACTCAAATCGGCCGCCGATTTTCTCAACGACACCGGCAGCCTGATTGTATCAATACCTCATGTGGGCCATGCGGCCATAATGGCCTGCCTGGCCGACAACGATTTCGCGTATCAGGACTGGGGGCTGCTTGATCGGACTCACATTCGTTTCTTCGGCATCAAGAACATACAGAGCCTCTTCGAACAGGCGCGGCTCAAGATAACGGAAGTCGCCTTCGTCGTCGTTCGCCCAGAGGAATCGGAGTTCGCCGAGCGATGGGAACGGACACCGCAATCGAAACGGGACGCATTCGAATCAACCGAGTACGCGCACGTGTATCAGGTTGTTGTGCGCGCAGAACCGATTGATCGAAATCCGGAGAGAAAAGGAATCGTCCTGACCGAACAAGTAGCCGGTCAGGCAAACAAGCTGAAGTACATCGCGTTCTATCTTCCGCAATTCCATCCAATCCCTGAAAACGACGCGTGGTGGGGTAAGGGGTTTACCGAATGGACCAACGCCACCAAGGCCCGGCCGCTGTTTGAGGGACATTACCAGCCTCACCAGCCCAGTAACGGATTTTACGATCTGCGGGACCGGAGTGTACAACATCAGCAGATCCGGGAGGCCAAAGCCCACGGCGTCGACGCGTTCTGTTTTCACTACTACTGGTTTGGCGGACGCCGCCTGCTGGAGCGGCCGGTCGACGAGTTTCTCGCCGACAAGAAAGCCGATATCGAGTTCTGCCTTTGCTGGGCGAATGAAAACTGGACGCGGGCGTGGGACGCATCCGAACATCAGATTTTGATCGAGCAGACCTATTCGCCCAAGAACGATATCGACTTTATCGAGAGCTTGTTGCCGTTCTTCAGGGATCGGCGTTATCTGCGGGTCGATGGAAAACCTCTGCTGGTGGTCTACCGGCCGCAGCAAATTCCAGATACCGCCGCAACGGTCCGGCGCTGGCGGGAATTCTGCCGGGCACACGGGATCGGCGAGATTCATCTGGTCGCGGCCCTCACCCATGGCAACACCAGCTTTGAGCATTTCGGCTTCGATGCCGGCGTCGAGTTTCCGCCTCACAACTGTCTGGTGAAGAACTACGCCGGCGACCTGCCCGGCATCGAAAGCACGGCGGAAGCCATCGCACTCAAGTTCAACGACATCGCCACGCAATATCTCAGCCACAACTACCGCAAGCGGCGCGTTTACCGCGGCCTCTTCCCGTCATGGGACAACACTGCGCGCAGGAAAAAAAATCCACTGATCGTTCTGGACGGCACCCCCGACAATTACGAGCGCTGGTTGAACGAGGCCAGCGAGAAGACAGTGGCGGAGCGAGATCCCGACGACCGCCTGGTTTTCATCAATGCATGGAACGAATGGGCCGAAGGCTGCCACCTCGAACCAGACATCAAGTACGGCTATGGCTTTCTGGATGCGACCTATCGCGCAAAGCGCGGACGGCCTAATCCGAGTGATGGATTCACAAGCAACACCCGGCTCAAGAAACGCAAGAAGCGAAACGATCGCATGGAAAGTCTGAGGCTGTGGGGGCACCGGAGCTTGCGCGGACATCCCGTGGCATTCGCCGTTGCACGATCCGTCTATCGCACCCTCATGAAACCATTTCGATGAGCTACTCGAGCATCTCGGTGGACGAATGGGCGGGGCAGCCGCTAACCCGGGATGAAGTCTTGTGGACCTCGAAGCTCGGACATTGTTCTTTTGTGCCCCGTCAGGTTCAGCGATCAACCCCATTCGATACTTTCCAAAGCACCGACGAGCCCTCCCCTTCCGAGGTTCTGAGGATATTCGGTGACAGGAACTACCTATCCGCTGACGTAAAGTTCGCCCGCATAAGCAACTTGTCCATCGACGACCAGCTGAGCGTCTGCGTCGACAAGGCCGGGCGAGTCCTGAAAGAAACCGCCTCGATCGCCGAAGCCATCGACCCGGGCCTTCAAACTGCACGCGTACTATCGTTGCAAGCGTCGAGGCAGATCGTCGAGGAACCCGTCATTCACTGCTTCCATCGCGCTAGTCCCGCATATGGTCATTTCATCTTCGACTGCCTCGCCCCCCTGTTGATATGGCGGGATGTGATCCTGTCGGGACGGGCGAAGATATTGCTTCCATCGTTTTTCCCAGCCTGGGGGCCGCGCATTCTCGCGGCTGCGGGATTCGACATCAAATCGCATGTGGAGATCATAAAGAAGGACGTCGCGGTCTGCCGCGAAGTGATTTTGTCAACGGCCATCGACTCCCGAAATTGCTTTCGCCCTGTTCCGGAAGTTCGCCCGTTGCTGGCCCGCCCTCTGCAAGCCATCCGCCCCTCATCTGAGAAGATGATTTACCTGACGCGGCGGAATCAGGTCACTTATTCGGACCGAACAATCGCCAACGAAGACGAGGTGGTTCGCGCACTTACGCGATTCGGATTCGCGATCGTCGAACCCGGCAACCTCGCGTTCGAGGATCAGGTAAGCCTGCTCCATGGCGCGGATATTATTGTCGCGGCGCACGGCTCCGCGTATGGAAACCTGCCCTTTGCCAGACCCGGATCGACCCTGATCGATCTCATGGCTACCAAGTACATCAACTATTATCCCGGATCAGAGCGCTGGGCACTCAATCTGAGCACCCTTTTCCAGCTCAACTACTTTCTGGTTTTTTGCCAGTCTCATACACTGGAAGCGCCGACCAAACGCGCGGGAAAACCGATCGTCTCAACAGTCGACCTCGATCTGCTGACACGCGCCGTCGATGCTGCAATGGCTTTTCAGTATCCCGCGTAACGGCGGATCAGCGTCCGCCATATCCGCGTGAGAACATGTTCTTGAGTTGAACCAGAAATGTAAACACCCACGCGAGCGTATAGAGACCGGCCAGTCCCAACGCTGTTCTCCGATCCATCAGCGACAAGCCCGCCCAGTACCAGACGCGATAAATCCACAGTCCGGCTGTGGCGACACCAAGGAAACAGACAAGCAGTTTCAGACCCGAACTGTTGGCTACGCCAACAGCTGCGAACAGAATTGTCGCGGGGATAAGGAACATCTGGCAGACGGAAATCAAGTTCTCGTTCATGAAAGCTCCCGGCGAATCGTCCCCGGGATTCTAGCTCATTCGCTTGTCAGGCCGCGAGTCCGCGAAATAACAAACGCACCTGCCCCGGAACGACGATCACATCGCAACGAGATCAGAATGAGTCGATGTAGGATGAATCTCCGGCTTCGGACACAAACCGCTTGCGCCAATCCTCGATCACCTCGTCACGCTGGATTTTGAGATTGATCTTGGAAGGATCAATTACCGCTGTTTCAGCGTATCCAAAGAGATCCGCGATCCGGCGAACACCCTCTTGCGGGTCCTCCATCAACTTTTCATAGATCAATGTCGTCGGTTTGATTCCCGTCCTGGCAAAAAACGCCGTCCATCGCGCTTGTTCCCGAGCGATATCCCGTAGCCGGGCATGTATCAGCTGCAAATCGTACGTTGCAGCGGCTTGTAGCGGCTGCGTCGATCGGTACTGACCGGTTTGCTGAGCGCGCGCCCAGGAAATCGCCTGACCGAGCACGTCACGCCTTTCGAGATAAATGAAATGGAGATCTGGCAATGCCTCGGTCCATGACACATGCGGACGAACAAGGTCGTGCTGGCTTGGAAAGAGCTTGAGCGCGTAAACGCCATTCGGCGTCGCACCCAAAGTCCGGATCCTGAGCATCTGCTCAGATGGATCATCGGGAAAGGTCGGATCATCAAGGACCCGCCTTGCAGGTCCATTGAAATATTCCAGCGGACGCCCCAGGCATCCGGTGCTCGCAAGCAGTTGCCCCAGGAAATTGCTACCCGAGCGCGGGATCGTGCAGATCGCGTAGCCCGTATGAGCCAGCGCATCAGATGTACCGACGGCCTTCATTCCTGCCCTCGCAAATTGCCGGACGATTTGAACAATCCGCGACATTCAGCTTGCGGCCTCGCTTCGAGCTTCGTTCTGTTCCGTCATTTCACCCTACGCGTTACTTGATCCTTCGGTGCGATGGTTATACAGGGTCGTATGATTGAGAACTACAATCCCGACCGCCGCTCCGCGGCTTTTGTTGCGCATCCGGGTCATGAGTTGCGGCTGCATGGCTGGTTATCTCGCGCAAAGCCGGTTTGCATGATCCTGACCACCGGATCCAGATCCGGCACCGACCGTAAACGGCTGCAGGCTTCCGCCCGGATCGTCGAAAGTGCCGGCGGACAATGCTCCAGGCTATTCGGGGCTGTCCTTGACCGCGACCTCTACGGAATGATTCTTGCGGGAGACGCGACGCCATTCCGAAAGTGGACGGAGAAGCTTGCCGACATACTGGTCACCAGCCGGACCGAGCAACTGGTTGTCGATGGATGGCAGCTCTATTCGGTGAGCCATGATCTGACCCATATCATTGGCCGGCTCGCTGCCGAACGGGCGTCCCGTGCACTGGGATACAAGGTTGAAGTTCTGCAGTATGAAGTCGTTCCGGCGCTGTTGGCCGAATGCAGCGACAGCGGCAAACCTGCATTTGAGCTCAACCTTTCTGACGACGAACTGAAAGCAAAGCTTGCCGCGATCGACAGCTATCCCGGCATCGAATTCGAATTGATCGAGATCAGGCAGATCGAGGAAGAAGGTCACGCGCGAACGGAGCGCTTTTTTATGCCCCCTCCAATCGCGGATGTTATCCGGCCTCCCTCAACGAAGCCAAAATACGAATCCTACGGAGAGGCTCGGCTGGCGGACGGAATTTATCAGGACGTTATCCGCTGGCATCACGTTGAAAGGATCATTCACCACCTCGTCGCCTCGCAGCGCGCGATCCCGTAAGAGGCTTCCTGTTGCGCATTCTCTTTACAAACATTCAGTTAGGGATGCGCACCGGTACGGAGATCGTTGTCAGGGATTTCGCACTGCGCTTGACGGAACGGGGGCACGAAGTCGCCGTGTATTCTCCCTCCATCGGAGAACGCGCCAAGGAACTGACGGACCGGGGAATTCCCGTTGTCGATAACCTTCTGAAGATTGATCGTCCGCCCGACGTCATCCATGGCCAACACATGCCGGTCACGGCTGAAGCAATACTCGCCTTTCCACGCGCCCCCGTGGTATCGCTTTGCCACGGCACAAATCCCTGGTTCGATCAGCCTCCGCGTTTTCCGCAGGTCCGACGGCTATTCGCCGTGGATGAAACCTGCCGCGCGAACCTTGTCGCGTCACATGGCGTGCCCCCCGAACAGGTTGGCATTCTGCCGAATGCCGTCGATCTGCGCCGTTTCGTTGAGCGCGGAGACATGCTTCCGGCTAAACCCGGCAGCGCTGTTTCCCTTATAAAACATGCCGGCCTCACCACCCTTCTCCAGGAGGCGTGCGATCGCTGCGGACTGACGTTTCAAGCCTACGGTCACGGGGTTGGCCGGCCGGTCGATGATATCGAGCGCCTCGCGGCAAGCGCCGATATCGTATTTGCCACGGCGCGAACGGCGCTGGAGGCCATGGCTGGCGGCGCGGCTGTTGTTCTCGTTGATGCTCGCGGGTTCGGCGGTCTCGTGACCTCGGCAACCTACGAACAGGGCCGGAGCCTCAACTTCGGCGTCGGAATGCTCACCCGGGAAACAACCCTGAGCGGATTGATCGAGGCGATCGGCTTATACGACGCACGAGATGCCGCGTCCGTAAGCCAGCGCGTGAGACGGGAAGCCGATCTCGATCTTACGGTCACGCGCCTTGAAGGCATCTACCAGTCGGTGATCGACGAGGTGGTCCAGAATCCGGTGATCGATTCCGAAGCATTCCGGCGAGCGCAGATAGAATTCTACAGTTCCTGGCTCATGCACATGAAACCAGCCGGACCACGGCTTCTCGACCAAACGCAGCTCAGGAATGAACTGGCGGCACTTCATGTGCGTTTTGCTCACGAGATGGAGCGCAACAAGGCGACGATCGAAGGGCTTGTGGCGGACATCGCCCGAGCGGAGCGTTCGCGCGCGGTTCGGCTGGCAAAACTTATTCGCCGCTGGCTCGGGCACTTGCGATAGAAAACAGCCGGAATCCGGACTTCGGGAAAGGACACCTTAGGTCGTCTCCGGAACGGCGTCCGGCTCCGCTTGCGTTGTCGGACCTGCTTGCGGCGAGATTGCAGCCATCCCCATGATCCAGCGAGCCGGCGCCCATGGCCTGATGAGACAGTGATAGGCTGCAAGCGAAACCGCCATTGTCGCCAGCCATATCGTCAAGATCTTGAGCCAGACCGGTATCGCAAGCGGCAGCAGCACTATGCCAATCAGCAATAGCGGCACGTGGTGGACAATATAGACGGGTAGCGTTGCTTCGCTGAGATATGCAATTGTCCGCGTGCGGGCTGGCTTCAAACGGTACATGAAACCAAAACCTGCCCCTACGCCGCCCCACGCAACCAGGGCAATGCAGGCGCGGCCCGGTGTCGATTCACCAAACAGCACAAGACCGACAAAACCCATCAGCATCAGCGTCAGCAACCGCGGAGCCTCGGTCCGAATCCTGGCCTCGAAGCCCGGCCACGCAGCACCCCCCGCACCCAGCACAAAGCAGAGCGCAAAGTAGGAAAAGTTGGTCCAGTCCGCGATGAGGTTCGGGAAGTATGGCCAATATCCGTGAAACACCGTGAGCAGCGCGGCCATGGGCAGTATCGGGAGATAGACCCAGAAAGCTGAAGGCATCTCGGCACGCGGCACGCGACGCGCGAGACGCACCAGCAGCGGCAGAAGCGCGATCGATATGAGAAACAGGTAAGCCAGAAACCAGAGGTGCGACCACGACATCAAGGGGAGGCGCGTGAGATTGTAAGGGAAGAAATTGAAGTAATGGATCGGCGGATCGATCTGCAAAATCCCTTGCATCCATTCGGCCTCGCGCAAGCCGTGGAAGCCCATGTCGCGCCCGTCGTTAAGCTCGATATATTTGATGATGGATCCGAATATCACGATGCCGAAAGCCAGCGGCACCAGCAGCCGCGTCACTCTCTCTTTTACGAAGCGGCCAGGGCTTCGCGCCCTCAGCGAGGTGACCGCTGACCAGCCAGCCACGACGAACCATGATGAGATCGCCGCAGCGCGCAGGAAGTCGAACAAAAGGGTAGCTGCCGCCGACGATGTTGCGCTCTTAAGGTGGTAGTGAGGCTCGGAAGAGAAAATCGCAAGCGCATGAACGAGAATAATTGTGCCACAGAGCAGAATTCGGAGCAGATCAATATCAGGACGCCGCATACACCCCCCGACCACAATCGATCTCTCAAGGTATCAAAGCCGGTGTGGAGCGGATATCCCAATCTGCGGACGCGCTGAAAATCAGGCCCGCCAGTCCTGCACAACCGGCCGCCTGTGATCTCGCGGCGAGTTGATTTGAGGCCGCTGGGGAGTGGAGATACCCCCGAAGGAGAGAGTTTGGTCGGAGCGAGAGGATTCGAACCTCCGACCCCTAGTCCCCCAGACTAGTGCGCTAACCGGGCTGCGCTACGCTCCGAACCGTGCCATGAGGCACCGATCCTGTAGCCCCGTTCGCGCCATGGTGCAAGAAGGGGCTGCCCCGGGGGGAATGCCCTGATTCCAAGCTTTAGGTCGACTAGCTTGGCAAACCCCGCGGAACCAGCGCCCTGCGGCCAAAACGGCTTAGTCTTCCTTCAGGACCTGATCGATCAGCGCTCTCGCGCCGATCAGATCGTCCAGCGCTGCCTGAAGCTTGCCGCGATCCATCGGCCTCGCGCTTTTCCGGATATTCGGCGGGGCATAGGCCTCGGCGCCGGATAGGCCGTTCAGCGGAGCCGGCTGCACCGGCTTCTGCACCACCGCTTTGGGCGCTGAGATCTCCGCCAGCGGCGGCCCGAGATCGCGCAGCGACAGCGTCGAGGGATACTCGTCTTGGTGGGCATCAGGTTCGTCGGCGGCGGCGAGTTCGTCCTCGGTGTCGATCTCCACTTCGTCGGCTGCCAGGTGTGGGGCGTGTTCGCCCTTTTCCGGCCCGAACGAGGGTCCATCGAACAGCGCGGTAGCATGATCGGCGGACCCATCGGTGAGGCTCTGGACCGATTTCACGCCATGCTCGCGCAGAATGCGCTGGACACCGCGGATGGTGTAGCCCTCGCCGTAAAGCAGCCGGCGGATGCCACGCAACAGGCTGACATCATCGGGGCGATAGTAGCGGCGTCCCCCGCTCCGCTTCATCGGCTTGATCTGGTTGAAGCGCGTTTCCCAGAACCTCAGGACGTGCTGCGGCACATCAAGGTCATCAGCGACCTCGCTGATTGTCCGAAACGCATCCGGCGCTTTGTCCAAAATGCTGGCTCCCCGTTGAAAGCCGCCGTCCTAGGTCCGTCTTTGTCCTAAGTCAGTCAGTCGTCGGCGCTATCGGCGCTACCGCCGCCACTGCCGTTGCCGTTGATACGCTGCTTGAGAATCGCTGACGGCTTGAACACCATAACCCGTCGCGGAGAAATCGGCACTTCCGTTCCGGTCTTTGGATTACGGCCGATACGCTGGCCCTTTTTGCGCACCATGAAGGAACCGAATGACGACAGTTTCACCGTCTCGCCCTTCTCGAGGCAGTCGGTGATCTCTTTCAACACCAGTTCAACGAACGCAGACGACTCCGTGCGCGACAGCCCTACCTTTTGGTAGACGGCTTCGCACAGATCAACGCGTGTGACTGTCTTCCCGGTTCCGGTCATCGCCTGCCCCGCTCACGGCGAAAAAATTTATGTTCTGAAATTATGAGCTTAGCGACCGAGGGTCAACCTTGCTCATCGATGCAACAGCATGAAATTGTTTTCAATTATCGACAGACTTTAGCAAAAGACTCACCAGCGCAATAGCGCCGATCCCCAGGTGAAACCGCCGCCCATCGCTTCCAGCATCAAAAGATCGTTCCTCTTGATGCGCCCGTCGTCGGCCGCAGCCGCAAGCGCGAGGGGAATCGATGCCGCCGAGGTGTTTCCGTGACGGTCGACAGTGAGCACCACTTTCTGCGGCGCAATATGCAACTTCTTCGCAGATGCATCGATGATGCGCTTGTTGGCTTGATGCGGAACCAGCCAGTCGATGCCGTCAGCCGTGGTCCCCGTCGCATCAAATGCGTCGACGATAACGTCGGTGATCATGCCGACGGCGTGCTTGAACACTTCACGGCCTTCCATCCGCAGGTGGCCGACGGTCTGGGTGCTCGAGGGGCCGCCATCGACAAACAGCTTGTCCTTGTGACGGCCGTCAGAACGCAGATGTGTGGTCAGGATGCCGCGATCCGCAGAAGTTCCGGCCTGCGATTGAGCCTCAAGCACCACCGCGCCGGCACCGTCCCCGAAAAGCACGCAGGTTCCACGGTCGTTCCAGTCCAGGATGCGCGAGAAGGTTTCCGCCCCGATCACCAGCGCACGCTTGAACGCACCGGTCTTCAGAAAATTGTCCGCGGTCGCCAGCGCGAAAATAAAGCCGGAGCAGACCGCCTGCAAATCGAACGCGGCGCCGTGGTTGATTCCCAGACCGTTCTGGATCGCAACCGCCGTCGCCGGGAATGTGTTGTCGGGTGTCGAGGTCGCCAGCACGATCAGATCGATCGACTGCGTGTCGATCCCGGCATTGGCGATCGCTGCCTGTGCGGCCTTGAGACCGAGATGCGAGGTGAACTCACCCTCCGCCGCAATATGACGCTGCTTGATGCCGGTGCGCTGGATGATCCACTCATCAGAGGTGTCGACCATCTTCGCCAGTTCGGCGTTGGTCAAAATGCGCTCCGGCAAATAAGAGCCGTAGCCGAGCACAACCGAACGCATCACAGTCACGAGACAGCCTCCTGCGCGTTCGGCACGATCGAAAGAGCGTGGCCGTCGCGGTTGAGTGTTTGATTGATCTTGGGCAGGAGATCGTAGCGGACCATGTCATAACCAACATCGACAGCCGACGCAAAGCCCTCCGCGTCCGTGCCGCCATGGCTCTTGATGACCACGCCGTTCAACCCAAGGAAGACGCCGCCATTGACCTTGCGAGGGTCCATCTTGTCACGCAACGCGTTGAAGGCGCCGCGCGCGAAGATGTAACCCAGCTTGGATCGCCAGGTCCGGCTCATCGCGCTGCGCAGATATTCCGCGATCTGCCGTGCCGTTCCCTCGGCGGTCTTCAGGGCAATGTTGCCGCTGAAGCCTTCGGTGACGATGACGTCCGCAGCACCCTTTCCGATGCCGTCGCCCTCGACAAAGCCGATGAAGTCGAGCTGCGAGAGGTTCATGGCCCGGAGCAGTTCGGCGGCTCCGCGAACGGCCTCGACGCCCTTCACCTCCTCGACGCCGATATTGAGCAGACCCACCGTCGGCCGTTCGAGATCAAACAGGACGCGCGCCATGGCGCTTCCCATGATCGCCAGCGATGCGAGATGGCGGGCATCGCCGCCGATCGAAGCGCCGACGTCGAGCACAACAGACTCTCCGCGTACTGTCGGCCACACCGCCGCAATGGCCGGACGGTCGATACCGGGCATCATGTGCAGATTCAGCCGCGACATCGCCATAAGCGCGCCGGTGTTGCCGGCAGAGACGGCGACGTCGGCCTCGCCCTTTTTGACGGCGTCGATCGCCAGCCACATCGAGGACGACTTGCGGCCTCGGCGCAGGGCCTGGCTGGGTTTCTCATCCATGCTGATCGCGATGTCGGCATGAAAGACCCGCGAGACGGCTTTCAGCGCAGGGTGCGAATCGAGATGCGTGTTGATCAAGGCGCTGTCGCCGAACAGCAGAAATTCGACGTCAGTGTGCCGCATCAAGGCGAGCGCCGCCCCCGGAACCACCACCGATGCACCGAAATCGCCGCCCATGGCGTCAAGCGCGATTCGAACCTTTTGCGGCATAAGCGTCCCGGAAACCTGATCGTTGCGGCCTCGAAGCAACTGGCCGCGAGCTGAAAGCCATCGTTGCGACAGCGGTAGGCGGAGGTCTTCGCCAAAAACAGCGCAGCCCCAGCCGGGCAGCGACAATAGCGTTTTTGTGGTGCGATACAACGGCTTGACCCAGGCGGCTGGTTCGGTCAAGCGCTCCCGGCAGCGTTGTCATTTTCCCTTGGGTTTTTTGCCTTGAGGCACGCCCTGCTTCTCCTTGAGCGCCTTAAGGGCCGCAAACGGGTGTTCGTCAGGGTCTTCAGGGGTTTCTGGCGGCACGAAGGTCACCCCCGGCTTGCGCGGATAGGGATCTATTCCCAAAACAAGAAACTCCATTGCCAGTTGGCCAAGGTCAATGGCGCCATGGATGATCGGTTCGGGCGGATCGGGAATCTCGGCGTCGTCCCCCTCTTCCTTCTGAGCCATTTTAGCAGGGATTTGCGAGGGCGGCGCGAAAACAGCCGCAATATCTTCGTCAATGTCGTTCTCGACAGGCTCGAGCGAAACCACGCAAGTCTGTTCAACACGCGCCTTGACCCGCCCGGTAACGCTCACGTGGCCTTCTGGCTCGGGCCTCACGTCGAATGACGCCGTAGCGCGCAGCACCGCATTCACCCCGGCAGCCGCGGCGATCAGTTCGCGCTGGGCCGCGCTAGCTTCCAGAACCTGATGTAGTCCTGTCTCAGGCAGCTGGACGACCATCACCGGAAAGCTCCAGGGAAGATCGCTGTCAGTCATATGACCCTTGCTCATGGTCTGGCTCGCAACAGTTCAACTTCAACCTTCGGAAACGCCCAAGCCCCCGTGCGGGCCGCCGTATCGTCCAGGGCCGCCAGACGGGCGCTGACATCACAGACGTAATCCGCCAGCACCTTCGCATTCTCCAGCCCCTCGCCATTGAAGACATTCTTGGACAGCGAGAGCGCCAATTCCGCCTCACCCGCCTCGAAGGCCATATCGTAAGCCGCCGAGCGCCCGTAGAACGCCTCACCAAACGCCTGCATTCGCTTTGGAACGGTCAGGTCTCCGACCCCCATTTCGCGCAGATTGTCGTCCATGTCCGCGCAGAAGCGGTCGAAAAGTGCCTGCGACAGGGCGCTTCCCCCTTCAACCGGCTGCAACCGGCGCAACACCAGCCACAGGTGCAGGATCAGCATGTCGAATCGGCCATTAACCGTGTCACGGACGCCAAGGTCCGTGTAAAACGCCGGTTCTCGCGCTTGCGCCACGATCATGCCATAGATGGCTTCAATGGTGCCGCGCGGGACGGTGGGGTTCCTGAAGCGATTGAACGGCCAAAGCATTTTCGGTTCCGCGTCGAAGCCGGCGGCGATCCCTGATCGCCCTGACGGCCTTTGGTGTGTTGAAATCGGAAGTCCTGCCCGGTACGTCAACGGTCAGGCTGATGCAAGAGGCAAGAAGGAAGGCCACGCGAGACATGACCGTTTCCAGACAGCCCGGTTTCCAGATCGCCGGAGCGCGGCGCTTTTCGACCCGCCTGCGCATGGCCGCCGTCACGGCGCTGGTTTGCGCAGCACTCACCGCCTGCACCGGCGAGCAGTTCCAGAAGGGCTACATCCTCCCTCCCGGCGCGCTTGAACAAATTCCGATCGGCGCCAGCCAGGACCAGGTCCTGATTGTGATGGGCACGCCCTCCACCGTCGCTACCCTGAGCGGCGAGGTGTTCTATTACATCTCCCAGCGCTCGGAGCGTAAGGTCGCATTCATGCAGCAACAGGTCATCGACCAGCGCGTGATTGCGATCTATTTCGACAAGAACCGGACGGTCCAGCGCGTTGCCAATTACGGACTCCAGGACGGCAAGATCTTCGACTTCATCAGCCGCACCACACCGACCAGCGGCCAGGAAATGAGCTACCTCACGCCGATCTTCAAGCTCCTCAGCCCGCGCTGATTGCATCGCTCACCGGCGGCTCGGCCGCCGGTATTTTGCTGCGCGAAACACCCTTCATCGCGGCGTTCATGGCCGCACTTGCCGCCACAAAACGTCACCGGTACGCTTGCCCGCAACAATCTCGCAAAGAGATGTAGCTGGGAGGATACCGATGACGCATTCACTGTCCCGCCGTGCCGTGCTGTCAGGCGCTGCGGCGCTTACCACAAGTCCGCTATGGCCACGCCCGGCGAAAGCCGCGGAGTGGCGTCCCACAGAAACGGTGCGAATTATCGTGCCGGCAGCTCCCGGCGGCAGCACCGACGTGATCGGCCGTTATCTCGCACAGCATTTGCAGCAAGCGTGGGGCATATCGGCCGTCGTCGAAAACAAATCCGGCGGCGGCGGGACCATCGGCACCGCTTACTACGTGCAGCAAAAGCCCGACGGCAACACGATCCTCGTGGGCAACCCGGGGCCCAACGCGGTCGCGTTCAGCATCTTCCGGTCCCTGCCTTATAAGGCCGATCAATTGCAGCCAGTCAGCAACGCAATCCGGATTCCCAATATCGTCTCGGCGCATCCTTCCAGCGGCATCAAGTCCATCAAGGAACTGATCGCTTACCTGAAGGCCAATCCGGACAAGCTGAACTACGGAACCTCGGGAGTTGGACAAAGCCCGCATCTCACGGCAGTCTGGTTCATGCAATTGACCGGCGTGAAGATGACCCACATTCCGTTCCGTGGCGCTGGGCCGGCTCTGACGGGCGCGCTTGGCGGCGACGTGGCGATCCTGTTCGACAACCTCTACCCCTCACTGCCGCAGACAGAAGATGGCAAGCTCATCGCGCTTGCGGTGACGACGCCAGAGCGCAGCTTCAAGGCGCCCAACATCCCAACCATGCGTGAGAGCGCGCCGGAACTCGTCAACTTCGATGTCTCGTCCTGGTTCGGCATGTTCATGCAGGCTGGAACGCCACGGCCCATCATCGATGCCTACAACGCTGAAATCAAAAAGATGCTGGAACGCGACGACATCAAGAAGAACATCGCGGCAATGGGTGCCGTTCCCGACTACGGAACGCCCGAGCAATTCACCGCCTTCATCGATGCCGAGATCAAGAAGTTCGCCGGCATCATCAACAAGGAAGGCCTCAAGATGGACGTCAATTGACGCCACGCTCCCTCACAAAAGAAACGGCCGCCCCAAGGGCGGCCGTTTTGCTTTGATACCAAAATCCATCACACGGCCATCAAACCCTGTTCGACGAACCTGTAGCCAGCCTCCCAGCGCTGATGCTGCTCGGTGTTTTCGGGATAGGGATTATTGTGCGGCTCGTTGTTGAAGCGCGCGAGTTTCCCCTGCTCGAACGGATCGCCATCGTCTGCAGCCATGTATAGCCTCCCTTGTTCAACAAGAGACAACGCACACGATCTTGATCGGGTTTCCTCGACGCCCAGAAATATTTGGCGTTGATAACGGTTCAACCTGTCATCAAATCGCAACAATCGCGTGCGGCATCCGCACCAAAAGAAAAACCCCGCGACGCGAGTCGCGGGGTTCTCCGTTCAGTGATCTGTGACGATCAGTGAGCCAGGATCGCGAGCAGCAGCAGCGCCACGATATTGGTGATCTTGATCATCGGGTTCACGGCAGGACCGGCCGTATCCTTGTAGGGATCGCCGACGGTGTCACCGGTCACGGCTGCCTTGTGGGCATCGGAACCCTTGCCGCCGAAGTGGCCGTCCTCGATGTACTTCTTGGCGTTGTCCCAAGCACCGCCACCCGAAGTCATCGAGATCGCGACGAACAGACCGGTCACGATCACGCCGAGCAGCATCGCACCCACTGCCGAGAACGCAGCCGACTTGCCGGCAGCGCCGCCACCCGCGATCGCATAGATCACGAAGTAGACGAAGATCGGCGACAGCACCGGCAGCAGCGACGGAATGATCATTTCCTTGATCGCGGCCTTGGTCAGAAGGTCAACAGCCTTGCCGTAATCCGGCTTGTCAGTGCCCTTCATGATGCCCGGCTTTTCGCGGAACTGGCGGCGAACCTCTTCCACGATTGCACCGGCAGCACGGCCCACAGCGGTCATGCCCATCGCGCCGAACAGGTACGGCAGCAGGCCGCCGAACAGCAGGCCGACCACCACGTACGGGTTATTCAGCGAGAAGTCCGGATTAACGCCAACGAAGTACGGGCTCTTCGAGGCAATGAAGAACTTGAGATCTTCATTGTACGCCGCGAACAGCACCAGTGCGCCGAGACCGGCCGAACCGATCGCGTAACCCTTGGTCACCGCCTTGGTGGTGTTGCCGACCGCATCGAGCGCGTCGGTGGACTTGCGCACTTCCTTCGGAAGGCCAGCCATTTCGGCGATGCCGCCCGCGTTGTCGGTCACCGGACCGAACGCGTCGAGCGCGACGATCATGCCGGCCAGTGCCAGCATGGTGGTGGTCGCGATCGCGATGCCGAACAGGCCGGCCAGGCTGTATGTGATCAGGATGCCCGCGATGATGACGATCGCCGGAAGAGCGGTCGATTCCATCGAGATGGCGAGACCCTGGATCACGTTGGTGCCGTGACCGGTCACCGACGACTGTGCGATCGACTTCACCGGGCGGAAATCGGTGCCGGTGTAGTACTCGGTGATCCAGATGATGAGACCCGTGACGACGAGGCCCACTACACCGCACTCGAACAGTGCGAGACCGGTGTACTTCACGCCCGCGAGCGGACCGAAGCCGACCAGTTGATTGATCACGAAAGCCACGCCGAACAGGGAGAGAACGCCGGTGGCGATCAGCCCCTTGTAGAGTGCGCCCATGATCGACTGGCTGGCGCCGAGCTTGACGAAGAAGGTGCCGACGATCGAGGTGATGATGCAGATGCCGCCGATAGCGAGCGGCAGCGTCATCATGTTCACCAGCAGCGGCGACGTGGCGAAGAAGATCGCGGCGAGAACCATGGTCGCGACCGCAGTCACGGCATAGGTTTCGAACAGGTCAGCCGCCATGCCGGCGCAGTCGCCCACGTTGTCACCCACGTTGTCGGCGATGGTGGCCGGGTTGCGCGGATCGTCTTCCGGAATGCCAGCTTCAACCTTGCCGACGAGATCGCCGCCGACGTCCGCACCCTTGGTGAAGATGCCGCCGCCGAGACGGGCGAAGATCGAGATCAGCGAAGCGCCGAAGCCAAGCGCCACCAGGGCGTCGACAACGGTACGGCTGTTCGCCGGAAGCCCTGCCCCCTTGGTGAGGTACATGAAGTACAACGTCACGCCGAGCAGCGCGAGACCTGCAACGAGCAGACCCGTGATCGCGCCCGCCTTGAAGGCGAGTTCAAGACCACCGGCCAGCGACTTGGTCGCCGCCTGCGCGGTGCGCACGTTGGCGCGAACCGAGACGTTCATGCCGATGAAGCCCGCAGCGCCCGAGAGCACGGCGCCGATCAGGAAGCCGACTGCAACGAGAATGCCGAGGAAGTAAGCCAGCAGCGCGAAGATCACGATGCCGACGATACCGATCGTCATGTACTGGCGCTTCAGATAGGCCTGCGCGCCTTCGCGCACCGCCGCCGCGATTTCCTGCATGCGAGCATTGCCCGCATCCGCCCCAAGCACCGACGAGGTCGCCCACGCGGCGTAGACGATGGAAAGTGCTCCCGCGAGCACAATCAACCATAATGCTGTCATTGATGTTGCCTCAGATCCCCTGCTGTTTCCCCAGAAACGCTCCACTGGCCATACAGGGTGGCCGGGCGCGCAAAAAAGAAGTCATGCGTTTTCGAAGGCGAAAAGCTGCCTCAATTCGGCGCGGACAATGCCAAAATCATACCCTTGACGCAACGCCACCAACGGCCGTGTGATCGTTTTTCGGGTGATTCAACAAATCCACCGAAGATCTTTTGGTTGCAGTGCGAAATTGTCAGAAGTGGCTGTAGGACAAGCGTTTCAGCACTACCGGCTGGCCTGTCATGTCGAGGAACCGAGGCGCTGCCGTACCTGCCTCAATCCTGCCGATGGCAGTGACCTGCACACCGGCCTGTTGCGCAGCGGCGACGAACGAATCCCACCGATTCTCCGGGACAGCGCACAGGACCTCGTAGTCATCACCACCAGACACCATGGTTTCGATGTCCGCACTGCTGTTCGCAAGTAACGCCCGCGCGGGAGCCGAGAGCGGAACAGCCCCCAGATCAACTGCAGCCGAAACGCCGGACGCGGCGCAGAGCTTGGCGAGATCGCCCGCCAATCCGTCCGACACATCCATCGCAGCACTCGCGTGATCACGGACAGCAAGAGCAAGCGCGCTGCGCGGCTGCGGAACGCGGTAGCGTTGAACGAGCAATTCGCGCGCGGCAGTATCGAGGCCCTCGCTTGCGATGCCCTTGAGAACGCGCAAGCCCAGCGCTGCATCCCCGATGGTGCCGGTGACAGCGATCCGGTCGCCCGGCTTCGCAGTCGTGCGGCGAACCATCTTGCCCGGCGGAACGCGGCCAAATGCCGTGACCGAGATCATCAGCGGTCCCGGCGTCGAGACCGTATCGCCGCCCAGCACCGGGCATCCGAAGGCCGAAGCATCTTCGCCGAGCACGCGGGCGAACGGCGCCAGCCATTCGTCCCTCGCCTCGCGCAGCGCAACGGTCAGCACAAAGCCTGCGGGAACGGCGCCCTTGGCGGCCAGATCCGACAGGTTCACCCGCAACGCCTTGCGCGCAACGGTGCCCGGCGGGTCATCGGGGAGGAAATGAACGCCTTCGATAATCGCATCGGTGGTGACGACAAGATCATCGCCCGACGACTTCAGGAGAGCTGCATCATCGACCAGGCCGAACGCCCCGGGATCGGTCGCGAGCGGACGGAAGTAGCGCGCGATCAGATCGTCCTCGCCCGATGCTTTGGCACCCGGCGCCGTCATGCTCAGTGCCCCGTCCGCGTGAACTCGCCCGCGCGGAACTGCCGCGCGATCTGGTCGAGCACGGCGTTCACCATGCCGGTTTCGTCCCTGTCGACGAAAGCATGCGCGACGTCGACATATTCCGATACAACAACGCGCGCCGGAATATCCTTGCGATGTTCGAGTTCATACGCCCCCGCCCGCAGGGTCGCACGCAGGATTGCGTCGATGCGCTTGAGCGGCCAGCCGCTTTCGAGCGCCTTGTCGATCAGCGGATCGAGCTTGCTCTGATCGCGGACCACGCCGGACACCACGTCCTTGAAGAATGCCGCTTCGGCCGGCAGATAAGTATCGCCTTCGACCTCGTTGCCGAGCCAATGGCTTTCAAACTCGGCAAAGATATCACCGATGCCCGCGCCAGCGATGTCCATCTGGTACAGCGCCTGTACGGCCGCGAGACGTGCCGCGCCGCGCCGGTTGGCCTTTCGGTCCCCCGGTCCCTTATCGCTGGTTTTCCTGGCGTCGTTCATAGCGGTTTTGCCAAACGCTTCTTGATGCGCATCATGGTGAGCGCCGCGCGGGCCGCGTCGCCGCCCTTGTTCAGCTTGTCGGCGCGGGCACGTTCCCACGCCTGTTCCGTGGTGTTCACTGTGATGATGCCGTTGCCGAGCGGCAGGCTGCGCGCCACGGCGAGGTCCATCAGCGCGCGCGACGATTCCATCGACACGATCTCGAAGTGAATGGTGTCGCCGCGCACCACGCAGCCGAGCGCAATGGCGCCGTCGTACTGCCGGCCATTCTTCTTCGATGCGTCCATGGCAATCGCAATCGCCGCCGGGATTTCGAGCGCGCCCGGCACGCTGATGACGTCGTAGCCGACGCCTGCGGCCTCAAGCTCCTTGATCGCTCCCTGAAGCAGCGCTTCCTGGATATCGTCGTAAAAGCGGGCTTCGATGATGACGACGGTCGCGCCGCTGATATCGGTTTGGTCCTTGAGTTCTGCGCGCCGCGGTTCAGCCATCATTCCATCCAGTCTAAGGGGTTCCGTGTTTGCGCGTTTGTAGTCGCTGGGCGCTACAAAGCCAAGTACAACGGGCCCCTTTCAAAGCAGGGATGCAGCTCGGAAACCGTTTCAAACGGCCTGCGCGACCTTGTAGTCGAACAAATAGCCCTCCAGCGCCTTCTCAACCGCAGCCTGCTGGCCAGCCGTCGCACGAGGCAGCACCACCTTGACGTCGATGCCGCGTTTTCCGCCGGCGGCCACGTCGATCACCGCATCGGCCGTTCCCGCGGCTTCTGCAACCACCTGAGCAACCAGCCGCTGCACGGCATCGGTCCGCAACTGAGGCTTGAATATCTTGCCAACGCTGGTCACCGGAATGGCGTCGATGACGATGATCTGCTTCGGCCATGCCGGGCGTTCGGCAATCAGCGGCTCGGCGAATGCTTTCAGTTCATCGGGCGTCGCCTGCGCGCCCGGCTTGAGCGCCACGTAGCACACCGGCAGTTCGCCGGCATATTTGTCCGGCTGGCCGACCGCCGCAGCCAGCGCAACCGCGGGATGCGATTGCAGCGCATCCTCGATCAGAACCGGATCGATGTTGTGGCCACTGCGGATGATGAGATCCTTCGAGCGGCCCGCAATGAACAGGCGGCCCTCCTCGTCGGTGTACGCCAGATCGCCGCTGTCGAGATAGCCGTCGCGCAGTGCGCCGCTGTTCTGGCTCTGGTCCTTGTAACCCGGCGTAACGTTTGGACCGGAGACGGTCATCACACCGACCTCGTGCGGTGCGCAGGCCTCCCCGAGCGAACCGTCCGCAGCTAGTTTGCGGACAACGACCTTTGTGTACGGCAGGCGAATGCCGACCGAACCCAGCACGGGATCCGCCGATGCGGGATCGATGGACACGAGCCCGCCAGTCTCTGTCATGCCGAGAATTTCGTGGATCGCCGTCCCGGTCATCTTCTGGTACTGCACGGCGACGGCGCGCGGCAGCAGCGATGCACCCGAGATACTGTAACGCGCCGACGAAATGTCGGCATCGACCGGCACATTGAGCAACGCAGCCAGCGCCGTCGGCACGCCCCCGATCACGGTCGCGCGATAGCGCTCAACGATCTTCCAGAAATTCTTGATGATGACCGGGTTGCGCATCCCCGCCGGTGACAGGACAATGACATTCGCCCCCGCAATGAAGAACGACAAGCCGCAGGAAATCGTCGCGGCCACATGAAACAGCGGCAGCCCATTGGTGATGGCATCGGTCTCGCTCAGATCCTGCAACACAGCGCCGCCAAACGCCGCTGCAATCTGCATGCAATGGGTGTGGGTGACGAGCTTCGGCGAGCCGGTCGTGCCACCGGTGTGGAAATAGGCGGCAACGTCATCGCCGCTCCGCGCCTTCCCGAAGGTCAACACGTTGCCATCCTGCGCCTTCAGACCGGGCGCAAAGCCGAACACCCCCTCCGGCAACGGCGCGTCTGACAGCGAGACCTGCACCAGCTTGACGTCCGGCAGCAGCCTGCTGACCTCAACGGCCTTCTGCCAGATGTCGAGTTGCGGATGCGGCCCAAGCGCCACGAGAATTTTCGCGTCTGCTGCGCGAACGAGATCCGCGATGTTCTGCGGCTGAAGCAGGAAGTTGATCGGTACCGCATAGCCCTGCGCTTCTGCGCCCCACAGAGTGAAATGGGTTTCGACCAAACTCGGAAGAATGTAGGCGACCCCCGAGCCCGGCCCGCCGAGGCTCGCAAAGAAGTTCGCCGCGCGGGTGATGCCTTCGAACATCTGACGATATGTGACGATGCGCGGCGTCTCATCGTCGGCACCCGACATCAGCATGGTCAGCGCAGTGCGGTCAGGATGACGAGAGGCGCTCTTGGCGAAGACGTCGTAGACGCTGCGCGCGTCATAGCGCTGTTCGAGCGTTTTCTCAGTTTCGAACCGAAGGACATCCTTAAGCGTTGCGACCGGGTAATCGCTGAAAAGCGGCATGACGTTTCCCCTGTTGATTATTATCGGCCGATCGACCGCCGGCGCATTTCGCCGGGAAGCTATTTAATTAATTTAACAGCGTCAAGTTTTGCGAGCCCCGGCGCGTTCGCCGACGGCAACCCTGACAGGCTTCCGCGCGCCGGTTCGCGTGACTTCCGACAGGCCGGCGCCCCTGGCAATCAGGCGCATGGAGGCGAGATGCAGTTCATCCCGCTCGCTGACCGTCCGCAGCAGGCCGCTCATGTGCATCATGACGACCCCGTGCGCGGCGGAGAAGAAGGACTCGGCCAGTGTTCTAACATCGCCCTGGATATACCCGGCATCGACAAGCGCTTGCACATAGGTGGTCATGGTGGCGCGAAAGCGCGTCATCGTCGTAGGAAACTGCGGTGCAATCGCCTCCTCGAGATTCTCCGTGAAGAAGATCAGCCGATAGGTGTCAGGATGTTTCAGCGCAAAATCGAGAAAAGCCTGTCCGACCGCGCGCGCATTCTTGCGTGCATCCCTCGCCGGGTCGAACGCCGCTTCCAGGTGACCACAGAAGCGATCGAGGGCTGCGGCCCGCATCGCCACGAGGATTTCGTCCTTGTTGGCGAAGTAGCGGTAAGCCGCGGTCTGACTGTAGCCGAGCGCCTGGGCGATCTGGCGCATCGAAACGCCGGCGGCACCGTGCCTGGCAAACAGCTTCTCGGCCACACGAAGCAAGCGCTCCCGGAAAACCTCGACCTGCTGCTCGGTGAGTTGCTTACGCATGCCTATCCCGTTTACGGCACGAGTTCTATTTCATCTCGATCAACCGTGCGGCGTAACGCGCCATCAGATCGATTTCGAGATTGACTTCCGACCCCGCCCGCCAGTCGCTCAGCGTCGTCACCTGCAGCGTATGCGGAATGATGAGGACGGAAAATGTGTCGTCAACAGCGGTATTGACCGTCAGCGACGCACCATCGAGCACCACCGACCCCTTCGCCGCAATGAACTTTGCAAGATCGCGCGGCGCGCGCAGTTCGAACCTTGCCATGTCCGGCAGATCTTCGCGGGAGATGATGCTGGCGATGCCGTCGACATGCCCGGCAACGATGTGCCCGCCGAGTTCGTCGCCGATCTTGAGGGCACGTTCGAGATTGAGGCGCGTGCCCTTCGCCCACCCCTTTGCCGTTGTCAGGCGCAATGTCTCGGCGGCCGCATCGACATCGAACCACGTTCTGCCTTGATCGACACCGGACTGCACCACCGTCAGGCAAACGCCGTTGCAGGCGATCGATGCGCCATCAGCGATGGTGGTCTGGTCATAGCGGCATGCGATGCGCAGCCGATGCAATTGACCCTGCGCGGTCGGCGTGATGCTGGTGATTTCGCCAAGGTCAGTGATGATGCCGGTGAACATCTAGGTCTCTTCTTAATTGATCATGATCTGATCGGAAAACCGGTTTCCACTTTTCCGGATCATGATCGTTCATAGATCGTGAGAGTGTCTTTATCCAAGCCCTCGGTAGCACGCGCGCGCCAGTGAGGCGACTGGGTGATGGCGGACAATGGCTGTGTATCGAGCGCCGGAATACCATCCATGCCGATGGTCCCCTGCCCGCGCAGCAGCCAGACCTCATCGATCAACCCGGCGCTCAGGAATGACGAAGCCACCCGCGCGCCGCCTTCCACCATCAGCCGTGTGATCCCGCGCTCGGCCAGCGCATTCAAAACGGCCTTGAGATCGAGGCCGGGCGTTGTTTCATTTGCCACGGGCACGCGGATGACCTGCGCTCCGGCCGCGCCGAGTTTCATCGCTGCCGGAGCCTCGGACAGACTGGACGTCATGACCCACAGCGGCGTCTGCCGCGCGGAGTGCACAAGCTTGCTTGCCCCCGGCAATCGCAGCGCACGATCGAGCACCACACGCACGGGCGATTGCGCTTCCAGTCCCGGCAGGCGCACGGTGAGCAACGGATCGTCGGCAAGCACCGTGCCGATGCCGACAAGGATCGCATCGCTCTGCGCGCGCAACAGATGCACGCGCGCCTTGGCCGCTTCGCCGGTGATCGCGACCGGCCGATGGCCCGCCGCCGCGATCTTGTCGTCGGCGGACACGGCAAGCTTCAAAATGACAAACGGGCGCTTCTGGCCGACACGCAGAAAATGCCCGGCATGATCGCGTGCAGCTTCATCCTTGCAAAGGCCGACCTCCACCGCGATGCCCGCAGCGCGCAGCCGTGCATGGCCCTGCCCGCCGACTTCAGGATTTGGATCTTCGATGGCGGAAACGACCCGCGCGATACCCGCGGCAATGATCGCGTCCGCGCACGGCGGCGATTTCCCGAAATGCGAGCACGGCTCCAGCGTGACGTAGAGCGTCGCGCCGCGCGCCGCATCGCCCGCGCGCTTCAGCGCCTCCGGTTCGGCATGAGGCCGCCCGCCGGGCTGGGTCCAGCCGCGCCCGACGATGACGCCATCCTTGACGATGACCGCACCGACGGCAGGATTGGGCCACGTGCGGCCCTGCCCGCGCCGGCCAAGCGCCAGTGCAAGCTGCATGTAGCGAAAATCTTGAGACATTGGGTCAGAGGTATCCGGCACAGCGATCAAGCTAGCGGATTAGCGAACGCCGCGCCGTGAAAAAATCACTTTCGCACGATCGCCGGCCGCGGCGGTTCGTCCTCGCCCGACAGTTCGCCGAGCACGGCCTCGAAATCCTTGGCCTCGCGGAAATTGCGATAGACGGACGCGAAGCGGACATAGGCGACGTCGTCGAGCTGGCGCAGATGCTCCATCACGGTCTCGCCGATCACCTCCGACGAAATCTCCGACTCGCCGCCGCTCTCCAGCTCGCGGACGATGGCAGAGACCATTTTCTCCACGCGCTCGGGATCGACCGGGCGCTTGCGCAGGCTGATCTGGAGCGAGCGCACCAGCTTGTCGCGGTCGAACGGAACGCGGCGGCTGTTGCGCTTGATCACGGTGAGTTCGCGAAGCTGCACGCGCTCGAACGTGGTGAAGCGGAAGTTGCACGCCATGCAGACGCGCCGCCGCCGGATCACGGCCGAATCTTCCGTCGGCCGCGAATCCTTTACCTGCGTATCGAGACTGTTGCAGCTCGGGCAGCGCATTCCGCGTACCCCTTACTGATAGATCGGGAAGCGGCTGGTGAGTTCCTTCACCTTCTCCTTGACCGACGCTTCAACCAGAGGTGCCGAACCTTCGCCCGACTGGGCGACGGCATTGAGCACTTCCGAGATCAGCGCACCGACCTGCTTGAACTCCGCGACGCCGAAGCCGCGCGTGGTCGCAGCCGGGGTGCCGAGACGCAGGCCCGACGTGACGAACGGCTTTTCGGGGTCGAATGGAATGCCGTTCTTGTTGCAGGTCAGACCGGCGCGAACCAGCGCCTTCTCCGAGACGTTGCCTTTGAGGCCCTTCGGCCGCAGGTCGACCAGCATCAGGTGGTTGTCGGTGCCGCCGGAGACGATCTCGAAACCATTGGAGCGCAGCGTTTCCGCGAGCGCCTTGGCGTTCTCGACCACGTTCTTGGCATAGATCTTGAAGTCCGGCTGCAAGGCTTCCTTGAAGGCGACAGCCTTGGCCGCGATCACATGCATCAGCGGCCCGCCCTGCAATCCGGGGAAGATCGCCGAGTTGATCTTCTTGGCGATGACTTCATCGTTGCTCAGGATCAGACCACCACGCGGGCCACGCAGCGACTTGTGCGTCGTGGTCGTGGTGACGTGCGCATACGGCACCGGCGACGCATGGACACCGCCAGCGACGAGACCGGCGAAGTGCGCCATGTCGACCAGGAGATATGCGCCGACGCTATCGGCGATCTCGCGGAAACGCTTGAAGTCCCAGGCGCGCGAATAGGCCGAGCCGCCAGCGATAATCAGCTTCGGCTTGATCTCCTCGGCCTGCTTCGCAACGGCATCCATGTCGATGATCTGGTCTTCGCGGCGCACGGTGTAGTGCATCGGCTTGAACCACTTGCCGGACATGTTGACCGGCGCGCCGTGGGTCAGATGTCCGCCAGCGGCAAGGTCTAGACCCATAAAGGTGTCGCCCGGCTGCAGGAGCGCGAGAAACACAGCCTGGTTCATCTGGCTGCCGGAGTTCGGCTGCACGTTGGCGAAGTTCGCGCCGAACAGCTTCTTGGCGCGATCGATGGCGAGGTTTTCGGCAACGTCGACGAACTCGCAGCCGCCGTAATAGCGCGCGCCCGGATAGCCTTCGGCGTACTTGTTGGTCATCACCGAGCCCTGCGCCTCGAGAACGGCACGGCTGACGATGTTCTCGGAAGCGATCAACTCGATCTCATGCTGCTGACGACCGAGTTCACCCTTGATCGCGTTGGCGATCTCCGGATCGGCCTGCGCAAGCGAGGCCGTGAAAAACGAATCGGGAGCGGATGCAGTCTTGGCAGATGAGCTCATTGCAGAATGTCTCCACCGCCGCAGCTTTCAAGGTCGGCTACGGGCGGCCTGATTGGGAGCATTTTCTGACGAAAACCCGGATCTCGGGCTTTCCTGAAACTGCTCCGGTGTCATCTAAGGGCGGCAGGCGCGAGATACCATATCTGGCGGGGGTGGCCAAGTTCCAAGCCCGTGGGCCGCTATTTATGCGGGACAGCCCTGTTCTGCGTCGGCCCTGTGGGCCGCCACGCCAGCAGTCCCCACGCCAAACCGCTCCAGAGCGCGATTTCGGTGCCATCTGCCCCGCGCTGCGCCCAACGAGGGGCCATTTTGCCCACATTTCCAGCCTGGAACCCTCCGGGTTGGGCAACTTAATTTCCGCCGGAAGGGCCGGTATTTTGGAGAAACCCGCCCCTCTTGGGGACGCGGCTTACAGCCGCGCACAGAGGAACATCACGTTCAGCGAGCACGCGGCTAGCAGAACGAGCATCAACGCGACCTGCAGCCGGTCGCCGGCGAATTTGAGAATCGGCCTCATGATGGGAGGATGATGGAAAGACTCCGCGCAAGAGTCTCGAATCATATTTTTGGATTTGGCGGGCGAGGATTCAGGACTCGTTTACGAGTCGATTCTCTGAAAGCCAAACGCGAAAAGGCGCCCGAAGGCGCCTAGTCGCATATCCCACACCAGGGGAAACTCGTGCGGAATTCTTCCGCGTGCATCTTTCGCGCACTTCGGTAACAGCCGGAGGGCACCGGCGTAAAACTGCAAGGAAGAACGATGGGCCGCCGATCTTTTTAAATCAGCCGGCTGACCCGAATTTATGAAAGGCTCAGAGCCGATACAGGATCTGGTCGGTCCAGAAGCGCTCGAGGCGATGCAGCGACTTGTTCAGCGTCGCGAACTCGGCGTTCGAGATGCCACCCACCTGCTCCACCGTCTTGACGTGCTTCTGATACAACGCGTCGACGATGTGGCGGATTTCCTGGCCCTGCGCGGTCAGACGGATGCGAACCGAGCGGCGATCGACGCGCGAACGCTGATGATCGAGGAAGCCCATCTCGACGAGCTTCTTCAGATTGTACGAGACGTTCGAACCGAGATAGTAGCCGCGCGTGCGCAGTTCACCGGCGGTCAGTTCCTTGTCGCCGATGTTATAGAGCAGCAGCGCCTGCACCGAATTGATGTCGTTGCGGCCGCGGCGGTCGAATTCGTCCTTGATGACGTCGA
Source organism: Afipia sp. GW823-FHT06G09 (assembly GCF_058794875.1). Taxonomy (NCBI): domain Bacteria; kingdom Pseudomonadati; phylum Pseudomonadota; class Alphaproteobacteria; order Hyphomicrobiales; family Nitrobacteraceae; genus Afipia; species Afipia sp. GW823-FHT06G09. The sequence continues at coordinate 261,547 of NZ_JBXAHF010000001.1, forward strand.
GCAAACGGCGATGCAGGCGTTCAACAAGCGTGAGGGCTTCGAGATAAAGCGGCTGCACGGGTGCAGCGGCGTTGTCGCGTGCGGGCTCAATGGCCGTAGCGGCGGATTTGATCATGACACTTCCCCTGTTGTCGTTTTTACGACTTATTCGACGAAACTTTTGTCTCGCCTGATAGGTGCAAACTAAGGGAGGCGTTTGAAGATCAGCTTAAATAACAGCATAAAGAGATGGTTTATTTGAAACGGTGAATCGTATGTTACATCGATAAAACAAGGGCTTTTTGTTAGTTTTGATTCACCCAAAACGGCCGATGTTCACGCTTCGTCACGCATCCTGTCGCGTTCCGGAACACCGTTCGTTCGAATTTGAAAGATTCCGTCAAGCATCAAGGCGCGGGTGCCCTGCCGCGCCGCACTATGGCGGCCGTTCCCGCGCCGAAAACCACGCCAGGACGAGATAGGCCGCGAGCAGGATCAGGGAGACGAGAACCGCGAACAGGTTGCCACCATAGATCGTTGGAAACATCAGTTCGATCACCGCCGTCGAAACAATGGTCGTGAGCCACACCACGGCGCCCCATGGCGTCGCGAGCCACAGCCCCACCGCCGCGACGAGTTCAATCACCGCGAAATAAACCGTGGCGGTCTGCCACTGCGTGGTCTGCGCCTCGAACGCACTCTCCTCGCCTCCGATGAAGCCGGTGATCTGCGCCCAGTGATAAAGTCCCTTGATCATCGACAGCACGGCCATGACGCGCAGGAACAGTACGAGCCGGGTGGTCCATGTGCTTTCGCCGGTCTCAGCGTCCGGCGACGTCATCGCAGTAACCAGGTTGACCTGATCGCGCGGCACGTCGTCGTTGGCGCCTCGGGTCATGCGCGCAGCCATCGATTGCCGGGGGTCCTTGTTCATGACGCGTGTTTGGCGCTTTATGCCGGTAAAATCAATCCGCCGATGACGCTCCCGTGCGGTGACGGGCCGCCCGGCAGATGCTACATGTAGAATATCTTTTCTGCGCGGGAGTGGCATCAAGATGGCGATCAAATTCGGGCGTCCGATCGAATTGCGGGATACGCCGCATCGGGACACGGCTGCCGCCCCTTCCCTCGAACTGACCACACGCATGCGCCGCAACCGCAAGTCGGAATGGGCGCGGCGGCTGGTGCGTGAAAATGTACTCACCACCGACGATCTGATCTGGCCGCTGTTCGTGGTCGACGGCAGCAACCTGCGCGCGCCGATCGCTTCGATGCCGGGCGTCGATCGCCTGAGCGTGGACCAGTGCGTCAGGGACGCCGAGCGCGCGATGAAACTCGACATTCCCTGCATTGCGCTGTTTCCCTACACCGAGCCGTCGCTGCGCGACGAGACCGGCTCCGAAGCGCTGAACGCCAACAATCTGGTCTGCCAGTCGGTGCGCGCGATCAAGCGGGAGTTTCCCGATCTCGGCATCCTCTGCGACGTGGCGCTCGACCCGTTCACCAGCCACGGCCACGACGGGCTGTTGCAGGACGGCCGGATCCTGAACGACGAGACCGTCGCCATCTTGGTGCAACAGGCACTGGTCCAGGCGGAAGCCGGCTGTGACATCATCGCGCCATCGGACATGATGGACGGCCGAGTGGCTGCAATTCGCGCCGGTCTCGACCGCGCCGGTTTCGGCGATGTGCAGATCATGGCCTATGCAGCGAAATACGCGTCCGCATTCTACGGCCCGTTCCGCGACGCCATCGGCTCGGCGAAAACACTGACCGGCGACAAGCGCACGTATCAGATGGACTCGGCGAATTCCGACGAAGCGCTACGCGAAGTCGAACTCGATATCGCCGAAGGCGCCGACATGGTGATGGTCAAGCCCGGCATGCCCTATCTCGACATCGTCCGGCGCGTGAAGGACACCTTCGCCATGCCGACCTTCGCCTATCAGGTGTCGGGCGAATACGCGATGATCGCCGGCGCCATTAACAACGGCTGGCTCGACCGCGACCGGACGATCATGGAGAGTCTGATCGCGTTCAAGCGTGCCGGTGCCGATGGCGTTCTAACCTACTTTGCGCCGCAGGCGGCGGAAAAGCTGAAGGCCGGGCGCTGACCGTGCCGCAACCCGCCGGATAACTTTTTCTCCATGTGAGCCTAAGCCGCCTTGCGCCAGCCACAGGCCGGGGCCATGTGCGCAGCGGGCGGCCCGGGCAATGGCCGCTGAGGAGGGTTTCCATGTCTGACACGAGAAACACTGGCGGCACATCGGGTGCGACCTGGCGTAATAATCCATCCGCCAGCGCAAGTGCACAGCAGGCCTACGATCCGTGGTTGCAGCCCGAATTGTTTCGCGGCGTGCTGACCAAGCGTTCCTTTGCGTTTCTGATCGACCTCGTGATCCTGTCGATACCGATCATCCTCGCAGTCATCTTTGTGACTCTGTTCGGCATCGTGACACTGGGCCTTGGCTGGTTTCTGTTCTGGCTGATCTCGCCGTTCTCGGTGATCTGGGCGCTGCTCTATTACGGCATGTCGCTCGGCGGCCCGAATGGCGCCACCGTGGGCATGCGCATGATGGACATCGAGATGCGGACCTGGACCGGCGAGAAACCCTACTTCATCCTCGGTGCGGTTCACGCCGTCCTTTATTGGGTATCGGTCTCGTTCCTGAGCCCGCTGGTCCTGCTGGTGGGACTGTTCAACGGCCGCCGCCGGCTGCTGCATGATATCGTGCTCGGCACGGTCTTCATCAACAGCAACGTCCGCGCGCCTGTCGTCCCGACGACTCAGGTCTGAGCAACAACTGTCCCGGGGCAGATCACATCCATGTGGCCTGCCCCGAACTGTGCATAATGCGGTCTAAAAGCCGCGTCATACCAGCCTTAGCGCGTTCAAATTAGTTGACCCCCGGGCCTCCACGGCGCGATGCTATGGAGGGAATCGCGCAGACCGGAGACACACGGCCACACGTGACACAACACTCGCGCAATACGCCGCAGTTTTATCTGACGGCGCCCTCACCCTGCCCCTACCTGGAGGGCAAGCAGGAACGCAAAGTGTTCACGCATCTCGTCGGCGACAAGGCTGGCGAGTTGAACGATCTCCTCACCCACGGCGGGTTCCGCCGCAGCCAGTCCATCGCCTACCGTCCGGCATGCGACCAGTGCCGCGCCTGTGTGTCGGTGCGGGTCATCGCCAACGAATTCCGCCCGTCGCGCAATTTTCGTAAAGTTCAGGCACGCAATGCTGACATCATCAGCGAACTTCGCACGGCGGTGCCGACCTCCGAACAGTATTCCGTGTTCCGCGCATATCTCGACGCCCGCCATCGCGACGGCGGCATGGCGGACATGACCGTGCTCGACTACGCAATGATGGTGGAAGACAGTCATGTCTCCACCCGCATCATCGAATACCGCCGTCGCACCGCCGACAGCGGCATTACCGGCAAGGGCGGCGACCTGATTGCCGTAGCGCTGACCGATATCCTCAGTGACGGATTGTCGATGGTCTATTCGTTCTTCGAGCCCGGTGAGGAAAGCCGCTCGATGGGCACGTACATGATCCTCGACCACATCGCCCGCGCCCGGCGGCTCGGTCTTCCTTATGTCTATCTCGGCTACTGGATCGAAGGGTCGCGGAAGATGGACTACAAGGCCCGCTTCCTGCCGCAGCAGCGGTTGGCCCCCAGCGGCTGGCTTCGCGTCGATGCCATCGGCTCGCAGGCACTCGAGCCACAGGACTAGTCATCGTCATGCCCGGCATGATGCCGAGCATGACGGGGGACCGCTCAAGCAGCCCGCTGCCCCGATACAGCAGGCAACGCGCCGGCCGCCGCAAGCGCGCCCACAAGCGCCTTCTCGCGCTGATCGGGACCGACCTGAACGCCGTCCGCAGCGATGATTTCAAGGTCCTTGACGCCGATGAAGCCGAATACCCAGCGCAGGTACGTTTCGAGGTGTTCGCCCGCCGCAGCCGGCGTATCGGCACCATAGAAGCCGCCACGCGAGATGGTCACGATCACGCGCTTGTTGCCCGCAAGCCCCTCAACACCCTTCTCCGAATACTTGAAGGTCTTTCCGGCAACGAGGATGCGATCGATCCAGGCCTTGAGCTGGCTCGGAATGGTGAAGTTGTACATCGGTGCTCCGACCACAACGATGTCGGCGGCGAGAAATTCGTCGAGCGCAGCAGCGCTTGCCGCGATGTCCTCACGCACCGCAGGTGTTTCCGGTGTCGCGCCGTGAGCCGCTGCGAGATGCTCGCCAGTCAGGTGTGACAGCGGGGTCGCGCTGATATCGCGATACGTCACGTCGAGGTCCGGAGTGGTCTTGCGCAGACGCTCGACGGCCGCTGCCGAGAGCTGCCGCGAGACTGAGTTGCCGCCAAGGATGCTGGCGTCGATATGGAGCAGTTTCATAGGTTCCCCTTTAGCTCTAGTATCAGATTGATACCTGGACACTAATGGTGACCCCTGCTAAACACCGCAAGACGGCACATTTTTTGAACTTGAGCACATCCATGCAACCCGCACACACCGATGTAACCGCCCCGCTCGCACGGCATCTACCCGGCGACTGCCAGGCCGTCGGGTCTATTCTCTCGCGCATCGGGGACAAATGGAGCGTGCTGGTCATCATGCTGCTCGGCGACGGCCCGCGCCGGTTCAACGAGATCAAGCGCATGGTGGGCGGCATCTCGCAGCGGATGCTGACGCTGACGCTTCGGGGCCTCGAACGCGACGGCCTCGTCACGCGAACGATCTACCCGACCATCCCGCCGCGGGTCGACTACGAACTGACCGAACTTGGTCATTCGCTCAAGGCGCCCGTGCAGCACCTGGGCTCATGGGCGTTCGATCACCTGCCGCAGATCCAATCCGCGCGCGAACGCTTCGACCAGAATTCAAAAGACAAGTAAGCGCGTTAGCCGATCACGAAATCGATCAGCAGCTTCACATTGAGCGTGATCACGACCGCCGCAATGATCGCCGCGATGAACGACAGCCATCGCGGAGCGACGAACGTCCCCATCTTCGCCTTGCTCGCCGTGAACATCACCAGCGGTACAATGGCGAACGGCAATTGCAGGCTCAGCACGACCTGACTGAGAATAAGCAGCTGTGCGGTGCCCTTTTCGCCGTACCAGATCGTCACGATCGCCGCCGGCACGATGGCAATCGCGCGCGTCACCAGACGCCGCATCCACGGCGCAATCTTGATGTTGATGAATCCTTCCATCACGATCTGGCCGGACAACGTCGCCGTTACCGTCGAATTTAATCCGCAACAGAGCAGCGCGATGCCGAACAGCGTCGGCGCCAGCGTTGAGCCCAGCAGCGGCGACAGGAACGCGTGTGCCTGATCGAGTTCGGCGACGTCGGTCTTGCCAGCCTTGTGGAAGGTTGCCGCCGCGAGAATGAGGATCGACGCGTTGATCAGCAGCGCAAGACAAAGCGCGATGGTGGAATCGATGGTCGCGAGCGTAATCGCTTCCTTCTTTTCCGGCACGGTGTCCCCATAGCCACGCGTCTGCACCAGACCGGAATGCAGGTAGAGATTGTGCGGCATCACCGTCGCACCGAGGATGCCGAGTGCGAGATAAAGCATGTCGCGATTGGCGACGATGTCGACCGTCGGCGCGAAGCCACGGATCACCTGGCCCCAGTCGGGATCGGCCATCGCAATCTGCACCGCGAAGCATGCCGCGATAACGCCGAGCAGCGCCACCACGAACGCCTCAATCCAGCGGAAGCCGATCGCCTGCAACGCCAGAATGAGGAACACGTCGGCCGCCGTAATCAACACGCCGATCTCGAGCGGAATGCCGAACAGCAGATTGAGACCGATGGCGGTGCCGATGATCTCCGCAAGATCGGTCGCGCTGATGGCGATCTCCGCAAGCAACCACAGGGGCCAGGACACCCACTTTGGATAGGCGTCGCGGCAAGCCTGCGCGAGGTCACGACCCGAGCCGACGCCGAGCCGCGCGCACAGCGCCTGCAGTACGATGGCCATGATGTTGGAAATCAGCGCGACGGCGAGCAGTGCGTAACCAAACTTGGAACCGCCCGCGAGCGAAGTCGCCCAGTTGCCGGGGTCCATATAGCCGACGGCAACGAGATAGCCAGGCCCAAGGAAAGCCGCGAGTTTGCGCCAAAACGAGCTGCCTTTGACGACGCGGATGGAACCGAACATGTCCGCAAGCGACGGCTCGCCACGCGCCGTACGCCACCCCCCCGGCACAGGCGGGTTGGCGGCCTGGTCAGGCGGCATTGACGGAGATCGTGCGTCCATACCGCCAATATGCACAGCGGCACCCCCAGTTGCAAGTGATTTGCAACAGCAAATCTTGACCCAGCACGAAATGACATCCGGGCATCAATCCTGTCCTGTAAGAAGGTGCGCAAGAAAATGGAGGCAACGACCCATGGCAAAACTCGAACACCTGCACCCGACAGGACTTTTCCAGAACCCGGCCTATTCTCAGGTCGTCGTGGCGTCAGGGGCGCGCACGATCTACATCTCCGGTCAGGTCGCGCTTGATGAACACGGCGCGCTTGTCGGTGCCGGAGATCTTTCCACGCAGACAACGCAGGTGATGAAGAACATCGGCCTCGCCCTCGCCGCGGCCAATGCGGCGTTCTCGGATGTGGTGAAAATCACGACCTATGTCGTCAACTACCGGCCCGAACACCGCGCAATCATCGCAAAGGCGCGAACGCCGTTTTTCGCGAACATGCCGCCGCCGGCCAGCACACTTGTCGGCGTGTCGGCTCTTGCCGCGCCGGAATGGCTGATCGAGATCGAGGCCATCGCCGTCACCGGCTAGGACACCACAACATCCACAGCGCGCGGTCGAGACAGTCCCGTCCGCGCACTTGCACCTTATCGTCTGCCGCGCTCAAGACGCTCGGACGCTGCTGCGGCTTCATCCGCGGATGCTCTGATGGCCCCCATGTTGCCGATAGCCGCGGCAGTCAGAGCAGGACGAACCCGCCCCATATCAAACGGACGGCGCTCGAGCGCCGAGGCAATCCGCTCGTTTATCGCAACGAGGTACAGATTTTTGAGCGCAGGGTTGTCAGTCGGCTTCTTCTCTGTCTTGCCGGCAGGAGCGCTCGTCTCCTTTAGTTCCCCGCTCACGCGGGTCGATCCCTGACTCTCTTGCTTCAAGGACGCAACATACCGGACGACTTCCTTGCCATCCTTACGGGCAATCAAGACGACCTCCGAATTGACCGCACCGTTGATGTACCAATCCGGAGTCATGTTGCCGAAAAGATAGGGCGGGAATTTAGTCGCGACGAGGATGCGACGCGCTTCTTCAACCGGGACTTGATACACGGTGCCGCCGTTCGTGCACGCGGTTAACAGGGTGACAAATGCAATGGCAATGAAGTGTCTGTACTTCATGGTCAAAATCCTTTGATAAGTATGGACGGCGCGTCTTCTCGCAGGCCGCATTTGCCGCGCCTCCCGTAACGGAAAGCCTCGAAGAATTAAGACCGGGTGTAGGCGCGGTTTGAGCGCGTGCGCATCGCGGCGCGATGGTGAAGAGACTCACAAACGATCGATATAAATTTATCGATATCCACCGAGCACCTTGATGGCTTTTGCCGTTCGGACGGTTGCCTCACGTCCGCTGTCGCCTCAACCGCCGGCCTCAAAATCGCCCGGCTGCGGCGGAGCGATGGGCGTGAACTGGCAGCGATCCGGCTTGAGATCGACCAGCGGCGTGCCGTCGAGACAGTCAAGTCCGCGAACCAAAACCATGTTGCCTTCGATACCGACGAGCCTGGCGACGGACGTGCCGAGCGGATTGGGACGCACCGGCGACCGCAGCGAGAACGTGCCGTGTGTGTTGGTATCGCTTGCTGGACTCTGCAGGATCAGATCGCGGCGCGACTGATGCAGCCAGTAGATCACTTCCACCTGAGTGAACCGGTCGAGCCCTTTGAGCGCAGGCACCCACGGCTCGAAAATCTCGATCCGGCATACCGGGCCATCGTGACGGCCCTGCCGCGGCGTCTTCAACCTATCGATCCAGGGCGTGTGAATGCGGCCAATAAAAACAAGACCGGCGTCGGTCGGCGGCGGTGGATCGACGGCAACTTCGCCATCGCGGATTTCATTGTAGCGGACCATTTGCTCACCGGCTCATTGGACGTGGCCGGTAATGTAGCTTCGCCGCCAAAGGGAGCAAGCCGCGATCACTAAAGCGCCGGCGTGACTGGCCGGCGCTTTAACCTCAGTCGATCACCTTGCCGAACTTGTTCGACTTCGGGAAACCATTGGCGAGGCGACCCGCGTCCGCACGGTTGCCGCGCCAGTCCGTGAGATCCTTCCAGGACATGCTCTGCTCGCGGCCGGCGGTATCCTTCCACGTCATGCCGTCCTTCGCAGTGAACGTCATGATGTCGGAAAGCCCTTTCTCCTTGTAGCGCTGCAGACGCACGCCGCGGCCACGCGCCATTTCCGGCACCTGCTCCAGCGGGAAGACCACCATCTTGTGGTTCTGTCCGATCACGGCAACCGTATCGCCCGCTACCGTGGCGATGGCGGCAGCCCGGTTCGGCGCGGAGACATTGAGAATCTGCTTGCCCTTGCGGGTGTTGGCGACGCAATCGTCCTCGTTGACCACAAAGCCCTGCCCGTCGCTGCTTGCCACGAGGAACTTCCGGCCGCTCTTCTGCACGAACATCGAAATGATGTCGGCGTCGCCTTCCATGTCGATGGTCATGCGGATCGGATCGCCGTGGCCGCGCCCGCCCGGCAATTTCTGCGCGTCGAGCGTGTAGAAGCGGCCATTGCTGGCAAACAGCGTCAGCTTCGACGTGCTTTCCGCGAAGAACGCAAAGCCCAGACTGTCGTCGGTCTTGAATGCGAGGTTCGACAGGTCCTCGACATGGCCCTTCAGCGTTCGGACCCAGCCCTTGTCGGACACGACCACCGTGATCGGCTCGCGCTCAATCAGCGCTTCCTCGATAGCGGCGAGATCATGCTCCGGCGCATCAGCAAACTGTGTGCGGCGCTTGCCGAGCGGCGTCTTGGGTCCGAAGGTGTCGCGCACCTTCTTGACGCCTTCGGCGACCTTCTTCCACTGCTCTTCCTCGGAAGCCAGAACGCCCTTGATGCCCTTCAACTCGTTGCGAAGATCCTTGTCCTCGCCTCGGATTTCCATTTCCTCAAGCTTGCGCAAGTTGCGCAGACGCATGTTGAGAATGGAGTCGGCCTGAAGATCGGTGAGCTTGAAGGTCTTGATCAGCACCGGCTTCGGTTCGTCCTCGGTGCGGATGATCTTGATCACCTTGTCGAGGTTCAGATAGGCGATCAGGTAACCGCCGAGAACTTCGAGGCGATGTTCGATCTGGTTCTTGCGGTAATTCGAACGACGGATCAGAACATCGCGCAGATGGTCGAGCCATTCGCGCAGACATTCAGCGAGGCCGAGCACCTTCGGGATACGGCCCTTCACCAGCACGTTGAGGTTCAGCGGAATCTTGCTTTCAAGCTCGGTCTGCTTGAACAGCGTTTCCATCAGCACTTCAGGATCGACGTTACGCGACTTCGGCTCGATGACGATGCGCACGTCTTCCGCCGACTCGTCGCGAATGTCGCCGACCAGCAGCAGTTTCTTTTCGTTCAGCAGTTCGGCGATACGTTCGATCAGCCGCGACTTCTGCACCAGCCACGGAATTTCGGTAACGACGATGTTCCAGGTGCCGCGCGCGCCCTCTTCCTGGGCCCACTTCGCGCGCACGCGGAACGAACCGCGCCCGGTCGTATAGGCTTCGGCAATGCTTTCGTGGGAATCGACCACGATGCCGCCGGTCGGGAAATCCGGGCCCTTCACATATTTCAGAAGGCCGCGCGATTTGGTGTTCGGCTTGTCGATCAGATGCAGCGCAGCGTCACAGAGTTCCGCTGCGTTGTGCGGCGGGATCGAGGTCGCCATGCCGACCGCGATGCCCTGCGCGCCGTTGGCGAGAAGATTTGGAAACGCGCCCGGCAGCACGAACGGCTCTTTCGATTGGCCGTCGTAGTTGGGGCGGAATTCGACCGCGTCCTCATCGATGCCTTCGAGCAGCAGCCGCGCGACTTCCGTCATGCGCGCTTCGGTGTAGCGATAGGCGGCCGGATTATCGCCGTCGATGTTGCCGAAGTTGCCCTGCCCGTCGACCAGCGGATAACGCGACGAGAAATCCTGCGCGAGGCGCACCAGCGCGTCGTAGATCGACTGGTCGCCGTGCGGATGGAACGAGCCCATCACGTCGCCGACGATCTTGGCGGATTTCTTGAACGGTGTGCCGGGGTCGAGCCTCAGCAGCCGCATGCCGTACAGGATGCGGCGATGAACCGGCTTCAGGCCGTCGCGTGCGTCCGGCAGCGCACGATGCATGATGGTCGAGAGCGCATAGGCGAGATAGCGCTCTTCGAGCGCCTCGCGGAGTGCGACCTCCTGAACATCCATTGGCTCCGGTGGAATCAGTCTTTTGCCCATGGCAAGGGGTTAACGTCCCCGGGCAAATTGAACAACAAATGAATTAGGCGGACATCACCTGTTCGTAATTGTTCCGCCATAATTTGCCCTGCTACATCATGCGGATAGGTCTGGGTATGGGTCTGCCCGGGCCGTCCTGATCAACCGGTCAACCGAACAGGCGAGCCGGGAACAGACCCCGGAGGGAACTGGAATGCGTCGTTTTGTTTTGGCGGCAGTGGCCGCGTTGGCGCTCATCGGCGCCGGTTTGTTTGCCGGAAGCCGGGCCGAGGCCATGCCGCTTGCCGGCGGTCTGGCCGGGATTGCTACCGGGCAGGCTGAAACCGTCGCGGTGGTCTGCAACCCGGTCTGGAATGGCTATGCCTGGGTGCGCACCTGCTATCGGACCGCCCCGCGCTATTACGCCCCGCGCCCCTACTACGGTTACGGCTACGGCGGATATTATCGTCCGCGTGCGCGTTACTATCGCTATTATTGATTTTCGATTTGTCGATGAGCAGCAAACGGGCCAGGAGCAATCCGGCCCGTTTGTCTATTCTGCAACGGCCCTCACGCGCGGCCGTATTACCGCGGCGATAAAGCCGTCCCGTGCGTCCGAATGGCCCTGCCCGCGCGGCTCCAGCACATTGCGCAGCAGGAACAGTCCGGTCAGCCGGAAGCCGTCCTCGATGTCCTGACCCGACCAGCCATTGGCCCCGTCATCGCTCTCGCGCAGGAACGACGGCAACCGCAACAGCCTGTCGCGCCACGGCTCGCCCGCCTGCCGGGAAACCGCCGCGCCCGACTTCGGCGAGACATAAACCAGATCGTTCACCGTGCCGCTCGCGGCGCAGGACGATAGGTCAAGGCCGAAGCCAAGCTCGGTCAGCATCGCCAGCTCGAACTTCACCAGTTGAACGCCCGCCATGCCCGCATCGTCGAAATCGTTGAGGATGGCTTCCAGCATCTCGTAGATATCTTCGTGCGGGTCCCGCTCGGGCAGCAGCCGCACCAGCGACGCCATATGCGTCACCCCGTAGACCGCATGCGGCGATCCGAACATCGTCGCCGCGCGTAGCCGCGTGGCTTCGATCGCGTAATATCCGAGATGCTCGTCGAGCCGTGCGCGCCAGACCGCGCTCACCGTATTGCCGGGCTGAAGCAGCGGGCGCATTCGCGAGCCGGCGCCGCCGCGCACCAGCCCCAGATGACGGCCATGGCTGCGCGTCAGCAGTTCGACGATGGCGCTGGATTCACCATGCCGACGCACGCCAAGAACAATGCCCTCGTCAGTCCATTCCATGGCCGAAGCTTACAGGATTCTGGCCTCATCCGCAGCAACATGGCGGCAGACCGCACGCGCTTATTCCGGCTGCTGGAACCAGTCCTTCGCATCGCCGGTGAATGAAAACGACAATCCCAGCGCCGTCAGCGCTGTCGAAATGATGTCCACGAACGTGCCGAATTGCAGTCCGGTTTCGCCCATCGTCGTGACAATGGACGCAACCGACAGCATCAGCGCCACGACCAGAATTGTCCGTGCCCAACGCTTGCGCCGGTGCGCTGTGAGCCAGACGAGCTGGACAAATCCGAGCGTCATCATGACCGCAATGAAATTGACGGCCAGCTTCGTCGACTCGGTGACATCGTCAGGCATCCGGTCCAGAAGGGCGGCCGACAGCACATCGATGAGCAGCGACAGATACAGCAGCACTTCGAAGTAAAAGATGTTCGTCGGCACCTTGACGTCGGGTCCGGTCATCATTCCTTGGGAAACTCCAGCCCCATCTCGCGATAACGCTCCGGATCATCACCCCATCCGTCGCGCACCTTCACGAACAGAAACAAATGCACCGGCTGACCGACGATTTCCGCGATCTCCTTGCGCGAATCCGCACCGATCGCCTTGATCGTCGCTCCGCCCTTGCCGAGCACGATCTTGCGCTGGCTGTCGCGCTCCACATAGATCGTCTGCTCGATCCGCACCGACTTGTCCTTGCGATCCTGCCAGGAATCCGTCTCCACGGTCGACTGATACGGCAGTTCCTGATGCAGATGACGGTAGATCTTCTCGCGGGTGATTTCCGCCGCGAGATGCCGCAGCGGCGCGTCCGACATCTGGTCTTCAGGATAGTGGAACGGCCCCGGCGGCACGTCCCGGGCAAGAGCGCGGCGCAAATCGTCAACGCCATCGCCCGACAAGGCGGAGACCATGAAGGTCTGCGTGAACTGGAGGCGTTCGTTGGCCTTCTGCGCCAGCGCAAGAAGTTTTTCTCGCGGCACCAGATCAATCTTGTTCAGCACCAGAATTTTCGGGTGATTGACCGCCGACAGTTTGGTCAGGATCACGTCAGCCTCGTCGTCAATACCGGCGCGGGCGTCCAGCAGTACGCACACCAGATCGGCATCATGCGCGCCGCTCCATGCCGTCGACACCATGGCGCGGTCAAGCCGGCGCTTCGGCGCGAAGATGCCCGGCGTATCGACGAGAATGATCTGCGCGTTGTCTTCGATCACGATGCCGCGGATGAGCGCACGCGTCGTCTGCACCTTCTTCGAGACGATGGTGACCTTCGATCCGACCAGTGCATTGACCAGCGTCGACTTGCCGACGTTCGGCGCGCCGATCAGCGCGACAAAGCCGCAGCGCGTCTCTTGCGATGAATTCTCTTGCAACTCGTCAGGCATCGTTGCCGCCCGTTACGCCTTCCCGCTTCAGCAACGCCGTCGCCGCCAGCTTCTCGGCCGCGCGCTTGCTGCCGCCAATACCTTCTGCCGGGATCAGTCCCGGCAATTCCACCGCCACGCGAAATTGCGGATCGTGGTGCGGTCCGGTCCGTTCGACCTCGCGATAAACCGGCGTCGGCAATCCCTTGCCCTGCGCCCATTCCTGCAAAATCGTTTTCGGATCGCGCAGCGGGCGAACCGGTTTACGCATCCGTTCGGTCCAGTTTCGCTCCACGAACTGGGCCGCAGCGGCGTAGCCACCGTCCAGGAACACCGCACCGATCACTGCTTCGCAGATATCCCCGAGCACCGAATTGCGCAACCGCGCGCCCGCGCCAGCGCCCACCGATCCGAGCTTGATGGCTTCATCCAGCCCGAGCGACTTGGCAACATCGGCGCAGGCTTCGCGGCGCACCAGATCGGCGAGACGCTTCGACAACTCTCCTTCGTCCGCTTTCGGGAACGCCCGATAGAGCATGTCCGAGACGATCAGACCCAGGACGTGATCGCCGAGGAACTCCAGCCGCTGATAGCTGTCGCCTCGGCGAACGGACTTCAGTGCCGAGACATGAGTAAAAGCGGTCGCCAGCAGCGCAGGATCGGCGAACGTGTGCCCGATCCGCTCCTCGATAATTTTTGCGGCAGCCTTCGCGCTCGGCCTGCGCGCCTTTTTCTTCGCAGGCTTGGTCTCTACGGCGCCGGCACTCGCGGCGTCGTCCGTACTCGGAGGCATTTTGACGATTGCGGGGTCGCCGCTCATCGCACGATGGAGAAAATGCGATTCCAGCGAACCGAGACCGGCCAGCGCCAGAACTGCCAGGCCTGCTCGCCTTCGGCAATGGAGAAGAAGATCATCTGCGCCCGGCCGATCAGATTCTCGGACGGCACATAACCCACAGCCGACAGGACTCGGCTGTCGGTGGAGTTGTCACGGTTATCGCCCATCATGAAGAAATGACCGGGCGGCACCGTGTAGACATTGGTGTTGTCGTAGAAGCCGTTATCGACGCAATCGAGCGTCTTGTAGACAACGCCGTTGGGCAGCGTTTCCTTCCACTGCTTGACGCGTGCCGTAGCGTCCGAGCCGCACGGATCCTCACCGACGAAATCCGGCAGGCGTTCACGCTCAACCGGCTTGTCGTTGATGTAGAGCAGCCCTTCCTTCATCTGGATGCGGTCGCCCGGCAGTCCGATGACGCGCTTGATGTAATCGGTGGTGTCGTCCTTCGGCAGGCGGAACACGACGATATCGCCACGCGCGGGATCGGAGCCAAAGATGCGGCCGGTGAACAGCCGTGGCGACAGCGGGATCGAATAGTGGCTGTAACCGTATGAATACTTCGAGACGAACAGGTAGTCGCCGACAAGCAGTGTTGCCTTCATCGATCCCGACGGAATGTTGAAGGGCTGAAACAAAAAGGTGCGGATCACCAGCGCGATAATGAGCGCGTGAATGACGACGCGGACGGTCTCGCCGACGCCGCCTTCGGATTTGGCCGGTGTTGTCACGCTCATCTGTTCTTTCGAATCCTGGTTTTTCATGCCTCGGAACTGGACCTTTTATGCCCATCGGAGGCGAAGACGCCGCCCAAATCACCCGCGCGGGTTTTAGACCGTTGTCGCAAGGGGTGCAATCAACGGGCTCATGAAAACTTGCTAATTGTCTGACAGTTCAGTGAATTTTAGATTTTTGAGTGATTCCGACCGCTGGTCCAAAAGGGCTCAGGTTTTGGCCGCCGGGATCGCCGAAATGATGACAAACGCCTGCGCCAGGGGCCAGTCATCCGTAATTGTGAGGTCAATCCGCGCCTCATGCCCCGGGGGAAGCAGGGATTCCAGCCGCGCCAGCGCCCCGCCCGTCAATTTCATGGTTGGGCGCCCTCCCGGCAGGTTGACCACCCCCATGTCACGCCACCACACCCCGCGCCGGATGCCGGTGCCCAGCGCCTTCGAGCAGGCCTCCTTGGCGGCGAACCGCTTGGCATAGGTCGCCCAGATCAGTTTGGGCATCTTGGCGCGCCGCTCCGCCTTGGCCCGCTCAGCCTCTGTGAAAATCCGGTCGATAAACCGGTCGCCGTGACGGCCGATCACCTTCTCGATTCGCGTGATATCGATGATGTCCGACCCGATGCCGATGATCATGATCTCACATGGCCCCGGAGCGACTTCCGGCCACGATCCATCGCCGCCCGCATGTCTCGAATGGTCTGGGGCAAACCGACAAAGATCGCCTCACCCATCATGAAGTGTCCGATGTTCAGTTCGACGATCTCAGGCAGTGCCGAGATGGCTTCCGCCGTTACGTAATCGAGACCATGCCCGGCGTGAACTTCGAGACCCGCGGACTGCGCAAGTTTGGCGCCAGCGACAATGCGCTGCCATTCGGCTTCGGCTTTTTGTTTCTGTCCCTCGACCACAGCGTCGCACCACGCCCCGACATGAATCTCGATCACGGGCGATTTCAGTTTGGCCGCCATCTCGATCTGGGCCGGGTCGGCGGCGATAAACAAGGAGACGCGAATGCCGGCGTCGTTCAATCGCGCAATGAAAGGACCCAGCGCGTCCCGCTGTCCGATCACATCCAGCCCGCCCTCTGTCGTGACCTCGGTGCGCCGCTCCGGCACAAGGCAGGCCGCATGCGGCTGCGTCGCCAGCGCGATCTGCAGCATCTCAGCCGTCGCCGCCATCTCGAAATTCAGCGGCTTGGAGATTTCGGCTTTCAGCCGCGCCATGTCCTCGTCGCGGATATGACGGCGATCCTCGCGCAAATGCGCGGTGATGCCGTCAGCCCCCGCTTCGATCGCAAGCAGCGCAGCACGGACTGGATCCGGCACGCGTCCGCCACGCGCATTGCGCAGGGTTGCAACGTGATCGACATTGACCCCGAGACGCAGCGGCGGAATGGCGGGCATGGAAAACCTGAGTGATGCGATTAGCCGTTGATGCGATCGACGCTGGCGACGACCGCCTTGGCGCGAAGCTGAGCAATGATACCGTTCAAATGCTTCAGGTCATAGACCTCAAGATCGATGGTGAGCTCTGTGAAATCCGGAGAGCGGCGGCTCATGCTGATATTGTCGATGTTGCCATCGTGTTCCGCGATCACCGATGCGACCTGGGCAAGGCTGCCCGGCTCGTTCACGTTCTGCACGTGCAGCCGCGCCGGAAACCGCCGCGGCACGGCTTCATCGGTGTCCCATCGCACGTCGAGCCAGCGTTCCGGCTCTTCCTCGAAATCCTTCAACGCCGGCGACTGGATCGGATAAATCGTGATGCCCTCACCCGGCGTCACAATGCCGACGATGCGGTCGCCCGGCACCGCGCCGCCGTTCGGCGCGAATTTCACCGGTAGATCGCTGTTGATGCCGCGGATCGGGATCGCATTCGACGCCTTGGCGTCGCCTGATGGTTTGGGCTTGGCGCCAGCGGCTTTCTTGCCGCTGAGGCGCGCCTCTTCCTTGTAATCGGGATACATCGCGCGCGCGACATCCGACGCCTTCATTTCGCCGCGTCCCACCGCCGCCATCACATCGTCGATGGATGCCCGCGCGAGGCGCGGAAGCGCGCCCTTCAGTTTATCGTCGGCGTAGACGATCTTGGCGCGCATGAACAGGCGCTCGACGATGCGCCGACCGAGACCGGCATACTGATCGCGTACCGCAGTGCGGGTGGCGCGGCGAATCGCGGCCTTGGCCTTGCCGGTGACCGCAAGTGACTCCCATGCAGTCGGCGGCGCCGACTGTGCCTGCGACGTGAGGACTTCCACCTCGTCACCATTCTGCAATTCCGACGACAACGGCGCGAACTTGCCGTTGATCTTGCACCCGACTGCGCTGTTGCCGACGTCAGTATGCACCGCGTAAGCGAAGTCAATCACGTTGGCATGGCGCGGCAGCGCGATCAGCTTTCCCTTCGGCGTGAAGCAGAACACCTGATCGTGGAACAGCTCCATCTTGGTATGTTCGAGGAATTCCTCCGGATTGGCGCTTTCCGACAGCACCTCGACGGTGTGGCGCAGCCACGCAAATGCGTTCGATTCCAGCTTGAGCCGCTCTGTGGGCGAGCCGACGCCATCCTTGTAGATGGCATGCGCCGCGATGCCGTACTCGTTGACCCGGTCCATCTCCTCGGTGCGGATTTGCAGCTCGACGCGCTGCTTACCGGGGCCGATCACCGTGGTGTGGATCGAGCGATAATCGTTCTGCTTGGGCGTCGAGATGTAATCCTTGAACCGTCCGGGCACCACCGGCCAAGTCGTATGCACGATCCCGACCGTGCGATAGACCTCGGCGATGCTGTTGACGATGATGCGGAACCCAAAGATGTCGGACAACTGCTCGAAGCCGACGGACTTGCGCTCCATCTTCACCCAGATCGAGAACGGCTGCTTGCGCCGTCCTTTGACGTGCGCGTTGATGCCGTTCTTCGAGAGCTTCGCGGAAAGCTGGGCTTCAATTTCGCCGATCAGGTTGCGATCGCGGGCTTCAAGCGCATCGAGGCGCTGAACCACGACGGCGTGCGCCTCCGGATCGATCACCTTGAACGACAGATCTTCCAGCTCTTCGCGCATTTCCTGCATACCCATGCGGCCGGCGAGCGGCGCATAGATGTCGAGGGTCTCTTCCGCGATCCGGTGACGTGACGCCGGCGGCACAAATTCCAGCGTCCGCATGTTGTGCAGCCGATCGGCGAGCTTGATGAGCAACACGCGCACGTCGTCGGCGATCGCCAGCAGCAGTTTGCGCAGGTTCTCGGCCTGCTTTGCCTCGCGCGACACCAGTTCGAGCCGTTTCAGCTTGGTCAGCCCATCCACCAGCGCGCCGATCTCAGAGCCGAACATCTGGTCGATCTCGGCTCGGGTCGATTCGGTGTCTTCGATGGTGTCGTGAAGCAGGGCCGCGACGATTGTGGCGTCGTCCAGCTTCAGGTTGGTGAGGATCGCGGCGACCTCGAGGGGGTGCGAAAAGTACGGATCGCCCGAGGCGCGCTTCTGCTCGCCATGGGCCATCATGGCGTAGACATAGGCCCGGTTAAGCAGGTCTTCGTCGGTATTCGGGTTATAGGCGCGGACCTTGTCCACCAGATCGTACTGGCGCATCATCTTGGTCCGGACGGGCTTCTTCGCCGGCAGTGGCGGCGGGCCAGCCGGAGCCTCTGCGGCCGCTTCGCTCGCCGCCTGCATTTGGGGCTGATTTCGCCGCCAGATCGCCATCCGCCTGCTCGCCTCGCCTTCGATTCCTGAAAAAGGAACCGTCATTCACAATATCGCCGGTTCTCCGATAATCGCAAGGAAGACGCTAAAAATGTCAATAAATGCAAAGGCCCGAGCGATCCGCCCGGGCCTTTGAGAAAACCAGCGTACAGTGCCGGAAAATCGGTCCGAAACGGACTTACTCGTCTTCCTCGGGCTGCTCCTCAGGCGGAGCAAGGCCTTCCAGACCCTTCAAAAGCTCTTCTTCCGTCATCCGCTCGACCGCCACCTCGGTGTCGTCGGCGTCAACGGAGGCACCGGCGGAGCCGATCAGCGGCACAGTATCGGGTTCCGGCTCGTCCACTTCGACGAATTTCTGCAGGGAATGGACCAGTTCTTCCCGCAAATCCTCGGGAGAAATGGTCGTATCAGCGATTTCACGTAGCGAAACCACTGGATTCTTGTCATTATCCCGGTCGATGGTCAGGGGCGACCCTGAGGAAATCATCCGCGCACGGTGTGCGGCGAGCAGGACGAGGTCGAACCGGTTGTCGACCTTATCGATACAATCTTCAACAGTGACGCGCGCCATCGGCTGCCGCTCCGGGTCTGGATCTGAGAATATGTCGCTATGCGCGCTAGGTATAGCGACCAGAGCCTTTCCGCAAGCATGTTTTTCGGATTGGTCCGTAAATCGCCGCTGCCGGAAGGGCCCCGCCAGAGCATAGCTGAGGGTCAATTAGTCCCATGGACAAGAAATCGCTTCATTGCTTCATCACGGTGTGCGGCAATCTGCGCAGCTGCCTCAGCCGCGCGGAATATTTGCGTCCTTTATCCTCTCTAAACCTTCTAGCGAATAACAACTGAATTGAATGGGAATGCGCGGTGATGGATACGCGCCAAGAATACATGCGATAACAACGATGCGAGTAAAAACTGATGCCTTCTGCCACGAACAAGATCGCGCTGTTTATTGACGGTGCAAACCTATACGCAACAGCGAAGACCCTTGGTTTCGACATAGATTATAAGCGGCTGCTCCTTGAGTTTCAGAGTCGTGGCACTCTCGTTCGGGCCTTCTACTACACTGCCATTATTGAGGATCAGGAATACTCGTCGATCCGGCCGCTGATCGATTGGCTCGATTACAACGGCTATACCGTCGTCACCAAGGCGACGAAGGAATTCATCGATGCTTCCGGACGCCGCAAGGTCAAGGGCAACATGGACATCGAACTCGCCGTCGACGCCATGGAGCTCGCGGAGAACATCGACCAGATGGTGCTGTTCTCGGGCGACGGCGATTTCCGCTCGCTGGTCGAGGCCGTGCAGCGCCGCGGTGTGCGGGTGACAGTGGTTTCCACCATCGCCAGCCAACCGCCGATGATCGCCGACGAATTGCGCCGCCAGGCGGATGTCTTTACTGATCTGGTCCAGCTACAAGCAAAGCTTGGCCGCGATCCGAGCGAGCGCCCTGCTCCTCGCGAACCGCGCGAACCTCGTCAGCACACGCCGCAATTCCTGCAGCGGGCGACGACCAGCTCAATGGCGCCAAGGGGCGATGACGAATTCGACGATTGAAGAAAAAACCAAGGAGAGCCGGCGCAATAGTGCCGGCCCTTCTTCTTCTGTTTCCGGGCAATCGAACGAACCCGGCCCGGATTGCCCTCTCTGCCCCCGCCTGAAAGACTATCGTGACGCGAACCGCGCGCAGCATCCGCATTGGTTCAACGCACCAGTCTACTCTTTCGGCCCGATCGACGCGCAGCTTCTGATTGTGGGGCTCGCGCCTGGGCTTCAGGGCGCAAACCGCACAGGGCGGCCTTTCACCGGAGATTTTGCCGGTGATCTGCTTTACGGCACACTGATCGACATCGGCTTTGCGACAGGCTCGTACGAAGCTCGCCCTGACGACGGGCTCACACTGATCGATTGCCGCATCACCAATGCCGTGCGCTGTGTGCCGCCACAGAACAAACCCCTGCCCGCCGAAATCAAGACCTGCCGTACATTCTTCCATGCAACCATTGACGAGATGCCGCGCCTGCGCGCGATCGTCATGCTCGGCCGGGTGGCGCACGATACAACGCTGAGGACGCTCGGCGTTCGCGCAGCGGATGCTCCGTTTGCACACGGCGCGCAGCATCAGGTGGGCTCCCTCCGGCTGTTCGACAGCTATCATTGCTCCCGCTACAACACGAACACCCGCGTTCTAACGCCCGAGATGTTCAGGGCGGTGTTTGCCAGCGTGCAGAACTATCTGGGTTAGCGCGGATTGGCCTGCAGCCATGCGAGCACATCGCCCGCATTCCGGTCCGGCGGAAACACCGGATAGAACACATGGGTGATCGTCGCGTCGTCGATAATCAGCGCCAGCCGCTTGATCAGCGTCAGTCCTGCGACATCCATCGACGGCAGCTTGAGTGCGCGGGTCAACGCCAGATCGCTGTCCGACAGAACCTGAAACGGCACGTGCAGCCGTTCGACCATGTCGCGCTGATAGGCGCTGTCTTGGGTGGAAATGCCGAATACATGCTGCGCGCCAGCATCCTTCAGATCCTTGAACAGATCCCGAAATGCGCAGGTTTGCGGCGTACAGCCACGTGCCCCGGGGATCATGTCCCAGTCATCGACGAGGCTGATCTTGCCGGGTTCTCCCGTGCGCGGATAGGCGAACAGCACCACCCGCCCCGGCAACGACGCCAGCTTGACCGGCGATCCGTCGGTGGCCGGCAGCACAACGGGTGGCATTTTCATGCCGACCAGATGTTTCGCCGCGCCGTCGTCGACCGGCGCCGGAATTTTGCTCCAGTCCACGTCCATCAGATTCGGCTGGTTCATCGCAGTATCCTTTGCATCCTGGAGGCTGAGTTATCCGAGAACATTAGCCCTTCGGCGTTAACCTCGCGCCCTCAGCAAGCGGCCCTTCTCGCGCGCCCAGTCCCGCTTCTTCTCGGTATCGCGTTTGTCGTGCAGTTTCTTGCCCTTCGCCAGAGCCAGCTGAAGCTTCACCTTGCCGTGCTCGTTGAAATACATCTTCAGCGGAATGAGCGTCATTCCCTCGCGTTCGATCGCGCCGATCAGCTTGTTGATCTGCTTCTTGTGCAACAGCAGTTTGCGGTCCCGCTTCGGTTCATGGTTGAAGCGGTTGGCTTGCAGGTATTCGGGGATATTGGCATTCACCAGCCATATCTCGCCGTCCTTGGAGTCCGCATAGGACTCCGCAATCGTGGTCTTGCCGTTACGCGTCGACTTGACCTCGGTGCCGGTCAGCACGATGCCCGCCTCGACGGTGTCCTCGATGGCGTAATTGAACCGCGCCTTGCGGTTCTCGGCGATGACCTTGATCGTGGGTTCTTTCTTCTCGGCCATCAGGTGCCTCGGTGCGCATACACGCGAAAAATACGGCTCGCGTGAACACGCAATCCTTCAGTACGGCTGACGGCGCTGAGAGCTTGCCCCGTCAAAATGTCTGCTGGTAACAGATAGTAATTTATTTCGCTTTCAGAAGATCGCGGATTTCGGTCAGCAGTTGCTGGTCCTTGCTCATGGCCGCAGGTTCGGGCGCCGCTTCCTGCTTCGCCTTCAACTGGTTCATCAGACGGATGACCAGAAACAGGACGAATGCGACGATAATGAAGTTCAGCGTCAACGTGAGGAAACTGCCCCATGCCAGCACCGCGCCCTGTTTCTTGGCGTCGGCCAGGTTGGTTGCCGTGACCGTCTTGGACAGGCCGGTGAAGTAGTTCGAGAAATCGAGCCCGCCGGTCACCGCGCCGATGATCGGCATGATGATGTCCGCCACCATGGAGTTCACGATGGCTCCGAACGCCGCGCCGATGATGACGCCGACCGCGAGATCGACGACATTGCCTTTCAGGGCAAATTTCTTGAACTCCTCAAGCATCGGCTCATTCCCTTTCCAAGACTATCAGTTGAGCAATCCTGCATAGACCATCGCATCGTGAATGACCTTGCCGGTCGGCGGCGTCACCGGCACGAGCGGCAGGCGAACTTCTTCCTGCACACGGCCGAGCAGCTTGAGGCCGTGCTTCGCGCCCGCGAGGCCCGGCTCCTTGAAAATAGCATCGTGCAGCGGGGTCAACCGGTCCTGAATCTTGAGCGCGGCCGCATAGTCGCCCTTCAACACGGCAACCATTAAATCCGCGCACTGCTTGGGCGCCACGTTGGCAACAACCGAAATGCAGCCGTGACCACCCGCCGCCATATAGGCGAGCGCGGTCATGTCCTCACCCGAGAGCTGGATGAAATCCGGGCCCATCGCGTGGCGCTGCTGCGACACGCGCGCGAGATTGGCGGTGGCGTCCTTCACGCCGGCGATGTTCTTCAGCTCAAACAGCCTTGTCATGGTCTCGACCGACAGATCGACGACCGAACGCGGCGGGATGTTGTAGATGATGATCGGAATACCGATCGCATCGTTCACCGCCTTGAAGTGATGATACATCCCTTCCTGCGTCGGCTTGTTGTAGTAAGGGGTCACCACCAGCACGGCATCGGCGCCCGCCTTCTCGGCGTGCTTCGCCAGAGCGACGGCTTCCCGTGTCGAGTTCGAGCCAGCGCCGGCGATAACAGGCACGCGGCCCTTCGCCTCCGCGACGCACCACTCGGTGACCTGATTGTGCTCTTCGTGGCTGAGGGTCGGGCTTTCACCGGTGGTTCCCACCGGAACCAAACCGTGTGAACCCTGCTCGATCTGCCAGTTCACAAGCTCACGCAGGCCGCCCTCGTCCAGCGCCCCGTTTTTGAACGGCGTAACCAAGGCGGTAAGGGACCCCCTGAAGTTCGTCTTGGTTGCCATTTGTCAGTCTCCGAACGCATCGCAAACGCTGCGATTTATGATGATTGATACCGGGTCCCGAAGCGCGATGAAAGTCCCGGACACCCGCACTGCTCCGGGAGCGCCTGAAACGCCCCGTGTCAGCCGCTATTTTGCCGCGGTGTTGCGGCATTGTGTCTGTTCTAACACATTTGGTGTTTTGTCCACATATTCAATGAAATAGACCTGAAGGCGAAGGTCTTGAATGATTCGCCGCATAGGCCGCCCGTGATGCCATTTGCTCCTTCATCTGCGGGATCAGCCCGGATGGTGCGCTGGACCGCCGCCGTGCTCGGTGCCGGTGCGATTGCGCTGGTTTCATACGGTGCATTTGCCGTTCCGCTGCCCAAGCCCCGGCCGATTTCCCGCCAGGCCACGCCGCCAGTAAAGCCCGCGAAGCCGCCCGCCGTCTCGTCGGCAAAAGCGGCACCTGCAGCGCCTGCACCGAAGGCTCTCGCCGCTCGCCCTGCTCCGCCCCGAAAACCGTCCGTGGCGTTGGCGCTATCCACGACATCGTCCACGTCGAAGGCCGACATGGACACGCTCGAACAGATCATCGAACTGGTTCGCAAGCGGAAGCCGGCCGACGCCACGCAGCTTCAGGCATCGCTCTCCGATCCCGTTGCGCGCAAGCTTTCCGAATGGATGATCCTGCGCAGCGACGACAATGGTGCGCCTGTCGAACGTTATCGTGATTTCATTGCCGAAAATCCGACCTGGCCAAGCGTCACGTTCCTGCGGCGGCGCGGCGAAGCTGCTCTGTGGGATGACAAACGCGACGATTCCACCGTCCTCGCATTCTTCAACGGCGAGCAGCCGATCTCCGCCAAGGGCCGCTTCATGCTTGCTCGCGCACTGCTGGCCCGCGGCGACCGGGCAAGCGCAGAGCGGCTGGTGCGTGAAGCGTGGCGCGGCGATCCATTCTCGTCTGACACTGAAGACACCGCGTTTGAGCGGTTCGGCACGCTGCTGACACCCGGCGACATCAAGATCCGGATGGATATGCTGCTTTATAGCGGCGACAACGCAGAAGCCGCGTTGCGCTCCGCCAGGCGGCTCGGCAGCGGCCATATCGCGCTGGCAAAGGCGCGTATCGCCCTCAACAAAAAGGCCTCGAATGCGAAGGCCCTGCTCGATGCGGTACCAAGCGACCTGCACAACGACCCGCTGTATCTTTTCAGCAAGGCGCAATGGCTGCGGCGCGAGGACAAATTCCAGGAAGCTGCGCGCGCCATGCAGGCGGCGCCCCGCGATCCGGCACGGCTGGTCAATGCAGACGAGTGGTGGATCGAGCGGCGTCTGCTGGCGCGCAAACTGCTCGACACCAACGAGCCTCGGCTCGCTTATGCCATCGCACGCGATGCATCGCTGCCGGCCCGCGACATCTACAAGACAGAGTCGGAATTCACCGCGGGCTGGATTGCGCTGCGGTTCCTGAACGATCCGAATCTTGCGGCCCAGCACTTTGCGCGCATCGGTGTCGGCAGCGTCAATCCGACGGCGCTCGCCCGCGCCGGTTACTGGCAGGGCCGCGCCGCCGAGGCTGCCGGGCGCTCGCAGGAGGCCCGCGCAGCGTATGAATCGGCTGCGGCGCAGTCGACCAGCTATTACGGACAACTCGCACGGGCGAAGCTTGGGCTGCCACAGATCGCGCTGAATGGTGTGCCCGGACGCTCGCGCGGTGGCGAGCGGCTGGAGATTGTCCGCGCCGTCGAGCTTCTTTACGCACTGGACGAGCGTGAGATCGCCATTCCCATTCTCGCTGACATGGGTGAGCGCGCCGACATGGATGGCTTGCTCGCGCTTTGCGAGCTGACGCAGCGTCACAACGATGCGCGGGGCATGCTGCTGGTTGGCAAGGCCGCGCTGAACCGTGGCATGCCGTTCGATCACTATGCCTATCCTGTGATCGGCATTCCGCCGTACAAGGATTTCGGGCCTGAGGTCGAGAAGGCAATCGTGTTCGCCATCGCCCGGCAGGAAAGCGCCTTCAATCCCTCCGTGGTGTCACCCGCACAGGCATATGGCCTGATGCAGGTCACGCCCGCCGCCGGCAAATACGTCGCCAAGCGGCACGGCGCAACGTTCGACCTGAACCGGCTGAAGTCCGACCCGGCCTACAATGCAGCCTTTGGCGCGGCTGAACTCGGCGGCCTGATCGAGGACTACCGCGGCTCCTACATCATGACCTTTGCCGGATATAACGCCGGGCGCGGCAGCGTGCGCAAATGGATCGAGCGCTACGGCGATCCCCGCGATCCCAAGGTGGACGCAGTGGATTGGGTCGAGCAGATCCCGTTCTCCGAGACCCGCAACTACGTCCAGCGCATCATGGAGAACCTGCAGGTTTACCGCTCACGGTTTGGCGGCGGCAGCAAGCTGCTGATCGAGGCCGATTTGCGCCGGGGTGCGGAGTGACTGAGGCGTAACTGCCTGCAATTTCTGCCAGCATCACTGGGGCTTGACCCGGTGATGCATCTCAAGAAAACTTTTAGCCTCAACAGATCGCCAGCCTCCGCTGTCTCGGCTGCATCACGCCTTTGCAAGGAAAGTTTATGTCCGCACAATTTAGCGATGTTTTCTGCCAGTCAGCTGACGGGCTGAAGCTCCATGCCAAAGTCATCGGTCCGGACAATGCCGCCCTGCCGGTGCTTTGCCTGCCCGGCCTGACACGAACCACTGACGACTTCGATGACATCGCGCGCGCCATTGCCACCAGTCCGTCCGCTCCCCGCAAGGTGGTTGCTGTGGATTACCGCGGCCGCGGCCTGTCGGACTACGACCCTGATCCTGCCAAGTATGCAGTGCCCGTTGAGCTTGGCGATGTGCTGGCGATCGCTGCCTCGCTTGGAATCACCCGCGCCATCCTGCTTGGCACGTCACGCGGCGGCCTGATTTCGATGGCGCTGGCGGCGGCGCAGCCGCAACTTCTTGCAGGTGTGATCCTGAACGACATCGGCCCGGCGCTGGAGATGGAAGGCCTGATCAAGATCAAGGGCTACATCGCCAACCCACCTCCGCGGCAAACGTGGGACGAAGCCGCGCGCGGGCTGAAAGAGCTTTTCGGCAGTGTGTTTCCATCGCTGACCGACGCCGACTGGATGACATGGGCACACCGCGCGTTCCGGGAGAAAGCTGGTGGCGGGCTGGAGCGCACCTACGACCTGAAACTCGCGCACACGCTCGATGGTCTCGACCCGGCCAGTCCGCTGCCGCAGGTCTGGGAGCTGTTCGACGCGATGGCTGGCGTTCCTCTGATGCTGATCCACGGTGGACTATCCGACCTGCTCTCCGTGCAGGGCGTGCAGGACATGATTGCCCGGCGCCCCGACATCGATCTCGTGACGGTTCCCGATCAAGGCCACGCGCCCCTGCTCGCCGATAAACCCACCATGGATCGCATCGTCGCGTTCTGCGCGCGGTGTGACGGTGCATAACGGCCCGCGCCGGAAACACCAGAAGCCATTCGCAATCCCTCTCGTCGTCCCGGCCAACGGGTCCGGCTTCGCCGGTCCGATGACAGGCTACGGTCGGGATCCATAGCCCTGAGTTTCCGGTTGTGGCGATCTTCTTGCTGCCATCACGACGTTCGGTGGTTATGGGTCCCCGCTTTCGCGGGGACGACACACGAATGCTTGGCAAGAACTCCGTCACCCTCTCTCATTCGGGAAAGAAGACTGCATAAAGAAAAACCCCCGGCAGTTTCCTGCCGGGGGTTCTTTTAGTTCAGGTCGTAATCGCCGTCAGGCGATTGCGATTACCAGGTGCGGCGAACGCGGAGGTTGCCGGACCAGATGCCCTGATCCTTGTAGTCGTACACGCCAGCCGGCTTGAACGTACCAGCAACGTTGCCGGCAGCGAAGGTGGCCGAGCCAGTGTTCGACTGGTCGAGGTAGGAGTACATGACTTCGCCCGAGAACGTCAGGTTACGAACCGGGGTCCAGGCGGTACGCGAACCAACCTGCCAGATCTTGAAGTCAGGGTTACAGGAGTAACCGTTGAACTTCGCGCCGGTGTTGAGAGCCTGAACGCCGCAGATCGCTGCAGAAGCAGTGCCGTTGTAGTCGATCTGGGTGTAGCTGCCGAACACGCTGGTTTCCCAATTCGGGGTCCAGTTGTGGACGTAAGCGCCGCGGAAGCCCCAGCCGTTGGTCTTCTGGATGCTGCCACCGGTGGTGTACACACCGTCGAACAGCGGAAGAACCGCAAGGCTCTGGTAGCTGCCAGCGAAGTCTGCGCTGCCGAACTTGTCGAAGTTGTTGCCGGTCACGCCGCTGATCAGATACTTGGTCGAGCCAGTCGCCCAGGTACCATCCAACGACAGCTTGTCGCCAGGGCCGGTCGGCAGGTTCTTCAGCTGAATGCCGACGGACACTGCGCCGCCCCATTCATCCGAAGGATGGCCATTCGGCTCAACGATCGTTGCAGCTGCGCCGCCGTTAAGCGCCGTGGTTGCAGCGTAGTAGTTGGCGTGCACGTTGTGCAGAGCGCCCGACACCTGAGCGGTGAAGGCGGCCTGGTCGATACGCACGTTACCAACGATGTCAGGCGAAACGTTGCCGCCGTACGAGTTGGTGTACGCACCGGTCAGAGCTGCCGTAGCAGGCTGGGTCAGGTTTGCGTTCAGGAGCTGAGCGCGGTTGATGACGCGGTTGTCTTCAACACCGATCTGAGCCGACACGCCGTTGCCGAACTGCCAGGTGTAAGCAGCCTGGGTGATGCCGGTTGCGTTGTCGTAGCCGCCGAGCAGGAACGAGGTGTTGTTGTTGGCGCCGTAAGCACCCCACGGGGTCTGGAAGCCCGAGACCGCCTTACCGAAGGTGAAGCCGGCGAACTGAACGAAACCGTAGTCCATCGTCAGGTTGCCCGACGACGGGCCGAAGCCGGTCGAATGTTCGAAGTTGCTCGACCAGTAGGTACGAACAACGCCGTATTCGGTTGCGGTACGGGTATCGATGTTCAGCTGAACGCGAGCGCGGGTGGTGAAGTAGTCGCTGTCGCGGCTGCCGGTACCGTTAGCGCGGAACCCGCCTTCATCCCAAGCTGGCTTGCCGTAGTTGCCGGCGTTGATGTTCGCGTCAGCCTGGACGTAGCCGCCCAGCTTGATGCAGGTGTCGGTGCCCGGGATGTAGTAGAAACCCGCGCCGTAAAGGGAGCAGATCTTCACGTACTGAACGGCTTTCGCCTTGACGGGAAGATCGGCTGCCTGTGCCCCGGCGGACGCTGCGATAACCGCAGCCGAACCCAGGATAAGGCTCTTAATGGTGCTCATAAAACCTCCAAGTTTTGCTCTCTAGGGAAGGTTCCAAGCCGGTGGTGTAAGTCACACCACGTGGTAGGTTCCCTTGATCCCCGCTAACCGCCCGGTCGCCTCGCGCTTTCGGACACTCCCGCTGAACGCGAGCGACTTAAGCGAAACTCCCAAACGGGACGACCTCGGGATGCCCCCCTCCGTCGCTTCGATGACCATTGCCCAACAGTCGTGATCAAGCAACAAAGGACCGCCTTGAAACGGTGCTGTTCCGGCCGTTTTTGGGGAGGTGTTGCACAAATAGCACGCAAAAATTCCAGCGGAACCTGTTCAAGTGACTGATAATACTACTGTATTCTAGTTGCCCTAAAATGTTCCCCTGAAACGCCCATGTGGCAACGCACACGGCCGCAACACTCCCCTCACCTGTGAATTGTCGAATCGCAGGCACGGAAAAAGCCTGCGTTGCCTGCCCTTAAGCTCACGGGATTCGGGACAACAGGCCGCTGTGATGCCCGTATTCCCTCGTATTAGAGGCTGTCACGACGGTCTTGGAACCCCGAACCGGCCTCTGAGCGGCGTTGCGGCTGCCGAAGACATTATAAGGTGAGACAAAGAACTGCCGCCCGGACCCCATATCAAAGGCTAAGTTCGGGAAAAGTCTGCAGCGACTTGCGGCGCGTGACCGCGTAAGGCATATCGAGCCTGTGGAGACGTGGCCGAGCGGCTGAAGGCACTCGTTTGCTAAATGAGCATACCTTGAAAAGGGTATCGAGGGTTCGAATCCCTCCGTCTCCGCCACCCGCATTCAAGTCATCGATGTAACTGGACGAAACGCCGGCGGACGTCGCATCGCCGCGAGATCACCCAGCACGACGGGAAACGTGCAGAGCGCAAATATTCGGCCGCCGGAAGCAAGGGCGGCCCACTTTGCGAACGACAGAAAACTGAAGCGCAGCGCGACAGCACGACCGCATCGAAAGTATCGATGAATGGCCCACTTCCGCGCGAGTCGCCTTAGTGCGTCGCCATCCATGCACGGGCTTCACGCTGGGCGGTTGCGATCTCGACGTCCGACATCAGGCCCGCGATTTCCCGGCGCAGCGGAATGGCGTCGCCCCGGCCCTTGAGGGCGGCAAGGTTGAACCACTTGTGCGCAGCGACCAGATCGATCAGGCCGCCGCGGCCAGTCGAATAGATCATTCCGAGGTCAAACAGCACGTCGCCGTTCGCCGTGGCCTCGATCGGCATTGCGCTGCCGGTATCAATCGTTCCCTGAAACATCCTGGCTCTCCGATTCTCGCCGCGCGGTGGCGGCTGCCAATCCCCTGCCGCGGCGAGCGCGGCTCCTGTCGTTATTCTGTTTGACGCGACCGTTGCTTTTGTTGGCGCGTATTCCGCAAAACCGGCTTGCCAATCCCGCGGAATACGCGTTCGCCGTTTGCCGGCTTGTTGGGATCATCATGACTCCTAAAATTTGAATCGCTGTTTAAGCATCGCGATGAATCGAACGTGAAGACCACATCGGCCCGGCGCGCGTCGAATCTTGAGAAACCCGCTGTTTGCAGGGCTTTCCCGATGGTCGTGAAAATCGATTCACCATCGTATTTGGCAAAGCAATAACCACGGCATGAGCCGGCTTCACGCATGCGGCAATATTCGACCATGCCTCAGCGATCCCACGCGACCGGTCGCGGCGGGAGTATCGGGCAGCAGACATCATGCGTCGGCCGCGGCCTCAACGTCAGGAGATGGGTCTGGATTTCGGATGACTGCCGCTGCATGCGCCGGAACGGCGAGATCGCGCGGGTCAAAAAAAACGAGGGCGTCGGTGAACACGTCAGGACTGAGATTTCACCGGCGTAACCCTGCCGGGAAACTGCGAGGTCATCCCCCGCAACGAACGAAGAGCTCTTGAACTCTTCTGCCTGACCGGTTGGCCGGGCCGTCTCGCCTGATGTCTCGCCGACACCCTCTTTCGTCGACCGGAGCCGCCGGTTCAAATCTGCGCTTGCGAACAGAATAGTCTGACGGCTCTTGTGACGGTGCCGGCATCACGTGCCGGCAATTCCATAAGGCGAAGCCTTACTTCTTCTTCTTGGCGACCTTGCGGGTCTTCTTGGCAGTCTTCTTCACTGCCGACTTCGCCTTCTTCGCCTTCTTCGCTTTCTTGGCCATGTTGCCCTCCTAAGTTAGTGAGATGGCTTAATCGCTGTGTGCACTCGGGAATCGAAATGCACTTCATCTGGATTACACCAACGCGTTCAAAAAAACAGTGTCCCGCTTAAGGAAGTGTTTACGCAGAAGGCGCGCCGCACGCTGCAAACACAAAACGGAAGCGCCGCAACGTATCGACACGACACTCCATCGCGCGCAGAAAACCCGAGAGAGAAGCAACATCGCGCATCAAAGAAACGGCTGTGCCGCAGCGATTTCTTTCATCGCAACACAACGCGCATCGTAACGCCTGTAAAACCGCACATAACTCTGCACCCGTCGAAAAACGCGTTTCGCGGACTCTGAGTCGCTTTTTTTGGCAACAAAAATATTTTCTGGAAAATTTGGTTTTGGCGCGATCATCGCTCGCGCCCGCGAACTTTTCACGCCCTTTTTGCGAATCTGATTCGCAAATCGATTCCACGTCACGAGACGTTTTCGTTGTCCGCGCGCTGGCGTCGCACGCTCATCATCGCATCGAAAACAAAAAACGAGACGACCGGAGGACGCGCGGAAGCGACGCCGCACGCACTCTGCATCCTCTCGTTAACGATGTTCAGATGCCGAGCTTGGCCTTCAGCAGGTCGTTCACCGCCTGCGGGTTCGCCTTGCCGCCCGATGACTTCATCACCTGACCGACGAACCAGCCCATGAGCTGAGGTTTGGCGCGCGCCTGCTCAGCCTTGTCGGGATTGGCGGCGATGATGTCGTCCACCACCTTCTCGATGGCGCCAAGATCCGTCACCTGCTTCATGCCGAGGCTGTCGACCAGCGCTTTTGGATCGCCGCCTTTGGTCCAGACGATCTCAAACAGGTCCTTCGCGATCTTGCCGGAGATGGTTCCTTCTCCGATCAGGTCGATGATCGCGGCCATTTGCTCCGCCGATACCGGCGACGAGGCAATATCCTGCCCTTCCTTGTTGAGGCGGCCGAACAGTTCGTTGATGACCCAGTTCGCTGCGAGCTTGCCGTCACGCGCCTTGTCCGCGAGTTTGCCCAGCACCGCCTCGAAGAAGCCCGCGCTTTCACGTTCGGCGACCAGAACACCGGCGTCGTACGGCGTCAGGCCGACTTCGGCGATGAAGCGTTCACGCTTTTCGTCCGGCAGCTCCGGCAGCTTCGATTTCAAAGCCTCTACGTAGTCGGCGGTGAACTCCAGCGGCAGCAGATCGGGGTCCGGGAAGTAGCGATAGTCGTGCGCCTCTTCCTTCGAACGCATCGAGCGGGTCTCGCCCTTGTTCGGATCGTACAGCCGGGTTTCCTGATCGATGGTGCCGCCATCCTCCAGAATTCCGATCTGGCGGCGGGCTTCATAATGGATCGCCTGCCCTATAAAGCGGATCGAGTTCATGTTCTTGATCTCGCAGCGGGTGCCGAGGCCCTCGCCGGGCCGCCGCACCGAGACGTTGACGTCCGCGCGCAGGTTGCCCTTCTCCATGTCGCCGTCGCAGGTGCCGAGATAGCGCAGGATCGAGCGAAGCTTGGCGACGTAGCCCTGCGCTTCCTCGGCGGAGCGGATATCCGGCTTCGAGACGATCTCCATCAGGGCAACGCCCGAACGGTTGAGATCGACAAAGGACATGGTGGGATGCTGATCGTGCAGCAACTTGCCGGCGTCCTGCTCCAGATGCAGTCGCTCGATACCGACCGTCACGCTCTCGCCGCCGGGAAGATCGACGACCACGGCGCCCTCGCCAACGATCGGCGATTTGTATTGGCTGATCTGGTAGCCCTGCGGCAGGTCCGGATAGAAGTAGTTCTTCCGGTCGAAGGTCGATTTCAGGTTGATCTGCGCCTTGAGGCCCAGCCCGGTGCGCACCGCCTGCGCCACGCACTCCTCGTTGATAACGGGCAGCATGCCGGGCATCGCCGCGTCCACCAGCGAGACGTGATCGTTCGGCGCGCCGCCGAATTCGGTTGAAGCGCCGGAGAACAACTTCGAGTTGGAGGTCACCTGGGCATGGACTTCCAGACCGATGACCATTTCCCAGTCACCGGTGGCGCCCTTGATGAGTTTTGACGATTTGACGGGTGCGTTCATGGGGCGCCTTTTACCTTGATGGCGCGGGTGAGAAAACCCCGAATCAGATCACAGGTTCGCTGCGAAACTGCGGAAAACCGGGCTCGCCCGCAGCGCATCGCGCCCGGCCTCGATAACGCTGTCGACCTGCTCGGGTGGCAGGTGGAAGCGCGTCGGCACCCGTTCGAGGTCCGCCGCGCGGGCCTGATCGAGCTGATCGAAACCGATCCGGCCGACATAGAATTTCAGATCGCGGCAATTCCAGTTTGGGCCCGCGCCATAGCGCGCCCTGTCCGCCGCGGATAATCCGCAGCGCCACCTGACGAGCGAGCCCTGCCAGTCTGTCATGGTCGCGTTGAATGCAGTGAAACTGCCTGCGACACTGGCATCGATGGCGGTGTCTGCCGCAGCCTTGACGAGTTCCGCCCCGGTCGGCCCCTCCACGGTATTGATCCAGCTGCCGGACAAGCCGGTCTTCGCATCGACGACCAGGATCAGAGCACGCCGCAGTTTCACCGCCTGCCTTGGGTTAAGCGGTCCATACGGCGTATCCGACGACAGCCGCGCGATGGTCATGCCGGCCAGGCCATAATTATCGACGAGGCCACCATCGAGCAGCTTGATGTAAGGCATCGAGCCATCGTGGTACCGGCTGATCGCCTTGGCGAACGAGTTCAGCATCGGAGGCGAATTGGCATTGTCCCGCGCACGCACGATCCAGGGCGGCAGCCGGTCATTGCACTTTCCGGGGAACGTCTGGATCACAACCGGCGCGAACGCCACGGGGACCGCTGCCGAAGCCGCAACCGCATTTGCCAGCGGGTATTCGGACAGGTTGCTGCACATGGCGCCGAATGCCACCGCGCCGAACACGAACGGCGTCCTGTTATAAATGTCGGAGGCATTGATCCAGACCTGCGGCCGGCTGGTCAGGCCCAGATCGCGAAACGTTGCGCCCTGAAACAGATTGGCGTCGAGCCAGCGCGGAAACCCTGTCGAGTCGTTGATACCACCAGCGACCGCGCGTGAGAGAGTTGCCAGAGTAAGGTTTGTCTGTAGCCCCTCCTCCGCGTTGCGCAGAAGAAATCTTTCGCGAAAATCGGCAAGAGCGGCCCGCTTCCGCAAACCGAAATAGGCCGCCGTGACCGAACCGCCCGACACACCGGAGATGAATTCGACCCGATCGATCATCGCGCCTTGCGCGCCGCGGAGCGGAATGCGTTCCATCTCCTGCAACACGCCGAAGGAAAACGCGGCGGCGCGGGTCCCGCCGCCTGAGAAGGACAGCCCGACGACCGTGTCGTCGTAACTCGTCGTCTCGCCGAAGCCGATATTGCCTCTGTCAGCAAGATTGTCTGCGCCAGGCAGATTAACCGGTGCGTTCTGAATCGAGGCGCAGCCCAGCAGGATGCCGGACACGAACGCAACACTGGCGAGAGGACGCAACCAACGCATAATCACCGACCCCACCGGCGGTTATGGCCGCCAGCGGTTAATGAACACATACCGCCTCTATCAGGCATTCGGCGGACAAAGTGGTGAATACAAGGCGGGTGGGCATGACCTGCGCCGCGGGTCCTTCACGTCAGGATTTCACCGACAATGGATTCTCTGCGCCACCCAGATACCGGTCCTCATAGGCGATCGACCAGTCGATCAGCCTGCGCCAAATCTCCTCGGCGAGATCGGGAGGCATGCCGGCAGCCTTTGCTTCCCCGCGCACATTGGCGACAACACCTTCGATCCGGTCGGGAATGGCGGCAGGAAGATTGTCACGTGCCTTGACGGCGATCACCTGATCCAGAACTTTAACTCGTTCGGCAAGCAGGGCCACGATATCGCGGTCGATCCGGTCGATGACAGCGCGCAGATCGGCAAGGCCTTCCTGCCCCCCCTGCATCAGGCCCACCACTTGTTCGCGGTGAAGTGTCCCGCCGCCTGCTCGATGACCTCGCCGAGCGAGAACAGCGTCTCTTCATCGAACGGCCGGCCGATCAGTTGCAGGCCGAGCGGCAGCCCCTGCCCGTCGGTGCCCGCAGGTACTGCGATGCCGGGTAGTCCAGCCATGTTCACAGTCACCGTGAAGATGTCGTTGAGATACATCTCGATTGGATCGGCCTTGCCCTTTTCACCGATGCCGAATGCAGCGGATGGCGTCGCCGGAGTCAGGATGGCTTGAACGCCCTTTGCGAACACGTCCTCGAAGTCCTTCTTGATCAGCGTGCGGACCTTCTGCGCGCGCAGATAGTACGCGTCGTAATACCCGGCCGAGAGCACGTAAGTCCCGATCATGACACGGCGGCGGACTTCGGCGCCGAACCCTTCGGCGCGGGTGTTCTCGTACATTTCAACGATGTTCTTGCCATTGACGCGCGCGCCATAGCGAACACCATCGTACCGCGCCAAGTTGCTTGAAGCTTCCGCGGGCGCGACAACGTAATAAGCCGGCAATGCGTACTTGGTGTGAGGTAGCGAGACCTCGACCAGCTCAGCGCCCGCAGCCTTCAGCCACTCGGCACCCTGCGCCCACAGCCTGTCGATTTCGCCGGACATCCCGTCGAGCCGGTATTCCTTTGGGATCCCGATTCTCATGCCCTTCACCGACTTGCCGATGGCGGCCTCATAGTCCGGCACGGGACGATCGACCGACGTCGTGTCCTTCGGATCGTGACCGGCCATCGAGCGCATCAGGATCGCGGTGTCACGCACGGTGCGCGCGAACGGGCCGGCCTGATCGAGCGACGAAGCGAACGCCACGATACCCCAACGCGAGCAACGGCCGTAGGTCGGCTTGATGCCGACGATGCCGGTGAACGCCGCAGGCTGGCGGATCGAACCGCCGGTGTCGGTGCCCGTTGCACCGAGGCAGAGGTTTGCAGCCACCGCCGACGCGGAGCCGCCCGATGAACCGCCGGGAACGAGGCTGGCATCCGAACCTTCGCGCCGCCACGGATTGACCACCGGTCCGAACGCCGAGGTCTCGTTGGACGATCCCATCGCGAACTCGTCGCAGTTCAGCTTGCCCAGCATCACCGCGCCGTCACGCCAGAGCTGAGAGGTCACAGTGGATTCGTACTGGGGAATGAAATTGCCGAGAATCTTCGAGCACGCCGTGGCGCGCACCCCAGTGGTGGCAAACAAATCCTTGATCCCGAGTGGAATGCCCGCGAGCGGGCCCGCCTCGCCTTTCGCGATCGTCGCATCCGCCGCGCGCGCCTGTTCACGCGCCTGCTCCGGTGTCTCCAGCACATAGGCGTTGAGCACACGCGCCTTTTCCATCGCGGCGAGATGCGCGTCGGTCAGTTCCAGTGCCGTGAAGGATTTCTGCGTCAGCCCCTCGCGGGCGTCGGCGAGCGTCAGTGAAGTCAGGTCGGTCATTTATTCTTCAATCGGATCGCAAATAAAGGGAGACTTGTTTTTCTTGGCTTGCGCTGCCTCGGCTTCGAGCATGTCGATCACCGCGTCGATAGCCTTGTCCGGATCGACATTCTTTCCCTGCCGCTCCATCTCATCGAGGTAGGTCATGTAGGCCGCATAAGCCTTCTCGTCGCTGCACAACAGGCACATGGAATCTGTCTCGCGGGTTATTCGACGACTTTGGGCACCAGGAAGAAGTGATCTTCAGTCGCTGGCGCATTGGCGAGGACTTTGTCCGGTATCTCGCCGTCGCTGACGACGTCCGCGCGCTTCTTCATCTCCATCGGCATTACAGAGGTCATAGGCTCGACGCCGTCGATGTTCACCTCGGACAATTGCTCGACGAAGGCCAGCATCGCGTTGAGTTCCCCCTGCAGATGGGAAACTTCCTCATCCTTCACGGCGATGCGCGCAAGATGCGCGATCCGGCGGACGGTTGCGGTATCGACTGACATATTCCGGAGACTCCAGGGACGGCGGCCCAATTCAGGCTGCCGTATAGAGCATTTTCCGGCAAAGTGGAATCCGCTTTAGGGGCCGAAATACGCCAATAAAACGAGCGGCTTGCCGGTTGCCACGGACCTATAGAGGCAGCGCCGGCAAGGCGGCCACGCCATCCTTCACTTCCGGCGGTGTGTGCGCGACATTCAGCACCAGCGAAACGGTGATGAAATAGCCGATCAGGCCGGTGAGATCGATCACTCCCCGTTCGCCGAATCGCTCCACCGCGGCGGCATAGGTGGCGTCGCAGACCCCGTGGTGGGCCATGAGTTCCTGCGTGAAGTCATAAACCAGGGCTTCGTCGGCATGCATGTTGTTTGGCCTGCGCCCGCAGCGCAACGCCTCGATAGTCTCCGCGCTGGTGCCTTCCTTCATGGCCAGAGGGACATGCGTGAACCACTCGAACTGCTGGGTACAGGCGCGCGACACCACACACATCGTGAATTCCGAAATCCGCGGCGGCAGGCTGCTGTCGAAACGGATGTATTCACCGACACGCTGCAACCGGTCCATCAATAGCGGGCTGCGCAACAGGGCAATGAAAGGACCTTTGACCGCCTTGCGGGGCCCGGCGATCAAAGCTTCCGCGGCCGTCTTCTGAACCGCGTCCATTTCCTCCAGCTTGAGGGGCGGCATGCGGTCGGGATGTTGATGCATCGATCTCTCCTGCGGATTTCAACCAGCGTCGCCCGAGGCACGTGCGCTCAGGCCAAGTGTAAAACTGCTTGCCGCCAGCACAAACGCTGCGATCAGGCTGGGCCATGTCAAACCACCGTGGAACAGATTCACGGTGAGAGGTCCAATGATTTGCCCGAGGGCGAACGCAGCGGTGTAGACAGCGATCAACCGCGGTGCCTGCGTGCCGCCCAGACGACGCGCCTCCTGAACGCCCGCCATGGTGATGACCATGAACGTGCCGCCGACGCACAACGCCGAAAACAGCAGGACGTAGAGATTGACCGCCAGCACCGGCGCGATCACGCCGATGGCCAGCACCCATTGTCCGTAAGCCCAAAGCCGCCGCGGCGAATGTCCCGGAAAAAAGCGAGCGGCAAGCGCGGTCGATATCGCAGCCGCAGCCCCGAACACCGGCCACACCCAACTGAACACGGCAGGATTTGTGATCACCTCGCGTGCCAGCGCCGGCAGAAAGGTCGCAGGAATGATGTAGCCGAAACCGAAAGCGCCATAACAGAGCGCCGCGAGCCATGCCTGAGCGGACAGCGGCGTACGCCCCGCCCCGACGGCGGCTGGAGTGTGCGCGTCATCATTCGCAAGCCGGCGCCACAACGTGAATGCGAAAACCGCGGCCGTTGCGCCAAGAACGATCCACGTCGCGCGCGATCCCCACGCGGTCACGCCCGCGACGAGGCTTATCAACCCGGCAAAACAGATCCCCACCCCGACGCCGGAGAACACCCGCCCCGACCATGCCGCCCTGCCCAGATGCACCAGAATGGGCATCGCCCAGGCGGATACACCGACCAGAACGAAAGCGCTCGCCGCACCCGCAAGAAAACGCAGCGCGAGCCACAGCCAGAAATCGTTCGTTAGCGCCATGCCGAGCGTAAACACCGCAATCGACGTCAGGCCCCATTTAATCGCGCGCGCCGGCGCGGGCGGTGCGGAAATGCAGATCACCGCTCCGACCAGATAACCCACGTAGTTCGCGGTCGCGAGCCAGCCGCCCTGCACCAGCGTCAGACCCGCATCCTGCTGCATCAGTGGCAGCAACGGTGTGAAGGCGAAGCGGCCAATCCCCATCGCCACGGCGAGGCCGATCAGCCCGGTCCATACAGCGGTGGCGGCTGTGGGTGGCGTGGAAAAAACAGCGGGTGCGGCGGTAGACGACATGGCGGACCTGATTGGCAACATGACGCGGCTGATGTTCCCAGAAGCCGCGGCTTGAATCTATTCCCCAGAAGAGTACGCTGATTTTCAATTCCTGAATAATGAATAATTGAGAACATCTTGTTCTCGATTTGGAAATATCGTCAGTCGCACCGGAGAACCGAACGATGAACTTCGCCGATCTGCAGATCTTCAAGACGGTTGTCGAGGAAGGCGGGATCGTCAAGGCGGCGCAGAAGCTGCACCGCGTTCCTTCCAACATCACCACGCGTATCAAACACCTAGAGAGCGCGGTAGGCATCCCGCTGTTCCACCGCAACCGGCAGCGCCTGCACCTGTCGCCGAGTGGTGAATTGTTGCTGGGCTATGCCGCGCGGCTGATCGATCTTTCCGAAGAGGCGCGCCACGTTGTTTCAGGCAACGCGCCGCAAGGCTTGCTGAAACTGGGATCGCTGGAAAGCACGACCGCCAGCCGCCTCCCCGCTGTGCTCGCCGAGTTTCACCACCGCTATCCCGATGTGCGCCTCGAACTCACAACCGGCACCAACGATGCTCTGGTCAATGCGGTGACCGAACGGCGGCTCGATGCCGCGTTTATCGCCGAACCTCCGTCGTCGCGGACGCTTGCCCATCTGCCGGTGTTTCGCGAGCGATTGATGGTGATCTCAAGTCTCGACCACGAGCCGATCAGAAACGCGCGCGATGCCGAAGGACAGAGCCTGATCGCCTTCCCGGACGGCTGCGCCTATCGCCGCGTCCTGCAGCGCTGGCTCAGGCGCGACAGCCTGACCACCTCGCGGGTGCTGGAGTTGAGTTCGTATCACGCAATCGTCGCCTGCGTCGCTGCCGGTGCCGGAATTGCCCTGATGCCGGAGGCCGTGCTCGACGCCATGCCGCTGACACGCGTGCGCCGCAACCCTATCCCCCGCTCCCAAAGCGAGATCGTCACGCCGCTGATCTGGCGGAAGGGTGAAATTTCTCCTCCGGTGCTGGCGCTGCGTACGCTCATGGCCTCGGTCGGCACAGCGCCGAAGCGGCGCGTGAAGCAGAACGCCTAGGTCCCTTCCGCGAATGGCCAGGCATCACGAACATGCGTTGCAAGCCAGGCGGTCAGATGCGCATTGACGTGAACCGGACACTCCTGCGCCATCCAGTGACCAGACGGCACACGACGTTCGGTGAGGTTTCTGGCGAACGCACGCATCGGCTCGGCAAGGGGAGCTGTCACAGTATCGCAGGTGTAATCGTGCTCCGCCCCGAGAAACAGCACCGGCATATCAAGATAACCCCCGTTCACGGCTTCGGCGGCATAAACGGCATTGGCCTTGTGGTTCATGTAAAGCGAATCCGTGCCAAAGAATCCCGTCCTCGTGTAGGCCGATACATAGGCCGCGAGATCCGCCTCCGACAGCAAACGTTCATCCCGCGGCAAATCCGGCGCAGCCGCCTTCCCGCCGAACCAGCCGCCGTCGCGACGAACCTGTGACAGAGCTGTTGGCTTGCCGCGCACCGCAGGATTTCCCGCGCGGAACAGCGCCTTGATGGTGGCTTCGGGATTGGCTCCCATCGCCTGCGCGGCCTTCTCGAAATTCTCTTCGTAGAACCGCATGTATTCCCAATTGCCGTAAGGATATTCGTTCTCCGGATATGTCTCGCGGTTCACCAGCGGCACGACCGCTTCGAGCCCGAATTCGAAGGTGCGATAGGGAAGGTTTAGGCCCGCGACGGCGAGACACCGGTCGGGATGATGGCTCGCGATGTTCCACACCACCGGCGCGCCCCAATCATGCCCGACCCATATCGCCCTGCGGGCGCCAAGCGAATCGAGAAGCTCCAGCATGTCGGCAACGATCTCCCGCTGAGCGTAAGCATCGTGCTGGTCGTAAAGTGAGGAACGCCCGTGACCGCGCAAATCCGGCGCGATGGCGCGGAAGCCCAGCGCTCCGAAGACAGGAAGCTGATGGCGCCAGCTCAGGGATAATTCCGGCCAGCCATGCAGAAAAACGATCGGCGCGCCGTCCTTCGGGCCTGCCGAAAGATAGAAAGTCGTGTGCCGGGACGTGCGGCAGGTGTTCTCGGTAATCTGGACAAGCGACACGGGCGGGTCTCTGCTACTCTATATGCGGTGGTTGACTCATAGCGCCGCTGCGCGGGGATGACCTTCGCGATCTTGGCTAACCGTTATGCATGGGATTGCAGCCGGTGTTCCGTCTGCGCACCTTGCGAACGGCCACCGCCATGCTATGGCGACAGTATGCCCGCACCCATCCTGCCGCTGATCGAAGCCGCCGCGCTCTGGCCCGCACGAGGAGCCCTGATCGGGCTCGATCTCGGCACCAAGACCATCGGCGTCGCCGTGTCCGACCCGGATCGTAAACTCGCGACCGGCATCGAAACCATTCAGCGCAAGACTTTCACGGCCGACGCCGCGCGGCTGCTCAAGCTGTCCGCCGAGCGCAACGTTGCTGGTTTTGTTCTGGGCCTGCCGATCAACATGGACGGCAGCGAAGGCCCGCGCGCGCAATCGACACGTGCCTTCGCCCGCAATTTCGCGAAACTCACCGAGCTTGCCATCGGCCTGTGGGACGAGCGGCTGTCCACCGTCGCGGTCGAGCGCGAACTGATCGACATGGACATGAGCCGCGCGAAACGCGCGAAGGTGATCGACGAACACGCGGCGATTTTCATTCTGCAAGGCGCGCTGGACCGGCTCGCGACATTGCGCAAGGCGTCCGGAGACCACTGACCAATGCTGACGATCGTTGCGGCCATCGTGCCGATCTTCCTGCTGATCGTGATGGGCTTTGCGCTGCGCCGTCTCCTTCTGAAAGAGGAATCCCATTGGGTCGGAACCGAGCAGCTTGTCTATTATGTGCTGTTCCCCGCCCTCCTCTTTCGGACACTTGCGCGTGCAAAACTGTCAGAAGTGCCGCTGTTCGGTGTCGGCGGCGCGCTGCTGATCGCTGTCCTGTTGATGGCAACGTTGTGCCTCGCCTTGCGGCCGATCCTCATGAAGCGGCTGAGCGTCAGCGGCCCGTCGTTCACCTCGATCTTTCAGTGTTCCTGCCGGTGGCAGACCTACGTCGCGCTGGCCGTCGCCGGAAATCTGTATGGCGATATCGGACTCACCCTCGCCTCCGTGGCGATGGTGGCGATGATTCCCATCCTGAACGTCCTGTCGGTCTGGGTGCTGGCGCATTACGCCGCGCCGACGCGGCTGTCATGGCCGCGTATCCTGCTGACAATCGCGCAAAACCCCTTCATCTGGGCCTGCGCACTTGGTCTGGCCGCCAACCTGATTGGCCTCAAGCTTCCGACATGGATCGATGAATTCATCGATGCACTCGGCCGCTCTTCCCTCGCCCTCGGGCTGCTCGTTGTCGGCGCAGGACTTCAACTCAGGGGCGTCCTGCGGCCCGGTCCGCCGGCGCTGCTGTCGTGCGCGTTGAAACTTGTTCTGATGCCGATCTTCGCAATATCGCTCGGTCTGGCTTTCGGGCTGTCTGGTACAAGCCTTGCGATTGTCGCCTGCTGCTCGTCGGTTCCGACAG
Organism: Afipia sp. GW823-FHT06G09; assembly: GCF_058794875.1. Classification (NCBI taxonomy): domain Bacteria; kingdom Pseudomonadati; phylum Pseudomonadota; class Alphaproteobacteria; order Hyphomicrobiales; family Nitrobacteraceae; genus Afipia; species Afipia sp. GW823-FHT06G09. The sequence goes on from NZ_JBXAHF010000001.1 coordinate 303,575, forward strand.
CGTCGAGTGCCTACGTGCTCGCACGACAGATGGGTGGCGATGCCGCGCTGGTTGCGGAAATCCTGACACTGCAGACAACCCTAGCCATCGTCACCATGCCAATTGCCATCGCGCTGGTGACTTAAAGCTTCAGGGATTGTTCGCCAGCCAGATGGTCTGGATGGTCGCGGCAAGATTGTTGAGACCGTGCAGGATCACGGTGAGCCACGTCGAGTTGCTGCGATAGCGCAGATATCCGAGCAGCAACCCGATAGAGAACACCTGCGCCAGAAAGAACCAGTTGTATTGCAGGTGCATCATCGTCCAAACCGCCGATGACAGCAGGATCGCACCTGCGGGACGCAGAACCGATTCCGACCAGCCGCGATAGAGAAATCCGCGCGCGAAGAACTCCTCGACAATCGGCGCCGCCACGCAGAACGCGAAAACCAGCAGCCACAGCACACCATCGGCCCGTGCTGTTTTCAGGACATTAATCATGAAGCCCGGCGAAGATTCGCGTCCCGCCACGCGGCTGATGACTTCCCACGCGACCATCAGCAGCACCATGCTCGCGACGCCTGCCGCGAGCATGCGCCACGATGGCCAGCGCAGCGCCAGATAGTCGGCGAACGGTGTCCGCGACAGTCGCGTCGCGAGCCACAGCATCGCAAGGATGGCCGGCAACCCCATAATCACCGAGAGCGAAATGATCCGCCCGTTCGTGAGCAGGGCCGTCATGGCGCCGGTGTCCATGAGCTCGCCGCTCATTACGAGGAAATAGGCGACCACAGCAACCTGCCCGGCGAACATCGCGCCAAACAGCGCGACGCCCCAAAGGCTGGTGCCGATGAACTTCCAGACTCGCGGCTCGCGGCTTTTGCCCGGCGGCGACACAGGGGCAGCGTCAGCAGGGCTTTCAGCAGCAGTCATGGTCCGGTCTCCAGCCTATTTGGGCGGATTTTGACGACCAGTCATTAATGATCCATTCCGTCATTGCGCGCGAAACGAGGGCAATCAGCCTTGAATCCGGTGAGCGGAATTTTGATCGCCCATCGTCACGCCGGCAATGCGCGATCCAGCAGCCCGCGAATATCATCCGCGGCAAGATCGACCGCACCATAGAGATTGCCGTGATTTGCGTCGAGCCGCGTTCTCGCGAACAGTTCGGCATGCTTCGGCGATATCTCGTTGAGCGCGGCGGTTGCCGCGACGAGGGCAAGCGTTTCCACGGCGAGCCGCGCAACACGCTCTGCGTCGGGCTGACGAAACGACTTCGCGATGAAGCCGACCGCTCCGACCACACCCGGCAGTCCCTTGGTCTGGTCGACGAGACCGCGCAGCACATCCGCCGCGGCGTCAGCCTCGCGCGACAGTGCACGCAGCACATCGAGGCACATCACATTGCCCGAACCTTCCCAGATCGCGTTGACCGGCGACTCGCGATAATGCCGCGCCAGAATGCCCTCCTCGACATAGCCGTTGCCGCCGAGGCATTCCATCGCCTCGTAGAGAAATCCCGGCGCGCTCTTGCAGGTCCAGTATTTCACCACGGGCGTCAGCAGCCGCATGTAAGCCGCTTCCGCCTTGTCCGACGGCGCGCGGTCGAACGACCGGCACAGCCGCATCACCAGCGCGGTCGACGCTTCCACATGCAGCGCCATGTCGGCGAGCACGCTGCGCATCAGTGGCTGATCCGCAAGATGCTTCTGGAACACGCTGCGATGGCGGGCGTGGTGAAGCGCATGCGCCAAGCCCGAGCGCATCAGGCCTGCGGAGGCCAGCGAACAATCCTGCCGGGTCAGCGAGACCATCTGGATGATTGTCGGCACGCCGCGCCCCTCTTCACCAAGGCGCAATGCATAAGCATTTTCAAACACCACCTCGGACGAGGCATTGGAGCGATTGCCGAGTTTGTCCTTCAGGCGCTGAAAGTGGATGCCATTGACCGAGCCATCCGGCGCGAAGCGCGGCATGAAGAAACAGGTCAGCCCGCCTTCCGTCTGCGCCAGCACGAGAAACGCGTCGCACATCGGCGCCGACATGAACCACTTGTGCCCGGTGATACGATACGCATCGCCGTCACGCACCGCGCGCGTGATATTCGCTCGCACGTCGGTGCCGCCCTGCTTTTCGGTCATGCCCATGCCCATGGTCATGCCGCGCTTGGTCCACCACGGTGCGAACGAAGGATCGTAGCTGCGCGTACCGAGCACCGGCATCACCTGCGCACGCAACGCGGGATCAACCGACAGCGCGCCGACCGCGGCACGCGTCATGGTGATCGGACACAAATGTCCGGTCTCAACCTGCGAGGCGATGAAGAACTTCGCGCCGCGCACCACCTCGGACGCGCCGCCCGCAGTCTCGCCCTTTTCGTTCCATGTCGAATTGTGAATGCCGGCGTGGGCGCTGTGCGCCATCAATTCGTGATAGGCGGGATGAAACTCCACTTCGTCGCGGCGGAAGCCTCGCGCATCGAAGGTTTTGAGCTTCGGTGTGTTTTCATTGGCGGCGCGGCCACGCTGCGCCATCGCCGCCGAGCCCCAGTGCTTGCCGAAGTCCGCAAGCTCTGCCGCCGCGCCCTCACCGCCATTCGCCGCGACCGCTTCCGCGAGCGGACGATCGAGCGAATACAGATCGACATCCTCGAACGGCGGGGACTGGTTGAAGACTTCGGTTGTGGCGGACAGGATCGATTGCGTCATGTGTTGTTCCCGCAGTTGAGAACAACAGGTTACACCGGAACACGACGCGTTTCACGCCACTCCGTTACGGAATGTTGTGGGAGACCGGCTCTTTGCCGGAGGGCTCTTTCGCCTGCGGCAGATCGTCATAACCGCGACGGCTCGAATAGAACGTCAGAGCCATCAGGCCAAAACCGATCAGAAGCGAGAAGAAAATCCCCAATCCCATGGCGATGTAGCCATGGATCGACATCTGCACGTCGGAATGTGCAACCCAGCCCTGCCACGCCCACCATATCGTGGCCGCGAGAATGGCCAGAAGAACGGTTGTGACTGCAATGGCGCCCCTGCTCATGACGAGGCCTTTCTGCATTGGCGCGCCGGGTCGTGCGCTCATGTGACGAAGCTATGCTCGGCGGACTGAAATTCAAGGCGACTATCGTTTCGCCACTGGAAAATCGAACGCGGTATTTCCTGGACCCGGCAGCGAAAAGTGCCACCACTCCAGCCGGAAATTCGCAAATCCCTGCTTCGCCATCGCGCTGACCAGCGTTTCACGCCACCTGCGCTGCTGCGCCGTGATCGCCTTCGAGCCGGTATGCGCCTTCTCGTCAGAACAATCGTACCCGGTGCCCATGTCGACGCTGCTGTCAGGCGCGCGAAGATTTTGCGGTCCGGTGCAATCGGCATAATCGCCCTTCGGATCGAATGGCGCGACCCTTGTCGCAGGCAATTGCACCAGCGTGAGATCCACCGCCTTGCCGGTCGAATGGCCGGAATGTTTGGCGATGTAGCCTAAGCGAAACAGATCGGCTTTGCGCATCTTCGGATTGTAGCGGCGCTGCGCCGGTGTCTCCTGGCCGTCCTGCGCCCACGCATACATGTCGTCCACCGCGCGCTGCGGACGATAGCAGTCGTACACCTTGAGCGACAGCCCGCGCGGCTTCAGATCCTGCTGCACACGTTTCAGCGCTGCGCCGACGCTGCGGGTGACAATGCACTCGCCCGCCTCGTAGCCGTTCAGCACGCGCCCGACAAAATTGTTGGCCGTCGCATAGCGCATGTCCTGAACGATGGTCGGATCGACATCGCGCAGATAGACAAAATCCGCAGGCAACGGCTGAGCCGCCGCCGCAGACACCCCAAGGCCGCCCAGCAGGATTGCAGTTGTAAGTCTCATGACCCGGCGTCCGTTATTATGCCGCCGGGTCGAGCCCGGCCACGACGGCGAAAATACGATAGAAGCAATGCTCCGCAGCATGCTTTCGAGCCATTTACCCTGCCCGGACATCAGCGGGGGAAAACTTCTCAGAGGCCGAATCCGCCTTGCTCCGCCGGGCAACTCTGCCTATAGCTCTTGCTTTAATGACAACTGCATCAAAATCGACTTTCGTCCTCGGACACCGGCATTTGCTGGGCATCGAGGGCCTTTCCGCGGCCGACATCAGCGGCCTTCTGGACCTTTCCGAAGAATTCGTCGAACTGAACCGGCAGGTCGATAAAAAGCGCACCAATTTGCGCGGCCGCACCCAGGTCAACCTGTTCTTCGAAGCCTCCACCCGCACCCAGTCCTCGTTCGAAATCGCGGGCAAACGCCTCGGCGCGGACGTGATGAACATGTCGGTGTCGTCGTCCTCCATCCGCAAGGGCGAGACGCTGATGGATACGGCGGTGACGCTCAACGCCATGCATCCGGACATTCTGGTGGTGCGCCATCATGCGTCCGGCGCAGTGGAACTGCTGGCGCAGAAAGTCGACGGCTCTGTCATCAATGCCGGCGACGGCGCGCACGAACACCCCACTCAGGCGCTGCTCGATGCGCTCACCATCCGCCGCAATAAGGGCCGGCTCGAAGGCCTGCTGGTCGCCATCTGCGGCGACGTGCTGCATTCGCGGGTTGCCCGCTCCAACATCATCCTGCTCAACGCCATGGGCGCGCGCGTCCGCGTGGTTGCGCCCTCCACGCTGCTGCCGCCCGGCATCGAGCGCATGGGCGTCGAGGTCGCGCGCGACATGCGCGAAGGTCTCGAAGGTGCGGACATCGTGATGATGCTGCGATTGCAGCGCGAGCGCATGAACGGCTCGTTCATTCCCTCGAGTCAGGAATACTTCCATTATTACGGCCTCGACCAGAAGAAGCTCGCCTATGCCAAGCCGGACGCGCTGGTGATGCATCCCGGGCCGATGAACCGCGGAGTCGAGATCGACTCCATCGTGGCGGACGGCGCGCAGTCGCTGATCCGCGAACAGGTCGAGATGGGTGTGGCGGTACGCATGGCAGTGCTCGAAGCACTGGCCCGCAACCTGCCCAACGCGTAACTGGTGCGCCGAATGCGAAGTTCCTGCCGCCAGTGCGGCGAGCTCTTCCAGGAACCTCGCATTCAAAGGCGCACCCAAATTATAGATACTCGTGTCCCTTTGGTTCTGGCGTTCGTAAGAGCAGCCGCTGAAAAGGGATACGAACGCCAGAACCGGGACACGAGATGAGAACCGACAGACGCCCCATCCTGCTCGCCAACGCCCGCCTGATCGACCCCTCGCGGGATATCGACGGCCCCGGTGACGTGCTGATTGCCGACGGAACCATCCGTGACGCGCGCCGCGGCATCGGCGCAGCGGGCGTTCCCGAGGGCACAGACATTATTAATTGCGCGGCCAAGGTGGTCGCCCCCGGCCTGGTCGACATGCGCGCCTTCGTCGGGGAACCGGGCGCCGGCCATCGCGAGACCTTTGCCTCGGCGAGCCTCGCGGCTGCCGCCGGTGGCATCACCACCATTGTCTGCCAGCCCGACACCAACCCGGTGATCGACAACTCCGCGACCGTGGATTTCATTCTCCGCCGCGCTCGCGACACCGCCATTGTCAACATTCATCCCATGGCCGCACTGACCAAGGGCATGAAGGGCCATGAGATGACCGAGATAGGCCTGCTCAAGGCGGCAGGCGCGGTCGCTTTCACCGACGGCGACAAGAGCGTGATGAATGCGCTGGTGATGCGCCGCGCGCTCACCTACGCCCGCGATTTCGACGCGCTGATCGTTCAGCACACCGAAGACCCGGACCTCGTCGGCGAAGGCGTCATGAACGAAGGCGAACTCGCGTCACGGCTCGGCCTGTTCGGAATCCCGAATGCGTCCGAGGCCGTCGTGCTGGAGCGCGACATGCGTCTCGTCGCGCTGACCGGCGGCCGCTATCACGCCGCTTCGCTGACCTGCACCGACTCCCTGGATATCCTCAAACGCGCCAAGGATGCTGGCCTGAACGTCAGCGCATCGGCCTCGATCAATCACCTGACGCTAAACGAGAACGACATCGGTCCCTACCGCACCTTCCTGAAGCTGTCGCCGCCGCTGCGCACCGAACAGGATCGCATGGCACTGGTGGCGGCCCTCGCATCCGGGCTGATTGATGTCATCATGTCGGACCACAATCCGCAGGACGTCGAGGTCAAGCGTCTGCCGTTCGCCGAAGCTGCCGCCGGCGCGATCGGTCTGGAAACCATGCTGTCTGCTGGACTGCGCCTCGTTCACTCCGGCGACATCGAGCTCAAGACGCTCATCCGCGCCATGTCCACCCGCCCCGCCGAACTGCTTGGCCTGCCCGGCGGCTCGCTGCGGCCCGGCGCGCCCGCCGACGTGATCGTGATCGATCTCGACACGCCCTGGGTGCTCGATCCGGCAGACCTGAAATCGCAGTGCAAGAATACTCCGTTCGACGAAGCTCGCTTCACCGGCCGTGTCGCGCGCACCATCGTTGACGGACGCACCGTCTATGAGCACGTGTGAATGGCAATAACCGACTCTGCTTTGCGCCCATAGCGTGTTGATTTATTATCGAAGACGCATGCTCCCCTCGCCGAGTCGCTTCAGCGGGCCATGCGCCAGTGAGGTAACATGACCAGCTTTCTGACGGCCTTCGTGCTCAGTTTCGTGCTGGCCTTTCTGTTCGGCTATCTGTGCGGCTCGATCCCGTTCGGGTTGATCTTGACCAGAATCGCCGGCACGCAGGATCTCCGTTCGATCGGCTCAGGCAATATTGGCGCAACGAATGTGCTGCGCACCGGCAACAAGGGCCTCGCCGCCGCGACATTAATTGGCGACATGCTCAAGGGTACGATTGCGGTTATCGTGGCCGGACATTTCGGCGGGCCTAACGCCGCAATTGCCGCAGGCGTCGGCGCTTTCGTGGGCCATCTTTTCCCGGTGTGGCTTAAATTCAAGGGCGGCAAAGGCGTCGCGACCTATATCGGCGTGCTGCTCGGACTGTTCTGGCCTGCCGCCCTGGCGTTCTGCGCGATCTGGATCGCGGTCGCACTGATCTTCCGCTACTCATCGCTGGCAGCGCTGGTCGCAAGCCTCATCGTGCCGGTGATGCTGTTCTGGTCACAACACACGGCGCTCGCTGCCGTGTTTGCGCTCATGACCGCGGCACTCTGGATCATGCACCGCGCCAATATCCAGCGGCTGATGAACGGCACCGAGGGTAAGATCGGCAGCAAATAACAGAGCCTTTCAACCCCCGACACACTACAGCGACGTCCGATCAAGCCTGAAGATTTTGGCCCGCCCGGCGGAGAACACCATTTCAAGCGGCGGGCATATTTCACCGGCCGGAATGTCTCTGTTTTCCACCAGCACGTGCGTGACGGGATACAACCGCACCAATCTTCCAAGCGCAGCACAATTTAACGGCTCTCTTCCGCTCTGATCACCGAAAACTTCGCGCGCCAGCAGGACGCGCCGACGCCACTCCAGCACCTCGCGATCAAGATACGGGTGGGTTTTCCACGACACGAATTGCGCGCTCAGCGCATCAAGCCGAAATTCTTGATTGAAAGGATCGGTCAGATAGACATCACCCGGCCTATGGTTGTCCTGCAGGAACTCAACGTATTCAGGCACTCCTTGATCGCGGTAGCTTTTAAACTTCGCCACCGCTTCCTTTCCTGCAACAAATAGCGCGAGCAGGATAACCACGGCGCCTGCCACTGCCATGCCTCGCCGAAACGGTGACGATCCAAACGACAGCTCTCCAAGCCGCGCCAATATGACAAGCGTCGAGACAGGGACAAGAATGATCGACGCGCGCCAAGGCGCGACAAGCGCGAGACCAGCCGCGCCGGTTGAGATGACAACGAGAGTTCCAGCTACTGCCCAGACAAGAAGTGCAGCAAGGGCGTTTCGGAGCAAACCGCGCGGTGCCAGCCATATGCCGACGATCACCAGACCAAGCTTCGCGTAAGCCTCGCCTCTCAACCAGCGGGCAGGATCGGAATGCTGGGGTATACGCTCGAACGCGAGAATGCCCGCAGCCTCCCGGAAGGTCGCGTAATCGGTGGGCGCAAACCGTAATGCCAGATCAACCTGCGGGACGATGATTAACGCGATGGCCACGAGTTTTGTACTCAGGTTGAGTCGCGACGCACCATCCGACAGCATCATGCTTCCGGCGACGATGAGCGAAAGCATCGCATACCCTCCGTGGATCGCGGCAGGGACAGCGGCTGCAACAAGCGCAAAGTTTCTAAATCCGGCAAGCGCAAGGGCGAATGACGCAAGAAAAAGCACGCCGAATTCCGAGGGCTGAAGATATCCTCCGATGAGATACTGATCAGCGACGCCATATCCAAAAAGAACTGGCGCGCCGGCGTGCGCGAGGAGAACAAGTGCTCCAGTGAGCAGCAGCTGGAAGGAAGCGGACTGACCAGCTTGTCCCGCGAGGCGGAGTGCCAGAGAGAAGCATGACCAAAAGAGGCAGGTCAGCAATCCAAGCTCAACGACATAGAACAGGATCGGGTGACCAAAACGAGCGACTAAGAAAACAAGACCTGAAAAGACGGGAAGCCCGTCGACAGTCCCCGCGGTCCAGTCTGCGCCAAGCCGTTCTGGAAAGGCCCTGGCCATGCCATGCAGAAACTTTGTGTTCTGGTTTGATTCATAAAGAAGATACGTCGCTGTCGCCAGACAGAACAGAACACTGCCGATCACGCAGATCCATACCTTGACGAGACCGGCAGAAATCTGGCCGATGCCTGATAGATTGCGAGTTGGGTGATTGGGATCAGGAAAATACTCGGGCGCAGTATTGGATACGCTCATAAGCAATTCTCAGCATTCCAACCGAATAATTCGGATTCACCGAAATAAAAGGCAGCCAGGACAACCGTTCACAAAGCATCGGTAAGGCTTATGCGATCTGGCCGCAATCCTCAAAAGGCTGCCCGTTTGTCGCGGTTGATTCGCTCGAGCGCGCAAGTCGGGATTGTCCGGCCCGCCAAGTTGCGCAACACTCCCGTCCACGGGGGCCGCGTGGACATCAGGACTTCAGCCACGACCAGACTGACCGACGCGCAGCGCATCGACTGGCTGCGGCTGATCCGTTCCGACAATGTCGGACCGCGCACCTTTCGCTCCCTCGTCAATCATTTCGGCAGTGCACGCGCCGCACTCGAGCGCCTGCCCGATCTCGCCCAACGCGGCGGAGCTTCCAAGGTTGGCCGCATCTGCACGCAGGCCGAAGCCGAACGCGAGATCGAAAACAGCAAACGGATCGGCGTCGCCCTGCTTGCTCCGGGGGAATATGGGTACCCGCCGCGCCTCGCCCTGATCGACGACTCTCCGCCGCTGCTCGGTGTGCGCGGCGTCCTGAATGTCCAGACGCAGCCGATGATCGGCATCGTCGGCTCCCGCAACGCATCCGGCGCAGGATTGAAATTCGCGCAAACCATCGCGCGCGATCTCGGCAATGCCGGCTTTGCGATCACCTCCGGTCTGGCGCGCGGTATCGATCAGGCCGCACATCGCGTCACGCTCGATACCGGCACCGTCGCCGTGCTGGCAGGCGGACATGACAAGATCTATCCGGCGGAGCATGAAGACCTGCTGGCAGCGATTATCGCCTCAGGCAGCGGCGCGATTTCCGAAATGCCGCTCGGCCACGGCCCGCGCGCGCGGGACTTCCCCCGCCGCAACCGGCTGATCTCCGGCGTCTCGCTTGGAGTCATCATCGTCGAGGCGGCGCATCGTTCGGGCTCACTGATCACTGCGCGTTTCGCCAATGAACAGGGCCGCGAGGTGTTTGCCGTGCCCGGCTCGCCGCTCGATCCGCGCGCGGCCGGGACCAACGATCTGATCAAGCAGGGCGCGACACTGGTGACGGAGGCTGCCGACGTGATCAATGCGGTTCAGCCGATCATGGGGCGCCCGGTCGAATTGCCGATGAGCGAGCCCGACGACGGCCAGCCAATGGACGATGAACCCGCCGCCAGTGACCGCCCGCGCATTACCAACCTGCTCGGCCCCTCGCCGATCGGGATCGACGACCTCATCCGCTTGACCAATGTGTCCCCCGCCGTGGTGCGAACCGTCCTGCTCGAGCTTGAGCTGGCAGGACGGCTGGAACGCCACGGCGGCGGGATGGTGTCGTTGCTGTAGCGTTAGCCGCGATAGATCGGCGCGCCGGCGGGAGACGCCGTCGAACCGCCGTCGATGAAGATCTCCTGGCCCTGCACATGCGCGGCGTCGTCCGACGCAAGGAAGAGCACTGTCTTCGAGATATGATCGACCTCGCCCATCCGTCCGAGCGGCGTGCTGGCGGAAATACGCTTTTCGAGCATCTTCTCGGCTTCAGGCGTGGCAATGCCCGGCCCCCAGATCGGTGTGCGCGTGCCACCGGGCGAAACCACGTTGACGCGAATGCCGCGCGGCGAGAGTTCGGATGCCATCACGCGCGCCATCGCGCGGACGCCGGCCTTGGTCGCCGCATAAGCCGAGTATCCCGGATTGCCGAGCACCGAGATCACCGAGCCGTTGAGAATGATCGATCCATTGTCGTTGAGATGTGCCACGGCGGCCTGCACCGTGAAGAACACGGCCGTGAGATTGGTCTTGATGACATTCTCAAACGCCGCGAGCGTGGTGCCACCGACCGGCGTGTTGCCCGCGATGCCTGCATTGGCAAATACGATATCGAGCTTGCCGAATTTCTTCACCGCCTGCGCGACCGCACCTTCAAGCTGCGCAACGTCGGTGGCATCGGCTTTAATGCCAAAGCCGTTCGGCCCCAGTTCCGCCACTGCGGAATCGAGTTTGGCCTGATCCCGTCCCGTGATTGCCACCTTGGCCCCTTCAGCCACAAACAGCTTTGCGGTCGCCAGACCGATTCCGCTGTTACCACCGGTGATGAATGCCGTTTTTCCCTTGAGCCTCATGGACCACTCCTGTTTTTGATCGACTTGGTTTCTGGTTTCATAATGAAACTATCTTGCTCAGTATCGCGTCTGGTTCTATAATGCAACCACAATCCCGTGATCGGAGATCAGACCGTGAAACGCAAAAGTCTTGAGGGCGACGTATGTCCCATCGCGCGAACACTGGATGCGATCGGTGACTGGTGGTCGCTGCTGATCATCCGCGACGCGCTGATGGGGACACGACGCTTCAGCCAATTTCAGAAGAATCTCGGGGTTGCGAAGAACATTCTGACCGTGCGGCTACGCTCACTGGTGACGCAGGGCATTCTTGAGGTGAAACCTGCGTCTGACGGCAGCGCCTATCAGGACTATGTGCCGACCGCGAAGGCGCGTGCGCTGTTTCCTGTGCTGGTCGCGATGCGCCAGTGGGGTGAGGAATATGCCTTTAAACCGGGCGAAAGTTGCAGCTCGCTGGTCGACAAGCAGGACGGATTGCCGCTCAGCAAGTTGCAGATCCTGGCCCATGACGGCCGCCGGATCGATCAGACCGAGACCAAGGTGCTGGCACCCGCAACTACCTAGAATTTGCTACCGGTCAGTTGCCGCCGGACGATGTCGTCCGCTTCGAGCTGCGCCATGTCGAGCAGATGCGCCAGCATGTCGAGGCGATGACGACGAGAGAGCTGCGCCAGCTCCGCGACCGCCCCTGAAATGAAACTCGCGGCCTCCGCCGGGCCACCATCTCTGGCGACGGAATCGGCTGGTACGAAGTCGCTGCGGCTATCGCGAGCGGTCATCGCGTACCACCCCTTCCAACGCGAGAATCGATCAATTTAAGGGTATATTTTTACAATACACGCATAAGATGCACAATCATAAGTACCCATAAATCACAACTTTTACGCGAATTTTGGCCCAAGGGCCGGCCGCATCACCTTATCCCCATTTGACAGCGGACCCCCTTTTACCCATGTATCGGCCAAGCCAGCCTGATGGAATCTTGCGATTCCGGCCCGCGTATCCCCAGTAAGTTATTGGAATCAAATGAATCTCGTCATTGTCGAGTCGCCTGCCAAGGCCAAGACGATCAACAAGTATTTGGGCTCCTCCTACGAGGTTTTGGCCTCGTACGGTCACGTCCGAGACCTTCCGGCCAAGAATGGATCGGTCGATCCGGAAGCCGATTTCCAGATGATCTGGGAAACCGACCCCAAGGCAGCCGGCCGTCTCAACGACATCGCCAAGGCGCTCAAGGGTGCCGACAAGCTGATCCTGGCAACCGACCCTGATCGCGAGGGCGAAGCGATCTCCTGGCATGTGCTGGAGATCATGAAGCAGAAGCGCGCGCTGAAGGATCAGAAGATCGAGCGCGTCGTCTTCAACGCGATCACCAAACAGGCCGTCACCGACGCCATGAAGAATCCGCGCCAGATCGATGGCGCACTGGTCGATGCCTATCTGGCGCGCCGCGCGCTGGACTACCTCGTCGGCTTTACCCTCTCCCCCGTGCTCTGGCGCAAGCTGCCTGGCGCCCGCTCGGCCGGGCGCGTGCAGTCCGTCGCCCTGCGGCTGGTCTGCGACCGCGAACTCGAAATCGAGAAGTTCGTCCCGCGCGAATACTGGTCGCTGCTCGCCACATTGGCGACTCCGCGCGGTGAATCCTTCGAGGCGCGCCTCGTCGGCGCCGACGGCAAGAAAATCCAGCGCCTCGACATCGGCAGTGGCGCGGAAGCCGAGGATTTCAAGAAGGCTCTTGAAGCCGCCAACTTCGCCGTCACCACGGTCGAAGCCAAACCGGCGCGGCGCAATCCGCAGGCCCCGTTCACAACATCGACCTTGCAGCAGGAAGCCAGCCGCAAGCTCGGTTTCGCGCCTGCGCACACCATGCGCATTGCGCAACGCCTCTATGAAGGCATCGATATCGGCGGCGAGACCACCGGCCTCATTACTTATATGCGTACCGACGGCGTGCAGATCGATCCGTCCGCCATCACACAGGCGCGCAAGGTGATCGGTGAAGACCACGGCAAAGCCTATGTGCCGGACTCGCCGCGCCAGTACAGTTCGAAAGCCAAGAACGCGCAGGAAGCCCACGAAGCGATCCGGCCGACCGACCTGTCGCGCCGCCCGGCTTCACTGAGGTCCAGGCTCGATAACGATCAGGCCCGGCTCTATGAGCTGATCTGGATGCGTACCGTCGCCAGCCAGATGGAATCAGCCGAAATGGAACGCACCACGGTGGACATCACCGGCAAGGTGGGTGCGCGCGTGCTCGAATTGCGCGCCACTGGTCAGGTCATCAAGTTCGACGGCTTCCTCGCGGTGTATCAGGAAGGCCGCGACGACGATCCCGAGGATGAAGACAGCCGCCGCCTACCCGCCATGAGCGAGGGCGAAGCACTCAAGCGCGAAAGCCTCAGCGTCACCCAGCACTTCACCGAACCGCCACCGCGCTTTTCGGAAGCCTCGCTGGTCAAGCGCATGGAAGAACTCGGCATCGGCCGCCCATCGACCTATGCCTCGATCATTCAGGTGCTGAAAGACCGTGGCTATGTGAAGCTCGAGAAAAAGCGTCTGCACGGCGAGGACAAGGGCCGCGTCGTGGTGGCGTTCCTTGAGAATTATTTCGCGCGTTACGTCGAGTTCGATTTCACCGCCGACCTCGAAGAAAAACTCGACCTGATCTCGAACAACGAGATTTCCTGGAAACAGGTGCTGACGGATTTCTGGAAGGACTTCATCGGCGCAGTCAACGAAATCAAGGACGTTCGCGTTACCGAAGTGCTCGACGTGCTCGACGCGATGCTCGGCGAGCACATCTACGAGCCGCGCGCCGATGGCGGCGACCCGCGCCAGTGCCCGAGCTGCGGCACCGGCAAGCTCAATCTGAAGGCCGGCAAGTTCGGCGCCTTTGTCGGCTGTTCGAACTATCCCGAGTGCCGCTACACCCGGCCCCTGGCCGCATCGAGCGGATCGAGCGATCGTCCGCTTGGCAAGGACCCGGTGTCGGGCCTCGAAGTCGCGGTCAAGGCGGGTCGTTTCGGTCCCTATATCCAGCTCGGCGAGCCCAAGGACTACGGCGAGGACGAGAAGCCGAAGCGCGCGGGCATTCCGAAGAACATGTCGCCCGCCGACGTTGAACTCGAACTCGCGCTGAAGCTCCTGTCGCTGCCGCGCGATATCGGCCCGCATCCGGAGGACGGCGAAGTCATTACCGCCGGCATCGGCCGTTTTGGTCCGTTCGTGCGCCACGGCAAGACTTACGCCAGCCTCGAAGCGGGTGACGATGTCTACCATGTCGGCCTCAACCGCGCGATCACGCTGATCGCCGAGAAGGTCGCGAAAGGTCCGAGCCGCCGGTTCGGCGCAGACCCCGGCAAGGAGGTCGGCGACTATCCCGCGCGCGGCGGCAAGATCATGCTCAAGAAAGGCCGCTACGGCGCTTACGTCACTATCGACGGCATCAACGCGACCATTCCGGACAGCATCGAGCCGGAAAAGCTGACGATCGAGGAAGCCATTGCCCTGATCGAGGAGCGCGCGGCCAAGACCGGCGGCAAGCCGAAGCGCGCCGCCAAGAAGGCGACGAAGAAGGCTGCGAAACCGGCGGCAAAAGCCGACGACGCTGCCGCATCGGAAAAAACCGCGAAGAAACCGGCGGCAAAGAAGAAAGCTGTGGCGAAAAAGGCCGCACCGAAAAAGGAAGCAGCAGAACCTGTGTCTCTGACGGAGGCAGCCAAAGCGAAGGCATCGAAGGTCGCCGCAGCCAAGGTCACGAAGATCGCTGAAAAGAAGAGCGCCGGTAAAGCACGCGGATAATGAAAAAGAAAAGCGACGCGACGACAGCCTTTCCCGACCGAGAGAGCATCGTCGCGTTCGTCAAGGCGCATCCCGGTGAAGCCGGCACACGCGAACTGGCGCGGCATTTCGGATTGAAGAACGAATCCCGCGCGGCGCTCCGGCGCATCCTGCGCGAGCTCACCGACGAAGGCGTGATCGCCAGGCGCGGCAAGAAAGTCGCCGAACCGAAATCGCTGCCGCCAACCATCGTTGCGGACATCACCGGCCGTGACAGCGACGGCGAGCTGCTCGCCTCACCCGCCGAATGGCTGGAGGAAACCGACGGCCCTGCCCCGGTCATCCGCATTCATGTCCCGCGCAAGGCCGCTCCCGGCACCGCCGCTGGCGTCGGCGACCGCGCACTGCTGCGTGTGGAAAAGCCCGACAGCAAACACGAGAAGGCTTATCGCGGCCGCGTCATCAAGGTGCTCGACAAAACACAGCACCGCGTCCTCGGAATCTATCGCGTGATGCCAAACGGCGACGGCCGGATGATCCCTGTCGACAAGAAACAGGCGGGACGCGACCTCGCCATCGCCGCGAAGGATTCCGGCGGCGCGCAGGATGGCGATCTGGTCAGCGTCGAATTGATGCGCTCGCGCGGTTACGGGCTGCCGTCCGGCCGGGTGAAGGAGCGCCTCGGTTCGCTCAAGACCGAAAAGGCCGTGAGCCTGATCGCGATCCACGCGCACGAGATCCCGCAGGAATTCCCTGCCGACGTCATCCGCGAATCCGAAGCCGCCAAGCCCGCGACGCTCGCAGGCCGCGAGGACTGGCGCGATGTTCCGCTCGTCACCATCGATCCGCCGGATGCCAAGGACCACGACGACGCTGTCCATGCCGAACCGGACAGCGATCCGAACAACAAGGGCGGCTACATCGTCAACGTCGCCATCGCGGATGTCGCATTCTACGTGCGGCCACAGTCGCCGCTCGATCGCGAGGCGCTCAAGCGCGGCAACTCGGTCTATTTCCCGGACCGCGTGGTCCCGATGCTTCCCGAGCGCATCTCCAACGATCTGTGCTCGCTGAAGCCAAGCGAGCCGCGCGGTGCGCTCGCCGTGCGCATGGTGATCGACAAGGACGGCCGCAAACGCTCGCATACGTTTCATCGCGTGCTGATGCGTTCGGCGGCGAAACTGAACTATGCGCAGGCCCAGGCTGCCATCGATGGACGTCCTGACGACACCACCGGCCCCCTGCTCGATCCGATTCTGAAGCCGCTTTGGGATGCCTATGCGCTGGTGAAACGCGCCCGCGACGAGCGCGATCCGCTCGATCTCGATCTCCCCGAGCGCAAGATTCTTCTGAAAGCCGACGGCACGGTCGACCGCGTGACAACGCCGGAACGGCTCGACGCGCACCGGCTGATCGAGGAGTTCATGATCCTCGCCAACGTCGCGGCGGCGGAAACGCTTGAGAAGAAAACCCTGCCGCTGATCTATCGCGTGCACGACGAGCCGACGGTGGAGAAGGTCCACAACCTCCGCGAATTTCTCAAGACGCTGGAAATGCCGTTCTCCGCCACGGGCGCGCTGCGTCCTGCCGTGTTCAACCGCATTCTTGCCCAGGTGAAGGGACGCGACGCGGAATCGCTGGTGAACGAAGTCGTCCTGCGCTCGCAGGCGCAGGCAGAGTACTCGGCGGACAATTACGGCCACTTCGGCCTGAATCTCCGGCGTTACGCTCATTTCACGTCGCCAATCCGCCGATACGCCGATCTTATCGTGCATCGCGCGCTGATCCGCGCGCTCGGGCTCGGCGAAGGCGCCCTTCCCGAAACCGAGACGTTTGAAACACTGAACGAAGTCGCTGCGGCAATTTCACTCACCGAGCGACGGGCGATGAAGGCCGAACGCGAAACCGCCGACCGGCTGATCGCGCATTTCCTCGCCGACCGCATCGGCGCGACATTCGAGGGGCGAATCTCGGGCGTCACCCGCGCGGGATTGTTCGTAAAATTGGCCGATACCGGCGCGGACGGCCTGATTCCCGTCCGCATCCTCGGAAGCGAGTATTACAACTACGATGAAACCCGCCACGCCCTGATCGGATCGCGCAGCGGTGCCATGCATCGATTGGGTGACGTGGTGCAGGTTCGTCTGGTAGAAGCTGCGCCTGTGGCTGGCGCGCTGCGGTTCGAACTGTTGTCCGAAGGACGAACCGCTCCCCGTGGCGGCCGTATGCGTGACAACCGCGCCAGACCGCCCAATACCGGCGGCAAGGCACGGCCAGGGCGCAACAGCAAGAACGGAAAGAAATTGCGCAAACCTTCCCGCAAAACGCGCAAGTCGAAGAAGGAAGGCTAGTGGATACGAATGCTAGAATCGACCACTCACGCCTTTCAAAGGAGCTGAACATGGAAAGCCGAACTATGCCCGCCGAGACGTGGACGTCAGCCTCGCAGCTGCTGCCGAAGCGCGATGTTTGGCAGGCGATGGCGCGCGGGCTGCGCTGCCGCTGCCCGAACTGCGGTGAAGGTAAGGTCTTCCGCGCCTTCCTGAAAGTCGCCGATAACTGCTCGGTATGCGGACAGGATTTCAGCGGACACCGCGCCGACGATCTTCCGGCTTACCTCGTCATCGTGATCGTCGGCCATATCATTGTGCCGATCGCGCTGTGGATCGAGACCGACTACGCACCATCCATCGCCCTTCAGCTTTCGGTGTATCTGCCGGTCACTCTCATCATGTCGCTCGCGTTGCTGCAACCGGTGAAGGGCGCTGTGGTCGGATTGCAATGGGCATTCCGCATGCACGGCTTCGATGAGAGCCGCCCCGCGGACGTCGAAGAAGGTACGATTGCCAAGCTAACCGTGGTGAAATGAGCGAGCCTGAGAAAGAAGAGAAGGAAGACGACAGTCATCCTTACCGCCGCCCGAAAGATGCCGCGACACTGATCCTTGTGGATCGCAGCGGAAGCGTGCCCAAAGTCCTCGTCGGCAAGCGGCATGACAAGGTCATCTTCATGCCGGGGAAGTTCGTGTTTCCCGGCGGCCGGGTCGATGCCACCGACAACAAGATTCCGGTAGCTGCGGAAATTCCCAAGGGGCTTGAGAAGAAACTGATCGGCGGCAGTCCGAAAATTGCGCCGGCCCGTGCCCGTGCGCTTGCCGTTGCAGCCATTCGCGAAGCCTGTGAGGAAACCGGCCTCTGCCTGGGGCGGAAAGTCGCGCGCATGAATGGCGCCGCGGCGAAACTGACCGGCGAATGGAAACCGTTCGCCGAGGCTGGCTTGCTGCCCGATCCGTCCGGACTGTTCCTGATCGCCCGCGCCATCACTCCGCCCGGCCGCGTCCGGCGATTCGATACGCGATTTTTCACCGCCGATGCATCGGCCATCGCCCACCGGGTTGAAGGCGTCGTCCATGCCGATGCCGAGCTTGTCGAACTGGTGTGGGTCGAACTCGGTTCATTGTCGCTCGCGGATCTTCATCAGATGACGAAGATGGTGCTGCGCGAACTGGACAAACGCCTTGCGCTGGGACCGCTATCGCATGCTGCCGAGGTGCCGTTTTTCCACTTCTATGGCGGAAAGATGCAGCGGGACGTCATTTAGGGGTGTCTGGTCCGCATTACCGTTGCACCAGTCAAAATTGTCATCCCAATCGCCGTGCCAATCGCTATATTCCGGCCGGGCGACCGAACGCCCCTAGGATGATTGAACCACGGTTGTATGCGTACCGGCGCCGCCATATCGGTTGCCGCACATGTTGCGGCCCTGACAGCCTGGCTCTTGCTGGCAGGCGTGCATCCATTCGAGCCGACAACCGCGGAAGCCATCACCATCGATATCGTCACGCCGGAAGAAGCTCCGCCGCTTCCCAAGGAGCCTAACTACGATTTCCCGACGCTTTCGGACAAATCCCAGGATTCCGACATGTCCCGGCAGCAGGCTTCCGCGGAAAAGCAGGCGGCCCAGGAAGAATCACAACAGGCCGCGCCGGAGCCTCCGAAACCTGCCCCTGCTCCGCCGACGAAGCCAAAGCAGGAGACGCGGCAGGCCGCGCTCAAGCAGCAGCCGGAACCGCCTAAACCCGCCGAGCAGCCGCCGCAGCAGGCACAGCCTCAGGCGACACCTCCGGCGCAGCCCCAGCAGGAAGTCCCCACCGCGGCTCCCGACATCACCAGCAAGTTTGGCATGATGTTCACCCTCCCCGATGCAGGAGCGGCCGGTGACTTCGACGCCAAGGCGACCGCGAAAGCGAATATTTCAAACGAAGACGCTGCCGCGCTGCGCACCCATCTCAAGACCTGTTCGATCCTGCCGAAGTCGGTGTCGCCTTCCGACAATGTCCGGATCGTGTTGCGCGTGGCATTTCAGCGTGACGGCAAGCTCGCGGCGGAACCGCTTCTGATCGAAGCCAGCGCGTCGGCAAAAGGTCCGGCCCTGATGCGCAGTGCGATGGATGCGCTGGAGAAGTGCCAGCCCTACGCCATGCTGCCGGCCGACCGCTACGACCAGTGGCGCATGCTCGACCTCAGTTTTGCGCCGAAGGATTTCAGGGGCTGATGATCTGACGGCCCAGAAGAAACACCCCCGGCGTCAACTCAAAAAACAATAATCTTCCGTGGCGAGATGCATCGCGCCACCCCATACAATCCCTGATCCTTTTGCATCGCCAAGCGCCACTTCAAGTGCCGCCTCAAAATCGTCAGGGGAAGAGTCCGATGAGCCCACGCCAGTTGCGCCTCGGCGCGTTCATGCGCCCGGTCAGCATTCATACTGCCGCATGGCGCTATCCCGGCAGTTTTCCCGACGCCAACTTCAATCTCTCGCATCTGAAGCGTTTCATTCAAAAACTTGAACACGGCAAATTCGACGCCTTCTTCATGGCGGATCACCTCGCGGTGATGAACATGCCGATCAGCGCGCTCAAGCGCAGTCATACGGTCACATCGTTCGAGCCGTTCACCCTGCTGGCCGCACTGGCCGGCGCGACGGAGCGCATCGGCCTGATCGCAACAAGCTCGACAACCTACGATGAGCCCTATCATGTCGCGCGGCGCTTTGCGTCGCTCGACCATATCAGCGGCGGGCGCGCGGGCTGGAATGTCGTCACCACCGGCAATCCGGAAACGGCGCTGAATTTCGGCAAGGACGATCACATGGAGCACGGCGAACGCTACCGGCGTGCGCGCGAATTCTTCGATGTCGTCACCGGCCTGTGGGATTCATTTGCCGACGATGCCTTCGCCCGGGACGTGGAAAGCGGGCTCTATTTCGATCCCGCGAAAATGCACACACTGGATCACAGGGGCGAATTTCTTTCGGTGAAAGGACCGCTCAACATTGCGCGACCCGTGCAGGGCTGGCCGGTGATCGTGCAGGCCGGCGCGTCCGAACCCGGCAAACAGCTCGCAGCGGAGACCGCCGAAGCAGTGTTTACCGGCGGCGGGACCCTCTCCCAGGCGCAAGCTCTCTATGAAGACATCAAAAGCCGCATGGACAAGCTGGGGCGTGATCGCGATCACCTGAAGATTCTGCCGGGCGCATTCGTGGTGGTCGGCGACACGATCGAGGAAGCGCGAAAGAAACGCGATCTGCTCGACAGCCTCGTCCACTATGACAGCGCGATTGCAGGGCTTTCCGTCATCCTCGGCACCGATGCATCGAAATTCGATCCGGATGGTCCCCTTCCGCCAATACCGGACACCAATGCCAGCAAGAGCGGCCGCGACCGGCTGGTCGAATACGCAGCCAAGAACAATGTGACCGTTCGGCAGCTTGCCCAGCGCGTCGGCGGCTACGGCGGCCTCTCGTTCGTCGGCACACCTGCCACCATCGCCGATCAGATGGAGGAATGGCTGGTGACGAAAGCGTCCGACGGCTTCAACATCATGTTCCCGTTCCTGCCACAGGGGCTGGACGACTTCGTCGACAAGGTGGTTCCGGAACTGCAGCGGCGGGGCATCTTCCGGAAGGACTACGAGGGCCGCACGCTGCGCGAAAATCTTGGCCTGCCACGGCCCAAAAACCGGTTTTTCGAGCCTGCCGGGGCTGCGGACGCGGCGGAATAGCCCCTCAGACCCATCCAACCGGGACCCTTGGCGGGCAAAATCCGGGATATCCCGGATTTTGGAATAGAGCGCCCTAAAAACTTGACTTTAGGGCGTTCGAAGCTAGGTTGCGGCCCAAACGCGGCCCGGCCTGTCGGGACTGCTACCGATTCCTGACATCCGAGGTTCTGAACATGGCCAAAGCGGTCACCATCAAGGTCAAGCTCGTTTCCAGCGCGGATACCGGCTTCTATTACGTTGCCAAGAAGAATTCGCGCACGATGACCGACAAGCTCGTGAAGAAGAAGTACGATCCGGTCGCGAAGAAGCACGTCGAATTCCGCGAAGCCAAGATCAAGTAAGCATTTCAATTGCTTACATGCGGAAACGGGGCCTTTCGGCCCCGTTTTTCATTTGATGGCGAGCTTCGCGCCTGCCCGGCCAGCGGTCAGTGCGACAGCAGGACCCAACACGGCGGATTGGCCAGAATCGACCGCGTCGCCCCGCCCAGAATGAATTCGCGCAATCTGGAGTGGCCGTAAGCCCCCATCACCAGAAGATCGATTCCACGGGACGCAATGTAGGCCTCCATGAAACTACCGATCGAATGCTGATCGGTTTTTCTGACATCTTCATGGATCGCTTCAATTCCAAAGCCCGCCAGATACTCGACGAATTGCTGCGCCTGGGCGGACGACAACGGTTTGTCGTCTGTCGCCGTGAACGCCCTCACCGTCCGCGCGCGCCGGAGAAACGGCAACGCATCGTCGACGGCTCGTGCCGCCTGACGGCTGCCGTCCCACGCCACGGCAACAGTCTGGATAGCCGTCGCCAGCGGCCTTAGCGGCTCTTCCGGAAAGATCAGAACCGGACGGCCTGATTCGAAGATGAGCTGCTCGGCGAGATCAAACTGGTCTTCGGTGTCCTTCCTGAGGGGCAGAACAGTCACGTGGTGCAGCCGCGCCGACTCCACCAGATTCCGTGTCATGTCATAGGGCACCCGGCGCTCGAGGCGACAGCGGTGCATCACATTGTGATGCGCAGCGACCTCCTCGAAACTATGGACGAGCTGCTGTGCATTCGCTGCGCTCTTTCTTGCCTCCCGTTCGAGAAACTCCCCCATATGGGCGCCTTCGAAGTAAAGGCCCGTCTCGATTTCGATCTCGTACACTACCGCCGAAACGCGTTGCGAGATGGTCGAATGATTCCCGTTGCGGGCTCCCGCCGACAAAAGACTTTCGCTCAGTTGAAACACCGTCTCGATCGCAGCCTTTGTCGTCGGCTTCGGATAGCTGACAAGCGGAAGCAAGAAGTCCCTGATGGCCATGGCAATCTCCTTCGGCTCAACTTAGCCGGAGCCGGAACCTTCTGGCTTGATATGGCTCAAAGCAGCGGGAGAACCTCCGCCATTTGATGTGCATCAAGGTGATTGAAGGAGAAGCGATCACACTAAACAAATGAAAGCCCATTCGGGCCGCATCAGTCAGACCCGCATGCAAAGGTGACCTCATGAAAGCCCATCACATCATGACCCGTAAAGTCATCAAGGTTGCCCCTGGTGACTCGATCGCTGATGCCGCTCGGCTTATGCTCGACAACCATCTGAGCGGCCTTCCTGTCGTTGACCTGAAGGGTGCACTGGTCGGTATTGTCACCGAGCGCGATCTGTTGCGCCGGCGTGAGATCGGCACGCAGCGCAAACGGCCGCGCTGGCTTGATTTCATTCTGGGCCCGGGACGTCAGGCCGCGGACTATGTCCAGACCGCCGGACGCCGGGTTGATGAGATCATGACGCGCGACGTGCAAACCGTGACTGAAGACACTCCGCTCTCCGATGTCGTAGCCATCATGGAAAGGTATCGCATCAAGCGCGTTCCCGTGATGAACGGCAACAACAAGCTCACCGGAATCATCAGCCGCCAGAATTTCGTCCGGGCTGTCGCAGGCCTCGCACGCGATGTCCCCGACCCCACTGCGGACGATTCACACATTCAAACCCGCATTCTCAAAGAGATCGGGCGTCATGACTGGGGCCCCTCCGGGCTGGAGGTGTTTGTCCGCAACGGTGTGGTCGATATCTGCGGCGTCATCACGGAAGAGCGCACGCGGCAAGCCATCATCGTAGCCGCCGAGAATGTCGCGGGCGTCAAGCAGGTGCACGATCACCTGTGCTGGGTTGACCCCTTATCCGGCGCATATTTCGAGCCGAAAGAAGAAGAAAGAACGAAAGCGAGTTAAGCCGCCGCGGCGACCACGCGGTTACGGCCATCGTGCTTGGCGCGGTACAGCGCCTGATCCGCGCGCTTGAGGACGGCGCCGATCGGCTCGCCCTTGGTTTCCAGGGTCGAGATGCCGATCGAAATGGTCACCTCGATGCGCTTGACGCCCTTCTCGATCGTGAAGGGCTCGCCGGCAATCGAGCGGCGAAGGCGCTCGGCAACCATCCCCGCCACGTGCAGGTCGGTTTCAGGCATGACGATGACGAATTCCTCGCCGCCGTAGCGGCAGGCCAGATCGATCCCACGGATCGACTTGCGGATGCGCACCGCGAATTCGCGCAGCACATCGTCGCCGGCATCGTGGCCATAGGTGTCGTTGATCGACTTGAAGTAGTCGATATCGAGCATCATCAGTGCCAACGGCTTGGCCCGCATCGAGGCCTGCTCTGCCAATGTGGCGAGATGGCTTTCCATATAGCGGCGGTTATGCAGCCCGGTCAGCGGATCGGTGATCGCCATTTCGATCGAGTTCTGCACATTGTCGCGCAGATGATCGGTATAGCGGCGCTTGCGAATCTGGGTGCGCGCGCGCGCCAGCAGTTCGTTCTTGTCCACCGGCCGCAGCAGGTAGTCATTGACGCCGATCTCCAGCCCGCGCAGCAGCCGCGCGTTGTTGTCGGCATCGGCAATGGCAAGGATCGGCACACTGCGCGTCCGCTCCAGCGAGCGCGCCTGGCTGCAAAGCCGCAAGCCGTCGAAATTCTCAAGGCCAAGTGAGACAATCAGCAAGTCGTAATTGCCATCGGCGGCGTGGAATACGGCTTCAGCCGGATTCGGCTCGACATCCACGCTGTGCTCGGTGGCCAGCACCGGAGCGAGCCGTTCGTAGGACGACGGCCGGTCATCCACCAGCAGGATACGCCCGCCCCTGCCTGTATCGGCAACAGCGTCGCGCTCCGGCGCGTTGACGCCGATCTCGAGCGACGTGATCGCGCGCATGCGCAATTCGTCGGTCATCATCTTCAAGCGTGTCAGCGACCGCACCCGCGCGATCATCACGACATCGGACACGGGCTTGGTCAGAAAATCGTCGGCGCCGGCATCGAGCCCGCGCACGCGGTCGGACGGACTGTCGAGCGCCGTCACCATGATGACCGGGATGAAATGGGTTTTCGGATTCGACTTGAGTCGGCGGCAGACCTCAAAGCCGTCAATGTCGGGCATCATGACATCGAGCAGCACGATGTCGCATTCCGCACGCTCGCAGATCTCCAGCGCCTGCGTTCCGCAATTCGCCGTCACCACGTCGAAGTATTCCGCGGACAGCCGCGCCTCGAGCAGCTTTACGTTGGCGAGAACGTCGTCAACGACCAGAACGCGCGCGGACATCGAATTCTCCAAACTTTCCTAGCCGACAAACCGTCGAACCGTCTCAATAAACTTCCCAACCGAGATCGGTTTGGACAAATACGCTTCGCATCCGCCTTCACGGATACGTTCTTCATCGCCTTTCATGGCAAAAGCCGTTACCGCGACCACCGGGATCGCACGCAATTCGACATCCGCCTTGATCCAGCGAGTCACGTCGAGGCCGGAAACTTCGGGTAGCTGAATATCCATGAGGATGAGATCGGGCCGGTGTCTGCGAGCGAGGTCGAGTGCTTCAACCCCGTTGCGCGTGCCGACTGTCTGATACCCATGGGCCTCAAGCAGATCGCGAAAGAGCTTCATATTGAGCTCGTTGTCTTCCACGATCAGGACGGTTTTGGCCATCCTGGCCCTCCAATTCCCGCAAAATGCCCGTACGTGCTGAAACCATTGAATTCGCCACGCCGTGATGACTCGGGCATGATGGGTTCAAAATAGAGACGATAAGTTACGGAAAGGCAAACACGATCAATGACAAAGGGCCCTAAAAACCCTCAGGAAGTCGCTGAATTCGTTGCGATTCAGGCGCTCTCCTTCCTGGCGTCCGATCCCGAACGGCTAGGGTTGTTCCTGACCGAGAGCGGTATCGGCCCTCAAACCCTCCGGACCGCCGCCGCAGACCCGAAGTTCCTCGCAGGCGTGCTCGACTTCATCGTGCGCGATGACGCGACCGTGAAGGCCTTCGCCGACGCCTCGCAACTGACCCCGCAGGCCGTCGCCAATGCGCGCGAGGTGCTGGAACCACGCTGGGAATGATTCAGTGAGCGACCGTCCGCCAGCCGATTCGCCGGGTTTCTGCCGCGACTGCCTTTCGGACGCGGCGGTAAAGGCGATGCGCTGCGCTGAATGCGGCTCGCCCCGTATGGTTCGGCATCGCTCTCTCAGAGCGCTGGCGCTCGCGCATATCGATTGCGATGCGTTCTATGCAACCGTCGAGAAGCGCGACAATCCGGACATCGCCGACAAGCCGGTCATTATCGGCGGCGGCAAGCGCGGCGTCGTTTCCGCCGCCTGCTACATCGCGCGCACCTATGGTGTGCGCTCGGCGATGCCGATGTTCAAGGCGCTCGACCTGTGCCCCTCGGCGGTGGTCGTGCGTCCCGACATGGCGAAGTATGTCCGCGTGGGGCGCGAAGTTCGCCAAGCGATGATGGCGCTGACGCCGCTGGTGGAACCGCTTTCGATCGACGAGGCATTCCTCGATCTCAGCGGCACGGAACTCGTGCACGGCATGATCCCGGCCAAGGTACTTGCGCGGTTCGCAGCCCAGGTCGAGCGCGACATCGGCATCACCGTGTCGGTCGGCCTGTCGGTGAACAAGTTTCTCGCTAAGATCGCCTCCGACCTCGACAAGCCCCGCGGCTTCGCGGCACTCGACCAGGACGAGGCCCGCGACATGCTCGCTGAAAGGCCCGTCGGCTTTATCTACGGCGTCGGTCCTGCCTCGCAGGAGAAACTGTCGCAACGCGGCTTCCGGCTCATCAAGGATCTGCAGCGTTCGGACGAGATCGATCTGATGAAACAGTTCGGTCCCGAGGGACGGAGGCTGTGGCGACTGGCGCGCGGCATCGATGACCGCAAGGTCGTCGCCGATCGCGGCGCCAAAACGATTTCCAACGAGACGACGTTGGAATCTGACGTGCGGGATTTCGCGACGCTGGAAAGAATCCTGTGGCGGCTGTGCGAAAAAGTCTCATCGCGCCTCAAGAGCGGCGATCTCTCCGGCTCCACCATCACGCTGAAACTAAAAACTGCGGATTTCAGGCAGCGCACCCGCTCGCAATCGCTTCAGGTGCCGACCCAGCTTGCCACCAGAATCTTTGCGACAGTGCGCGAAATGCTCAGCCGCGAGATCGACGGCACCGCGTTCAGGCTGATCGGCGCGGGCGTCAGCGCACTGAAACCCGGTGCGGAAGCCGACGATCAGGATTTGCTCGACCGGCGCTCGGCACACGCCGAACGCGCGATGGACGATGTCCGCAAAAAATTCGGCAATGCCGCGGTGATGCGCGGTATTGCCTATGATGGACCGGCCAAGGCGGAATAGCGCCCGCCTATTTGCAGGGCTTGGTTTCCTTGATGTCGATCTTGTCCATCGCGCCCGCGATGACGAAATCGTTGTAATCGAGCGAGAGCGCGCGCGAGACGCCGTCCTCATAAAGCTCGAACGACATCGCATAGACCGGCGTCTGCTCGCCGGAATTCGATTTCGCTGCACGGTCGTAGTAGCTGACGGTGACCGGCCACCGGGTCTGGGATTTGAACTTCTCGTTGGCGCTGGCCGCATCCGGCTTTGCCGGCGCCTTTGTTCCCGGGATCGGCTGCCCGATGACGGTCAGTGTGTTGTAAACCTTCTCGCCGTCGTCGGAGCCATCATAGACCACGAGTTCGAGCAGCGACTTGCCCTCGCGCGCGGCCTCGATGATCAGTCTGACCTGCTCCGTCGGAAACACCGCGCCCTCGATGGTGAACGTCTTCGCCTTGGGCTTCTTGAGCTTGACCTTGATCGTCTTCCCGTCACGCTCCGCCATGCCGTCGATCGACGTCGTGTCGGTATCGTTCATGCGGGTTTCGATCTTGAAGCGGTAGCTCTTCCCCTCGCCGTCTTCCCAGCTCGTCGAACGCAGATCGCTCAGCGTGGTCTTGTTCTCGCCGGTATCGAGCTGCGACACCTGCCGGAATTCGGTGGTATAGCCTTCGCAGGAGCTGCCGGCGAAATTGTACAGGATACGGCCGCGCGCATTGCTGACACTGGCGTTGCCTCGCGATGTCTTCAGGCTCAGATCATAGACGGCCTGATGCGCGAGAAATGCCACGCTCGGCGCCGCATGCGCTCCGCCTGATGCTGACGCCAGAAACACAGCGGACAGGGCAGCCAATCCATAACCTGAAATCCGGCGCGCGCGACGCATGGTGTCTCCTTTAAGACAATGAGAATCGAAGGATAATAGCCGCAGCATTGCGCCGCAACCGGGGCAAAGCCGTGGAATCGCCCGAAATATCCGGGCCAAATCCACCGGGCTGACGTGCTTGCATGTCGCTCCACGATGGGCGAAGTATGGCGCGCCCGACATATCGGCTTAAAATGCCGGACTTCATTCCGGGCAAATATCAAACAAACATCGGGGACTGATATGGCGGGAACGGTCGAGCAGAAGTTGAACGAACTGGGCATTGTGTTGCATCAGCCCAACCCTCCCGTCGCGAATTATGTCGGCTTCGTGCGCACCGGAAATCTTCTGTTTGTATCCGGCCAGGTCTGCAACACGCCGGAAGGCAAGCTGATCGCAAAGGGCAAGCTCGGCGCCGGTGTCACCACCGAGCAAGGCGCGGCTGCCGCACGCGGCTGTGCGATCAACCTCTTGGCGCAGGTCAAGATGGCGCTCGGCGATCTCGACAAGGTTGCGCGCGTCGTGCGCCTCGGCGGCTTCGTCAACGCAACACCGGATTTCCTTGAGGGCCCCAAGGTGCTCAACGGCGCGTCGGACCTGATGGTCGCTGTATTCGGCGACAAGGGTCGCCATGCCCGCACCACGGTCGGCGTGGCCGCCCTGCCTTCGGACGCCGCCGTCGAAGTCGAAGGCATTTTCGAGGTCGCCTGAGCATGATCCCGAAAAGTGGGCACCGGTTTTTGGACAAGATCATGCTCACCAAAACAAGCCGATGACTGCGCGCGCGCCTGCATGGCTCACGGCACGACCGATTGCCCATCGCGGGTTGCATGACCGTGCGTGCGGCATCATCGAGAACATGCCGTCCGCGATCGACGCTGCGGTCGCGGGCAATTTCGCGATCGAGGTCGATCTTCAGCCCACCGCTGACAATGAAGCGATGGTGCATCATGACTATGAGCTCGGCCGCCTGACTCAAGGCACCGGCGAACTGCTGTCATTGACCGCGGCACAGCTCAAGCAGGTCGGCTTCAAGCACACGGCTGAGCGGATGATGACCCTGGGTGATCTCTGCACGCGCGTCGCCGGACGTGTCCCGCTGGTGCTCGAGATAAAGAGCCGCTTCGACGGCAGCCGGACGCTGGTGAGGCGGATGGCCGAAGTGCTGGCTTCGTACAGCGGACCGGTGGCGGCGATGTCGTTCGATCCCGATCAGGTGATCGCGATCCGCGACCTGATGCCCGGCCTGCCGCGCGGCATCGTCGCCGAACGGCACTACACCGAGGGCGAGTGGACGCGGCTGCCTCCCGAGAAAACCCGCGAGATGACCGGCCTGCGCCACGCCTTCCGCACGCAGCCACATTTCGTCAGCTACCGGGTCGACGATCTTCCAGCACCAGCGCCCTGGATCGCGCGCAACATCTTCGGTTGCGCGCTGATCACATGGACTGTGCGGACCCCGGAACAGCGCGCACGCAGCACCCGATATGCCGACCAGATGACTTTCGAGGGTTTCATCCCGGAGTAGGCCGAAAGCGGGATGCCAGATACTTGAAGTCATCCGCGTAAGAACCGATCTATACTCCTGAACGGTTTCGGTTTCTCACGGCCACGGTACACCTGCTCTTTGACGGATTCCTGCGAGATCACCCTTGAAGCGGTCTCCTCGGTCGGCCAGATCACGGCCGACGAGTGGAATGCGTGTGCCAATTCGGATGGCGGCTACAACCCGTTTGTCACGCACGCTTTCTTTGCCGCCTTAGAAGAGTCGGGCTCTGCCATCGCGCGCACCGGCTGGGCCGCACGCCATCTGGTGGCACGCATGGCAGGCCAGGTCGTGGGCCTCGTGCCGGGCTATCTGAAAAATCACTCGCAGGGCGAGTACGTGTTCGACCACGGCTGGGCCGACGCCTATGCGCGCGCGGGCGGCAGTTACTATCCGAAATTGCAGGCCACCGTCCCGTTCACGCCAGCGACAGGCCCTCGGCTGCTGGTGCGCAATGGCCCGGAAGCTGCGCGTGTCCGCGAAACGCTGGCCGGCGGCCTCATCGCGCTGTGTGGCGCCACCCACGCCTCGTCCGTGCATGTCACCTTCGCCCGCGAAGACGAATGGACGACCCTCGCTGAACACGGATTCCTGCAACGGACCGATCAGCAATTCCACTGGCGCAATGAAGGCTACGGCACGTTCGAGGATTTTCTCGCCACCCTGGCCTCGCGTCATCGCAAGGCGATCCGCCGCGAACGCCGCGACGCGCTTGCCAACGGCATCAGCATTCACGCCCTGACCGGCGACGACATCACGCCCGATGCATGGGACGCGTTCTTCGAGTTCTACATGGAGACCGGCTCGCGCAAGTGGGGGCGGCCCTATCTCACCCGCGCCTTCTACACCATGATCGGCGAGACCATGGCGAAAGACGTGCTGCTTGTGATGGCGAAACGTGACGGGAAATGGATCGCCGGCGCGATCAACTTCATCGGCTCCGACACCCTGTTCGGCCGCCACTGGGGCGCCATCGAGCATCATCCCTTCCTACACTTCGAGGTCTGCTACTATCAGGCCATCGACTTCGCGATCCGGCGCGGCCTGAAGCGCGTCGAAGCCGGCGCGCAGGGTGAGCACAAAATCGCCCGAGGTTACCTGCCGCAAACTACCTACTCCGCCCACTACATCGCCGATCCGGCGCTGCGCCGGGCAATCCGCGACTATCTCAAGCATGAGCGCAGCTACGTGCAGGAGGCTGTGCGCGAACTCACCGAGGCCGGTCCATTCCGCAAGGCCAACGGTGACGACTGACACGCAGGCGTTGTGACCGCCGCACAAGCCGCTTAACCTGAGTTCCGCTTGCTGATCACAGTGCCGCTGCGGGAAACGCCTTGATTTCAATCGCTGCACGGATTCGAGAGTTCTTGACGCGCCGGTCCTCCGAGCTACGCCAGACCGTACGTGTCACCATTGCCGTCGGCGCGGCTTACGCTGCCTACAAGGCTCTCGGCCTGCCACAGGGCTACTGGGCGGTGTTCACCGTCATTATCGTGATGCAAGGCTCGATCGGCGGGACGCTGGGCGCGGCCACGGAGCGCATGATCGGCACTCTCGCTGGCGCGATCTTCGGCGGGCTTGCGGCAGCTTTCCATTCAAATACGTCGCTGGGCATTGGTATCGCCCTTGTGCTCGTCACATGCGTCACCGTGTGGGGCGCGGCGGTTCGCCCTCAATTGCGGGTGGCGCCGGTCACGGCGGCCATCATGCTGCTGACAGAACCGGCCGGCGCGCCGGTGGAACAATTTGTTCTCGACCGCATCATCGAGATCGGACTGGGCGGCCTGATCGGCGTGCTGGCAACGGTGCTGATATTTCCCGCGCGTTCCCATGCCGTCGTGGTGGCCCGCTCGATCACCGTGCTGAGGCGGATACAAAAACTCCTGCTCGCCGAGGCGGAGGCGCTTGAACGCGGCGAACCGCTGGCGCCCTCTCTCGAGCACGCCGCCTTGCGGCAAGCGCTGACAGCAGTCGAACAAGCCCTGAAAGATGCCGACCGGGAGCGCGCCTCTCGCCTCGCCGATCATCGCATTCCTTCCGCAATTCCGCGAACCCTCTGGCGCGTGCGCAACGATCTGGTCGCCATCGGCAACGTGCTCCGCGAGCCCCTTCCCGCCGCGATCGCTTCGACCCTGGCGCCTGCGGCAGCCGCCCTGCTCCGCGCCGAAGCCGAATTGACGCAGCGATGCGCAACCGCGCTCGACGCCGTCACCGTGGTTCCACGGACGGACCTGCCCGCGGTGCATCTGGCGTTCACGGAGACATTCAGCGGCTTGCGACAGTCCGGCGTCATGCGCGCACTCGATTTCAACGCCGTCGGACGGACGTTCGGACTGGCCTATACGTTGGACGGTCTTCACCGCGATCTGACCGACCTTGCCGACCGGATCGACGAGATTGCGACCGGCATACCCGAGCGCACAGTGAATTCCTGACATGCATGAGGCTCGAACAACCCGGCTTGACCGCGCGGCGCGGGGCAGCGATTGTGACGCGCCTCTTCTCCGGGATGACCCATGACCGCTTACGACACCAACAATATTTTCGCGAAAATCCTGCGCGGCGAGATTCCCTGTCACAAGGTCTATGAGGACGAACATACCTTCGCCTTCATGGACATCATGCCGCGCTGTCCCGGTCATACGCTGGTGATTCCAAAGGCCCCGGCCCGCAACATTCTCGACATCTCGCCCGACAGCTTCGCCCATGTTGCCCGCACGGCGAAGAAAATCGCGGTGGCCGCCATGAAGGCCTTCAACGCAAGCGGGATCACGCTGCAACAGTTTAGCGAGCCTTCCGCCGGACAGGTCGTCTATCACCTCCACGTCCACATCATGCCTCGGGTTGAAGGCGTTGCGCTGCTGCCGCCGGCAAGCCGCAAGGAGGACGTCAAGGTGCTGGAGGATCACGCCACACGGCTAATCGCAGCGCTGAACGGCTGAGACGCTTCGGCCTCGGTATAATCTATTCCGAAAACCGGTTTCGAGTTTTCGGGATCATACCGTCAGCCCATCCACCATTTGCCGGCGAGCACGACGACTTCACCGCCGATCACGCCTGCGAAAACCGATCTACGCGTGGCCAGAAACACGGCAATCCCCACAGCAACCGCGCTGTAGCGGACCACACCCGGCACCGTCGCGAGCGCTCCGGGCGGTGAAATCAGAATCTGCGCAATGACGCCCGCAAGGATGGCGGCAGCGACCGCCCTCACCCAGACAAGGAATTCCGAGCTTTCATCGATATTTCCGCCGATCACAAGGCCGAGCACGCGCCATACCTCGTTCGACAGTAAGCCTGCGAACAGCAGCAGCAGGATGGCGTGCCCATCCCCGAACAGCCCGCTCATGCGCGCCTCCGGATGCGATCGACACCATAGGCAATCGTGCCCGCAGTCAGACCGCAGATCATGATATCCACGCCGGTTTGCAGCAGTTGCACCAGCGGATAAAGCGCAAGCCCGAGTGCCAGCGCCAGTTTGTCCACCAGCCTGTGCGCGTTGCGTGCCGTGGATAGCAGGAACGTCAGCGGCGTCAGCGCGAGAATTCCCGCAGCCAGCAGCGGCGGCAGGTTCGCGGCAAGTCCGTAGCCGATCGCCGTGGCCACGCTGCTCAGGAACACTAACCCGCTGCCGAGGCCGTTCAGGAATGCAATCCGCCGCTCGCGCGGCACCTGCGGCAGCAGGCGAAAGCTTTCGACCCAGACCGTCACCGCCACGAAATGAGCCGGCAGCGCAAGCTGTCGCATCTTCGTCTCCGGCGTCCGCAACATCGGCAGCACCGAGACCACCATCGGCAGCAGGCGGATCGCGCTGATGGTGACGGCGAGCGCCGATTCCAGCACTGTGGCCCCGGCATGGAATGTTGAGATCAGGATGATCTGTGCAGGCCCGGCCCAGACCAGCACCGTGCTCGCCAGCGCCCAGCCCAGCGTGAAGCCGGTGTCATGGGCGAATGCGCCGACGCCGATGAAGGTCCCGAACAGGACCAGCGCCAGGATCGACGACAGCGCGGATTTTACACCCAGCGCGAATGCGGCGGGCGCGCTTTGCCATTTCGGAGAATCGAGGACGGGAAGTGCCAAGGGGGCAAAATACCGGGTGAATCGTTTAATTCATCACGCGGTTGAAACGCCCCGCCGTCAAGGGACCGGGGGCGCTAATTTCGCGGAGCCGTACCGCTCAATTGCACAGCTTGCGGGGCGCGCATCGCTATCGGTGCGCGCCGAGAACATTCACCGCAAACGGCGGGTCAAAATCAGATCCAAAATCAGATCGACGGCTCGCGCGCGGATGACGACAGCGAACCGAGAACGCACAAGGTTGCAAATGCAATACCGATAATTCCGAACGTCAGCACGACGGCCTCCTCACAGACTGCGGCGAAACGGTTTCGCTGCCCCCGGTCACATGATTGGAAAACGGTTTCGCAAAACTTAAGCGAAAAATGCCCGCATCGCGTTAGCATTCTGTTGAGGATAAAATCTCGCGCGCGAACTCAAGTTATGCCTGCAAATATTGGGTTTCTTTTTGCATGCGATTTGGCTGCTGCGTTAACCGTCGCAAGAGATTTCCTGAATTTCGTCCGCGCTCAGCGCGCGCAGCGGTTAACCATGCTGCTCCGCGTTCTTCAACACGATGCACGCCTGTCCTGCCCGCCTGATGCGATCGCACAACTCGTTGGCGGCAGCGCGCGTGTCAGCGCCGACGCGCACCTGATAAAACGGACGTGTCCCGCGGCTGCGGAAAATCGAACTGAGAAGGCTCGGATCGCGATCGCCGATGACTGCGCTCAGTCGCTTCATGGAACGGGCGTACATCGCCAGCGCCTTGTCACGCGAGAAACCCGCGGCAAGCTGTACACCCCACGGCATCGCCGCGCCAAGCTTCACGCGCTGCGCAAGCTCGGTGACGAACGGGTTCGGCGCGCGCTGCAACAGCGCCATGAGTTCGCGGCAGCCGGCGGGCGGCGTGCGATCCTTGATCACGCCGCTCTTGCCGGCCGCAGCCCAGTCATCCACAGGCGTCCCGGTGATGGCATAGACGTAGTTGCGGGTCTCGGACGGCATGTAGCCGGTGCCGGCGAGCCATTCCTGCACGCGCCGCGGCCCCGCATTGTAGGCGGCCGCTGCGAGCCCGAGATTGCCGAACTGTTCGCGCAGCTCCTGCAGGAATTCGGCGGACTTCGGCAGCGCCTGCACCGGATCAAACGGATCGAGCAGCCGCCGCTCGCTGGCCGTGCCCGGCATGAATTGCGCGACGCCCTGCGCGCGCTGGCCGCTCCGTGTCACCGGTCCCACCGCATCAGACTGAAACCGGCTCTCCTGCCAGATCACGCGGGCGAAGAATTCCAGAGGCAGGCCGTGCGCGGACGCGGCGGATTCAATCATCAGGCACATCGCCTCGCGCGCGTTGCCATCCCTGGCCGTGGCAGCAGCGGGCATCGGCGGAGCCGGTGGATCCGGCTCATCGCCGCGCGCAAGAGCGGTCATCGCCAGCGTTATGGTCACAACACCAGCCGCGAACCACCTATCCGGGTTTCGCCGTTTCATTTCCAGAGCACGCAGCCGAGAATGTCAGGATACGGATCAGGATAGCAAAAACCCGGCGATCGTGAGACCGCCGGGTTTTCGTTGTTCTGTTGTGCTTCGCCTCAGACCTTCATCAGCGGCTTGGCCGGACCCTTCGGGCCATCCCCGCCCTTGGGTTTGCGCGGCGTGGAACGCTTGCGCGATCCGGGCAGCTTCTCAGGCTTCGGCGTGACCGGTCCTTCGACGAACTCGAAACCGATCTTGTCGGTGCCCTGCTCGTCCTTCACCAGGATAACGCGGACGTGGCCGCCGCCCTTCAGCTTGCCGAACAGCACCTCGTCCGCCAGCGGTTTCTTGACGTGCTCCTGAATGATGCGGGCCATTGGCCGCGCGCCCATCTGCTCGTCATAGCCATGCTCGATCAGCCAGGCCTTCGCAGGCTCCGACAGTTCGATGGTCACATCGCGATCCGCGAGCTGCGCTTCGAGCTGAAGCACGAACTTCTCGACCACCATGCCGATCACATCGGTGTTCAGATGTGCGAACGACACGATCGCATCGAGACGGTTGCGGAACTCCGGCGCGAACTGCCGGTTGATCGCCTCCTGATCGTCGCCTTCCCGCTTGTTGCGCGTGAAGCCGAACGCCTGACGGGCAAGGTCGGCCGCACCCGCATTGGTCGTCATGATGAGGATGACGTTGCGGAAGTTGACCTGCTTGCCGTTGTGGTCGGTCAGCTTGCCGTGATCCATGATCTGCAACAGCACGTTGTAGAGATCCGGATGCGCCTTCTCGATTTCGTCGAGCAGAACCACGCAATGCGGATGCTGGTCCACGCCATCAGTCAGAAGGCCGCCCTGATCGAAGCCGACATAACCCGGAGGCGCGCCGATCAGGCGCGACACCGTATGCCGCTCCATGTACTCTGACATGTCGAAGCGGATCAGCTCGACGCCGAGCGACGCCGCCAGTTGCTTGGCAACTTCGGTCTTGCCGACACCGGTCGGACCCGAGAACAGGTAGGAGCCGATCGGCTTCTCCGGCTCGCGAAGGCCCGCGCGGGCGAGCTTGATCGACGCGGCCAACGCCTCGATCGCCTTGTCCTGACCGAACACCGTGCGCTTGAGCGTCGTCTCGAGATGCTTGAGCACTTCGGCGTCGTCCTTCGACACCGACTTCGGCGGAATCCGCGCCATCGTCGCGATGGTCGTTTCGATTTCCTTGATGCCGATGGTCTTCTTGCGCTTGTTCTCCGGCACCAGCATCTGCGCCGCACCCGACTCGTCGATCACGTCGATCGCCTTGTCCGGCAGCTTGCGGTCATGGATGTAGCGCGCCGAGAGGTTCACCGCCGCCTCGATGGCGTCATTGGTGTACTTCAGCTTGTGGTAGTCCTCGAAATAAGGCTTGAGGCCCTTGAGGATGCCGATCGCGTCTTCGACCGTCGGTTCGTTGACGTCGATCTTCTGGAACCGGCGCACCAGTGCGCGGTCCTTCTCGAAGTGCTGACGATATTCCTTGTACGTGGTCGATCCCATGCAGCGGATCGTGCCCGATGCCAGCGCCGGCTTCAGCAGGTTGGACGCATCCATCGCGCCGCCCGAGGTCGCCCCGGCGCCGATCACGGTGTGGATTTCGTCGATGAACAGGATCGCATTGGGGTGCGCTTCCAGTTCCTTGATGACCTGCTTGAGGCGTTCCTCAAAATCGCCGCGATAGCGCGTGCCCGCAAGCAGCGTGCCCATGTCGAGCGAGAACACGGTCGCAGCGGCCAGCACTTCCGGCACTTCGCTGTCGACAATGCGCTTGGCGAGACCTTCCGCGATCGCGGTCTTGCCGACACCGGCTTCGCCGACAAACAGCGGATTGTTCTTCTGGCGGCGACACAGCACCTGAATGGCGCGGTTGATCTCGGCGTTGCGGCCGATGACGGGATCGATCTTTCCGTCGCGCGCCTTCTTGTTGAGGTTGACGCAATAGGTCTCGAGCGCCTCCCCCTTCTTCTTGGAGTCGTCGTTGCCTTTGGCGTCGGCTTCCTCGTCGACGCCGCGCACCGGCCGCGCCTCGGACACGCCGGGGCGCTTGGCAATGCCATGGCTGATGTAGTTCACCGCGTCATAGCGCGTCATGTCCTGCTCCTGCAGGAAGTACGCGGCATGGCTTTCGCGCTCCGCGAAGATCGCGATCAGCACATTGGCGCCGGTGACCTCCTCGCGGCCGGATGACTGCACATGAATGACGGCGCGTTGCACCACGCGCTGGAACCCGGCCGTCGGCTTGGCATCGTCGGAGCCTTCCGCAACCAGATTTTCAAATTCGGTTTCGAGGTAATTGACCAGGCTGCCGCGCAGCTTGTCGAGATCGACGCTGCATGCGCGCATCACGGCGGCAGCGTCCGAGTCGTCGATCAGCGAGAGCAGCAGATGTTCGAGCGTCGCATACTGATGGTGCCGCTCGTTTGCGATGGCAAGCGCACGGTGCAGGGATTGTTCAAGGCTCTGAGAGAAAGTCGGCATTCGCGTCCCTTATGGCCCCCGCCATTTCATTCGATCGTTTGTCGTCCGGTCCCGGCTTGATCAGTTCCTGCAACCTGTTCGCGTTCTCATCATCTCGTCCGGTTCCCACAAAACGAACGAGACTCAAATGCTACTTCTTTTCCATCACGCATTGCAAAGGATGCTGATGTTTTCGCGCAAAGTCCATCACCTGCGTCACCTTGGTTTCAGCGATTTCGTAGGTAAAAACGCCACATTCGCCGATGCCGTGATGATGCACATGCAACATGATCGTGGTGGCGGCTTCAACGTCCTTGTTGAAGAACTTCTCTAGAACATGAACAACGAACTCCATCGGGGTGTAGTCGTCGTTCAGGATCAGGACGCGATAGAGGTTCGGCCGCTTGGTCTTCGGCTTGACCTTGGTGATGACAGACGTGCCTGGACCGCTGCCCCGCCCGCTGCCGTCGTTCTCGTCCTTGCTCATGCGCAGGCCAAAGAAGGTGGTTCGTTCACCGGACACCTCGGGTGCCGGGACTGGTTCCTGGTATGAAGACACGTGCAGCATGGCCTGAAAGTTCGAAATCCCCACAAAACGGCGCCCCTGCCCGAGGCAAAGCGCCTTTTGATCACATTAACAATATGGGTCGCCGTGCGCCCGCCCGCAAGCATACCGTTACCGGCTGAAACCGTGTCCGGCAGACA
The DNA here is from genome assembly GCF_058794875.1 of Afipia sp. GW823-FHT06G09. Classification (NCBI taxonomy): domain Bacteria; kingdom Pseudomonadati; phylum Pseudomonadota; class Alphaproteobacteria; order Hyphomicrobiales; family Nitrobacteraceae; genus Afipia; species Afipia sp. GW823-FHT06G09. The sequence goes on from NZ_JBXAHF010000001.1 coordinate 341,084, forward strand.
GCACCACGGCAGTGCAACCACCGCCTGTGGTTAATGCAAGTGCCCGAAATTCACGTCAATTTCGTCGTGGCGGATTGAGACGGTGTTGAGGATGTATCCGGATTGAAGCCGGAACAAGCCGCTTTGTGAGGCATTTTACGTAGATTGGCGTCAACTTTTACCGCCCCTTCATCGCCGGCTTCTACGACATGGCAGGATCCATTTTTGGGTGGCCGCCATGAACATTGCATCCATTTTCAAGCGTTCCCGCACCTCAGATGCCGCTGATCCGGTGGGCGAATCGATAAAATTCGAACGAAGTGCGAAATCCCGCCTTCACCATGAACCCGCAACACAGGCACCGCAGACGGGCTTGTCCTCAGGTGTACCCGTTATTCACCGCAGCATTTTACTACCTCTTCACGCCTCCGGCCTATCCCGCATCCCAGAACCTTACTCTTCTGGTGACGCCATGAACGATGCATCGATTTTCAGTCGGGTCCGCGGATCACTCGCCCGCTTCCGCCGAGCGGAAAGCGGCAACGTGGCCGTCCTGTTCGCCATCGCAATCGTCCCGCTCCTGGGCTTCGTCGGCGCGGCCGTCGACTACGCCCGCGTCAACAACGCCCGCACCGCCATGCAGTCGGCGCTCGATACCGCGGCCCTGATGATTTCCAAGGACGCGACCAGCCTGACCTCGGCTCAGATCAACCAGAAGGCGCAGGCTTATTTCAACGCGCTCTTCAAGCATCCCGAAGCGCAGAACATCACCGTGACTGCGGTCTACACCAGCAGCACGGCCCAGGGCTCGAAGGTCGTTCTGACCGGCTCCGGCTCGATGGACACCGATTTCATGAAAATGGTCGGTCTTCCCAAGCTCGACTTCGGCGCAAGTTCAACCACAGTCTGGGGCACCACCAAGCTGCGCGTGGCGCTGGCGCTCGATAACACCGGATCGATGGCGAGCGCAGGCAAGATGGATGCCCTGAAAACAGCAGCCAAGAACCTGATCGATACCTTGAAGACGGCCGCGAAGGCCGACGGCGACGTTTACATCTCAATTATTCCGTTCGCGAAAGACGTCAACGTCGGAACAGGCAACAAGAACGCCAACTGGCTGCGATGGGACCTCGGCCAGTGCACCAACTGGTGGGGCGGCGCCCTCGGCTTCATGACGCAGAGCGACTGTAACAGCGCCAGCGGCAACTGGACCTCGACGAAGAAGAACAACTGGACCGGCTGCGTTTCGGATCGCGACCAGAGCTACGACACGCTGAGCACCGCGCCCTACAATACGACCGCGACCGCAACCAATATGACGGATCGCGCCACCCAGTTTCCGGCGGAGAACTATCCGGATTGCCCGGCCGAGATTCTTCCTCTCACCTACGACTGGACTGCGCTCAAGGACAAGGTCGACGCGATGCAGCCCGACGGTAACACCAACCAGGCCATCGGCATGGCATGGGGCTGGATCTCGCTGCTTCAACAGGCGCCGCTGAACGCGCCGGCTGAAGACTCCAACTTCAAGTATACGAAGGTCGTCATTCTGCTCTCGGACGGCGACAACACCCAGAACCGCTTCAGTTCGAGTCAGTCGTCGATCGATGCCCGCCAGAGACTGCTGTGCGACAACGCTAAGGCCAGCGGCATCCAGATCTATACGATTCAGGTGAACACGGCCAACGATGCCACATCGAGCGTGATGTCGTACTGCGCGAGCAGCAGCAGCACCTACTTCTCGACGACCAGCGCCAGCGGCATCAATACGGCGTTCAGTTCGATCGGCACAGCGCTCTCGAAACTGCGCATCGCGAAGTAAGCAAAACAAATCGCGACAATAAAAAAGCCCGGCTGCAAAGCCGGGCTTTTCTCTTGGTAGAGAACCGTAAAATTAGTGAGTGGTCGCCGAAACCTTCGCGACGATGCCTTCGAAAGGCTTGAACGCCTGCTTGGCCAGATCGGTGTAGAGTTCGCCGATCTTCTGCGACTCAGCAACGAACGTTTCGTACGAGGTCTTGGCGTATTCGGTCTGAAGCTCGATGGCCTTTTCGATCGACTTCACGCCCGACAGCTTCTCAACGAAGGTCTTGGTGTCTTCGAACGACTTCTTGGCGTAGTCGCCGTAAGCGGTGGCAATCGACTGAAGGCCGCTCGAGAAGGTGTTGGCGGATGCAACCGCTGCGTCGAACTGCTCTTTGCCGAACTGCTGAAATTCTTCAACCTTGACCATTACAGAGTGTCCTTTTCCCAGACTGATGACCTGACCTGCCGGGAGGTACCCGGCTCCCTAACCACGACTTTAGTGGTACTGCAGCGCACAATAGAAGTCAAGAATCTTGTGCGTCGCACAAACGTCTTAAATCCGAGACAAAACCGCAGCATCGCGGAAACGCTTGCTTAACCCTTTTGAAACCGTGGCCACCTACTTTGATTCCCTGCGCTTTTCGCGTTTCGCGATGAATTCGAAAAGCGGCGCGGTTCCAATGCCTTAGCCTGGATGGGCGACATCCGGCGCCGGCCTCACGAGCCGCGGCTTCGCATGGACGGCCCAGCTTCCCGAATTGGGCTACGGCCGGACCAAATTTGGCCTCAGAACGAGGCGAATAAACTGGGAATCGGACGGGGATATTCATGCTTGGGGTCAAATCGTCAGCGTCACTGCGCACGCTCGGTCTTTGCCTTCTCGGCGTCGCCACCGTCTCCGTGGCCGTCACCTTTACGATCGACACTGCCGACGCCCGGCGGCGTCACAGGCACCGCAGCCACGCAGCCGTATCCAGCTACAGCCCCGCGTTCTCTTCCATCATCGTCGACGCCAATTCCGGCAGCACGCTTCAGGCCACCAGCGCCGACAGCCTGCGCCATCCCGCCTCGCTCACCAAGATCATGACGCTCTACATGCTGTTCGAACGGCTGGAGAGCGGCAAGATGAAGCTCGATACGATGATGGACGTGTCAGCCCACGCTTCGCAGCAGGCGCCAACCAAGCTGGGCCTGCGTCCCGGTCAGACACTTCGCGTCGAAGACGCCATCAAGGGTCTCGTGACCCGCTCCGCCAACGACGCAGCCGTTGTGATCGCCGAAGCGATTGCCGGCGACGAAGACGACTTCGCCAAGGCGATGACGCGCAAGGCGCGTGCGCTCGGCATGAGCAAGACAGTTTACAAGAACGCGTCGGGTCTTCCGGATAGCGAACAGGTCACTACCGCTCGCGATCAGGCCACGCTTGGCCGTGCCATTCAGGATCGCTTCCCGAAATACTATCGCTACTTCGCCACTGAAGCGTTCAACTACAAGGGCCGCTCGATCCGCAATCACAACAAGCTGCTCGGCCGCGTCGAAGGCGTCGACGGCATCAAGACCGGCTATACCCGCGCCTCCGGCTTCAACCTCGTGACCTCGATGAAGCGCGGCAATCGCTATCTGGTCGGCGTAGTGATGGGCGGACGCAGCGGCGGTTCGCGCGACGCAATCATGCGCAACCTGCTCGCCGAAAACCTCGACGAGGCCTCGACCCGCCGCACCGTTGCCGCCATCACCGAACGCGGCGACACCAGGGTCGCGAGCGCCGACGACAACGATGAGGTTGAGACCAAGTCCAAGCCCGCCGCGGCTGTTCAGGTGCAAGGCGCGATCAAGGTTGCATCCGCTCCGCCGGAACCTGTTCCACTTCCCGCGCCGCGCGCCCCGGCAGCAGCACCTGCCAAGGTCGCGGCTGAAACCCAGGACAAGCCGGCACCGGCTCCCCTTACCAGCGGCGTGATCTCCTCGCAGGCTCTCGCAGCCATTCCCGGCTCCGCCGAGCCGATGACTCCCGTTCGCGTCAAGACGGTTCAGGTTCGCATGGGTCAAACCAAGGTTGCGTCCGCAGCGCCAAACGCGCCTGCTCCGGTTGCCACCAGCGCTATTCCGGCACCGCAGAAGACGGAAGTCGCAGAGACCTCGAAGACCGTCGTCGCCAAGGCCGAAACCAAGGTGGAAACCAGGGTCGAGCCCAGGGCTGAATCCCGGGCTGAATCGAGGGCCGATCGGCGGGCCGAGCCCTGGCCCGTCGCCTACAACCAGACGCGCAGCGACTTCCCGGCACCGCTTCCCGCCCAGCCCAACACCAGCAACGGCATCGGTCAGGGGATCATCGGCTCCGTCCCTGCCCCGTCGTCATCGACACCGCATCCCCAGACGATGGCCTATGCCGATCCCGGACGCGGCGCACCGCCCACCACACTCGGCGCGCAAGCCGTCGCTCTCCAGACTTCCACGGCTCCGCAGCAGCAGCCTGCTCCGCAGCCCGTCCAGCAGGCCACCTTGCCGCCGGCGCAGCCGACCCAGACCGTTCAGCACAACGGCGCAATCAAGACCGTGGCGCGCTCGGGATGGATCATTCAGGTCGGCGCGCTCGAAACGGAGAGCGAAGCCCGTCAGCGTCTCGACGCGGCGCGCGGCACAGCCAGCAGACTGCTGAGCGACGCCGATCCATTCACCGAGACCGTGTCGAAGGGCAACAAGACGCTCTACCGCGCTCGCTTCGCCGGCCTCAATCAGGACTCCGCCGAGGCTGCATGCCGCACGCTGAAGCGCTCCGACATTTCCTGCATCGCCATCAGGAACTGATCGCGGCCTGCGATCCGAAGACCGAAACAAAAAAGCCCGCGATGCTGTCGCGGGCTTTTTCTTTTGTGGCCGCGCGCGCACGCAACCATTTTTCAAGATTTGGTCTCTAAAACCTTAATTGCAGGATTGATCACGCCGGATAACGGCGGGCGTCCGCAGGGGCATTTCAATCAGAGAAGACGGCTGCTCGCAGTTTGTAGCGTGATGTTGCGTGCTGGAGTCAGCGATGATTGCGAAGAAGAGTGTCCTTGGCTTCGTTCACACGGGCAGCGAGGTACGTCGAGCCCCCCTGGTCGGGATGCAGTTTCTTCATCAGCCCACGATGAGCCCGGCTGATTTCGTCGCGCCCCGCACCCGGCTTCAGGCCAAGGATCTGATAGGCCTCCTCCGTCGTCATTTTTCCACCCGGCGCCGCGCGGCGATCCTCGCTTCCACGCCGGCCTGCCCCCTCGCCCTGCGCGTGCTCACGCCAGGCGGGAAACCGGCGGTCCAGATAACTTTCCAGAAGCGCCCAGCTCTCGGCGTCGAACCCTCGCGCAAGAGCAATGAGTTCGTCGAGCGTGAACTCGTCCAGTACACGCCCCGCTTCGGGTCCGGCAGTAATCAGCCCCTCAAGCGCTCCGGTGTCGTGGTCGAGCGTCATCTCTATAAATTGGGACCTTACCTGGGACTTCTGCCCCTGTGATTTCCACGCGCCGGGGCCATAGTTGCCCCAGGCCGAACCGAGTTGCGCGCCGAACGGCGACCAGCCGAGCAGACCCGCGCCGAAAATGCCAAGCGGGATCGCCACTGCGAGTTCGCCTCGCGCCCCAATGAACAGGGCAGCGGCCAACGTCACCACGCCGCCGCCGCCGCGGATGATTTTCGCGAGCCATTTCGGATCGGCGCCCTTGATGATGTTCAGCGCCACATAAAGCAGCGCGACGGCAACGATGCCTGCGATCAGGGTTGGCATGGGCCTTTGATCATCCTTGCAAATCTCTGGGCAGCAGTGTGTGCCACCGACACGCACACCTGATCTATGGTGATATCGGGATTTGTTAAGCCGACATATTGCGAAATAACGCCGCGCCTTCGCGGGCCTACTTCATTTGCCCGAGCAGGGCCGCAGCGCCCGAGGTATTCTTCGCCAGCCTCATCAGCGCGTCCCGGCCGCCCGCGGCATAGGCTGCCGCCGCGCGGAGAAGTTCGCGCAATTGCGCCGCCGATCCCATATCGAAGCGGCACCACGCCCCGCCCGTCAGCCGCGCGATCTCACGGAACGCCGCCTCCGCCGCCGGATCGTTGCCTTCCTGAAACATGAAGCACGGCACCTTGAGCAAGCCGAGTTCACCGGCAGTGGCGCACAGCGCATCGACGTTTTCTTCCATCGCATCGCCCACGAACACGATGGCCCGCACACCAGAGGCCACAGCCTCGCGCCGAGCATCCGCCAGCACGCGGCCAAGCTGGGTCTGTCCACCCTGGCAGTCGATCTTGCTCATGAGTCTCGCGAGATGCGCCGTGTCCGAGATCCACGGACTCGCACGGCATTCGCTCAGGCCGCGATAGTAGACGAGGCGAACGGAGAGCCCGCCAATGCTGCCGGCCTCGCGGAACATGTCGGCCTGAAGCTGGCACGCCATGTCCCATGTCGGCTGCCGGCTCATGGTCGCGTCCAGCGCAAAGATAAGCCGGCCAGTGCCCGCCTTGGGGGTCATGGCGCGCGCCTTGGCAACAAACGCTGCGATGTCCGACGCCGCCGATGTCTGCGCGTCCGTGCGATTACGCCCTGTAAGGGGCTGCTCGCCGGATTTCGGGATGGTCGGATCGCGCGTCATGGGAACTCGCAGTTGGGTGCGAGTCCTATGTGGAGCGCGGGAAGCGGTTGGTCAATTCTCCGGCCGGAAACTGCTTGAGGACCGCCCTACTCGATCGGCACCGCAAGCCGTCCGATGAGCTCCGCGACTTCGCGGAGCCGCCGGTCATCGTGCTCAGCCACGGCGCGCGCAAGACGCGACATGCATTCATCGTCACTGATGACTGAAGTGATCCGGTCCCGCGCCGACGGCACCAGGCTGGGAGATTGAAAAGAGTTGCTGACGGCCATGACTCTCACCTCGCTTGCCACTTAGACGCAACGAACCAAGCAGAAGTCATGCCACCAATGGAATATGGCGAGTGCAAGCGGGAATCGCCTGCGAAGGTGTTGTTTCACGCAAACGTGCGACGCGCCGGGCAGCCCGGCGCATCGGTAACCGAGCGATCAGACGGTTAGTTGATAGGAGGAGCGACCTGCGCCACGGAGTCGGGCTTCGGCACGGCGATCTTCTTGGTCGTATCGACCGGCCCAAGCTTGCTCTCGTTTTCCAGGAACTTGTCGAGGACACCCTGAATCGATGTCTTCACATTGTCAGGTCCGCGATCGCTCATGTCGGTATGCTGGAAACCTGTGTTGACCACAGTGATACCAGACTGCTCGCACGTATCGTCATCAGGCACGACGCCAGGGTCGGCCTTGAACACCGGATCCTTCGAACGGAACGAGAGAATCTTGAACTTGCCTTCGGTCAGGAACGGCACGCGAAGATTGTCGAGCGTGACAATCTTCTTCACGTTATCCGGATGCATCTTGGCGAAATACATCGAGATGTCGCCACCGTTCGAATGTCCAACCAGCGTAAGCTGATCGTAATTCGCGTTAGGCTGAATCTTCCGCATCTGATCGACAATGAATTCGATGTTCGCCACGCCGCGCTGATAGACCGGCAGGCGGCCGACATACAACTCGCCCACCTTGGTGACCAAGGGCGCATCGCTGGCCAGATCGTGTTGAATGCTCGTCACGAAATACCCGCGGGCGGCGAGCACGTTGGCAAGGAAGGAATACTCGGTGAACTTGACGGTATTGCCGTGATTAACGACGGCGACTGGCAAGGTCAGCATGCCGGCATTTGCCTGCATCTCCTTGTCCCGGCGCACGGCAATCGCGACGTCGATCTGGCGGTTACGCGCAGCATCGTAGAACGTCAGCGTCTCGTGACGGATCGCCCATTTGCTCGCGGTGAAGTATGCGACGACCACGATCGCAAACAGACCAAGCAGGATGAAAATTCCGCGCTTCATGACGTCCTCGAAATCACCTAATCCGGCGCCTGCCGAACGGCCCTTTCACAATAGTGTTTAGAATCCTTCGTCCTTGTCTAGTTAGATGATGACGGGAACGCGACAAAACCAGCTTAAATTCCCGTCATGTATCTGACAGAGACCAGTAAATTGTGCAATGCATCAAACATGCCAATGGCACCTGAATGCCTGGTTTCGTCTACGGGTCATGAATAACCAAGCACGAATTGGCTGAAAAGTTCTTGGCCTAGATCAACAATTTGAGCCTGGGCGGCGGAACCGAGAACTGGGAACCGCTGCGAAACCGGGCGCAACGCCTCGAAATTAGGCTGTAAGCCCGTGATTTTCCAGCGGACGGTCCACCTGGGCGAACCATTCGGCACGGGTCGCGGCGCGGCGGCGGCCTCGCTCGTCGATCGGAAGCTTCAGGTGACGCAACAGGCCGGTCACCTCCTCGCGGGCAGTCACATGGGCCATGTTCGGGCGGGTGCCCAAGGTCGCCTCGTCCAGATCGTCGAGGGCAGTCAGGCCGCGCGGGAAGAACTCGCGATAGACCACGCGTTCGGCGAAGCCGTCGACCGGCCTGAAACCCAATCGGAACGAGAGCTGGTCGAGCCCCTCCGCGATCAACTGCTTGTTGCGCGATCCAAGCATCGACAACCGGTTCCGGACAACGATCCAGTCGGTGCTGGCGCCGTCGAGGTCGCGGCGCTGCTTGCGCGCAACCTTCACCATGGTTGCGTAGTGGCTTTCGCCGATCACGGAATAGGTCGCCGGATCAACCGAACCAAGAACGTCGAAATCGAGGAAACTGTCGTTGATTGGCGTGACCAGCGTATCGGCCATCGAGTGTGCCAGACGCATCAGGTAGCTGTCGGTCCCCGGCGTATCGATGACGATGAAATCGTAGGTCCGCTCCACCGCGCTGACCGCGGCGGCGAACTGCTCGAACTCCGACATCTCGTTCTCGCCGATCTGCATGCTGGAGCCCAGGGCAACGCAGCAGTGGTGCGGCAGTTCGAGGGACAGGCCCGTGCGCTGGGCCCACGCCCGGCGATTCTCGATGTAGCGGGTGAAACTCTTCTGACGGGAGTCGAGATCGATGGTGGCAACGCGCTGCCCGGCCTTGAGCAAGGCAACGGCGACGTGAAGCGCGGTGGTGGACTTCCCCGACCCGCCCTTCTCGTTGCCCAGCACGACGACATGCGCCGACCCGGATTGCCCCTGACTCGTCTGCAAAAGCATACGTGAACCCCTGTGGATATCTTCGGCCAAGTCCAGAAAGAATCAAGTAAAATTCGAATGGACCCTACTTCATGATGAATCGGCAGGTCCGGGCGTGGCGCTACCGGTGGTCGTTGGCTCGCACCGCCGGCTTTGTTAAGACTGCGTCCCGATCACCCGCTTCCAGACATCGGCACGAATGACCCGCTCCCCCATCATCGCACGTTCGCTTTCATCCCTTCATCGCGCGCGCGCCGAGCTCGGCAAACGCAATGCGACTCTCGCCCTCGTGCCGACCATGGGTGCGCTCCATGACGGCCATGTGTCGCTGGTTCGTCTTGCCAAACGCCGTGCACAGAAGGTCGCCGTGTCGATCTTCGTGAACCCCACGCAGTTCGCGGCGCATGAAGATCTCGGCTCCTATCCGCGCACATGGAAGGAAGACCTCGCGCGTCTCAAGGCAGAGGGTGTCGATCTGATCTGGAATCCGGATGTGAAGACGATGTATCCGGACGGCTTCGCAACCAGAGTTACGCCGGAAGGCCCGGCACTGGCGGGGCTCGAGGATAAATTCCGTCCGCATTTCTTCGGCGGTGTCGCTACCGTTGTCGCCAAACTGTTCACACAGGTGCGCCCGGACATGGCGCTGTTCGGGGAAAAGGATTTTCAGCAGCTCAAGGTGGTCACGCGCATGGCGCGCGATCTCGATCTCGGGGTGAAGGTGATCGGCGGCGCGATCATCCGCGAACGCGACGGCCTCGCGATGTCGTCGCGCAACGTCTACCTGTCACCCGACCAGCGCAGCACCGCGACCGTGCTGTTTCGCACACTCAAGGCTACGGCGAAGCGGATGCGCGACGGTGACAGCTTCAAGGCAGCGCTGTCCGACGGCGCCGATCTCATTCGTCAGACCGGCTTTGCGCTCGACTATCTCGAGGCGCGGCACGCGGAAACGCTCGCACCGGTTTCATCGTTTGACGATGGACCGGTGCGGCTGCTGGTGGCCGCGAAAATCGGAACGACCCGGCTGATCGACAACATCAAGGCGTAGCTTACAGCAGGCCCAGTTCGCGCAGTTCGCGCCGCAGCGGCTCTGGCATTGCGGCGACGCTGGCAGCGGCCTTGCCCAGATCGGGCGGCGCGCTTTTCGGATCGAGATAGCGCCAGCCCTGAAACGGGCGCATCGGCCGCGGCGACACGGCAATCAGCTTGGGCTCCATCACGAGGCGGCATCGTCCGATGCCGTCCTTGTCGCGGAACGGCTCGATGCCGAGGATCTTCTCACGCGCGGCGATCTCGCCCTTGATCACCCAGTAGATCGATCCGCCATCGAGCAGTTCGTCAACGCGCTTGGGCGACATCCGGGTGACGTGGATATGGCGCGCTGGCTGGCCCTTCGCCTTGGCCTGCTTCACGCGTTCGGCAATCCAGCCCCGAAGATCCTTGATGGACGTGGCACCGACGCTGAGCTTGACGAGATGAAGCGGCATATTCGGAATCGCCAGCGCGATGCCAGGACATCGCGCTTCAAGTGAAAGAAGAGCGATCAGTTATCATCGCTCTCCTTGGGAGGCGCAAGCTGCACGGGAGCTTGTGCACGCGATTTCTGTGGCTGTGGCGCGGCCTTTTTCGCAGCGGCCGGCGCCGGCTGAGGATTGATGACCGCGCCCGGTACGTTACGAGAGGCTGGTGCGGCTGCGGGCTCCGACGAGCGCGGTGCGGCTTGAGCACCCTGCGCAGACGGCTCAGGCGTCATGATGTTGATCGGAGGAATCGAGGCCGCACTCGGGAAATCGCCCGACACCGGCCTGCCCGGCAGCGGTGCCGTGCCAAGCGCCGCGATAGGAGCCGTCCCCGCACCGGCAACAGCGGCAGGCGGTGCGTTCCACGCGGCGGCATAGCGGCCGACAAAGCCGTCGTAGAGGTTTTCACTCATGTTGGATGAGATCTGACCCGAGTTGGTCAGGGACTGGAAGAACGGGCACGGCGCCGAGAGCGAGCATCCCTCCCGCGTCTTGAGCACCTGCGCGACCAGTCCGTAACGGTCGCGTTCGATCGTCCGCCTCAGGGTATTGAGTTCGGGCGTCATGACCTTGTTGGCAGCAGCGACATTGCCGAAAGCGGCGAGCCGCGTGATCTGGCCGGCGGTATAGGACACGCCGGCCGCAACGGAATCGGCCGAGGCAAACAGCGCCTTTTCGCAAGCCGCCTCGACGCTCTCCCCGGCAAGCCCGTCGAGACAGGCCAGGGCCGGCAGCGATGCTCCGGATTGAATGGAGAACTTGAGATCGCCGGGCGAACCGCCGCTCACGCCGGATGCGCGCATCATGGTGGTGACCGCGATGCCGATGGCCAGCAAAGTGATGACGGTGAGCGCGCCGTTCGCGACCGATCGCTCAGCGCGGAACAGCGTGACCAGCAGGACAATCGCAAAGAAGCCCGCTGCGGCAATGGTCAGCCACATCGGCAAGCTCTGCGAATGCCAAAAGTTCTCGATCGACGTGGCCCAGGCCCGGTTCATGCAAGGTCCCCTTCACAACGAACCAGACCAAGCCCTGCAACCGCGGCGAAATTCCGTCAGGCCGAATTGATCAGGCGACGGCGAGCTGGCTTTCCTTGGCCACGCGCTCAAAGGCCTCGGTCGAGCTCTTGATACGGTACTGGCAGTCGTCACCGTCTGTCGGCAGGAGGCGGATCACCTCGTAGGTTCCGCTCGCAGCGGGCCGCGCCACATTGCTTGCCGTGAAATAGACAGTCTCTCCGACGATGTACTTGTGCTTCAACACTCTGCTCCATCACGCGATACGCGCATTTTGGCGGCCTGCCGTTATCCGGCAGAGCCAGTTTGACGCCCGGCAGGTGTATAGCACGTGGAGCCCCCATTTGCCAGATAAACCAGCACATGGGCAACGATGAAATAGCTATTATTTATCAATATCTTGGTCGTGTTTCGAGGGCCTTGCGCGAGCAACAAGGCAGGGTCCAGCCGGGTGCAACGCCGCAATTTTGCCATATCGGCGCAGCGAAACGATTCCCGGGCAAGTTCAGTGCGTTAGCAACGCAAGCTTACGCCGCGACCGGCAACGTCCCTTCAGGACTTGCCCGGTCGACGGCCGCCGGCAAAACCTGTGCGAGAACTGTCGAAAGCTGGTCCACCGGAATACCGAAACGGACCGCAAGTTGCCTCACCAGATCGTTGCCCAACACCTCCTGGAGCTGCTGTGCGCTCACCGGCAGGTTCTGGCCAGTGCCGATCCAGGACTTGACCTGATCGCCCAGCCCGGCCTGCTCGAGCCTGGCCACGATCGCGGACAGCCCGCCCTGGCGATCGCTGCCGAGCACCTCACTAAGGACCACCGGAATGACGGTCTGGTCGAGTTCGCTTGCCGCGCGCGCCGCCATCACGCTGGTCAGCATGTCGAGAATTCCCATGGCGCACTCCCCGGCTCAATCGGTCTCAAATCTTTCGATCATCAGCGTTTCGGCCAGCGCCGCATCGGTCCATTCCCGGAAAGCCGCATCCGCCAACATTGCGTCCATATAGTCGCGGACCGGCGGCGTCACATCGATGGCGTAGGTTCGAAAGCGATGGACCACCGGCGCAAACATTGCGTCCGCGCCAGTGAAAGCGCCGAACAGGTAGGGTCCCTGCCCGCCATACCGGGCCCGGCATTCGGTCCAGATCTGCTGGATGCGCGCAATGTTGGCCTTGGCGTCGTCGGAGAGCGATTTTGAGCGGATCGGGCGATGAATGTTCATGCCGCATTCGTTGCGAAGCGGCATGAAGCCCGAATGCATCTCCGCCGAGATCGAGCGTGCGTGAGCGCGAGCAGCGACGTCCTGCGGCCACAGACGCGCATCGGGGTAGCGCTCCGCGGCGTACTCGATGATCGCAAGCGAATCCCAGACCGTGATCTCGCCATCGACCAGCGCCGGCACCTTGCCCGACCGCGTGACATTCAGAATGCGCTGCTTGTCCGCATCGCCGGTGTAGAGCGGAATGACGATCTCGTCGAAAGGGATTCCGGCACCTTTCAGCGCCATCCACGGCCGCATCGACCACGAGGAATAGTTCTTGTTTCCAATAACGAGCGTCAAGGCCATCGATTGAGTTCTCCTGCGAGGCGACCTTGCCATGCCCGGCGCGCGACAGGCAACTGGCCCATCAAAGCAGCCGAAACCGCTTCGCACTTGTCCGGTTCATGCTCTATCGTGGCAACGGTTCCTCGGAAGGCATCGAATCGTGAACCTGTTTGCAACTGCCGACCTCGTGGCGATCGCGTTCTTCATTCTAGCGTGGATGGTCTATGCGATCACGCTCGAGCGTACCGCGCATGGACGCAACAGCCTGAACGCCCGCATGAGCATCTATCGCGAGGTGTGGGTGCGGCGCATCCTCGACCGTGAGGCACGGATGGTCGACATGCAGATCATGGCCTCGTTGCAAAACGGCACGGCCTTCTTCGCATCCACCACGTTGCTGGCTATCGGCGGCGGACTGACGCTGCTGCGATCGACCGAAGAGGCCATGTCGGTGCTCTCTACGCTGCCGCTCGGCATCCGAAGCTCTCCTGCGCTCTGGGAGATCAAATGCGTCGGGCTGATCGTGATCTTCGTCTATGCGTTCTTCAAATTCTCCTGGGCCTATCGCCTGTTCAATTACGTCGCCATCCTGCTCGGCGCTATGCCGTTTGCCGAGAAGCGAGATACGCCCGAAGCGCAATCGCATGTGATGCGGACCACAAAACTGTTCCAGTCAGCGGGCCGGCACTTCAATCGCGGCCAGCGCGCCTTTCTGTTTGCGCTGGGCTATCTCGGATGGTTCATCAGCCCATGGGTCCTGATCGCAACCACGTTGGCCATTGTGGTCGTGATATGGCGCCGCCAGTTCGATTCCGACGCCTATCGCGCAATGTCGAAATAGTTCCTGCACCTGTGTGCTTGCCGCACGGGTTCAGATGCGTCATGGCATGGTCATGACCAATTCCGATTCGAAAGTTCTCGATAACGTATCGCTCGACGACGCCATTCTCGGCGTGCTGGCGCGTGCCGATGCCAAGACCCTCAGTGCGCCGGAGATTGCACACGCCATCGCGGCCGGAGACGATTGGCATGACTTGCTGGTCCCGATCAGGAGGTCCGCCGTGGCGCTCGCGCAGGCCGGCCGCCTTGTGATTTATCGCAAGGGCAAGCCGGCGGACCCGAACGATTTTCGCGGCGTCTATCGTCTCGGCCTGCCACGGCACGACTGAAGTTCTTTGGCCCTTCGGGCCGGGATCATGCCCTAGTTGACCCTGCGCGGTCCCGGAAACAGTTCGCTGCTGCGCCCCGTCACCCAATAGGCAATCAGTCCGATCCACTCGTGGACGGCGACATCGGTGCGGGCAAGACCAGCGCTCAGGTTCATGGAAAACTCCGTCGCATCGCGCCAACCGCGCGTGCGCCAGTCCACCGGATAGGCTTCGACGTCGAAGCCGGCCTTCCGGAACGCACCGATGGAGCGCGGCATATGGAAGGCCGATGTCACCAGCAGCCACCGCTCGCCGGGCTTCGGCGAAACCAGATCGCGTGTAAAGGTTGCGTTCTCGTCCGTTGTCCGTGACTGGCTCTCGAGCACGATGCGCTGGCGCGCCGTTCCGAAATCTTCCAGCAGGTCTCCCGCAATCGGCGCCTCCGGAACCGGCGTCTCGATCAGGTTGGCGCTGCCTCCGCTGAACACGATGCGCGCTGACGGATAGCGGCGGGCCAGTTGCAGCATGGCCACGATCCGCTCGCTGGCGGCGTCCATTTCGAGCGAGCCCCGCGCCTGGCTGCGCTCAGGGTCGATCGCCCCGCCGAGGACAATGATCCCGTCAGGCGCGCGCCCGGCGGCGCTCCAGGCCGGGAAGCGCTCGCTGAGCGGAAGCATCAACACATTGCAGAGCGGCGAATATCCCAGCACCAGCAACGATACGACGCCGACTGCAAGAATGCGCGATCCGGCCTTGCGAAATCGCGTCGTCAGCAGTAGCGCACCGAGCGCGCAAAGTATCGCGACCGTGTTGGACGGTACGACAAAGAAGCCGAGTATCTTGGAGATCGAAAAAAACATGATCGCCCTGAATGGGCGATCCCCGCGGCAAGATCAAGCCACACTCAATCCCATCTAGGTGCGAAACCGAAATCGGTGATGCGGCCGCCGCGCGTCCCCATCGCGAAGATCTCGCCCATTTCCTCGTCGGTGAGATTGAAATCGAAGACGTCGAGATTTTCCGACAGCCGCTCAACCTTGGACGTGCGCGGGATGGCGACCACGTCCTGCTGGACCAGCCAGCGCAAGCAGACCTGCGCCGCGCTCTTGCCGTAACGCGCGCCGATGCGATTCAGCGCCTCCGCGTTCTTGACGCGCCCCTTCGCCACAGGGCTGTACGCGACCAGCGCGAGCCCGTTGTCACGGCAAGCCGTCAGCACCTTGTTCTGTTCGAGATACGGATGATACTCGACCTGATTGCAAACCAGCGGCGCCGCGGACTTCGCCACCGCCTCCTCGATCAGCGCCACCGTGAAATTCGACACACCGATGTGACGTGTGAGGCCCAGCTTTTGCGCCTCCACAAGTCCGCCGAGTGTTTCTTCCAGCGGCACCTGGGGATTGGGCCAATGCAGCAAAAGCAGATCGACTTCGGTCATGCGCAAACGCGCAAGGCTTTCCTTGGTCGAGCGCAGCAGGTCGTTCGGCGCGAAATGCGTGGTCCAAACCTTGGTGGTCACGAACACGTCGGCGCGTTTGACGCCGGAGGCACGCACGCCCTCGCCGACCTCGCGTTCGTTCTCGTAGATCTGTGCCGTATCGATATGGCGATAGCCGAGCCGAAGCGCCTGCTCGACAACACGCGCGCAGAGACGGTCGCGCAGTTCCCAGGTCCCGAGGCCCATTACCGGAATGTTGGCGCCGTTCGCTTCAACGGTGTGCATCTCGTGCCTCAGCGTCGTTCCTGAATGCCGGAAAGCGCACCATCCTGAACCGCGCAGGCCACATTGCCAAGAATAGGCGGGCGGAAATGAATCATCCCCGGTCAGGATCGCCGCGCGAGTGCAGCAAAAACCATATCAGGCTCATGCGCGATCACGGTCAGCAGCGCGCGCGCAGGACCACGCGGCGAGCGCTTGCCCTGCTCCCAGTTGCGGATGGTTTCGAGTGGTACGCCGAGGCGCGAGGCAAACTCGGCTTGCGTCAGTTTCGCGCGAAGGCGCAGATCGCGCACGACCGGCGCTGCGGCGGCCCTGGGCGTTGGCTCGTTGCCCCGCATGTCAGGCACCAGCGGGGCTTCCCGCCCATCCAGCACCTCGACAATCCGTCCGTCTGCCTTCAGCCGTAGCCGTTGCATGTGACACCTCCGCAGCCGGAGGGTCGGCCCAACATGGTTAATCGCAGGTTAACGAAAAACCGTCCGGAAAGCCGATATTTCCGGACGGTTTCTTGCTTCAGGTCAGCGCATCCGGGCGTTGGCTTCGCGCCACGACCGGCGGCCGCCACCGTGAGCAAAGCGCAGGCCCATCTCACGGCCACCCGCCTCGTCATAGGAAATGTGGATGTGCTGCACGCGTCCGGAGTCGGTCGAGTAACCGCCGCTCCAGCCCTTGAGCTGTGCGTAGATGCAGCCGTAAGGACCGCGCACGTCCACCGCCTTGCCCTGCGCGTGAAGCGACATCCGCCGCGTGCCCGCGATGCGCGTGTGACGAATGCCCGAGATCGCATGCGTTCCGGGGCAAGCCGCCTGGATCGATGCCAGCTTGGCTGCGAGCGGACCGACGAGACCGGTGGAGTATCCTTCCGATGCGTGGGATGCGCGTTCGGCAACCGCACGCGGCGCCGGCTCGGAGTTACGCTGCGCACGCTCTAGCGCCCGCTGTTGTCGCCTGCTCAGGCGAGGCGATGCAGCCGGCTGTATCATGGAAAATGCCGGCTCGGCTCTGCGCTGATGACGCTGACGCGCGTGAACGTGATTGTCGATACCGATGCAAGGCATGGTGATATTGCATTCGGGCGACACGGCCGGTGTGCGAACACGCGCTTCGGCCACAGACGACAACGCGCAAAGCGCCGCCACGGCGGAGATCGTTCGTATCAAAATTTTAGCTCCGGATGATTTTGGCGTGATGGACGGTCGCGTGCGACAACGTCACGTTCGCCTAAGATTCAAAGAGGCCGCCAAAATATCGATGTTTTGCGGCATGCGATGACTTGGTTTTATTGCGGCAGGTGGCGAGAATGAGGCGCTGGTGTGCGCATGGACCCATGCAAACGCAAGGAACCTATGCCGAAACAGGCAGCGTTAACTTTTGAGGCCGAACCACACCGTGGCGATACCAAGAAACGCGAAGAAACCGACGATGTCGGTGACGGTCGTCACGAAGGTGCCCGACGCCACCGCCGGATCTGCACGCAAGCGCTGAAGCGCCATCGGAATCAGAATGCCGCCCAGTGCGCCGGCCACTAGATTGCAGATCATCGCGAGGCCGATGACGATGCCGAGCCCCGGCGTCTTGAACCACACCGCCGCCGCAACGCCGGTGATGGCCGCAAATGCCAGTCCATTCACCAGACCGACGAGACCTTCACGCATCACCACGCGCCAGGCATTGCTTGAACCCAGTTCGCGGGTGGCGAGCGCGCGCACCGCGACGGTCATCGTCTGGGTCGCGGCGTTGCCGCCCTGACTGGCCACGATCGGCGCAAGCACCGCAAGCGCAACCATCTTCTGCAATTCGCCCTCGAACAGGCCGAGCACCGCCGACGCAAGAAACGCGGTGGCTAGGTTGACCAGCAGCCAGTTGAACCGGCTCTTGGCGATGGTCCACACCGAGTCCGACAGTTCTTCGTCAGGAGCAACGCCGCCGAGCGCCTTGATGTTTTCGTCGGCCTCCTCCTCGATCACGTCGACAACGTCGTCGATGGTGATGACGCCGACGAGACGGTCGTCGACATCGGTCACCGGAGCCGCGACAAGATTGTACTTGCCGAACATGCGCGCCACTTCAGCGATATCTTCGTGATCCGGCACCCGGCGGCGGTCCTCGTCGGCCAGATCCATGATCGGCCCCGGACGACGCGCCCGCAAAAGCGCGTCGAGAGGCACCGCGCCCTTCAGGCGCTTGTCCTTGTCCACGACATAGATTTCGTAGAAGCGGTCCGGCAGCCCCGGTGTATCGCGCATGTATTCGATGGCCTGCAGCGCGGTCCAGCTGTCCGGCACGGCAATGCATTCCGTCTGCATGCGGCGACCGGCGGAATTTTCGGGATAATGGAAGCTGCGCTCCAGCGCGACGCGCTCGGACTGCGGCAGCTTTTCGAGAATCTCCTCCTTGTCTTCCTCGTCCAGGTCCTGGAGCAGTTCGACGGCGTCGTCGGAGTCCAGTTCTCGGACGCCTTCGGCGACCGTTTCCGGCTCCAGTTCCTCGAGGATTTCCTCTCGAACCGTGTCATCGACCTCGTTGAGGGCCGAGAAGTCGAAGGCCGCGCCGGTCAGTTCCACCAGCCGAGGCCTCAGATCGGGCTCCAGCGCCTCGACCAGATCACCGAGATCAGCCTCGTGGAGTTCAGCGACGACCTTCCGCAGGAACGCGGAATCGCCCTGTTCAACCGCATCCGCGATCATCCCGACGAACCGGGGACGAATTTCGCCGTCTTCGGCCCTCATGGGATAGTGGTCCAGCACGGAATCGTGAGCGGCGTCCGCCTCGGCAAGGTCTTGTTGAGCGGCCATGCCGTGCCTCACTGTTTCAATGGAGGTCTGCTGATTTGCGTATGCGTTTCAGGCAATACCCAATCGACACCGCCGCGCGCAATGATAAATGTGCGGCGCGCGAAATCCGTATCTTGCAGAACGATGCGGACGCGAACCATCACACTCCGGATTTGTCATGACTGTGTTAAGGGCCGCACTGCTCTCCTTTGTCGCGTCGGTTTCGATCGCCAGCGCCGCGGAGTGCCCGCGCAAGGACGCGCTCGGCACCTCTCGTGTCATGACGGTCGACCCGCAGGCATTTCCCCGCGTCGGCCTCAAGAGCTTCCCGCACACCCTGCCGCTGGCTGACAAGGAAGTCGTCCTGACATTCGATGACGGCCCGTTCCCCGCGACCACAACGAAAGTCCTGGCCGCACTGGCCGACGAATGCGTGCTGGCCACGTTTTTCCTGATTGGCAGAAACGCGGAGGCCAACCCGGCCATTGTCAAAAGGATTGCGGCCGCCGGCCACAGCATCGGCCATCACACCTGGTCACATCAGCCGCTCGACAAGATCGGCCAGCAACGTGCGCTGGAGGAAATCGATCGCGGGATCGCCGCCGACGAGAAAGCCCTGCATGGCGTGGCAACATCCGTACCCTCGACACCCTTCTTCCGCTTTCCCGGCTTCGCTTCGACCCCCGCCCTGCTGAGCAGCCTTCAATCACGCGGGATCGCGGTTTTCGGTGCCGACCTTTGGGCCAGCGACTGGAATCCGATGACTCCGGAGCAGCAGTTGAACCTCATCATCGAACGGCTCGACTACGAGGGAAATGGAATCATCCTTTTCCATGACACCAAGGCCCAGACCGCCAAAATGTTGCCCGCGTTTCTGCAGTACCTCCGGCGCAAGGGCTACAAGGTCGTTCATCTGGTCGGCCCCCGACCGATCAAGAGTTCGTCGAATGACCGATAGGAATACCCGCCGGATTAAGCATGCGTTCACGGCCCCGGCGTTAAGCACGACGATCTCGCGTCACAACGGATTGTCTATGCGCCGAACCGCCAGCGGAACCTGCACTGCGCTCCTCGCAGCGCTCGGCCTGTCCTTGGCTGCCGCTTCGTTTGGAGCCACCGTTGCCCATGCAGCCGAGTGCAACGGCAGGCACGATGCGCTCGGCACCTCGCGCACCATCGTGGTGGATCCGAAGGAGCATCCGCGGATCGGCACCATGCAATACGGCGAGACGCTTCCCCTCGAAGATCATGAGGTGGTTCTGACCTTCGACGACGGCCCGCTGCCGGCTCATACCAATGCCATCCTCGACATCCTTGCGTCTGAGTGCGTCAAGGCGACGTTCTTCATGGTCGGCCGCATGGCCAAGGAATTCCCGCAGGATGTGCGCCGCGTGCACGATGCCGGGCACACCGTCGGCACCCACAGCGAGAACCATCCGACGTTCTTCGGCAAATTACCGCCCGAGCGCATGAGCGCCGAAATCGACGACGGCATCGCCCACGTCTCGGCCGCCCTCGCCGATCCTTCGCAACTCGCGCCGTTCTTCCGGATTCCAGGTCTGCGCCGTGGCGATCTGCTCGAAGCCGAACTCAGCAAGCGGGGCCTCATGACATGGAGCGCCGATTTCCCCGCCGACGATTGGCGGCACATTTCCTCAACGCAGGTCGTCAACTACGCGCTGTCGCGGCTCGAAGCCAAAGGCAAAGGCGTCCTGCTGTTGCACGACATTCAAGCGCGGACGCAGGCGGCCCTGCCTGTGATCCTTCGCGAGTTGAAGACGCGCGGCTATCGCATCGTCCACGTTGTTCCGGCAACGCCGGAACGGCCCAAGACCGTCACCGACCCCGCGCAATGGGTTCCGTCCTGGATTCATGGCCCCAATATCGCGGCGAAGACTCCGAGCGGCTTTGTGTTTGGAGCGGCCGAAACGCCGCTCCATGATGCTCCGCGGTCGGTGCGTTCGGTCTGGCTGGCGCGGCAGACGATGGCCGCGCGGGCGTCCGTCCAAGTGTTGCAGCCACCCAACGCACCGCTTTTGGGCAAGCCCGCACGCACGGACGTTTCCGCCGCGGCTAGGCCGCGAAGCCTCGCACGGCTTCCGGGCAGTCATCCGGTCCGGGCAAGCGACGGAACATTCAAGCCCCTCACCGCGCCGATCAAAACCGGCAGCCGCACGGATGTGCCGGCCGGTCCGAATATCCGGTGAACAAAAAGTACCGGACGATCTGAGGCAGTATAGAGTTGTGCTTGGCAGCGATGGCCGAGGCTCCGAGGTGATGCCTCACGCGTCTCACGGGGACACTCGCCTTTGAAAATCGCGACCTTCAACATCAACAACGTCAACAAGCGGCTGCCGAACCTTCTCAGATGGCTGAAGCGGAGCAAGCCGGATGTGGTGTGTCTTCAGGAATTGAAATGTGCGCCCGCATCCTTTCCCGAAAAGGAGCTTCTGAAAGCTGGCTATTCAGCGATCTGGGAAAGCGAGACATCCTGGAACGGCGTTGCGATCCTTGCCAAGGGCGTCATGCCTGTTGCGACAGCCCGGCGGCTTCCCGGCGATCCGTCGGATCATCAGGCCCGCTACATCGAAGCGGCAATCAACGGCGTCCTCGTCGCCTGCATCTATCTGCCGAACGGCAATCCTCAACCCGGTCCAAAGTTCGCCTACAAAATGGAATGGTTTTCGCGCCTCGCGAAACATGCAGCAAAGCTTCAGAAGCAAGGTCACCCGGTCATCCTGGCCGGTGACTACAATGTTGCTCCGACAGATCTGGACATCTACCCGACCAAGTCGTGGGCGAAGGATGCTCTCGTGCAGCCGGCGCCGAGAAAAGCGTTTGCCGCGCTGGTGGCAAAAGGCTGGACTGACTCCCTTCGTGAACTCTACGGCGACGAACGGGTCTATACGTTTTGGACCTATTGGCGAAACCGCTTCGAGCGAGACGACGGGCTTCGGCTGGATCACCTTTTGCTGAGCAAGAATCTGGCACCCAAGCTGATCGAGGGCGGCGTCGATGCCGACGTTCGCGCAGAAGATGGCGCGAGCGATCACGCGCCTGCATGGATCAGACTTCGTTGACCTCCTGCGGCTCACCCGCCGCGTAAGGGGTATGCCCCCGGTTGAATCCAGGGGGCCTTCCTATTGCCCCAGATGGAACACCGCGGTCTCAACGCCGTTGTCCCTGCATGTCAGACGCAACCGACTATCTCATGGCTCATGCCAGAAAGACGATCCTGGAGGCCAGGCGCTTGCCGCCCGGTCCGCCAAAGTTCTGGCTGCGCCACATCGGCAGCGTCTATCACCTGCTCGCCAAGCAAGGCGCGTACACGAACATCGAATTTCTGGAAGATTACCGGGCTGCGCGGAAGGCAGAGGACGATCTGCGAAAAGTTACAGGGCTCGTACTGGTCTAACCGCAGCTAACCACAGGGGCGTCAGATGAATGATGAGCCAAAGAAGCCGGCAAAAGGCGAAGCAGGACGAGCCTGAAGAGATTTTGGATGAGCCTTGGGACCATCCTGACCAGGACCCTGACAGAGATCCCGATCTTGAAGACCTGAAGAAATCAGCCGAATAGGTCCGCGGGTTTAGGACGTGGTCGCATAGGGTGCGAATGCGAGCGCCCGCCACGGGGGAACTCACAGGGCCGTCGACCGCATGCAAACCCGAACCGCGCGCTCGCGAGGCCGCTGGGCCAGCAAGATCAGCTATTTCAACGGCTTGGCTATGAGGTGGTGCGCTCGGAGGGACTCGAACCCCCACCCTGTTACGGACTGCCACCTCAAGGCAGCGCGTCTACCAATTCCGCCACGAGCGCTAAAAGATCGGCCCCGGATTCGCACCCGGCGCGGATCAACGGCGCCCGTGTAACAAATCAGGATTGGGGGGACAAGGCCTAGGCCGATGGTTCGGCAAGGCTTTTCCCGACTATCTGTGATCCGGCGTCCGGGGCAACATTTGCTTGACTTCGACCGCGATGCGGTTGCGGTTGACGACCACGACACCGCTGGCAATGGGCAGGTTGTTGGCGAGCACCTTGACCTCGTCCTGCTCGGTCGCATCGAGCTCGATGATCGCGCCGCGGCTGAGCCGCATCACCTGATGGACAGGCATCGAGGTGGTCCCCAGAACCACCATCAGATCGACCGAGACGTTATCGAGAGTTGCCACTTTGATTTGACACCCACACATGAATGATGGACGCAGATCAGCACGATTATGGTTACTCAATGGTTAATATGCTCCAGGAGCGCCGCGAAGACCTTGCTTTGACGTCGTTTTTCCCCCGCTCCGGCCCGCCCGCCGAGTGGCGGGTGGCGGATTCGCCAGTGGCCTACCAGGACGCTGTCGAGACCATGGAAAAGCGCGCTGCGGACATCGCCGCCGGGAATGCGCCCGAGCTGGTCTGGCTGCTGGAACACCCCCCGCTTTACACCTCGGGCACCAGCGCAAAGGCCGTCGATCTGCTCGATGCGCGCTTCCCCGTGTTTGCGACCGGGCGCGGCGGACAGTTCACCTACCACGGCCCCGGCCAGCGGGTGGTCTATCTGATGCTCGACCTGAAACGCCGCCGGCCCGACGTTCGCGCCTATGTCGCCAGTCTCGAGCAATTCACGATTCGCACCCTCGCCGCCTTCAATGTGCGCGGCGAACGGCGCGAGGACCGGGTCGGCGTCTGGGTGGCGCGGCCCGAGAAAGGCCCCTCGCATGAGGACAAGATCGCCGCGATCGGCGTGCGCCTGAAGCGCTGGGTTTCCCTGCATGGCATCTCGATCAACGTCGAGCCGGACCTCACGCACTTCTCGGGCATCGTCCCCTGCGGGGTCGAAGACCCGCGCTACGGCGTCACCAGCCTTGTCGACCTGGGCCTGCCGGTGGCGATGACAGACGTGGACGTGGCCCTGAGGCAGGCCTTCAAGGACGTCTTTGGCGCCTGAGGCCACCGGAAACAGCCTTGCCAATAGCCGCCCTTCCATGGCGTAATCGGGCCAATCTCAGTTTTTGAGCAAGGACATACAGCCAGAACAGCCTTCGCCTGCAGACACTTCTCATTCGTGCGCCAGCGCTCTCAGGAGCAAAGGTCAAAGCCATGCATGTGGATGTGATCAGAACCAGGGACACGTTGCTCCGCGTTCGGAGCAATTGGGAGGCTGTGTATCAAGCGGACCCCGAAGCGCAGTTCTACATGTCCTGGACATGGATTGCGGGGTGGTTTGAAAAGCTCGGCTGTCAGTGGATCGTTCTGGCTGCAAAAGAGAACGCCAATTCCTCGGACTATGCCGGCTTCTTCCCGCTGCAATTGCGGACCGAACAGGGCCGGGACGGTAAATTCCACAACGAACTGCGCACCGGCGGCGGATACTTCGCCGGCTATACCGGCTTCATTTGCGATCCCAAATTCGCGCAACAGACAATTCTCGCCTTCGCCAGCCACGCCAAGCGGCTGAACTGGGCGCGACTTCACCTTGAAAACATCTTCGCCTCGCCGGAGCGCCTCAAGCTCTTCCTGGACGAGTTTCCATCATCCGATTTCATCACCGACAAGATCCAGCGCCCCGACGACGGCGACGGCATCGATCACGACATCTATGTCTATGTGAATTTGCCCGGTACCTGGGATGCCTTCCTCTACGAGAGGCTCGATGCGAAGGCGCGGCGGAATGCGCGCGCCGCCTTGCGGCAGGCTGAAGACAGCGAATACAGGATCACCACCCCCACGCCGGAAACGATTGAAGACGATATCGAGGCGCTTCTGAAATTCTGGGAACTGCAATGGGCTGCCAAGCTCGCCGCGCGGTACCATCCGCGGCTGCCCTACGGCATGATGAATAATTTCCGCAACATGCTGCGGTCCTGCTTCGCGGACAATGCGCTGTACCTGCCGATTCTCTGGCAGGGAGAAAACCGGATCGGCATTCAGGCCAGCCTCATCGACTGGAAAAACCGCTCGCTGATCAGCCTGCTGAATGGACGCGACCTTAACGTCAAACGCCCTCCTCCCGGCTTCGTGCTTCACCTGCAATGCGTCCGCTGGGGCATCGAGAACGGTTTCGCCGTCTACGACCTTCAGACCGGTGACTTTCCCTACAAGTATGATTTCGGCGGCATCGATCGGCGGGTCGAATGTCTGCGCGTGAGCACGCGTGACCAGCGCAACCCTCGCGGAGCGCTTGAGCCCCTGACCTTACCGGTGGTGTTCGATCGCGCATTACGCATGAAAAAGGAAGGCAGCCTTGAGGAAGCCGCCCAAGCCTGCCGCCAGATTCTGGATGCCGATCCCAATCATTCCGACGCGGCTCAATTGCTGAAAAATCTCGACGCCGAGCGGCGGCGCGCGGTGCCGGCAAATCTCAACGCGGCCAAAGGCTTTCATCAACGCGGGCAGATCGCGGAAGCGGAGAAAATGTACCGGGCCATCCTGCAAGCTGAACCGAAGCACGTCGACGCGACATATCTCCTCGGCGTCGCGCTACTCCAGCAACACAGGTTTGAAGCTGCGGAGCAACAGCTCAGGCTCGCGATCGGCCTTCAGCCGCACATCGCAATGCTCCATTACAATCGCGGCCTCGCCCTCCAGCAACTCGGGCGGCATCAGGAAGCCCTCACAAGCTTCAACTCCGCCATTGCTCTGAAGCCGGACTACGATCTGGCCCTTGCGCAACGGAACAGCATTCTAAAGACGACCCCGCACATCAGCCTCGATCAAAGCCTCTGAGGCGGATACAGGCCTTCGAGGATAATCCTGCAATCCTCGAAGGCGCCTGATCTGATCTCAAGCCGCGGCGCTGCGTGGCGCGGCCGCCAGCTTGCCGGCGATATAGCGGCGCTCCTGCGTCAGGCCGCCAAACCCGTAAGCATCCGCGCGCGCATCATGGACGTAAATGTAGCTCTCATTGTGCAGCGGTCCCAGCAGGTCATCCATCCGCTTGAACGTCTCGGCGATAAAATCAGCCTTTTCGTCCTTGCTGTTAGTCCCGTCCGAGATGTGAATATCGACCCAGACGCTGGCCAGCTTCTGCTCCGCCAGCGATCGTCCGCCTGCGAACCAGTCGGCGGGATCGACGGACTGCACGATTACGGCGGTGACCTTGGGATCCTTGTGCAGAATGTCAGCCGACAGCTTGGTGACAGCGGCCGCGATATCGGCCTTCAGCGAGGGAGCA
The DNA here is from genome assembly GCF_058794875.1 of Afipia sp. GW823-FHT06G09. Classification (NCBI taxonomy): domain Bacteria; kingdom Pseudomonadati; phylum Pseudomonadota; class Alphaproteobacteria; order Hyphomicrobiales; family Nitrobacteraceae; genus Afipia; species Afipia sp. GW823-FHT06G09. Next base: position 366,896 of record NZ_JBXAHF010000001.1, read on the forward strand.
TTCCGTTGTGAGGTGTACTGGACTGTGATGAGGGGCATGGACTTTCTCCTGAATTGACTGCGCCGCAGCGCATGAAGAGAAGGTAGACCAGGCCTCATCATATTGGTATCTTATGATTTGATATATCAATCATAACGATATGTGATAATGAAATGAATACCCTCGATATTCCCACCGTTCAGGCCTTTCTGCTGGTAGCGGAACTTCAAAGCTTCACCCGCGCCGCCGAGGCCCTCGGCACGACGCAGGCGGCCGTCAGCATGAAACTCCAGCGCCTTGAAGCCACGCTCGGAAAGCGGCTGGTCGAGCGCTCTCCCCGCGCTGTCAGGTTGACCGCCGACGGCGCGGCCTTTCAGGACAACGCGCGCGTGCTGATGGCTGCCCATGATCGCGCGGTCTCGGGATCTGTTCCGGTGAGCCAGCAATTGACTCTCGGCATCAGCGATCATGCCGCCGGTCCCGAACTCGTGCCCATTCTTGAAAAACTGCACGCCGCATCGTCGTCGCTAACGCTGGCGGTCACCATCGATTTCTCACGGACGTTGCTGGATGCGTTCGACGGCGGCGATCTCGATGCGGTCGTCGTGCGTCAGGAAGGCAGCCGGCGCGGCGGGGAAACACTTTGCATCGATGACTTTGGCTGGTTCGCCTCGCCCGGATTTCACTGGGCCAGGGGCGAAACGCTGCGCGTCGCGGCATTGGCAGCGCCGTGCGGCGTTCGCGCCAGCGCAACGCGGGCGCTCGACAAGGCAAAGGTGAAATGGACCGAGGCCTTCATCGGCGGCGGTGTGAGCGCCGTCGTTGCCGCAGCGGCGGCGGGCCTTGCTGTCGCGCCGCTGGCGAAACGGATCGCACCAGCGGGAATGATCGATGTCGGACCGGCACTCGGATTACCTCGGCTGAGCGCATCGAAGGTGATGCTCTATTCCCGAGTCAGCGACGCATCGAAACGGGCCGCGCTGCGTATTCTGGCCGCGACCTTCCGCAAGGAAGCTGCGGCAAGGTAACTCTCGCTGCGGCCTAGATCGTCGGCAGCACGGAGAAGCGTTCGCCGGACGTGCGCAGTTTCAACATGTCGTCGCCGGCCGGTTCATTGTCGATGGCCGTCACGCGCGCCATGCCGGGACCGTGCCGGCATTTTTCGATCAATGCTGCCACACCGGATTCGGAACCGGACAGCACCGCTTCCACCGTGCCGTCCTTGCGGTTGCGCGCCCATCCGGCGAGTCCCCGAGCCACTGCCTCGCCCTCGATCCAGGCGCGGTATCCGACGCCCTGCACCTTCCCTCGCACGATGATGTGGCGAATGACGTCGCTCATCGAACCGGCCTCGCGGATTTATTTCTTAAGTCCGAGGAATTCGTCGTTGCGTATCTTCACGTCCGCACCGCGCATCACGCGGTTGGTCAGCTCCGCCGACGGCAATCCCTTCAAGTCCTTCGGTGCAACGCCATCACGCAACGCCTTTTGCGTTTCGTAAACAGCCTGCGTTGCGGCAGCAATCGGCTGATGTCCCTGATTGGCGACTTTTACGCGCTGACTGGCAAGAAACGCCATGTCGGCAAGCTCGCCATCGGCGCTGCCCATGATGATCGGCAGTTTCGTCGCAGCGGCGATGGCCTGCAATTCGGCGCGGGTTTTGAGGCCGGTGAAGAACAGCGCATCGACACCGGTCGCTTCATAGGCCCTCGCGCGCGCGACCGTATCGTCGATATTGGTGATCGACGCTGCGCCGGTGCGGCCGACGATGACGAGCGACAGATCGGAGCGCCCGTCGAGCGCAGCCTTCATCTTGCCGACACCTTCCTCGATCGAGATCACCTGCGGCTTGGCCTGCCCATAAGCCTGCGGCAGCAGCGTGTCCTCGATGGTGAGACCCGCAGCGCCGGCAGCTTCAAGCTCCTGAACGGTGCGACGGACATTGAGCGCGTTGCCGTAGCCATGATCGGCGTCGACTAGCACGGGGATTTTTCCGGCGCGGCAAATGCGGCGCACCTGCTCGGCAAGCTCGGACAACGTGATCAGCAGCAGGTCCGGATCGCCCAGAATGGTCAGCGACGCGGCGGATCCGCCGAGCAGCCCAAGCTCGAACCCGACATCCTCGGCGATGCGCGCCGAGATCGGATCGTAGACCGAACCGGGGCGAACCACGTCACGGCCCGACAGGATGGCACGGAATGCTTCGCGCTTCTCCTGTGGGACCATTTCACCCTCAAGCAAATTCGAGGATCAGTGCATCGACAGCCAGTGTCGCGCCCGGGGTGGCGGCGATTTTCTTCACAACGCCGTCGCGCTCGGCGCGCAGGACGTTCTGCATCTTCATCGCCTCGATGACCGCAAGGGTCTCGCCGGCCTTCACGTCCTGACCTTCGGTCACGGCGATCGAGATCACGAGACCCGGCATCGGGCACAGCACCTTCTTGCCGGTATCGGCGGCTGAGCTCACCGGCATCAGACGTGCTGCCGCAGCCTCGGTTTCGGTGAAGACCTGCACGGGCAGTTCGCAGCCCTGATAGGCCAGCCGGAAGCCATTCGGCATCGGCCTCACCTGCACAGCGACGGGGTGTCCCGCGATGGTACCCTGCCAGACCGGATCGCCCGGCTTCCAGTTCGAGAGCAGCGTGGCCGGCTGCCCGAGCGCGCCGTCGGCGCCGACGAGACGCACCGCGATGCCCTCACCGTCCCGCGCGACTTCGAGCTGCACTTCGTTCCGGTCGAGCCACACCGCGCGGCGACGCTCACGCGACACGGCGCGGCCGTTCAACTGGCCGGAAATCTGGCGCTTGCGCTCGCCCAGAATATGATCGACGGCGGCAGCTACCGCCGCGATCCGGTTTGCGGTTTCGCCTTCCGGTGCGCGCGGGCCAAAGCCTTTCGGAAATTCTTCATTGATGAAGCCCGTCGAAAGATTGCCCTCGCGCCAGCGCGGATGATTCATCAGCGCCGACAGGAACGGAATGTTGTGACGGATGCCGTCGATATAGAACGAATCCAGCGCCCGCGATTGCGCCTCGATGGCGGCAGCGCGCGATGACGCATGGGTCACCAGCTTGGCGATCATCGGATCGTAATAGATCGAAATCTCGCCGCCTTCCTGCACGCCGGTGTCGTTGCGCACGGTGATATCGTCCACCTTGCTCTCCGCGGGCGGGCGATACTTCACCAGGCGGCCGATCGACGGCAGGAAATTCCGGAACGGATCCTCGGCGTAGACGCGCGACTCGACGGCCCACCCCGTCAGCGTGACGTCCTTCTGCGTCAGCGCGAGTTTCTCGCCGGCCGCGACGCGGATCATCTGCTCCACAAGGTCGACACCGGTGATGAGTTCGGTCACCGGATGCTCGACCTGAAGACGGGTGTTCATTTCGAGGAAGTAGAAGCTCTTGTCCTGGCCCGCCACGAACTCCACCGTGCCGGCGGAATCGTAGTTCACGGCCTTGGCCAGCGCGACGGCCTGCTCGCCCATCTTGCGGCGCGTGGCTTCGTCGAGCAGCGGCGACGGTGCCTCTTCGATGACCTTCTGGTTGCGGCGCTGGATCGAGCATTCGCGCTCGCCGAGATAGATCACGTTGCCATGCTTGTCGCCGAGCACCTGAATTTCAATGTGGCGCGGATCGACGATGAACTTTTCGACGAAAACGCGGTCGTCGCCGAACGATGCTTTCGCTTCGGCCTTGGCGAGGTTGAAGCCTTCCTCGACTTCAGACTTCGAGTGCGCGATGCGCATGCCCTTGCCGCCGCCGCCGGCTGATGCCTTGATCATCACCGGATAGCCGATCTCGTCGGCAATCTTGGCTGCATGCGCGCTGTCTTCGATCACGCCGAGATAACCCGGCACGGTGGAAACCTTGGCCTTGGCCGCGGCCTTCTTGGATTCGATCTTGTCGCCCATCGCGGCGATCGCCCCCGGATTGGGGCCGATGAAAACGATCCCTGCCGCCGCAAGGGCGCGCGGGAAGGCCTCACGTTCGGACAGGAAGCCGTAGCCCGGATGCACCGCCTCGGCGCCGGTCTGGCGGCAGGCCTCGACGATCTTCTCCATCACGAGATAGCTCTCGGCGGCCTGCGGCGGCCCGATGAAGACGGCCTCATCCGCCATCTCGACATGGAGCGCATCGCGGTCGGCCTCGGAATAGACGGCGACCGTCTTGATGCCCATACGGCGCGCGGTTTTGATGACCCGGCAGGCGATTTCGCCGCGATTGGCGATCAGTATCTTCTTGAACATGAGGTGATTTGGACCTTAAGGGCGGAATTCGGCCGGAATAGCTTTCAACCGCTATTTTGCATGCTTGGCTGGTTGTAACAATTCTGTCGCGGGGCCTAACTACACCAAGCTACCGCTCCGCACACCTGCATTGACCGCATATCCAGCCAAAGCGAGTCTCCCATGCGCCGCACCATTTCTTTCATTTCCTTCGGTTTTTTGGCGTTGTCATCGGCTATGGCTTTCGCTCAAAACAGCCAGCCCCGCAACCTGATTTTGTTCGTGCCAGATGGGCTCCGCGCGCTTAAGGTCACCCCCGAACTGGCGCCTGCGATGGCCGCCGTGCGCGACAAGGGCGTGAATTTCAAGAACTCCCACTCCCTGTTCCCGACCTTCACCATGGCCAATGCGTCCGGGATGTCGACCGGGCACTATCTCGGCGACACCGGCACCTTCAGCAACTCGATCTATACCGGCCATCCCGTGCAGTCGGTTCCGAGCCAATTGGGCACGGTGGTGCCGTTCATCGAGCATGACCAGATTTTGGGTGAGGTCGATAAGGACTTCAACGGCGACTATCTCAACGAGGAAACCCTGCTGAAAGCCGCGCGAGACGCGGGGTTCAGCACCGCCGCCATCGGCAAGGTTGGCCCGACATTCCTGTTCGATCACACCGAACGGACCGGAACCAAGACGATCACGATCGATGATCAGACCGGCGCGGTCGAAAAAGACGGCAAGCCGATCGGGATTCCGCTGTCCGATGAAATGAAGGCCGCCCTGACCGCCGCAAACCTTCCCCTCGCGACACCTGGCCGCGGCGATAACGGGAAAGCCGGTGACGCCAAGACGCCCGGAACGGTCGTCGCCAACATCAAGCAGCAGGAATATCTCGCCGACGTCGCCAGCAAGGTCGTGCTGCCGATGTTCAAGGCGCGCAACAAGCCTTTCGTGCTGGTGTTTTGGTCGCGCGATCCGGACGGCACCCAGCACAATCAGGGCGACAGCCTCAACAGCGTGACGCCCGGCATCAATGGCCCCTCCTCGCTCGCGGCGATCAGGAACGCCGACAACAATCTCGCGCAACTGCGCAGGGCGCTGGACGATCTCGGGCTCTCCGCCAGCACCAACATCATCGTTTCAGCGGATCACGGCTTCTCGACGATCTCGAAGGAGAGCAAGACCAGTCCGACGGTGAAGAACACCTATCCTGATACACCGCCGGGCTTTCTGCCACTCGGTTTCCTCGCACTCGATCTTGCAAAAACGCTGAACCTGCCGCTGTTCGATCCCAACGACAGCAACAAGCAGATTGGTGCCAACGCCTATCCCAAGGCCGGCAACGGTCTGCTGGGCAAAGACCCGCTGAAGCCGGACCTCGTGGTCGCAACCAACGGCGGCTCCGATCTGATCTATCTGCCGAAGGGCGACAAGAAGCTTGCAGGCCGCACCGTGCAGGCGCTGCTGGAGCAGGACTATGTCAGCGGCATTTTCGTCGAAGACAAACTCGGGAAATTTCCCGGCACGCTGCCGCTGTCGACTCTCAGCCTAAGGGGCAAGGCGGTGACGCCGCACCCGGCAATCGTCGTGAACTTCCGTTCCTACTCCACGGATTGCGATGAACCGACGCTGTGTTCTGTCGAGATCGCCGACACCGTGCTCCGGCAGGGTCAAGGCATGCACGGCAGTTTCAGCCGGGGCGACACCATGAATTTCATGGCGGCAATTGGTCCTGATTTCAAAACCGGTTTTGCCAGTGAACTGCCCGTGAGCAATGCCGACGTCGGCATCACCGCCGCGCACCTTCTCGGCCTGAAGCGCAAGCCAAAGGGCGTACTGATGGGCCGTGTGATAACGGAAGCGATGCCGAATGGCCTGACGCCGAAATCGTTCGCCACCACTATCTCCGGCAAGCCGGCGGCCAACGGCCTGAGAACCGTGCTGAAATTCCAGCGCGTCCAGCAGCAGCACTACTTCGATGTGGCGGGATTTCCGGGAAAAACGGTTGGCCTTCCGGAGATGGCCACGACGGCAGGCGTGAAATAACGCCTGCTCGTCCTGTTTCGCGAACCGCTCGCCTTACATTCCAAGGTCGAGGAAGTTCGGCAGCGTATGTGCAAGCGGCATGGTCGCCGCGCCGATCAGGCTCGCGACCAGCACCGCGAGTGCGCGGTTGTTGCGGCGGGTGCCGCGCATCTGGCCGGCGATCCACTCGAGCACTTCGGTATTGACGCCGACCGCCGTGGTGGGCGCCCAGCTCTCGATCGAAGTTTCGGGAGACAGCGCAACGGAGCGAGGCGGCACCGGCAGGCCGGAAGCGGCTGCCGCGTGATGAACGATTGCCTTGGTGAAAAGATCGTCGAACCGGCCGTCGTCGCTGCGCTCGGTCGCGGCCTTGTTGATCTCGAAAAGGGTTTCAGCCTCGGCGCGGCTGATGGGCTCGTTGGTGTTCGCCGCGGCGTTGAGAATGCGCGCGCACCAGGCTGCATCGTCGGCATCCAGCGCCCGCGAGAAATGCACGCGGCCTGTGGTCGTTGGCCCCTCACCGGTGATGACCCCATCGCGGACGAAAGCGAGCGCGTAAGCGGACACATCGCGGTCGGCAACGGAGCTGGTTTCGATTTTCCGGATCAGTTCGGAAAGCGGAGCGTTGGAGATGATCGAGGCGGACGTCATGTTACTATTCTCTTTTTGTGTCCCGCAGCATTTTCATGCGGATGTAAACGAAGCGTTAATGAAGCGATTCGGAGCGCGCTTCTTTCCTTTATGGTTGCGGATTGGTCGCACTGACCGTCCGCATGGTTCATGCAATGCCAGCCGGAACCGGCGGCGTTGCGGCGCATCAAAGTCAAATTCGGGGCATAGCGAAAAAGTGAGCGCGCACCGGACAATTATGAATTTTCATTAATCCAGCTTGCGGCAGAACGGATTTTCCGAAGAGACGTCCTTCGAGAGAAAGACGTTGCCCTTTTCACGACCCGGTTTCGTTTTGGAGCATATGCCGATATATCACCGCAGCGAGATTTTCCTCGCAACTCCAAGTACGTGAGGCCAAAACCATGACAATCCAGATTGGCGCGGTGGCGCCCGATTTCGATGCTGATACCACCGAGGGACGCATCAAATTTCACGACTGGATCGGCGATAGCTGGGCCCTGCTGTTCTCGCACCCCAAGGACTTCACTCCCGTCTGCACCACCGAACTCGGAACGCTGGCGCGGCTGAAACCGGAATTCGACAAGCGCGGCGTCAAACTGATGGGCATCAGCGTCGATCCGGTCGACCGGCACGAGAAGTGGGGCGAGGACATCAAGGAGACGCAGGGATACGCGCCGAACTATCCCATGATCGGCGACACCGAACTCAAGGTCGCGAAGCTCTACAACATGCTGCCGGCCGATACGACCGGCGGCGCGGATGGCCGCACTGCAGCCGACAACGCGACGGTGCGGACAGTGTTCATCATCGGACCCGACAAGAAAGTGAAGCTGGTGCTGGTCTATCCGATGACCACCGGGCGCAACTTCGACGAGATCCTGCGCGTGATCGACTCGCTGCAACTGACGGCCAAGCATCGCGTTGCCACCCCCGCCGACTGGAAACAGGGCGAGGATGTCATCATCGCGGGCTCGGTCAGCGACGAAGAAGCCAAGACGATCTATCCGGGCGGCTGGAAATCGCCGAAGCCCTATATCCGGATCGTTCCGCAGCCGAGGTAACCCGGCGGACACCGAGAAGAAAAAGGGACGCGTTGCGTCCCTTTTTTATTGCCGCCGTCAAATCCGCGGGGTCAGCCAGTTCGCGACGAACAGCCCCAGCGTGGAGGACACCGCCGTCACGAAGGAGCCCCATGCGATATCAACGATCGCCACCGGCCAGGTCCAGTGTTTCAGCAGCGACAGCGATGTCAGTTCAAACGTCGCGTAGCAGAAGAAACCGAACAGTGCGCCGTAGAGAAGCGTCGACTGCCACGTCGCGTCAGGACCTGCACTGACAAAGATCAGGATGCCCGCCGCATAGAGCAGATAGAACAGGATCGCCGGCGCGATGCGGATCGTGCCCAGCATCTCGCCGACCTGCGAGGTGAAAAAACCTTTTGCGACAAGTCCGAGAAACAGAAAATCGATCGGGACAATGACCAGCAGTGTCGCCAGATAAAGAATGACATTTCGCTTCAAATGAACCTCCCGAGCTATCCAGACCCGCAGTAGGTACGCATCACTGCCGTTCCGGTTGCACTCAGGCAAGGTTCCAGCACAGAAAACCGTCACGCCGCCCTGACGCCATCAAGGAAGCGCCCGACCTCGGCCTGAAGGTGCAGGCTTTCGCCGCTCAGCACCTGCGCCGACTTGAATATCTCGTCTGAGGTTTCGCCGGTCCGGTTCGCACCGCTGGCAACGTCGCCGACGTTGGCGGCGACTTCAGTCGTAACGCTCGCGGCAGCCTGAACGCTTTTGGCGATTTCCTCCGTCGCCGCCCCCTGCTGCTCGACCGCGGCAGCAATCGATGTCGCGATGTCGTTGATCTGTTCGATGGTCTGTCCGATGGCCTTGATCGCGGCGACCGATTCACGGGTGGCGGACTGCATGTTGACGATGTGGCTGCTGATCTCGTCGGTCGCCTTCGCGGTCTGGCCGGCCAGGTTTTTGACCTCCTGCGCCACCACGGCGAAACCGCGTCCGGCCTCGCCTGCCCGCGCAGCCTCGATGGTCGCGTTGAGCGCCAGAAGGTTGGTCTGCTCCGCAATTGATGTGATCAGCTTTACGACATCGCCGATGCGATCGCCCGCCTTCGACAGATCGGCCATCCGCGCATCGGTGGCGACCGCCTGTTGAACGGCGCTGGCGGCAATGCCGTTTGACTCCTGAACCCGGCGGCTGATTTCGGCAATGGAGCTTGTCAGTTCCTCCGATGCAGCGGCTGCGTTGCGCACATGCTCGGATGCCTGTGTCGAGGCATTAGCGGAGGCCTTTGACAGATGCGCCGTGCTGCGCGCGGTCTCCATGAGATTGCGTGCAGCACTCTCGAATTCACCGGACGAATGCAGCACCTTGTCGATGATGCCGCCGACGTTTGACTGGAATTCATCCACAAAGCTTTGCAGTTCCGCCTTGCGTCGCTGGGCCGACTCCGCCTCGGCAGTCTTCCGCTCCGCCTCGAGCCGGCGTCGCTCGAGCGAATTGTTCTTGAACACGCCAATGGTCCGGGCGATGGAGCCGATTTCGTCATAACGATCGACATGATTGATCGTCACATCGGGCTTGCCCTCTGCCAGCGACGTGAGCGTATCGGTGACGGAGCGCAGTGGCTTTGTCACGCTGCGCACGATCAGCATCGTCAGACCGAGAACCAGCAACGCTCCCACGATTGCGGCGGCGGTCATCATCTGCATGGCGTGAAGAAGCATGGCATCGAGCGGCGCCGTCGGAATTCCGACGTAGAGAATTCCGATGATTTTCCCTGCCGGGTCGAACACCGGCTGATAGGCGGTCATGAAACTCTTGCCGAACAGCACAGCGGGTCCCTTATAGGCCTGCCCGCTCCGGATAACCGGCTGCGCGGGATGATCCGGCGCCAACTGGGTCCCGACGGCTCGGTCGCCGTTTTCCTTCTTGACGTTGGTGGTCCGGCGAACGAACTGCCGGGTCGCTTCGTCATAGACAAAAAGAGTTGCGTTGCCGCCCACATAGGACGTCGCCCGGTCCACGGTCTGGTGATCCTTGAACTCAGGCATCGCCGGGATTTCGGCGCGGCTGACAATGCCGTCCTTGATGGTGATCCTGGCGTCGCCATAGGTCTCGGCGAATGCCAGAGCCAGCGTTCGAAGACTGGTTTCGATGTCAGATTTGCCCCTTGCCTCGAACTCCGTGCTCAGCGACCAGTAGGCTGCGCCCACCACCATCGAGGTGGTTGCCGCGATCAGCATCGCCGCGCAGATCGTGGCCTTTGTCCCGAGTTTGAACTTCAGGAAACCGAAGGAATTCTTCCCCAAGCCGAGTGCCATCGTGTCGTCCCCAGAAAATGTATTCCGATGAAAAATCGATTGATTTTGACAGTTTATGTTTACCGTCCCCTTAACAGTTCGCCAGGCGGCCGCATCAGGCTGCGGCAGTCAGGATCGCCAGTGCAATGACGGGTTCCTCGGCCTCCCCCCTGATCGTCTGGTTCCGTGACGACCTGCGGCTTTCCGACCATCCGGCGCTGCACGCGGCCGCAGAGACCGGCGCGCCGCTCCTTTGCCTCTATGTCCTGGACGAGGACGGCAAACACCCGCACGAACGGCCGATCGGCAGTGCGTCGCGATGGTGGCTCGCCCAGTCGCTGCGGAGCCTGCACGGAAGCCTTGTCGCGCGTGGCCAGTCACTGATCCTGCGCCGGGGTCCTGCCACGGAGGTCATTGCAGGCCTTGCACAGGAGGCCCGTGCCGCCGCGGTCCACTGGATCGAGAGCGATGTCCCAGGACAGGCCGCAGCCGAGCGGGCAGTCACCGCGGCCCTCGACCGTATTGGCGTGGAATCGCACGGCTTTCCGGGCGACCTGCTGGTGAGGCCCTCAAACCTGCGTAACAAGGAAGGCCGTGGCCTGCGCGTATTCACGCCATTCTGGAAACGCGTCCTGAGCCTCGGCGACCCGTCGCAGCCCTTGCCTACGCCAAAAAAATTGAAAGCTGGTCCGAAGGTCGCCACCGACGACCTCGCCTCCTGGAACCTCGAGCCAACCCGGCCCGACTGGGCGGCGGGATTGCGCGAGACATGGACGCCGGGTGAAGCAGCGGCACAGGAGCGGCTGAAGGGTTTCCTCGATCACGGCATCGGGGACTACGCAACGCTGCGTGACCGTCCGGACCGCGACGGCACCTCGAAGCTGTCGCCACATCTCCGCTTCGGCGAAATCAGTCCGCGACAAGTCTGGCACGCCGCCAATTTCGCCGCCGCACGGAAGCCAGCTATCGCCAATGACGTCGCCAAGTTCCTGAGCGAGCTTGGCTGGCGCGAGTTCTCGCGCCATCTGCTGTTCGATCTTCCGCAACTGGCCGAGAAAAATCTCCAGCCCTCGTTCGACGCCTTCCCATGGCGCAACGATCGCAAGGCGTTGCGCGCCTGGCAGCGCGGTCTCACCGGCTATCCCATCGTCGATGCCGGCATGCGCGAGCTCTGGCACACCGGCATCATGCACAACCGCGTGCGCATGGTGGTCGCATCGTTCCTTGTGAAGCATCTGCTGATCGACTGGCGCGACGGCGAAAAATGGTTCTGGGACACGCTGGTCGATGCCGATCCCGGCAGCAACCCGGCGAGTTGGCAGTGGGTTGCCGGCTCGGGCGCCGATGCCGCGCCCTACTTCCGCGTTTTCAATCCGATCCTGCAAGGCGAGAAGTTCGATCCCGACGGCAGTTACGTCTCGAAGTGGGTGCCGGAGCTGGCGCGCCTTCCGGCCAAACTGATCCATCAGCCGTGGGAAGCCACGCCGATGGAATTGGCCGCAGCCGGCGTGACGCTGGGAAAAACCTATCCGGAGCCGATCGTCGACCACAGGGCTGCACGCGCGCGGGCGCTCGCGGCTTACGCAAAAACGCGCGACTAGCTGCCCGGCGAGACGTCCGTCTTCATCGGGCGATTGACCAGCAGCACAGCCGCGGCGCAGATCACCATGCCGGCGATCGAGATCACATCAAGCCGCTCGTCGAACAGCACGTACGCCATGATCGCGGTGACGCCGGGCACCAGATAGAAGAGACTCGCCACACGTGTCGCGGCCGAATGCCGGATCAGCCAGTAGAGCAACCCGATCGACCCGATCGAAAGCGCGATGACAAGCCAGGCGAGGCCGAGCACAAACTCGCGATTCCAGACGATCACACGCGTCTCGAACAACCATGCACCGAGCGCAAACAGCAGCCCCGCCGCGACGAACTGAATGAAATTCCCGGTCCGCCAGTCGATATGGGTGCAGTAGCGCTTCTGGTAAAGCGTGCCGAGCGTGATGCTGACGAGCGCAACGCACGTGCCCAACCAGCCCCAGCCCGCCTCTCCCGAGAGTGAACGCCCATGCAGGACGATCAGCGTCCCGGCGAGACCCATCAAGAGCCCGAGCCACTGCAGCGGCGTGACTCGCTCACCGAGCCAGCGATTTGCGAGTGTGGATGTCAGGATCGGCTGCAGTCCCGGAATGAGCGCAGACAGCCCCGCAGGCACGGAGTGGAAGATCGCGACCGCAGTCCCGCCGAGATAGAAGCCATGGACAAGAAGCCCTGCAATCGCACTGTGAATGACGCCCGCGCGATCCGGCCATTTCGGGCGCCAGATCGTTGCGATCACGCCCATCAGCAGCGCCACCAGCGCCATCCGCACTGTGAGATAGGTCAGCGGCTCCGCGCCGGCCAGCACGTATTTTGTGCCGATAAATCCAGTGCTCCACAGCAGGACGAAGATCGCCGGCGCGGCGCGCGAGGCAATCGATTCGAATGTGTGCTGGGGCGGCGATTGGCTCATTTGCGCAACTGCTTGCCCGATCCTATGGTGTCGGGCAATCATCAAATGTGCCGGGTCATGCGTTCAAAAAACGCAGACCGACACAGCCGCAAGCTACAAGAAGGATTCAGTTCATGGATGTTCGCGCCGCCGTCGCCACCGCTGCCGGTCAACCGCTCGAGATCACAACCGTTCAGCTCGAAGGCCCCCGCGAGGGCGAGGTTATGGTCGAGGTCAAGGCGACGGGCGTATGTCACACTGATGAATTCACGCTGTCAGGCGCCGATCCGGAAGGCCTCTTCCCCGCTATTCTCGGCCATGAGGGCGCAGGCGTTGTTGTCGACGTCGGTCGCGGCGTCACCAGCGTCAAGAAAGGCGACCACGTCATTCCGCTGTACACGCCGGAATGCCGCCAATGTCCGTCCTGTCTTTCGCGGAAGACCAATCTCTGCACCGCGATCCGCGCCACGCAGGGACAAGGCCTGATGCCGGACGGCACATCCCGCTTCTCGCTGGGCGGCAAGCCGATCCATCACTACATGGGCACCTCGACGTTCGCGAACTACACCGTGCTGCCGGAGATCGCCGTGGCGAAGATCCGCGAGGACGCGCCGTTCGACAAGGTCTGTTACATCGGCTGCGGCGTCACCACCGGCATCGGTGCGGTGATCAATACCGCGAAGGTTGAGCAAGGCGCGAAGGCCATCGTGTTCGGCCTCGGCGGCATCGGACTGAATGTGCTGCAAGGCCTGCGGCTCGCCGGTGCCGACATGATCATCGGCGTCGACATCAACAACGACCGCAAAGCCTGGGGCGAACGCTTCGGCATGACTCATTTCGTCAACCCGACGGAAGTCGGCAAGGACCTTGTCCCCTATCTCGTCAACATGACGAAGACGAAGGAAGATCAGATCGGCGGCGCGGACTACACCTTCGACTGCACAGGCAACGTCACCGTGATGCGCCAGGCGCTGGAGGCGTGCCATCGCGGCTGGGGTCAATCGATCGTCATCGGCGTCGCGCCCTCGGGAGCGGAAATCGCAACGCGTCCGTTCCAGCTTGTGACCGGCCGGGTGTGGAAAGGCACGGCCTTCGGCGGCGCCCGCGGTCGCACCGACGTGCCGAAGATCGTCGACTGGTACATGCAGGGGAAAATCCAGATCGATCCGATGATCACGCACGTGATGCCGCTGAACGACATCAACAAGGCGTTCGATCTGATGAAGCGCGGAGAGTCGATCAGAGGCGTGGTGACGTTCTAACGGAGGCACTGCGGGTGTCTCGTCCTCGCACGCCGCGATTTTCCGCTTTGCGTTCGTCATTCCGGGATGCGCCTGCTTGGCGCAGGCCCGGAATCCATGATGCGAAATCCTGAAAGTGACCATGGATTCCGGGTTCGCTCGCAGAATGCGAGCGCCCCGGAATGACGGCGGATCATATGAGCGAGCGTAGCCTGCAACATTTCGTGATGGGGATACGTATCCCCGCGCTCCGTACCGCGCTTAAGTTCGCTGCGTCCTGTTCGTGAGGGGCGCTTCTCGAGGGCGCTTTGAAGCGGAGCAGGATGCGGCGCCTGCGCGCGTGTCTCGCACACACGCGTCCGGGAGGCTGGGGTCACCGTCCGGGCCAACTACGTGGCTCTGCCGTTCGCGGCTGGACGCGGAGCGGACGAAGGCGGCGAAAGCCGTCCGGATCAGGGGTCGAGTACCTCCCCCGTCCGCACCCGGAAGTACGGTCCCCTCGCCCAAAATCGCCGCAGTGGAGCGCCGCAAGGCGATGCGCTTCCGGAAGACCATCGCTTCGCACGCGATGCCGGAAGCGAAACGAACACAAGGTGCGCCTCGCGGCGCTCCATGCCCCTCGTTTTGAGGACGCGAACGAGGCAGGCCTCGCGCGCGCTGTGAGGGGCGCAGGACTACACGCTCAACTCGCGCAATGCGCGAGAACCAATTCGCGTGGCTGTTTGAAAATTGAATCGGAATTGAAGTGGCACACGCTCGGTCCCCGCTTCGGGAGAATGATGCGATAATTGCGGCATTCGCCGGGACGACCAGCGGAAATCCTCAGAAGAACTCTTCCGGGCACGGATCAACAATTTGCCAGAGATCCGTGCCGTTCTTGATCTTCTTCATATCGTTGGTGAGGCCACCGTTGCGGCTGATCCACGACTTCACCGTCTGAGGGTAATACGACATCAGATCCGATGTCCCCTCGCTGCTGTTGACCTTGATGCCGAACGTCCAGGCCTTGTCGTAATAGGCCTGATGGAAGCCGAGGCTGGCGCGCGGCGTGACGCAGATCTTGTTCATCGGCACGATGCCGAACACCATCGTGCAGGCCGAGTTGCAAATGCCATCGATGATGACGCGCTCGCCGCGAGCACGGATGCGCTGGTACTTCGCCTTGTATTCCTCGACGTAACCGCCGTGGTCGCGCGTGATGCGCAGGTCCGCACGTGCCGGCACCGTGGCCAGCAGCGATAGAACGACAGACACAAAAACGGCAATCCGCATGCAAGCCCGAGCGCGATGAAGTCGGAAACAAATGGTGACGGCTTTAATGAACTCCATCAACACCAAGACTCTGGCGGGACTGTGTTTGAAAAACCGTTAAGCATGACGGAGTGGACGTCAAGAAACCCTCAAGTAACCCCAACAACCATTTGAAATATAAGAAAAATTGGAAATCGAACGACGCAAATCATTCCGCAAAAGCAAAGGGAGCGGACGGCCAGTCAGCCGCCCGCTCCCCGCTCATTATACCGTCCAGCGACTCACTTCTTCGGAGGACGTACGGCGTCCGCGGTGCCCTGAATGAACGCGATGATCTTGACCACATCGTCGTCACTCAGCTTGCCGGTGAAGTCGGGCATGCCCTTGTCGAGGTGCGGTCCCTTGAACACGAAGTTCTTCAGGTTGGCGATGGTCTCGGCGCCGACATAGCCGAGATTCCTGACGTTGCCGCCCTTGTCCACGCCCGGAACGCCGTGACAGGTGACACAACTGCTGACATACAGCAGCGTTCCTGGTCCGACATCTGCCGGATTGTATTTCACGCCTTCGACAAGGTTCTCCATCTGGTATTTCGTGATGGGCGGCAGCGGCGCCTTGCCTCCAATCGCGAAGGTATAGACCGTGCCGGGATTGTCGGCCTCGGTGGCGCGTGCCGCGATTCCGAACACGCCGCCCCACCCGACCGCGATGGACACGTATTGCTTGCCATCGATCATATAGGTTGAGGCAGCCGCTACGACCCCGGTGCCTGTCGGCGATTCCCAGAGCTTCTCACCACTCGTTGCATTGTAGGCGATGAAGCGGCCGTCGGCTGTTCCCTGGAAAACAAGGTTGCCGGCGGTGGTCAGCGTGCCGCCGTTCCATGGCGCCACGTATTCCTGCTTCCACGCCTCCTTCTGCTTGACCGGATCCCATGCGATGAGCCGGCCGAACGGCAGATTCTTGGGCGGCGTCGCGTTCAGCACGAAGCCGGTGTTCCAGCCGGTGTTGCCGCCAAACTCGCCGGGCTGATTGGCATTGTGCTTCCAGCCCTTCTGCGGCGTGAGGTTGAGCGGCACGCCCTGCGCCGGCAGATACACAAGACCGGTCATCGGATTGAACGACATCGGATGCCAGTTATGCGCGCCATATGGTCCGGGGATACTGTCCATCCCCTTTTCGGGATCGCGCGCTGCGGCCACTTCAATCGGACGGCCGTTCGCGTCATACCCGGTGGCCCAGTTCACATCGACGAAGTTCTTCGCGGAGATGAACTTGCCGTTGGTGCGATCGATCACGAAGAAGAAGCCGTTCTTCGGCGCATGAAGGATGACCTTCCTCGGCGCACCATCGATATTGATGTCCGCCAGGATCATCGGCTGGGTCGAGGTGTAGTCCCAGTGATCGCCCGGCGTTTCCTGGTAATGCCAGACGTATTTTCCGGTGTCGGCATTCAGGGCAACAATCGATGCGAGATAGAGGTTGTCGCCACCTGCGGGACTGCGAAGATGACGATTCCAGGGCGAGCCATTGCCGGTGCCGATGTAGACAAGATTCAGCTCAGGATCGAAGGTGATGGAGTCCCACGCCGTTCCGCCACCGCCATTGATCCAATACTTGCCGGCCGGATCCCAGGTCTTGGCGGCCGCTTCCATCGACTCATCTTCATAGGGCTTCGCCGGATCGCCGGGCACGACGAACCATCGCCACGCCTGGTTGCCGGTTTCCGCATCATAGGCGGTGACATAGCCACGTGCGCCATATTCCGCGCCGCCGTTGCCGATCACCACCTTCCCGTTCACGACGCGCGGCGCGCCGGTGATCGTGTAGGAATGTTCCTTGTCGACGAGCGTGTCTTTCTCCCAGACCTTCTTGCCGGTCACGGCATCGAGCGCAATGAGCCGCCCGTCGTACGCGCCCACGAAGACCTTGCCTTTGTGAAGCGCGATACCGCGGTTCACAACGTCACAGCAGCCCTTGTAGCCGATGGTGCGCGGAACTTCGGGATCAAACGTCCAGATCTTCTTCCCCGTCCGCACATCGATCGCGTGCACAACGCTCCATGAGGCAGTGACATACATAATGCCATCGACAACCACAGGCGTTGCTTCAACACCGCGCGACGATTCAAGGTTGTAGGTCCACATGAGACCCAGATCCTTCACGTTGTCGGTATTGATTTGATTCAACTTGCTGAAACGTGTCTCGCCGTGGTCGAGACCTATCGCCGGCCAGTCGTTGGACGTCGCCGCGTTGGCCTTGATGGAGTTCTGGTCGACAGCCGACGTGACCGCCTTGATATGCTCAGGCGATCCCTTCGGAGGCGATTGGGCGGAAGCTGTTGAAAAAGCGGCAAGCGCTGCAACTGCAGTTGCGATCATCAAAAAACCCAGCGGTGAGCGCTGGGTTTCGGCAGTCCTTGAAAATTGTGGGCGAGCAGTCGGGCTGGCAAGACGGATCATGCATTCCTCCCATGGCCTCTCACGGGCCTGTGCGAATGTTAGGCGCGAAAAATCCGGCGTCAACGAATGTGTTTGTGACAAACCCTTTTGTTGTTTCGCAGCGCAACGAGATTGCGTTTTGTTTTCGCAGCGCACTGCACGACGAAAACCGCGCTGTTTAAAACAATGCCGAAAGGCTGAGAAACAGATTGCTGCTGTGGCGCGCTTAGCGCGTGTTCTGTTCTGGACGGGCCGTTCTTTGCTTGATGATCTGAACGGCCTTCTGCACGTCCGCAGCATCGGCAAGAGCGTCCATCGCATGCGTGCTGGTTTCGATGAACTGAACGATCACCCAGTTTGTGTTGCCTGGCATTTGTTCCGCGACAACACTCAACTTGACACCCGGACGCCAGCGCGCGCGCGACAGCCCCGAGAAGTAGCTCTCGATCCCCGATTTCTCCAGGCCATCGAAGAAACTGTCTCCCACAACGACCGTTTGCGGCAGATATGCGGGAGACGCTCCATCGGAGGTCATGACCTTTTCAAACACGCCCACGTCGTAACGTCGGCGAGCACCGGGCGGATCCTTGAAGTTCGGCTTCACCTTCAACGCCTGCTCCGATGGCGAGGAAAACAGGGGCATGAATGTCGCAATGCCGCCGCTGAATGTTTCCGTTGTGGTTTCAAGCTTGTGGGACCACAGCGACGCCTGCAAACCTTCAGCCGAACTGATTTTGTCGACGATATCCTTCGCCACCGGAAACGCGCCCGGATCGTTCCAATGAAAATCCGTCTTGAAGAACACCTGACGGCTTTTCATCGTCTCGCGCAGAATCGCAGTGCTGTCGACAAACGTCACATTGGGTAACGCGCGCAGCCTGTCGACCAGATGATCTATTCTTGGCCGTTGCGGACGTGGTGCAACCCAGGACGGCAACTGGTCGCCATAAAACCTGTCGCTCATCATGTTGATGGTGAAAACCGACCTGATACCGGCGGCCTGCAGCGCATCCGTGAAATTGCGGACTCCGTTGACGATGCGATCCTCGAGCCCCTGCGACAACAGCCTTTCGACCAGAGGCTCCTCCTTGCTGATAACCGCCCGATAGAACAGCCAGCCGTTACGCCCCACGACAACCTTGTCCGACGTGCCGAAAACGGAAAAATCGATCTGGGTTTTGAGCTTGATCAGCAGCGCACGCAATCCGAAATGGTCGTTGAACCATTCGTTCGCCAGGCGCGGAAAATGCTCTATCCCTTTCGACAAATCCGGACGTTTCGCAAAGTTCCTGTTCTCGTTGATCGCATCTCCCGGAATGGCGCGCGTGACCATCTGCGCGAAAGGCAGCACGGTCAGCAGGAAGAAGATCGCGATGAAGAGCCTCGCCGACATTCCCTAGAACCTGAAATAAATAAACGGGTTGAAGCCATTCGTCGCAATCAGCGACATCGAGTAGACGAAGATCGCAAGCGCAGCCATCTGCTGCACAACTCGCGTGATCCCCGCTCCAATGCCGACGAATGACACCGGCCAGAGAGACAGCACCGCCGCTGCGACAAAGAAGAACAGCTTGTCGGATGTCACGAGCGCCGCAAGATTGAACGAAACATCGGAAGCGCCAAAACCTCCCATCGCGCGCAGGAACTGAGCGGCATGAACCATGTCCGTGGCGCGGAAGAAGACCCACCCGATCATCACAAGCAGCAGTGTGACCGGCCAGCTCAGGGCCGCCGGCAGGGAAATCCCGATCGCGCTGCGGTTGACCCGCTCAATCACGAGCAACGCGCCGTGATAAATTCCCCAGATCAGGAATGTATAGGCGGCGCCATGCCAAAGACCGCAGAGAACGAAAACGATAAAGAGATTTGCGTAGGTCCTGAACGGCCCTGCCCGATTCCCACCAAGGGGGATGTAGACATAATCGCGAAACCAGCGTGACAATGTCATGTGCCAGCGCCGCCAGAACTCGGTGATGCTCAGCGACCGGTAAGGCTGATCGAAATTCTCCGGGAATCTGAAGCCAAGCGCGCGTCCTAATCCGATGGCCATATCCGAGTAGCCGGAGAAGTCGAAAAATATCTGCAAGGTGTAAGCAGCAATACCGACCCATGCCGCGGTCATCGACAGCTCGGCCGGCCCGAGACTGAATATCCGGTCAGCCACTACGCCCATATTGTCGGCGAGAATGATCTTTTTAGCGAGGCCAATGCAAAACCGGATGATGCCGTACTCGACGTCATCCACGCTGACGGGCCGGCGAACGATCCGGTCCTCGACCTCGCGATAGCGAACGATCGGACCGGCGATCAATTGCGGAAACAGGGAGTGATACATCCCGAAATCGATGCCGGTCGGCGCCGGCTTTGTCTCTCGCCGGTAGATATCGACAATGTAGGACAGCCCCTGAAACGTAAAAAACGAAATGCCGGCAGGGAGAACGGCGAGGAACGGAAACGATGCGGGATTCGGAGCGCCAACGCCGACATCCGAAACCATGTGAAGGAAGAAACCGAAGTACTTGCAGTACAGCAGCGGCACGAGATTCAGGACCACGCCAAACGCAAGTATCCAGATTCGCGCCCGCGCCCCTCCGGTCCGCTCGATCCAATTCCCGATGATGTGGTTGCCGATGATCGATAGGATCAGGACCAGCGTAACGTAGCCTCCGTCCGCGCTGTAAAACGCAAGGCTTGCGAACATCAGAAAGCCGTTCCGCATCGAGTGCGGAATCAGAAAGTACAGGACAAAGAATGCGGGCAGAAAGGCGAATACGAAACCCGGCGAACTGAATGACATGCCCTAAGCTAGTCCCGGCTCTGAATCCGCCGCGGGTAAGGCGGCAAGCGTGCAGCATACGTGCAATTATCAAAGTTCAACGTGGCGCACCGGATTGTTGAAAATCATTGCGGGCGGAGGGGCGGCAAGACGTGTCGAACATCCCTCCTCGGCCTCTCATAGGCTGCCGGGAATGTTAGACGCAATAGGCGGCCCACAAAACCATGTTGCGCATTTGCCACGAACGCGTAGCATCTCGCGGCGGTCGCCCGTCGCTCTCGCGAGCCTCAGGGACAAGGCGTGGAGGCCTTCGCCCGCCCCGGGTTGGCCGGCCGCTGGCAGTTCACCCGGCGCGTCACTGGTGCGCACCCTGGCAGCCCGATATCCGGTTCCGTAGCTCAGGTCCCACGGCTATGCTGTGACCGAATGATTGGGCGACGTTGGTTGCAGGAGGGACAACCATGCGTTTGGTGCCACGCGCCTTCGGAAAAACCACTGATCGAATGAGGCGGCGCGATTTCGTTGCACTCGTTGGCGGTGCGTTGGCATGGATGGCCCAGGCCCGCGCGCAGACCATGCCAGTCATAGGATATCTCGGCTCGGAAAACCCGGAACGCTACGCCAGCCGCCTCAATGCCTTCCGCGGCGGCCTGGCAGAAGCCGGATACACCGAAGGGCGCAATGTTGCGATCGAGTTTCGATGGGCGGAAGGCCAATACAGCCGGTTGCCGGCGCTCGCTGCGGACCTTGCGAAACGTCAGGTGAATCTCATCGTCGCGGCGGGTGGCGCTGAGGTGGCATTAGCGGCAAAGTCGGCGACAACAACAATCCCGATTGTCTTTGAGATGGGCGGCGATCCTATCGTACTCGGCGTGGTGGACAGCATGTCCCGGCCGGGGGGCAACCTCACCGGTGTGTCCAGCCTGAGCGTGGAGGTTTCGCGCAAGCGCCTGGAGTTCATGCATGAGGTGCGCCCGGACGCCAAAACGTTCGCCGTGGCCATTAATCCCACGAGTCCGACCTCTGACACGCAGTTGACGAACCTCCGTACCGCAGCGGAAAGCCTCGGATTGGAGCTGATGGTGCTGAGAACCAGTTCCGAACAGGAATTCGACGAAATGTTCGCCGTCGTGCGTAATGCACGTGCGGGTGGCCTTGTCTTCAGCTCCGATCCTTATTTCACCTACCGCAGTCAGCAGCTGGCCGTCCTCGCCGCGCGTCATGCCGTACCTGCGATGACCCAATCCCGAGATTTCCCGCTTGCCGGCGGGCTGATGAGCTATGGCGGGGACTTCAGTCAGTCGCACCGTCACACCGGCATGTATGCCGGCCGCATTCTCAAAGGCGAGAAGCCTTCCAATTTGCCGGTGCAGCGGGTTACCAAGGTCGAGTTGTTCATCAATCTGAAAGCCGCGAGCGCCCTCGGCATATCCTTCCCGCCCTTGCTTTTAAGCAGCGCCGACGAGGTCATCGAATGACTTGGCCGCCTGGCCGTGACACGAGATAGGTCGATGTCCACTCCCCTCGTCGCTCCGCGCACGTCATTGTTCAAAAAATACTTTCGCGCGCTGTTTGCGGCAGCGGTCGTACCGCTCCTGATTGCGGGCGGGAGCGAGGCGTGGTTCGGCTATCACGATCAGCGTGCGCGGTTGAATGATCTTCTGAACGCGGAAGCGCGGTTTGCGGCCGTTAACATTCAGGACTTCATCGAAGGCATCCGGGATCAGCTTGGCTGGGTTGTCCAACTGCCATGGTCGGAAGATTCCGGCGAGAGGCGAAGGCTCGACGCCTTGCGCCTGCTGCGTCAGGTCCCGGCCATCGAAAGCCTCACCCTGGTCGACCCAGCCGGAAAGGAACGGCTGTTTGTGTCCCGCATCAGCCTGAACAGGATTGAGGGCGGCGCCGATCTTTCCGCGAAACCCGCTGTGATCGCAGCCCGTTCAGACCGGATCTGGTTTGGCCCGGTGACGTTCTATCACGGCTCAGAACCTTTCATGACCGTCGCGGTGGCGGGCAACCGCTTGGCGGACGGCGTGGCCATTGCCGAAGTGAATCTGAAATTCATCTGGGAGGTTATCTCGGGGATACGCGTCGGACGCACCGGCGAGGCCTTCGTGCTTGATAAGCCGGGCCGCCTCGTCGCTCATCCAGACATCAGCCTTGTGCTGCGGGCTGATGAAACCGCGCAGCAGCCACTCCGTGACCTGCGGACAGCCATTCTCGCCCGGCCGAGCCAGGCCGCGGCCGGTCAGGACATCGCGGGCAAGACAGTGCTGGCCGCGATGGCGCAGATTCCCGGCATCGACTGGAATGTCATCGTCAAGCAACCCGTTGCCGAGGCATTCGGGCCGATCTACGCGGCGCTTTGGCGAACTGCGGCATTGCTCATCGCCGGCGCAGCCCTCGCAGGAATCCTCGCCTACTGGCTGACCCAGCGCATGATCGGGCCGATACGTCTGCTGGAAGACGGGGTCGCTCAGATTGGCGCGGGAAATTTTCAACACCGCATCCAGCTCGCGACAAGGGATGAATTTGAACGGCTTGCGACCCGGTTCAACGAAATGGCGGGTGAGCTGGCGATTTCACAGGAACGCTCAGAACGCATCAGCAGACTCAAACGGTTTCTCGCGCCCCAAGTCGCCGAACTGATTGACCGTATCGGAGACGATCGCGTTCTTGACGGGCGCCGTGTCGATGTGGTCGCGATATTCTGTGACATGCGAGGCTTTACCGCGTTCTCGGCGCGGGCTGAGCCCGAAACTATCCTGGGCGTGCTGCGTGAATACTACGACACGCTCGAAAAGGTCGTCAGCGCCCACGAGGCAACTCTGATCAGCTTCTCGGGCGATGGCGCGATGGTGCTGGTCAACGCACCGGTTGCCTGCCCGGACCCGGCATTACGCGCCGTCAATACGGCGATCGACATGCAAATAAACGTGCAGAAACTCCTGACCAGTTGGCACGCACTCGACCATCGGCTCGGCTTCGGCGTTGGACTCGCAAAGGGACCGGCTACCGTTGGAAAGATCGGCTCCGAGGGGCGCCTTCACTACAGCGCGATCGGCACCGTCGTGAATCTCGCTTCGCGTCTATGCTCAAGCGCGAAAAACTCCGAAATCCTGATCGATCGCATTGCAGCGTCCGCATTGGCTTCGAGCGTGCCTCTTGTTGAACTAGACGCGCAGACTTTGAAGGGGTTCAATGAGCCCGTTCCCGTGTTTTCCGTTGTGTTTTGACACCAAGCAGGCTGCACTGCGTGCGGCAAAAAACAGGAATTTTCGAGCGATTTCGGGTGGATTTCAGGCCATCATTGGCTATGGTGCGCCCCTAAGCGCTCCTAGCTCAGCTGGATAGAGCATCGGATTTCGATTCCGAGGGTCGGGAGTTCGAATCTCTCGGAGCGCGCCATTCCCGGTCACAAAGACGGCATCGTCGGACCGAGAGTTTCCTACAACCCTGCCCGCACGCTCGTCGCAGCCATGGCTTGCTGATGCGGATTCGCGTGGTTTGAGCCAGATCAGAATCGCCCTTGCCGAAGCCGGGTGCCGATTATGACAGTCAAAACCCGGCGTTTTGAATTGCCAATAGACGCATCTTTCGGCATGGCTTGCCGAGCTTTGCACGGCGGTGGCACCTGCGTGCATATGGCGCTTTAAACGAATCGCGGCGCCGGGCTATTCAGGACGCACTTCCAATTGAGGGAGGACACGGTGAGCGGCAACGAAGGGCTTCTGCCTTCAAACTCTGAGCACAGGTTTTATCAGGGCCTCGCCGCGACCTGCGTCGCCAATTTTCTTCAGGCCACCAACTTCCTCTCTGATCGTTTCCTGCGGCGCGCCTATTATGCATCGGCGAAGATCGACGAGCTTTACCGCAACTCGATGAACAGCGCCTTTTCCGCGCAGGAGGCGTTTCTTGTCACCGGTGCGCCGCATGCATCGGCCTATTATCCGCGGGACTTCGCCTGGTTCTATCCGGATGTTCTCGATCCGCAGACCATCATCAATGCCGAAGACGCGGCGCGCCGGGTTCGTCTGCTGGAAAAAAGCGTGCGCTTGATGCTGGGCGCGGTGCGCTCGGGCATCATCACGACGACGCTCATTCCCGTGAAACGCAATCGCTATATCGGTGCCAACTATTTCGCGCTGCCGTCGGACACGCTCCTCGGCGTGCAGGGTGGTCTGGAGCAGATCGTTCGCGCTGACCGGCGAGCCTCGCCTTATGAGGACCTGACGAAAGCAGCCGATACAGGCCGGGCGTTGCTTGCCGAATATCGCGCCGACCTGAAGAAATCAGTTCTCGATCTTGCAAGCAGTCTCGAGCCTTACAAAGGTGACGACATCCAAACCCTGCTTTGCGACGTCCGTGCTCCCCGCTCGGCTGCGACGGACACCCGCGCGGAGCGGCTGCGCTTCGTCACCAATGCCAGCGTCTACGCAACGTTCCAGCAGAGCATCCGGCTCGGCATCGTTGATGAAAGCGAACTGGAGAAAATCCTCGGACGCAGTCTCTCGCAATACAAGACAGAATTGCTTCAGCTGTTCGGCCGCGACGGCTACATCAAGCATAGCCTCGACTGCAAGGCGGAAGCGCCCGCCTTCTCCATCGCGCTCGATTTCGTCAACGTGCAGCACGGATTCTGGGATTTCAGAAACGAGGCCGAGCGCGCGCTGTTCAGCGCAACCACCGATCTCATCCTCGCTGAACCGCGTTTCCGGATTCCAGACACGTTCCACTTTTTCGTATCAGCGGATAATCCGCGCAAGAAACTCATCCACCGGATCGCCACGCCGTCCTATCAAGGCCGGTCCGCATGGCCGACATTCAATGTCGAGTTCGCCGACCGCATGCTCGAACATGACGAATTCTCCGGTACCGAGAAGTACCGGCCCTACGCCCGCGAAATCCTGCGCCACATCCATCACGCCACGGAGACGCATGGCGGATACCAGGAACTGTTGTCCGAAAATGGCCTGCAATACCGCACCTGGGCCTACCGGGGCGCCATCGCGCACTCCTGGTTTCCCCGCTTTCTGACCGTGTGGAGCAGAGCCTTCGGCGCTCCACTGATCGACTGGACGCAGCAACAATCCGACAAAGCGTTCGCGTAAGCGCTTCTTCAATAAGCCTCGGGGTCTTGGCGCCCCAGCATCGTCATTGTGATTGCCCGGCCGCCGCCGCTGAAATCATCTGACCAAGTTCTTCAAAATGGCGTTTGCGGGGTGAGCTTCGGCGCCAGGCCAGCCCAATCACGCGTTGCGGCTCCGGATCGGCGAACCGCATCAGATGAATGTCGCCTCGCCGGCTTTCGAGCGGCACCGCCAATTCAGGCAGCAATGTCATGCCGAGACCGTGCGCCACCATCTGGACCAGCGTGGACAGGCTCGACGCGCCAAAGGTGTTGATGTTCTCGATCCGCCGCAGATTGCAAAAGGCCAACGCCTGATCCCGCATGCAGTGCCCTTCTTCCAGAAGCAGCAAGCGGTCGTCTTCCAGAAGATCGGGTGTCGCCTTGACCCTGTTCGACATGCGGTGCGTGGTCGCCATCGCCAGCAGAAAGCGATCGTCAAACAACCGGATCGTCTGGATGTCAGGGTGCTCGACCGGCAACGCGAGCAACAACAGATCGAGCTGACCGTCGGCAAGTTCGCTGATGAGGGTTTGGGTCTGGGTTTCGCGAATATGCAGATCGAGATCGGGAAACCTGTCCCGGATCATCGGCAGCAGTTGCGGCAGGATGTATGGCGCCACCGAAGGGATGACGCCGAGGCGCAGAGGGCCGGACAGCACATTTCCCTGCCGCCGCGCGACATCGACGATGTCACGCACATCGGCAAGAACACGCGCGGCACGCTGGGCGATCTCCTTGCCGCCTTCGGTCAGCATCACGCCGTTACGGCCGCGCTCCAGAAGCTGAATCCCGAGCGATTTCTCCAGCTCCTGCACCTGCATCGAGAGCGCAGGCTGGGTCACCGCGCAGTGCTCCGCAGCCTTGCCGAAATGGCCTGAGCGGGCCACGGCGTCGAAGTATTTGAGCTGCTTGAGAGAGACCATCGATCAGTTCTTCTTATTCATAGTCGTTACTAATACGATCAGACCTGATTGAAAAGCCCTGTTCCGGCCACTCTCATCGGTTTGATCGCAGCGCAGCCACGATGGCATCGAGACCGTCGGTCAAGGCTGCAGGTCCCGGTTGCAGGATCAGCGGCGACTTGATCTCCACGATCCGATCGTCGCGCACGGCAGCAATCACGTCCCAGCCCGGCCGCTGCCGGATCTTATCCGGGACGACCTTCTTCCCGCACCATGACGCAAGGATCACATCCGGATTGGCTGCGATCACAGCCTCGGGCGCAACGATGCGGTCCTTCGCAGACTTTGCCTTGGCAAGATGCGGAAACACATCTTCGCCGCCGGCGATGGAAATCAGTTCCGAGACCCAGCCGATGCCGCTAATCAGGGGATCGTCCCATTCCTCGAAATAGACTTTGGGACGTATCCGTCTCGCGCCTTCGATCGCGGCGACCCCGGCGAGCCGCCGCTCGAACTGCGATGCGAGCGCGTCCGCCTTTTTCGCTGCCCCGATCAGTCCACCGAGCGTGCGGATCATTGCCAGAATGCCGGCGACGTCGCGCTGATTGAAGACGTGGACCGCAACCCCTGCCCGCACCAGCTCGGCGACGATATCGGCCTGCAAATCCGAGAATGCCAGAACCAGATCGGGGTGGAGCGCGAGTATCTTCGGGACGTCGGCTGATATGAACGCCGAGACGCGCGGCTTCTCGCGCCGCACCTGCGGTGGCCGCACCGCGTATCCCGACACGCCGACAATGCGATCCTGCTCGCCGATCAGATAGAGCGTCTCAACCGTCTCTTCGGTGAGGCACACGATGCGGCGTGGCGGAAATGCAGTCATACCAGAACAACACCCGCCGCCCGACAAAAGTCGATACGGGCCGCCAGAAGGCTTGCCTCAGGGCCGCGCGACGTCGAAGACATCGCCGTCATATCCTGCCTCAAGCGGAATGCGCAGGCGCGTGGTTCCGTCCGCATTGCGGCTGATCTCGGGCACCACGGTCACGACAGACATCGTGCGGGCGTGGTCCATCGCCGCCTGCGCGGTGCCCAGCTTGTCGAGCTTGATCAGGTTGCGGATGGTCGGAAACGGAAGATTGTAACGTCCGGACTCGGCGGCTTCGAGCGCGGCCTTCGGCGACAGCCAGACGGAATCCACGGATTCCCTTCCGTCGTGCTTGCCGATCTGATCCGGCGGCGCGAGCGCCAGCAGGAAATGCGTGTCGAAACGCTTCGGCAGATTCACCGGCGTGATCCAGTGCGCGAAGAGCGCCAGCAGATCGATGGCGGGAACGAGATCATGCTGGCGAAGAATGTCGGCGAAACGCAGCTTGCCCTCATCGAGCGCCTCGCGGTGCGAACCGAGTTCCGCAGCCTTCGCCGCGGTGACCAGCGATGCCGATCCGCGCTGACGTGCCAGAAGGATTCCGCTTTCCTCGAATGTTTCACGAATGCCGCCGATCCGAATGGCCGCGGTCTCGATGTCGAGACCGCCGCGATCAGCAACCAGCGCCGGATCGGCCGCGATCTCCCGATCATCTGGGTCCATGCTGCCGCCCGGAAACACCAGCGCGCCGGAGCTGAACTCGATCTGGCGATTCCGTTGCACCATGAAGATTTCCATGCCGCCGGCCGCTTCCCGCAACAGGAGCACTGTGGACGCGGTCCGCAGCGCCTTCGATGGATCCGGAACGCTCTTGCTGCCGCTGCTCATCAGATGTTGGCCCGTTTGTCGATGCGCCCCACGCGCGACAGAAGATAGTCCACTTCACTTCGCGCCAGCGCGCTCATGCTCGATCCCGGCTTGCGCTGGGCGTCCGACGCGATCTTGCCACGCTTCTTCAGGACGTACTTGCGAACCGCAAGGCCGACGCCCGGCTGCTGCTCGTAACGGATCAGCGGCAGATGCGCATCGAACAGATCGTGCGCGGCATCGCGCTTGCCGGCCTTCGACAGGTTGACGACATCCACCAGCAGGTCCGGAAACGCGTAGCCGGTCATGGCGCCATCGACACCCCGCTCCATCTCGAAGTCGAGGAACAGTCCGCCGTTGCCCACCAAAATCGACAACGGCCGCAGCGAGCCGTCCTTCTGGAAACCGCGCAGCGCCGAGATCTTTTCCAGCCCCGGCCAATCCTCGTGCTTGAGCATCACGCAGGATGGGATGTCCATGACGATCTTGCGGATCACCGATGGCGTCATGACGACAGTCAACGTCAACGGATAGTCCTGCAACACCCACGGCACATCGCTGCCGATGGCCTCACTCGCCTGCCGGAAATATCCGAGAATTTGCTCATCGGTGCGCAGATGGGTCGGCGGCGCGATCATGACTGCCGCAGCGCCGGCATCCATGGATGCGCGCGCCAGTGTACGCATCTGTGCGAAACCCGGTGCGGACACGCCCACGATAATCTGCTTGTCCTTGGCCCGCTTGATGAAGCGCGTCGCAACGTCGATGGATTCATTGCCTTCGAGTTTGGGCGCCTCACCGAGGATACCGAGGACCGTCACGCCGTTGCAGCCGACTTCCCCATAGAAATCGGTCAGGCGGTCAATCGACTCATAATCGATGCGGCCGTCGTCGAAAAACGGGGTTGGTGCGATGGCGAACGTACCGCTCGCTTCGTGAGTTAGTTTCATGAGAGGAGGACTGCTTTCTTGTTTTTGTGTCAGTAGCTGCGCGGCACAATTCTAACGCCTTCGTCGAAAAAAATCTCGCTTGCATGGGCCGCAATGTCCTGCGGTTTCCACGGGCCGCCGGGCTTCCACCCCTCCCGCTCCAGGAGTTTTATCTCCCGGATACCTCGCGGGCCGGAAACGCCCAACACCTTTCCGGTCTGCTCGCCGGACAGGGAACTCACCATGTAAAGCACCGCCGGCGCAATCTCGTCAGGCCCCATGGCGGCCCCCGGATTGTCGATGTAGCGCTGCAGATCCGCTGTCATGCGGGTCAGAGCGCCCGGCGCCAGCGTCCAGACGCGGATATTGTACTTGCGTCCCTCATCCGTCAGCACATTGGACAGGCCGAAGATACCGCCCTTGGCCGCACCATAATTGCTCTGGCCGAAATTCCCGAAAAGCCCGGAGGTCGATGACGTATTGACGATGACGCCGCCGCCGTTGTCCTTCATCCATTTGAAGACCGGCAGAGTGACGCAGAAGGTGCCTTTCAGATGCACCGTCATCACCTTGTCCCAGTTCTCCTCCGTCATCTTGGCGAATGTGCCGTCGCGCAGAATTCCGGCATTGTTGACCAGAATATCCGCGCGACCGAAATGCCTGATCGCATCGTCGAACACCGACTGACCACCCGCCATCGTCGAAATATCCGAACCATTCGCGATGGCTTTCCCGCCTTCGGACTTGATGCCATCGACGACCTTCTGCGCCATCGACTTGTCGGCGCCGCTGCCGTCACGCGGCCCGCCGAGATCGTTGACGACCACCGCAGCGCCCTCGCGGGCAAACAGCTTGGCATAGGCCTCGCCCAGACCACCGCCTGCGCCGGTGATGATCGCAACCTTGCCGTCGAGCAAACCCATCGAGTCCTCCCGCTTTTTCTTGCTTCAGGCGAGAACGGTTTTTCCGTTCTTGATAACGGTGACATTGCGGCTTTTCACGCGCCCTTCGAGCGAGATAACGTTGCCGTCCTTCCACAGGTCGAATGACACCGTCTCTCCCGGAAACACCGGCGACGAGAAGCGCGTGACATGTTGCCTGAATGCAGCCGGATCGTAGTCCGCATAGGTCTGGAGCACCGCGCGGCAGCTCAGGCCATAGGTGCACATGCCGTGCAGGATCGGACGATCGAATCCCGCCTTCTTCGCAAACTCGGGATCGGAGTGCAGCGGATTGCGGTCCCCGCAAAGCCGGTAGATCAGCGCCTGATCGGGCCGCGTCGAAATATCGACCGTCATGTCCGGTGCACGCTTCGGGATCGCATGCGGTTCGGGCTGACCGTCCGCCGGGCCGCCAAAGCCGCCATCGCCGCGCGCGAACTGCGAAGCGATCAGCGTGGCGAGATCCTCGCCCTTCTCGTTCTTGAGCACGGTCTTGCGCAGTATCACCGCGCCCTTGTCCTTGCCCTTGTCGAACACGCCAAGGATGCTGGAATCCGCGGTAATGTTCGCCGTAACCGGCAACGGCTTGTGGAAGGTGATGTCACGCTCGCCATCGACCACCATGACGCGGTTAACATCGATGGGACCTGCGCTTGCCCCCCACGCGGCAACCGACGCGTAAGTCGGAACCACCTTCAATTCGCGCGGCGTATAATACCCTTCATTGACGAAGGACAATTCCTTCTCGTCCATCGGATCGGCGCCCATGCCGATGCCATAGGCATAAAGCATGACTTCGCGGTCGGTCCATGAATACTTCTGGCCGACGTTCTTGAGCGCCATCACCTCATCGTACTTGATCGGCATGTTTCCTCGCTGTTGCTCTTGCTATGCGACGGGTGTGAAGAACGGCAGCGGCGCGCCGTCCGTCGGCTTGAACACGACCTTCACGCGCTGACCGATTTTCAGCGTCGCCAGATCGCAGTCCACGAAATTGGTCAGCAGCGACGGTCCCTCGTCGAGCGTGACATAGCCGATGGCATAGGGCCCGGTCGGCGACTTGCGCATCAGGCTGTAGCTATAAATCACGCCCTCGCCCTTGCTCTCTTCCCACACCGTCTGGTCGGAGAAGCACACCGGGCAAATCGAGCGCGGGAAATAATGCGGCTCGCCGCACGCAGTGCAGCGCTTGATCAGGAACTTGCCTTCCCTGGCGGCGTCCCAGAAATGCGCCGTTTCCGGATTGCCCGTGGGCGCTGGATACTTCGGTTTGTCGGTCATCACACGCGCTCCAGAATAGCTGTCGAAGCCGCATGACGCACTCCGAGTAATCCGCCGGTGCCGTGCACCAGCGCGAGATCGCAATTCGGAACCTGAACCTTCGGATGCGCTTCGCCACGCAACTGCCGCACCGCCTCGATGATCTTGGTGATGCCGCCACGGTTGATCGGATGGTTGTTGCACAGTCCGCCGCCGTCGGTGTTCCATGGCAGCTTGCCGACGCCGGAGATCAGATTGCCATCGGCGACGAACTTGCCGCCCTGCCCCTTCGCGCAGAAGCCGAGATCCTCGAGCTGGATCACCACGGTGATGGTGAAGCTGTCATAGATCGAAGCGTACTTGATGTCCTTCGGCGTCACCCCTGCTTCAGCGAAGGCCGGAGGACCGCTCCACACACCCGCGGAATAGGTCAGGTCGAGCTTGCGGCCGCCGTTCGGGCCTTTCAGGGATTCGCCATGGCCGGTCAGCCGCACCAGCGGCCGCTTCAGCGACTTCGCAATCTCCGGCGTGGTCACGATCAGCGCACCGCCGCCGTCGGAGACGACGCAGCAGTCCAGCCGGTGCAACGGATCGGAAATCAGCGGCGAGTTGATAACGTCTTCCACAGTGACGACATCGCGCAGCATCGCGTGCGGATTGTATTGCGCGTGATGCGAGGCCGCGACCTTCACCCAGGCGAGTTGTTCGCTGGTGGTGCCAAACTCATGCATATGACGCATGGCGCACATGCCGTAAGCATTGTGGGTAGTCGCTCCGTAAGCCGCCTCGAAATCAATCTCGGGACCGGCGGCGCGCGGCGGCATCGGGCCAGTGCGCGGCTTTCCGGCCAGAGTGATCAGCGCCACGGAACATTTTCCGGCTGCGATCGCCTCGGCCGCATGCCCGAGCGCGATGATGTAAGAGCATCCGCCGGTTTCGGTCGAATCCAGATGACGCAGCTTGAGGCCAAGATAATCGGCCATCGGCATCACGCCGCCGGGCGCATCTCCGGCGCAGAAATAGCCGTCGACGTCGGCCTTTGTCAGGCCGGCATCTTCCAGCGCTCCCCTGGCGCATTCGGCGTGAAGTTGCGCCGTGGACTTATCCGGCGCATGCCGGGTGGGATGTTCGTAAATCCCGGCGATATAGGCTTTTCCCTTGATGCTCAAAGTCATCTCCGCTGCTTCAACTCAGCGGATTTTCTGACCCGCCAAGCGGCGCTTGGCAAGCATCTTGAGTTTCGCCGTGCGAACGAGCGTTCTATTCCGCCGCGATCTGGGGCTCGATCATCGGCGGCGGATTGACAAGGTCCTTGGCAAGCTGTTCGTATCGCGCCTTCGCTTTTGCGATCGACGCTTCCTTGACCGGGCCATAGCCCCGGATCTGATCCGGCAGCGACAGCAACTCGACTGCGATGTCATGCGTCTTCGGCGACAGCAGCTTCACCGCCGTCACCACATCCTGCTCGTACCCCTTGATCAGATCGCGCTCGAGTTTGCGGTCCTCGCTGTAGCCGAACGGATCGAACAGCGTGCCGCGCAGGAAGCGGAACTTCGCCAGCACCCCGAATGCGCTCATCATCCAGGGACCGAAGGCCCGCTTGCGCGGACGGCCCAATGCATCGGTGCCAGTGCTCAATATCGGCGGCGCGAGATTGAAACTCAGCTTGAAATTGCCGTCGAACTGCTTGCGAATGCTCTCCGCGAAGCGACCGTCGGTATAGAGCCGCGCGACCTCGTACTCATCTTTGTAAGCGAGTAACTTCGCATAGTTGATCGCAACGGCGCGCGGCAGCGCTTCGCCGTAGCCGCCGTCGAACGCTACCTTCCTCACCTGATCGACGAGACTGCGATACCGGGCGGCATAGGCCGCGTTCTGATAATCGGTCAGCAACTGCGTCCGGTGCGCAATGATCTCGTCCAGCGTCATCTGGTCGAGCGTCTTTGGCGCCTCTGGCTCGTCGCCCTTCATCATGGCCGCAAGCTTCGCAGGATCATGGGCCGCGAGGCGGCCGAGGCGGAACGCCTGCGTGTTCATCTTGACCGACACGCCATTCAGTTCGATCGCCTGTTCGATGGCCTCGGCGCCAACCGGCAGCAAGCCCTTCTGATAGGCGTATCCCAGCATCATCATGTTGGTTGCGATCGAGTCGCCCAGCAGCGTCTCGGCGGGTTTGGTGAAGTCGAGGAATGCCGAATCCTTGCGCAACGCATTCTCCAGCACGCGATTGACCTTGCCGCGCTGGAAATCGAAATCGCGGTTCTGGATGAAATCCGCGATCGGAATGAGATGGGTATTGATGACGCCATAGGTGCGCGACGACTCCGCGAGCGTGATCGTCTCCTTGGCAACGGCCACCACTTCATCGGCCGCGATCAGCAGATCGGCGGTACCGGTGACAATGCGCGAGCAGGTCACGTCCGCTGTATTCCTGGACAGCCGGACATGGCTCAGCACTGCGCCGCCCTTCTGCGCAAGCCCCGACATGTCGAGGATCATGCTGGCCTTGCCTTCGATATGCGCGGCCATGCCAAGCAGCGCGCCGATGGTCAGCACACCGGTGCCACCGACGCCGCCGACAGCAACATTGTATGGCCGGTCCAGCGATGGCACTGAGGCCGGCGCGGGCAATTCGCCGATATTGCCGATATCGACCGGCGCACGCTTGCGCAGTGTGCCACCGTCGATGGTGACGAACGACGGGCAGAAGCCCTTTACGCAGGAATAGTCCTTGTTGCAGGTCGACTGGTTGATGGTGCGCTTGCGCCCCATCTCGGTTTCCAGCGGCTCCACCGAGATGCAGTTCGACTGCACCGAGCAGTCGCCGCACCCTTCGCAGACCGCGGCATTAATGACGACCCGCTTTGACGGGTCTTCCATCAATCCGCGCTTGCGGCGGCGGCGTTTTTCGGCGGCGCAGGTCTGCACGAACACGATCGCCGAGCAACCCGGCGTCTCGCGCAGCGTGCGCTGGACTTCGTCGAGCTGATCGCGGTGCGCGACCTTGGTGCCGGGCGCGATGTCGGACGCCGGATAGGCTTCGGGATTTTCCGACACAAGATAAATGTCGCGGATACCTTCGCTGTGAAGCTGGAACGTCACCTGCTGCGGCGAAAGCTCGCCGTCGACATGCTGGCCGCCGGTCATGGCCGTCGCGTCGTTGTAAAGAATTTTGTAGGTGATGTTGGCCTTGGACGCGACCGCCTGCCGGATCGCGAGGCTGCCGGAATGGAAGTAAGTGCCGTCGCCGAGATTGACGAAAACGTGCTTCTCGTTGGTGAACGGCGCGATGCCGACCCACGGCACGCCCTCGCCGCCCATGTGCGTGAAGGTCTCCGTGTTGCGGTCCATCCACAACGCCATGAAGTGACAGCCGATACCGGCCATCGCACGGCTGCCTTCCGGCACCTTAGTTGATGTGTTGTGCGGACAGCCCGAGCAGAAATACGGGGTGCGCGTCACCGGCGCGACCGCCTGAACCTGCGTTGCCTGCCGGCCATTGAACCAATCGGCCTTGGCACGGAGCATCGCGACGATTTCAGGATTGAGATCGAGTTGCAGCAGTCGCTCGGTCAGCGAACTTGCCAGCGAGGCAACGCTAAGCTCTTCTGCGAACGGCAGGAAGCGCTTGTCGTGATTGTCCATCTTGCCGATGATGCGCGGGCGCACATCGTCGCGCCAGTTGAACAGCTCCTGCTTGACCTGGTTTTCGACGATCTCGCGGCGTTCCTCGACGATGAAGATTTCCTCGAGACCGACGGCGAAGGCGCGCACGCCTTCCGGCTCCAGCGGCCACGGCATGCCGATTTTATAAAGCCGCAGACCAATTTTTGCCGCCACCTCCGGCGTAATCCCGAGTTCACGCAGCGCCTGGCGAATGTCTTCATAGCTCTTGCCCGACGCCATGATGCCGAACCGCGCGTTCGGCGAATCCATTGTCACGCGATTGATCTTGTTGGCACGTGCAAAGGCGACAGCAGCAAAACCCTTGTAATCCTGCAGCCGCTTGTCCTGCGCGTAGCGGTCGTCCGGCCAGCGCAGATTGAGGCCGCCCGGCGGCATCTCGAAATCAGGAGGAATGATGAACGGCGTCAGTTCATTTGTGAGATCGATTTCCGCCGTGGTCTCCACCGTCTCGGTGATGACCTTCATGCCAACCCAGCAGCCGGAATAGCGCGACATGGCGATGCCGAGCAGTCCCATCTCGATCATCTCGTGGATGCTCGATGGATAGAGATACGGCATCAGCGCGGAGATGAAAGCGTGGTCCGACTGATGCGGCACCGTCGATGACTTCGCGCCGTGATCGTCACCGGCGAGACAGAGCACGCCGCCGTTCCTGGCCGAACCTGCTGCGTTGCCGTGGCGGAAGACGTCCCCGCAACGATCGACACCGGGGCCCTTGCCATACCAGATCCCGGTAATGCCATCGTATTTGGCGCCGGGCGAGAGATTGAGCTGCTGCGAACCCCAGATCGCCGTGGCGGCGAGGTCCTCGTTGACCCCCGGCTGGAATTTCACGTTGTACTGTTCGAGATGCTTGCGCGCGGCGACAAGCTGCTGGTCGTAGCCGCCGAGCGGTGACCCGCGGTACCCGGAGACAAATGCTGCGGTGTTCAGCCCCGCTGCGCGGTCGCGCCTGACCTGCGCCATCGGCAGCCGGACCAGCGCCTGAATGCCGGTAAGGAAAACATGTCCCGATGCCTGCGTATATTTCTGGTCGAGGCTGATCGGCCCTTGGTTGATTCCCATATTCGTTTGCCTCTTTGCCGGGCTCTTGTTGCGCTGTGACGAGTCTACTTAGAACCAGTCTATGTCGCTTTTCGTTTCCTGCACAAAAGAAATCGCATTCATCAGACCTTTGTTTTCAAACGCAATTTTAGGCTGGTTTTCGCCTCCTTCCAGACCTGTTGTGTCGCGTGTCTGCCCATGGCCGAAAGGACATTGCGAACGACTTCCGGGTGGAAACGCCCCTGTTCGGACCGCTGCGGTACGGCCGGCTCCCCCGCAATGCTGCCCCTCGCTCCATGCAACGCTCCGCCGGAACGGTTCTCGCCGCAGAACCGTTGCCCATCGCCCTGACCACAACCCGATTTCAACGGGTGCATCCTCAAGGAGGACGAAAACCATGACCCTCACGTCAGGAAACGATTGGTCATCCGACGGCAAGAAAAGCGTCTATGACGAGCGGTCAGCAACGGACGAGTTCGAGAACCAGCAAGGCAAACCCGTCAAAGCGCTGATTGGTATTGCGCTTCTTGTTGTGTTCGCAGTCGTTCTTGCACGGATGAATCCTACGCCGCACGAGACCACCAGCGCGCCTGCCTGGACCACAAACCAGACAACCGGTTCCGGGGTAAAGTAGCTGCCGGCGGTTCCTCGCCCCCGCAGGACGGCGCGTTGGAACGTCTGAGCCATCCAGAGATTGTCTTCAAAGATAAACCACTGGAGAAAACGACCATGGCAATCGAGCGTAATCCCAACGATCCTTATGCTGCGGCCACGAACGATGAAGTGCTTCGTCGCCGGTCAGAGCAACTGGATAACGAGCTGCAGGCAGATCCGGAACTGGCGGAAGGTCCTGCGAGCGGCGGACGTATTGCGCTCTTCGCGATCGCGCTCGTCGCCATACTTGGCGTTGTATTCTATGGACTGAATAATTCCAGCACATCGCCCGAGACGACACCGACCGCGCAGACGGCACCCGCCGCACCGTCAGGCGGCGGGACAGCCCAGGCGCCTCGCGCTCCGGCTGGCCAGACCACCGGCTCGGCAATGCGCCCGGCAGAGCCTGCCCCACCAGCGGCGAATCCTCCGGCACCCGCAGCACCGCAGAACAATTCGGCTCCGGCTAGCGCGCCATCTACGAGCAATTAACCGCAACAATTCCAGCGGCAACGGCGAGCATTACCGCGGTGATGCCCGCCGTTTTCGTTTGCGGCTAAAACGGCTCACCGCCGAACATGCCGTTGATCTCGGCATAGGAAACGGCGTGGGCGAATTCGGCAAACGACCCGTTCTGCGCGATATCGCGTGACGCGCGCAGAAATGCTCCCCACGCTGCGCGCGCCATCGCGCCGCCGACACTGATGCGACGAACGCCGAGGTCAGCAATCTCCGCGACAGACATGCCCGGTGCACCCATCAGCAAGTTGACCGGCTTCGGCGCCACGGCTTTGACGACAGCGACAATCTGGTCTTTGGTCTTGATACCGGGTGCGTAGAGACAATCCGCGCCCGCCTCCGCATAGGCCGTCAGGCGCGCGATGGTCGCATTGAGATCGGGTTGGCCGATCAGAAAACTCTCACAACGCCCGATCAGCATAACGTCTTGCTTTGTCGCGTCGATTGCGGCACGCGCAGCCTGCATGCGCTCCACGGCCAGTTTCATTTCGTAAAGCGGCTGCTTCGCGTCGCCAGTGGAATCCTCGATCGACAATCCCGCGACCCCCGTTGCAACCCCGCGCGTGACGTTGGCGGCCACGTCGGCCGGATCATCCGCAAAACCGGCCTCGAAATCGGC
This sequence comes from Afipia sp. GW823-FHT06G09, assembly GCF_058794875.1. Lineage (NCBI taxonomy): Bacteria > Pseudomonadati > Pseudomonadota > Alphaproteobacteria > Hyphomicrobiales > Nitrobacteraceae > Afipia > Afipia sp. GW823-FHT06G09. Next base: position 404,704 of record NZ_JBXAHF010000001.1, read on the forward strand.
GTTCAAAGGCAAATCCGTCGCGTCGTTGATCATTTTGAGATGATCCAGAACCTGCTCCACCGGCAGATCATTGTCCGGCCTCCCGGTTGACCACGCAAAGCCCGAACTCGTCGACGCCAGCGCCTTGAACCCCATGCCGGCAAGTAGACGCGCGCTGCCGACATCCCATGGGTTGGGCAAGACGAAACACCCGCTCTCGTGAAGTTTCCTGAACTCGGCACGCTTCTGCGCAATTGAAATCGGCATTCGTTGTTCTCCCAGCGAGTTTGTTTCGATGTCTTTTGACGCTGCGGCGAACGATGCCGCTGATGTCAGTTGAAATCAATCGGACTGGTGTGGTGTCAGTTCTGCACCTGCCGCAGAAAGGTCCTCTCCTCCGAGAGGATGAACTTGTGCTCCTGCGCGAAATTGAAGTTCGCGACGCCTTCGTCATCCGACTTGAGCCGCGCGCGATAGGCTTCGTAATCCGCCAGACTGGCAAACGAGATCAGCCCGAATGCAATATTGTCGGTCCCCTCGTGCGGCATCCAGTAGCCGAGCAGATCGCCGCCGCACTTCGGAATAATGGCGAGCCAGCGCTGTGCATAGGCCTCGAACAGATGCCGCTTGAACGGATCAAGCTGGTAGCGGATGAAAACGGTAATTGTCATTAGAGCGCTCCCTGACTGGATCGCAAGCTATCCCGTTGCCCGCCGCAAATGCTTCGATTAAGATCGAAGTATGAAAGCAGGACCGGACATGGCCGTGATCGCCTCGCTTGTCGGCGATCCGGCGCGATCGAACATGCTGACGGCACTGATGAGTGGCCGCGCCCTCACCGCGACCGAACTGGCACAGGAAGCCGGCATCACGCCGCAGACTGCGAGTTCACATCTCGCCAAACTCGAAGCTGGTCACCTCGTTGTGCCCGAGAAGCAGGGCCGCCACCGTTACTTCCGTCTCTCAGGTGCCGATGTCGCAGCCGTTCTGGAGGGCCTGATGGGCCTCGCCGCGCGGGCGGGCCATCTGCGCGTCAGGACCGGCCCTGCAGATCCGGGGCTGCGTCGCGCCCGTGTTTGCTACGACCATCTCGCCGGCGATTTCGGCGTCCAGATGCTCGACGCCATGACTGAAAAGAAGCTGCTGCGCGCGCACAAGGGCAGCGTGACGCTGACATCCCAGGGCGAGCGCTTCGTCGCCGATTTCGGCATCGACCTGTCCGCACTCGGCGGCAGCCGCCGTCCGCTGTGCAAGACCTGTCTCGACTGGAGCGTACGGCGCAGTCATCTCGCCGGGTCGCTGGGTGCGGCGATGCTGTCGCGATTCTACCAGCTCAACTGGGCGAAGCGCGAAAAAGGCAACCGTATCGTATCTTTTTCGCCGAAGGGCACCGCCCGCTTTAACGCCTTGTTCGGCGCTCCGGGCGATTAATGCAACAATCCGCAGTTGACAGACTTGAGCAAAAATTGGCGTAATTCGCCGCGCTTTTTGCGCTTTTGATGTCCCGAATTTCCGACAGGGTGTTCCATGTTTCGCAGTGGGTTAATCGCATTTGCCGTGCTGTCTTCGGTTACCGTTCCGGCGACCGGCTGGGCGTACGAAATCAAGCCGAAATCTCCCGAAACTGCGTTTTCCGCAAAGCTCCAGCCTGACGTTGTCGGCCTGTCCAGCGCGACCGAAGGCAGCAAGGCCGCGCCGATCTTTGAATCCTATCTGAAAGATCTCCCGGGCGTGAAACCGGAGACAGCGCAGCAGAAGTTCGGCGGCACCAACGTGACCTATGTCACCGCGATGAAGTTCACCCTCGCCCCCACCAGCACCCATCCGGGTGAATCGATGCTGGCTGTTTTCTCATCTCCCGCAAGCGCCAACCGCGCCTATTACATCTCGCGCCTGCTCGGCTTTTCCAGCGAGAAGCAGCCGTCGAAGGCCGAGATGATCGAGCGCGTGACCGCGAAATACGGTGCTCCAACAGCGATCGGCGACGGGCGTATGTACTACTTCTACAAGGCCGGCAAGCTGATGTCGGTGAAGCAGAAGTATACCCCTGCCACCGCGCTCGAAGCGCTCAACGCACCGCTCAATCCGAAGGTCGCTGTCGCGCTCAACGATGCCAACGGCCGCGGCAGCTGCGTCGCGGAACTGAAGCGCGTGCAAGCGCTGGAAAAGACGCTCGACAAGCTTGTCACCGAGGCCAAGGCCGCGAATTGCGATGCGCTGGTCTCCGTCGAAATCAGTTCCGGCATTACCCCGGATCGCGTCAGCAAGGCTGAATTCACGCTGATCGATTTCAAGCAGATCATCAGCGCCGCAAAGATCGATGCGGATGCGTTTGCCGCCGAGAAGAACGAAGCCCTCAACAAGACCCCGCTCGGCAACGCCCCGAAGCTCTGAGAGGTCACGTCATCGCATAACGATGGCATCGACGGCACGTCCATTCAGGCGATGCTGTCCGCTGGGTTGCCGCCGGGAAAAAACGAAACCCCGGCTCGTTGAAGCCGGGGCCCGTGAACTCAACCGCCGATTACCAGCGGCGGTGATGCCAATGACGCCGGCGATGCCAGTGACGGCGGTGATGGTGCCGGTGCCGATGATGCCTGTGATGGTAGCGGACCTGCTCCAGTTCGCCACGTGCGAGATCATCCTGATCTGCAACCGCGGGCTGCGCGGCGGCGTCCGGCTCGGGCTTCGGGCCATTCATCAAATCCTGATGCGGGGCCAGCATCGGAGCAGCGCTCGCTGCGGATGCAGCGGCGGCGATGGCTCCAGCGCCGGCGGCAAAGCCGAACGCAAATTTCAGGAAATCACGACGTTCCATTTCTTCATTTCTCCTGGTGAAGCGAGATTGCAACGGAGCAAACATCTCGCGGAGACAATGAACGTCGTGTGAACTTGATGGTTCCCTCCTCGCTCACAACAGAGCGCATTGTCTTGCGCTCATCGAACGATGCGGTACCTCGTCACCAGTAGCGGCGACGCCAATACCGACGGCGATAAAAGCGATGGCGGCGACGCCATCCCCAATATCTTCGGCGGCGCCAATACCTGCGGCGGCGGAATCCCCAGTAACGGCGGCGGCGCCATCCCCACCTGCGACGGCCCCAGCCGCGGCGGCGTCCCCACCTGACCTGCTCGATCTGCGCTTCATTCAGATCGTCATCGTTGGCGACGGCATTTTGCGGAAGCTGATCGGGTTCGATCGGATTGCCGGCAATTGGCTGCGGCGTGAGCGGCGCGGCGCGCGCAGCCGATGCAGCAGCTACGCCCGCTGCCGCCAATCCGAATGCGAACTTGAGAAAAACGCGGCGATCCATCTTGCGTCCTCCTGATGTTCTGCCCGAATGGCAGAATTCAGCAGCGCGCATGAATGGAAACTGAACCGTCTCAGGTTTCCCAATCGGACCACATTCGGTTCATCTTGCGTCAATGTTCGGGAGAATAATGTTCGTCCGCCGGCCCGCTGCCGGCGAATCATTTCGGTTCGCGCGACCAGCCCTGGCCGAAGCCGAAACGCACCGCGATTTCATCCCCAAGGAAGGACACATCCATGAAAACATTGTTCGCAGCAGCACTCCTCGCAGTTTCTGTCGCCGGTTTCGGTACAGCCAACGCGATGCCTGTGGCTCCCGCCTCGAGCGGCGGTGCTGACGTGATTCAGGTGGCGGGCGGTTGCGGTCCCGGCTTTCATCGCGGCCCGTATGGCGGCTGCCGTGCAAATCGTGGCCGCGTTGTCGTCGTCCGTCCGGCCGTCGTTGTTCGTCCGCCCGTGGTGCGTCGTTGCCCTCCCGGACAGTTCATGACCCGTTACGGCTGCCGCTGGCGCTAAGCGCTTCGGTTACGTCATTTAGACCCCGCTCCGGCGGGGTTTTTCTTTGCACGCTCGCGATCGCCATTCCCCTCATCCGTGTGCAAGTCACCTTGGTAACCATCTCGGAATATAATCCTATACAACGGGTTGTCAAACGGGAGGTATCGAATGGGTATCTTCCGGGACGCGCGCGACGGCCCTAAACAGACCACGCCAATTTTTCCCCGATGCTGAAGGAACCTTTCGCGGTTCCGTGGTTGGTACAAGATGGTAGACAGCATCATCGCCCACCGTACATTCCGTTCCCGCACCAGCCGGTGCGCCCACGTCATCGAACGCGTCGGACTGTCCATGGCCGGTGCGTCATGCGGCCTGTTCGTGGCCGCGCATGTTTCGAACGCGCGCGTCGATGCGCTGAGTTCCGTCAGCATGAGTCTTGCTCTGATGATTCTCGGCGCCATCGGCTTCTATCTCGGGATCGATGTCCCCCCTCACCGCTCCGCGAGGCTGCATCTGACCCGCACCGCAACGTCCGCCGTCGAAGATCCGCCCTCGACCGATCCTGTCGAGCTTCTGAGCTCGGCCGGAACCTTCCTTGCAGCCACGACGGCTTTCATTGCGGTCTATTCCATCGTGACCGACGCCGATACATCCACGGCGACGTCGTCGTTGCTCGCGTTTGGCTGGCTGCTTGGTGTCACAATACAGATCGTGGCGGGTCTGACGGCGCGAATGCGGAAAACTTGAACGAATTTCGACGGAATGGGGCTCGCACAGAAACGTGTGCGGACTTCACGACGTCTTTTCGCGATCGCGGTGCAATGCGCCGGTCTTGATGACCACGGACGCGCCGAGCGCTTCGCGTTGTTTTTTCAGCGCTTCCCCCCGCGCCTTCGCACACATCGCCTTGTCATGAGGCGTCGGCTGCTTCGGCCCGACCGCTTCGACGCGTGACACCATTTGCCGGGGCAGATAACTGCCATCGGCAGGCGGCTGGACGATCATGGGAGGAGGTTTGCGTGATGACATGCCACATAAACGCGCAACCTGCCCAATAGTTTCCTGGAACAAAATGCCGCGGCGACCCAGATGCCCCTGAGCGCAGCGCTCAGTGCGGCCCTTCCCGCTCGTAGATGAACTTCGGCATTTCCCACTTGTAGCGGATCGCCAGCAGGCGGAACGTCAGGCCGAACGCGACGGAGCCGATCACCACCGCGACATGCTCGGTGCCGAAATGCGTGGCGGCGACATAGATCGCGCCCGTCATCAGCGAAACGCTGGCGTAAAGCTCGCTGCGGAACAGCAGCGGCACCTCGGTGCAGAGAATGTCGCGCAGCACGCCGCCGGCGCATCCGGTGATCATGCCCGCCACCACCACAATTGTCAGCGGATGGCCCATCCTCATGGCGACGTTGCAGCCGATGATCGTGAAGACGACAAGGCCAATCGCGTCCAGCACCAGAAAGAGCATGTGGAAGCGATGCACCACGCGCGCCAGCGCGATAGTCAGCAGCGCCGCGCCTCCGGTGAGAAACAGCAGCGAAGGATACTTCACCCACAGCAGCGGATAATGCCCGAGCAGCACATCGCGCAGCGAACCACCGCCGAGCGCAGTGACGCAGCCCAGCATCGCGACGCCGAACCAGTCCATCTTGCGCCGCCCGGCCGCCAGCGCCGCCGTCATCGCCTCGGCGACCAGGGCGAACAATCCGAAGAAGAAGAGGACTGATTCTGCGGGCTCCATGGTGGAGGCGTAGCACAGTCCGGCGCGGCTGCAATCGCGGCGCCATGCGCGCCAAAGCATCCGCTTCACATGAGGGCGCGGACCACCCTGTCCCGTTTCCTCCTCGCGCAACGCGAGAATGGAGCGCCGGGAGGCGCCAGGGGCTGGCGAGGCCCCTCATGACGAACCTTTGCGAGAGGTTCGTCCGCGAACCTTGACGAAACGGGTTGCGAATCCGTCTCGCGAGGCGCGCGCGTTCTGCAACGGAGAGGTTTGCGAAGCCTTCCGTCCGAACGCAGCGCCTCCCGGCGCTCCACCAGCCGCGCCCAATGTTCTGGGCGGCGGCCGCGTTGCCCTCCGCGTCATGAGCGCGGAGGAAGTAAAAAGTAACATAGGATTATATTCTTGATAAAGGAAAGTCAAGCTTTCGCCGGGCACTTTCGGCAACCACAGCCGTCATGGCCGGGCTTGGCCCGGCCATCCACGTCTTTAACCCTTCTTCGTCATTGCGAGCGCAGCGAAGCAATCCACGCTTAAAGATGGATTGCTTCGTCGCTACGCTCCTCGCAATGACGACGCGGCCACAGGAACCGGGTCCGGTGATGACAAAGGCGGTTAGGCCGGCCAGCTCTCCGCCTGCACCATGATGTCGCGCGTGCGCTTCACATCCGGCCAGTCGCGGTCGAAATCGCGGATCAAGCGCTTCATTTCCTCCCCGCCGACCGCAGCATCCAGCGACGCGCGGTCCGGGAATTCATACATCGCCAGATGCACGGCAGGATCGTTGGCGAGCCAGTAGCGCCACGCGCGCTTGCAGCCGAACGATTTTACAGCGTCAGGCAGATGTTCGCGCGAATACCACGCATCGAACGCAGCGCGTTTCGATTCATCGGGGACAATGGCGCGGACAACGAGGATGTGGGGCATGGCTCTCAACTTTCGCTAGAAAATGAGTAGCGGTAAGCGACAATCTTTGTGTTGGTTTTGTTGGACACGGGATCGAAATAGAGAATTGATATAGTTGCCGTTACGTCAAGATCATCAAGCGTCCGTTTTGGAAACGCGCCTCGACATTTAAACTGGTGCTGATCCGATGGATTTACCCGAATATCGTCACGGAATATCGCATTGCCCCGAAATGTATTCCACGTCAGCATTTCACCAGTATGACTTTGCTTTTCGTGCAATCGAAGTTCACCAAAACCTACTTCAACATTCCGAATAACTATTGGGTATTTCTGCCTGTTCCAAAATTCAAAATCGAGATGAACGATAAACTCCTCCCCGCCGCCGACCCCACCGAGCCCATGTGAGGTAACAAGGACAATGGGACTCCAGCCAAAATTTTGACGGTATGAAAACAATAATGCCGCGCTTGCGATACACACACCAACGAAAGTGAGGGTAGCGTAAGCTGTTAGCTGGAGTGTTGCGACGTCAGGCATCTCTAAAGAACGTCACCCTCTACAACGGAATGTTGTCGTGCTTCTTCATCGGCACATCGACGTGCTTGTCCTTGAGCATCGCCAGCGCGCGGGCGATGCGCTTGCGGGTCGAGTGCGGCATGATGACGTCGTCGATGTAGCCGCGCTCGGCGGCGACGAACGGTGACAGGAAGCGGTCTTCGTATTCCTTGGTGCGCGCGGCGATCTTCTCCGCATCGCCGATGTCCTGACGGAAGATAATCTCCACCGCGCCCTTCGCGCCCATCACCGCGATCTGCGCGGTCGGCCAGGCATAGTTCATGTCCGCGCCGATTTCCTTCGAGGCCATCACGTCGAACGCGCCGCCGTAGGCCTTGCGCGTGATGACGGTCACCAACGGCACGGTGCACTGGCTGTAGGCGAACAGCAGCTTCGCGCCGTGCTTGATCAGCCCGCCGTATTCCTGCGCGGTGCCCGGCAGGAAGCCCGGCACGTCCACGAAGGTGACGATCGGAATGTTGAAGGCGTCGCAGAAGCGGACGAAGCGCGCGGCCTTGCGCGAGGCGTCAGAGTCGAGCACGCCCGCCAGCACCATCGGCTGGTTGGCGACGAAGCCCACCGTCTTGCCCGCGATGCGGCCGAAGCCGGTGACGATGTTCTTGGCGAACGTATCGGCGAGTTCGAAGAAGTCGCCCTCGTCCACCACTTTCAGGATCAGTTCCTTGATGTCGTAGGGCTGGTTCGGATTGGCCGGGATCAGGGTGTCGAGCGACTCTTCGGTGCGCTCGATGTCGTCGAAGCTCGGCCACTCCGGCACGCCGTCGGTGTTGTTGCTCGGCAGGAAGTCCAGCAGCCGGCGCATCTGGAGCAGCGTCTCGACGTCGTCGCTGAACGCGCCGTCGGCGATCGACGACTTGGTCGCGTGCACGCTCGCGCCGCCGAGTTCTTCGGCGGTGACCACTTCGTTGGTGACGGTCTTCACGACGTCGGGGCCAGTGACGAACATGTAGCTGGTGTTCTTCACCATGAAGATGAAATCGGTCATCGCCGGCGAATAGACGTCGCCGCCCGCGCACGGGCCCATGATGACGCTGATCTGCGGGATGACGCCCGAGGCGATCACGTTGCGGCGGAACACATAGGAGTAACCCGCCAGCGCCGCGACGCCTTCCTGGATTCGCGCGCCGCCTGCGTCATAGAGGCCGATGATCGGCGCCCGCGCCTTCAGCGCCATGTCCTGAAGCTTGGTGATCTTCAGCGCGTGGGTCTCGGACAGCGAGCCGCCGAACACGGTGAAGTCTTTCGCGAACACGAAGGTGGTGCGGCCGTTGACCGTGCCCCAGCCGGTGACGACGCCGTCGCCGGGGATCTTGGTCTTGTCCATGCCGAACTCGACCGAGCGATGCTCGACGAACATGTCGAACTCCTCGAACGAGCCTTTATCGAGCAGCAACTCGATGCGCTCGCGGGCGGTCAGCTTGCCGCGTGCGTGCTGCGCCTCGATGCGCTTGTCGCCGCCGCCCTTTTTTGCGCCCGCGCGGCGTTGATCGAGTGCTTCGAGGATGTGCTTCATGGATTTCGTCCCGGTTTTCACGGGCGGCGGACGCCGCCGTTCTTGGATGGTTGGGCAGCTTTCTAGCACGCTGTTTGGGCGGGGGAAAATGGCCCGGCGGCGTCAAAAATAGCGGGGCTGGCTGGCCCGTGGCGCGTGCTAAAAGGCGTCCTTTACAGGGATTCGCAAGCCATGACCGAGACTACGACGACCCCGGCCCCAGGCGGCGCCACCGGCGGGGTCCGCACCCTGCTGCGGCTGGAGGGCGCGGCGCTCGCCGCCGCCTGCATGGTGTTTTACAGCTATTTCGAGGGCTCCTGGTGGATGTTCGCCATCCTGCTGCTGGCGCCGGACCTGAGCTTTCTGGGCTATCTCGCCGGTCCCCGCGCGGGAGCCGCCGCCTACAACGCCGCCCATGCGGCGATCATCCCGATGCTGCTCGGCATCTTCGCCATGGTCATGCCCTCGGCGCTGGCGATGCACCTGTCGCTGATCTGGTGCGCGCATATCGGGATCGACCGCGCGCTCGGCTACGGCCTGAAATACGACGCGGGATTTACGTTCACCCATCTGGGGCGGATCGGGAAGGACGCCAACGCCTAATCCCCTCGCCTCGAAAGGCCACGCCATGCTGTTTCTTGTCATTTCCGAACCGCGGCCCGAGCGGCCATCCGATGTCGCCAAGGCGCGGCAGGGCTTCTGGCCGTGGATGGAAAGGTACCAGGCGCAGGGCATCTGCAAGCACATCTATCCGCGCGTCGGGCGCGGCGCAGTCGCGATCTTCGATGTGGAGAGCAACGAGGTGCTGCACCGGATTCTGAATGAATGGGCGGACATCATCCCCGCCCGGTTCGACACCTATCCGCTGGTCGATCTCGCCGCGACCAAGGCCGTGCTGGCGGCACAGGTGAAGGGGAAGCCGGCGGAGGATTGAGGGCTGCCTCTAGCCATTCGACGGCTTTTCAGTCAGGCTTTGATTTTATTGATTTCCGATTTGAGCCGGTATGCGATGAACCTCACAGGCGGACGCACGACTCTCATTCTCAATATCTGCGCGCTGGTGTTGGCAATCATCATCAGTATAGAAGGCGCATATATTATTTATCATATTTTCGGCTGGTACAATCGGTCCGATTGGATCGCCAGTTTTGTCCCGGTGCTGGTGATGTTTATTATTAGAAACCGAGGATTTTCGTATGCTTTCCTTTTTCTCCATATACTCGTCGCTCTTGCGCTGTTCACTACATCGCGCCATGTCTATCTAGGAACTTACAAGTCTTACGGCGCTAAATATCCTATTGAGGACGTAGGATTTTTCTTATTCGTTTCGATTCTTTGCCTGGCCGCTTACGGCATTATCGTCCTGATCAGGGCTGCCCTTGCTCTGCTGAACAAGTCCAAGCGATCCGTGGCGGACAATCACGATTGATCTAAACCCTCACGCCTTCGGCGGGCGGCTTTGAACGAAGTAGCTCGACTTGTGCACCACCTTGCCGTCGCGGAGCGTAATGACGTCGACCAGTTCCATGGTCACCGGCTTGCCGTCGGCTGAGGTCGCGGTCAGAATCGATTCCGAGACGAAATGATCGTCGCTGCCGTAGAGCGCGACCGGCTCGAACTTGATGCCCGGCAATCCGGAGATGTCCTTGCCGAATTGCTCGGCGACCGACTCCTTGCCCTTGTAGACCTTCGGGCTGCCGTGGCGCTGATAGCTGGTGTCGTCGGCATGAAACGCCATGATCGCTGCAACGTCGTGGGCATTCCACGCGGCGTTATAGCGCGTGGCGAGGTCTTTCCACGACGAGGTCGGCGCAATTTTCGCGGCTGCTGAAGAGGACATCAACTCACTCCCTGGGCTCATTGTTCTTTTGAATTGACGCGAGCCTAGCCGGTTTCGCGCGGGCGCAAAACCGGACAAAGTGTCAGATGGCTCCTATGTCGCTGAGGCATTGCTGCGCGATCTTCATCCGGCTGGCGATGTGCTTGTCCTCGCGGATGTCGAGGTTCAGCGCGAACACGGTCTGCGCACGGCCCTTCTCGGCCCAGCCGACCAGCCAGCCGAGGCTCGCCTTCACACCCTCGACCGCTGTCCTGTCATCGACGCCGATCAGGCCCGTCTTGGCGCGGATGATGCTGTCGCCCGCCTTCGTCACCGGCAGAATGTCCGCAGTCAAATCCTGCGCGCGCTTCGACACCGGCAGCGTCCGCCGCCGCAGCTTGTCCACGAATGCGATCTGCTCCAGCGGCGAGATACGCAGGTCACCCGTCAGCCAGAAGCGATCGATGCCGCCGCCGATGTTGCGGTTGCCGTACTCGAACGCATCGACATACGTCTGCATCCGCTTCGCGCCGATGCGCCGCGCGATCTGCTGGTAGACCGGCACCACAGAGGCCGCGATGGCGGTGCGCAAGGTGTGGTCCTTGTTCCATTCGGGAATGCTGCGCGTCACGCCATCCCACTTGAAGATGTCCTTGTCCGGATCGGTGACGACGCCGGTTTCCAGCGCAATGACGGAATTGGCAATCTTGAAGCTGGACGCCGGAAGGACAGCCTCGCGGGCGCGGGAATTGTCGCTGGCGATCACCTGCTGATCGTCGGCCCGGAATGCCGCGAAAGCGCCAACGGTGCCGTCGTCGTTGAAATACTTCTGCAAATTCTTGCGGACTTCATATCGCGGCACGCCCGTGGCGAACGCAGGTACGGGGATAACGGCCGCAGCGGCGGCAAGCGACAAGACATGACGGCGGGACAGCAAGGGAGGCTCCTGAAGGCATGATTTCGAAGGCCGGAACGTGTTCCGAAAAAATCACGCCCTTACTAGGGCGGCAGTCGTAAATCGGTTTGACGAGCGGGGCCGAATTCATGCGGCACCGAATACCATCCGGACATCCCTTTATATAGAAAACACATAACTTCGGGCGGCGAACGATCTCGATTTCCTATGACTGACAGCGCACCTGTTTCCCTTGAACGCTCGATAGGTGCGGACATGAAATTTTTCAGCCAGCTGTTTGCAGCCCTGCTGTTGGGCGGCCGATTTGCCACACGGTATCGCCCGGAGGACCACTATATGCGCGGTCCGGGTCCGAAGTGGCGCGCGAAGCATGCGTCGAATGCGTAAGCTTCTGTGCTAACTTCGGTTAGCGCAACCGTCCCGTCAGCCGCATGACGAAAATCAGGACCTCCGCGACGCCCTTGTAAAGCTCGGCGGGAATCTCGTCGCCGAGTTCGACATTGGACAGCGCGCCCGCCAGCACTTCATTTTCCTGAATGGGAATGTCGTTCTCTTTGGCGATTTCGATGATCTTCTCGCCGAGCGTGCCCTTGCCCTTGGCGACGACGCGCGGCGCACCCTTCTTGTCGTAGTGCAGCGCGACCGCGAGACGGTTTTTGATATCGATGCTCACAGCGCGCGATCCAGAAAATGTCCTGCCGGCGGCGGTGCAGCTTTGGGCGGCGCGCCCTCGCCGATCACGATGTCTCCCGGCTCAAGCGCTGCTTCGCGCAGCGCATGCGACAGTTGCGGCGCATTGATGCGGAGCTGCGCCGCAGTGGCAGGCCGCTCGGCCCACATCCGCACCGACGTTCTTCCATGGCTCAATGACACCAGCGCATGCACCGGTCCGGTCGGCTCGACATCGAGCGAGAACCGCGCCCGCCAGGCGCGGCTGGCCGCTTCCGCCTCGCTCGAAGCACCGTCGCGGGATATTTCAAACTGCGCCACTGCGGTGCCCTGTGGTGTCGCAAATGGAATCTCGAAATTCCAGCGCGGCACGGTCGGATCGTTGCGGACGCCGGGCACATCCAGCGGCAACGAGGCCGCCTGCAACAGCGTCTGCCGCGCCAAAGCAGCGTCGGCATCCTCCATCAGGCGATGAGCGACCGCGACCGGCGCGTCGTCCGGCGCGAGCGATGGCAGCGCAACGGACTGCGCGGCGGTTTCCGAGCCGCGAAACGGCGGCGGCGGAACATTGGTGCGCGCAATCGCATCGTCATCCACCTGCATGCGGGTGACGCCTGCATGGGTTTCCGCATTGAGAAGCTTCGCCACCTCGTCCTGGACGCCTTTCGGAAATGCCTGCAAGACTTCCTGCAATGCGGTCAGCCCCGCGCTGGCTGCGGCTGCGCGGTTCGCCGCCGTCGGCAGCGGTTCGTTCGGCGCGTAGATGCGAATTTTTCCATCGAGTTCGGCCGCGTCCTCGGAGATACGCGCTGCGGCTTGCGGCAGCAAAACATCACCTTCCATGTTCGGCGCGAGCGGCGGCGACGCGGATGGCGGCACAGTGGCTGGCTGCGGCGCAGCTGCGGACTCCTGTGCTGCCGCCGTGCCGAGCCACGATGCGACGGTCTGGCGGAATACAATCAGCGCGGCCTTGAGGTCGGGGCCACCGGAAGTCTGCGATGATGCGAGACTTTGCTCGAGGAACAGTCCGGAATTGCGGAATGCGGTTTTCAGCGCGTCGCCCGTCAGATTCTCACCAAGCGGCGTGCGCTGCGCGAGCAGTTGCGCCGCGGCCTGTTGCAGCGTTTGCGGCAGCGTCGGCGATGACGCCGCAACGCCGAGATTTGCGAACAGCGGCGAGAGGCTGCCCTGCCGCGCCGCGGCGCTCTGCACTGCTGCCGAAACCGCAAGCGCTTCAAGATTGGTCAGCACGCGGCCTGCGGCTGCGGCCTGCACGGGCACATCGGCTTTCGGCACGCTGACGGTATCGGCCTTTGCGGCCGCACCGGCGGATGATGGTGTGGAGACGCTCGATGGCGCCGCGCCCTCGCCCGGCACGATCTGAAGCCGCACACCCTGCGGCGTCTGCGACACCGCCAGTTGCAGCGACTGTCCCGGCTGCAACGGCACTTCGGACAGCACTTCGATAGTCAGGTTCGCAATCGCGATGCGGACCAGATTGGCATCGAGCTGCTTGAGCACGGTCGCGTCGATCACGGTGCCCGGCTGCAACGCAACCGCCGCCGCGGGCTGGGCAGCGACAACCGGAAACACGGGATTGATGGCGATCGACATGATGGAGGCCTTGTTCGGCCGCCAAGCTAGCCCAGCGTCGTAAACCTCTCGTTAACCGAAACCATCGTGGAGAGGCTTATGCGTTAAGGAAGCGCCTTCAATACCTTCGCGGCGGCCTCGAAATCCCTGAACTTCGATGCGCGCCGGGCGTCGACTTCCTCGTCCGCGCCCCACTTCTCGCGATTCCAGTCCTCGTCCACATGGGCAGCCGCCCAGACCTGCGCCGCATCCAGCACGCCGTGTTTGAGCGCCAGCGCGAGCAGCGCCGAGCCGGTCAGTGTGGTTGCGACATGGAAGGCGCCGACCGGCCACGCATCCGTCGGCAGCGCACTGCGCGCAGCGGCGACGGCCGTTTCCGGCTGCGCCACATGGATTACGCCCTCGGCGAGAATGAAATGCGCGCCAAGATCATCGGCGGCCCAGCGCAGCACCGGGTCCCAGTGTTCGGCCTGCCGCGCGATCAGCGCGTCGGGAAAACCGGCGCGGTAGAACAAAAGATCGGTCTCGAAGTATTTCGCAGCATCGTCGGCCACAGCCTGCACATTTCCGGCGACGCCATCAATCACGCTGTTGGCGAGGCGCGTCAGCGGCATCGCCATCGGATCGATGTCGTCGGTCTGGGCGTCCCACTCCGCCGCCATCGCCTCGGCGAGATCGCGCGTCGGCGCAGCCAGCGGATTGCGCCCCGGCGTGCGGACCGGCTTGCCGTCGAGCGTGACCCCAAAACCATCGGGGCCTTCGGCAACGCCCGCGCTGGTGTAGAAGCGCTTGCGCAGCGGTGTGCGCGACGACTTGCGCGAAGCCTCGCGCGGATCGAGCGGTGACTTGCCGGCAACCTCATCGAACAGTTCGCGCATCCATCTACTCTACTGGTTCGCGCACTGGCGCGAATAGGCCGCGCGCTGATTTGGGTTAAGCCCCCACGCCGCGCCGTCGTCAAGACAGCGCGCGACGCGGTCGCTGAATGACGGACGGCGGTCACGCTTCAACACTGGCTTCGGCGGCGTGTCCTGCACGACGCGGCCCGGCGTGGTGTTCTGCAGCGCGAACGGCGGCGGCGAATTCATCTGCGGTACGGTCGGCACCACAATCGGCGGCGGCGGAGGCGCCGGCGGTGCGACCGGGAACGGAATGACAGGCTGCGCGCCGACGCCGCCCGGCGGATAGAGCTGCGCCTGCGCGACGCCGGACGCCAGCGCCGACAGCGCGAGCACGATTGCGAATGTGGTTCTCTTCATCACGATCATATCGTTATCCCGGACAGCGGCAGCAAGAGGATCACCCTCGCGTGATCACTCCTCCGGCGCGTTCTCGATCGGATCGAAGCGATCGGCCTCGAGGCCGAGCAGATTCCACGATTGCAGCATGTGCGGTGGCAAGGGCGCAGTCACGTCAATGAATCCACCGCGCGGATGCGGGATCACGATGCGCCGTGCCAGAAGATGCAGCCGCTTCTGGATACCGCCGGGCAGTTCCCAGTTTTCCTTGTTGAAGTATTTCGGATCGCCGACGATGGCGTGATCGATATGCGCCATGTGCGCGCGCAACTGGTGAGTGCGCCCGGTGACAGGTTTCAGCGACACCCAGGCCAGCTTCTGCGCCGAGGCCTCCACCACGGCATAATAAGTTACCGCATGCGCCGCTCCCTCGTCGCCATGGGCGGCGACGCGCATGATGGAATCTTCCTCGCTCTCTTCCTTGGCGAGATAAGTGGAGATGCGCCCCTGCTTCGGTTTCGGCACACCCGCCACCAGCGCCCAGTAGATCTTGCGCGCGGAACGATGGCGGAACGAACCGGTCAGCGCGCTCGCCGCAAAGCGCGTCTTGGCGATCAAAAGACAGCCGGACGTTTCGCGGTCGAGACGATGGACCAGACGCGGCTTCTGTCCCTTGGCGTCGCGCATCGCTTCCAGCATCTGGTCGACATGCTTGGTCATGCCCGAACCGCCCTGCACCGCGAGACCGGCGGGCTTGTTGAGCACCATCAGGTCATCGTCCTCGAACAGGATCATCTTGCGCAATTCGTCGAGCGTCTTGCTCGCGGCTTCGGACAATTCGCCGCCGGCCTTCGGTGCATCGAGCTTCAGCGGCGGAATGCGCACGCTTTGACCTTCTTCCAGCCGGTCCTTGCTGTCCGCGCGCTTGCCGTTGATGCGCAACTCGCCTTTGCGGACGATGCGCTGGATATGGGAGAACGACAGGCCGGGGAAGCGATGCTCGAGGAAGCGATCCACACGCATGTTGTTTTCGTCGGCCGTGACGACAACGGTCTGCACCTTCGTCGGCAACGGCGGCGGCGCGGGCTTCTCTTCCCTGACCGGCTCGGGACGCGCTTCACGCACCGGCGGACGCAACGCAAACTTGCCTGCGGACGCCGGACCGCGCTTCTCCGATCCGCGCTCGCCGAACAACGGTTTGCCTGAACCGGGCTTGCCCGAAGCACGCTTGCCAGAGTCCCGCTTGTCGGCCCCACGCTTCGCGGGGCCGCGCTTGTCGCCGCGCTCGGACTTCTTGGCGAGAGGTTTTCTGAAACGGCGGCTCATGATGATCTGTCTTTTCTCAGCTTGGCCCAGTAATCGAGCCGCTTGCGAATCTCGCGTTCGAAGCCGCGGTCCGGTGGATCGTAGAACGTCTGGCGGCCGAGCGCTTCGGGAAAGTAGTCCTGCCCGGAGAACGCGTCGGGCATATCGTGGTCATACTGATAGCCCGCGCCGTAACCTTCGGCTTCCATCAGCTTTGTCGGCGAATTGAGAATGTGCTTCGGCGGCAAAAGCGAACCGCCCTCCTTCGCCGTGCGCATCGCCGCCTTGTAGGCCACGTAGCCCGCGTTGGATTTCGGCGCGGTAGCGAGATAGATCACCGCCTGCGCGATGGCGAGTTCGCCTTCCGGGCTGCCGAGGAAATCATAGGCGTCCTTGGCGGCGTTGCAGATCGCCAGCGCCTGCGGATCCGCCAGGCCGATGTCCTCCACCGCCATGCGCACCACACGCCGCGCCAGAAACAGTGGATCTTCGCCCGCGTCCAGCATCCGCGCGAGATAATAGAGTGCGGCATCGGGATCTGAGCCGCGCACGGACTTATGCAGCGCCGAGATCAGGTTGTAATGACCGTCAGCGGACTTGTCGTAGATCGGCGCGCGGCGCTGGAGAATCTCCTGCAACTGCGCGGCGTTGAAAATCTCGTCCCGGCGCGCGGCACGCCAGACTTCCTCCGCCAGTGTCAGCGCGGCGCGGCCGTCACCGTCCGCCATCCGCACCAGCGCGGCGCGGGCTTCAGCGTCGAGGGGCAGCTTCCTGCCTTCAACCGCTTCCGCGCGAGCATAAAGCTTTTCCACTGCAGCAACATCGAGCGAGTGAAACACCAGCACCCGCGCGCGCGACAGAAGCGCCGCGTTGAGTTCGAACGACGGATTTTCGGTGGTGGCGCCGACCAGCACCACCGTTCCGTCTTCCATCACCGGCAGAAACGAATCCTGCTGCGCGCGGTTGAAGCGATGCACCTCGTCCACGAACAGCAACGTGCCCTTGCCCATCTCGCGGCGGGCACGCGCGGCATCGAACACTTTCTTGAGATCGGCAACGCCGGAGAACACCGCGGAAATCTGCTCGAACTCCAGTTCGGTCGCATCGGCCAAAAGACGCGCCACCGTGGTCTTGCCGGTGCCCGGCGGTCCCCAGAACACCAGCGAGCCCAGCGTGCGCGTCTCCAGCATCCGCGTCAGCGCACCATCAGGTCCAAGGATGTGATCCTGCCCGACCACATCGGCAAGCGTCCTCGGCCGCAGCTTGTCAGGAAGCGGACGCGGTGCGTCCTGCTCCATGCCGGCGGCGGCGAAGAGGTTCGCGGAAGGCTGTGGTCGCTTCGGACTCATCCCCCGAGCACAACGGACAATTGCTGGCCGCCGCGGATCACGGTGATACGCCAGAGCCGCGAGCCTTCGGTGGCGAGCTTGTTGAGATCCCTGGTCCGGCCGATCTTCTGACCGTTCACGACGGCGATCACGTCGCCCTTCTTGAATCCGACATTAGCCGCGATGGCATCGTCGGGCAAATCGGTCACGACCACGCCCTCGATGCTGCTGTCGAGCTTCAGCTCGTCCGCCAGCGCCGGCGAGATGTTGGCGATCTTCGCACCCTGGAACGGCGAACGCGCTTTAATGACGAGTTCGTCGCGGCCGGTGTCCGGCGCGGTTTCCAGTGCGACCGAGAGCTTGACCGGTTTGCCGCCGCGCAGCACCTCGACCTGCGCCGTCCCGCCGAGCGGACGTGTCGCGAAGCGATAGTCAAACGCATTCGGATCGTCGACGACCTGGCCATCGATGGACACGATCAGATCGGACAATTTCAATCCGGCCTTCGCTGACGGACTCCCCTCAGAGATGTTCGCCACCAGCGCGCCAGTCGGACGCTTCAGCCCGAGCGTCTCGGCGATCTCCGGAGTCACCGCCTGCAGGCGTGCACCGAGCCACGGACGCTTCACCGCACTGCCGCCGCCCTTCGCCGAGGCGACGACAACGCGCACCATGTTGGCCGGAATGGCAAAGCCGATGCCCTGCGAGCCGCCGGAGCGCGAGAAGATCGCGGTATTCACGCCGACCAGCTTGCCGGTCATGTCCACCAGCGCGCCGCCTGAGTTACCGGGATTGATCGCCGCGTCGGTCTGGATGAAGAACTGATAGTCGGTGATGCCAACCTGTGTGCGCGCCAGCGCCGAGATGATGCCATGGGTCACCGTCTGTCCCACGCCGAACGGATTGCCGATGGCGATCACCACGTCGCCGACCAGCGCATCGTCGGAGTTCGAGAACTCGAGCACCGGGAATTTTTCCTTGGTATCCTTCAGGCGCAGCACCGCCAGATCGGTGCGGCTGTCCTTCAGCACGATCTCGGCCTCGAACTCGCGCTTGTCGGAGAGCGAGACCTTCACCTGATCCGCGCCTTCGATAACGTGGTTGTTGGTGACCACGAGACCCGACGCATCGACCATGACGCCCGAGCCCAGCGAGCGCTGCATCTGTTCCGGCTGATTGCCCGGCACGCCGAAGAAACGGCGAAACACCGGATCGTCGAGCAGCGGGTTGCGGTTCTGCACGATCTTGGCGGCGTAGACGTTCACCACTGCCGGCTGTACGCGCTGAACGATCGGCGAATAAGAGAAGCGAAGCTGCGCTGGCGATTGCGGAACGACGCGATCCTGCGCCAGCGCTGGTGCGGCAAGGACGGACGAAACGATAAGCGCGGAAAGCGCACGGATAACGGTCATGAAAGCAATCCTGAACTTGATGTCAAAGATGTAGTCGCGCCCGGTGCAGCAGGAAACGATGTCACGCCGCCTTGGGCCGCTTTGGGGAACGCGATGCAGCGTCCGATTGTGGTTGGGTCTTCTTTGCTCCCGCAGCCTTGTTTTCCAATGCGGCATCGACCCGGGCGCGATTTGCATCGCCCCACGCCTTGAGTGCATCAATCACCGGCCGCAGCCGCTGGCCCGTCTCGGAGAGTTCATAGTCCACCCGGGGCGGAACCTCCGCATACACCTTGCGGACGATCAGGTCATCCTCCTCAAGGGCCCGAAGCTGTTTGGTCAGCATCCGCTGGGTGATGCGGGGCAGCTTCTTGCGCAGTTCGCCGAAACGTAGCCGTCCCTCCTGCAGGTGATAGAGAATGACGCCCTTCCACTTGCCGTCGATCAGATCGAGCGTGACCTCAACCGAACAGCCCGGAGCGCAGCCGAAATCCTGTCGTTTCATGGGTTGAATTCCAATAGTATCCGAACGGTGACTATATCCCTGAAATGACAGTACTTGCAAATATGGCCTAAGCGCGACAGGTAAGTCGCGGCGACCACAATGGTCCAGATGGAGCAAGAACAATGAAGGCCGTAGGTTACAAGAAGTCACTGCCGATCGATGCGGCAGAGGCGCTGTTCGATTTCGAGATCGCGAAGCCCGAACCGACAGGACGCGACATCCGCGTCGCGGTGAAAGCGATTTCCGCCAACCCTGTGGACTACAAGGTCCGCAAGCGCGCAGAACCGCCCGCAGGCGAGACCAAGATTCTCGGCTTCGATGCCGCTGGTGTGGTCGACGCTGTCGGCGCCGATGTATCGCTGTTCAAGCCGGGCGACGAAGTCTGGTACGCCGGCTCGATCCAGCGCCAGGGAACCAACTCGGAATTTCATCTCGTGGATGAGCGGATCGTCGGCCACAAACCGAAGACGCTGTCATTCGCGCAGTCGGCCGCCCTGCCCCTGACCTCCATCACGGCATGGGAACTGCTGTTCGATCGCCTCGGCGTTGCACCGGGAAAGAGCGTCGATCCGCGCACGCTGCTGATCATCGGCGGCGCCGGCGGCGTCGGTTCGATCCTGATTCAGCTCGCGCGGCGGCTGACCGGACTCACCGTCGTCGCTACCGCGTCACGTCCCGAATCCAGCAAGTGGTGTCTTGAGCTCGGCGCGCATCACGTGATCGATCATTCGAAGCCGATAAAGGATCAGATCGCCGCGCTGAAAAGCCCGCCAGTTGCGCTGATCGCGGCCCTCACCAACACCGACCAGCACTTCGCGGCACTTGCCGACGTCGTCGCACCGCAAGGCAAGATCGGGCTGATCGACGATCCGGCGGCGCTCAATGTCAATCTCCTCAAAGGCAAGGCGGTGTCGCTGCACTGGGAATCGATGTTCACGCGCTCATCGTTCCAGACCGACGATATGATCGCGCAGCACAAGCTGCTGGATGACGTCGCCAGCCTGATCGAGAACGGCGTGCTGCGCACCACGCTCGACAAGGTGCTCGGCAAGATCAACGCGGCGAATCTGAAGCAGGCCCACGCACTGCTGGAAGGCGGACGCTCCACCGGCAAGCTGGTGCTGGAAGGCTGGTAACGCGCACAGCGCGTCTTCCTGTCGCTCAAAATAAAAACCTCCGGCAGGGCATTGCCGGAGGTCGGGAGATTTTCTGAGAAAAACTGGTGTATCCGCAATCAAGCAGCGACGACTTGATCGTCGCGCTGTGACTGGAACATGCCTCAATTACCTTATTTAGTCAAACAATCGGAATGCATATCTCCCGTCACGTTTGCGTGTGCGACGCGGCATCTGTTTGTTCGATCTCGGCAATCGCGCTGCGCCCGCCTCAGCTCAGACATGGTCATCCCGCAAACGCTTTCCGCTTCCGATGCGCAAAAGAAAAACCCCGGCAGTTTCCTGCCGGGGTTTCCTTGTTCAGGTGATAGTCGCCGTCAGGCGATTACCAGGTGCGGCGGACGCGGAAGCTGCCGGACAGGATGCCCTGATCCTTGAACTCGTAGTTGCCAGCTGGCTTGAAGAGACCGGCGTTGCCGGCAGCAGTGGCGGTGACGCCGCCGGTGCTGCTCTGGTCGATCGTGGTGTAGAGCACTTCGCCCGAGAGCGTCAGGTTCTTGACCGGAGTCCACGCGGTGCGCGAACCGACCTGCCAGATCTTGAAGTCCGGGTTGAAGGTGCTGCCCGCGACGAGCGCAGGAGCGTAACCGGTAAGCAGGATCGCCGACGCCGTGTCGTTGTAGTCGACGTTGGTGTAGCTGCCGAACACGCCGGTCTGCCACTCAGGGCTCCAGTTGTGCTCGAAGCCGCCCTGCACGCCCCAGACCTTGGTCTTCTGGATCGAGCCGCCGGTGGTGTAGACGCCGTCGAGCAGCGTGGCCACAGCGAACGACTGATAGAACGCCGGGCTGGCACCCTCGTTGTTGAAGGCATCGAAGCTGTTGCCGGTGGTGCCGCCGATCACATACTTCGGAGCGCCGTCGGTGTAGATCGCGCTGAACGACAGCTTGTCGCCCGGTCCGGTCGGCAGGTTCTTCAGCTGAATGCCGCCCTGGATCGCGAAGCCCCATTCATCGCTCGGATGGCCGGTCGGCTCGGTCGTGCCGTAGTAGCCAGCGTGGATGTTGTGCACGCCACCCGACAGCTGGGCGGTGAAGGCAGCCTGGTCGAGGCGGATGTTGCCGACGAAGTCAGGCGAAACCTGGCCGCCAGCAGCGTTGGCGAAAGCACCCGTGAAAAGGGTCGCGTTGCCCGGGATAACCGCACCGTTGTAGAGCGGAGCGCGGTTGATGACGCGGTTGTCTTCAACAGCGACCGACGCCGACAGGCCGTTACCGAACTGCCAGGTGTAGGCAACCTGGGTGATGCCGGTGGAGTTGTCGTAGCCGCCGATCAGGTTGGAGGTGTTCACGTTGACCGGGTTCGCGCCCCATGGGGTCTGGAACACCGAGACGGCCTTACCGAAGGTGAAGCCGGCGAACTGAACGAAGCCGTAGTCCATCGTGAGGACGCCGGAGGACGGACCGTCACCCGAGGTGTGCTGGAAGTTGCTCGCCCAGTAGGTGCGGACAACACCCCACTCGCTCGCGGTGCGGGTGTCGATGTTGAGCTGAGCGCGGGTGCGGGTCACGAAAGCGTCCGACGACCGGTTCTGCAGGCCGGTGTTGGCGCTGTTGTTCCAGGCCGGCTGACCGTGGGCGCTGCCGTTGAGTGTCACGTCGAGCTGAACGTAGCCGCCCAGCTTGATGCAGGTGTCGGTGCCAGGGATGTAGTAGAAACCAGCTCCATACAGGGAGCAGATCTTCACGTACTGGACCGCTTTCGCCTTGACGGGAAGATCAGCCGCCTGTGCACCCGAGGCAGCAGCCAGTACGGCCGCCGAACCCAGGATAAGGCTCTTAATCTTGCTCATAAAACCTCCAAAATTGTTCAATTGAGGAAAGGTCCGCTTCCCGTGGCGCTAGCCACCCCAATCAGCCCCTTGATCCCCGCTTACCGCCGGTTGCCTTGCCTTCCGGGCAATGCCACCAACGAGTCACCCGACGTCTCCGGCTGACAGGGCGACAATGCCTTCAAGGATCAGGTGATTACAATAATTGATTTACTCATGCTTTTATTTGACCAGGATCATGTGCTTTCTCCGCAACATCATGTCAGCTGGATGAACACGCGCAGCGATTGCAAAGAGGCAAATGCTGACATAATTTCCTACATTCCTCGCGCAAGGCAGATTTGAATGGCCGGCAGAACTCCCGCCAAGAAACTTTCATCTACCGGTCATCTTGCTGATCCGCGCAACGCGCACGGACGCGGACTCGATGACGCCCTGCTTCGCGAGTTCGTCTGGAATATCATTTCAATCAACACCCACCTTGAAGAAGTTCGCTCCATCTGGGCGCGCATGCTGGACATCACCTGTCCGCAGTGGCTGATCCTGATGGCGGTGAACGATCTCGACCAAGGCAAGGGAATTTCCGTCCGCGAGGTCTCGACAAAGCTTCATGTCGATCCGTCGTTCGTGACCACCCAGACGAAAAGCCTGGAGAAGCACGGCTTCATGCGCCGTGTCGCATCGAAGGAAGATGCGCGAGTCGTTCTGATGTCGCTGACCGACAAGGCGCACAAGCAGATCGCGAATCTCTATTCGCGGCAGGTCGTCGCCGACAATCTCGTCTATGCGGATTTCTCCGATCAGACGATGCGCGACCTGAACGCCAAACTCTCAACGATGAAAGAGCGCGTCGCGAAGGCCGCGCAGGTGCTCGCCGCGGAGCTGTGACGCTCACGCGCTTAATGGCACAGCAGCGATGGCGAACCGTGCCGAAATCCAGTCGAAGATGTATTCGCGGCCGATAGTGGGATTGTCGGTCTGCCCGTGAGCCGCGGCCGTTTCAGTGGCGGAGAACACCTTCAGCGTCACGTCCGCGCCCTCTTCCCTCAGCGCATCGCACAGCTTGCTGGCATGGCGGATGTCGAGCCAGTCGTGCTCCCCGAACGTCATGAGGATCGGACACTTGATGCTCGTGACGCCGCCATGACGCTGCATTCTGCGGATCTCTTCGCCGATGGCGTCCTTGCCGTCGTCGCCTGACATCCATTGCTCGGCAATCACGCGCTCATGCATGTCCCACATGCCGGCATCGCAAACAGCGGCCGCAAACCGGTCGTCGAGATCGGCTGCGCGTGACGCAAAGGCGGCGCCCAGACCGTCGCCGAAAATCGCGATCCGCCGCTCGTCGACGTCGCCGCGCGCGATCAGGTAATCCACGCAGCAACTGATCGCCGTTTCGATTTCATAGCGCACCAGCCCCTTGATTCTGGGCGATGCGCCCTGCCCGGGCAGGTCGGCCAGCAGCAGCGACAGTCCTCGCGCATGGGCCTGCCGCAGCAACGTATGCAGATGCTCGTCCTTGAAATGTCCCGGCCCGCCGACGCAGACAACGGCGGGCTTCCGCGAATCCGAACCGGGCGCCGGCAGATAATAGGCTTCGACGTAGCCGCTCTCGAAACAGGGAATGCGAACAAGTTCGCCTCCCTGCGGCTGATGCGTGACCACTCGATGCGAGCAGGTCCGCATCTGCTCCAGCGCTTCCCCGCGCCGGACGTCATCCAGCTTCAGAAAGACTTCCGATGTGCGGTAGTAGTTCGATGCCCGGAGCCAGTTGCTGCGGGCGGACGGAATGTTTCCGGCCGCCTGGGCGAGGTCGCCCCGCTCCTTGTTGATGTCGGCAATCGCCTTCCAGGCGCGGTACCAGCTCTCGTCATCGCCGGCTGCAATACGGCCCGCCGTCAGGAAGCATTCCGAAACCGTGCTGCCGCCCTCCTGCGCAGACCCCAGCACGCGCATGAACTGAAGGCTGTAATCCTCGTTGTCGGGCCACTGCATCCAGCCGCCCGGCTCGAAACGAGGAGACAGGAGGTTGGCGGGTTTTTCATCCAAAACAGTCGTCCACACGATGACGTCAGCCGATCATTGAAAGTCGTGCCGTATTCGCTTGATTTAAAGCGACAAATGTCGCGGACAAGACGAGCCAGCTTGTTGCATTGCAGCCATGAGCATGGCCGCATTAATGCGACAGTGACGTTACAGTCGTGTGACAACGCCGCTATTCGCATGGTTTAGGCGTGCGACACGACGTCTCGGGAGAATATCTTTCTGAATGATCCCGCAAATCGGGAATCATTCGCCCGCATCACGACGGTGGCTCACGCAATGGTCTGGATGATGCCGCCTTCGGCGCGCAACGCCGCGCCGTTGGTGGCCGACGCTTCGCGCGAACTGACATAGACCACCATGTTGGCGATCTCGTCGACGCTCGCGAATCGCTGGATCAATGACGTTCCGCGGTGCTGCTTGACGAACTGCGCGGCCGCCTCGTCCACCGACTGGCCGTTCTGCTTCGCCAGATCCTTCACGAACGTCTCGACACCTTCCGACATGGTCGGCCCCGGAAGCACCGAGTTGACCGTGACGTTGGTGCCCTTGGTCAGTTCCGCGAGCCCGCGCGAGACGGCAAGCTGCGCCGTCTTGCTGACGCCGTACTGGATCATTTCCTTTGGGATGTTCAGTCCGGATTCCGACGAGATGAAAACGATGCGGCCCCAGTTGCGCTTCAGCATTCCGGGCATGTAGGCGCGCGACAGCCGCACACCGGACATCACGTTGACCTCGAAAAAACGGGTCCAGTCCGCATCGGGAATATCGAAAAAGTCCTTCGGCTCGAAGATGCCTGCGTTGTTGATGAGAATATCGGCATCCGGAGCCGCAGCGACGAGCCTGGCGCAGCCCTCGGCGGTGGACACGTCCGCTGCGACGCCCCGCGCCTTGGCGCCCGGCACCGCCTTGACGATGGCCGCTGCCGCCGCGTCCGCCTTGGCCTGGGTGCGGCCGTTGACCACGACGCTGGCGCCGCTGCCGGCCAGTCCACGGACGATAGCCAGCCCGATGCCTCCGGTCGAGCCGGTTACGATTGCGGTAGTGCCTGAAAGATCGATTTTCATCTGTTTGCTCCTGTCCGGTTCAGGTAGGTGCAGCAGCGCTCACAGGCCAGTCCCCGCGCGTGTCCGCCGATTCATGGCATCGTGTCCCTTGAGGAAACATCCACGCAATAAAAAAGCGGCGCACAAGGCGCCGCTTTTGAATTCTCGAAGGGATGAGGCTTACGCCGCTTCCGACGCTGTTTCCTGCACCGGACCCGAATCCTGGCCCTTGGCATCGACGTCGCGGTCGACGAACTCGATCACGGCCATCGGCGCATTGTCGCCGTAGCGGAAGCCGGCCTTGATGATGCGGGTGTAACCGCCCTGACGATCCTTGTAGCGAGGCGCCAGAACGTCGAACAGCTTCTTGACCTGATCGACATCGCGCATCTCGCCGATCGCCTGACGGCGCAGCGCGAGACCGCCCTTCTTGCCAAGCGTAACCAGCTTCTCGACGATCGGGCGAAGCTCCTTCGCCTTCGGGAGAGTGGTCACGATCTGCTCGTGCTTGATCAGCGCGGCGCACATGTTGGCGAACATCGCCTTGCGATGCTCCGCAGTGCGGTTGAGCTTCCGATGAACCTTGCCGTGACGCATGATGATAGTCCTCTAGTCAGTTGCCGCGACGGTTCGTCGGACATGTTGCTCAGGTGGGCTGCCTGCGTTCGCCCGGGTAACAATCAGCGCGAGCGAAGGATCGCCCTGCCCTCGCGCCGGTTTCGCTCAGTAGTGGTCTTCAAAGCGCTTGGCCAGCTCGTCGATGTTCTCCGGCGGCCAACCGGGCACTTCCATGCCGAGGTGCAGACCCATCTGGGCGAGCACTTCCTTGATTTCGTTCAGCGACTTGCGGCCGAAGTTCGGAGTGCGGAGCATTTCCGCTTCCGACTTCTGCACAAGGTCGCCGATGTAGACGATGTTGTCGTTCTTCAGGCAGTTGGCCGAACGAACCGACAGTTCGAGTTCGTCGACCTTCTTGAGGAACGCAGGGTTGAAGGCGAGATCCGGAATGATCTCGGCGGCAACCTCCTTGCGGGGCTCCTCGAAGTTGACGAACACGTTGAGCTGATCCTGCAGGATGCGCGCCGAGTAAGCGAGCGCGTCGTCCGGCGAAATCGCGCCGTTGGTTTCAATGGTCAGCGTCAGCTTGTCGTAGTCGAGGATCTGGCCTTCGCGGGTGTTCTCGACCTTGTAGGAGACCTTGCGGACCGGCGAGAACAGGCTGTCGACCGGGATCAGGCCGATCGGCGCGTCTTCCGGACGGTTGCGCTCGGCAGCGACGTAGCCCTTGCCGGAGTTCACGGTGAACTCCATGCGGATTTCAGCGCCCTCGTCGAGGGTGCAGATCTGAAGCTCCGGGTTCAGAACGACGACATCGCCGACGGTCTGGATGTCACCGGCGGTGACGACGCCCGGACCCGACTTCTTCACGACCATGCGCTTCGGGCCTTCGCCCTGCATCTTGATCGAGATATCCTTCACGTTCAGCACGATGTCGGTCACGTCCTCGCGCACGCCGGCGATCGAGGAGAATTCATGCAGCACGCCGTCGATGTGGACCGACTGCACGGCAGCGCCCTGCAGCGACGACAGCAGCACGCGGCGCAGCGCGTTGCCGAGGGTCTGGCCGAAGCCGCGCTCGAGCGGTTCTGCGACGACGGTTGCGAAACGGGTCGGATCCGAACCAGGCGTCACGTTGAGCTTGTTCGGACGAATGAGTTCTTGCCAATTTTTCTGGATCGTCACTTGTTCACCCATGCCATCAAAATCACTGGCGTTGGAGGTCTGGCGGCGCGGGAGCGACCCGCGTCATCGCATCTCAAAAACAACGCGGGCGCATATCGCCCGCGGCAGTCCAAACAATCAGACGCGCCGGCGCTTGCGCGGACGGCAACCGTTGTGCGGGATCGTGGTCACGTCACGGATCGAGGTGACGGTGAAGCCCGCGGCCTGCAATGCGCGCAGAGCCGATTCACGGCCCGAACCCGGACCCGCGACTTCGACTTCCAGCGTGCGCATGCCGTGTTCCTGCGCCTTCTTCGACACGTCTTCGGCGGCAACCTGAGCCGCGTACGGAGTCGACTTGCGCGATCCCTTGAAGCCCATCGTTCCAGCCGACGACCAGGCAATGGTGTTGCCCTGCGCGTCGGTGATGGTGATGGTGGTGTTGTTGAACGACGAATTTACGTGCGCGATGCCGGATGCGATGTTCTTGCGTTCACGGCGACGTACGCGGGTAGCATCTTTAGCCATTTGGTCTCTTCTCTTCCTTCAAGCGCGTCCGTGATTCCAGACGCTGGGGAATTTCAGGTGATCATCCGGCCCTCGCGAGCCGGATCAGTTCAGTGGTCGAAACGAAATTACTTCTTCTTGCCAGCGATGGCCTTGGCCGGACCCTTGCGCGTGCGCGCATTGGTGTGGGTCCGCTGACCGCGCACCGGAAGGCCGCGGCGATGACGCAGGCCACGGTAGCAGCCGAGGTCCATCAAGCGCTTGATGTTCATGCCGACTTCGCGGCGCAGATCGCCCTCGACCAGGAAGTCGCGGTCGATCATTTCGCGGATCTGCAGAACTTCCGCGTCGGTGAGCTGCGAGACGCGGCGGTCAGCCGGAATCTTGAGCTGCTCCACGATGGTCGCGGCGTTCTTCTGGCCGATGCCATGAATGTACTGAAGCGCGATCAGAACGCGCTTGTTGGTCGGAATGTTGACGCCTGCAATACGGGCCACGGTCTTCGCTCCTGTCGCCATCCGCTCCGGACAGCTTGTCGTTGTTAG
Organism: Afipia sp. GW823-FHT06G09; assembly: GCF_058794875.1. Taxonomy (NCBI): domain Bacteria; kingdom Pseudomonadati; phylum Pseudomonadota; class Alphaproteobacteria; order Hyphomicrobiales; family Nitrobacteraceae; genus Afipia; species Afipia sp. GW823-FHT06G09. Next base: position 432,763 of record NZ_JBXAHF010000001.1, read on the forward strand.
GTCTCTGGCGTCGGGCGGGTGTTCACAAACGCAAACACGACGCCCTCCCCACTTTTCTTTCGGGGCCCGGCATCGTCTGAACTATCCGACTGGATGCGGGCTTATTAATGTATTTAGCGGCGTTTCGTCAACCGCTTGGCGGCTTTGGCGCTCTTTTTCGTGGCCTTTTTGGCCACTTTCGGGGTTGTCTTTCGGGTCTTCGCCGCCCTGGTTCCGCCGGACCGGCTTTTGGTCCTGGCGGCGGTCTTTTTCCCGCCTTTGGAGGCCTTCCCCGCCGATTTGGCGGCTTTTTTGGCCTTTTTGGCGGGTGCCTTGGCGACTTTCTTGGCAGCCTTTTTGACCGCCTTTTTGGCGCCCTTGGCCTTGCCGCCCGTCTTCCCGGTCTTGGAGGACTTCCGGGTCGCGGCCTTCTTCTCCGCCTTGGCCACCGAATCGGCTTCCAGCGCCGCCAGCACCCGGTTGATCGCCGCCGTCACCTGCTCGATGGTCATCATGCCGTCGATGGTGATGAGCTTGCGCTTCTCCGAGTAGTAGTGAACCAGCGGCTCGGTCTGGGCGCGGTAGCTGGCGAGGCGCTTCGAGAGCACCTCCGGCGTATCGTCGATACGGACCTCTTCGCCACGCTCGCGCATCTGCGCGACACGGGTTTCGACCCGCTCGAGCAACGCACTCTCGTTGACGCGCAGTTCGACAACCGCGTCGAGCTTGAGGTGCTTCTTCTTCAGCAGTTCGTCCAGCGCCTGCGCCTGCGGCACGGTGCGCGGAAAGCCGTCGAGGATGAAGCCCTTCTTCGCGTCCGGCTCCTCGATGCGGTCGGCGATAATCCCGACCACGACGTCATCAGGCACCAGCGCGCCGCTGGCCATGATGTCCTTCGCCTTGAGGCCGATCGGTGTTCCGGCTGCCACAGCAGCACGCAGCATCTCTCCGGTGGAGAGCTGAACGATACCGTGCTTGTGAACCAGTCGTTGCGCCTGCGTTCCCTTGCCCGCCCCCGGCGGCCCGAGAAGAATCAACCTCATTTACGGCGGCCCCTTAGTTTCGATTTACGGATCAGCCCTTCGTACTGGTGCGCGAGCAGATAGCCCTGCACCTGGGCGACCGTATCCATCGTCACACTGACGACGATCAGCAGCGACGTACCGCCGAGATAGAACGGCACCGACGCGTAAGAAATAAGAATTTCCGGGATCAGACAGACGACCGCCAGATAGATCGCGCCGATCACGGTGATGCGCGACAGCACGTAGTCGATGTACTCGGCGGTGCGTTCGCCTGGACGGATGCCCGGAATGAAGCCGCCATGCTTCTTGAGATTGTCGGCGGTCTCGGTCGGGTTGAACACGATCGCCGTGTAGAAGAACGCGAAGAACACGATCATGCCGAGATAGAGAACGAGGAACAGCGGACGGCCGTGGCTGAGCTGTGTGGTCAGCCACTGGAACCACTCTGGTCCCTTCCCGGCGTTGAAGCTCGCGATCGTGGTCGGCAGCAACAGCAGCGACGACGCGAAGATCGGCGGAATCACGCCCGCGGTGTTGAGCTTAAGCGGCAGATGCGAGGACTGGCCCTCGAACATCTTGTTGCCGACCTGGCGCTTCGGATACTGGATCAGCAGGCGGCGCTGCGCGCGCTCGACAAACACGATCAGCATGATGACCGCGACGGCCATGATGATGATCGCAAGAATCAGGAACGTGGACAGCGCACCCTGACGGCCGAGCTCGAGGGTGCCGGCGATTGCCGACGGCAGTTCGGCGACGATGCCGGCCATGATGATCAGCGAGATGCCGTTGCCGATGCCGCGCGAGGTGATCTGCTCGCCGATCCACATCAGGAACATGGTGCCGCCGGTCAGCGTGATCACCGTCGAGATGCGGAAGAACATGCCGGGATCGGACACGACGTTGCCCGCTCCCTCAAGTCCGACGGCGATGCCGTAGGCCTGGAACGTCGCAAGCACGACGGTCAGATAGCGGGTGTACTGATTGATGATCTTGCGGCCCGACTCGCCCTCTTTCTTGAGGGCTTCGAGCTGAGGCGACACCGTGGTCAGCAGCTGAAGAATGATCGATGCCGAGATGTACGGCATGATGTTCAGCGCGAAGATCGCCATGCGGTGGATGCCGCCGCCGGCGAACATGTTGAACATGCCGAGAATGCCGCCGGCCTGCGACTTGAACACCTGCTCCCAGATGTTGGGATCGATGCCCGGCAGCGGAATGTAAGTGCCCAGCCGATAAACAAGCAGCGCACCCAGTGTGAACCAGATGCGCTTCTTGAGTTCGTCAGCCTTGGCGAATGCCGAGAAGTTGAGGTTTGCCGCCAGTTGTTCCGCTGCAGAGGCCATCCGAGGCTCCGATCCTTCTATTCGTCAGTACCGAGCCTTAATGGACCCGCCACCTGCGATTTTAAAGACTTCGCAAGACCATATAGGAAGCCTTGCCGCAGGTGCCGGTCACAAAGGCGGGATCGGCCGAACCTTACGAAGCCTTCCTGTTCGGCTTCTTGGCAGCAGCCTTCTGCGCGGCTGCGTCCTTCGCCGGCGCCAGGATCTTCACCGTACCGCCGGCCTTCTCGACTGCCTCGATCGCGGACTTGGTCGCGCCGTGCACTTCGACGTTGAGCTTGGCCTTCAGTTCGCCCCGGCCGAGCAGCCGGACGCCGTCCTTCGAACGGCGCAGCAGTCCGGACTTCACCAGCGCCTCCGCGTTGACGGTCGCGCTCGCATCGAGCTTCTTGGCATCGATGGCTTCCTGAAGACGGTCGAGATTGACCTCGGTCAGGTCGAGCCGGAAGATGTTGTTGAAGCCGCGCTTCGGCAGACGACGATGCAGCGGCATCTGGCCGCCCTCGAAGCCCTTGATGCGCACGCCCGAACGCGCGGTCTGGCCCTTGCCGCCGCGGCCTGCCTGCTTACCCTTGCCGGAGCCAATGCCACGGCCAACGCGCATGCGCTTCTTGCGCGAGCCGCTGTTGTCGGCGATCTCATTGAGCTTCATCGCTTGCTTCCTTACTTCTCGTCGACGACGCGAACGAGGTGCTTGACCCGGTCGATCATGCCGCGAACCGCAGGCGAGTCCTGCAACTCAGCGACACGGCCGATCTTGTTGAGACGCAGACCGATCAGCGTCGCACGCTGCGCGGCCTGACGGCGGATCGGGCTACCCGTCTGCTCGACCTTGATGGTTTTCGTTGCGGCCTTGGCCATTGTCCTAACTCCAAAACGTCTTTTCAGACTGGCATGATCTTATCGGAAAACCGGAAGACCACTTTTCCGGATCATGCCCTAGTTATTCCGCGACAGCTTCCGCGTCGCCGCCGACACGGCGGGACTGCAATGTGGAAACCTTGATGTTGCGGCGGTTTGCAACCGAACGCGGCGAATCCTGGTGCTTGAGCGCATCGAACGTCGCGCGAACCATGTTGTAGGGGTTCGACGAGCCGATCGACTTCGCTACCACGTCCTGGATGCCGAGCGTCTCGAACACGGCGCGCATCGGGCCGCCTGCGATGATGCCGGTACCGGCAGGAGCGGCGCGCAGATAGACGCGGCCAGCGCCATGACGGCCAGCAATATCGTGATGCAGGGTGCGGCCTTCGCGCAGAGCGACGCGCGTCAGGTTGCGCTTGGCGGACTCGGTCGCCTTGCGGATCGCTTCAGGCACTTCGCGGGCCTTGCCGTGGCCGAACCCGACCCGGCCCTTCTGATCGCCGATGACGACCAGAGCCGCGAAACCGAAGCGCTTGCCGCCCTTGACGACCTTCGCCACACGATTGATGTGGACGAGCTTGTCGACGAACTCGCTGTCGCGCTCTTCCCGATCCCGACCGCCCCGCTCGCGTCCACCGCGTTCGCGTTCACCTGCCATGGTGTTTTCCAATCCTTGTGAGGCTCTCGCCTCTGACCTTGTGTCCGTTCAAACCAATTTCAAAGGCTGAGCTTAGAAGCTCAAACCGCTCTCGCGCGCGGCTTCGCCGAGCGCCTTGACGCGGCCGTGGTAGAGATAGCCACCACGGTCGAAAACCACTTCCTTCACGCCGTTCTTCACGGCGCGCTCGGCAAGCAGCTTGCCGACGGCCTTCGCTGCATCGATGTTCGCGCCGGTCTTGCCGGCATCGCGCATCGTCTTTTCCAGCGACGAGGCCGAAGCCAGCGTCTCGCCCTTCAGGTCGTCGATGACCTGAGCGTAGATGTGCTTCGACGAGCGGAACACCGACAGGCGCGGACGCCCGTTCGCCGTCCGGCGCAGCGCAAGACGTACGCGCTGCTTGCGCCGGGCATTCGTGACCTTGAGTTTCGACATGACCGGCTCCGTTACTTCTTCTTGCCTTCCTTGCGGAAGATAAATTCGTTGGCGTACTTCACGCCCTTGCCCTTGTAGGGCTCCGGCGGACGATAGCTGCGGATCTCGGCGGCGACCTGGCCGACGCGCTGGCTGTCGTTGCCGACGATGGTGATTTCGGTCGGCTTCGGCACGGTGATCGTGATCCCTTCCGGGATCGGATAGATCACGTCGTGGCTGTAGCCGAGCGCGAGCTGCAGGTTCTTGCCCTGCAACGCGGCGCGGTAACCGACGCCGGTGATTTCCAGCTTCTTCTCGAAGCCCTTGGTGACGCCTTCGACCAGATTCGCGATCTGGGCGCGAGCGGTGCCGTACAGCGAACGCGCGCGCTTGGTCTCGAAGCGCGGCGCAACGGTGATCGCACCGTCCTTCATCTCGACCGAAACGTCGTCATGCACGACAAACTGAAGCGCGCCCTTCGGGCCCTTCATCTTGACGGTCTGGCCTTCGATGTTCGCGGTGACGCCGGAGGCGATCGCGACGGGCTTTTTGCCTACGCGTGACATTGATCTTCCTTCCTTAGAACACCGTGAAGAGAACTTCGCCGCCCACGTTCGCGTCACGCGCGTCGTGGTCAGCCATGATTCCCTTCGGCGTCGACAGAACCGAGATGCCAAGGCCGTTGCGAACACGCGGCAGGTTCTTCACCGACGCGTAGACCCGGCGACCCGGCTTCGACACGCGCTCGATCTCCTTGATGACCGGCTCGCCGTCGAAATACTTCAGTTCGATTTCCAGCTCGTTGTGGCCGCCGGCATGCTCGACCGCTGCGTAGCCGCGGATGTAACCCTCGGTCTTCAGCACTTCGAGAACGTTGGCGCGCATCTTCGAGCCCGGGGTCGAAACCTTGGACTTGTTGCGCATCTGCGCGTTGCGGATGCGGGTGATGAGATCGCTGATGGGATCGTGCGTAGACATGTCCGACCCTCCCCTTACCAGCTTGACTTCACGAGGCCCGGGATCAGGCCCTTCGAGCCATAATCACGGATCGCGATGCGGCTCATCTTGGTCTTGCGATAGACCGCGTGAGGCCGGCCGCTGATTTCGCAGCGGTTATGAACGCGGGTCGCCGACGAATTGCGCGGCATCTCGGCAAGCTTGATCGTCGCCGCGAAACGCTCTTCCATCGGCTTGTTCTTGTCGGCGATGATCGCCTTCAAGCGAGCGCGCTTGGCAGCAGCGTTCTTCGTCATCTTCTGACGCCGGTTATTCTTCTCGACTGAACTTTTCTTCGCCATACGAGTAGTCTCCATACCTTTCCGCGTTTGAGACGCTGACTAGTTCAGTGTCTCACTGCCGGAACGGAAAATTGAATGCGATCAGCAACGCGCGCGCCTCGTCATCCGTGGTCGCGGTGGTGCAGATCGTAATGTCCATGCCCCAGGTCTCGCCCGACTTGTCGTAGTCGATTTCCGGGAACACCAGATGCTCCTTGAGGCCGAGCGAGTAATTGCCCATGCCGTCGAAGCTCTTCGGATTGAGGCCGCGGAAGTCGCGGACGCGAGGCAGCGCGATGTTCACAAGACGGTCGACGAAGTCGTACATCTTGGACTTGCGCAGCGTCACCTTGGCGCCGATGGCCTGGCCTTCACGCAGCTTGAAGGTCGCGATCGCCTTGCGCGAATGCGTGACGACCGGCTTCTGGCCGGCGATCAGCGCGAGATCGGCAGCAGCCAGCTCGACCTTCTTGCGGTCGTTGACGGCTTCGCCGATGCCCATGTTGAGCACGACCTTCTCGAGCACCGGCACCTGCAGAGCGTTCGTGTAACCGAACTGCTCAACCAGCTTGCCGCGGATTTCCTTGTCGAATTGCGCGCGCAGGCGCGGAACGTATGCGGTCTCAGCCATTGATCTCTGCTCCCGAGCGCTTCTCGATGCGCACCTTGGTGCCGTCCTTCTGGATCTTGAAGCCGACGCGGGTCGGCTTGCCGTCCTTGCCGACGAGCGCAATGTTCGACAGGTGGATCGGGGCTTCCTTCGAGATGATGCCGCCTTCCTGTGCCTGCGTCTGCTTCTGGTGACGCTTCACCAGGTTCACGCCGCGCACCAGCGCGACGTTGTCCGACGGACGCACCTCGAACACTTCGCCGGTCCGGCCCTTGTCGCGGCCGTTCAGAACGATGACCTTGTCACCCTTGCGGATCTTGGCAGCCATTACAGCACCTCCGGCGCAAGCGAGATGATCTTCATGTGGTTCTTGGCGCGCAGCTCGCGCGGCACCGGCCCGAAGATACGGGTGCCGACCGGCTCGGACTGGTTGTTGATCAACACAGCCGCGTTGCGGTCGAAACGGATGACGGAGCCGTCAGCGCGGCGAATATCCTTCGCAACGCGAACGACGACGGCCTTCATCACGTCGCCCTTCTTCACCTTTCCACGCGGAATGGCTTCCTTGATCGAGACGACAATGATGTCGCCCACCGTTGCATAGCGGCGCTTGGAGCCTCCAAGAACCTTGATGCACATGACACGGCGCGCGCCGGAATTATCGGCCACGTCGAGGTTGGTCTGCATCTGAATCATTGATGCACCTCGTCCTCTTTCTGATGCGCGAAGTTGCGCTTAAGCTGTTTTCTTGTCGCTCTGAACAACCGTCCAGCGCTTCAATTTCGAGAGTGGTTTGCTTTCTTCGATCCAGACCGTGTCGCCTGCCTTGAACTGGTTGTTCTCGTCATGCGCATGGTAGTTCTTGGACCGGCGAATGGTCTTCTTGTAGATCGGGTGGGTGAAGCGGCGGTCGACACGCACGACAATGGTCTTGTCCTGCTTGTCGCTGACGACGACGCCCTGGAGAGTACGCTTCGGCATCTTTCGCCCCTTACTTCTTGCCGTCGCGCTTCTGCGCGGCGATGGTCTTGATGCGTGCGATATCGCGGCGAGCTTCACGCAGGCGCGAGGTGTTCTCGAGCTGCCCGGTGGCGCGCTGGAAGCGCAGGTTGAACCGCTCCTTCTTCAGATTGAGGACGGCTTCGTCCATCTGATCGGGGCTCATCGCGCGGATGTCTTCGATTTTGAGTTGGGCCATGATCGTTACTCCGCAATGCGCGCAACGAAGCGCGTCTTGATCGGCAGTTTGGCGGCGGCGAGCGACAGCGCTTCCTTCGCGGTCTGCTGGGTCACGCCGTCGATCTCGAAAATGAGACGGCCGGGCTTGACACGGGCAACCCACAACTCAGGCGTACCCTTGCCCGAGCCCATTCGCACTTCGGCGGGCTTCTTCGACACCGGCAGATCCGGGAACACGCGGATCCAGACGCGGCCGGCACGCTTCATGTGACGGGTCAGCGCGCGGCGCGCGGCTTCGATCTGACGCGCCGTGATGCGCTCTGGCGCCATCGCCTTCAGGCCGAACTGGCCAAAGGCCAACGTCGCGCCCGACGAGGCGACGCCGTGGATACGGCCCTTATGCGCCTTCCGGAACTTCGTCTTCTTTGGTTGCATCATGGCTTTACGCCCTCAAACCTTCTTCGAATTTCAATCAGGCTGCATCGCGACGTGACGGACGTCCGCTGTCGCCTTCGGCCATCTTCTTGTCCTGGGCCATCGGATCGTGCTCAAGGATTTCGCCCTTGAAGATCCAGACCTTCACGCCGCAGGTGCCGAACGTCGTGAACGCGGTGGCAACACCGTAGTCCACATCGGCGCGCAGCGTGTGCAGCGGCACGCGGCCTTCACGATACCATTCCATGCGCGCGATTTCGGCGCCGCCGAGACGGCCCGAGCAGTTGATGCGGATGCCTTCGGCGCCCAGACGCATTGCCGACTGAACGGCGCGCTTCATGGCGCGGCGGAACGCAACACGGCGCTCGAGCTGCTGAGCGATCGATTCGGCGACCAGGGTCGCATCGAGTTCCGGCTTGCGGATTTCGATGATGTTGATCACGACGTCGGAGTCGGTGATCTCGGCGACCTTCTTCTTCAGCTTGTCGATGTCGGCGCCCTTCTTGCCGATCACGACGCCCGGACGCGCCGAGTGGATCGACACGCGGCACTTCTTGTGCGGACGCTCGATCACGATGCGCGCGACGGCAGCCTGCTTCAGTTCCTTCATCAGCATTTCACGGATGCGGATATCCTCGTGGAGGAGCTTCGCATACTCGTTCTTGCCGGCGAACCAACGGGAATCCCAGGTCCGGTTGATGCCCAGACGCAGCCCGATTGGATTAATCTTCTGACCCATCGTTCTCTCCCGCCCTTAGGCGCTCGCCTCGGCCTCGACCTGACGAACGACGATCGTCAGCTGCGAGAACGGCTTAAAAACACGACCCGAACGGCCACGGCCGCGCGGTGCGAAACGCTTCATCACGATGCCGTTGCCAACATGCGCCTCTGCGACGACCAGAGCGTCGACATCGAGGTCATGGTTGTTCTCGGCGTTCGCAATCGCGGACTCCAGGCACTTCTTGACGTCGCCGGCGATCCGCTTGCGCGAGAACTGCAGGTCGGCGAGCGCAGAGGATGCCTTCTTGCCGCGGATCAGCTGCGCAACAAGGTTCAGCTTCTGCGGGCTGACGCGAAGCATGCGGGCTACCGCCTTTGCCTCGTTGTCCGGGAGAACCCGTTCGCGCTTTGGTTTGCTCATGACTAAGTCCTCAAGCCCTTACTTCTTGGCTTTCTTGTCGCCCGAATGGCCGTGGAAGGTCCGCGTCGGCGAGAACTCGCCGAACTTGTGACCGACCATTTCCTCGTTCACTGCGACCGGAACATGCTTCTGACCGTTGTAGACGCCGAAGGTGAGTCCCACGAACTGCGGGAGGATCGTCGAGCGGCGGCTCCAGATCTTGATAACGTCGTGACGGCCGGACGAACGCGCGGCATCTGCCTTCTTGAGCAGAGAGCCTTCAACGAACGGGCCTTTCCAGACTGAACGAACCATGTCCGGCGATCCTTACTTCTTCTTCCGCTTGTGGCGGCTGATGAGAATGAACTTGTTGGTCGACTTGTTTGAACGCGTCTTCTTACCCTTGGTCGGCTTGCCCCACGGAGTAACCGGGTGACGGCCGCCCGAGGTGCGGCCTTCACCGCCGCCGTGCGGATGGTCGACGGGGTTCATCACGACGCCGCGGTTATGCGGACGACGGCCCATCCAGCGGGTACGACCGGCCTTGCCGATCGAGATGTTCATGTGATCCGGGTTCGACACGGCACCGATGGTGGCGATGCAGCGGCCATGAACCAGGCGCTGTTCGCCCGAGTTCAGACGCAGGATCACGAAGTCATGGTCGCGGCCGACGATCTGGGCGTAGGTGCCCGCGGAACGGGCGATCTGGCCGCCCTTCCCGATCTTCAGCTCGACGTTGTGCACGATGGTGCCGACCGGCATGTTGCCGAGCGGCATGACGTTGCCCGGCTTCACGTCGACATAGCTGCCGGCGATGACGGTGTCGCCAACGGCCAGACGCTGCGGCGCCAGGATATAGGCCTGCTCGCCATCGGCGTACTTGATCAGCGCGATGAACGCGGTGCGGTTCGGATCGTACTCGAGGCGCTCGACCTTGGCCGGCACGTCGACCTTCTTACGCTTGAAGTCGACGATGCGATAAGCCTGCTTGTGGCCGCCGCCGCGGAAACGCACGGTGATACGGCCGGTATTGCCGCGTCCGCCGGACGAGTGCTTGCCTTCGGTCAAAGCCTTGACGGGCTTGCCCTTGTAGAGCGCCGAACGATCGACCATCACCAGCTGGCGCTGGCCTGGCGTCGTGGGGTTGAATGTTTTCAATGCCATCGTCGTTCGCCTTACAGCCCGGTGGTCACGTCGATGCGGTGACCTTCTTCGAGGGTCACAACAGCGCGCTTGGTATCCGACTGAGAACCGAACTGGCCGCGGAAGACCTTCGTCTTGCCCTTGCGAACCAGCGTGTTGACGCTCTTCACCTTGACGTCGAACAGCTTCTCAATCGCGTCCTTGATCTGCGGCTTGGTCGCCTTCGACGCGACCTTGAACACAACCTTGTTGTGCTCGGAGGCCACGGTCGCCTTTTCGGTCACGACCGGCGCAACGATGATGTCGTAATGACGCGCATCCTGAGTCTTCATTTGAAGCGCGCCTCCAACGCATCGAGAGCGGCCTTGGTCAGAACGAGCTTCTGACGGCGCAGAATGTCATAGACGTTGATGCCCTGGATCGGCAGCACGTCGATGTGCGGAATGTTGCGCGCAGCCTGCGCGAAACCGGTGTTCACTTCGGCGCCGTCGATGATCAGCGCGTTGGTGATCTCCAGACCCGAGAAATGTCCGAGCAGCGCCTTGGTCTTGGCGTCCTTCAGATCGGCATTCTCGATCACGATCAGACCGCCGTCCTGAGCCTTCGCCGACAGGGCATGCTTCAGGCCGAGCGCGCGAACCTTCTTCGGCAGATCGTGCGCATGGGAGCGAACGACCGGACCGAATGCACGTCCACCGCCGCGGAACTGCGGAACGCGAGCCGAACCGTGACGAGCACCGCCGGTGCCCTTCTGCTTGTACATCTTCTTGCCGGTGCGCCAGACTTCCGCACGGCCCTTGGCCTTGTGCGTGCCGGCCTGACGCTTGGCGAGCTGCCAGTTGACGACGCGCTGGATCAGATCCTTGCGCGGCTCGAGGCCGAAGATCGCGTCCGACAGCTGCACCGAACCAGCGGCTTTGCCTTCAAGGGTTGTGACCTTCAATTCCATCACGCGCCCTCCTCAGCCGGAGCCGCTTCGGGAGCAGCATCGGTTCCGCCAGCCAGCTTGAACTTGCCGGGCTTCGCAGCTTCCTTCGGAAGCGGCTTCTTCACCGCATCGCGCATCGTGATCCATCCGCCCTTGGAGCCGGGAACGGCGCCTTCGACGAGGATCAGACCGCGCGCAACGTCCGTCTGGACAACGCGCAGGTTCAGCGTGGTGATGCGATCGACGCCCATGTGGCCGGGCATCTTCTTGTTCTTGAATGTCTTGCCGGGGTCCTGACGGCCGCCGGTCGAACCGATCGAACGGTGCGAGACCGAGACGCCGTGGGTTGCACGCAAGCCGCCGAAATTCCAGCGCTTCATGCCGCCCGCGAAGCCCTTACCGACCGAGGTGCCCGTCACGTCGACGAACTGGCCGACAACGAAATGGTCCGCCTGGATTTCAGCGCCGACCGGGATCAGCGAATCTTCCGAGACGCGGAATTCCGCGACCTTGCGCTTCGGCTCGACCTTGGCGACGGCGAACTGGCCGCGCTCAGCCTTCGGCAGATAGACGCTTTTGCGCGAGCCCGAACCGAGCTGCAAAGCGACATAACCGTTCTTGTCAGTGGTGCGATGGCCAACAACCTGGCAATTGCCCAACTTCAGCACGGTCACAGGGATATGTTCACCGGTCTCCGTAAAGACCCGCGTCATCCCGACCTTTTGTGCGATCACTCCGGAGCGCATCGGCGTGCTTCCTGTTCTTTCTGTCCGCGACCTGCGGACTTAACAAAAATCTTACAGCTTGATCTCGACGTCGACACCGGCGGCCAAGTCGAGCTTCATCAGCGCGTCCACGGTCTGCGGGGTCGGATCGACGATATCGAGAAGACGCTTGTGAGTGCGCATCTCGAACTGCTCGCGGCTCTTCTTGTCGACGTGCGGCGAACGGTTGACGGTGAACTTCTCGATGCGCGTCGGCAGCGGAATGGGTCCGCGAACCTGAGCACCGGTACGTTTTGCCGTGTTCACGATCTCGCGGGTCGACGTATCGAGAATCCGATGGTCGAACGCCTTGAGACGAATGCGAATATTCTGGCCGTTCATTGCCGTTTGTCTTTCTCTAAGAGCGAGTAGTGAGTGGTGAGTAGCGAGCGGTTTCCCACTCGCTACCCTCTATTCGCGTCTTTACTCGATGATGCTTGCGACGACGCCTGCACCGACGGTGCGGCCGCCTTCGCGGATAGCGAAGCGAAGCTTCTCTTCCATCGCGATCGGCACGATCAGGTGCACTTCCATCGCAATGTTGTCGCCCGGCATCACCATTTCGGTACCTTCCGGCAGGTGAACCACGCCCGTCACGTCGGTCGTGCGGAAGTAGAACTGCGGACGGTAGTTGGTGAAGAACGGGGTGTGACGTCCGCCCTCTTCCTTGGTGAGGATGTAAGCCTCAGCCTTGAACTTGGTGTGCGGCTTGACCGAACCCGGCTTGCAGAGAACCTGACCGCGCTCGACTTCTTCACGCTTGGTGCCGCGGAGCAGCGCACCGATGTTGTCGCCAGCCTGGCCCTGATCGAGCAGCTTGCGGAACATTTCGACGCCGGTGACGGTGGTCTTCTGGGTGGCCTTCAGACCGACGATTTCGATTTCCTCGCCGACCTTGACGATGCCGCGCTCGACACGGCCGGTGACGACGGTGCCGCGGCCAGAGATCGAGAACACGTCTTCGACCGGCATCAGGAACGGCTGGTCGATCGGACGCTCCGGCTGCGGGATGTAGGCGTCAACAGCCTTCATCAGCTCGAGAACGGCGTCGTGGCCGAGCTTCGGATCCTTGTTCTCGAGAGCGGCGAGCGCCGAACCGCGAACGATCGGAATGTCGTCGCCCGGGAAGTTGTACTTCGAGAGCAGTTCACGGACTTCCATTTCCACGAGCTCGAGGAGCTCCGGATCGTCGACCATGTCGCACTTGTTGAGGAACACGACGAGCGCAGGAACGCCGACCTGGCGGGCGAGCAGGATGTGCTCGCGGGTCTGCGGCATCGGGCCGTCGGCAGCGGACACGACCAGGATCGCGCCGTCCATCTGGGCAGCGCCGGTGATCATGTTCTTCACGTAGTCGGCGTGGCCGGGGCAGTCGACGTGCGCGTAGTGGCGGTTCGGGGTCTCATACTCGACGTGAGCGGTCGAGATGGTGATGCCGCGAGCCTTTTCTTCAGGCGCCTTGTCGATCTGGTCGTAAGCGGTGAACGTCGCGCCGCCTGCTTCGGCCAAAACCTTCGTAATCGCCGCGGTCAGCGACGTCTTGCCATGGTCGACGTGACCGATGGTGCCGATGTTGCAGTGGGGTTTCTTACGTTCGAATTTCTCTTTAGCCATGACGTTCTCCGTTCAACTTTGACTCGCGTCAAAGAAATCAAGCAAACTTTTTCTGGACTTCTGCCGACACGTTCGCCGGCGCTTCAGCGTAGTGATCGAATTGCATCGTGAAGGTGGCGCGGCCCTGGCTCATCGAGCGCAGGTTGTTCACGTAACCGAACATGTTCATGAGCGGCACCATCGCGTTGATGACGTTGGCGTTGCCGCGCATGTCCTGACCCTGGATCTGGCCACGGCGAGAGTTGAGATCGCCGATCACCGAACCCGTGTAATCCTCAGGGGTCACAACCTCGACCTTCATGATTGGCTCGAGGAGGACCGACTTGCCCTTCTGCAGCGCTTCGCGGAATGCAGCACGCGACGCGATTTCGAAGGCGAGAGCCGACGAGTCGACATCGTGGTACTTGCCGTCCACGAGCTGGACCTTGACGTCAACCACCGGGAAGCCGGCGACAACGCCCGACCCCATCACGCTGTTGAGGCCCTTTTCGACGCCGGGGATGTATTCCTTCGGCACCGCGCCGCCGACGATCTTCGATTCGAACACGAAACCGGCACCCGGCTCGTTCGGCTCGACCACAAGCGACACTTCGGCGAACTGACCCGTACCGCCGGTCTGCTTCTTGTGGGTGTACTTGACCTCGGCCGGCTTGGTGATCTTCTCGCGGAACGCAACCTGCGGCGCGCCGATGTTGGCGTCGACCTTGTAGGTGCGGCGGAGAATGTCGACCTTGATGTCGAGATGGAGTTCGCCCATGCCCTTCAGAATGGTCTGGCCGGACTCGTGATCGGTCGACACGCGGAAAGACGGATCTTCCGCAGCGAGCTTCGCCAGCGCAACGCCCAGCTTTTCCTGGTCGGCCTTCGACTTCGGCTCGATCGCGATTTCGATGACCGGCTCCGGGAATTCCATCTTTTCAAGGATGACCGGATGATCCGGGTCGCACAGCGTGTCGCCGGTGCGAGCTTCCTTGAGGCCAGCCAGGGCGACGATGTCGCCGGCATAGGCTTCCTTGATGTCTTCGCGGTTGTTCGCATGCATCAGCAGCATGCGGCCGATACGCTCTTTCTTCTCGCGGGTCGAGTTCACGACGCCGGTGCCGCTCATCAGGATGCCCGAGTAGATGCGGCAGAAGGTGATCGTGCCGACGAACGGGTCGTCCATGATCTTGAACGCGAGCAGAGCCAGCGGCTCCTTGTCGTCGGCCTTGCGGAGAACCTCATTGCCGTCCTCGTCGGTGCCCTTGATCGCAGGCACGTCGACCGGCGACGGGAGGTACTCAACGACGGCGTCGAGCAGCGGCTGAACGCCCTTGTTCTTGAAGGCCGAACCGCACAGCACCGGATAGAACGCGCCGGTCAGCACCGCCTTGCGGATGAGCTTCTTCAGCGTCGCCTCGTCCGGCTCGTTGCCGTCGAGGTAGGCAGCCATGGCGTCGTCATCGAGCTCAACAGCGGCTTCGACGAGCTTCTCGCGGTATTCCTTCGCCTTGTCGACGAGATCGACCGGAACGTCGACAACGTCGAACTTCGCGCCGAGCGCTTCGTTGTTCCAGACGTAGGCCTTCATGATCACGAGATCGACCATGCCCACGAAATTGTTTTCGGAGCCGATCGGAAGCTGGATCGCAACCGGCTTCGCGCCGAGACGATCGATGATGTCCTGCAGGCACTTGTAGAAGTCAGCGCCGGTCTTATCCATCTTGTTGGCGAAGACGATGCGCGGAACCTTGTACTTGTCGCCCTGGCGCCAGACGGTTTCGGTCTGCGGCTCGACGCCCTGGTTGGAGTCGAGAACGCAAACGGCGCCGTCGAGCACGCGCAGAGAACGCTCGACTTCAATGGTGAAGTCGACGTGGCCGGGGGTGTCGATGATGTTCAGGCGCTTGCCGTTCCAGAACGCGGTGGTCGCAGCCGAGGTGATCGTGATGCCACGCTCCTGCTCCTGCTCCATCCAGTCCATCGTCGCGGCACCTTCGTGCACTTCGCCGATCTTGTGGCTCTTGCCGGTATAATAGAGGATGCGCTCGGTCGTCGTCGTTTTACCGGCGTCGATGTGCGCCATGATACCGAAATTACGGTAGTCCTCGATGGCATGTTGGCGGGGCATAGCGGCTGTCCTTAATTTCCGTTCGTTTCGCCGTTACCAGCGATAGTGCGAGAAGGCACGGTTGGCTTCCGCCATCTTGTGCACGTCTTCACGCTTCTTGACTGCGTTGCCACGATTGTTCGACGCATCGAGCAGCTCAGCGGAGAGCCGCTCAGTCATCGTCTTTTCGTTGCGGCCACGGGCAGCCGTGATGAGCCAGCGGATGCCGAGCGCCTGACGGCGGGTCGAACGCACTTCGACCGGCACCTGGTAGGTCGCACCACCGACGCGGCGCGAACGCACTTCGATGGTCGGCATGACGTTTTCCAGCGCCTGCTCGAACACGGTGAGCGGGCCCTGCTTGGTCTTCTGCTCGATCAGGTCGAAAGCACCGTAAACGATGTTTTCGGCGGCAGACTTCTTGCCGTCGTACATGATCGAATTCATGAACTTGGTGACAATGATGTTCCCGAACTTCGGATCCGGGTTCACTTCACGCTTTTCAGCCGAATGGCGACGCGACATCGAAAATGCTCCCGCTTACTTCGGACGCTTCGCGCCGTACTTCGAACGGCGCTGCTTGCGGTTCTTGACGCCCTGCGTATCGAGGACGCCGCGGAGGATGTGGTAGCGCACGCCGGGAAGGTCCTTCACGCGGCCGCCGCGGATCATGACCACCGAGTGCTCCTGAAGGTTGTGGCCTTCACCCGGAATGTAGCCGATGACCTCGAAGCCGTTAGTCAGGCGCACCTTTGCGACCTTACGAAGCGCGGAGTTCGGCTTCTTCGGAGTCGTCGTATAGACGCGCGTGCAAACGCCACGCTTCTGCGGCGACTGCTGCAGCGCTGGCACCTTCTTGCGCGACTTCTGCGCTTCGCGTGGATTCGCGATCAGCTGGTTGATCGTCGGCATCGTTCGCCTTCACCCTTGTTCGCGCGAAGCCTTATCGGCCTCGCAAATTCATTCGGAGCAACTGCCCCACCCGCTTCACGCCGGCACCACACCGGGGTTCATCGATCCGCACCGCGCACTCAGCATGCGCAAAACGAAACGGCGCCATCCATTCGGGTCCGAATGGAAAGCGCTTGAACGCCACAGAGGACCACAATCGAAACTGTGGTCATGCATCCGAGACTGATCTTTTAAGGCGTGCGCGAAAGCGCGGTGGCCCGAGAGATCAAGTATGTCCTGGCATTGCCTGGCTAGTGCCGACAGCGTTTGAGCGACATTCGTCGAGGTTGGTGCCGTTTCATCCCGGATAAAGCGCGGGGCTGAAAAGGTGATCCGTTCCGACGCAGGGAAGCTCACCGCCTGTCGTGAAGTGGGCGGGTTTTATAAGCCATGCACACTCAAGTCAAGACCAAACGACATGCGAAAAGAGCAAGCGCCAGAGCCACTTCTTGCGCACCGTGCGACGCCCCGAGGCTGCCGACTGTGACGCTTTGCGCGAATCCCCGCCGCATGAAATCCGGCCGATTCTGCGCCGTGGGACCCTGCCTCCGCGGCTGCAGCAGAGATCTGCGCAGACCGCAAACACCCGGCGCGGCCCGGCAGAACGGGCAGCATCCCACCCTTGCCGATGTCTAATATAGTTTTATTTCAATAACTTACAAGGAGTTACGGACATCGCGGTTCATGGAGTCGGAGCCAGCCGCCGCTTCGCCGGGATCAGGGACGTTGCCCGCAACCAGTCCCGCAGATCCCGCAGGCGCTCATAGCCGTACTGCCGGGCGGCCTCGAGGGCGAACACCAGCGAGCGAGTCGAGCCGACATCGATCACCATATCGACCATGGTTTTTCGGCCGGTCCAGAGCTGGGCCATAAAGCTGCCCTCCGCCGAGCACGAATCGATGGCCTGCACGTCCGTCGTGGCAAAGAGCTGCTCGGTCAGCTTGTCGATCAGCACCGCGCCCGGCGAATACTTCGCAAACTCCGCGTCGAACGCGATTTTCCAGGTGTAGGCCGTTGGCCCGCAATACATGACCACTTGGGCGGCAATGACCCGGCCGTCGAGCCGCAGCAGCGCCACCGAAGCATTTCCCTCCGCCGCGAGGTCCCCGATCAGCCGCCGGGTAAACGCCGTGTCCCGCTCGCTGCAAAGAATCGCGGTGCCCTCGGCGCCCTTCCAGCTTCGCTTTTCGAGGCCGAGGAACTGCTCGTAGGCCGCTTTCGCCGCGTCCACGTTGCGCTCATTGACCACTTCAAGCGTGCCGAGAGCCGAGAGCCTGTTCCAGTCCTGCCGCAGCTTCTTGCGGGTCGAGCCCGAATTCTTCACGCCCTTCTCGCGCGTCACCGACGGCCGCAAGGTGCGGGTCAAGGTCAGATGCGCGTGATGTTCCTCCGCTATCGTTTTCTGGATCGCCGCATAGGCCTGCGAGTCGGCATCCATCTCCTTCAGGCTGACCACATTGGGCAGCGCGGGATGGTTGCGGATTGCGGCAAAGAACGCCGGGATCACCTCCCCCGCAAAGGCAGGATCGACCACCGGCGTCGACAGGAATGCATAGTTGTAAGGCCGGGCCTCGAGCATCGCCGGCCAGAACATCATGACGCTACGCTGCTGCAGGGCCCACAGACCCACGAGCCGCGCGGACTCGACGCCCTCCTCCCAGGCCAGCAGCACATAGACGGCAGCGAACACGGTGTCGAAGGCCGCCTTCAACGCGACGGGATTCATGAATGCGTTGCCGGGCGCACGCCGGATAAGATCATCCCACTGCGCGCTGATATTCTGGCCCGGCTTTGCGACGGTAACTGAAATCATGAAGGCCAAACCTGCGTCGAAGCGCGTCCAGGCCGCATTCTCGCGGTGCCAAATTGCGGGTGCACGACTGCAATCCAAGAACTAAAGCCACCCCCCGGTTCCATTAATGCTGCGGCGGCCAGTCGCAGGCAAGCCGCAACCATTTTAATCGTTAATACTCGCGTTTTCGCAGCATTAACCTCACCGGATGTTCACCACGTTTCGTTCAAGCTTTAGTCGAGTTTGCAGCCGTAGTGCTAAGTAGCTCGAACAAGAGGCGAAACATGCGGCACACGGACATCGCCATCGTTGGCGGCGGACTCGCGGGATCGACCGCAGCCGCGATGCTCGGCCGCGCCAGGATCTCCACGATCCTGATCGATCCTCACAAGATTTATCCACCCGACTTCCGCTGCGAAAAGCTCGGCGGCTATCAGCTCGACCTGCTGCGCAAGACTGGCATCGCGGATGCAGTGCTTGCCGCTACAACGCTCGATCATAGCGCATGGACCGCCCGGCTGGGACGCCTGCTCGACAAGAAGCCGAGCGATCAGCACGGCATCATCTACGACGACCTGGTGAACACCGTCCGCCGCCAGATTCCCGGCAGCGTGGATTTCATCGAGGCCAAGGTCACCGCCCTTGCAACCAGCGCCGATCGGCAGACGCTGACGCTGTCGAACGGCGAAGAAATTTCCGCGCGGCTGATCGTGCTGGCAAACGGCCTGAACATCGGCCTGCGCCATACGCTCGGCATCGAGCGCGAGGTCATCAGCCCGTGCCACTCCATCACTGTAGGCTTCAACGTCGTCCCCGTCGGCCGCGATGCGTTTGAATTTCCCGCACTGACCTATTTCACGGAGAGTTCGGCGGCGCAGATGTCCTATCTGACGCTGTTCCCGATCGGCTCCGCGATGCGGGCCAATCTCATGGTCTATCGCGGCATGGACGATCCCTGGCTGCGGCGCATGCGCCAGACACCGGAACAGGCCATCCACGAACTGATGCCGAACCTTCGCGCCCTCTCCGGCGAGTTCAAGGTCGACGGCATCATCAAGATTCGTCCGGCCGATCTTTACGTCACCAAGGGGCACCGGCAGGCCGGCATCGTCCTGGTCGGCGACGCTTTCTGTACGTCCTGCCCTGCCGCCGGCACCGGCACCGGAAAAGTATTCATGGACGTGCAGCGGCTGTGCAACGCCTACATTCCGGCGTGGCTTGCCAGCGAGGGCATGGGCGCGGCGAAGATTTCGCAATTCTACAACGATCCGGAAAAGTGCGCGAACGACGCCTCGTCACAGCGCCAGGCGTACGACCTGCGTTCGATTTCCATCGATACCGGCTTGCCGTGGCATGTCCGCCGCTGGGTCCGCTTCCTGCATCGCGCAGGGCTTGGCGCAACGCGCCACCTGCGCGAAACGCTGTCGGTCCGGCGGACGGCGCAGCCGTAACACTTATCTCACATTTCAATTGAGATTGAATGAGCCTGCCTATCGTTCAACCCACCTCTCCCGTGGGGAGAGGGAGCAGATCGCGGGCGCCGCGATGTTTCAATCAGCCGCAAAACGCGCGATCACTCGTCGTCATCATCATCATCATCGTCGTCCTCGGCCGGATGATGCGACTGGTGAAGCTGGTCGTCCCAGAGCTTCCGGTACATGCCGTCAGCCTTGAGCAGCTCGGCGTGCGGGCCGCGTTCGATGGCCTTGCCGTTGCTGATGACGATGATTTCGTCCATGTCGACCACCGACGTCAGCCGGTGGGTCGAGAAGATCATGGTGCGGCCCTTGGCGACCTTGAGCAACGTGCGATTGATCGCTGCCTCGGTGGTCTGGTCCAGCGCCGACGTGGCTTCGTCCAGCAGCAGCACCGACGGATTGCGCACAATGGCACGCGCGATGGCGATGCGCTGGCGCTGGCCGCCGGACAGCGTATCGCCACGCTCGCCGACCACCGTGTCGTACTTCTGCGGCAGCGTCATGATGTATTGGTGAATCTCGGCCTTCTTCGCCGCGTCCACGACCTCGGCATCCGTCGCGCCGTCCTTGCCGAGACGGATGTTCTCGCGGAGCGACATGTTAAACAGCATGTTCTCCTGGAACACCACCGCCATGCTCCTCCGCAGCGAGTCGCGCGTCACCCTGCGGACATCGACGCCATCGATGGTGACCTTGCCCTCGTTCGGCTCGTAAAGGCGCAGGATCAAATTCAGCAGCGTGCTCTTGCCCGAGCCGCTCGGTCCGACGATGGCGATGTTCTTTCCTGCCCCGAGCTTTAGCGAGAGACCGTCCAGAACCGCGTTGTCGCTGCCTTCGTATTTGAAGACCACCCGATCGAAGGCGATGTTGTCGGTAATGCGCGGCAGATCCGGCGCGCCGGGCCGGTCGGCGCCGCGCGTCGGCTCGTCAAGCAATTCTTCCATGTGGCGCACAGCAGCGGCGGCCTGAATCGCGACAGGAATGAAGTGCATCAGATGCGCGATGTTGTAGGAAATTTCCCAGAACGCGCTTTCGAAGGTGACGAATGTGCCGATGGAAATCTTGCCGATGGTGGCGAGATAGGCGCCGATCGCCAGCACGATCAGATGCAGCAGCAGCACCGAGACGGTGACGGTGCGTTCCACCATGGTCGAAAGAAAGGTCGCATCCGCCATCGAGCGGCGCGCGGCATTGTTGCGGAAGGTGAACCAGCCGAACGCCTTGCGCTGCAGGCCGAACGCCTTCACCACCATCTGCGCGGCGACATTCTCCTGCACCACGCCGAGGATCGCCGACTCGTTGACCTTCTGCTCGTAGTTTGCCTGAACGGCCTTGGGCGTCAGGATGCGCGGGCCGATCAGCGTGATCGGAAAGATCAGTAGCGCGACGGCAGCGAGCTGCCAGTTCAGCCAGATCATCAGGCCGATGCCAGCGATCAGTTCGAGGAACGGCAGCATCGCGCTGTTGGCGAAATGCTTGACCGATGATTCATAGCCCGCCATGTCGACGGAAAAACGCGACAGGATCTCGCCGCGCTTGGTGCGCCCGAAGAATGCCGCTGGCAGGTTCTGGACGTGCTCGAACAGCCGGGAGCGGACGTCGGAGATAACCGCCGCCGCCAGCCGCGCATCCCAGCGCTCATACCAGACCGCGACAATGGATGTAATGATGCCCGCGGCAGCCAGCACACCCAGAATGGTGTAGAGTGCCTGGAAATCCTCCTCGCCGAGCGCGTCGTCGATCAGGAATTTCAGGCTGAGCGGCATGATGACGTTGAACAACGTCTCGATAAACAGGCCGATCGCGACGAAGCTGAGCCAGGTCTTGTAATTGCGAAGGTGCGGCCAGGTGAATCGCCACAGGGTCGCGAACGCGCCCGCGGCCTCGCTCGCGGTATAGGCGACGAGATCCTCATCGTCGTCGTCATCATCGTCGTCGATATCGTCCGGCTCGGGAGGCGCAGGAATATCGGCTTGTGCCGCAGCAAGGCGCGCAGCTTCATCGTCGAGCGGCTTGCCCGACGCTGGCTCCTCGGTATCCGGGGTGGGCGGCTTCGTTGCCATCTAAAACCGTCGCTGCGCGGCCAAACGGCCGCAATCACTCGCCGCAACGGCCGGACGGCCGGTGCGCCTTAAGCGATTAGTCGTCGTCGGCAATCTTGTCAAAGAACGAATAACGCAGGCTGTCGGCGTCGGCGTACCAGTCGCCCGGCCCCTTGTTCGCCGCGAGCGTCGCGTCCCAGACCGCGTCGGTGGTATCGCGGCGATGCATGGACAGGTCGAAACCGTTGCCGAAGAACAGTTCGGACCATTCCCACCAGGTGCCCAGTTTTTTGACGCCGCGCAGCAGGTCGTAGCGGTCGATCAGGGCCGGCGCCATGTCGCTGGTGATCGATCCGAACACGAAACCAGTCTTCACCACGCGATTGAGTTCGCGGACGGCACGCGTCACCTGCTTGGGCGAGACGTGGCAGAGGCTGGTCTCGAAAACGAAATCGAACTCTTCGGCCTTGAACGGCAGTTTGGTGAGCGAGCCGAGCTTGTTGTACTTGCGCAGCGCCTTCGGCGTCTTGCCGTGGATGTACCGGTTGTTCTCGACACCCCAGGCATCGATGCCGCGTTCGCGCAGCGCACCGACCAACTCACCGCTCGCCGAACCGGCGACCAGCAGCTTGTAGCCCTTGGCCCGGTTCCAGACGATCTTGATGAGGTTCATCAGATAGTCCGGATCGGTGAACTTGTTCCACACCTCCCCGTAAGGGCCGGTGTTGCGATAGTTGTCGAAATAGGCGCGATCGATCTTGTCGGACGGCACGTTGCCGCTCTCGCCGCGCTCATAACGCAGCTTGATCATCTGCGTGAGGATGATGTCGGTCGCCGCATCCGACGAGTCCAGCAGGCCATTCAGCGTGGAGTCGAACAGATAATCACCCACCACAACAAAGCCGGGATGATCTGTCGGCTCAGGGTGATGGTTGGTCATCACGTCGCGCGCAGGCAATCCGCCCGGAATGCAGTTCACCGACGACAGCCAGCGGTGGGTCTTGCCTTCGAGGAAATGCGCGCGGGCATTGCCAAACGACTTCGGCAACGACTTGATCGCCGCGTCGATCAGTTCCTTGTCGCTGAGATTGGCGAACGCCAGCGCGTCCGAGCCCGGAATCAGCCAGTTCAGCACGCCGTGTCGGCCGACATCATGCCGTGCGCCTTCGACATAAACGCAGCAGCCGCCGAACGCCTCGGACATCCACCACGCGCCCGGAACCTTGTCGCCCCAGAACGGCTCATCGAACAGGATAGAGACGCGCAGATAGTGAGCCGGACGATCGAAGTAAGCGATGTGCTTGATCATCGAATGGCGCAGCAGTTCGCCGTCCCAGTTCATGGTGGTCAGCCACGAATGCGGCAGGCACATCACGACGAGGTCGTGCTCCTTGGTGATCGGCCCCTTGCCGTTCATCATGTTGATGGCGTAGCGCCCGGAATCCGCCTTGCCGACTTTGAGAACTCGATGGTTCAACTGAATGTCGGCCTCGATTTCACTTCGCAGGCTGTGGATGAGCTGCTCGTTGCCGTTCTGGATCGAGTAGAGGCCAATGTAGCCGTCCACATCCATCACGAAGTTCTTCAGCGCATTGAGCCCGTTGGTGTTGTGCGGCTCGGTGGCGATGTCCGACCGCGCCATCACTTTCAGGAAGCGCTTGGCGACCGGATCGGCGACTTCGCGGTCCAGCAGTTCCTCGGCGCTGATGTAGGCCCAGGGATGTTCGTTGTCGTGCGCGCCGACGCCTTCATAGTACTCCGTCGGTGACACCATTTTGGTGCAGAGCTTGCGGAAATCCTCGATCGCCTTGGCGGTCTGCGGTCCGTACTTGCGCCGCATGCCGGGGATGTCCTCAAGCAGTTCACCGTCAAGCTGCACCTGCTCGGCGTCCATCGGGATGGTCTGCAAGCCGAAATGCTGAATCAACTCCCGCAGCGGATCAGGACCCGTCATCGAGTAGTCATAGATCTCGGCCACGCCCGCTTCGTACATCGCCGGCGCGGTATCGAATTTCTTGGTCAGGATTTTCCCACCGACGCGGTCGGACGCCTCATAGATCGTGACGCGGCAAAGCGCCCCAAGTTTCTTCTTGAGGTACCAGGCGCTCATCAGGCCACCCGGGCCACCGCCTACAATCGCAAGATCGAGCATGTCGTCCTTCGCCCCTCGCCGGGTGCCCGTTCGGGTTTTAAGCCGGTCTAACTCAGCTTAAACAAATGCGTTTTTCATCTGAAGGGAAGATGAACAAAGCACGATCCGGCATGAAAAAAGGCCTGCGGTGCCTAAAAGAACAGCGTTTTTTGCTGTTCCGGCTTGGCCTTGCCGGGAGCGAGGGCAATCAGAGCGCCGGCATCGCAGCACCCGGCAGCACCCGCCCGGGAGGGGCGGCTCAGGTGGCGGGGGACCGCATGCCGGAAAAGAAATAGGCCGGCTGGCGCCGGCCCATGGAGGTGTTCCTCAGTATTCCGAGCCACGAACACCAAAATAATCACCGCGAGGCGATCATGTCCTATGGCTTCAAACTAATCGCCCGTTTCTAATCGCCCTGCCCAATCGTGTGCGCGTGTGAGTTGGTCACAGAATAGCCACACAGTAATACGGCCGCCGGGCGATACATCCCCCAAATGGGTCAAAGCCGTAAGAGGTATTGCTCAGGACGAACATCAGGTCCCGAAGCACCCGCCTGCGCTATTTGATGACGAGCCGCGCCATCATGGCGGCAAGCTCGCTCTGGCGCGACACGCCCACCTTGGAAAAAACTCGCTTCAGGACCGATCGCGCGGTTTCTTCGGCAATTCCAAGCCGCTCCGCAGCGTCTTTTGGCGATAATCCGGAACCCACCAGTGCGGCAATGCGAGCCTCGCCCAGCGTTACACCGAGAACATCGCGGATCAGCGATGGATCGGGAATGCCGTCGGCCGTCGGATTCATCAAGAGCACAATCGCCCGCGCACGGGTGAGAAAACCGTTGCCGACATTCTTCGCCGGGATCGGCAGCACATACAGCGCCAGCGGCCGGCTGGCGTGCTGCCGATGGACCAGGATCGGTTTGGTTTCCTGTGACAGAATAATCCGGTTCCCGTCGAGGGCATTCCGGATCGCGGTCACGGCCTCCCCGCTCGCGGCTGGATTTGCCAGCACCAGGCGGTCGTTCACGATATTCAATCCGTCGCCGAGCAGCGCCTGAGAGGCCGCATTCGATGACACCACGCGGCCCATCGCGTCCAGCGCAAACACGCCGATTCCGATCCGGGCCATCGCAGTACCCATGCCGGCATTGACGGCCTGGGAGTCCATCAGATGAATGCTCAATCGCAGCGATGTTTCCACGTGCGGGGCAAGCCGCTCCAGTATGTGCAACTCGTCTTCCGAGTATTCCGGGCGGCCGATCGCGCGCTGCACACTCAACGCGACCTCAATATGAGGGTCCGGAGAGACGGTCGCGGCGGCGAAATATTTCAAGCCATACCGCCGCAGAAAGTCGCTGTAGAACGGATCGGTCTCCATTTCCTCAGGCGTCAGAAGATCGCGATCCGTAATGATGTCCCGCTTGAAGAAATAGCCGCGCTCCCGCGCCCGGATTGCCCGGATATCGCGATCGCTCCAATTCTGGGCGTATTCGGCGCTCACTTCCCTCAGTGAAGGAGATTCGATGACACCGAAACTACCGTCATCGCGGCCATAAATAAGGATTGCCCCGAAATCGTCGAAGCATTCCGTGACGATCTCGAGGGTCGAGGGCCAGCGAGAGGGATCGGACGCTGCGGCATAGATGGCTTCAATCGCCGCAATCAGGCGGTCATGCTGCTGCAAACGGGCCTCGCAAGGACGTAAGGCGTCAAAAGCGTCAAATATAGTACTTTAAAAATAGCACTGTATTCCAAACGCCTGTGTGAGGAGGATCACATAAGCGTAAACACGTGGGGCCGTTGAAAAGTCCGCTACCGTAACAAAAAGGCCGCCCTTTCGGGGCGGCCCTTTCATCATATGACATATGTCATGTGCTGCGGAATTACTCCGCCGGCGGCAGAGCCAGCGGTTCCGCTTCCGGAGCCGCAGGTGTAATCGCCGCCTGCTTCTCGCGCTCGTCGAGGATCAGCTTGTCGCGCTTGGTCGCGACTTCGCGGATCTTCGCCATCGAAGCACCGGTACCGGCCGGAATCAGGCGACCGACAATGACGTTCTCCTTGAGGCCTTCCAGCGGGTCCACCTTGCCGTTGACGGCAGCTTCGGTGAGCACGCGAGTGGTCTCCTGGAACGACGCTGCCGAGAAGAACGACCGCGTCTGGAGGCTCGCCTTGGTGATGCCGAGCAGCACCGGAGTTCCGGTCGCGGGCTTCTTGCCCTCGTCCTTCGCCTTGGCGTTGAGCTGGTCGAACTCGATCTTGTCGACCTGCTCGCCCGAGATCATGTCGGTCTCGCCCTGATCGGTGATCTCGACCTTCTGCAACATCTGACGGACAATCACTTCGATGTGCTTGTCGTTGATGAGCACGCCCTGGAGCCGGTAAACTTCCTGGATTTCGTTGACCAGATAGGCAGCGAGTTCCTCGATGCCCTTGATCGCCAGGATGTCGTGCGGCGCCGGATTGCCTTCGACGATGAAATCGCCCTTTTCGACGATGTCGCCGTCCTGCAGATGGATGTGCTTGCCCTTCGGAATGAGGTACTCGCGAGTCTCCTCGTTCTTGTCGACAGGCTCGATCGAAATGCGGCGCTTGTTCTTGTAGTCGCGGCCGAAGCGGATCGTGCCGGCGATTTCCGCGATGATCGCGGCATCCTTCGGCTTGCGGGCTTCGAACAGTTCCGCGACGCGCGGCAGACCGCCGGTGATGTCGCGGGTCTTCGCGCTCTCCGTCGAGATACGCGCGAGGATGTCACCCGCCTTCACCTTGGCGTTCACGTCCACCGACAGAATGGCGTCCACCGACAGCATGTAGCGGGCGTCACCGCCGCGCGGCAGCTTCAGCACCTTGCCGTCCTTGCCCTTCACGACGATGGCAGGACGCAGGTCCGCGCCACGGCCGGTCGTACGCCAGTCGATAACCACGCGCTTGGCGATGCCCGTCGATTCGTCGAGCGTTTCCGAGATCGACTGGCCTTCGACCAGATCCTCGAAACCGATCGTGCCTTCGACTTCGGTGAGAATGGGACGGGTATACGGATCCCACTCCGCGATGCGCTGGCCGCGCTTGATCATATCGCCTTCCTCGACACGCATGCGCGCGCCGTACTGAATGCGATGCGTCGCACGCTCGGTGCCGTCGGCATCGACAACCGCGACGACCATGTTGCGGACCATTGCAACATTGAAGCCTTCGCTGTTGGTTGCGATCGCCTTGTTCTTGATGACGACCTTACCCTCGAAGTTCGACTCGATGAACGACTGCTCGTTGATCTGCGCCGCACCGCCGATGTGGAACGTGCGCATGGTGAGCTGCGTGCCCGGCTCGCCGATCGACTGCGCGGCGATGACGCCGACAGCTTCGCCGTGATTGACGGGCGTACCGCGGGCGAGATCGCGCCCGTAGCACTTGCCGCAGATGCCGTTGACCAGTTCGCAGGTCAGCGCCGAGCGGATCTTCACTTCCTGGATGCCGGCCTGCTGGATGGCGTCGACGTGAGTCTCCTCCATCAGCGTGCCGCGCTTGACGACGACCTTGTTGGTCGCCGGATCGCGCAGGTCCTCGCCCGCGGTGCGACCGAGAATACGCGAAGCCAGCGAAGCAACGACCGTGCCTGCGTCGATGATGGCGCGCATCTTGATGCCGAGCTTGGTGCCGCAATCGTCCTGCGTGATGATGCAGTCCTGCGCCACGTCCACCAGACGGCGGGTGAGATAGCCCGAGTTCGCGGTCTTCAACGCCGTATCCGCGAGGCCCTTACGGGCGCCGTGGGTGGAGTTGAAGTACTCCATAACCGTCAGGCCTTCCTTGAAGTTCGACACGATCGGCGTTTCGATGATCGAGCCGTCCGGCTTGGCCATCAGGCCGCGCATGCCGGCGAGCTGACGCATCTGGGCCGGCGAACCACGCGCGCCCGAGTGAGCCATCATGTAGATCGAGTTGATCTGGGAATCTTCGCCCTTCGCGTTCTTCTTGACGGACGAAATTTCCTTCATCATCTGCTCGGCGATCTTCTCCGAGGCTTTCGCCCAGGCGTCGACCACCTTGTTGTACTTCTCGCCCTGAGTGATCAGGCCGTCGTTGTACTGCTGCTCGAAGTCCTTCGCCATCGTGCGGGTGTCATCGACGATCTTCCACTTGCCGTTCGGCACGACCATGTCGTCCTTGCCGAACGAAATGCCCGCCTTGAAGGCGTTGTAGAAGCCGAGCGCCATGATGCGGTCGCAGAAGATCACAGTCTCCTTCTGACCGCAGTGACGGTACACCTGATCGATCACGCCCGAGATTTCGCGCTTCGTCATCAGCTTGTTGATGGTGTCGAACGGCACCTTGCCGTGCTTCGGCAGAACCTGGCCGAGCATGACGCGGCCGGCGGTGGTGTCGTAGATCTTCGAGATCGTCTTGCCTTCCTCGTCGACGCCGGTCCACCGGTACTTGATCTTGGTGTGCAGGTGGATGACCTTCGAGAACAGCGCGTGCTCGATCTCCGCCATGTCGCGGTAGACCTTGCCCTCGCCCTGCAGACCCTCACGCATGATCGAGAGGTAATACAGGCCGAGCACGATGTCCTGCGACGGCACGATGATCGGCTGACCGTTCGCCGGATGCAGGATGTTGTTGGTCGACATCATCAGCACGCGCGCTTCCAACTGCGCTTCGAGCGACAGCGGAACGTGCACGGCCATCTGGTCGCCGTCGAAGTCGGCGTTGAACGCGGCGCAGACCAGCGGATGAAGCTGGATCGCCTTGCCCTCGATCAGCACAGGCTCGAACGCCTGAATGCCGAGACGATGCAGCGTCGGCGCGCGGTTCAACAGCACCGGATGCTCGCGAATGACCTCGTCGAGGATGTCCCAGACCTCGGGACGCTCTTTTTCAACGAGCTTCTTCGCCTGCTTGACGGTGGTGGACAGGCCCTTGGCGTCGAGCCGCGAGTAGATGAACGGCTTGAACAGTTCGAGCGCCATCTTCTTCGGCAGGCCGCACTGATGCAGGCGCAGCTCCGGACCGACCACGATGACCGAACGGCCGGAGTAGTCGACGCGCTTGCCGAGCAGGTTCTGACGGAAGCGGCCCTGCTTGCCCTTGAGCATGTCGGCGAGCGACTTCAGCGGGCGCTTGTTGGCGCCGGTGATGACGCGGCCGCGGCGGCCGTTGTCGAACAGTGCGTCGACGGCCTCCTGCAACATGCGCTTTTCGTTGCGGATGATGATGTCCGGCGCGCGCAGCTCCATCAGCCGCTTCAGGCGGTTGTTGCGGTTGATGACGCGGCGGTACAGGTCGTTCAGGTCGGAGGTCGCGAAGCGGCCGCCGTCGAGCGGCACCAGCGGACGCAGGTCCGGCGGAATCACCGGCACCACGGTCATGATCATCCACTCCGGCTTGTTGCCGGATACGCGGAAGGCTTCGACGATCTTCAGGCGCTTGGCGAGCTTCTTGTGCTTGATGTCGGACTCGGTCTCGCCCATCTCGGCACGAAGCTGGCCTTCGAGCTTCTCAAGCTCGAGACCCTTCAGCAGTTCGCGGATCGCTTCCGCGCCGATCATGGCGGTGAAGCTGTCCTGGCCGTATTCGTCCTGGGCGCGGAGATACTCTTCTTCCGACAGCAGCTGACGGTCCTTGAGCGCGGTCAGACCCGGCTCGAGAACGACGTAGTATTCGAAATAGAGAATCCGCTCGAGATCCTTCAGCGTCATGTCGAGCAGAAGGCCGATGCGCGACGGCAGTGACTTCAGAAACCAGATGTGGGCAACCGGCGCGGCCAGCTCGATGTGGCCCATGCGCTCGCGCCGGACGCGCGACAGAGTCACTTCGACCGAGCACTTCTCGCAGATGATGCCCTTGTACTTCATGCGCTTGTACTTGCCGCAAAGACATTCGTAGTCCTTGATCGGCCCGAAGATGCGCGCGCAGAACAGGCCGTCACGCTCCGGCTTGAACGTGCGGTAGTTGATGGTTTCCGGCTTCTTGATCTCGCCGTAGGACCACGACAGAATCTTCTCAGGCGATGCGATCGAAATCCGGATCTGGTCGAAGACCTGGGCCGGAGTCGTCGGATTGAAGAGATTCATAATTTCTTGGTTCATCGTCTTCTCCTCGCGTGCCGATCGTCACCGGCAGCAAATTCGAAACTTGTCAGTTGTCTCGCGCCCTGCCCGACGTTCAGACAAGGCGCGGATGCCCGGCTGCATGAGCCGGGCATGAAATCTTGATTACTCGGCCGCTTCGGACGTCGGCGTCGGACCCAGCTTGGAATTGTGCAGGTCGACGTTGAGGCCGAGCGAGCGCATTTCCTTGACCAGCACGTTGAACGACTCCGGGATACCCGCTTCGAACGTGTCGTCGCCGCGCACGATGGCCTCGTACACCTTGGTACGGCCGGCCACGTCGTCCGACTTCACGGTCAGCATTTCCTGGAGCGTGTACGCCGCGCCGTAAGCCTCGAGCGCCCACACTTCCATTTCGCCGAAACGCTGTCCGCCGAACTGCGCCTTGCCGCCCAGCGGCTGCTGGGTCACGAGCGAGTAAGGACCGATCGAACGCGCGTGGATCTTGTCGTCCACGAGATGGTGCAGCTTGAGCATATAGATGTAGCCCACCGTCACGTTGCGATCGAACTGGTCGCCGGTGCGTCCATCGTAGACAACCGACTGGCCGGACTTGTTCATGCCGGCGAGGTCGAGCATATCCTCGATGTCCTTCTCCTTGGCGCCGTCGAACACCGGCGTTGCGATCGGCACGCCGGGCTTGAGGTTGCGCGCCAGCTCGAGCAGCTCCTGGTCGTTCAGCGTCTTGATGGTCTCGTCGTCGCCGTAGACCTTCTTCAAGGTCTCCTTGAGCGGCTTGAGGTCCTGCTTCGACCAGTAGGCTTCCGCAGCCTGCCCGATCCGCTTGCCGAGGCCCGCACAGGCCCAGCCGAGGTGCGTTTCGAGAATCTGGCCGACGTTCATGCGCGACGGCACGCCGAGCGGATTGAGCACGATGTCCGCATGCGTTCCGTCTTCGAGGAACGGCATGTCTTCGATCGGCACGATCTTCG
Source organism: Afipia sp. GW823-FHT06G09 (assembly GCF_058794875.1). Classification (NCBI taxonomy): domain Bacteria; kingdom Pseudomonadati; phylum Pseudomonadota; class Alphaproteobacteria; order Hyphomicrobiales; family Nitrobacteraceae; genus Afipia; species Afipia sp. GW823-FHT06G09. Next base: position 463,637 of record NZ_JBXAHF010000001.1, read on the forward strand.
ACACCACGCCCTTGTTGCCGTGACGTCCGGCCATCTTGTCGCCAGGCTGGATCTTGCGCTTCACCGCGACGAAGACCTTGACCATCTTCATCACGCCGGGCGGCAGCTCGTCGCCGCGCTGCAGCTTCTCGACCTTGTCGAGGAAGCGCTGTTCAAGGCCCTTCTTCGATTCGTCGTACTGCTTCCGCATGGCTTCGATTTCAGCCATCAGCTTGTCGTTCGGCGATGCGAACTGCCACCACTGCGACTTTGGATATTCCTCGAGCACCGCACGGGTGATCTTGGTGTCCTTCTTGAAGCCCTTCGGGCCAGCAATGCCCTGGCGGTTTTCGAGCAGGTCAGCAAGACGGCCGTAAACGTTACGGTCGAGAATCGCCTGTTCGTCGTCGCGGTCCTTGGCAAGACGCTCGATCTCTTCCCGCTCGATCGCCAGCGCACGCTCGTCCTTGTCGACGCCGTGGCGGTTGAACACGCGGACTTCCACGATCGTGCCCTGCACGCCCGGAGGCACGCGCAGCGAGGTGTCGCGAACGTCGGAGGCCTTTTCACCGAAGATGGCGCGCAGAAGCTTTTCTTCCGGCGTCATCGGGCTTTCGCCCTTCGGGGTGATCTTGCCGCAGAGGATGTCGCCGGCGCGGACTTCCGCGCCGATGTACACGATGCCGGCTTCGTCGAGGTTCTTCAGCGCTTCTTCCGAAACGTTCGGAATGTCGCGGGTGATTTCCTCAGGTCCGAGCTTGGTGTCGCGGGCCATGACTTCGAATTCCTCGATGTGGATCGAGGTGAAGACGTCGTCCTTCACGATCCGCTCGGAGAGCAGGATCGAGTCTTCGAAGTTGTAGCCGTTCCACGGCATGAACGCGACGAGCACGTTTCGGCCGAGCGCGAGTTCGCCGAGATCGGTCGACGGACCGTCAGCGATGATGTCGCCCTTCTTGACCTGATCGCCCACCTTCACCAGCGGACGCTGGTTGATGCAGGTCGACTGGTTCGAGCGCTGGTACTTCATCAGGCGGTAGATATCGACGCCCGACTTGGTCGGATCGAGATCTTCCGTCGCGCGGATCACGATACGGGTCGCGTCGATCTGGTCGATCACGCCGGTGCGGCGGGCAGCGATCGCAGCGCCCGAGTCACGGGCCACGACGCCTTCCATGCCGGTGCCGACGAACGGCGCTTCGGCGCGCACCAGAGGCACGGCCTGACGCTGCATGTTCGAGCCCATCAGCGCGCGGTTGGCGTCGTCGTTCTCAAGGAACGGGATCAGCGCCGCAGCGACCGAAACGAGCTGCTTCGGCGACACGTCCATGTAGTCGACGCGGTCCGGCGGCAGTTGCAGAACTTCGCCGGCGTGACGGCAGATCACCAGGTCATCGGTGAAGCGGCCCTTGTTATCGAGCGGCACGTTCGCCTGAGCGACGCGGTAGCGGCCCTCTTCCATCGCGGAGAGATAAACCACATCGTCGGTCACGCGGCCGTCCTTGACCTTGCGGTAAGGCGTTTCCACGAAGCCGTACTTGTTCACGCGCGCGAAGGTCGCGAGCGAGTTGATCAGACCGATGTTCGGGCCTTCCGGCGTCTCAATCGGGCAGATACGGCCGTAGTGCGTCGGATGCACGTCGCGGACCTCGAAGCCCGCGCGTTCGCGCGTCAGACCGCCCGGTCCAAGCGCCGAGAGACGGCGCTTGTGGGTGATTTCCGACAGCGGGTTGGTCTGGTCCATGAACTGCGAGAGCTGCGACGAGCCGAAGAACTCGCGCACGGCGGCAGCGGCAGGCTTCGCGTTGATCAGATCCTGCGGCATGACGGTGTCGATATCGACCGACGACATGCGCTCCTTGATCGCGCGCTCCATGCGCAGCAGACCGATACGGTACTGGTTCTCCATCAACTCGCCGACCGAACGCACACGGCGGTTGCCGAGGTGGTCGATGTCGTCGATTTCGCCCTTGCCGTCGCGCAGGTCGACCAGCGTCTTGATGACGGCCAGGATGTCTTCCTTGCGCAGCGTGCGCATGGTGTCCGGCGCATCGAGTTCGAGACGCATGTTCATCTTCACGCGGCCGACGGCCGACAGGTCGTAGCGCTCCGCGTCGAAGAACAGCGACTGGAACATGGCCTGCGCGGAATCGAGCGTCGGCGGCTCACCCGGACGCATCACGCGGTAGATGTCGAACAGCGCGTCTTCACGCGTCATGTTCTTGTCGGCAGAGAGCGTGTTGCGGATGTAGGGGCCGATGTTGACGTGGTCGATGTCGAGCAGCGGCAGCTCCTTGTAGCCCTGCTCGTTCAGCGCCTTCAGCAGCTTTTCGGTGATTTCCTCGCCGGCTTCGGCGTGGATTTCGCCGGTCTTCGGGTTCACCAGATCCTCGGCGAGGTACATGCCGACGAGTTCATCGTCGGACAGGCGCAGCGCCTTGAGGCCCTTTTCCTGGAGCTGGCGCGCCGTACGGACGGTCAGCTTCTTGCCGGCTTCGAGCACGACCTTGCCGCTATCGGCATCGATCAGGTCGTTGATCGTCGAGTAGCCGCGGAAGCGGTCGGCGACGAACGGCACGCGCCAGCCTTCCTTGATCCGCTTGTACTGAATCTTCTTGTAGAAGGTCGACAGGATTTCTTCGCCGTCGAGACCGAGGGCGAACATCAGCGACGTCACCGGAATCTTGCGGCGGCGGTCGATACGCGCGAACACGATGTCCTTGGCATCGAACTCGATGTCGAGCCACGAACCGCGGTATGGAATCACGCGCGCGGCAAACAGCAGCTTGCCCGACGAATGGGTCTTGCCCTTGTCGTGATCGAAGAACACGCCCGGCGAACGGTGCATCTGCGAGACGATGACGCGCTCGGTGCCGTTGACCACGAAGGTGCCGTTCATCGTCATGAGCGGAATGTCGCCCATGTAGACGTCCTGCTCCTTGATGTCCTTGACGGACTTGGCGCCGGTTTCTTCGTCGATATCGAACACGATGAGGCGCAGCGTCACCTTGAGCGGCGCAGCGAACGTCATGCCGCGCTGGCGGCACTCGTCGACGTCATACTTCGGCTGCTCGAATTCATAACGAACGAACTCAAGCTGCGAGGTTCCCGAGAAGTCGTTGATCGGGAACACCGAGCGGAAAACCGCCTGCAAGCCTTCATCAAGCCGTCCGCCCTGAGGCTCGTCCACCATCAGGAACTGGTCGTAAGACGCCTTCTGAACCTCGATGAGGTTCGGCATCTCGGCAACTTCCTTGATGTGTCCGAAAAACTTGCGAACTCGCTTGCGACCGGTGAACGTCTGCTGCGCCATCGTGGCCTCTCATTTTTGCCGCCCTTGACTGGCGGCCGCTTCCGGAGTGCGATGGGCACCGCATCCGGGTTGAATTTCAAATCGCCCGGACAACCGTCCCGGCCTCGCGGCATCCGAGCTTCAGGCGGCGGGCTTTCCCGTTCCGAATCTCAAGACGCAAAATGACGCGCGGAGCGTTAGTGGCGCTCTGCCCGTCAAAACAATCCCTACGGCCTGTTAAAGCCCGAAATATCTCGTCTCCCAACGTCCCGCCTTGAAATCGATCCGGGTTTCAAAGGGCGATCCGTCCTTTCGTGCCTCCGCCTATGTAGGCGGTCATCGCGGCGATTCGAGGGGGTCAATCATCGAACCGTCACACATTAAAGTGTCCGGCCGGCCCCGAAGGACCGGCCGGGAAACATAACGACTTACTTGAGTTCGACCTTGGCGCCAGCCTTCTCGAGCTGAGCCTTGATCTTCTCGGCTTCGTCCTTGGCAACGCCGTCCTTGACGGGCTTCGGTGCGCCTTCGACGAGGTCCTTGGCTTCCTTGAGGCCCAGGCCGGTGATGGCGCGGACTTCCTTGATGACTTCGATCTTCTTGTCGCCAGCCGAAGCGAGAACAACCGAGAACTCGGTCTTCTCTTCAGCGGCAGCAGCACCACCACCGCCAGCGGCAGGAGCAGCAACCGCAACAGCGGCAGCAGCCGAAACGCCCCACTTCTCTTCGAGAAGCTTCGCGAGTTCAGCAGCCTCGAGAACCGTGAGGCTCGAGAGGTCGTCCACGATCTTTTGCAAATCAGCCATTTTAACTTTCCTTCAGCGTATCAGTTCGAACCAGTTGAGATGGAGAATGGCGTCACGCCGCTTCACCCTTTGAGGCATAGGCCTGAACCACGCGGGCCAGCTTCGCAGCAGGCGCGGTGGAGAGCTGAGCGATCTTGGTCGCCGGCGCCACAAGGAGGCCGAGGATCTTCGCGCGCAGTTCATCAAGCGACGGCAGCGAGGCAAGCGCCTTCACAGCGTCGGGATTCAGGACGGTGGTTCCCATCGCGCCGCCAAGGATGACGAACTTCTCGTTCGCCTTGGCGAATTCGATGGCAACTTTCGGTGCTGCTACCGGATCGTTTGAAGTCGCGATCACGGTCGGCCCCTTCAACAGGGAGCCGATGGAAACAACATCCGTGCCTTCCAGAGCAATTTTGGCGAGACGGTTCTTCGAGACCTTCACCGAGGCACCAGCCTGCTTCATCTGCGTCCGCAGAGTCTGCATCTGGGCAACGGTCAGGCCGGAATAATGAGCAACGACCGCAACGCCCGTGGTCTTGAAGACCTCGTTCAGCGTTTCGACCGCCTCTTTTTTTGCCGCTCGTTCCACAGCAAGCTCTTTCCGGTTGGCGGTCCGCTTGAGACAGAACCGCCGGGTTGCACCGATCGTCCTGCCCGCTGGCCTCGAGACATTCATCTCTCAACACGTCGGGCACGACGACATTTTCGGAAGCCTGCCCTCTCGCTCTGGTCTGCCTGGCGGCTCGCCGAAACGAGGTGTCGAGGTTCGAACCAAATCCGCAGCCACCGCCGAATCGGGGTGGGTCACGAAATCCGGTTTTCACCCGTCTGTGCAGGAGATTAAGCGAAGCCGTTTCCACGCGGGATCAGGCAAGGCACCTGCAGTCTTGGACAGGATGGAAGCTTTCATCCGGCTTTCGCCGGAACCAGCTCCCTGCCCGTTTTCTTCTGTCAAAACAAAGGCTTTCCGTTCCTTGTGAGCAATCCATGCGGAATGATCGACGAGGAATGGACTCCTATTGGTTTGATTTTCGGAAAACGAACACGGACGCGCCAGCGATAGCCAGCACGCCCGGAAAGGAATGTTTAACGGGTCAGGTCCGCCTTGCCAAGGGGATTCTGAGTTCCATAAGCATTTTTCGGGCCAGAAGCCGCGCGGTCAGGCCGCGCGGCTAAGCTGTCCGAAGCATAGCGAACCGGGCTCCGAAGCTCAACCTCTTGTGTTCGCTACAATTTTCGGACAGGACGCCCCTGCAGCGGCCCAGGCCTTGATGAGATCGCCGAACTCTTTCTGGCTTCCCGGCGCCGGGGTCCGGTTGGCGCCCGGTGCCCAAGCCCAGCCAACCAGGCTGTCTTCGGCCATATGCTTCACTAGCGCCGCCATGTCCTTGCCGTCGTTGCGCTTCGGGTCCTTGATCTGCTCGCAGATCTGGCCGAGCGATCTGCCCTGCCATGCCATCTCCGCCGGGGCGAGATGCCACTGCGGATGACCCGGTACGCCGGCGGGATCGAAGTTGGTTTCGTGGTGGCAGGTGTTGCAGGCGAGACCGCCCGCCGCCCCCATGCCGCCCTCTCCGCGCACCACCAGCGGCTGGTGCGGGATCATCTTGTTGGTCTGCGTCGGGCGCTCCGTCGCAGGATGGCAGTTCATACAGCGCGGCGACATGATCACCTTGCCGGCTTCCTCGAACAGCGCGACCGCACGCTCATTCGGATTCTTGATGTCAGCAAAAGCGGACACCGGCTTCAGCTTTACCGGATTGACCGGTGGTTCCACCGCCGCATCCGCCTCACCGCGAAATGCCGGGCCGGCGAAAGCCAGCAACGTCGCGGCGAGAGCGCCCGCTCCGAGCGCCATTACTCCTTGCCTGAGCAACCTCATGCCGATGCTCCCGGTACGATTGGCAGTTGCCGCGGACGCACCTGACCGAGCTTTGCCATAGCATTCGCGACCGCAGGACCGATCGGCGGCACGCCGGGTTCACCGACCCCGCTCGGCTTTTCGCTCGACTTGACGATGGTGACCTCGATCGCCGGCATCTCGTTGATGCGGAGCGAGCGATAGGCATCGAAGTTGCCCGGCACCACGCGGCCCTCTTCCATCTGCACCTCGGCATAAAGAATGTGACCAAGGCCGAATCCGATGCCGCCCTCCATCTGCGCGCGGATGATGTCCGGATTGACGGCAACGCCGCAGTCCACCGCACACCAGACCTTGTGGACCTTCGGACCTTCCGCCTCCATCGACAGTTCGACGATCTGCGCGACAAAGGTATTGAAGCTCTCGACCACCGCGACGCCGCGTGCGCGACCGGGCTCAAGCTTCGCATTCTTCCAGTCCGCGAGTTCCGCGACCGCACGAAGCACGCCGGCATGGCGCGGCTTCTTGCTCATCAGCTCGAGCCGTCCCTCGACGGGGTCCTTTCCGGCGGCCTCGAGCAACTCGTCGACGAAGGCTTCGACCGCATAGCCTGTGTGGGTGTGCCCGACCGAACGCCACCACAGCACCGGCACGCCGACATCGACCTGATGCATGTCGCATTTGAAGTTGGCAACCTCGTACGGGATTTCGTTCGAGCCTTCATAGGCCGTCGAGTCGAGGCCATCCTTGAAGGTCATCGCCTCGAACGGCGATCCCTTCATAATGGACTGGCCGACGATGGTGTCGCTCCATGCCTCGATCTTTCCATCGCGCACCACGCCGCGCATGCGATGCACGCTGAACGGACGATAATATCCGCCGCGCATATCGTCTTCGCGGGTCCAGACCAGCTTGATCGGCTTGCCGGGGCCGATGGCTTTCGCCACCTCCGCGAGTTCAGCCGCGACATGCACCGTCTGCTGCGCCCGCCGCCCGAAACTGCCGCCCGCGAGAATGGTCTTGAGCGAGACCTTCTCCATTGGCACGCCAAGAATCTTCGCGATGGTCGCGTGATCCGGCGTGGGGAACTGGCTGCCATAGCGCGACGTAACCGTATCGCCCTGCCAGTGGATGAACGCATTCAGCGGCTCCATCGGCGCGTGGGCCAGATATGGAAACACGAATTCGGCTTCGATGACGCGGCCGCCCGGCTTGGCGGCTTCGGCTTCGAAATCGCCCTCCGTCTTCACGGTCTTGCCCGGCGTCTTCGACAGATCGCGAAACTCGCTCAGCAGTTGCTGCGTGCCGCGCTTCTCGGCCTTGCTGTCGTCCCATGTGATCTTCAGAAGATCGCGCGCCGTCTTGGCCGGCCAGAAGCCCTTGGCATAAACCGCAACACCAGTCGGCACCTGCTTCACGTCGACGACGCCGGGCACGGCTTTTGCCGCCGTCGCGTCGAATGACGCAACCGTGGCGCCGAAGCGCGGCGCGCGCGCGATCACCGCAGTCAGCATGTCCGGCTCGTTGATGTCGAGCGTGAACACTGCCGTGCCGTTCGACTTCTCGGCGCTGTCGAGGCGTTTGGTCGCGCCTTCCTTGCCGATGAACTTGAACTGCGACGGGTCCTTCCGTTTCGGATCGGCCGGCACCGGCATCTGGTTCGCCTTCTCGGCAAACGCGCCGAACCGGCCTTGCTTGCCCGACGGATGCTTGATCACGCCATTCTCGACCGTGATCTCGGCGGCGGGCACGTTCCATTCCTTGGCGGCCGCAGCCACCAGCATTTCGCGCGCAGCCGCTCCGACCTTGCGCATCTGCTCGTAGGAATTGGCGATAGCGCTCGAGCCACCGGTGCCTTGCACGCCGAACAGCAGGTTCTTGTAGAGAACCGGATTGGACGGCGCATGATCGGCGCGCATCTGCGACCAGTCTGCGTCCAATTCCTCGGCGACCAGCGTCGCCATGCCGGTGAAAGGTCCCTGACCGAACTCGATGTGCTTGCAAAGCACCGTGACCGTGTCGTCGGGCTTGATGATCAGGAACGTATTCGGCGTGGTGTTGACCTGTGCTGCGGCTGGCGCTTGCGCAAAGGCCTTGCCGCTCCTGGCGATATAAACGCCGATCGCGAGTCCCGCTCCCGCCTTCAGAAGCGAGCGGCGCGAGAGAGCGGATGCGCGGGTGACCGTGTTCTTGATGTGAACGTTCATGGCTCAGCCCTCCAGCGACTTGGCGGCGTCGTGGATCGCGGCGCGAATCCGGACATAGGTCGCGCAGCGGCAGATGTTGCCGTTCATTGCGAGATCGATGTCCTCGTCGGTCGGCTTCGGATTGAGCGAGAGCAGCGACGTTGCGCTCATGACCTGGCCGGACTGGCAGTAACCGCATTGCGGCACGTCGAGCGCGACCCATGCCTTTTGCACGGCATGCGCTTCGCGGCTCTTGAGACCTTCGATGGTGGTGATTTCGCTGGAGCCGACCGCCGACACCGGCAGGGCGCATGAGCGCATCGGCTGACCATCGACATGCACGGTACACGCGCCGCATTGCGCGACACCGCAGCCGTACTTGGTGCCCATCAGTCCCGCGCCGTCTCGGATTGCCCAGAGAAGAGGTGTTTGCGGGTCGACATCCACACGATGTTCGCCGCCATTGATCTTGAGTACGAATGCCGCCATCGCGGATCTCCTTCGGAAATTCGAAGGCGAACACTACATTCGACTCGTTCTAATCAGCAATCAAACAAATGTGCGCTGCGGCGATACAAATTTTTTCAATGCGCGAGGAACGAAGCATCGCAATTTGCGTTGCGGCTTCTTACATATGTCAGCATCCACGACATTGATGATGACAGTTTTATTTTCCGGCTTCACGTCACCGGATAACGCAGTTGCTTGCCTGAAAAGAAGGCATCGAGATTAGCGATCGCGCAATCCTGCATGGCGATATGCGCTTCGACTGTGTGACCGCCGATGTGCGGGGTCAGCACAACATTCGGCAGCGTCGTGAGTGTATCCGGCGCATGAGGCTCCTTTTCATAAACATCAAGCCCGGCACCCGCGATGGCGTTGCTTTCAAGCGCTGCCACAAGCGCCTTCTGATCGATCACCGACCCGCGTGAAATGTTCACGACGGTGCCCTGCGGGCCGAGCTTCTTCAAAATATCCGCGTTGACGGCGTGCTGGGTATCTTTGCCAGCGCGCACCGCCACCATGAGAATGTCGGACCATTCGGCCAGCGACTCCAGGCTCGCATGATACGCATAAGGCACGTCGTGCCTGCTGCGGCTGTAGTAAGCGACTTCGGTTTCGAATGCCGCGCAGCGTGCGGCGATCTTCCGGCCGATCTCGCCCATGCCATAAACACCGATCTTGCGGCCGGTCATGCCGAGCGGCGGGCGCATCGACGGCGATGGCTGCTTTCCAGACCACCCTCCGCTGCGCACATAGGCATCCGCAGGAAGCAACCGCCGTGTCGCGGCCAGCATCAAGGTCATCGCAAGATCTGCGACGGAGGCTGCGTTCGCCGCAGGCGAATGACCGACAACGATATTGCGCTTTTTCGTCTCGGCAAAATCCACTCCGTCATAGCCGGTGCCATAGCAGATGATCGCCCCTAACGACGGCAGCGTATCCAGCACCGCCGGCGGGATCGCCTGCCCGCCCGCCGTGATCAGGGCGCGGATCGGCTTCAACTGCTCCGCCGTGAACGTCTCGATCGGCGGCCTGCCCTTGCCGTCCAGCAGATCGTAACGCTCGCCGATGCGCACCATCAGCGCCTTGGGAAATTGTGAGTAGATCAGGACTTGATGGGACATCGCTGCACTTCCACTGGACCAAAAAGAAAAAAGGCGGAGCCGGTGTTATCCCGCTCCGCCTTCACATCATTCAAACCGTCGCCGATCAGGAGTTGAGGCTGCCCGGCTCGACTTTCACGCCCGGACCCATCGTCGACGAGACCGCAACGCGCTGAACGTAGGTGCCCTTCGAGCCGGCAGGCTTCGCCTTCACGACTGCGTCGGCGAGCGCCTTGATGTTCTCGATGAGCTTCTCAGCCGAGAACGACGCCTTGCCGATGCCAGCCTGCACGATCCCGGCCTTCTCGACGCGGAACTCGACCGAACCGCCCTTGGCGCCCTTGACGGCGTTGGCGATGTCCATGGTCACGGTGCCGATCTTCGGGTTCGGCATCATGCCACGCGGGCCGAGCACCTTACCAAGACGGCCGACCAGCGGCATCATGTCCGGGGTTGCGATACAACGATCGAAATCGATCGCGCCGCCCTGGACCTTTTCAACGAGGTCTTCAGCACCGACAACGTCCGCGCCCGCAGCCTTGGCTTCCTCAGCCTTGGCGCCGCGCGCGAACACGCCGACGCGCAGCGTCCGGCCGGTGCCGTTCGGCAAGGTGACAACGCCGCGCACCATCTGGTCGGCATGACGCGGATCGACACCGAGGTTGATCGCGATCTCGATGGTCTCGTCGAACTTCGCCGAAGCGCGGTCCTTGACCATCTTCACCGCATCGGTGAGCGGATAGAGGTGCTCACGATCGATACCCTCACGGGCTTTCGCAAGTTTCTTGCCAATAGCCATGATCGTTACCCCGCCACCTGGAGACCCATCGAACGGGCAGAGCCCTCGACCATCTTCATGGCCGCTTCGACGGTATCGCAATTGAGATCCTTCATCTTCTTCTCGGCGATCTCGCGCACCTGCGCTTTGGTCACCTTGCCTGCGACGTCGCGGCCCGGCGCCTTCGAGCCGGACTGGATCTTCGCCGCCTGCTTGAGGAAGTAGGACATCGGCGGGGTCTTCATCTCAAACGTGAACGACCGGTCCGCATAGATGGTGATGACCACCGGGATCGGGGTGTTCTTTTCTTCCTTCTGCGTCTGCGCGTTGAACGCCTTGCAGAATTCCATGATGTTGAGGCCGCGCTGACCAAGCGCGGGACCGATCGGTGGCGACGGGTTCGCCGCACCGGCCGGGACCTGAAGCTTCAGGTATCCGGTCACTTTCTTCGCCATACTTTACTCCTTCAAACGACCCGGACCATTCCGGATCTTCGCAGGACCGTGGTGCGGTTCGACAGGCGGCTGGCAACCGGCTGTCTCCTCCCACGGCATTCTCACCGTCCCTGCCGGAGCAGCGACGGAAACGATCAGACCTTTTCGACCTGACCGAATTCCAGTTCGACCGGCGTCGCACGTCCGAAGATCGACACCGCGACCTTCACGCGCGAACGCGCCTCGTCGATTTCCTCGACCACGCCGGAGAACGACGCGAACGGACCATCGGCCACGCGCACGTTCTCGCCGATCTCGAACGACACAGATGCCTTCGGACGCTCCACGCCTTCCTGCACCTGATGCAGGATGCGCATGGCTTCGGCTTCCGAAATCGGCATCGGCTTGTTTTCCGCGCCGAGGAAGCCGGTCACCTTCGGCGTGTTCTTGATGAGATGAAACGCCTCGTCGGTGAGGTTCATCTTCACCAGCACGTAGCCCGGGAAGAACTTGCGCTCGGCGTCGATCTTGCGGCCCCGGCGCACTTCCGTGACCTTCTCGGTCGGAACCAGCACCTGCTCGAAGAGATCTTCAAGTCCGCGCTGCTTGGCCTGCTCGCGAATCGATTCCGAGACCTTCTTTTCGAAGTTCGAATAGGCGTGAACGATGTACCAGCGCATGCTCATTGTTTCGGTTCCGCGCTCAGGCCTGAATGCCCAAAAGGAATGTAATCAGGACGCGAATGATCTGATCCGCGACGAAGAAGAATACTGAGGACACCGCGACCATAATGAACACCATGATGGTGGTGATCATGGTCTCGCGGCGGGTCGGCCAGGTGACCTTCGCGGTCTCCGAGCGTACTTCCTGCAGAAATTTGAACGGGCTGAGAGCCATCGTCTGAGGTCCGCATCCATAATGCCGGGAAAACGTCGTATCCTGGCGTGATTTCAGTTGTTTCTGGAATCCGGACAGCCCTCGCACGCCAATGTTTATTGCGCCCAACCCTCGTTTGAAGGATGAGCCGCCAAGCGGGCTCGATTGTCCGGGGATTTCAATGCCGCGCCGGATATCCGTCAAAGCGGGCCGGCAGCAGGTGCCGTTATCTACTGTGGGACGGGCGTCAGGTCAAGGTTCGGGGAGCGGGCCCAAGGCCAGAAACACGTATTTATACGGTCAAATCTGGCAGGGGCGGCAGGACTCGAACCTGCGACCCTCGGTTTTGGAGACCGATGCTCTACCAACTGAGCTACACCCCTGTATGCCGCCTCTATAGCGAACGATCTTTGCGGCGTCACGTCCCCTCTGGGCGATTTCTCGCTGATTTCTCGGAGTGTTCCCGGACAATTTCTGCGCAATTAAGCCGTTGATGGAACCCGGTTTCCAGCGATTGCCGCCGCCGGATGCGCCGCGTACATTAACGAAAAGCTCAACCGGTGGGGATGAAAACGGTTTGCCGCTTCGCAACGCCATACGCCGCATGTCGCTCACCCACCGGCTGCTGGCGCTTACCCTTGTTGCATCCCTGCCCGGCCTTGCCGCAGTCGCCTACGGCGCGTTCGATCTGCGCAATACGCGCTATGCCGAGGTCCGGGGCGACGCGCTGCGCAACGCACAGGTCGTCGCCTCCGAAGTCGGCCAGATTTTCGACGGCATCCAGGCCTCGCTTCGCGCCGTAGCGGAGGCAGACGAGGTCAGCCGGCTCAACAGCACCGCATGCACCGATTATGTCGTGCGGGTCCGTCCGCATGTCGAGCCGCTGACCTCTCTTCTGATCGTCGGTTTGGACGGCAACATCCGCTGCTTCAGTGAGCCGAGCCTCGCCTCCCCGAATCTTTCGCAGCGCGACTACTTTCGCGAGGCCGTCGATCAGAAAAAATTCGCGATTGGCCCCTTTACCGTCAGCAAGATTTCGGACCGCAACATCATCCCGATGGCCATTCCGATCCTGCGCGACGGCAAGGTCGAGGGGGCGGTGGTGGCCGGCCTCAATCTGGAATGGCTCGGACAGCAGTTGAAGGAGCGCGGCGTCCCGCGCGGCGGCACCATCCTGATCGCCGACCGCAACGGCATCGTGGTGTCGCGCGAACCCACTCCGGAAAAATTCGTCGGCACCAGGCTCAGCGACAGCCTCGGAAGAATCGCGATGTCGGCACCGGGAACCGACGATATTGTCGGGATCGACGGGGTCGCGCGCATTATCGGCTTCATTCCGGCGTCGGTGACCCCATTCGGCCTCTACGTCAGCAGCGGCATCGCACGCAGCGAAGCGTTCGGACCGATCGACCGCGCCGTGCGTAACAGCATCGCGCTGTTCGCGCTCGGAAGCGCGGTTGCGTTCCTGCTGGCGTGGCTGGTCGGCGAGAGCATCATCCGCCGGCCGCTGATGCGCATGGTGGCCACAGCCGAAGCCTGGCGGCGCGGTCATGATGCTGCGCGGACAGGCATCGTCGGCCGCAGCGACGAAATCGGCGTGCTGGGCCAGACCTTCGACCGGCTGATGGACGAGAACGCGATGCGCGAGGAGCAGCGCGCGACCGCCGAAGAGCGGCGCGAGATTCTGGTTCACGAACTCGCCCACCGCGTGAAGAACACCCTCGCCACCGTGCAGTCGATTGCATCATTGAGCTTCCGTCACAGCCAGGGGCCGGAAGCGCTGCGTCAGTTTCACGAGCGCCTGCAGGCTCTGGTGCGCGGTCATGACCTCCTGACGCGGAAGAACTGGCAGCACGCCAGTCTGTCGGAAATCGCGGAAGCTGCGATGGCGCCGCTGCATCAGGAGCGCGGGCATCGTGTTACGATCTCGGGACCGGCGGTGGACCTGCCGCCGACGACCGCCGTGCCGATGGCGATGATCCTGCACGAACTCTGCACCAACGCGCTCAAATACGGAGCGCTGTCGAACGAAAGCGGCCGCGTCACCATCGGCTGGATGACGCGCGCCGACCCGGCTGGCACGATCGTCAGCCTGATCTGGAGCGAGAGCGGTGGTCCGCCCATCCAGCCTCCCGAGGAGGAAGGTTTCGGCACTCGGCTGATCGCGAATCTCAGCCGGCAGCTCGGCGGCGACTGCAATTTCCGCTATCCGCCCTCGGGCCTCGTTTTCCACCTGAGCATGGTGGCGCCCATCGAAGAACCGCGCCAGCAGGTGAACGAGACACCTTCCGCAGCCGAATGAAGAATCCGCCTGCCGAACAACGGCAAAACGGCGGCCCTTAACCCGGTGTTGATTCAAAATTCGTAAAAACCCTCCAACAGGATTCTCTGTCATGGCTCAGGATTTTTTGGGGATACGATGCGCAAACTCTGGTCCGTTTCCGCCCGGATAATGATCGCGATTTCACTGGTGGCGGCTGCCTCCTGCGCAGGGCTGGCTGCGTTCGGCCTCTGGCGGCAAAACACGGCGGTCGATCTCGCGCTCCATCGCGAGCTGCAATCCGACTACGCCAACATGATCGGTGCGATGGATTCCGATACGCGCGCCGTGCAGGCGGTGGCTAACACCGTGGCTAACATGCCCGAACTGAAGCCTATGATCCGCGCGCAGGATCGCGCGGGCATCAACGCGCTGCTCGACAAGACGCTGAAGGACATCAAGCCGCTCGGAATCGAATTGATCACCATCCAGATACCGCCGGGCATCGCCCTCACCCGGGTTCACAATCCGAAGGCATTCGGCGACGACGTCACCGCCCGCCGCAAGATGATCGTTCAGTCGTTCGCGACGAAAAAGCCGATCGGCGGTGTCGAAGCCGGCCGCGACGTTCTGAACATTTTCGGCGCGACGCCGGTCATGGATGGCGAGACCCTGCTCGGCACGGTCGACGTCGGCGCGCCGTTCGGCGAGACCTTCGTGAAGTCGATGAAGTCGCGCTTTGGTGTCGATGTCGCCATCCATCAGATCAACGACGACAAGATCCAGACCCTTGCATCGACGGTGAAGGGCGCAACCGCCTCCCCCGCCACTCTGAAACGCGCACTGGCAGGCGAATCCATTTTCCTGACCGGCGAGCTTGCCGGGCAGCCGACTGCCACGACATTCGGCCCGCTCAAGAACTTCTCGGGTCAGCCTGTCGCCGTGGTCGAGATCATCCGCAACACCAAGGAATATGAAGAACTCGCCTCCAACTCCGCCAAGTGGCTCGCGGCAGGTGCCGCAGCCGCGGTCTTGATCGCGATCCTGATTGCTGCCTGGGTGGGCCGTGGTCTGGCGCGTCCGATCGTGGCGCTTCAGGGCGCGATGCGTGCCATCACTTCCGGTAACCATGACGTCGTGGTTCCGGGTGCAGATCGCCGCGACGAGATCGGCTCGATGGCGCGCGCTGTGGAGGTCTTCAAGGACAGCCTGATCGAAACCGGCCGCCTGCGGGCCGCACAGGAAGATCAGCGCATCGCCTCGGAAACCGAGCGCCGCAACGCCGTGCTCGCCCTCGCCGAACGTTTCGAGTCCGGCGTCGGCGGCATCGTGAATGCCGTCGGTTCGGCATCGACGGAGCTGCGCAGCACGGCCGAGAACATGGCGCGCACCGCCGAAGAAGCCACGCAACAGACCGCGACCGTCGCCGAAGCCTCGGAAGAAGCATCGGCCAATGCGCAGGCCGTTGCCGCGGCCATCGAGGAGCTTAACGCCTCGATCAGCGAGATCGCCCAGCAGGTCAACGAATCCGCTCAGGTGGCCGGTCATGCCGCCAAGCAGGCGAACGACACCAACGCGGAAGTTCAGGGGCTGGCCATGGCCGCCCAGAAGATCGGCGATGTGGTGAAACTGATCAGCGAGATCGCCGAACAGACCAACCTGCTCGCGCTCAACGCCACAATCGAGGCCGCGCGCGCCGGCGAAGCCGGACGCGGGTTTGCTGTCGTCGCGTCCGAGGTGAAGGCGCTGGCGAGCCAGACATCGAAGGCGACCGACGAGATTTCGGCGCAGGTCGGTTCGATCCAGTCCGCGACGCGCACCTCGGTCGAGGCCATCGACGGCATCACCCGCACCATCGGCAAGGTCAACGAGATCGCCAGCGCGATTGCATCCGCCGTCGAGGAACAAGGCGCAGCAACCCGCGAGATCGCACATAATGTCTCGCAGGCTGCGAAAGGCACCGGCGAGGTGTCAGCGAACATTGTGGGCGTCCGCGACGCAGCCCGGGAAACCGGCATTGCTGCGGATCAGGTCGTCTCGTCGGCCGCCGAGCTTTCACAGAACGGCGAAACGCTGAAGGCCCAGGTCGATGCCTTCCTGCGCGAGGTGCGCGCCGCGTAAGCCGGATCGCAGTTCAAGAATTCGAAAGCCGCCCCATCGGGGCGGCTTTTTTGTTGGGCGCTAGCCTGCGCCCTTCATGATCTTGAACACACCGCTCGCCATCACGACACAGCGGCCGTCCGCCGTCAGTTCGGTATTGAGGAAAATCAGCGTGCGCGTGCTGCGGACCACGCGCGGCGTCGAGACCAGAATTTCCCCGATCCTGGCGGCATCGATGAAATGCGTATCCATTTGGATCGTGACAACTGCGCTGGCGCCGCTGCCCTGACGCGCAGCCATGCCGAGCGACCGGTCCGCCAGGGTCATGAGCAGTCCGCCCTGAACGAAACCGCGCCGGTTCTTGTGCTTGGCCTGCGCGACGATGGCGTATTCGCCCGTCGCATCGTTCGGGCGATGCCAGAGCGGCCCCACGAGATTGAGAAACCCGTCGTCCTCGACAATGGTCCAGCCGTCTTTCGCCAGCTTCCTGGCGTTTGGATCGGTCATAAAGTCGCCTGCCTGACATCAAGACAAATATAAAGCCGCCCCTGTGGAGCGGCTCTTATCTGTGCCACACCGGGCGAATCCGCAGATCAGCTTGTTTTGCTCAACAGCCATTCGCGATAGTTGTTGCCATAGCTGTCGGCAATCTTGTCGACGGTGCTCTGCGTCGAGGCACTATCGATAGCGGCCTGAACCGCGGTTCCGAGAACGCCCTGCCCGACGATCAGGACAGCAGAGAGCTTGGGATGAGCCAGAATGCTGGCGCCCGTGCGCGCATCGACAAGATTTGCATCCGCGACCATGCCGTGACCGCCGCCAATGACCACGCGCTGAATTGCCGGCGAGATGGTGAAACTGCGGATGACGATGTTCAGACGCACCGGCCGTGTGCCGTTGAGCTGACCGGCCATCGCTTTCTCGACGCCAGCCTTGATCCGCGGCGCCAGCAAGTTCTGAGCATAGGCTTTGGCTTCCGGCGTATTCGTTGCCGTGGCGATCTGGTCATCCGGAATGGACTTCGCAGTGGCGTAGGCCCGGATGCCATCCTCCCATTGCATCGTGGCATCGGGAGCAAAACTGACGGCAATATCCGTCAACTTCATGCTGGAAATATCGTCCTGCGAAAGCGAATTTTTTGCCGTCACGCAGCCAGCGAGCACAAACACGCCGGCAAGCACGGCAAGAAGCCGTGCCATCCCCAAAGTCCTCGACATACAGCCCCCGCTGTTTTTGCCTTACTCAGCCCAAGCGAGAGATAGAGGAGTGGAAATGATATTGTCTACTTATAATTGTATTGCGCTGCGGTCTGTTCAAAGATGACGTTCTGGGCCAAGCTCGACAGCAAGTTCAAACAAGAAGAACCGGAGGCAACATGAACGTCCACGCCACGCCAAGCGCCGCAAAAGCGACCCCTGCTCTTCCTTCCGCCAAACCGGAGAGCATTGGCCTGTCGCCGCTCCGACTGGAGCGGATGCGCGAGGCCTTCCAGCGCGAGATCGACAAGGGCACGACGCCCGGCGTGGTGTCGATGATCGCGCGGCGCGGCCAGATTGGCTGGTTCGAGGCGCAGGGCAAGCAGGACCCCGCCGGCAGCGCGGCGATGGCGCGGGACAGCATCTTCCGTATCTTCTCGATGACCAAGCCGCTGGTGTCACTCGGCATCATGATGCTGCTCGAGGACGGCCATTTCCTGCTGAACGATCCACTCTCCAAATTCATTCCGGAGTTCGCGGATCAGAAGGTCGGCATCGAGCGCAACGGCGCGATGGAATTCGCGCTGCCGGTCCGTCCCATCACCATTCAGGACCTGCTGCGCCACACCTCAGGCATTTCCTACGAGATCACCGGCGCAGGGATGGTGCAGCGGATGTATGCGAAGGCGAAGACCTTCCGCCGCGACATCACCAACGAAGAGCATGCGAAGCTGATCGCTTCTATGCCGCTGATGTGCCAGCCAGGCACCGAGTGGAACTACAGCCGCTCCACCGACATTCTGGGCCGCGTCATCGAGGTGGTGTCCGGCAAGACGCTGGGCACCTTCCTGCGCGAACAGATTCTCAATCCGCTGCAGATGAACGAGACCGGCTTCCACACAGCGCAGGAGAACAAGTCACGCATCGCGCAGCCGTTCGCCACTGATCCATGGACCGGCGACAAGGTCGCGCTGTACGATCCGCTCGAAATCGCGAAGATGGAATCCGGCGGCGGCGGACTGGTTTCGACCGCGATGGATTATGCGCGGTTCTGCCAGATGCTGCTGAACGGCGGCGTGCTCGATGGCAACCGCGTCATCGGCCGCAAGACGCTGGCCTTCATGGCATCCAATCATCTCGCTCCGAACGTCAAGGTGGAATCGCATCTTCTTCCGCCGGGCCATGGCTTCGGCCTCGGCTTCGCCGTGCGCACCGATGAAGGCATGGCACCCTATGCCGGCTCTGTCGGACAGTTCTTCTGGAGCGGCGTCGCAGGCACCTTCTTCTGGATCGATCCGAAGGAAGACCTGTTTGCGATCTTCCTGAGCCAGGGGCCCGGCCAGCGCGAATACTTCCGCAATCTGGTCCGCAGCCTCGTCTACGCGGCGGTGGAATAAAGCAGGCGTTCGCAACGCACTCGCGTCATCACCGGGCTTGTCCCGGTGATCCACGCCTTTCGTCATCAGCATCATCAAGACGTGGATGGCCGGAACAAGTCCGGCCATGACGATCTCGCTATTTGACGGACGTTGCCCTACCCCAATATCAGCTGATCGTCGCGCCGCCGTCGATCACGACGGTCTGGCCGGTCATGAAGTTGCCGGCGGCCGATCCCATGAACACCGCAGCGCCCGCGATTTCATCGGGAATGCCGATACGCAGCAGCGGCGAGCGCGCGGTCGATGCCTTCAGGTTATCCGGATTGTCCCACAGCGCCTTGGCGAAGTCGGTCTTGATCAGGCCCGGCGCGATGCAGTTCACCCGCACATTGTGCGGGCCGTACTCGCAGGCGAGGTTGCGCGCAAGCTGCATGTCCGCCGCCTTGGAGATCGCGTAGGCGCCGAGGATGGTCGAGCCCTTCAGGCCGCCGATCGACGACACGATGATGATCGAGCCGTCCTTGCGCGCGATCATCTGCGGCACCACCATGCTGATGAGCCAGTTGTTGGCGACGATGTTGTTGCCGAGGATCTTGCTGAACTGATCGTCCGAGATGCCCGCGAGCGGCCCGTAATACGGATTCGACGCCGCGTTGCAGACCAGCACGTCGATCTTGCCGAACGCCTTGTTGGCTTCATCGACAAGGTTCTGGAGATTCTCCTTGCTGGAGATGTTGGCGGCCACCGCAATCGCCTTCCCCTTGCCGAACTTGTCGTTGATTTCCTTCGCCACCTGATCGCACTGATCCTGCTTGCGCGACGAGATCACGACCTGAGCGCCGTGCTCCACCATGCGCTCCGCGATGGCGCGGCCGATGCCCTTGGTAGAGCCAGTGATGACGGCCGTCTTTCCGGTCATGTCGAACAAGGTCATGCGTTTCTCTCCTGCGATGCTTTGTTGTTATCCGAGCTTGTTGGTGACTTCCGGCCCCGCCGGCTGATGCATGGCGTCGTGCGCATGACTGGCGATCCACGGCTGCTGGTTGATCATCGGCACGCGCCAGCCGCTGTGGCTGTCGCTTGCCAGAAAATCGAGCCGGGTCACCGAGCAGTTGTCGATGGTGAATGCAAAGCCAGCGCCCGCCTCAAGCCCGAGCGCATGTGCGATCGCGGCCTTGATCGGCCCGCCGTGCGACACGCAGACGATGTCCTTGCCCGCATGCTCCGCGTTGATGCGCTTGATGCCCGCCACCGTGCGATCGAACAGATCGTTGAAGCTCTCCCCGCCCGGCGCGCGTTCGTGCGCGGGCGCGAACCAGTAGCTCGCGATCGATGCCGGACGCGCCGCGAAAAACGCGGCACGGTTCATGCCCTGCCACTCGCCAAGATCCTGTTCGGCGAATGCCTTGTCCTGATGCATCTGATCGGGCTTTGGGAGTCCCGCCGCCCAGATCGCGGCAGCGGTCTGGTGCGTGCGCTTCAGGTTGCTGGAAAACCAGACCGCATCCTTCGGCAGGAACTTCGCGACCCCTGCGAACACGACCGTGTCGCTGCAATCGCAGCCGATGTCGGACTGACCGTAGATATTGCCGCCGTCCTCGCGGACAGGCGCGTGGCGCACCCACCACCAGCGCGTCGATGTGACGCCTGTCGGGACGGCGTGCTGCGCGACGAACGGTTTGGCGGGAGCGCTGGACATGATGGCCTCAGATCGGCTTGCCGGCGTAAGGCATCGAGGCGGTCAGACCGCCATCGACCGGGAACGCCTGACCGTTGACGTAAGACGCTTCGTCGCTGGCGAGAAACAATCCCATTGCCGCGAGTTCATGCGGCTGCCCCGGACGCTTGAGCGGATTGAGCTGGCCGATCTTGCCTTCGGTGCCGCGCTCCTTCGCATTGTCGAAAATCGGTTTGGTCATGCCGGTCTCGATCAATCCGGGGCACACTGCGTTGATACGGACATTGGTGCCGGAGAGAGAATACGCCGTGGTCTGAACCAGGCTGATGACACCCGCCTTGCTCGCCGCATAGGGATGACCGCTGGCATTGGCCTTGAGGCCTGCGACCGACGCGGTGCAGACGATGGCGCCATGGCCCTGCTTCACCATATGCGGAATGGAATGCTTCACCGCGAGGAACGGCCCGATCAGATTGACGCGCAGAACTTCCTGCCAATGCTCCGGTGTCTGCTCGGCGATGGGGATCAAACCGCCGCCGATGCCGGCATTGGCCCAGATCACATCGAGCTTGCCGTAGGCCGAGATCGCCTTGGCGATGAAACCCTTCACGTCATCTTCAAGGCCTGCATCCGCCATCACGGCCTCCGCAGTGCCGCCAGCCTTGCGGACCTGCTCGACGGTTTCCTTGACGCCCTCGGTCTTGTCGACCGCGATCAGCCTCGCGCCTTCCCCGGTGAACATCAGCGATGCTGCGCGGCCAATGCCGCTGCCCGCGCCGGTGATGATGACGGACTTGCCCTCGAGGCGACCCATGACGTTCTCCCAATTTTTGATTTGAAGTCAGCGGACGCGCGCTGCCGCGCGTCACGCCGGGATTGTCGGCGCGTCAGCGTGCGCCAGCCTTCTGCGCGTAGGCCCACGCAGCTTGCGCCAGCGGGACGCGGCGGGATGCAGATTCCTGCGCCTTCGCGTTGGCCGCGGTGCCGTCGACGATGCGCTTGGCGATGCCTTGCACAATGCCGGCGAGCCGGAACAGATTGTACGAGAAGTACCAGTTGAGGTTCTCGATCGGGGGAACGCCGGCCGCCTTGCAGTAGATCGCCTCGGCCTCTTCCATGGTCGGAATGTTGAGCGCCTTGAAATCGGCGCCATCCAGTCCCGGCATGGTCCACTGCATCAGCAGATAGGCAAAATCGGCCATCGGATCGCCAAGCGTGGACAATTCCCAGTCCAGCACCGCCTTCACCTGCGGTTTGTCCGAGAAGAAGATCATGTTGTCGAGGCGATAATCGCCATGAACGATCGACACGCGCTTCTGCTCCGGCACCGTCTTCGGCAGCCATTCGATCAGACGATCCATCTCCGGGATCACGTCAGTCTCAGAGGCACGATACTGCTTGGTCCAGCGATCGACCTGACGCGCGAAATAATTTCCCGGCTTGCCGAAGTCGCCCAGCCCGATCTTCTCCGGATCGTAACTGTGCAGCTTCGCCAGCGTCTCGATCTTCGATGTGAAGACCGCGTGACGTTCCTTGGGCTCCAAACTCGGCAGGGTGGGATTCCAGAACACGCGCCCCTCTTCCATCGACATGATGTAGAAGGCCGCGCCGATCACCGCGTCGTCCATGCAGAGCGCGTAAGCGCGCGCCACCGGAAAACCCTGCGCATGCAGGGCCGCGATCACCTTGAATTCGCGATCCACGGCGTGAGCCGACGGCAGAAGTTTGCCGAACGGCTTACGCCGCATCACGTAGGAGGTCTTGGGTGTGTCGAGGCGGTATGTCGGGTTCGACTGACCGCCTTTGAACTGCGAAACCTTGAGCGGTCCCGCATAGCCTTCGACATGCGCTTCCATCCACTTGGCGAGGCTGGCCTCATCAACACGATGGCGTTCTTCAACCGGCATGGTGCCGGAGAAGTCAGAGTCGTTTCTCACACCGAGACCCATACCGTCTCCCAATCTCTTCTATTTCAGTTAGTGATTGGAATACTTCCGAAGCTCAAGCCGTGCAATGGCCCGGTTGTGAACCTCGTCGGGTCCGTCCGCCAGACGCAGCGTGCGGATGCCGGCATAGGACTTCGCGAGACCGGCTTCGTCGGACACACCCGCGGCACCGAATGCCTGGATCGCATCGTCGATGACCTTGAGCGCGACGTTCGGCGCCGCGACCTTGATCATGGCGATTTCGGTCTGCGCAGCCTTGTTGCCGACCTTGTCCATCATGTCCGCCGCCTTGAGGCAGAGCAGACGGGTCATTTCGATGTTGGTGCGCGCTTCGCCGATGCGCTGCTCCCACACCGACTGCTCGATGATCTTCTTGCCGAACGCGGTGCGCGACGACAGACGCTTGACCATCTTCTCGAGCGCCTCTTCGGCGGCGCCGATGGTGCGCATGCAGTGGTGGATGCGGCCCGGACCGAGGCGGCCCTGCGCGATTTCGAAGCCGCGGCCTTCGCCGAGCAGAATGTTGCTGGCCGGCACGCGGACGTTCTCGAGCAGGATCTGCGCATGGCCGTGCGGCGCGTCGTCGAAGCCGAACACCGGCAGCATCTTCTCGATGGTGATGCCGGGCGTGTCGAGCGGAACGAGAATCTGCGACTGCTGCTGGTGGCGGGCGGCAGTCGGATCAGTCTTGCCCATCAGGATCGTGATCTTGCAGCGCGGATCGCCGGCACCCGACGACCACCACTTGCGGCCGTTGATCACATAGTGATCGCCGTCGCGCTTGATGCTGGTTTCGATGTTGGTCGCGTCGGACGACGCGACGGCAGGTTCGGTCATCAGGAACGCCGAGCGGATTTCGCCGTTCATCAGCGGCTTCAGCCACTGGCGCTTCTGCTCCTTGGTGCCGTACCGCATGAACACTTCCATGTTGCCGGTATCTGGCGCCGAGCAGTTGAACACCTCGGAGGCCCAGTAGAAGTGACCCATCTGCTCCGCGAGCAGCGCGTATTCGAGGTTGGTCAAACCCGCGCCGTGGAATTCGTCGTCTTCATGCTCGTTCGGCGGCATGAACAGATTCCAGAGGCCTTCGGCCTTCGCCTTCTTCTTGAGGTCTTCGAGGATCGGAATCACCTTCCAGCGGTCACCCTTCGCATCCTGCTCCTTGTAAATCGGAGCGGCCGGGCGAACATGCTTGTCCATGAATGAAATAACGCGGTTGCGCCATTCGGTCTGACGCGCGGACATTGTGAAATCCATAGGACGGTCCTCTGTTGTTGTTAGTTGGCGATGGTCTTGCAACACTCGCGACCGGCTGTCCACCCGACAATCAACGTCAGCAGTATTGACGTTGTCCGATCGTCGCGTGGATGTTCTTGCCGCGCTGCATTCTTGCTGCTAGGTTGATTTCATACATTTGTTTGAATGACAAGTGACAATCAAACAAATGTTTGATAAAAGTTTCGCAGCGCGGAGCAGCTTTTCCGCCTTTGCATGGCACCTCTCACTTTGCATGGCTTCAATGTCGAGCGATCAGACGAAAACCGCCATCCTCACCGCCGCCGAAATGCTGTGGGCCGAACGCAGCTTCGGCGAAGTCACGATGCGCGACATCGTGTCCGCCGCCGGGGTCAATCTCGCCGCGGTGAACTATCATTTCGGCTCCAAGGACGAACTGCTGGCCGACCTGTTCATCAGCCGCACCACGGTGCTGAACCGCGAACGGTTCGCCGAACTGAAAGCCGCCGAGCTGGAAGGCGGCGGCCGCCCGAGTGTCGAGGCTATTTTGCGCGCGCTGGTTGGTCCGCCGCTGCGCTGGTGCCTCAGCCCCGATCAGCAACGCTCCGCTGCCGCCCGCTTCATGACCCGCGCCTCGGTCGAAACCGTACCGCCGATCAAGAAGATTGTGGATAAGGAATTCCGCCACTTGCAGAGATTTGCGACCGCGCTGCGTCTCGCCCTGCCCCACCGCGACGAAGTCGACATCTATTGGGGGCTGCACTTCGCGCTGGCAATGATCCGGCAGACCGTGACGGACAGCGAGCGCTTGAAGAAACTGTCGGGCGGATTGTGCGATCTCAATGACGTCGAAGATATCATTCGCCGAATCGTGTCAACGGCGCGCGATGCGCTCGTGGGGGAAACCGGGGTCCCGACTCCCCTGACGGCCCGCGCGTCGGGATCGCGCAAATCCTGATCGCCGCCGACCGGCGAAAGCCGAACCTGTTCCCAAACGAAAACGAGGTGCGACGGAAAACCGGCGCACCTCGCATTTTATGCAACTCGCTTCAGCGAGCGCGTCGTTCCTAGTACGGGCAGATCGTCCGGCCCCAGCGCGGGCTCCAGTAGCAGCCCGGTGCGATGAAGCCATAGCCGTAACCACGGCCACGATAGTATCCGCGACCGCGTCCGCGAGCCCAGCCGCCGCCACGACCGCGACCCCAGCCGCCGCCACGACCACCACCGCGGCCGCCGCCGCGACCACGGGCTTCCGCCGAGGTCGACGTTGACGTCGCGACAACAAACGACGTGCCGATGAAACTGATCGAATAGACCAGCACCAACGCCGCCGCCGCCAGGGCACGCTTCAAAAAGTTCGAACGTGTCTTGATCTGAGCCATAAAGAGCACCTCCATTTCCGGAAACGCCGTGGAGCACTTCCGCGTATTCAACTCGCGAGCCTGCGTCCCGTTCAGGCACGTTCGGAAAATAGATAGTCAAAAACAAGACTACTCTACACGATTCATCCGGTAGCAGATTAGGGTCAACCTGCCTCGGCGGTCAATGCATTGTGCCCTCGTATTGCCGTTAACCGACAAAGGAAGACAATGTCTCCTATCTGGACATTGCCCACCTCTTGCTGAACCGTTGTTCATCATGCTGAACGAAATATCTTCGCAATTGCGAGACACGTTTGAACCATCCGAACTTTTTCCGTCACTAAGCGTTTAAGCCCGCCGCTCCGAAAGTTGGTCCATGCCCAAAAAACATACTTACGTTCTCGGCCTCAACACCTACGACCATGACGTGAGCGCCTGTCTGCTGCGGGATGGCGAAATCGCCTATGCCATCGCGAAGGAACGCATCACCCGCGAGAAGCACGCCAGCGGCTTCTACAAGGAAGTCATCGACTACTGCCTGGAAGCCGAGGGCATCACCCTCGACGACGTCGATCTGGTGGTCCGCAACTGTTACATCCTGCCGGTCCCTGAAATGGAAGACCGGCTGCTGTATCAGGATCTGCCGGGTTTTCTCCCCGAGTACGAGCGCGCCGACGCAAAGAAGCATCCTTATTTTCTGTCGCGCTCCGACAAGGTCGTATCGATCTCGCACCACCTCGCGCATGCCTACAGCGCGTTCGCCGTCTCCCCATTCGAGGAAGGAGCGATCATGATCGTTGACGGCGTCGGCAGCTATCGCTCAGACGTCAACGAGCCCTTCCCGGCCACCGACACGGCAACGCCGTTGGCGCGCGAGTCGGAGAGCTACTACAAGTTCTCGGGCTCGAAGCTGGAGTGCCTCAAGAAGGTCTGGATGGAGCCGGATCGCGGCTTCCTCAGCGACGAATTCTACAACATGCCGGGCCTCGGCGCGCTCTACAGCCGCGCATCGACCTACATCTTCGGCGACTGGAACAAGTGCGGCGAGCTGATGGGCCTCGCCCCTTATGGACGGCACGGCAACGTCAAGCCGCTGATGCAGATCAAGGATAACGTCCTCACCGTTCCGCGCTGGACCTCCGAACTGAACAAGCCCTACATCGCGGACAGCGGCGAGAAATGGGAGACCAGCCCGCTGATGAAACATTGGGAGGATCTCGCCTGGCGCGTTCAGGACGATACCGAGAAGGTGCTGCTTGCCCGCGCGGCATGGCTCCGCGAAACGACCGGCGCGAAAAATCTCTGCATCGCCGGCGGTGTGGCGCTGAACTGTGTGGCCAACGGCCGCGTTGCCCGCGAGTCGGGCTTCGAGAATGTCTGGATTCAGCCGGCCGCAGGTGACGACGGCATCGCGATCGGCTGCGCCTATTACGGCTGGCTGGAAATCCTCAAGCAGCCGCGTTCATTTGTGATGGATCATTCCTATGTCGGCCGCCGCTATTCCGATCAGGAGGTGAGCGACGCGATAGCCAAATTCCTCGTCAGCGTTCAGACGACACAAACGAAAAGCGACAACATCGCCCGCGATACCGCAAAACTGCTCGCCGATCAGAAGGTGATCGGCTGGTTTCAGGACCGTTCGGAGTTCGGCCCGCGCGCGCTGGGCAATCGCAGCCTGCTGGCCGATCCGCGCAAGCCCGAGATGAAGGACATCCTCAACAGCCGGGTGAAGCATCGCCAGCCGTTCCGCCCCTTCGCACCGATCGTTCTCTACGAGCGCGCGAAGGACATCTTCGAGGGCGAGGAAGACTCCCCCTTCATGCTGATCGCCAAGAACGTCCGGCCCGAATGGCGCGACAAGATTCCGGCCATTGTCCACGTCGATGGAACGGCGCGGGTGCAGACGGTGCGCGAGGAAACCAACCCCACGCTTTACCGGCTGCTGAAGGAGTTCGACGCCCTCACCGGCGTCCCCGTCCTCATCAACACCTCATTCAACGTCAAGGGCGAGCCGATCATCGAGACCCCTCGCGATGCGGTAATCTGCTTCCTGACCACCGGCATCGATCATCTGGTGATGCACAACACGCTGGTCTCGAAGAACGCGATGCACAAGATCGTCGGACCGCTGGTGAATACCTATACCGACGTCGCCACGATGGTGATGTCGAACATGAAACCGGCGTGAATGCATACTGCGCACCGGCAATCGCTACCGTTTCTTAGAATATCTCCAAGAATTTTGGAGATCTCTCTTCTCCTGGAGGATTCGCAGTACGAAAATTAATGCAACAACATCAATATATTATGCATCAAAAATCGAATTGGAATCATTCCCAAGAGACGGTCTGATCTCTCCATTCCATGTCTCGGGAGAAATCTTTCTATCTGCGACGTCTGGACGCAGACTGCGACTTTGCGCCACAGAGGCCCATCGCTTCCCCGTGAAGCGGGCTTGGGGGCTTCCAGTGACAAACAATCTGCGTCTGCGTCATCCGTTTCACCGTTCGATCGTAAAATCCGCATTGCTGTCTGCAAGCTCGCTGGCGCTCAGTTTGGCGCTGTGCGTGCCAGATGCCATTGCTCAAACTGCCGCCACCCCAGAGCCGGAAGCTACGCCGCTGCCGACGGTCAATGTCGGCGCATCGAAACCCCGTCCCCGCAGGATCCGCGCGACAAGAGCCGGCACGGCACCCGTCGCCGCACCGGCACCCGCAGCGCCTGTCGATACATTCGAGGCACGCACCGGCACCTCCGGCTACTACAGCAACAGCACGGCGACCGCGACCAAGACCAACACGCCGCTGATCAACATCCCGCAATCCGTCAACGTCATCACAAAGGATTTTGTGAAGGACTCAGGGGCGCAGCAACTGACCGACGTGACCCGCTATGTACCCGGCGTTGCGATTCATCAGGGCGAAGGCAACCGCGACGAGCTCGTCATTCGCGGCGTGGACTCGAGCGCGAACTTCTTCGTCAACGGCTTCCGCGACGACGTGCAGTATTTCCGCGATCTCTACAACACGCAGAGCATCGAGATCATTAAGGGGCCGAGCGCCCTCACCTTCGGCCGCGGCGCGGGCGGCGGCTTGGTCAATCGTACGCTGAAGGAAGCCGACGGCCAGCGCATCTACGAGGCAACGGCGCAGTCAGGCTCCTACGGCGACCGGCGCATCTCTCTCGATGCAGGTCAGGCCGTCAGCCAGGACTTCGCGGTTCGCATGAATGCGTTCTATGAAGGCTCAGACACGTTCCGCAACTACGGCAAGCTTGAGCGCTATGGCATCAACCCGACGGTCGGGTGGAACGTCAACGATACGACCAAGGTCAAGCTCAGCTACGAATACTATCACGACGAACGCACCAACGACCGCGGCAATCCCTCACAGGCAATTCCAGGTGTCGCCGGCGGATCCAACCGCTTCAATCCCGCAGCGCCGTTTGCTCCCAATGGTGATCTTACCGCGTTCTTCGGCAGCCCGACTTACAATGTCGCAGCCTCCGACGTGCAGACCACGATGGCCAGAATCGAACATGACTTCGAGAATGGCCTGACGGTCAAGAACCAGACGCTTTATGCCGACTACGATCGTCATTATCAGAACATCTACCCGGGCAGCGCGGTCAACGCCTCACAGACGTCGTTCAATTACTCGGCCTACAACAACACCACGAATCGCGAGAACGCGATCAATCAAACCGACTTCACTTACAAGACGGCCACCGGTCCGATATTTCATACTGTTGGGTTTGGAACCGAATTCGGACGCCAGACCGGCTTTTCATTCCGGAGCACCGGAATCTTTGCGAACGGTTTGAATTCGATATCTTCCACCGCCGCCGGAACGAGCCCCTTCAACCCAACGTTCTTTGGGCCCGTCAATTTCATCCATCATTTCACCGGCGGAAATGCGGACGGCGTTGCCAATCCGGACGCGTTCAGCAAGTACACGCTGAATACACAGTCAGCTTATGTGCGCGACACAATCGAGATCACGCGCTGGCTCCAGATCATCGGCGGCGTACGTTATGATCGCTTCGACCTGACTGCGCTCGACCAAAACACCAACACCCAACGCGGACGCGTGGACGAGAAGCTGTCGCCTCAGGCAGCGATCATCCTCAAGCCCGTCGAGAACCTTTCGATCTACGGGATGTACGCCACGTCATATCTGCCATCGTCCGGCGATCAGTTCAGCGCGCTGAACGTCGGCACCGTCATTCTGAAGCCTCAGAAATTCGAGACCGAGGAAGTCGGCGTGAAGTGGAACATCTTCCAAAAGCTGCAATACACAGCGGCGATCTACAACATCGACCGGACGAACGTACCGATCGCGAACCCGAATGGCGACGGCACGTTCTTTCCTGACGCGAGCCAGAGAATTCGCGGATTCGAAACCGCTCTGAACGGATACATCACGGATCAGTGGCAGGCATCGCTCGGATATGCCTACACCGATGCACGCATCGTTGCCGGCACGACAGCTACGATCGTCGGAGGTAACCGCATTCAGCTCGTCCCGTACAATCAGGTCTCGTTGTGGAACAAGTACCAGATCGATGAGCGCTGGGGCGCGGCGCTGGGCGTCATCTACTTCTCCGACTCCTACGCCTCCTCGGATGACAGCGTGAGATTGCCCGGCTTCGTCCGCGTCGATACCGCCCTTTATCTGAAGATCAACGAGATGTGGAAAGGCCAGCTCAACATCGAGAACGTCTTCAACAAGGGCTACTGGGCGTCCGCCGACGGCAACAACAATCTGTCGCCGGGCCAGCCGCGCACGTTCCGTGTGTCAGCCACGGCAAAGTTCTGAGATCTGCTGCCTGAAACCCTGTCCGGGATGAGAAGCTCCACCCGGACGCGCCTGCGAGACCTCCCGCCGGCTTTGACGACGGTATGACACCGCCAGAATTTGCTGCCCTGCGGTAGCGCACGCCAGCCCAGACGTGCCGATTGCGCACTCCGGATTCCGGCCTAGTATATCCCGGCTGAACCGTCTGCTGGCACGCCGGGTGCACCATGACGATCGAGAAATGCATCAACGAATACGATGCCTCCGAGGTCATTTTCGAGGAAGGATCGACCGGCCGCGAGCTGTTCGTCGTCCTCGACGGCAAGGTCGATATCGTCAAGAATTCCGGCGCGGACAAAACTGTCATTGTCACGCTCGGCAAGGGTGAGTTCTTCGGAGAGATGGCCGTCATCGACGGCTCCTCGCGGTCGGCGAGCGCGGTCGCGGCCACGCCGGGCACTCGCGTGATGCGGATCAATCACGCCCGGTTCGTTTATCTCGTCAGCCAGCAGCCGGCCTTTGCGCTGATGATCATGGACGCGCTGAGCAAACGGCTGCGGGCATCCAACGCCGTGAACTACAGGACCGCGGCGCCATGAGCGACCGGAAACCCTCGCCCTTTCCTATTCTTCTCAACAATGACGTTTGCTCGCTGATCCAGGCCGCCGAGGACGTCTATCAGATCCGCTTCAAAAACCGCGCCGCCAATGCCTATCTGGTGCGCGGCAGCAAGCGGACTATCATGATCGATGTCGGCTTGTCGTCGAACTATCCGTATCTGCTGGAATGCCTGCAGCATCTCGGCATCAAGCCTGCCGACATCGACATGGTCGTGCTCAGCCACGAGCATCTCGACCATATCGGCGCAGCCTATCACTTCAACGGGCGGACCATCATCGCCGCGCACCGCCTCGCCGCGAACAAGATCATGCTGCGCGACGACTTCTCGATGCTCCGCAAGATGTTCAACGAGCCGAGCGTGCCGATCGACATCGACATCTGGCTCGAGGAAGGCAACCTGATCGACCTCGGCAACTTCCGGCTGACCGTGATGTACACGCCCGGCCACACCTCCGCGTGCATCAGCCTCTTCGATCAGGACAAGGGGCTGCTGTTCGCCGCCGACACCCTGATGCCCGGCGGCGTCATGGGCGGCGTGTTCGGATCGGGCAGCATCAGCGATTACATCCAGTCGCTGGAGCGGCTGAAGGGCCTCGACTCGAAAATCCTGCTGTCCGGGCACGGCCGCCTGTCGGATACGCCGCAGGATGACGTCAGGATCGCGATCCAGCGCTCCCATGCCCTGCTCTCGGACACGGCGCAACTGTTCGACGCCCTCGATGCGCGGTCGAATTTCGAGCCGATCATGCAATCGGTGCGCGACCTCAACAAGCTGGACGATTCGTGAGAAGCTGAGCGCCGTTCTGGATTTCAGAAACTGAAATGCCGCAGAAACCAATCCATGATCCACGCACATCGCTTCGCCGGTTTGACCGTAGCGCTTCTTGTCGTTGTTGGCTGCCATTCGGAAACGAAAGCGGCCAGTCATCAAGCCGGCGTTTGTAACCCGGCCGCCGCAGCGGCTCTGGCGGGCAAGAACAGGATTCGGACCGCAGGGCGAAGCGCTTGACCGGCGCGACGATCGTTCGCCAGATCAAACCCGGTCAGGGTGTGACCATGGACTACAGGCCAGAGCGCGTCACGATTGAAACCGACGACAGGACACGGAAGATCATCCGCGCCTCTTGCGGCTAGGATCACCCGGCTCTCGATGAACAGCGGAGATTTCAGGGAAGCCGTTGGAGCGGGTGAAGGGAATCGAACCCTCGTATTCAGCTTGGAAGGCTGCTGCTCTACCATTGAGCTACACCCGCGGCGCGGCGAGACCTAGCATGGCATTCCCGCCGCCTCAACCACGATTGATTTGCACTGCGGGACCAACGGAACCATATTCCGGGCAAGCTGTTTCGCTTTTAGCCGATTTGAACCGGGAGATGTCTCATGCGCAAAGCACTTTTGGCCGCCATGGCCCTGGCAGGTATGGCCGTGTTCGGCACAGGCTCCGCCGAAGCCCGGGACTATCGTTACTGCCTGGTCGAGGGCTTCGCGGCCGGTCCGGGCACCTGTTATTACGATAACTACGCCCAGTGCATGGCCAGCGCATCGGGACGGCGCGCCTATTGCCAGGTCAATCCGGTCTTCGCTTTCGCGGAGCAAGGCCGGTATGCAGACCCCGGCGCGCGCGTCGTGAAGCCACGCAAGGTTCGCCGCCATCATCGTCATTATTACGATTGATCGCAGTCTGATCGAAAGCAACCAGAGGCCGCCCGTTATCCTGACGGGCGGCTTTTTTGCCGTCTCAGTCTTCTCGCGTCCGATCCCGATAGGAGGAAAGCCGCGACAGGAACGCCAGCACGAGGCCGATTCCGACCAGCGAAAATACCATCGTGAAAATCTTGGACACGCCGCTGGTCGGGCCGAGCGTCGCATCGCCGACCGTGGTCAGCGCCACCACGCTGAAATAGGCCGAATCGAGCCACGACCAGCCCTCGATCCAGTGGTAGAAAATCGATCCGCCCAGCACGGACATTATCAGCAGAAAGATGATCGCCTGAAACTCAGGATCGCTCAGCCCATGCCAGAAACCGAGACAAAGCCGCTTCAGGCCCAAGGCCAGTGATCGCATCGGTGCCGGCCCCGTGACAGACAAATTCCCCGCCGCAGCCTGACACAGACGCGCCCAATAAAAAATCGCCCGGAAACAGTTTCCGGGCGATTTTCAAAGATGGTGGGGGAAGAAGGACTCGAACCTTCGAAGCCATACGGCACAAAATCATAGAATTCTTCATTCCAAAAAATGCGACTCGGGTTACGAACAGCACCTATGCCGTTGACCGCAAATTAGGAACTTTACGTGAACGTCTGCAGTTCTATATACTGGCTTACGTGTTGGAGGGATCAATGACAAAAGACCTACAAGAACTCGTTGATCGCGCTCGCAAAATTGAGATGACGCCGGATCAGCTGCGCGAACAGCGCCGCAGTTTTGCGTACGGAAATACTCATATCGAAAACGACCGCATCACCCGTAAGATGGTTGCGGACGCCGACGTCCAGATAGAGGCGGAGCGGAAGTGACTTTGGATGTCTAGCGATCGACATAGCATCGCTGAGACCGCACAGACGCTTTCTGATCCTGACGAGATTGCACGTCGTGAAGCCGAAAACGGCATTCGACAGTTCAATCTCGCGCTCGAAATGATCCGCTCACATGTAAAAGACGCAGAGCGCCCTTTCCGCCTTCGTTCCAGCTTAATTTTAAAACTGCATAAGGCTGCGCTGGATGGCTTGCATCCTCTCGCCGGAACGTGGCGCAATACTCCTGTCAAAATAGGCGGTAGCGGCCATCAACCTCCCGATGAAGCGTTTGTGTCGGAGGAAATCGAATTGATGTGCGACTATGTAAATGATCATTGGGATCATAGTGCCGTTCATCTGTGCGCATATGTCCTATGGAAGCTTAATTGGATTCATCCCTTCGCGGATGGAAACGGCCGCACAGCTCGCGCGGTTTCTTATGTAGTTTTGAGCATCAAGCTTGATAGCCTGTTGCCTGGAGCACCGACCATTCCTGAGCAAATTGCAGGTGATAAAGAGCCTTATTATCGAGCGCTTGAAGATGCTGACAAAGGGCTAAAGGAAGGCGGCGTAGACGTGAGCAAGCTAGAAAGAATGCTGGAAGGCATGCTCGCTAGCCAACTACTGAGCGCCGCTAAGCAAGCCTCTGGCTCAAACGAAATTAATTGATAAGTCCGTACTGAGCTGACCTCAGGCTGTAACTTTAACAAGTGATCAAAAAAGAACGCTCAGGAATTAGTATTCCTGAGCGTTCTCAATATGGTGGGGGAAGAAGGACTCGAACCTTCGAAGCCATACGGCGGCTGATTTACAGTCAGCTCCCTTTGCCACTCGGGACACTCCCCCGCTCGACATCATCCGACACCTTCGCCCACCCGAACGGGGCGGTTGAACGGCCATGGATGACGGTAAAAAGCGTGCCCGTAGACGGGCGCCCGGTCGGCGCGTTTATGGGCGAAGCACCGGGGTAAAGTCAACCAACGCCGGGAGAAATGTCACATTTCCTTTCGCGCCGTCCAAAGCCGGAAATTGCCATTATTTCAATCCCGTGGGACAAGGCCCCATGAGCGATCGCGACCGCAAATCACGTTTCAAGGGCCCCAAACCGGGCGGACGCGGCGGCGACCGTGATCGGGAGCGTCACGGGGAGCGTCCCGGGAAGCATCAGGGGCGCCCTCCCTGGCGCGACCGTGAGGCCAAAGGGCATGTGAAGGGCGAAGGCCCGGTCATTCTCTATGGCTGGCACTCGGTCACCATGGCTCTGGCCAATCCCCAGCGGCGCATCCGCAAGCTGTTCGTCACCGAAAACGTCGCCCGCCGTCTGGCCGACGAGAAGATCGACACCCGCGTTCCGCCGGAACTGGTCCACGCGGCGGATATCGACCGCCGGCTCGGGCCGGATGCCGTGCATCAGGGCCTGCTCGCCGAGGCAGATCCCCTGCCCGGCCTGCATCTGGATGAACTGCCGCAGGACGGCATTGTGCTGGTGCTCGACCAGATCACCGATCCGCACAATGTCGGCGCGATCCTGCGCTCGGCCGCGGCCTTTGCCGTCAAGGCGATTGTCACCACCGGGCGGCACAGCCCCGAGGCAACCGGCGTGCTGGCGAAATCCGCATCCGGTGCGCTTGAACTTGTGCCGATCGTTGAGGTCCCGAACCTGCATCGCGCGCTTGGCGAGATGAACGAGGCAGGCTTCCTGACGGTGGGTCTCGACAGCGAAGGCCAGGGCGATCTCAGCGTCGTGCCGCTGCACGCGCCGCTGGCGCTGGTGCTGGGCGCCGAAGGCAAAGGGCTGCGCCAGCTCACGCGCGAAACCTGCGCTGTCGTTGCGCGCATGGATATGCCGGGCGCGATCAAGAGCCTCAACGTCTCGAACGCAGCCGCGCTCGCGCTCTATATCGGCACAAGCCGCCTCGGCCTGATGGGCTGAATCAAAAACGCCCGCCTGCGCGATGCAAGGCGGGCGTCCGAATTTCAAATTGCCGAAAGATCAGTACTTGTAGCGAAGCGGCTTTGCGTAACGCGAGCCGTGCGCCATGGCATGGCCGTGGTGGCGATGCGTGTAATAGTACTTCGGCGCGGTGCGATACGGACGGTAGTGCATCCGATGATAGCCGCGGTGATAGTGGCGGCGGGCGAAGCGATAGCTGTAGACCGCAGGGCCCTGCACCCCCGGTGCGCCGTCATAGTAATGGCTGGTGGCGTTGCCGTACGGACCGCCATCATAACCATAGCGATAAGGCCGGCCGTAGTAGCGCGAGCCGACGACGGCGCGTTCCTGATAGGTCGGCACCGGAGCGAAGTTGCCGGGGCCGGTATAGGTCGGACCCTGGTTCACCCAGTAATACTGCGGGCCTGCCGGATCCGGCAGACGCTCGCGCACGCCGCACGCACCATAACCGCACCCGTAATTGTAAGCGTAATAGCCGTAGCTGCCGCACGGATCGGTCACCGCACATGCCTGCGCGGGGGCCGCCGTCGCCACGGTCGCGGCGAAGGCCGCTCCGGCAATCAATCCTGCAATGATCTGACGCATTACTCTCTCCTGTTGAACGCTTTTTGTTTTGGTCTCGTTAGTGTTTCAAATCGGGCCGGAAACCATTCGGCCGGTAGCTGGGCCGGAAACCGTTCGGCCGATAGCTTTGATCGCGCGGCGCTTCGATGATCGCCGGCGGATACTCGGGAACGTCATACTGCTGCTGCGGCGCAGGCGGTGCGGATTGCGCAGACCACGAGCGATGATAGCTCTCCGCCGGCTGCGGCAGCGCGCGATTGGCGGGTGGCTGAATTTCGAGACGGCCGTAGCCCGGCGTGCGTCCGGCGCTCGGATAATAGTGGCCAACTTCGGGGCCGATGTAGCGATCCCAGCCGCCATAAACGCGGTCCGCATTCTTGAAATGTTTGGCGAGGCCCCATTCGCCTTCGACGACGGCATAGGACGCGTCGCGGCCATTGATCATGACGGGAACGCCCGCACGGCCGGGAATCACGATCAACGGACCGGTATCGGCCGCAGCCGCTGCCGCCGTTCCGATCAAGATCGCCAGAGTCAGTATCGCACGCATGGAATGAGACCTTCGTTGAAGCCGCACCCTAATCCAGCGAGCCAAGCCAGGAGTTAAAGGCCCCGCCCAATCGTCAGGTAAGCCTAACGCGTAAGCATTTCCGGTCGCTCAATTGCGAGCGATTTCAATAAGATTTTGGAAAGCGGAAGGTTAACGGCGGGTGCCTGGCAGGCTCGCTCGCCCGGTTCCGCGGGTGAAACAACGCCTCTCGATAACGTGATTATATGATGATCATCATTCCATTGATCGGCGACGCGCCGCGACTACCTCGAGAGCAGCCCAAACAAAGGAGAAGTTCGATGACCCGGCAGACCCAAGAGCGCAAACAACATCGTTACGAGCTGGTGCACGACAACGATGCAGACTTCATCGCCTATCAGCGCCATCTCGGCGAAGGCGTCTGGCAGACGTTTTCGACCTGGATGATCCCGCGCACCAACGAAGACTGAGATGTGCCCGCAGTAAGGGACAGCCGGACGATGCCCAAAATCGGCATCGTCCCGAGGCTGATCGGGTGAATTCTGAATAAGGCTTTCAAGATGAATGGTGCCGGCGGAGAGGATTGAACTCCCGACCTTCGGTTTACAAAACCGCTGCACTACCGCTGTGCTACGCCGGCGACGGGAGAACAGCTACCAGCGCCGGAGCGCCGGGACAAGACCGCGAACGGGATCTGACACCGCGAAATCCGCCCCTTGCCCGGACAAAAAAGCCGTCGCTTCTGGCGACGGCTTTCAAGCACGCCCTGATCGGCGCTTTATTTCCCGCTTCCACCTTCACCACCGCCCTGACCACCACTTGAGGTGCCCATTCTGCCGGTGTCTTTCTTCATGGCGCCGCCACCCATCCCTGTCGTGGACCCGCTCTTCCTGGCGGCCTTCTTCTTCACACTCTTCTGATCGGTCGGATTGGTTCCGCTGGTGCCGGCCTGAGGCGAGTTGGTCATTCCGGAATCCGAGGGTTTCTGCTGCGCCGTCTGCGCGGACGCGAAGCCGGTCGCCATCACCAAAGCTGCGGCCGCCAGACCTGCCATAAGCTTTCGCATCTTCATCTCCTCCGTTGATTTCGGGACGGTCCCTTAACAAAGGCATCCACCGGATGTTCCCGGGACTTCGCCATCGATCGTCATGAACCCCTGCTGTTCCTGCGGCGACCAACAGATGGATTTTGTTCGCGGTGAAGGTAACGGCAATGAGCGAATGGCTGCTGGGCACGCTTCTGGTACTGATCCTGATCATCAAGATGCTCGACTACTTCGAACTCTTCGATGTGCTCGAATTCGTGTCGGCGGTCCTGAGGCTGACCGGGGCGCTGTTCTTCGGAATCGCCAGCCTGATCATCTGGGCATCGCGTAAACTGCTCGGCAAGTCGGGCGGGCAGACCAGCACCGGCTGAAATGTACACCCGTGCGATTTGCGCTGCCGTCCGATTTGCGTCACCAATGATGCGTCACGGCATTGGTGCCGGGAGATTCGTATGGACCACAACGGCGGGTTTCGCGCGCACCACAAATATCTGATCGCGGCGATCGGCGTGATTGCCGCCCTCGCTTTCCTTTACAATCTGGGGATTTTCGACGTCTGGTCGGTGACCCAGGTCGCGAAGTAACAATTTCGCGAAGGCCAAACATTTCCTCGTCCTGCGTCAAAACGCCTGTGAATTGCGTGGACAACCCGGCGCGCCTTGGAACCGTCACGGTCTCGTCACCATTGCCCACGCAGGTAAACGGCGATTCAGGCAAAACCCAACGAGGACGATCATGCCCTTTGCGAAGCCACATGACGACCGTTACGAAAATGCCATCGACGACGTCATCGCTCAGTGCGGCGGCGACACCCGCGGCGCCCTGATGGCACTGCTCGCAGCCAACGAATTTCTCGAGGCACAGCTCAACGATCTCCACGCCGCGATCGAAACCGGTGAGGTTCCGTTGCGGTCGCAACCGATACCGCGCAACCAGCTAAATTGACGCGGGGGAACAGTGATAGTTCCCGGAACATAAGCAAGCAGTTTGGGTTCTCCCGTTTCAATCGATGCATTGAAAGGAGAATCCGATGATTAAGAAATATGTGGCGGCAGCTCTGCTCGGAACCGCTTTGGCTGGTAGCGCAGCGTTCGCACAGACCACAACACCGGCTGCGCCTTCACCTGCTCCGGCTGCATCGGCATCAAGCGAGCAGATGAACCTCAAGGGCAACTGGCGGGCTTCCAAGCTTATCGGCCTCGCGGTTTATAACGACGCCAACGAAAAGCTCGGCGATATCAGCGAAATCCTTCTCGACAAGAGCGGCAAGGTCAACGCCGTGATCATCGGCGTCGGCGGCTTCCTCGGCGTCGGCCAGCACGACATCGCGGTCTCGCTCGACAAGCTGAAATGGGTCGACGAACCGATCCGCTCGGCATCGGCCGACAAGATGCCAGGCTCGTCCGGGACGTCGACAACAGCGCGGCCGTCGACAACGACAGGCGCTGCCGGCGGTGGCATGGCTGCGACACCGGCCAAGAACGAATGGTACCCCGACCATGCGGTCATGAGCGGCACCAAGGATCAGCTGAAAGCGATGCCCGCGTTTAAGTATTCGGAAAACGCGAAGTAACCGGTCGGGCTAAAACAGTCCGCAACCTGACGGTCGAATCGGTTCATCCGGTTCGGCCGTTCGCTCGCACGTCACAGATAAGCGCTGAGGCACCATGCATTGAGCGAAGCAGCAATGGCCAAGGTGAATACCAGTATCGTGTTCACGGCTAAGGGCTCCTCAAAAAGGCTGTCTGAGAATCGTCCGCGTCATGTCGGGATTTGAACGCGGGACCTGCGAAGAGTCTCGCACATTGTTTTTTCCTGCCCCCCTTGCCGTTTTTCCCGTTCCGAGTCCGATTCTCCTGATCTCCGGCGGAGGGTTGTGCGGCGCAGTGTTGTCATGCGCCGATTTAAACGCACAATGAGCGCGCGCGGTCTCCCGCCACGGCGATCAACACGCCCGGCCGCGCCCAAAAACAACAATCAACGATTCAGCCAATTGAATCGGTGCCTGGAGAAGAAACGAATGTCAGCCAAGTCGACCGCAAAGAGTCCCGCAAAAAATCTGATGACCGAATTCCCGCCTGCGCGGGACAATCTGGTGACGCTTGCCAACTGGCGCACCCAGCCGTCCAGCGACTGGAGCTTTCACAACGTCCGCCGCCTGCTGCCGACCGCGAACATCGCGGCGTCGAAACACCCCGCTCCACTGGAAAGTTCGCCTATCGAAATCGGCGGCATCGCCTTTGAGGGCAGCAAGGGTGCGACCACGCTCCGCGAGGCATTGCGCACGACGAACACCAAGGGATTTGTTGTGCTCCGGAAGGGCCGGATCGCAACCGAGTGGTACGCGGGCGGCATGGACGCCACGACGCCGCATATCGTGTTCTCGGTCAGCAAATCGATCTGCGGCGCGCTCGGCGGGATTCTCGTGGACAAGGGCTTTCTCAATCCCAACCGTCCGGTGACGGACTACGTGCCTGAAGTTTCTTCGTCAGTGTATGGCGGCTGCTCGGTGCGGCACCTGCTCGACATGTCGGTCGGCATCGCCTTCACCGAGGACTATATCGATCCGGACGGCGATGTCGCGCGCTATCGCCGCGCAGTCGGATGGGACGTGATCAAGCCCGGCCAGAGCACCATGGCGCTGCGCGAATACCTCGGAACCCAGAAAGCCGACGGCAAGACCCACGGCGACACCTTCCACTATGTCTCGACCAACACCGACATGCTCGGCTGGGTCTATGAACGCGCGGCGGGCCGCGCCCTCTCCGATCTGCTTGGCGAATATCTCTGGACGCCGCTCGGCGCGGAAACCGATGCCTATGTCACGCTCGATCCGGAAGGCGCGATGCGCGCCGCCGGCGGCATCTGCGCCGCGCCGCGCGACCTCGCCCGCTTCGGCGAAATGATCCGGCAGCGCGGGGTCGCCAACGGCAGGCAGGTGGTGCCGGGCTGGTGGATCGACGACATCAACGACAATGGCGATCCGGCAGCCTGGGCGCGCGGCGATTTCGCCGAACTGTTTCCCGATGCGGCCTATCGCAGCAAGTTCTACCAGATCGACCGCAAACGGCGGACGCTGTGCTGTCTCGGCATTCACGGACAGTACATCTACATCGATCCGATCAGCGAACTGGTGATTGTCCGCGTCGCAGCCGAGCCGATCCCGCTCGATATCGAGGCGACCCGCGCGTGGCGGCGGGGATTCGACGCGATCGTCCGGCACTTCTCATAGGACGTCTGTTAGTTCATCGCGACCACGCCGGCATTCAGCGTGGTCGCGTAGGCGACCCAAGCCAGATACGGCGCGAGCAGCCAGGCCGCGGACTTGTCGGCGCGCGAAGCCGCGATCATTGTCATCACAATGGCGATCAACAGGCCGATGATGATAACGAGCGCGGTGCGCGTGCCGTGCCATCCGAAGAAGACTGGCGACCACGCCGCGTTCAGCGCAAGCTGAATGAGAAACCAGGTGATCGCCGAGGCCCGCGGAGCCGACGGCGCCGCGCGATCCCACAGGCGCCACAGGCTAACAGCCATCAGAATGTAGAGAACGGTCCACGCGATTGGAAAAACCACCGGCGGCGGCGTCCACCACGGCTTTGCCAGCGCCGCATACCACACCGGGATTTCGGGCCGCGTCACATATGATTCGAGAATCCCGACGCCGAGACACAGCAGCAGGCAGAGGGCTAACCGCCCGGCTGATTTCGACGTCATGACACCCCTCCGTAGACGCTCACCGCGTCAGCTTTTCCAGTTCGGGAAACGCGGCGTAGCTGACGCCCTTACAAAGATCCTCGGTCTCTTCAATGATGCGATCGAGCCGTCCGTCGATGTATACGCCCGCGCGCTCTTTCGCGCCGGCGTAACGTCCGGCACTGCGCGCATTGAAACGCACGCACACCACATAGCGGCGGCGTCCCCCAACTTCCTTTTGCGCCGGTTCTGAAATCCCGGCCTCGCGTATGCCGGTCGGGTCATTCAGATAGGTGCGCAGCAGGGCCAGCAGTTCGGGGCGGTAGTTCGCCGGATACGGCTGGTTCTCGATGCCGCGGTCGGCGGTGTAGGACAGGCCGTCGCTTCCGCCGGTCCATGCACAACCGGCGAGACCGAGCGCAACCAGCGCCAGCGCTGTGCTCCTCGCATATGTCACCAATTTGCAACGCATTCCGATGAAGTCCACGGCCTGAGGCATCCCCTTGGGTTTCTTGCACATTGTGTCATTGACAAGGCAACCCCTCGCCGGTTGATTGCAACCACGGCACAGGTGCCAGCGCAAGCTGGCGAATAGGGAATTCGGTGCCGCCGTGCGGCCTCATCAAGGTGAAGTTTGCACGGCCAGTCCGAAGCTGCCCCCGCAACTGTCAGCGGTGAGCCGTTGTCCAATAGGCCACTGAGCGAAGGCTTTTCAGCCAAGCTTGGGAAGGCGGGCAACGGCGGCGATCCGCGAGCCAGGAGACCTGCCTGTACCGGTCATCCTTCCGTCGCACGGGGCGTGCGAAGGGGCGGCTTTCCGCAGCGGTGACGTGACGTAACTGTTGCGGAGGTTCGGCCGATGGCCTGTTTCCTCAGTCAGGACGGAACGTATGGCGGCAGCAACCTGCCGCCGCACCGTCATGTCTGCGCGTTGTTACCGCGCCTCCGCGATCACATGCATCGGCGGGGCTTCAACGTGACACAATTTTCCAAATCTCTCTTTCCAAAAGCGGCATTCGCAGCGGCATGCCTCGCGGGCACCGCGCTGGTAAGCCCCACGCTTGCGCAGGACGCAGGCAGCGCGTTGCCGCCGATCAACGTCGACGCCAGCCGCCTCTATGGCGGCATCGTCGGCACATCGACAGCAACCATTACCGCCGAAGACATCGCACGTTCACCCAACCAGACGATTCAGGATGTGCTCGCGACCATTCCGGGCGTGCAACTCACGAATCTGTACGGCGCGGTGAACGGTACCGGCTCCGTCGTCGATCTTCGCGGGTTCGGCGCCTTTGCGTCGTCCAACACATTGTTCCTTATCAACGGCCGCCGTCTCAATGAGGCCGACCTTCAGGGCGTCGATCTCTCGACTATCCCGGTTCAATCGATCGCGCGCATCGAAGTCACGCGCGGCAACAGCGGCGCTGTGCTTTACGGCGACAACGCCGTCGGCGGTGTCATCAACATCATCACCAAAACGGGCGTGGGCATCGGCAAGCCGATCGC
Source organism: Afipia sp. GW823-FHT06G09 (assembly GCF_058794875.1). Lineage (NCBI taxonomy): Bacteria > Pseudomonadati > Pseudomonadota > Alphaproteobacteria > Hyphomicrobiales > Nitrobacteraceae > Afipia > Afipia sp. GW823-FHT06G09. Next base: position 505,822 of record NZ_JBXAHF010000001.1, read on the forward strand.
GGGGCGCATCGAGGGTGGTGTGGGCTCTTACGGGCAGCGCGAAGGCAATGGCTCGTTCAGCACCAACTCGGGACCATGGTCGTCCGCAGTGTTCGGCAACGCCGTTCATTCGGACGGATACCGGAAGAACAACAAGCTCGACCAGCAGAACGGGGTCGGCGAGATCCGCTACTCCACGCCTGAGTTCAGCGCATTTTTCAATCTGTCCGGCGACCGGCAGCAGCTCGGCTTTCCCGGCACGCGCGCGAACATGTACACCCTCGATTTTTTCAACTTCACCAACCAGTTGCTCGATCTGCGCGGCACGAGCACGCCGAACGATTACGGCAAGAAGCAAGGCGTCAACGCCACTGCGGGTTTCACAAAATCCTTATGGGCAGGCGCGGAGCTGATCGTCGATGGCGGCGTCCGCAACAAGAAGCAGCAGGCGGGTTTCTTCGGCGATCCCAACTATGTGCTGTCGTTTCCGGGCGATCGTTTTCCTTACGCCTATGTCGACTCCGATCTGACGACGTGGTCGATCACGCCGCGCCTCAGCATGAAGAACACGTTCGGCAGCGTGACATCGAGCATCCTGACCGGCCTCGACTACTACGATGCGCGCTACAGCTCGAACCGCCAGTACACGATCTCCGATCCGCCCAATCACGCCTACAACCTCTCGCAGCAAACCATTGCCGGCTACTGGCAGCAAACGCTGGGATTGTTGCCGAGCACCGACTTCTCCTACGGCGGACGCATCCAGCAGCTCAGCCTGAAGGCACGCGACAAGTACGATCCCACCGCGCCCGCAGGCAGCCTGCTGGCTCAGGCGACGCCTCTCGACAAGGACGAGACCAACCACGCCCTGCATGTCGGGCTCGAACATCGCTTCAACGAAAATTTCGCCGTCTTCGGCCGTGCTGCGCGAGCTTTCCGCACACCCAACGTGGATGAGCGCGTCGTTACCGGACCGGCGTTCGGAGGGGCCTTCCCATTTCCGCCGATTCCGCAAAACTTCGAGCTGAAGACGCAAACGTCCTACGATGTCGAAGGTGGCATTCGCATTCACGGCGGTCCGCTGGATATCCAGACCAGCTACTACGACATGCATCTGAAGAACGAGATCCACTACAATCCGGTCGCGTTCTACAACTACAACCTCGATCCGACGCATCGCTATGGTTCCGAGACTCAGGCATCGCTGCGGATCAACGAGGCGTTCAGGCTCAGGGGTGGTTTCGCCTACACGCGCGCCGTGTTCGAGGAAGGCCAGTTTGCCGGAAAGGACGTGCCGCTTGTTTCACGGCTTTCCGGAAGCGCCGGATTCACATGGAACATCTGGCAGAAGTACGCCGTGCTTGATGCCAGCGCACGCTTCTGGAGCAGCCGCCGTCTCGACAACGATCAGGCCAACACACAGGGTCTGATTGGCGCCAACGCGACCATCGACCTGAAGCTGAGCGGCGAGATCGACCGATTCTTCTGGTCGGCGGCTGTTATCAACCTGTTCGACGCCCAGTATTACGACTACGGCATCGCCAGCGCGTTCACGCCAGGCTCTTACGCGATCTACCCACTTCCCGGCCGCATGTTCCTGGTGAAAGCCGGCATGACGTTCTGACTCCAGCAGAACTGCCGCAAAAGAGCACGGCCTGCACCCATCTCGCGATGAGTGCAGGCCGTTCTTCTTTCCATGAACCGCTTCGATGCGGGGGCTATGCAATAGCGGTCACGGAAATATCAATGAAGAAGGATCAGCCCTTCTTCTGCACGGCGACGTGCTTCACAGGCGCCGCGGACGAGATATGCTTCTTGCTCACGACGGCGCTGGTCTTCTTGTGCGCCTTGTGATGCTTGATCTTCTTCGCCTTCACCTTCGCGTTGGCATTCGCAACCGACGGTTTCAGGGTTTCGGACTTGGCGGCTGGCGCCGTTTCGGTCTTCATGACGGTGGCGGCCATTGCAGGGGCGGCAATCATCGAACCCGCAACAAGGGCGGCAGAAATGATCTTCAGCATGGGGTCTCTCCTGTCGTTATGCGATCGGGGGTGGCCGGTCGGATGGCCGGGTAACCGATCGTCGCAACAACGCTAGGACCGCCGCGCTGAACTCAATCTGAAGCGCGTCATGGGCTTTCGTTCATCTGGATGACAGTTTCGTTATGCGCCGGGCGCGGCAGATCGGCTGAAAATCGCCGGAATTATGACGGGCCATCGGAGGAATGTTTGAACCCGGCAGGTGTTTAAGACGTACAAACAAGCATAGGATCGTGTTTGTGGATCAACGGAGGCTACGCATGAGCAACTTGACCATCAGGCAAATATCTCTGGCGCTTCTTCTTTCGGCATTTGTCGCGGCACCCGCGGTTAATCTGGCACAAGCCGCCGGTTCCGATACGCCCGCGCCCCCTCCCGCCTCCGACACCAAGTCGCAGCCCAAGGACAACAAGAAGAAGAGCGAAAAGAAATCGTCGATCGAGGATCCTGCCTTCCTCCAGGGCTATCGCGCCGCCTATGCAACCATCTACGAGCGCAACGAATACGGATCCGCGATCGATCAGCTCAAGGCGCTCGGACAGGACGACCGCGCCGATGTCGCCAATCTGATCGGATACTCGTATCGCAAGCTCGGCAATTATGAACTTGCCAGCGTCTGGTATGAGCGCGCGCTGAAGGCCGACCCGGGCCACGTCCGCACCTGGCAGTATTATGGTCTGTGGCAGGTCGAACAGGGCAACCGCGAACAGGCGAAGTACCACCTCGCCCGGATCGAAACCCTCGCAGGCCGCGACAGCCCCGAATATCAATCGCTGGCCTCGGCGCTGACGACCGGCCGGACGTCCTACTGACCAGGCATATGGTTAGCCGCCCCGGTTAACCGGGAGATCAAGCCCGCGAGCCGGATTTCGGCCACGCGGGGCTGTTTTGCGCGACTTGATCGCGCCTCGACAACACCGGAAAACCTCGTATAGACGAAGCCCGCGCGTCAGGACATGCGCGCCCAGGGGCTGATCCGGATATGACGAAGCCGAGAAAATATGAGCGGATTGCCTTCGTGGCAGGCCCGAGCCATGAGGCCCAGCAGGCCCTCGCCCAGCTCACCGCGGCCTATGGCAACCAGCCCTCTGACAAGGCCGATGTGGTGGTGGCGCTGGGCGGTGACGGCCTGATGTTGCAAACGCTGCACCGGCACATGCGGTCCGGCATCCCGATCTACGGCATGCATCGCGGCACCGTCGGCTTCCTGATGAACGAGTTCAGCCAGCATTCGCTGGTCGAACGGCTGGAAGCCGCGAAGCTCACCGTGATCAATCCGCTGCTGATGCGCGCCACCGACGTTCACGGCAAGGTGCATATCCATCACGCCATCAACGAGGTCTCGCTGTTCCGTCAGACCCACCAGGCCGCGCGACTGCGCATCCTGGTCGATGAGCATGAGCGCATGGCCGAGCTTATTTCAGACGGGATCATGGTGGCGACGCCTGCCGGCTCGACCGCCTACAATCTGTCGGCGCAGGGGCCGATCCTGCCGATCAATGCCGCCCTGCTCGCGCTCACCCCGATCAGCCCGTTCCGCCCGCGCCGCTGGCGGGGAGCGCTGCTGCCCAACACCGCGTTCGTCGTGTTCGAGGTTCTCGAATCCGACAAGCGGCCGGTCGCCGCCGTCGCCGACCATGACGAGGCCCGCGACGTGCAGCGGGTCGAAATCATCGCGGACAAGACCATCTCGATCCGCATGCTGTTCGACCCCGGCCACAGCCTGGAAGAGCGCATTCTGAGCGAGCAGTTCGGGTTCTGACCCCAGCCGGTTCTGCCCCTGCCCGGCCGTCTTGGATAACCATTCGTTAACAGCCGCCGCATATAGTTAATGCGAGGTGTACCCTGTTTTCCGGGTGCGCCACCTCGGGCTGCGCATGTTCATCATCGACTTCAACAAGCTGCGGTTTCTTGTATGCGACGACAATGCGCATATGCGCCGAATTTTGCGCACGCTGCTGCATTCGTTCGGCGCGCGCGAAGTCTATGAAGCGGAAGACGGCGCGACCGCGCTCGAGATGTATTCCCACTACGTCCCCGACATCGTTATCACCGACTGGTCGATGCCGATTTTCGACGGACTCGAACTCGCGCAGATGATCCGCCAGCCCGAAGGCGTGGGGAATCCCTACGCGCCGATCATTATGCTGACCGGCCATTCGGAGAAGCGCCGCGTCATGGTGGCGCGCGATGCCGGCGTCACTGAATTCCTGGCGAAGCCGATTTCCGCCAAGGGGCTTTACCAGCGCATCCTCAATGTGGTGGCCAATCCCCGGCCCTTCATCAAGACGAAGAACTATTTCGGTCCGGACCGCCGGCGCAATCCCAATGCGGCCTACATCGGCGTCGAACGGCGCGTCGGCGGCAAAGCCGAAGTCATGCAGCAGCCCTCGCTGCTCGATAAAGCGCGTTCCGGAAACTAGGAGCACCCATGGCCCGCAAGCCGCCAGCCGAGATCAAGGTCGATACCTTCGCGGACCATCAGGTCATCTCGCAGCCCAATCCGCTGCGCAAGATGGTTCGTTACGCAGAAGAGAAGGAGTTCGACGATCCGGTCGCTCGCGCCGAACAGGCTCTCGCCAGCCTGTCCGGCGAGTTCAACGACTGGATGCGGATCGAGTGCGACCGGCTCAGCAATGCCCATGCAGCGATCGTGCGCGACGGACTGAACGGCGAAAATCGCGAGGAACTGTTCCGCGCCGCGCACGACATCAAGGGCGGCGCTGCGACGTTCGGCTTCCCCACCGCCGCTGCCGCGGCGGAAAGCCTGTGCCGGATTATCGAACACGCGCCGGATCTCGCTCAGGTGCCGGGCGAATTGATCAAGCACCATGTCAACGCGATTCAGGCGATCTATCGCGAACAGTCGAAGATCAATGCCGTGGGCATGGCGGATGAGCTGAGCAAGAAGTTGCGCGGCGTCGCGGACGAATACCTGATCCACGTCAACCGCGACCGGCCCGAGCATCTCGAAGCGATCATGTCGCCGAGCATTGTTCCGGAAGCCTGAGCGACTCGCGATCAGTGCTCTGGCAACTCGCCGCTTCGTAGAGCGACCCGCCCTGTCAACACCCTCTGCATCATCCCGGCGAAGGCCGGGATTCATCTTGCACGATAGCGCGTCATCCTGAGGTGCGAGCCGCGCTTGCGGCGAACCTCAAGGATGACGGCTCAAGCTAGATTTCGGCGATTTTCAAAATACTACGCCGCAATGCGCCGGTCATAGTCATAATCGCGCTCATAGCGATCGTACCCGTCATACCGATCCATGGCAGCATCGACAAAGGCATGGACTGACGCGTCGTTATGTCGAGCGTCATCTTCGGTTCGCATATCGTCATAATGCAGCGGATCGGAATTCGCGACCGCATAGACGTCTTGCACCATATATTCATCCTTGGCGTAGTCATCGATATAGCGCGTGGTCTCTACACTGTCGCGATACTGCGGGTCGATCGCAGTAACATCGTAAGTATCTTCAGCGTCGTAGATCTCGTAGTCCTCTGACGTCTCGTAAGCATCGTCGGCGTCATACGCATTCATGGCGTCGTCAGCCTGATAGGCATCGTAGCCGCCCGCCTCTTCCGCCGCATGCGCGCTGAGCGCCCCGACAAAATCGTCGGCGGCCAGTTCATCGCAGAACACACGCGCTTCCTCCCGCGCCGATTCCATCGCAAAGCGTCGCAACAGGATCAGCAGTGGCTCGGACACCGTTTCGGCGGTTTCGCACTGGGTGAGCACACGCTCGACCATGCGGCGGCGAAGCCGCGTCGCGCCGGCGACCGTGCCGACGAAGCCGACTTCATGTGAAGCCTCGAGCGCCGTACGGAAGGCGCGATAGGTCGATTCCGGCAAACCGGCCTTGGCAAGCAGCGCGTTCAGGCTGGCGCCGCCGCGATCATGCACAATCGCGGCCACGCGGCTGCGCGGCAGGCCGGACAGTTCGACCAGCGATTCCTCGAACAGTTCGATGTTGCCCGACAAGAGCGCGCGCAGGATCAGCCCTGTGTTGAGCTGGCCGATGGATCGCAGATGGCCGATCAGCGCAGACATGTCGGCGCCGCGCGCCTGCGCCGCGATGTTGACCGTGGAGCGCTCCATCGCCTCGCCCGCCATGCGGCGGGCACGATCGGGATTCAGCCAGTCGCGTGCGGTGACAAACTGCGTCAGCGTGTCGGAGAGTTTCTGCGCCAGCGTCAGCCGGATCGCGGCAGGCAATTCATCTATCGCCAGCAGCGACTCGCGGATCGCGGCGAGATGGCCAAACCGCTCAGCGATGCGCGCCAGCGAGAAATCCGCAAACTGCGCGGCGCGATTTTCGATCAGCTCCAGCACCGACGATGCGCAGCCGACTTCGGCGATCGCCGCGCAGACTGACGGCGGCAGATCGAAACGGCGCGCGATGGCGCACTGCGTCTCGGTGTTTCCGGTGGCAACGATGTCCACGAGATCGGAATCGAGCAGCAGAGGTGAATGTTCGAGGATCGGAACCGCCACCGAGGCCTGATCGACAGCAAGCGCCGCCACGATCGCGGCGGGCGCATCCAGTGAGTGTGCGAAAACTTCCGCCATCGCCTGCCGGACCAGCGGCGAGCCATCATCGAGAAGCATCAGCAGCGCGCCTTCAGCGGCAGCGCGATCGTCTTCCGACAAATCGGAAACGAGCCAGGCGCGGGCCAGACACCGCGTCGCCTCTGCGCGCTCCCCCGCGGGAGCTGTGCGAACCCAACTAATAAACTGCCGAACGATCATGGGTGTTCCGGCTTACGCAACATGCCAAGGCACCGCGACGCGACGCCACTGTTACGAACCGTAAACCATGACACTTAAGAAAACGTTCACCATAAACGGCTGTGTTTGTTGAGGTTTCATTAACCTCGCTGAACGCGCGGACTCAGCGTCCCACCACGCGCCTGATCAACGCAACAATGGCAGCCCGGTAGTCCGCAGCATCTTCACCGGCATCGATCGCCAGCGCCGCGCGATCGAACGCCGCCGACAGGAGATCGGCCAGCGCATCGAGCGGCAAACCCCGCGCGTCGATTGCCGCCTCAAGACCGCTGCGCAGCGTGCGCTCCGCATTCTCTTCGTCCAGCTTTTTCATTTCGGCCTGCCCGAGAACCGACGGCCCTTCGATCAGAAGCAGTCGCGTCCGGCCGGGCACGCGCATCGCATCGAGATACGCAGAACTTCCCTCGACCAGTGCGTCGATGGGAGACAAACCCGCGAGCGCCCTTTGCTCGATGGCCGCCGCCACGGCGAGCGCCTCCCCGGTAACGATCGCCCGGAACAGGGCCCGTTTGTCCTCAAAGTGATGGTAGAGCGCGCCGCGCGTAATGCCCGCCGCGGCGACGATTTCCGGCGTCGAGGTTTCCGCATACCCCTTCTCGACGAACAGCGTCCTCGCGGCCCGCATCAGGGCGGCCCGGGTCTTTTCCGTGCGGTCACGATTGGAACGCGGCAATTCGTCCGGTTTGCGATGTTGCATACATGCAGCCTGTATGTTATTTACCAAAACACATACAGACTGTATGTTGATTTGCAAGGGAGGACCACCATGAAAATCACCAGCTACTATCCCGTCATCATGACCGGTGACGTGGCCGCCACGGCCGATTTCTATAAGGCCCACTTCGGCTTCGAGGAGGCCTTCGGCAGCGACTGGTACGTCCACCTGCGCTCGAAAGCCGACCCGAGCGTCAACCTCGCGGTCCTCGACGGCACCCACGAGACGATCCCGGAGACCGGCCGCGGCCGGGTGTCCGGCCTCCTGCTGAACTTTGAAGTCGAAGATCCAGACGAGATGTACGCCAAGGCAAAGGCCGCAGGTCTGCCCATCCTGATCCCTCTCCGCGACGAAGCCTTCGGGCAGCGTCACTTCATCACATCGGACCCGAACGGGGTGCTGATCGATGTGATCAAGCCGATCCCGCCCAGCGCGGAATTCGCGGAACTTTATGCAAAGGATTCACTGCCAACGTGAGTCGCATCAACGGTCTGCGTTTCAGAGTTGAATCAAGGTCTCAACCCTGAAACGCACTCCAGAACATCGACAGGCCTGCAACCAGCATCAGACCTTCCATCAAATAGTGGAAGTTCGCCGCGTTAATATGCATGACCACACGCTTGGCGATGAACGCGCCCACGAAGAGCGATGATCCGGCAATCAGTCCCTTGAAGATGATGTCGGGCGGCAGAGCATCGAGCCGCTGAAACGTGATCGCCTTGCTGATGTAGACGGCGAGCGAGACGGCCGCTTCGGTTCCCAGCAACGGCCCTCTGATGAGCCCGTAGGATACGAAGATCGGGACGGTCATCGGTCCGGTCGATGCCACAATGCCGGTGAGATAGCCCATCGCCGCACCGATGATCGCAAGCGACCACAGCGGCAGTGTGAACTGGCGCGCATGCATCCAGCGGCGGAACGGTATCATCAAAATGAAAAACGCACCGATGGCGATGTCGACGAAACCTGAGGGCAGCGCGAGCAGCGTCCCCGCGCCAAGGGCGGCGGCCGGTATGCCGGGAACCGCGTAAACAACGACCGCGCGCCAATCGATGTCGCGCCACCATGCGAGGATGCGCGCGATGTTCGCCATGATCGCCGCGATAGCCATGATCGGCACCGCCTGCTTCGGCCCGAACGAATAGGCCAGCACCGGCAGCAGCATGATCGACGTGCCGGTCCCGACGATGCCGCCGAGAATACCGGCAATCAGGCCGACGATAAGGATGAAGGCATAAATCAAGGGTGCTAACTCGCGTGGGGCTGCGAGGGTATTTCAAGGCGGCGCGAGTCGCCTACCGCGATCGGCGCTGGCCCTTCATGCAAATGATGAAGCGTAAGGCCTAGCCGCTGAAAACGCCGGTCGAATCGCTGAACAGCCCAAGCCCCTGCGGGGCTTCCGTCCGGGTGCCCGCGCCCGCCGGCAGCGGGTTCGTGATCGACGTGTTGTTGCCCCACAGTTCGCGCACCGTATTGGACACCGGCTCGGGGCGATCGCCGGTCTGATACAGCGAGCGGAAAACCGGCTGCGCGGGCGTTTGCAGCGCCGCGACCTGGGTGGGCGCATCGGCGGGGGGCCGAGCCTGCGGGAAACTCGAAAGATACGCCGCGTTATCGACGGGCGCCGCCGCCATCCGCGACTGCCCCGGCGTGACGCCGGCCGCAGCCATCGCCGTGCGCGCCGTCTGGGAATTCGCCGCCGCATCGTAGCGCGATGTCAGCACAGAATAGACCTGCGAGACGCTGCGCGCGCTGCCGTCGCGGTTGTAGAAGATCGAGCGGTTCGCGGCGGCGGCGCTCGGAAACATCGCCGGGCCGGACGCGTGCGGATTGTCCTCGGCGCTCGAAATCAGCCGCGATGCGCCGCTCACCCCCATGAAATGCGCCATGTACAGCTCGCCGTCGGTCGGTCGGCGGCCGATCATGCCGGTCAGCTTGAAGCTGTTGGACTGGGTCAGCACACCCGCCATGGCGGCGTTGGCGGCGGGATCGTCGCGCAGCTTCAGGATCTCATCGCGCGTGGCAGAATCGGCGACCGAGTAACGGCCCGAGTCGGATTTCGTGATCGCGTCGGCATATTTGCCGAAGCCGAAGGTAGCTCCCGCCTCCTTTACCGTGCCGAGCCAGGTCTGTTCGATGAACTGATAGAGCCCCCGCGCCGACGAGGTCGAAGCCTGCGCGCTGGGGTTGAGATTGGATTCGATCTTCGCCGCCGAGATCAGATATTCGAAGCTGGCGCCGGTCGCGCTGGCGGCATTCTTGATCGTGCCCGCGATTTTCGCGCGCGCGGAATCAAGCCCGGTCGTTATGCTTGAAGTATCGACAGCCATGATGGTGCCCGCTCCCCAGGAACCAACCGTAACCTGCCCCATTTATGGTTAACGGGGCGTTAATTCCCGAAGCGCGCGCCGTCCTTCGCCCGGCATGCAGCAGCCATGCGGGTTCGGCATGACCGAAGGTCCATCCTTTGCATTGTCCTGAGCATGATCAACGCACTCAGCATAGCCGACGCGACATGGGCTTTCCTGGGGCTGATCGCTAGCCTGCTGGTCGCGTCGACCGCTCTGTTCTGGAGCATCGAGGATCAACGGGCCAAGCGCCGGCTCAGGAAAGACTAAGGTCTAGCGATAGACCTTGGCGGGATCGAACACCTTGTCGGCGTCAACGAATGTCAGCTTCGCCTCGCCACCCTCACCGGTGACGGCGCGGTAGAAGCATGAGCGCCGGCCGGTATGGCACGCGGCTCCTGCCTGCTCGACCTTGATCCACACCGCGTCCTGATCGCAGTCCATCCGCATCTCGACGACACGCTGCACATGGCCGGAGCTTTCGCCCTTCTTCCAGAGCTTCTTGCGCGAGCGGCTGTAGTACCAGGCCTCGCCGGTCGCGATGGTCTTGCGCAGCGCCTCGTCGTTCATGTGCGCGACCATCAGCACGTCGCCGCTGCCGGCGTCGGTTGCCACGCAGGTCACGAGGCCGGACGCGTCGAATTTGGGCTGAAACGCCAGCCCTTCCTCGACGTCATGCGTGTGTGTGTGTGATGAAGTCACGGCGTTACCTTGTCAAAGGAAGGCGCGGACGCCTTCGTTCGAAGGCTTATACGCCACGGACCATGTTGAGAAAACGGGCCTGTTCTTCAGGATTGTCCTGAAACACGCCGGTGAAGCGCGACGTCAGGGTCTTCGTCCCCGCCTTGGCGATGCCGCGCACCGACATGCAGGTGTGCTCGGCTTCCATCACCACCGCCACGCCGCGCGGCTTGAGGATGGCGTTGATCGCACCGGCGACCTGCGCGGTGAGATGTTCCTGGGTCTGAAGACGATGGGCGAAAGCATCCACCAGACGCGCCAGCTTCGACAGGCCGACCACGCGGTCCACCGGAGCGTAGGCGATGTGCGCCTTGCCGTAGAACGGCATCACGTGATGCTCGCAGTGCGAATGGAAATTGATGTCGCGCATCAGCACGAAGTCATCATAGCCCGCCGTCTCGCCGAACGTGCGGTCGAGGATTTCCGCCGGGCACTGGGCATACCCCTGAAACAGTTCGTCATAGGCTTCGATCATGCGGCGGGGCGTATCGAGCAGGCCCTCGCGGCTGGTGTTCTCGCCGATGTAAGCCAGAAGCGTCTTTGCAGCCGCCTCGGCCTCGCTGCGGGATGGACGAACCAGACCGGGGTCGATGGCAGACGCCATGTAGTCGGAAGCAGGAATTTCGGATTTTTCCGCCGGCTTGCCGGTGCGGATCGGCTTGATGATCGCGTCCATTTCGTCTCCGTTCGACCGGCCCGGGTCCATTGTAACCTCGACGGAGGGGCCGGAGTGTCACCGCAGCCGCGGCAGCGATACTCAGCCGCCGGACGCCTAGCCTGCATGATTGCAGCAAATCGCAGGAAAAACCGTCTATATTTCCGTGCATTGCTGAAATGCAGGCGGTTTATTCCTGCATTATGGCCATTATATAGGCTCAGGGCTGTGACCGCCAAGGGCGGAGCGCGGCAGGGGTCTCATGCAAGAGCGAAATTCGACCGCCATGCTGAACGACATCTACAACAAGAAGATCATCGAACTGGCGGGCAATATCCCGCGCCTCGGGCGGCTTGCCGACCCGGACGCCTCCGCGACAGCCCATTCCAAGCTGTGCGGCTCGACTGTGAAGGTCGACCTCAAAATGCAGGACGGCGTGGTGAGCGATTTCGCCCACGACGTGAAGGCCTGCGCATTGGGCCAGGCCTCCTCCTCGATCATGGCGCGCCATGTGATCGGCTCCAACGCCGCCGAGTTGCGTGAGCTGCGCGAAACCGTGCGCAGGATGCTCAAGGAAAACGGCGCGCCGCCGCAAGGCAAATGGGCGGATGTCGCCATGCTGGAGCCGGTGCGCGACTACAAGGCGCGCCACGCCTCGACCCTGCTGACGTTCGATGCGGTGGTGGATGCCATTGGCCAGATCGAGGCCAAAGCCGCAGGCACCCTCGCCCCGGCGCAAGGCTGACGGGCTATTTCCGGTCAGAGGTAACGGGAGCTGCGCCGCCGGTCGGCGCATGCGCTTCGGCCGTCTTGGTCCCCGCAGACACCGGCCGCATGCCCCTGTCGGAGACATCGGAGATCACCGGGACAACAGCAGGTGCGCTCACAATCACCGGCGCGCTGACCACGCGGTCCTGCGCCTTCGGGCTCATGCTTCCCACGACATCGTCGGACAGCGTCTTGACGTCGGCAACAGCATCCGTCGTCACGAGATTGGTCAGGCGCAACTCATCCGCCGACAGGCGATGCAACGCCTCCCACGGCGGGACACTGAGCGCCAGCGACAGCAGGTCACCGGTGCCGCCCATGTCGAAGGTGTATTTCGCGAGACGGCCGATATCGCGCTCGACGATCATCAGGTCGTCCGCGGAATAGGTCGCAGCCTTTGCATCGTCGGCGCGATCGCCCATCCAGATCTGATGCACACGCACATGCGCGCTCTCGGGCACATAACGGGTCTTGCCCGACAGCAACAGAAACACGCACATCGACTCGCAGTAAGCATCAGGCACGATGTCGCGTGCGACGCCGCCGGTGATTTCCTTTTCAATCACGATGCCGACCGTGGTGTGCAAACCGAGATCGCGCCAGCGCCTCCCGAGCGAGATGGCGTCCAGCACCGACCCGCCGCTGGAATCGAGCACCACCGTGCTGCCCTTGAGATTGCGGCCGCTCTTAAATTCCTCGAACTTCGCTGGCGTGTCCGACGTAATGACGCCGACAGCGCCGATCCAGCCGGCGCAATCCTGCGCACATGCCGGCTGCGCCGCATGCCATTTGAAACTCATCGGGAGTTTGCGTTCCTCGAGCGTCGTGGACGCGCCAACAGTCCCGCTGACCGTGGCGGAGCCAGGCAGAGCAAGACAGATTGCGGTGGCGCAAAGCCGCGCCCAGCCGCTCCATGTTAGCGACCTCACGACGAACAACGTGGTTCCTTCCCCGCCCCAATCGACAACGGCATCGGCCCCAACCCGTCAGGACAAATCCTGTCACACGGGCGTTATGAAAAACGTATCTGCGCAAAGGATTCGCGTCTATTCCACTTTTGCTGCGGCGCAGTCAAAATCGTGCGATAATTGTAAAACTGTGGCGCGAAAGACAATGTGTTGCGGTTCCCTGCGCGGGAACTCATCATTTGCGTGACGACGATTCCGCCAAGCGCCCAGAAAACCGTCACGGAACCCGGCAGACATGCGTAACGCTGACACGTTAGCCGTCGAGGCAATGACATGAAACATTCGGCCCGATGTCCCGATTGCGCCGGCGGGATTCAAAATCTGCCGCGCAACGCAGGCCGCGGCCTGATCTGGATCTATCGTCACACGCTTTCGCCGCTGGTCGGCTTCAACTGCCGTCACCTTCCGACCTGTTCGGTCTACGGCGATGAAGCCATTGCGCGGTTCGGCTTGTGGGCCGGCGGCTGGATGACATTGGCGCGGCTGCTGCGCTGTCAGCCATGGGGCACGTCTGGAATTGATAATGTGCCGGGCACGCTCTCCGCCGATGCGCGCTGGTATTTGCCGTGGCGCTATGCGCGATGGCGCGGCGTCAATGACGGGACCGGAAAAACCTAACGCTTAGTCTCTACCGCCGTGAGATAAACACCGTGATCAGCGCCAGCACGAGAAAGCCGACGCCGACATAGCCGATCGCATAATACATTTCGTGCGCGAACAGGAAGCCGCCGATCCCCGAACCGATAGCCTGGCCGATATAAAGCCCCGAGGTGTTCAGCGACACCGTGGCGCTGGCGAACAGCGGCGCCGCCGCGGCGAGCCGGACCTGCTGCATCGAATTGGCCGATGAGAACGCCGTGCCCCACGGGATCATCGACGCCAGCATCAGCGGCACGATGCCCGCGCCCAGCGCCCACATTGTAATTCCGAACAGCAGCAGCGCGATCGTGGTCAGCGATGTGCGATAGGCCCCCCAGCTATCGACAACACGGCTGGCGATCACATTGCCGATGAAACCCATCACGCCGTAGATGCTGAACGCGATAATCGCAAGTTGAGCGCTGCCGCCGAGCTTCGCGAACAGCGGCCCGAGATAGGTGAACACCACGAATTGCCCGGATGTCTGCAGCACCGTGATGACGAGCAACAGCACGATCAGCCGATTTCGCGCAATATCGCTCCACGTCTTGAGATCGACCGGCGCGCCCACAAGCCCGGCCGGAATCCGCCAGACCAGCATCGCCAGATTGAGCAACGCGATAATGCCGATGCCGGTATAGGCAACGCGCCATCCGATGTGGCTCGCGACATAGGCAATCAGCGGCAGACCCACCGCGAGCGCCAGCGACCAGCCGAGAAACACGTACGACATCGTGCTGCCGCGCCGCTCCGGCGGCACCATCATTGCGGCCGTGCCCGCGGCCTGCGGCGTGAACAGTGCGGCGACAGCCAGCATCACCAGCCGCACCGCCATGAGCGTCGCGTAGTTCGGTGCGACCATCGATGCGAACTGCGCCGCGGCGATGATCGCAACCGTCACTGACAGCAAAATCCGCCGGTCGAGAGCAGAGGTCAGCCACGCGGACACCGGCGAGCCGATGCACAGCACCAGCGCGCCGAAGGTGATGAGCAATCCCGCTTCATGGATCGAGACGCCGAATTCCTGCGCCAGCTCCGGCAGCATCCCCGCCGGCGCGAGGATACTCACGCCGGTGACGAAATTGCCGAGCATCAGGGCTGTGGGAGCGAAACGTTTCACGCCACGTGGTTAGCACACGAACGGTTAAATGCAATTGCATGAAAGCCATGCCGTACGGGACGAGCACCTTCGATCAGCGATTTGCCGCAGGAAGCGGAACGGCTGGCGCGGTCACCACGATCCCGGCTCGCGACACGACCAGAAGCCCCATTGCGAGCGCCGCGACATTTAACAACCGCTGTTGCACACGGACGGCTGCCTGCTATATCCCTCTCTCACCGCTTACCTGCGCCCGTTCGCAGGAGTGAGCCACAGGAGAATGATATGACCGACAAAGACTCTTCCGCGCCTGCATTGAAGTACAGCCTCGCCAACCTGAAGCCCGTCGAGACCAACAAAGTGAAGGTCACCTTCCCGGACGGCGCAGAGCGCGAATTCCCCAAAGGCACCACCGGCCTCGACATCGCCAAGGGCATCTCGCCCTCGCTGGCCAAGCGCACCGTCGCGATGGCGCTGGACGGTATCGTGTCCGACCTCGCAGACCCGATCACGCGCGATGCGAAAATCGAATTCATCAACCGCGACGACCCCCGCGCGCTGGAGCTGATCCGGCACGACGCCGCGCACGTGCTGGCGGAGGCCGTGCAGACATTGTGGCCCGGCACGCAGGTGACCATCGGCCCGGTGATCGACAACGGCTTCTATTACGACTTCTTCCGCAACGAGCCGTTCACGCCTGAAGACTTCGCTGCCATCGAGAAGAAGATGCGCGAGATTATCGCCAAGGATGCACCCTTCACCAAGGAAGAGTGGTCGCGCGATCGCGCCAAGAAGGTGTTCGCCGACAAGGGCGAGACCTTCAAGATCGAACTGGTCGACGCTATTCCGGAAGACCAGTCGCTGAAGATTTACAAGCAGGGCGAATGGTTCGATCTCTGCCGCGGCCCGCACATGACGTCGACCGGCAAGGTCGGCAACGCCTTCAAGCTGATGAAGGTCGCCGGTGCGTACTGGCGCGGCGACAGCAACAATCCGATGCTGACGCGCATCTACGGCACTGCGTTCGCCAAGCAGGAAGAGCTCGACGCCTACCTCAAGCAGCTTGAGGAAGCCGAGAAGCGCGACCACCGCCGCCTCGGCCGCGAGATGGATCTTTTCCATTTCCAGGAAGAAGGTCCGGGCGTGGTGTTCTGGCACGCGAAGGGCTGGACTCTGTTCCAGGCGATCATCGCCTATATGCGCCGGCGGCTTGCGGGCGACTATCAGGAAGTGAACGCGCCGCAGATGCTCGACAAGTCGCTGTGGGAAACCTCGGGTCACTGGGAATGGTACCGCGAGAACATGTTCGCGGCGCAATCGGCCGGCGACGAAGCGGAAGACAAGCGCTGGTTCGCGATCAAGCCGATGAACTGCCCCGGCCATGTGCTGATCTTCAAGCATGGCCTCAAGAGCTACCGCGAGTTGCCGATCCGCCTCGCCGAATTCGGCACCGTGCATCGCTACGAGCCGTCGGGCGCGATGCATGGGCTGATGCGCGTGCGCGGTTTCACGCAGGACGACGCGCACGTGTTCTGCACCGAGGATCAGCTCGCCGAGGAATGCCTCAAGATCAACGATCTGATCCTGTCGACCTATGAAGACTTCGGCTTCGTCGGCGAACTCACGGTGAAGCTCTCGACCCGGCCGGAAAAGCGCGTCGGCTCCGATGAAGCGTGGGATCACGCCGAAGCGGTGATGGCGAAAGTGCTCGAACAGATCGCGGCGCAGGGACATAACCGCATCAAGACCTCGATCAATCCGGGTGAAGGCGCGTTCTACGGGCCGAAGTTCGAATACGTGCTGCGCGACGCCATCGGCCGCGAATGGCAGTGCGGCACCACGCAGGTTGACTTCAACCTGCCGGGCCGGTTCGGCGCGTTCTATATCGACGATCACTCCAACAAGGTGACGCCGGTGATGGTCCATCGCGCCATCTGCGGATCGCTGGAGCGCTTCACCGGCATCCTGATCGAGCACTTCGCCGGTCACTTCCCGCTCTGGCTCGCACCGGTGCAGGCGGTCGTCACCACCATCACCTCCGATGGCGACGACTATGCGCGCGAGGTGCTCGCTGCATGCCGCAGGGCGGGGCTCCGCACCGAGATCGATCTTCGCAACGAGAAGATCAACTACAAGGTGCGCGAGCATTCGCTGGCGAAGGTCCCCGCGCTGCTCGTGGTCGGCAAAAAGGAGGCCGAAGGCCGCATGGTCTCGATCCGCCGCCTCGGCAGCGAAGGCCAGACCGTGCTGCCGCTCGACGAAGCGCTCAAGGCGCTGGCCTATGAAGCGCTGCCGCCGGACCTGAAGCGGGCGCAGGGCTGACAACATTTATGAGGCCTCTTCCTTTCTTTAGAGGCCTCATAAACTGCAAACCTTGTTATCCCGGTCCGGATTTCCGATATCAGCGGCGCGCATCGCCATGATGCACCCATAGCCCGGATACAACATGCCCGATGCCCTCGACCTTCTGAAGACACGCCGCTCGCTCAAGCCACTTGAGATGACCGGCCCCGGCCCCTCGCCTGTTGAACTTGAAACCATTCTCACCATCGGCGCGCGGGTGCCCGATCACGGCAAGATCGTCCCGTGGCGTTTCATCGTGTTTGAAGGCGAGGCGCGCGCGAAGGCCGGCGAGATTTTCGCGAGGGTGTTTCGCGCCAAGAACGTCACCGCAACGCCGGATCAGGTCGAGACCGAAAAAAAGCGGTTCACCCACGCGCCGCTCGTCATCGCCGTGGTGAGCAAGACATCGAAGCATCCGAAGGTGCCGCCGTGGGAGCAGGAACTGTCGGCGGGCGCCAGCGCCATGAACATCGTTCACGCCGCACACGCGCTCGGCTATGTCGCGAACTGGCTCACCGGCTGGATGGCATTCGACCGCGATGTGCTGAATGCACTCGGCCTGAACGAGGACGAGAAGATCGCGGGCTTCATTCACATCGGCAAGTCCGAGCGGCCCACCGACGACCGGCCCCGCCCAGCGCTCAGCGATATCGTGACGAGGTTCTAGAACAAGATTCCAGTTCCGCTCGTCCCCGCGAAAGCGGGGACCCAGACTTGTCGAGTGCTGGATTCCCGCGTTCGCGGGAATGAGCGGGGTAATTTTCTCACGCCGCCTTTGTTGCGTGGTCTCCGAACTTCCCGAGCAGCGCCGCGATCTCCGACGCCGGACGCGCGGCGCTGAACAGGAAGCCCTGCACTTCCGTGCAACCTTCGTCGCGCAACCTGTCGAGCTGATCCATCGTCTCGACGCCCTCCGCGGTCGTCGAAATGTTGAGGCTGCGGCCAAGGCTCGAGATCGCGCGGACGATGGCCGCGCAGTCCGGCCGCTCCGCAAGGTCACGCACGAACGAGCGATCGATCTTGATCTTGTCGAATGGAAAGCTGCGCAGGTAACTCAGGCTGGAATAGCCGGTGCCGAAATCGTCCATCGAGATGCGGACGCCGAAATCGCGCAACTGGTGCAGCGTCGCGAGATTGGCCTCGCTGTCCGCCAGGAAGATCGACTCGGTGATTTCGAGCTCCAGCCGCAGCGGCGACAGGCCCGACTGCGCAAGCGCGCTGAACACGGTCTGGGTGAGGCTGCGGCTGCGGAATTGCGCCGGAGATAGGTTGACGGCCACCTTGATATCCGACGGCCACGCCGCCGCCTGCATGCAGGCTTCGCGCAGCACCCATTCGCCGAGCGGAACGATCAGGCCGATATCCTCGGCGACCGGGATGAAGTCGGCGGGCGAGACCATGCCCTTCACCGGATGCTGCCAGCGCAGCAGCGCCTCGAACGCGACGATGCGGTCCTGCTCCAGATCGACCAGCGGCTGATAGTGAAGCTGGAACTCGCCGGTCGCCAGCGCGCGGCGCAGGTCGATCTCCATGTCGCGGCGCATTTGCGCGTGACGGTCCATTTCCTTTTCGAAGAAGCGATGCACGCCGCCGCCCTCCGACTTCGCGCGGTAGAGCGCCATGTCGGCATTGCGGAGCAGCTCTTCGCCGGTGTCACCGTCGCCGGGTGCGATCGCGATGCCGATGCTGGCCCCGATCACGGCTTCAAGGCCGTCGATCTCGTATGGTTCGCTCAGGGTCTCGATAATCTCGATTGCACGCGCGCTGACGTCGTTCGGCGACAGGTCGCCGCCGAGGATCATGGCGAACTCGTCGCCGCCAAGCCGCGCCACAAGATTGTCCTGCCGACCAAGCCCCGTGAGACGCTCGGCCACCAGCGTCAGCAGCTTGTCGCCGGTGTGGTGGCCGAAGGAATCGTTGACGTTCTTGAACAGGTCGAGATCGATGCAAAGCACAGCGACGCGCTTGTTCGACGGACGGTTGCGCTCGAGATCCTGCCGCAGGCGCTCCTGGAACATGACGCGGTTGGCGAGGTTCGTCAGTCCGTCATGGTGCGCCATGTAGGCGATGCGGGCTTCCGCCTTGCGCCGTTCGGTAATATCGACGGCGGAGACGAGGAAGCTGTCGCGTCCCTCGAACGACACGCGGCGGCCGAATGTCAGAACCTCGATCTCGCTGCCATCCGCCTTCAGGTGCCGCCAGTTGCGGCCCGAATGGTAAACCTCGCCGACGCCGACCAGCGCGCGGGAATGCTCTTCCCATTCGTCCCTCGGCCAGAGGTCCTGCAATGACATCGACAGGAATGTCGCGCGGTCATAGCCATAGTGACTGAGAGCCGCGTCGTTCACGTTGCGGAATCGACGGGTTTCGACGTCGAACACCCACATCGGCATCGGATTGCTGTCAAACAGCAGGCGGAATGAGCGTTCACGCCGCTTGAGATCGGTGACGTCGGTCAGCGACAGCGACAACAAGTCGCCGACCGGCGCGGCACTGATCTTCAGCGTGCTGTCGTGATCGCTCACTTCGAACTGTTCACTCACCCCGCCTTTGACGGCAGCGCAGAGCCGCTGGAAAACCTGCGGCGAACACAAAGCATGCGTCCCCGCGCTCAACCGGTGCCAGCGCAATTCGTCCGGCGGCAACTTGAGGAGGCGCGCGGTTCCCTGATTGAGATGGACGATCTGGAAATCGGCGGGCTGGCCGTCGGCATCGCGGATGGTCGCCAGCGACAGGATACCGTCGTCGGCGGCGGAGAAGACTGCGTCGAGCAGACTGTACTGCGCGCCGCGCTGATTGACGTAGATGCTGGTCAGGGTGCCGCCCCAGCGCGAGGCGACCGGAAGCGCGAGGATATCGTAAATCTGGACGAGGCCGTCGCGGACGCAATGGGCCGCCGCCAGATGCGGCTTGCGGCTGCGCCGTGCATTCGCCACCGCCTCGCTCAGGACCATCGCGCAGTCGGGTGGAAACGCATCGAGCGCCGTATCCCAAACTTCGGTTTCAAGCCATTGCTCGACGTAGCGTCCGGCGCGGGAAACCTTGAACTGCGCGGTCTCGTCCTTGATGAGCATGACATGATCGGCCAGGCGCCCAAGGCTGCCGAGCATCACGTCTTCAAAGAACGGCAAATCCTTTCCGGGCTTGAGAGCTGCCTGCCACTTGCGGCGCAGGACCGAAACGTCGCTGAACAATCCCGGATCTGAAGTCTTCTTCGATTTCGCGATGGCAACCACAACGCACCCCACCCCATCGACACGGCTTTCTGTCGTGTCAGCGGTCGGTATCCAATGCAGGGACGCTTAAGGCTCCGTAAACAATGCGGGCCGATGCAGCGGATGTGTGATTTGTGAAAGTTCTAAGTCGTCTGATGGTTAGTGCGTCTTAGAGACTATGACGCTTTTGCTACAGCGATGTTATCGCGCGACGACTTCGATCTCGCCGTCGACGCCGTTGCTGACATTGAAGGGCCGCTCAAACACCTTGCCTTCGTTCTTCGCGATCACGCGATATTCGCCTTCCGAAAGGATAACTTTCGGAAAGGCGCCGTTGTATTCCTTGATCACGTCACCGGCGGGCGTGATGACCGACCACGCGGTGTTGGCGAGCGCTTCGCCGCCCTTGTCGCTCACGAGCTTCAGCGTGATGACCGCCGCGCGATGGGTGACGGTGACGTCGGTCAGCTTGCCCGCCTGCACGCGAATGTCGGAGCGCACCACCGAGTTCGCGTCGCCGTAGTTCGAGATGATGTAGTAGGTGCCTTCCGGCACCAGCATCACGTCGCCCGCGGCGACGTTCTGCGCGAGCGGAGCACGCTCGCCGACTTCGAATTGGCTGCCCTTGTAGATCGAGAACGTGATCTGTCCTTGCGGGATCTTGGTGGTGCCGACGCGGCCTTCGATGCGCAGACCGCCGGCGGGAAGATCGAACTGCTCGCGCACGGTATCATTGCGCAGCGTGACCGGACGAACCGCGCTGACAAGACCGAGCGATGCGTGAACGACATAGCCGCCGGGCGCCAGAACGATGTTCGGCGTCGGGCTGCGGTCTTCGCGCACCAGCTGGAACGCGCCGCTGGCGTCGGGCTTGTCTGAATAGACCCGCCAGATCACGCCGCTGCTGACGGCTGGCAGATCCTTGCCGAACCGGGCGTTGAGCGCGAGCACACCTTGCGATGGCGTCGCTGCCGGTTGCGGCGGTGTTGCCGTGGTGACCGGCGGCTGAGTGAGGGTTGCAGGCAAACCCGGTGTGGCGGCAGGACCGGACGGCGGCGCGAGGCTGATCGCCGGGCCAGAAGGCGTCGGGGGCACAGGGACGTTGGCCGGGGGAATTGGCGGCGGCGCATCGCCGATGAACTGGGCAGCCGCGGGCTGCAGCGCCGCGACGGCAATCAACCCCGCCAGCGCGCACGTCAATGCCAATGCGTGACGGCGCAGGGCATCAGGCATGCCGGTGCGCGAGTCACGCACGGCTATCCTGCGGCGGTGTCCGGGGGCTGTCATGGCGGAGGTTTTTCACCGAAAACGAGGCAAATTCAAGCCTGACAAGGTGCTTGACGGCCCTTCCGGAGCCGACCTGGGGAGAATAACGCCTTCTGCGCGCGGACAGGCCGCGCTACAGTCACATTTCCTGATTACGCGAGACGCGTGTCCACGGCACAATCACACCCATTTCGCGTTCTGATGAGGAAAACCGGTCGAGAGCGGCCGATTCGCTGTCATCAGGCCTCAGGAGACGTGCGTTGCTCGAGAGTTTGATTGGATTTCGTCACAACGGCGCAAGGAACAAGATGGAGCTGGGGGCCGCACAGACAAAGAAGCCCAAGATCGGGCTTGCGCTCGGCGGCGGCGCGGCGCGTGGTTTCGCACATATCGGTATCCTGCGGACGCTCCTCGCCCACGGCATCGTCCCCGACGTGATTGTCGGGACATCCATCGGAGCCGTGGTCGGCGGCTCGTATGCGGCCGGACACCTCGACACGCTCGAGACATGGGCCCGGGGCCTGCAGCCGCGCAATATCTTCAGCTATCTCGACATCCGCCTCAACGGCTCAGGAATCATCGGCGGGAGCAAGCTCGCCGCGCAGCTCGAGGCATCGTTCGGCGGGATCTACATCGACGAACTGCCATTGAAGTTCGCCGCCGTCTCCACCGAGGTGAACACGGGACACGAAATCTGGATCACCAACGGAAAGCTGGTCGAGGCCGTGCGTGCATCTTACGCCCTGCCCGGCATTTTCGAGCCCGTGCTCGTCGATGATCGCTGGCTGGTGGACGGCGCGCTGGTCAATCCCGTGCCGGTTTCGGCAGCCCGCGCGCTCGGCGCGGAAATCGTCATCGCGTGCAACGTCTCGACCGACGTGTTCGGACACGGTACCCTTATCTCCTCCCCGCGACGCATCGCAGAACCGGAACAGCCGCCGGAGCCGGTCGTTGAAAAACGCGGCTTCGGAAAATTCTTCTCGGCCGAAAAGGCGGTGAAGCGCGAATTCTTCGGAAGCGCCGGGCGCCCCGGAATTTCGACCGTCATGGTCGAAGCCTTCAACATCATGCAGGACCGCATCACGCGCTCGCGCCTCGCGGGCGACCCGCCGGATGTTCTGATCTCGCCGCGCGTCGGCAAGATCGGATGGTTCGACTTTCATCGCGCCGAAGAAGTGATCGCTCACGGCACCCGCGCCGCCGAACGCAACATTGAATCGATTCAGGAAGCGATCAATCTGCTCTCGCCGACAACAAACCAGACGCCGGGCACAGCGCAGCCGACGCAGCCCTGACGTCATTGCAAGCGAAGCGAAGCAATCCATTCTTCAGGAAAGCTGGATTGCTTCGTCGCTACGCTCCTCGCAATGACGAGGAGGCTCGATAAATCAGGCAGTCTTGATGTAGTCGTGCAGCGCTTCCTGCTCGCGCTCGAATTCCGCGACACGCCACTTCACCACGTCGCCGATCGAAATCAGGCCGACGATCCTGTCGTTCTCAACGACAGGCAGATGCCTGAATTTTCCGGACGTCATCACTTCCATGATCGCGCCGACGGTGTCGGTTTCCCGGCAGGTGATGACTTTCGGTGTCATCACGCTGCGAACCGGCTCTTCGAGAGCCCCTGCGCCGCGCTCGCCAAGCACGCGCACCACATCGCGCTCTGAGAGGATGCCGTCGATTTTCTGGCCGCTCATCACCAGCACGGCGCCGATGCGGCGCTCGGAGAGAATCTTGATCGCTGCCGAAAGCTTGGTTTCCGGCGACACGCTGATCACCTGGTGGCCTTTGGTACCCAGAATTGCCCGAACCGTCATTGTAGCCTCCCGAAACTCCGGCCGCGGGGTTGCGCGTTGAAGTCGTGCGCGGCGCGGCTTTCAATTCTGCTGTCGAGTCAAACAACGTATCGTCTGATTGGTTTCTCGCGCCTCCAGCGTCATCCGTGGCGATGATGGAGCAAATACCACCTGCTCGCAAGACTGCAGGTATTGCGCAGGTCAGCCAGAAGCAACAGGCACGGGTCAGTCTGACGCAGGCGGCAAAACGCCAGCATTGTTGTCCTGCACAATCGCGCGCGGCACCGGGTCGAACAATGAAAACAACACCAGACCGGCGATGAAGCCGCCGATATGCGCCTGCCACGCGATGCTCTGTGCCGATGCGCCGATGGCGATCGCGCCGAGGCCGGTGATGATGTTGAGGCCGAACCAGACGGCGAGGAATCCCAGCACGCTCGAGTTCTGCAGCGACCGCACCAGCGAGAGCGCGGGGACGCGCGCCGCGGCTTCGGCATCGCCGCGCCGGAACGACAGGAAGCTTCCATGCTGGAAGGCGAAGCGGATGGCGGCAGCCATCATGCCCGATACGGCGGCGGATGCACCGATCATCGGAGCAACCTCATGCTGATGCGTCACAAGATGCGCGAACGCGCCGGCAATAGCCGTCACGGCGAAGAATGCAAAGAACCGCACCGTGCCGAACCGGCGCGCGACCGCACTGCCAAACGGGAGCATCCACAGCATGTTGAAGGCGATGTGGGTGATATCCGCATGCAGGAAAGCGTAGGTCAGGAATGTCCAGACTTCAGCGCCGAAACCGCCGGGAAATTGCCCGGCCAGCACCGATGCGTCGTAGCGCGCGGGCACGAAGCCGAACGTCCAGATCACCTCCTGATCCGTGGCGAGCGGCAACAACGCGCGCACGCCGTGGATGCCAGCCATGACAACAAGAATGGCCGTCATCCCGAACGGAATGGTCAGGATCGGTTCGCGGGGGGATTGAGGAGAATCCAAGGCACACAACATCCGAAGGGGCTACCTTCTGAGATAGGCGGCTTTCGCGGTGGGGTGCAAGCGGCAGGCAAAAGAAAAGGGAGGGCTTTAAGGCCCTCCCTTGGTCTCGCCGGTCTTTTGCACGGACTGTCCGAGTAAGAGCGCTGTTCACGCTCCGGGTATCCCCACCCCTCCCCGTACAATGACCGGATCGTTTTCCGCCGCCTGTATTCAACCTTGAGTTCACAACCGCCGATCCCTGGAGAAGACCGGCAACTTGGAGTGACCGGACACTAACCGCCCTCCGCGTTTCCACGAAGCTCATAGTTAAATTAATCTTAACAACGCAAATCCGGCTGGGAGAAAGCCAAATCCCCGCTCCGGCATGGACGCTGCACCTCAAGTCCCGCACAACAGAAAGGGGCCTCGCGGCGCCTGAAAGCGGGACAAATCTGTCCCGCCATCGTCGTCCGCGGGGCGGAATCGGGTCATGAAGCATCCAGCAAGCCGGGAATTCTACGCCTATTGGGACAGGAAGCGCGCCGGCGCGGCTGCTCCCGAGCGGGGCGATCTGGAACCCGGCCAGGTCCGGCATCTGCTCGGCGACATCTTCGTGCTGTCCTGCGATGCCTCGGCTGGCTACCCGTTCCGGGTGGCTGGAACCCGGATGTGCGCCCTGTTCGGCGCCGACCTGAAGGGACAAAGCCTCCTCAGCCTGTTCCGCGAGGCCGATCGCGGAGAGATGCAGGACATTCTCGGAATTGTGGCCCACGAAACCCAGGCCACCGTCGCCGGCGCCACCTCACTGGCCCCGGACGGAACGCGGATTCATCTCGAACTGCTGCTGTTGCCGTTCAGCGCCCGCTCCCACGCGCCGATCAGCATGACCGGATTGCTCGCGCCGCTCAGTCCTGTCGGAGAGTTGCAGGCCTACGGCAGCCTGAAAGATTTCAGCCTCACCTCATGGCGTCACTTGAAGCAGGACCGGCGCGGACCGCGCGCGCTCCGGAAGTGGTCGCTGATCCGCGGCCTCACCGTGTACGAAGGCATGCGCTGAGAGAAGCGCAGTTCATTAGGACTAACACATCATTAACCCTACGGGCCGTAAGGTTCATCATACCGAAAAACCGGTCGACCGGTGTGATGATGGCGTTGGTGCAAAGACAATCGATCCGTCCGTCCGCTCAGGAGCGGCGACGCTTTCAGCGCGTGAAGGTTCACCTGCTCGGCCGCTACATGCTGTCGGACCGGCGCGAATTTCCGTGTCAGGTGATCAATATGTCTCCCGGCGGCCTCGCCATGCTGGCGCCCGGCATCGGCAATGTCGGTGAGCGCGTGGTGGCCTATCTCGACCACATCGGCCGCGTCGAAGGCAAGATCACCCGCCTGCTCGACAACGGCTTCGCGATGACGGTCGGCGCGACACCCCGCAAGCGGGACAAGCTCGCCGCCCAGCTCACCTGGCTCGCCAACCGCCAGATCCTGAATCTGCCGGAAGACCGCCGCCACGACCGCATCGTGCCGCGCAATCCGATGTCGATCCTCAAGTTCGACGACGGCCGCGCCATGGCCTGCCGGATCATGGACCTTTCGCTGTCCGGCGCGGCGCTGGCCGCCGAGATCAAGCCGCTGGTCGGCGAACCCGTGACCCTCGGCCGTGTGCAGGCCCGCGTCGTCCGCCACCTCGAAGAAGGCTTCGCGATCGAGTTCGTTCACGCGCAGCTTCCGGAGACTGTCGAAGACAACGTAAGCGCCCAGTAAAGCGCTGCGGTTACCAAATCTCTGATTTTGAGGCTTTTCAGGGCGATACCCTTATCCGGGTGTCGCCCTGAAGCGTTTTGGACGCCTGGCTGGCCGATCCGGGCGCATTCGCGCTCGCCTGAAAACCGCAATCACATCATTGGGTTAGGTGTTAATAGATAAAATTTGAATCAAACGCAGGTATTTCAAATTTTATGCTCATTTTATTCAAGTATAGATCGAATTAATCGCAGCTTTTACTTGTATTCGTCTCAATTGTACTTTGACGACTTAGCCGCGGCGAAAATCCTTTATGTGAAAAGTGGTCCCAACAAGAAAAACGGGGGCCACAATGTTTTCAATTCGTGGACGGGGAGTCGGTCTGGCGGTTGTCGCCAGCCTGTTGGGGATGACGGTTGCGGCGCATGCCGCAGGCGAACGCGTGCTTTATGCCAGCCTGGGCGACACCACACGTGCGCCGATCGGCTGGGTCGAATTCTGCGCCGAGAATCCCGGTGATTGCCGGGGCGGTGCGACGCAGGCCCGCGACATCGTGATGACGCAGGCGGCGTGGAAGGATCTGCTGCGGGTCAATCGCTGGGTCAACGAGACCATCAAGCCGATGACCGACATGGATCACTGGGGCGTCATCGAGAAGTGGTCGTATCCCACCGACGGATATGGCGACTGCGAGGACTATGTCCTGCTCAAGCGCAAGATGCTGATCGACGCCGGATGGCCGCGCGAAGCGCTGCTGATCACGGTGGTGCGCGACAAAAAGGGCGAAGGTCACGCGGTGCTGACCGTGAAGTCCGACAAGGGCGAGTTCATCCTCGACAACCAGAACGAGGACGTCGTGGCGTGGACCGAGACCGGCTACCGCTTCGTCAAGCGTCAGTCGCAGACCGATGCGCTGGCCTGGGTGTCGCTCGGAGACTCGCGTCCCGCCGTTGCTACCGCAAGTTCACGCTGAGAATTCGAGCATGACCGAAACGTCATGCTCAAAATTGAATACTTGAAGTCATAGGAACCCACGCTCCGGTCGTATCCCCACCCCTCCCCGTCCCAGACCGGACCGTGCGCGGCCAGCTCTCCCCCAAGAGCTGGCCGCAACTTTTTCCAGACCACCTGCGGCGGCGCCTCACAGGAACCAAGTCGCCGGCGCGGGTTTGACTCCCCGTGGCAAGCCTCGGAGGCGAGGATGCTGACCCTTCTGTTTGGCGCACTGTTGATGTTCGGCGGCCTGATATTCCTGGCGGCGCAGCCGATGTTTCGGGCGCGGCTCAGTTCTGTCAGACGAACGCCCGCGGCGACGCCAGAACCCACCCTGGAGCCATCCGAGCCCGCTGCCGGATTCCGCCTGAAAGAGACATGGCCCGGTCTCGCGATGCTCGCGGTCGGCGCGATCTTTTTGCTGGTGGGCTAAGGCGCATAGCAAGAAGGGCGCGCCGGGTTTCCCGACGCGCCCTTCCCTAATCTCGCTGAACCAGGCGGAAAGACCGCCCTGTCCGAAGCCATGATGGCTTAGCGGGCGGCCTCAGCGAGGTGACAGCGCTTGGTTATAGACACTGGACCACCTCCTTTCGGTTGTTGACAACAACTTCAATATAATCGCTCCGCGCGCGAAAGGCAGCGCGCCTTGCTCAGCTTTTAGTCCAATCCTCTGGGTGGAGTTCCAGAACGAGCCGGCGGCGTGGACCGCTCCGAACATTGCAAGAATAGGCTCGCTGTTCGATCAGCTTAATCACCCGGAAACCATCGGCCACGGCGCCGGGTATAACGCCACATGTTTGCCGACGGCGCGCGCTTTTTTCTCTACAAGCGACGGTGAACACGGGGATCGGCCACATGGTGCGATACGCGATCATCAAGGACGGACGAGATTTTATCGTTCAGTCAGGGGAGCAAAGCGTCCTCAAATGCGCGAGCCGGCGTGAGGCGGCCAAGGCGATCGCCGACGCGAAAGGTCTGATGCGCGAGGACACTTCCGGTGCTCACCCGTCTGAAAACGAAACGTCCGTAAAGGCAAAAGCGCAGCGCCAGCTCACCCGATCTTCTTCAGGCCTGCCTTGAAGCGCTTGCCGTTGTGCACGTAGTGCGCGGCGCCGTAGGTCATGGCGGTGACCTGCTCCAGCGTCAGCGTCTTGATCGCACGTGCCGGTGCGCCGATCACGAGCGCACGATCCTCGAATGTCTTGCCTTCGGTGATGACCGAACCCGCGCCGACGATGCAGCCCTTGCCGATGCGCGCGCCATTCATGATGATCGCGCCCATGCCGATCAGCGCGCCGTCCTCGATGGTGCAGCCGTGCAGGATCACGTTGTGACCAATGGTGCAGTTCTTGCCGATGGTCAGCGGAAATCCGGGATCGGTGTGAAAGGTGCAGTTGTCCTGCACATTGGAGCCTTCGCCGATCTCGATCAGCTCGTTGTCACCGCGCAGCACCGAACCGAACCAGACGCTGGCGTTGGTCTTCAGGCGCACGTTGCCGATCACCGTCGCGGTCTCGGCGATGAAGTATTGTCCGTCGGCAGGAAGTTCGGGCGCGCGCCCGTCGAGTTCGTAGATCGCCATTCTCTTGTCGTCTCCAGTAACGCGCTTCAGATCGAACGCGGAAAATCCGGAGCGACCATGCCACGAATAAACAGGGTCTGGCGAGTGTGGGAACGGCTGGAAATCAGGCGATGATGCCGGCGGTTTCCAGCAGCATCAGGACGAACGTGCCGGACATCATGCTCCAGAATCCGGCGATGACGGTGGCCATCGCGACGAACTGAACCCGTCGGCCTTCGATCGTGCGGCCGCGCACGGTATTGCGCATGATGATGAAGGGGGCCGCGAACACCAGAAACGGCACGGCGGCGAAAGCCTTCGCGCTCGCCTCCTGCATCAGCAATCCGAAACCGGGAGGCTTTTCCATGAAAGCCTGAAAGCCGCTGGTCAGCGCCCCCGCAAGCGCAAATCCAATGAAAATGGCGAAGAAGGAATTGAGGGCTTCAGGCGACATCCGTCGGGACTCACAACGCACGAGAACAATTCGATGCACACACCGGTGTCCTGCGATCCGCAGTGCCGGCTGGCTCGTCCCTAGGCTTCGCAAAATGCCGCCGTGCCCGCCACTTTATCCTTAAAAAAAGGTTAACACCGCGGCGGCGTTCGGCCCCGGACGCATGGCTCGGACAGGGTCCGCCCGCACGGAACCCGGGAGGAAATCTCCCGGCGCATGGCATAATCGCCGCGATTCGGCGCTCGCCTGGCGAGCCACCTCCTGGAACGTCTGTCTTCTGCTCATGGCTCTGTATTCTTCGGCAACGCCCCGACCGGCTCCCGCGCGGCGCGCCCAGCGCGGACACTTTGTGCCGTTCCTGATCATGGGCGTGATCGGCGCCTGCGCCGTCGGTGTGGTGGCTTATCTGCTGTGGCCGACCTGGGGTGTCGAGAAGGCCGGCGATCCGTCGCGCCTGCCGATCAGCATCGGCAACACGCTGTTCAACGTGCCGACCCAGGCGATCCGCGTGAAGGTGCAGAAGCGGACCGGCCCGCAGGAACGCGTCGATCTCAACTTCGCCTATCCGTCGCTTGAAGCGCCCGAGGCGCGGCAGCCTGTGAGCGCGGAAACGGTCGAGGACAATCTGCCCGAGATCGACCGCATCTTCCTGTCGATCGCGGCGCATCACGATGCGCTCTCGCCGGACGATCGGACGCGGACGATCTATCCGCGCTATCTCGATCAGAATGCCGGAAGCATTCAGGACGGCTTGAGCATCCGGCCGTTCCGCGACAACACGCCCTACGCGAACGAGGATCTGGTTTACGCTTCAACGCCGCAGATCATCGCGCGCTGCACGCGCGATGCGAAAACGCCCGGCATGTGCCTTGCCGAGCGTCGTATCGAGGGGGCGGATTTGACGTTCAGGTTTCCGCGCGACTGGCTGTCGAAATGGCGCGACGTCGCGGGCGCAATGGATCAGATCATCATCAGAATGCGCAGGCCGCACGGCTGAGCAAATTTGACGCCGTCATGGCCGGGCTCGTCCCGGCCATCCACGTCTTGCTTGTTCCAAAGACGTGGATGCCCGGCACAAGGCCGGGCATGACGATCTTTAATTCAAGCCAATTCACGATGCGACTGAATCAGACCTCTTCCTCGATGTCGGTTTCGAGGATCGCCATCTGGAACTGGTAGGACCGATCATCGTCCTCGTCATCGACGAACAGCACGCCGATGAACTCCTCACCGATATAGACCTCGGCCGAGTCGTCCTTCTTGGGGCGCGGCACAACGCGGATTTTGGGATTGCCGAACAGACGCTTGAGATAGGCGTCGAGCTTTCTGACTTCCGTAACGTCCACGGGCGCTTCTCCAACTGAACAGTGATTGTTGGCGATAGCTTTAAAACGATCCGGCGCAGACCGCCAGCGTGCATTTTCTAAAAATGCGCCGCCGTCCTGCGAACGGATTGCACGATCAGCGCAGGGATTTCGTCAGTTGCCGAAGGCGTTGAGCATCTGGTTCATGGTGCGCGACGGCTCGGCGCATCCGGCCTCGCCGACGATCTTCGCCGGCACGCCCGCAACGGTGACGTTGTTCGGAACCGGCTTCACCACCACCGAACCTGCCGCGATGCGCGCGCAATGTCCGATCTCGATGTTGCCGAGGATCTTCGCGCCCGCGCCGATCATCACGCCGTGGCGGATTTTCGGATGACGATCCTCGTTCTCCTTGCCGGTGCCGCCGAGGGTGACACCATGCAGGATCGACACGTTGTCCTCGATCACTGCGGTCTCGCCGACCACAAGGCCGGTGGCGTGATCGAGGAAGATCCCGCGGCCGATCTTCGCTGCGGGATTGATATCCGTCTGGAATTCCGCCGACGCGCGGCTCTGGATGTAGTAGGCGAAATCCTTGCGGCTGTTGTTGTAGAGCCAGTGCGCGAGACGATGCGCCTGAAGGGCATGGAAGCCCTTGAAGTAGAGCAGCGGATCGATGAAGCGCGATGTCGCTGGGTCGCGATCGAATACCGCAACAAGATCGGCACGGAATGCGTTGCCGAGATCGGGCTCGGCCTCGAGCGCGTCGTTGTAGGCCTGACGGATCAGGTCGCCGGACAGCGCCGAATGATCGAGACGCTCGGCGATACGATGCACCACCGCATCCTCGAGCCGGTCGTGATGCAGCACGGTTGAATAGATGAAGGTCGCGAGTTCCGGCTCGCGCTGCACAATCTCTTCAGCCTCGGCCCGGATGCGGGTCCAGACCGGATCGACGGTCAAAAGGGCCGACTTGGTATCAAGTTGAGGCTTGGCCATGGTGCAGTATCCGGCTGATGAGCGCTGAGGAGATATTACCACATAATGGGAAGTTGAAAGGCCGCAACACTTGCCAAGGTTGACGTTGGAATAATTATCTCCCGCGTTCGTAGAATAATTATCTACAACCCTGCTTCTCAGGCGTATGTCATGGCCGCTTTGCAAGGAACTCCAGAACGCCGTCCTTGTAAACGCGGTCACCGACCGCGCGCATGTGATCGCGGTTTGGAATATCAAGCACTTGCGACCCGGGAATGACGTCCGCAAGCCGGGATGCGGAGCCTGCGATGTCGTCGGTCGTGCCCACCGCGATCAGTGTGGGAACGGTAATCGCGGCTGCTTCCTCGCGCGTCATCAGCCGCCGGGAGCCGCGCATACAGGCCGCGAGCGCCCTGCGATCCGAGCGGGTCTGATCTGCAAAGGTACGAAACGTCCGGCCGACGGGATCGGTGACGTCATCGAGCGATGCCGCTTCCAGTGCCTCTGCAACATTCTCGCCGGGCCGGCCGATATCCTCGATCAGGCCCATGCCGATGCCGCCAAGGATCGCCTTGCCCAGACGCTCCGGGCTGCGCTCGGCGAGGTAAGCAGTGATGCGCCCGCCCATCGAGTAGCCCATCATGTCCGCTCGTTCGATGTTCAGATGATCCATCAACCCGCTCACATCACCGGCCATGGTGCCGATGTGATAATCCTCGGGATCGTAAAGTTTCGTCGACTCGCCATGACCGCGATGGTCGAGCGCAATGACCCGCCGTCCCGCCTTGGTCAGGGTTGAAACCCACCCCGGATAAATCCAGTTCATGTTTTTGCTGGATGCAAACCCGTGAACGAGAACGATCGGATCTCCCTCGCCTTCATCGAGATACGCAATTTCGACGGAGCCGTTGTGAAAACTCGGCATCGGACAGTCCATAACTTTGATTGAAGACGATTTGTGGATGGCGGAGGTCCACTTTACCCTGATGTGACGCGCAAGACTAGCGCGCGCCCCCTCGTCATTGCGAGGAGCGACAGCGACGAAGAAGTCCAACCTTTTGCTCTGGATTGCTTCGCTTCGTTCGCAATGACGGTGCAGCGCATTTCATATTGCGAGCCGCGCCTGGACCGCGGCAAGTTCGCGCCGCACACGTTTGAGTTTGGAACGTTGAATCCATGACAGCGTGAGCCGCTCGGTCGTTGCCTTGATCGAGGTGATAAACCCGAACAGTGCCAGCAATGCGGCGAACACCCACCATGCCAGATTGAATGCGCCAGCGGTCAGCAGCAGCGCGCCGCGCCCGAGAATCTTCACGATGGCGCGGGTCCGGCTGCCTTTGGATTCCGCAAGGCGCGCGGCCCGCGCGACATCCTTCGGGCCGTCGGCAATGCGCAGCACATCGAGCGCGCCTTTGGTGCCCGCCTTTTCGCTGACGCGTCCGACATCCTTGGCGAGACGAACCAGAGCGCCCGCCTTCTCCGCCTTGAACGCGGCCTTCACTGCGCTGATGGTCTGGCCAGGGCGCGCGATCGATGCGCTTGCGACCGCCTGCTGCAGCATCGGCGCATCGACAACGCCGCGCGCCGAACGTCCCGCCCATTCGGTGAGGCCCGCGCCGAGCCGGCCGACCTTGCGCGCATCCTTCACCATCGACAGCCCGGCGCGAACCGGCGTCGCACCGCCGACCGAAACGTAAGTCGCCGCCGTCACCACAAGGCCGACACTCGCAAGCCCGAGCACCAACTGATCGGCGTTCTCGCCCATCGCAAGCCGCTTGCCCTCCCGCACCACATCGCGGATGTCGCCGAACACGAACAGATCGCCCGCGACGGTGCCTGCGAGGCTCGCGACATCATCCGCTTCGCCGATCACCAGACCTGTGGCAAAGCGTCTCGCCACGCTTGTGGTGGAGTTCTCATCGGCGACCGCGGCATCGACACGCGCGGCCAGTCCGGGCGGCAGCGGGACACCCCTGTCCTGTGCCAGATCGGTAAAACTTTTCGCCAGATCCGCGTCGTTGTCATCGAGCGCCTGGGCTGCGCCCTGTCCGAGGGCATCGGCATGCGTTCGCAAGGCGGAATTGACCTGGATATCGGCCAGCCGCGCCGGGTTGTCCTGGGCCAGCAGCAATGCCGAGGCCTCGCGCGCATGAGGCCACAGCGCGGCAAATGCCGCCGCCGAAGCAGCCGCACCCGCGAGGGTCAAACCGATGCGCCAGGTGGCTTTCATCTCAGGTGGCCTTCATCGCGAACTGATAACCCCTTGCCATGCCTATGGGTCCGGCAGACCCATGACTGGCCGATGACATGGTGTGCCGTTTTTCGGACACAACCTCCCCAACGAAAGAAGGGCTTTCCCAAGACGGCAAGATTGTGTCGAATTCACACGCTAAGTCATGCGGCGAATTGGACGAATCCGATGCCGCAATCTAGGAATAAGCTGTATCGCTCGGTATGCTGCAAAGCAGCGGCTGCGTCGTCGCTGCGCGTGCTGGGGTATGGGTAAAGACGCACAAGACCAGGATTGGGGTAGAACTGTTATGGCGGATCACGTCGTCCCTCACTTTCATAACGATGCGGGCGTGGCCATCATCGAAATCGGCTCTCGGGAGTTCATGTGCGTGGGCGCCAATCCCCCGTTCGATCATCCGCATGTCTTTCTCGATCTCGGCGATGACAACGAGATCATCTGCCCCTACTGCTCGACGCTGTACCGCTATGCCGCCGATCTGAAGGCCGGACAGGCGCGTCCTCCGGAATGCGTCGTGAAAGACAAAGTCGCCTAAAAACCTGTGGCTGACTCACGCACCATCGTTGTCGCTGGTGCGGGTATTGGCGGACTGACAACCGCGCTGGCACTCGCGCAGCGCGGTTTTCGCGTCATCGTTCTTGAGCGCGCCGCGAAACTTGAAGAGGCCGGCGCCGGGCTGCAACTGTCCCCCAACGCCAGCCGCATCCTGATCGATCTCGGCCTTGAGCCGCTTCTTGCGCCGCATATGATCGTACCCGACTCGATCAGCATCATGACCGCCCGCACCGGGAAGGAAATCGGGCGGGTCCCCCTCGGCGAGGCCGCAGCGCTGCGCTATGGCGCACCCTACTGGATCGTCCGCCGGGCCGATCTGCAATCGGCGCTTCTGGCCCGCGTCACCGGCCATCCCGACATCGACCTGCGGCTCGGCGCACAGTTCGAGGACGTCGCCGTCTATCCGAAGGGCGTCACCGTTGTTCAGCGGCGGGGCACGGCGCGGCAGCAGGAGCAGGCGCTGGCGCTGATCGGCGCCGACGGCGTCTGGTCCAGCGTACGGCATCAGATCTTCCCCGAAGCGCAGCCGCAGTTCACGGGCAGCATCGCATGGCGCGGCACGGTGGACGCCACGCAACTGCCGCGCGGATTCAATACGCAGCGCGTGCAACTCTGGATGGGCACGAACGCGCATCTGGTCGCCTATCCGATGTCGGGCGGCAAGCGCATCAACGTGGTGGCGATCATCTCGGGCAAATGGAACAGGCCGGGCTGGAGCGAGCCCGGCGATGTGGTCGAGATCGCCAACCAATTCTCGGCGCCGCGATGGCCGATCGCCGCGCGCATGATGATCGGCGCGGTCGACGGCTGGCGCAAATGGGCGCTGTTCGCCGTGCGCGACGGCGGCGTCTGGAACAAGGGGCCGATCGCACTGCTCGGCGATGCCTCCCACGCCATGCTGCCATTCGCCGCGCAGGGCGCTGGCATGGCCATCGAGGACGCTGCGGTGATTGCGAAATGTCTTGAAAGCTCACCCGCCAATCCGACGGCGGCATTCGCCGAATACGCCCGCCTGCGCGCGCCGCGCGTGACCCGGACGCAGCGCACGGCGCGCAAGAACGGCCGGACCTATCATCTCGGCGGGCCGGTCGGCTTCGCGCGCGATCAGGTCATCAGGGTGCTGGGCGGATCGCGGCTGCTGTCCCGGCAGGACTGGATCTACGACTGGCGGATGCCGTGATGCGCCGCTGGCTGGATCAGCGCTTGCGCTTGGGCGGCGCCGCCGGAGCTGCGGGCCTGGGAATCTCGGTGCTGCAATTGTCGCGCGCAATTCTCGCATCGAGGTCGTCGCGTTGCGCGCGCTGGGCGCGGTAGTCCGTCTGATACGCCAGACCCGAGACCAGCGCACCGCCTGCCCCGGACTCCGCTTTCGCCATCAGCCCTTCCAGCTCGACCACGCGGTTGTTCACATCCCTGCGGGTGGAGACGAGCTGCTCGCAGTTGTAGAGCTCGTACTTGGCGGGATCGACGAAAACACTCGACCCGAAAGGCGAGCCGGCCCCGCCGCTGGCGCAGGCACCGAGGCTGACCGCCAGCGCGGCAAGACCCGCGATGCGCAGAACAGGACGCCATCCGCCCGCTGCGGGACGCAGCACAGGATCGCGGTTCAGGCCTTCAACCATCCACTCGTTTTTCATATGCGTCGTGTTGCGGGTCTTCGTGTTGAATTTGTGGTGAGCGGTAAACGGCGGCAACGCAATCAAAGCGTTTCCTGCTTGTGGCCGCATTCCTTGCAGACGAACGCCGCGCGCTTGGTGCCTTTCGCGGCCAGAACGCGGTTGGCCTTGCCGCACTTGCCGCAGGTGGCCTCGAAGCGCGTGTTGCCCTGCTTGACCACAAGGGCCTTGCGCTCCATCGCCTCGCGCACCAGCCGCTCGGTTTCTTCGCGCAGGGCTTGCTTGTCCACCATTGTCAGTCCCTCGGCCGGTTCAGGAGAATCCCCCGCGCCGTACTTAACGACGCCCGCCCCCGTTTAACAAACCATATCCGTCGGCGACGCGGCGAAATCGCCACTGTCCTGTTCCGCCGGGACGAACGGTCAGCACCGGGCCATTCGCATCGACCTCAGTTCTGCTGTTGCTCATGGTGCCGTTGTGACTTTTCCATTTCAGCGAAACGGAGCTGCCCCACACCTTGCAGTCATAGACGCCGCCCAGCGAGCTTCTGAAAATCAGCCAGCCGAAACTTTCATCGATCTGGCGCGGCGGCTGCGGCAGGTTGAAATAGGATTGCACGCTCGCCTGACAGACCAGCGCCGCCGGCCAGGACGTTTCTTGAGCGAAGGAAACACTTGAAGCCAGCAAACTTGAGGCAAAAAGACCTGGGGTAAGGAATGCAGCACGTCCGGCAATTCTAAAAAACACGTTGGTATCCCGAAAACATCGCTTCTTCGAAAGCATCATCGATTTGTCTTGGTGCGGACGGCGGGAATCGAACCCGCACGACGTTGCCATCGAGGGATTTTAAGTCCCTTGCGTCTACCAATTCCGCCACGTCCGCGCGCGCGGGTTGTAACATCGCGCGGGGTGCGGCTGAAAGCCCGGTTTGTGACGTAAAATGCGCGTGCCGTGGACAATATCGCCGGAATCCGGGCACCCGGAATCGATGATCGAGCGCTCTGAAACGCTCTCCGCAACGCCGCTCCGGCGCGCGCGAATGCAAAAAACATAGGCATGGCAGGCCTCAATCGCATGTCATGCGGCGAAAAGACCGGCCGAATTTCACACCGCCGATTTGCACGGCTCGCGTTTGACGGTACAAATGCCGGGCCGGACGGATCGTCGCGAACAGCGCCTTCAGGAGCTTTCGCGAACTGGAATTAAGGGTGTGATTCGTCATGCGCTGCCTCGTGGTTGCCGACCTGCATTACGCCTTGCCGCAGTTCGACTGGGTGCTCGGCATCGCACCGCGGTTCGATGTGGTGATCATCGCAGGCGACGCGCTCGATATCGGATCGATTGTCGATTTCCGCGCCCAGATCGTGGTGGTGCGGAAATATCTCGAACGGCTCGCCAGCAAGACACGCGTGATCCTGTGCTCGGGGAATCACGATCTCGATGAGCGCGACGAAGCGGGCGAGCGAATCTCGCGCTGGATCGGCGATCTCGGCGGCCTTGGGATCGCCCATGACGGCGAGAGCCTGACCATCGGCGATACCTTCTTCACGATCTGCCCGTGGTGGGACGGGCCCCGCGTCAAAGAGCAGATCGGCATGCAGCTTGAGGAAGCCGCCGCGGCGCATCGCGGCCGCTGGATCTGGATTCATCACGCGCCGGCCGCGAACTCGCCGACGAGTTGGGGCGGCGCGCGCACGTTCGGCGACGCCGAACTGGTGCAATGGATCGAAAGCTACAAGCCGGACATCGTGCTGTCGGGCCATGTGCACCAGTCACCGTTCGTCAAGGACGGCTCATGGTTCGACCAGATCGGCGGCACCTGGGTCTTCAACATGGGGCAACAGTTCGGGCCGACGCCCGCGCATATCGTGCTCGATCTGGATCACGACAGGGCCTACTGGTTTTCGGCGGCAGGCGAACAATCGATCGATCTCGGCAAGCCGCTGCGGCGGCCTGCGGAGAATCTCAATGCATTTCCGGATTGGCTTACAGCCGGGAGTCCGGCAGCCGCTCAGGCTGGCGGTCCGATCCCGGCGACGCCGCGCCCGGAGACAGGTTGACGAGGCTTTCGAGCACATCGCCGACCATCGCCAGATGATTCCCGTGATCGGCATACTGGCGCTTGATGTCGGCGAGATATGTCGTCGCCGCATTGAGACGGTGCGCGAGAAGCTGCGCGACAAGAAGTGCGACCGCAGGTTGTGCGCGCAGGAACGCGGCGGCGTCATCGAACTGATAAACCGTCGAGGCCACCGTGGCGCGCACCGTTGCGGTATGCGGCTGGCCCAGCAGCACCGACATCTCGCCGAGGATGGCGCCGGGCTGGGTGACGGTGGCGACCACCGTTTCGCCCTTCAGAACATCGAGCCGGCCGCTCAGCAGAACATAAAGCCGCCCGGTGGTCTCTCCTTCCCGGATCAGCAGCGCATCGGCAGGAAGCGACGTTTCCTGCCCTCCGACGCAATGTTCAAGAACCGCGCGCATTCCGGTCTCCATCCCGATCGGAGCAAAGCTAAGCCCCGCTGTTTAAAACGTCCATCGCATAGTGCCGTCCCGTCTGCGTAAATTGCCAGCACTTGAGGAGACGCGCTAGGATGGCCCTTCAAACGGCATTAACAAAAAGAAACCAGCGGGAGAGAAAGCGTCGATGGCTTATCAGCAGATCAAATACGAGGTTCAGGACCACATTCTGACCATCACGCTGAACCGTCCGGACAAGATGAATGCGTTCACGCATGTCATGATGGACGAACTGATCGCGGCCTTCGATGCCGCCGACGCCGACGATAACGTCCGCGCTATCATCGTGACCGGCGCGGGACGCGCGTTCTGCGCGGGCGCTGATCTTTCGGAAGGCGGCGCGACATTTGACCGGGCCGCACGGTCCGATCGCAAGACTGCGCCGCTGCGCCCGAACGGCGAA
The DNA here is from genome assembly GCF_058794875.1 of Afipia sp. GW823-FHT06G09. Lineage (NCBI taxonomy): Bacteria > Pseudomonadati > Pseudomonadota > Alphaproteobacteria > Hyphomicrobiales > Nitrobacteraceae > Afipia > Afipia sp. GW823-FHT06G09. The sequence goes on from NZ_JBXAHF010000001.1 coordinate 544,534, forward strand.
GTCGAATGGAGCGACGATGCGGTGCGCGACGGCGGCGGGCGTGTGACGCTCCGCATCTTCAAGTGCCTCAAGCCGGTGATCGGCGCGATCAACGGCGCGGCGGTCGGCATCGGCGTCACCATGCAGCTTCCGATGGACATTCGCATCGCCTCGGTCGATGCGCGGTTCGGCTTCGTGTTCGCCCGGCGCGGCATCGTGCCGGAAGCGGCATCGAGCTGGTTCCTGCCGCGCATTGTCGGCATCTCGCAGGCGCTGGAATGGTGCTATTCGGGCCGCGTGTTTCCCGCCGATGAAGCCCTCGCCGGCCGCCTCGTCAGCAAGGTGGTGCCCGCGGATGAGTTAATCACCACGGCCCGCGCCATCGCGCGCGAGATCGTGGAGAACGCCGCGCCGGTGTCGATCGCGCTGATCCGCCAGCAGATGTGGCGCATGCTGGGCGCGGACGATCCGATGGAGGCCCACAAGGTCGACAGCCGCGGCATCTATTCGCGCGGCCAGTCCGCCGACGTGCGCGAAGGCGTGATGTCGTTCCTCGAAAAGCGCCCGGCGAAATTCGCACAGACCGTGTCGAAGGACATGCCGTCGTATTTCCCGTGGTGGACCGAGCGGGAGTACAAGTAAGTAGCCTACCGCATCGTCAGCACCACGCGCCCTATCGCGCGGCGGTCCATCAGCAATCGCATCGCCGCCGCATAATCTTCCAGCGGCAGGCGGTGCGAGATGTTCGGACTGATGCGGCGCTCGTTCGCAAGGCGCGTGAGATCTGCCATTCGCGCGACATTCAGCGCGGGCTTCTTGCGCACCGCCTCGCCCGCGCGCACGCCGAGCACGCTCGCGCCCTTGATCAGCACCAGATTGGTTTTCGCGACGCCGACGCCGCCGGTGAAGCCGATCACCAGCAGCCGCGCGCCCCACGCAATGCAGCGCAGGCTGTCCTCGAAAATTTGTCCGCCCACCGGATCGAACACCACGTCGACGCCGCGTCCTTCGGTGATGCGTTTCACCGCATCCTTGAACGGCTCGCGGCCATAGAGCACGCCATGATCCGCGCCGCGCTGCTGCGCGACCGCGAGCTTCTCCTCGCTTGACGCGCACGCAATGACCATTGCGCCGAACACCTTGCCGAGTTCGACCGCAGCCAGCCCGACGCCGCCGCCCGCGCCATGCACGAGCAGCACCTCACCCGGCTGGATCTGCGCGCGATCTTTCAGCGCATGCCAGGCCGTGCCGTGCGCGGCGAAGAAGGCCGCGCCCTGCGCGTAGTCGAACGCCGCGGGCAGCGGCACGAGCTGATCGGGCGTTACAACGATCTCGTCGGCATAGCAGCCGAACCGCGCCTTCACGATGACCTTGTCGCCGACATTGATGCCATCTGCACCCGCGATCTCGATCACCTCGCCGGCCGCTTCCATCCCCGGCGTGAACGGCAGCGGCGGCTTGAGCTGATACTCTCCCGCCGCCATCAGGATGTCGGGGAAATTCAACCCGGCTGCATGAATGGCCACACGCACCTGCCCCGGCGAGAGATCGGCGCGCGGAATATCTTCGAGCTTCAGCGATTCAGGCGGCCCCAGTTCGCGGCAGACAACGGCGCGCGGCATTCAATTGATCCTTATCTGCAATAACGATGCGATGTGCTTCACCTCTCCCCGCGGGGGAGAGGTCGGATTGCGCAGCAATCCGGGTGAGGGGGTTCGAATTTCATTTCAGGCATCCAGCCCCCTCACCCCACCCCTCTCCCCGACGGGGAGAGGGAGCGCATCACGCCCGCGTCCTGATCCGTACCATCCGCCAGGACAACAGCAGTTACGCCGTCGCCTTCATCTCGAGCAGCTTGGCGTGGATCAGCGGCAGGCGGTCGTTGCCGAAATACATGTCGGTCTTGTCGAGATAGATCGTCGGCGAGCCGAATGCGCCGCGCGCGATCGCCTCATCGGTGTTGGCCTTGAGCTGATCCTTGACGGACTGCTCGCCGATCCCTGCGAAGAACTTTGCCGGATCAATGCCGACGCGCTCGCAGATCTTTGTGAGCACGTCGTCCTTCGAGATGTCCTGATCGTCGCCCCAGTACGATTCGAACACCGAGGTTGCGAACGGCACCAGCTTGTCCGGGTGCTGCTGTTGCACCCAGATACATCCGCGCATCGACTTGACCGCATTCACCGGAAACACCGTCGGCGGCATGGTGATCTTGATGCCGGCGAGCCGGGCCCAGTCCTGCATGTCCTTCGCGGTATAAGCTTGCTTGGCCGGCACCGGATTGGCGCGCGTCTCGTACATCGCCTTGTTGACGGTGTTGAAGATGCCGCCGACCAGAATCGGCCGCCATGTGATCGGCGCGCCAAGCTCCTTCGCCATCGGCTGGATGTTGGTGAACGCGAGATAGGTCCACGGGCTGGAGCAGTCGAAGAAGAACTCGATCATGATGGCGTTTCCTTATTAGTTACGCGTTTGGCCTGCCGTCATTGCGAGGAGCGTAGCGACGAAGCAATCCATTACTTCAGGCTCAACCGGTATGGATTGCTTCGCTTCGCTCGCAATGACGAATCCCTGTTACTGCGCCTGCTGCGCTGTCTTGCCGAACATGTTCTTGCGCTGCTCCTCGGTGAACGGCGTCTTGTCGAACTTGCCGACGGAGAGCCCCTTCTGCACCTCCGGCCGCGCGCGCACCGCCGCATACCAGCGCTTGAGGTTCGGAAAGTCGTCGAAGGTGAAACCCTGCGCCTTGTGGGTCATGGTCCACGGAAAGCAGGCGATGTCGGCGATGGAATACTCCTCGCCCGCGACATAAGCGCCGGTCCGGCCAAGCTGCCGGTCGAGCACGGCATAAAGCCGCGCGGCCTCGTCGCGGTAGCGCTCGATGGCATAGGGAATCTTCTCGGGCGCGTACAGCGCAAAGTGGCCGTGCTGGCCGAGCATCGGGCCGAGCCCGCCCATCTGCCACATCACCCATTGAATGACCTTGAAACGCCCGCGCACATCCTTCGGGAGGAAGCGGCCGGTCTTTTCGGCGAGATAGATCAGGATCGCGCCGGTCTCGAACATCGGGATCGGCTCGCCGCCGTCGGCAGGCGCCTGGTCGATGATCGCCGGAATGCGGTTGTTCGGGCTGATCGCAAGAAACTCGGGCTTGAACTGGTCGCCGGTGCGGATGTTCACCGGGATCACGTTGTAGGGCAGCCCTAGTTCCTCCAGCATGATCGAGATTTTCCACCCGTTGGGTGTCGGCGCATAAAAGAGGTCGATCATGAGGTATCCGCAAAAGAGGAACAGCCGGAGGAGCGAAGCGCGATCCTACCCACGCTCGCGGTGACATTCCATCCCGCAAGCGCGAACGGCTTGTATGCCACGCCCCGGACATGGCAGATAGGCGTGCAACCAATAAGAAAGAAGCGCCCATGCTGTTTCAAACGACCATCGCAGGTTCGCTGCCGAAGCCCGACTGGCTGGCTGAGCCCAATACGCTGTGGGCGCCGTGGAAGCTCAAGGGCGCGGAACTGGCCAGCGCCAAGCGCGATGCGACGCTGCTCTGGGTGAAAATCCAGGAAGACGCCGGCATCGATCTCGTCACCGAGGGCGAGCAGGCGCGGCAGCATTTCGTCCACGGCTTTCTCGAGCGCGTCGAAGGGATCGATTTCGCCCACAAGGTCGAAATGGGAATCCGCAAGGACCGTTATAAGGCGATGGTGCCGCAGGTGGTCGCGCCGCTACAACTCAAGGGCCGCGTCCATGCGGATGAAGCGCGCGCCGCGCGGGCGCATACCGCGCGCAAGCTGAAGTTCACCCTGCCCGGTCCGATGACCATCATCGACACCCTCTCCGACAGCTATTACGGCGATCGCGTGAAGATGGCGTTCGCCTTCGCTGACCTTCTTAATCAGGAAGCCAAGGCCTTGCAGGCCGACGGCGTCGACATGATCCAGTTCGACGAACCCGCCTTCAACGTCTTCATGGATGAGGTGAACGACTGGGGCATCGAGGCGCTGACCCGCGCCGCTGCAGGCCTCACCTGCAAGACTGCGGTTCACATCTGTTACGGCTACGGCATCAAGGCCAACACCGACTGGAAGGAATCGCTCGGCGCCGAATGGCGGCAGTACGAGCAGATTTTCCCGGCCATCGACAAGAGCCCGATCCAGCAGGTCGCCATCGAGTGCCGTAACTCGCATGTGCCGCTGGAACTGCTCGCGCTGCTCAAGGGCAAAATCGTGCAGGCCGGCGTGATCGACGTCGCCAGCGATGTGGTGGAAACGCCCGATGACGTGGTGAAGACCATCGAGGCTGTGATGAAGTTCGTGCCGAAAGAAAACATCATGGCCACGACCAATTGCGGCATGGCCCCGATGCGGCGCGATATCGCCGAAGCGAAACTGCGCGCGCTTGGCGCAGGCGCGAAGCTGGCGCGGCAGAAACTGGGGTAATTTTTACAGACCTGGCATCGACAGCGGAGATGGTCTCATGACAATCGTGTATCGGCCCGCCCAGACGCAAGATCTCGAGCGAGCCGATGCGCTGGTGGTCGGCAGCATCAACGATCTGACCGCGCGGCACGGATTTGGCGCGATTGCCAGCCCCCACCCCCCGCACTTTCAGATGTTCTCGCTGCGAGACGATCCCGCCGGCCTGTGGGTCGCCGAAGACAACAATGACATTGTCGGCTTTGCCTGGAGCTGGGTTTGCGGCGATCTTTGGTTTCTCGCCCAGTTGTTTGTCTCGCCTGATCGTCAGGGCGCCGGCATCGGTGATGAACTGATCAGACGCACCGCCGCGCACGCGCAGGCCGCCGGTGCGACCCGCAGGGCGCTGATCACGTTCAGCTTCAACACGGTGTCGCAAGGTCTCTATATCCGGCATGGCCTGCTCCCGGGATTTCCGATCTACATGATGTCGGTTGCACGGGATCGTCTGATGGGCCGGCTGCAGGGCGATCAGCCGGTCTGCGTTCCGCTGGAGCAGACCGACGCCCAGATACGGGCTCTCGCGGAGATCGATATCGCTGCACTCGGCGTCTCACGCGAAAAGCACCACCGGTTTCTGATGAGCGACAGCGCGACGCGCGGTGTCACCCTTCACGACGGGGACAGGTGCCTCGGCTACGCCTACGTCAGCGCGAGCGGTCATATCGGCCCTCTCGCGGTGACAAAGCCTGAAAGCCTTGGCCCCGCGTTCAGAGCCGCGCTGAACCTCGCGCTTGAGGGCGGCTCGCCGCAGGTTTCGGCGTTTATCCCCGGTACCGCCGACGCATGTCTTCAGATTGCCACCGAAAGCCGGATGCGCATCACATTGCCCATGGTCCTGATGGCCACGCGAAATGTCGGCGACTGGGCTCAGTATATGCCGCGCAATCCGGGCTTCATGTGACTATCCGCGCGCCAGATCCAGCAACCGATCCTTTTCAGGAGTTGGCGGCCGCGCGCGCCCCGCGCCCCGTCGGCTGCGATATGTAACCAGCGCGATGGTGATCCATGTCGCATGGAAGATCAGCCCGGCAAACAGCACAAGCTGGCCGGGGATCGGCCCGACGGTTGCCCGCGCGAACAGTTCGTGCAGCGAGACGACGGGCTCCGGATGGATCAGAAGCTTTCCGAGATAGGCGGTGACCTGGATCGCGAAAATCCAGCAGTAGTTGTTGCGAAGCCTCCGGCCGACCGCCTCGAGGTAACTGATGTGCAGGTTGGGCGCCTTGTAATCCTGATAGAGAATCTCGTTCCAGCCGTTCGCGGTCTGAACGCCCTCGCCCCTGAGAATGGGCCCGAAGAACTGGACTTCAAGCACATGCGCCCGCATGCGCCAGAAATCGAAGAAACGGTAACGCCGCGCTTCGATGAACAGGAACGTGGCGACCAGAAGCCCCACCAGCACCAGCGGCAGAGGCGACGCATGCTCGCTGCTGAACGTCAGGGACAGCGCAATGCCGGTGGTCAGGACCGCCCAATTGGTGGTGGCATCGAGCCTCGTGCGCCAGACCGTGCTGCGGTAAAGCTCTCCGCGATACAGATGTGACAGCGCGGTGATATCGGAGGAGTCGAACGCGCGTTTGTTTTCGATCATGCTGCCGGTCATGGTCCCGATCCTCCACATCCAGATCATCGATGATCGCAGATTACGAGGTCGACCGGCGAGGTTCCAGCGTGTTCGGTCGTTGCACCGCACTACGCCGCGCCGTCCCGGCCGGGCTTGTCCCAGTGATGACGATCGAGCGCGGAAAAAGATCGCGCGGGTCGGCCTGTTCGCGTCATTGCGAGCGAAGCGAAGCAATCCATCCTCAAGATACCAACAAAGAGTAGATTGCTTCGTCGCTCCGCTCCTCGCAATGACGATTGCGACCGCTTCTACGCAGCCCCATCCCGGATCGGCGGCTGGAACGAGAGCCCCGTGTCCCACGGAAAGAAGATCCAGGTGTCCTGCGAGACTTCGGTGATGAAGGTATCGACCAGCGGCTTGCCCATCGGTTTGGCGTAGACCGCAGCGAGATGCGCCTGCGGCACCAGATCGCGCACAATACGCGCGGTCTTGCCGGTGTCCACGAGGTCCTCGACCACCAGCAGCCCCTTGCCGGTGCCGCCGCCGAGCCGCGCCACCGCGTCCGAGATACCCTTCAGCACTGTCGGTTCACTCACCTGCGAGGTGTGGCTGTAGCTCGACACGCACAGCGTATCGATGACGCGGATGCCGAGTTCGCGCGCGATCACCGCCGCTGGCACAAGGCCGCCGCGCGTGACTGCGATCATGGCTTCAAACGGCCCCGCCCCGCTCAGCCGCCATGCCAGCGCCCGCGCATCGCGGTGAAACTGGTCCCACGACACCGGAAACGGTTTGCGCGCCTCGTCGCTCATTATGGATCTCCTTTTCACCTCTCCCGTGGGGAGAGGTCGGATTGCGAAGCAATCCGGGTGAGGGCGTACGCTCTCTCGATAAATCGAGCCCCCTCACCCCAACCCTCTCCCCGCCGAGGAGAGGGAGTGCGCTCCCGGACCTGACGGTCTCCCGCCATCACAACGCGATCTTACGAAACAGCGACGTCGCATTGGCGGTCGCCACCAGCTTGTCATCCTGGAACAGTTCGCCGGCAAGATGGAAGATTTCCTTGCCGCGCATCGTCACGCGTCCGAAGCCCTTGAGCTTGCCGATCTTCGCCGGACGATGAAACTGGACATTGAGCGCGAGCGTCGGCGCGAACTCTCCAACGTTCATCATCGTTGCGGACGCAAGACCCATGCAATCGTCCAGCATCGCGGACAGGAAACCGCCCTGCACGATGCCGATGGGATTGGCGAACTCCGGCTTGCCGTCGAACGCCAGTTCCACGGTATGCGCATCAAGATCGTAAGCGATGATTTCAAGGCCCAGCGTCCTGGCGCATTCCGGCGGCGGAAGCTTCCCCGCGGCGATGGCCTCGAAAAATCGCTCGCTCATATTTTGGCGACCTTGAGGTTTGCCAGCATGGCTTCGACGTCCGTCATCGCCGCGCGCAGCTTGGCCTCGTCGCGCGAGCGCACCACGACATTGGTGTTCGGCTTGCCGTTCTCGTCGAGGAACGGATAGCTGCCGATGCTGGTGTCGGGGTGAGCTTCCTGAATCGCGCGCAGCGGCGTGCCGATGTCCCCTTCCCGCGCATTGGCGCGCACCGACTCCGACAACATCCGCACACCGGATTTCAGCTTGGGCGAGACGATGTCCATCATCGCCTGCATGATCGACGGAACACCCGCCATGACGATGACATTGCCGATCTTGAAGCCGGGTGCGAGGATGGTCGCGCTGGAAATCAGTTCCGCACCGTCCGGAATACGCGCCATCCGCAGCCGGGCCTCATTCAGGTCCGCGCCGAAGCGCTCCTCGAACCGGGCGACGACCTCGGGGTGGTGATCGATCTTGACCCCGAACGCCTTGGCGACGCTGTCGGCGGTGATGTCGTCGTGGGTCGGGCCGATCCCGCCGGTGGTGAAGACATAGGTGTAACGCTGGCGCAGCGAGTCGAGCGCGTAAATGATCGCGTCCTCGTCGTCGGCGACCACCCGCACTTCCTTCAGGTCGATGCCGATGTTGGTCAGGTACTCGGCGATAAAGCCGATATTCTTGTCCTTGGTGCGCCCGGACAGGATTTCATCGCCGATCACGAGAATGCCGGCGGTGACGATCTCACTCATCTTAACTCTCCTACCTGTCCCCGAACCGGTGTGCCGGCCATCCTACCGGTACGCCCGGAACCTTGGCGTACGCAACGCATTGAAGTCACGAGCTTTTGCCGCATCCCTGGGCAACCGCCCGCCCGTTTTTCAGGCAGATCGACGCAAGGTCACGCCAATTGCCCGCAGGCAATGCATATCGCGCTGGCCCAAGCCTTGCTACCATCAGTTTGAGCAGCGGATCTGGTATCCCGCCGCAGAGAGAAGCGTTCTGGTTTATGTCAGTTGCCTTCGATGAAATGAATGGGACCGGCGGAGACCTTCGCTCCGCCTACCACGAGCTCAGCCTCTGGCTGAAGGAGACCCCTCCGGACGCGCTGGAATACCGGCGTCAGGAAGCGGAACTGTTATTCCGCCGGATCGGCATCACCTTCGCCGTCTACGGCGAGGCGGAATCCACCGAGCGGCTGATCCCGTTCGACGTCATTCCCCGGATCCTGTCCGGCAAGGAATGGACGACGATGGAAAAGGGGCTGAAGCAGCGCGTGAAGGCGCTCAACATGTTCCTGGGTGACATCTATCACAACCGGGACATTCTCCGCGCCAAGATCGTCCCTGATGACCTGATCTTTCAGAACCCGGTGTTCCGGCCGGAGATGAACGGCCAGGACGTTCCGCACGATGTCTATGTCCACATCGCCGGCATCGATATCGTCCGCGTCGACGCCGACAATTTCTATGTGCTGGAAGATAATGCGCGGACACCGTCCGGCGTGTCCTACATGCTGGAAAACCGCGAAATCATGATGCGGCTGTTTCCGGACCTGTTCGCGCGCCATCGCGTGGCGCCGGTGGAAAATTATCCTGATGAACTGCTGGCCGCGCTGCGCTCCGTCGCGCCGCTCACCTCGAAAACCGAGCCGACCATCGCACTGCTGACGCCGGGCATCTACAACTCGGCCTATTACGAGCACTCGTTCCTGGCCGACAAGCTCGGCGTGGAACTGGTCGAAGGCCGCGACCTGATCGTCAAGAACGACGAAGTGTTCATGCGGACCACCGAGGGGCTGAAACGGGTCGATGTGATCTATCGCCGCGTCGATGACGATTTCCTCGACCCCCTCACCTTCCGCCCCGACTCCGTGCTCGGCGTTCCGGGCCTGATGTCCGCTTACATGGCCGGCAATATCACGCTGGCCAACGCTGTCGGCACCGGGATCGCCGACGACAAGGCGGTCTACAGCTACATGCCGGACATTGTGAAATTCTATCTCGGCGAAGAGCCGATCCTGAAGAACGTGCCGACCTGGCGCTGCCGCGAGCCGAACGATCTGAAATACGTGCTCGACAACCTGAAGGACCTCGTCGTCAAGGAGGTCCACGGCTCAGGCGGCTACGGCATGCTGATCGGCCCGGCAGCAACCAAGGAGGCAATCGAAGCCTTCCGCGCCAAGCTGATGAAAGAACCGGAAGGCTTCATCGCCCAGCCGACGCTGGCACTCTCCACCTGCCCGACCTGCACCGAGTCCGGCCTCGCCCCGCGTCACGTCGATCTGCGGCCGTTCGTGCTGACCGGCAAGGATCATGTCACCGTCGTGCCCGGCGGGCTGACGCGCGTGGCGCTGAAGGAAGGTTCGCTCGTGGTCAATTCCAGCCAGGGCGGCGGCACCAAAGACACGTGGATTTTGGAATGAGTAACGTGCTCGCGTTTCAGATGTGTGAGCTTGCATGCTGCGCGCACCTCTCCCTGCTGGTCGGGGGTGGGGGTGCGCGAACGAAACTCTGGCTTTGTCCCCCCTCCCCAACCCTCCCCCGCAAGGGGGGAGGGAGAAAAAACTGACACATGCTGTCGCGCACCGCAGAAAGTCTCTACTGGCTCGCCCGCTACGTCGAACGGGCGGAATATCTCGCGCGCACCATCGAGGCGACATTGCGCGCCACCGCGCTCCCGGACGCCTATGTCGGCAAGAGCAACGAATGGGAGTCCGCGCTGCTCACGGCGGGCATCGACGAGATTTTCTATCAGTTTCATGACGAGGCGAACGAGCGCACCGTCGTCGACTTCCTGTCGTTCTCGCCCGACAACCCCTCCTCGATCCGCAACTGTATCGAGAACGCGCGGCTGAATTCACGCTCGGTACGCACCGCGCTCACCAGCGAGATGTGGGACACCATCAACAGCGCATGGATCGAACTGCATGCCTGCTGGCCCAGGGGCGCGAAGACGCGCGAGGACCTGACCAAATTTCTGCGCTTCGTGCAGGAGACATCCCTGCGCTTCGACGGCTCGGCCTACCGCACCATGCTGCGAAATGACGCCTACTGGTTCTCGCGGCTCGGCCTGCATCTGGAACGCGCCGACAACACCGCGCGCATCCTCGACGTGAAGTATCACGTTCTGCTGCCCGAGGAAGAACATGTCGGCGGCCCGCTCGATTATTACCAGTGGACCTCGATCCTGCGCTCGGTCTCGGCGCTCACCGCCTATCACTGGGTGTATCGCGAGACGTTGAAGCCGTGGCTGATCGCCGATCTTCTGATCCTGAATGAATCGCTGCCGCGCTCGCTGGCGAGCTGCTACGGCAATCTTGTGCGCAATCTCGACCAGATCGGCGTCGCTTACGGGCGACAGGGCGCGGCCCAGCGCCACGCGCGCGGTGTCCGCAACCGGCTGGAACATGCGCACATGGATGATCTGTTCCAGCGCGGCCTGCATGAATTCATCCAGGAATTCATTGCGGACAACGCCCGGCTGGGGGATACCATCTCGAAACAATATCTGATCTGAGTTGCCCCGGATGCAGGGCTGCATCCCGTCATTGCGATGCGTATTTGCGGCGAAGCAATGACAGCGTTGTGTTATTGACGCCCGTCCCATGAACCTGCGGCATCGCCATGCGCCTGAAGATTTCTCACTCGACGACATACCGTTACGAGCCGCCGGCCACCGGCGTGATCCAGATTTTGCGCATGACGCCCGGCAGCCATGACGGGCAGTATGTCGCCGACTGGCAGATCGACGTCTCTACCGATTCACGCCTCGACGTGCATCAGGATGCGTTCGGCAATGTCACGCATGTGCTGACCCATGGCGCGCTGTCCGACCTGACCATCCATGTCGAAGGCCTGATCGAGACTCACGATACCGGCGGCGTGCTGCGCGGCACCGACGAGCGGTTTCCGCCGAGCCTGTTCCTGCGCGCGACCCCGCTGACCGAGGTCAATCCCGCGATGGCGAAGTTCGCCAGCGACCTCTACCTTGAGGCGGCAGGCGACACGCTGGGCTTCCTCCATGCGTTGATGCTTCAGATCAACGATCACATGACGTTCGACACCGATCCGACCAACGCCGGGACATCCGCCCCCGAAGCCTTCGCGCTCAAGCGCGGCGTCTGCCAGGATTACGCGCACATCTTCATCGCCTGCGCGCGCAGTGCCGGGGTCCCCGCCCGCTATATCTCGGGACACTTGCTGCGCTCGGACGGCATGATCGCGCAGGATGCGGGACATGCTTGGGCCGAAGCTTATGTCGAAGGACTTGGATGGGTCGGCTTCGACGCCGCGAATGCGATCTGCACCACCGATGCCCATGTCCGGGTCGCCGTCGGGCTCGATTATCTGAGTGCCGCTCCGGCGCGCGGCACCCGCTACGGCGGCGGCACGGAAACCCTCGAAGTCGCCGTGCGGGTCGATCAGGCCGGGCGGCAGAGCCAGAGCTGATTGCGAGCGAGATTCCGGTTTCGCGTCATTGCGAGCGAAGCGAAGCAATCCATATTGCTGCCGGAAAATGGATTGCTTCGTCGCTGGCGCTCCTCGCAATGACGGCAACTGTCATGCTTCTTAAGCCTGTCAATCTCCCGTTGCCCCCCACGTCTCCGCCGCGTAGAAATGCGCGGTCTGGAGAATGGTAGTGATGACCTATTGCTGCGGAATCCTGGTTCGTGACGGCCTTGTGATGATGGCCGACACCCGCACCAATGCGGGTCTCGACAACATCTCCACCTTCCGCAAGCTGCACGTCTTCAGCAGCCCCGGCGAACGCATCATGGCGATCGCCACCGCGGGCAATCTCGCCATCAGCCAGTCGGTGATTTCGACCCTGAACGAGGGGTTCGAAGACCCGATCACCGGCGAAGTCGAGACGCTGATGAATGCGCCGACGATGTTTCAGGCGGCTCAGCGGATCGGCCGGGCGATCCGCGAGGTGCACAAACTCGAGGGCAACGCGCTGCGCGCGGAAGACATCTCGTTCGACGTGTCGTTCCTGTTCGGCGGTCAGATCAAGGGCGCGCGGATGCGCCTGTTCATGATCTACACCGCCGGCAACTTCATCGAATGCACCACCGATACGCCCTACCTGCAGATCGGTGAACACAAATACGGCAAGCCGGTGCTCGACCGCGCGATCTCCTACGACGTCGATCTCTACGACGCGCTCAAGGTCGGCCTCGTGTCGATGGACTCGACCATGCGCTCCAATCTCGGCGTCGGCATGCCGATCGACATCCTGCTGGTGCGTCCCGACGTGCTCGACGCCGAGGTGAACTATCGCATCGAGGCGGGCGAACCGTATTTCCATGATCTGCGCTCGCGCTGGTCGGCGGCGCTGCGCGCCGCGCATCAGAGCATTCCCCGTCCGCCTTACGGTCAGAAGACCTGACACCTGCCATACTAAAAATCAAAACAAGCCGCGGCAGCGGCGTAAAAAGGGAGAAACCAATGAAAGTCGCAATCGTCACCGGTGCGGGCTCTGGAATCGGACGCGCCTCGTCGCTGGCGCTGATGAAGGCCGGGTTCTCGGTGGTGCTGGCCGGACGGCGCAAGGATGCGCTGGAAGACACCGCGAAGGCCGGCAAGGATCTGGGCAAGAGCCTCGTCGTGCCAAGCGACATGACCGATCCGGCCTCGATCGCGGCGCTGTTCGCAAAGACCATGGACACGTTCGGCCGTCTCGATGTGCTGTTCAACAACGCGGGCGTCGGCACGCCGCCGGTGCCGCTGGAAGATCTCAGCCTCCAGCAGTGGCAGACCACGGTGGCGACCAACCTCACCGCGCCGTTCCTCTGCACCCAGCACGCGTTCCGCATCATGAAGGACCAGACGCCGCGCGGCGGGCGCATCATCAACAACGGCTCGATCTCGGCCTATGCGCCGCGGCCGTTCTCGTCGCCCTACACCGCGACCAAGCACGCCATCAGCGGCCTCACCCGCGCCACCGCCCTCGACGGCCGCGCCTATGACATCGCCTGTGGCCAGATCGACATCGGCAACGCCGCGACCGAGATGACCGAGCGCATGACCGGCGGCGTGTTGCAGCCACGCGGCGACACCATGGTCGAGCCGCGCATGGATGTGCAGAATGTCGCCGACGCCATCGTGTTCATGGCGACGCGTTCGCTCGATGCAAACGCCCTGTTCCTCAACATCATGGCGACCAAAATGCCGTTCGTCGGGCGGGGCTGACGGCAACACATATGCGTCAGCGGTTCAATTCCGCTGACGCCAGCTCCGCGACCCGCAGATCGACCTCCGCTGGATCACCGTCGTCGAGATACCAGGCCGCGGACAAGCCGGTCCACGCCAAAATCCAGCGCAGCATCCGCGCGCGTTCGACCTTCGCGGCCTTTGTGACGATCTCCAGCCGGCGCGCGAACCGTTCCGGGATGGTCGCGATCGGCCATTGCGGATGATCGAGGTCGGGATTGGTGAAGATGTTCGCGTAGTCGAACGCACGCTCACCGGTCAGATGCTTGGGATCGATCGCCAGCCATCCCCGCGCGCCGAAATCCAGCACATTGTTATGGTGCAGGTCGCCATGCAGGACACAGACATCGCGCGGCTCCGCCAGCAGCATTCGCGCCGCCTCGGCGCTTTTCACGAGGATGCCGCCGTGTTTCGCCGCGGCGGGACCGAGGTCGCGAAACCATTGCGACAGGGTTATCAGGCCCGGCGGCGGATATGATCTCGGGCTGTGAAGCCGCGCCGCAACGTCACAGAGAATTTTGGTGGCTTCGTCGTCGCGTCGGGTGCGCGCCATCAAAGCCAGCGACTGACTGCCCTCCGCGCGCTCCAGCAGAACTGCGATGTCGTCGCGGGCCAGCACCCGCGCCGCGCCCTCGCCGTTCCACCATTGCATCACTGCGCCGCCAATGCGCTCGTCGTCGTGATCGGCGATCTTCAGCATGGCAGCGACGCCGCGCTGCCGGACCGGCAGCAGGTGAGACGCGCGGGTGATAATGGGAGCGCCGTCGGGGATCAACTCCCACGCGCGAAGGTAGGCATCGAACATCGCCGATACTTACGACATGGGATGCCGGTTCGCACCACCCTGCGGCAATCAGACGTAGCGCGCGTTACGCGGTGAGTTCGACCGTCTCGAATTCCGCAGGCAGGATCACTTCGAGCAACTCGCAATTGTCGGAGTAGTCGCGGATGAAATGCTTGATGCGCGGAGGCTGCGTCCAGCAGCTTCCCTCGTTCATCGTGATCTCGCCCTGCCCTTCAAAGTAGGCCTTCACCCATCCCTTGAGGACGTAAACCATCTGAAAATCCACGCCGTGGAAGTGGAGCTTGGACACTTCCTTGGGGTCGCATGGTCCGATCAGGCGGATGACATGGGCCTGCGCCAGTCCGTGCGTACCCTTCGCGATGCCGAGGTCGCGATATTGTGCATAGGCGCGCAAGCCGTCAGCGCGAAAATCCTCGTCCCGGTGATGGCTGACAACGAAGCGCTGCTTCGAACGGGCTGGTCTGGGCGATGCGCGGCGCGCGGCAGGCGTGCGGAGTTTGCTCGGCTTCGCGCGAGCCGTGGATGCTGCGGCGGCCTTCTTGCGCGGCGCGGATTTTTTCACAGCCGCGGAGCGGGCCGCGGTTTTGAGCCGCTTGTCTGATCCCGCTGCTGCCGATTTTGTCTTGGCTGATTTTGTCTTGGCGGATTTTGTATTGGTCGATCTTGTTTTGACCATGCGCGCCTCCCCTTTTTTGGCCCGCTGCATCCATGATGCAACGCGGCTCGGGAAGACTAGCCATTGCCCGCCGCCTCGACAATGATCGGCGGGCACTCGCCTCGCGACGTTCCGTCAGTGCAGCCGGAACACCCCGTCGATCGCCTTGATCTCCGCCGGCTTGATCAGCTTGGAATGCGCGACGGTGACCGAGACCAGCGGCCCGTCCAGCTTTTCCTGCCAGAAAGCGAGAAAGTCCTTCAGCGCCGGAAAGTTCGGGAACAGATCGTAGTTCTGCCAGACGTAGGATTGCAGCAGCCAGCGGTGATCGGGGCGCCGGTAGAGAATTTCGGCCGTCGTCAGGCCGTAACCGGCGAGTTGCCGCTTGAAGTCCTCAGAGACGGTCCCCTGCGGGACCGGTGTTTTCGAGACCATGCCAACCTCCATGCCCGGCATGAAGAAAAGATGACGCAGTACGTTAACCAATCACAAGCTCAAAAGTTGAATAAAGTGTTAACTATCAAGGCACTAGCAGCATTGCCGCGGGACTGCTGATAGCGGGCGGCTGCGGGTTAATGATGCGGGAGAAGAATCTGGCAGCCGTCACACCAGAGTGCCAAATTTTCTGCTACAGACCCTTGCCCGGCACCCGCCATCGGCCTATGTCCGTGTCAGTCGCGGTAGCACTCGCCTACCCAGACTGCTAAATTTGCAAAAACACAGCGTTATCAATCCATTAGGAGGACTGCATGAAATTCCGTCCGCTTCACGACCGCGTCGTGGTCAAGCGCATCGACGCCGAAGAGAAGACCAAAGGCGGTATCATCATTCCGGACAGCGCGAAGGAAAAGCCTTCCCAGGGCGAGATCCTGTCGGTGGGTCCGGGCGGCCGCGACGAGGCCGGCAAGCTGATCCCCATCGACCTGAACGTCGGCGACATCGTCCTGTTCGGCAAGTGGTCCGGCACCGAGGTCAAGATCGACGGCCAGGAAGTGCTGATCATGAAGGAAAGCGACATCATGGGCGTCATCACCGATGGCAGCGCCAAGAAGAAGGCCGCTTAAGAGCGCCCTCTCCCACCCAAAATTCAATCTTCCTGACACCTAAGGAAAACCCAACATGTCAGCCAAAGAAGTCAAATTCGGCGTTGATGCCCGCGACAAGATGCTGCGCGGCGTCGACATCCTCGCCAACGCCGTCAAGGTAACGCTCGGTCCGAAGGGCCGCAACGTCGTTCTCGACAAGTCGTTCGGCGCTCCGCGCATCACCAAGGACGGCGTCACCGTCGCCAAGGACATCGAGCTTGAAGACAAGTTCGAGAACATGGGCGCCCAGATGGTCCGCGAAGTGGCCTCGAAGTCGGCGGACCTCGCCGGTGACGGCACCACCACCGCGACCGTTCTCGCCCAGGCCATCGTGAAGGAAGGCGCCAAGTCGGTTGCCGCCGGCATGAACCCGATGGATCTGAAGCGCGGCATCGACCTCGCGGTCGAAGCGGTCGTTGCAGACCTCGTCAAGAACTCCAAGAAGGTTACGTCGAACGACGAGATCGCCCAGGTCGGCACCATCTCGGCCAACGGCGACAAGGAAATCGGCGACTTCCTCGCAAAGGCCATGGCGAAGGTCGGCAACGAAGGCGTCATCACCGTTGAGGAAGCCAAGTCGCTCGACACCGAACTCGACGTTGTTGAGGGCATGCAGTTCGACCGCGGCTACATCTCGCCGTACTTCGTCACCAACGCCGACAAGATGCGCGTTGAATTCGACGACGCCTACATCCTGATCAACGAGAAGAAGCTCTCCTCGCTGAACGAGCTGCTCCCGCTGCTCGAAGCCGTGGTGCAGACCGGCAAGCCGCTGGTCATCGTCGCGGAAGACGTCGAAGGCGAAGCGCTCGCCACCCTCGTCGTGAACCGTCTGCGCGGCGGCCTCAAGGTCGCAGCCGTGAAGGCTCCCGGCTTCGGCGACCGCCGCAAGGCCATGCTGCAGGACATCGCGATCCTGACCGGCGGCCAGGCGATCTCGGAAGACCTCGGCATCAAGCTTGAGAACGTGACCCTGAACATGCTGGGCCGCGCCAAGAAGGTGATGATCGACAAGGAAAACACCACCATCGTCAACGGCGCCGGCAAGAAGGCCGACATCGAAGCCCGCGTGCAGCAGATCAAGGCGCAGATCGAAGAAACCACTTCGGACTACGACCGCGAGAAGCTCCAGGAGCGTCTGGCCAAGCTCGCAGGCGGCGTCGCGGTGATCCGCGTCGGCGGCGCGACCGAGGTTGAGGTGAAGGAGCGCAAGGATCGCGTTGATGACGCGATGCATGCGACCCGTGCGGCTGTGGAAGAAGGCATCGTTCCGGGCGGCGGCGTCGCCCTGCTCCGCGCTTCCGAACAGCTCAAGCGCATCAAGACCCAGAACGACGACCAGAAGACCGGCGTCGAGATCGTCCGCAAGGCGCTCTCCGCTCCGGCCCGCCAGATCGCCATCAACGCTGGCGAAGACGGCTCGGTCATCGTCGGCAAGATCCTCGAGAAGGACCAGTATCACTACGGCTTCGACTCGCAGACCGGCGAATACGGCAACCTCGTCTCCAAGGGCATCATCGACCCGACCAAGGTCGTGCGTGCGGCGATCCAGAACGCGGCTTCGGTTGCTTCGCTCCTGATCACCACCGAAGCGATGATCGCTGAAGTGCCAAAGAAGGGCGGCGCGGCTGCTCCGGCGATGCCGGGCGGCGGCATGGGCGGCATGGATTTCTGATCCACGCCCCTCAGGCAGTGACAAGAATGCGAAACCCCGGCAGCGATGCCGGGGTTTTTGTTTGCACCCGCTCTTGCCGCGCCCGCTCCAGCCTTCAGTCCGCGTGCTTGAGGATCGTCTTCAGCAGGCCCGGAAAGCGCGCGTTGATGTCGGCCTCGCGCACGGCGTTGCGATGCTCGACGCCCTGCTTGGTGGTGTGGATCAGGCCCGCCTCGCGCAGCACGCGGAAATGGTTCGACAGCGTCGACTTGGCCATGTCCGGGCACGGCGCCGCCGCCGTACATGACATGCAATCCTTCTGGCCGATCAGTCCCTTGACGATCATCAGCCGCGCCGGATCGGCCAGCGCGGCGAGAACGCCGGCCAGCGTGATGTCCTGCCTCGCGGGGTGAACGAACTGCACCATAAAAATAATATAGGCCGCCCCTTGATCTGGTTCAATAGTTCAATACTTCCGAACTACTGAAACAACCAAAGGTCCGGAAGACGGATCGGACAGACAGGTCAGGGACAACGATCATGACAAAGAAACTTGAAGGCAAGGTCGCGCTGGTCACCGGCGCATCCAAGGGCATCGGCGCGGAAATCGCGCTTCAGCTCGCAGCGGAAGGCGCCAGCGTCGCCGTCAACTACGCGTCGAGCAAGCAAGGCGCGGACGATGTGGTGGCGAAGATCAAGGCCAAGGGCGGCAAGGCCGTCGCCGTTCACGGCAACCTGTCGGACGCCAAGGCCGCAAAGTCCGTGGTCGCGGAGGCCGTGAAGGCGCTCGGGCCGATCGACATTCTGGTCAACAATGCCGGCGTCTACGAATTCGCCCCGCTTGAAGCCATCACGCCGGAACACTTCCACAAGCATTTCGACCTGAACGTGCTGGGTCTGCTGCTGGTGTCGCAGGAAGCCGTGCAGCACTTCAACGCGAACGGCGGCAGCATCGTCAACATCTCGTCCGGCGTCTCGACCATCACGCCGCCGGGTTCGGCGGTCTACACCGCGACCAAGGCGTCGGTGGATGCGATCACCTCGGTGCTGTCGAAGGAGCTGGCCGCGCGCAAGATCCGCGTCAACGCGGTCAATCCCGGCATGATCGTGACCGAAGGCGTGAAGTCCGCAGGCTTCCATGAAGGCGAGCTGCGCACCTGGATCGAAACCGCCACCCCGATGGGCCGCGTCGGCAAGGTCGAGGAGATCGCCTCGGTCGTCGCCTTCCTCGCCTCCGAAGGCGCGTCCTACATCACCGGCGAAACGCTGCACGTGACCGGCGGGTTCAGGTAAGGAGGGACCTGCCCCAATGCCTCTGCGTTACGGCTTGGGCGACATCGGACTTCTGAGAGAAGCCGTCATTCCGGGCGCGGTGCGGCATTCTTCATGCCGCTCCGCAGACCCGGAATCTCGCTCAACGATACCAAATGCAAAACCCCGGCAGCGATGCCGGGGTTTTTTATTCAATAATTGCGGGAAGCGTCATGCCACGAGTTTATCTATCGCCGCGATGAGTCCATCAAGCTCATCAAAGACTACGCCTTCCTCACGGAGGCGTATCAATATCGCAGATGACGACGCAGGGAATTTTAGAGAAAGGTTGGCGTCGACGTTATAGTTCTGAGCGATTTCTGCTCGCGCAGCGTCGAACTTCTCCGCACCTGCTTTTAGTCGAACGTATTTTTCAATCTTACAATCCCAAGATGCAAATTCGTCAAAAACGCCTGCAGGCCAATCACTGCAGGACTCATCAGTCCAACCCGCCAATTTTTGTAAAAGTCGATTCGAGGCGATGCTGTCAGCCTCGTTTTCACCCTTACTTTTGTCGTTATCAAATACCCAGTAGCAGGGAATTTGAAGTGCATCAAAAACCGTAATGACTTTTGCTAAGTTGTTTTTCCCACCAACTCCTACAATTACTATTCCTTCGGCGTGAGGATCGCGATCCGCGATCTTATACCACGCCTCCAAAACAGCTTGATCTCCCACTCCCTCAACAAGCACAACCCGGTTTCCGAAAAAACCCTCCGCTATCTCTGGACGGAAAATGTGGAGCTTCGCTCCAAAATTATGCGCTGACCAAGCCTGCTCAGGTGGCAACCCTGAAAGAACGGCTATTTTTCTTGAACAATCTGCTAAACTAATTTCACTTGGAAGAACGTTATTGCCCTTGTCAGTTTTGACCCGTCGCACCATTCGTATCGCTTCACATTGCGACAAGGAGATCATGAGCGGCGAATGTGTTACGTAAATCGTCTGTATTCTGATTCCTGTGCTTTCATTAAAGCTCTGCGCCAATTGATTTAAGAGTTTCGCAAACAGCCGCTGCTTAATTGGGTGCTGATATATTTCAGGCTCTTCTATCGCCAAAATTATGTCACTTTGAGGCTCAGCAAATATTTCGGCCTCTTTGTTTTGCGTGGCCTGATACTGCGCCATAAATTGAAGGACTGTAAGGATGATCGCTCTTTGAAGCCCATGACCAACTCCATCAATAGAGTTTGAAAAGTCATTATCGATTATTTCGAGGGTAGCTGTCGGGAAATTTGGCTGTATCTGTGTAATCGGCTCCCACGTGGCGTTAATTTCCGAATCTTTGTAGTAACGCGTGAGTATGCCGGTTAATTGACCACTGATGTCAGCGAGAACCGGTACCTTAGCCGGATCTGTAAGTTCAGCTATTTTTGCGTTAGCCTCGTCTATAAACTGCTTGAACGCAGAGCTGTTTTCTATCGCTTGTCGAGCAATTGCATTGACCAAATTTTTTACGGGTGAATTTTTATTTTCCTGAATGTTTTCTGTCGCATCTTCTACGGCTCGAATTAAAATAAAATCCGTTTTTTGCTTTAGCTTCCCGCTTGCAACGTTCGTCCACCCCTTAAAGCTAGACGTTTTTATTATCTCAAGCGCATCGGAATTCGGATTAGCTATTTCCCAGTTAATGAGATGCCCTTCGATTTCGTCGGCACTTTTTACGTCCGGAAGCGAATACTTCTCCTGAAGCTTTTTATAAGCCGCTCGTTTCGCAGTTGCTTTTTCCTCGCTGCGGCATTCTGCGAATTCTTTATTCACTCGCGCAGATACAAAGTACTTTCCGCTATCTTTGCTCCCGTCGCTGTAAAATCTTCTCGTTACGATGAGATCACCATTTAATAGATATTCATCAAACTCTTTATGGTCGTCGGGCGTTAAGTCGCCAAAATGCAAGGTAATGTCGATAGGCACTTCAATTTTCTCATCGGAAAAATCTCTACGTTTTATTCGTGGACTTCCTGAGAAAAATAATTCCATTGCGTTCAAAAATGCCGATTTGCCGCTATTGTTTTCACCTATTAGCGCGGTTGTTGGAGAGAAGTTCAAAGTTGCGTTGCGGAGTGCTCTAAAGTTTGAAACATCTATACTCTTAATGCGCATGTCACTTACCCCAAAAAACAAAAACGATGACAAGATGTACAATTAGGCGTTGTGGCGCCAGCGGGATGCTCGTTATTTCCCGATAATCTCGTCTACTTGACAATCTCTAGATATGAGACTATATTCCTATCCATCCCGCCCCGTCATGAGGGGCGTTTCGCGATCGTCACGATACGCGGGGCGGGATGCGGTGGCCGCGTGCGGTGTTCGAACGCGGGCCGGATGATCGGGCGCACGCCTCGCAAGAGGCCGCGCCGTTTCGTCCCGCCCCGTTGACGACCACGCCGTGACGCGGACGGCCCAAGGCGTGTCATCCCGGCGCATCGGCTTCGCGCCAAGGGGCAGGACGACGCCGTCGCTCCTCGTACAGAGGGCGATGGAAGAGTCCGTCAGTCCACACAACGGTGGTGTACTCAGCACCGGCCACCGGGGGTGCCTCACGCAACAAGCCGTTCCAACCATTGCGTGCGGAACGCCGGATGCCTCCGGCGTGACCGTGGCGACTACGCTCGTGTGCTTTTTACCTTTTGCACACGGGGCTGCGGATGCGCTCGCGCATCCGGCGTTCCGCGCGCCCTCATTCAGGGCGAAGCGACGAGAGGAATTCGGGCGCCCCCGCGCCTTCCAAATAATAGGGGGGATGGCGCACGGCCCGCAACGGCGCGGGTTTTTAAGACGCGAACGGGGCAAGCCCCGCGCGCGCGCCGTCATAACAACAGGGGTAATTCCGCTTGGCTGTATGAAAATTGAATCTGGATGCGAAGATTGCGCACAATGTCGCCTGATCCACAATCGTCATACGCGGGCTTGACCCGCGTATCCATCACTCAAGAAAGATGGATGGCCGGGTCAAAAGGGCGTTCACGCCCGTCTTCGACGAGCTATGCCCGGCCATGACGAACTGCGAATTAGAACAAGCTCACGGCAAGACCTGCGCGGGGACGACGCGGAAAGAGCCCCTCACCCGCTCGCCATAGCGAGTCGAAGACGCGCGTGAACGCGCTTATGGCTCGCGACCTCTCCCCGTAAGAACGGGGCGAGATGAAAAACCCCTCAGTCCTTCAGGCTCGCGACGACGACCAGGCGCCGCACTTCGCCGCGCTGATAGGCTTTCAGGAATGCGTTGTAGTCCTTGAACGACACGCAGCCGTTGGAATCGCCGTTCGGCCCGAGCATGTAAGTGTGCGCGAGCAGTCCGGTGCGGCCGTGGATCGCGCCCTCGCCGCCCACCGGCGTCAGGCGCAGCGCGGCCACGCCGTGAAACAGCGCCTCGCGCGGCTTGAGCGTGTAGATGTGCGGCGGCGTCGCGCCGTGCATGCGCACGTTGACGTAGCGCGGATCGTCCAGCTTCGCGCCGAGGCCGGAATGCGCCTCGAGCTTCGAGCCGTCGGGCATGTACACGGTGCGCGCGGTGATGTCGTAGATCGCGGTGAGCTTGTCGTCTTCGCTCGACCCCGCGGGCGTCATCGCGGTGCCGTCGCTCATCACGCCGCCGTCGGAGCCGGCATAGGCGAGCACGGGGCCCGGCGCGGGCGTCCTGCCGAACAGCTTGTCGAACAGGCTCGGCGTCTTGCTGGCCATCGCGGCGAGCGCGGCGTTCTTCGCGCGCTCCACCATCTCGGAGTGGCCGGGCTTGACGCGCCCCTGCTGGGTGAATTTGAAGTCGGCCGGGCGCGACGATGGCAGCGGAATGCTGGCGACGCGTGCGGATGCCGGCGGAAGCGCAACGTCCGGCGCCTTCGCGATCTCCGCCCGCGACGGCGCGGGCTTCGGCGTATCTGGGGCCGCGACAACCGTGGGCTTGAAGGTCACCGGCGGCGCGCCGAGCGAATGGGTGACGTCCATCAGCGCGGCGTAATTCTTCTGCTCGACGGTGAGCGCGGGCGGCTCCTCGCTTGCGGGCATCAGCGCCGCGAAGCGGTCGGCGAAGGCCTGCTGATCGAGGCCGCTGGCTGCGGGCACGAACACCACGCGCGCGTCGCGCGAGGCGAGGTCGTAAGCCGTGCCGAACGCATTGCCGCTGAAGACGTTGCTATAGAGGGTCCAGCCGCAGGCCAGCGTCACGAACGCGATCGCCGCGACGCCTGCAATGTTCAAAGGGCTGGAAGTTCGAACCGAACGACCTTGGGGGTGGGCTGTGTAGCCGGTACGCGCAACAGAACTGGTACTCATACGCCTTGCATCCAGAACAATCCCGCCTTGTCCTTCCGGCCGCATTCGGCAGGTCATGCGCGAACAGCGCATGCGAAAGCGGGCCAGCGTCAGTTGCCTTGCGGAGCTTGGAGTTCCCCACGCGACATCTCGCAAAGGTGCGGAGCGGCATTAAGGCGGCATTTAGTTAAATGCGGATTAAGTGGCGGCGGATGTAAGGCAGGCCGTAAATCCGGGTTCCCTTCACTCGTCGTCGTCATCCGACGGTGGTGGCGGCGGACGCCGGGACCGCTGCTGGGCGCGGCGCGTCTGGTCGGTCGCGCGCGGCGGATTGAACACCGCATAACAGGCCGGGCTGAGGCGCGGCCCGGCATTGCGCAGGCAGGCCTCGATGCGATCGGCATCTGGGATGAATTGCCCGCACAGGCGCATGGCGTCCGGCGTGCAGGCTTCGCGCTCCTGCTCGGTTCCCTGTGCGGAAGCGGGCTGAACGCAGGCGATCACAGCGAACACAATGAAGCCAGTCACCTTCCCCATCGGGCGTCTCCTGGATGGATGGATCATCGTGAGCCAACTCATCGGCCGTCAATGCCGTTCCCGCATCATTTCTCCGCATTGCGCGCAAATAATGAGCGCGCGGAGGCGATGTGTTGTCGGATCGGAAACAGCGCGGCGCTGACTATCGAGGCCCGCCAAGCTCCGGCGCAGGCGAGCGGTCGAGCATCTCGCCTTTCGGTCCATCGAGCAGGCTGGCCTCATAGGTCTCGAAGCCGACGCCGCTGCGTTTGCGGGTCAGTTCGGTCAGCGTTTCATCGCGCGCATAGGTCTCGCGGTAGAACGGGCTTGCGCCGGGCGGGCCGATCAGGAGCGCCCTGCCCGTGAGCAGTTTGGCGTCGGGCTCCTGCATGAAGGTCCAGCGATAGCGCTGCTGGAATTGCGCGATGCAGGTGCCTTTCGGCAGATAGAACATCATCCACGACGTGGTGCCGTAGTCCGCCGCCAGCACGCAGTTTGCATTTTGCTTGATGCGAAGCGCTTCGATCTCTCTGGCCAGTTCCGGCCAGCCGACCCCAACGCTGCGCACGGTGGCATCGCGCCGGAATCCGGTGAACACGCCGGTGTTGGTCTGGACGATCAGCACCACGAACAGGATCACGCCGATCGGCAGCGCAAGACGGCGCGACCAGTTCACCGTGCGCTGCTCGCGCGCATTCCATGTCGTGCCCCACACGGCGAATGCGGCGGCGATGGCGAATGCCGGATAGACCGGTCCGAGCCAGTTGGCCTCAACGCGGGCGTGCAGCGAGTGCCAGACGAAATAGAGGAAGATCATCCAGACGCTGATGTTGACCAGCGCCGCGCTCGCGGCATTCGCAGCCCTGCCCCGCGCCAGCGCGTAAAGGCCGAGGACGCCAAGGATAAAGACGGACGGCGTCGCGAACGCAAACTGCGTCGGAATCATTTCACCGAGATACTTGAGCGTCATGCCCTCGACACGCGCACGGCCAAGCTGCTTGATGAACGACACCCACTGGTGGTCGGCGTTCCACAGGATCACGGGTGAGAAAATCGCGACGGCGACAATGCCGCCAGCATAGAGCCATGGCGATAGCAGCCACCGGCGCTGGTCTCTCACCAGCACCAGCCACAAAAGGATCTGCGCCCCGAAGAACAGTGCGGTGTATTTCGAGAGCAGTCCGAAACCTGCCGCGGCGCCAACTCCAAGCCACCAGATCCCGCGGCCGGTCTCCAGAATTTTGGCGAGGAAATACAGGACAAATGCGGATGCCACCATCAGCGGCGCGTCCGGCGTCACGATGGTGGTGCCCACCGACGCCATCAGGGTGGCATTGAGCAGGATCGTCGCCGTCGCGGCGATCCGCGCGTCATCGAACAGAATCAGTGCCCCGCGATAGACCGCCCAGCTCATCGGCAGCGCCAGCAAGACCGACACCAACCGGACACCGAATTCGGTATCGCCCGCAATCATGGTGCCGAGCCGGATCACCACCGCGACCATTGACGGATGATCGTAGTAGCCGCCCGCGAGATGCTTCGACCACGTCCAGTAGTAGGCTTCGTCGAAGGTCAGCGGTGTAAACGCCGCCGCAACAAGGCGAAGCAGCACCAGCACGGCGACGGTGACAGCCGCGCCGCGCGCCAGTTTAGATTCAGACGAAATCATTTTGCGCGCCAGACAAACAGGCTGGAGACGCCGTAGTTCCAGACCACGCCCATCAGTGCACCGGCCGCGCCCGCGAGCCACCAGATCGGCTCCTGATCGAACACGGTCGCCGCAACGCCGACATTGGCGAGAAGCCCGACGCTGCAAACGAGATAGAACAGCAGGAGACCGCGAATAAGCGCCCCGCCCTTCAGGCGCTGGTCGCGATACGTGAGCTGGTTGTTGAGGAGAAAGTTTCCGGTCATCGCGACAAAGGCAGCAACGCCTTGTGCTTCGGCGAACGGGACCTTGAGCGCAAGCGACGTGTACAGCGTCGCGAAGTGAACGAAGAGACCGATCGCGCCGACAAGAGCGAACAGCAGGAAGCGCAGCGACACCAGATCGCCAGTCAGCTTGGCAAGCACAAGACCGAGGAAGTCCAGCACGACCAGCGAATCCAGCTTGCTCTCGCCATGCTGCCGCGCGCCGAACGAAAACGGCACCTCGACCACGCGGAGTTTTCCGCCGGCGGTCGCCACGATATCGAGCAGGATCTTGAACCCCTGCACCGACAGCGACGGCGCAAGCTGCTCGAACCGTTCGCGCCGGATCATGAAGAACCCGCTCATAGGGTCGGCGATTTCGACATGCAGCAGCTTCTTTGCGATGTTGGTCGCAAGTACGCTGCCGCCAAGGCGCGCGCTCCCGAAACTCCCGGTGTCGCCGCCACTGACATAACGGCTGCCGACCACGAGTTCGGCCTGCCCCGATTGCAGCAGCGCGAGCATCTTTGGGAGCTGTGTTTCGTCGTGCTGAAGATCGGCGTCCATCACCGCGACGTAGGGCGCGCTGGAAGCCAGGATGCCCTCGATGCATGCCCCGGAGAGCCCTCGCCGGCCGATCCGGCGAATGCACCGGACACGGGAGTCGGTTTGGGCCAGTTGCCGGGCCACGTCCCAAGTCCCGTCCGGGGAATTGTCATCGACGAAGATGACCTCCCACGCGATACCGGACAGCGCGGCGTCCAGCTTCGCGAAAAGCTTGGGAACGTTGTCGCGCTCTTTGAAAGTCGGCACCACGACACACAATTGACGTGCAGGTGCTGCCCCGGGTGAGATGGCCTCAGTCATGGAGCCAGCGTATATCCGGGGGACCGGACGATGCCAAGACGCCCTGCCGGGACGCGATTTCGATGCGATAATGGCTGGAAATCGGGTGGCGGCGGGCATTCAGGGGTCCAGGAATGCCAACGACCACGGAGGGAAACCAGTGAGAGAATCAAGTCTGCGCGTACATCCGGCGCGCCCAACTTCTCACGGTTCTTCTCGTGGTCGTCCCGACAATGGAGCGGAAGCTGCAACATTGCCGATAGAAGCTAGATAGGTATGGGACCGGCGTTCCGCAAGGGTCTCCAAGGGAAATGGGAAATGGCTAAGAAATCAGGTCAAATTCATATCGGGATCGGCGGCTGGACCTTCGCGCCCTGGCGGGGCGTGTTCTATCCGGAGAAGCTGACCCAGGCGAAAGAACTGTCCTACGCCGCCTCCAAGCTGACCTCGATCGAAATCAACGGCACCTATTACGGCTCGCAGAAGCCGGAAAGCTTCCGCAAATGGGCCAGCGAGGTCCCGGACGGCTTCATCTTCTCGGTCAAGGGCCCGCGGTTCGCCACCAACCGCCGTGTGCTCGCCGAGGCCGGGGATTCCATCAAGAGGTTCTACGATTCCGGCGTCACGGAAATGGGCGACCGGCTTGGGCCGGTATTGTGGCAATTCGCGCCG
Organism: Afipia sp. GW823-FHT06G09; assembly: GCF_058794875.1. Taxonomy (NCBI): domain Bacteria; kingdom Pseudomonadati; phylum Pseudomonadota; class Alphaproteobacteria; order Hyphomicrobiales; family Nitrobacteraceae; genus Afipia; species Afipia sp. GW823-FHT06G09. The sequence continues at coordinate 571,856 of NZ_JBXAHF010000001.1, forward strand.
ACCAAGAAGTTCGACGAAGCCGACTTCGGCGCCTTTCTCGACCTGCTGCCACGCAAGTTCGATGGCCTCGCCCTGCGCCATGTGGTCGAAGTGCGAAATGACAGTTTCTGCACGCCGGCGTTCATCGCGCTGCTGCGCAAGCATAACGTCGCGGTGGTCTACGCCGATCATGCGAAGTATCCGGCGATCGCCGACATAACCTCCGATTTCGTTTACGTCCGCCTCCAGACCGGCAAGGATACGGTGAAGACCGCCTACCCGCCCAAGGAGCTGGATGCATGGGCGAAGCGGCTGACACTCTGGGCGCAGGGCAGCGAACCGGATGACCTTGCCCGCTTCGACAAGACGCCGCCGAAGAAAAAACCCCGCGACGTGTTCGCCTATGTGATTCACGAGGGGAAAATCCGGGCTCCTGCTGGGGCGATGGAATTGATCGAGCGCGTGACGTGAACGAACGAGGACGGGAGACAGCATGGCCAAAGCCAAAAAGCTCTTCACCATCGGCTACGAACAAACGCCGCCGAAAGCGGTGCTCGACGAGTTGCAGCACGCGGGCGTGAAGCTCCTTGTCGACGTGCGCGCGATCGCGTCATCGCGCCGCCCGGGATTCTCCAAGACCCAGCTCGCAGCAGGGCTCGATGAACGCGGCATCTCGTACGTCCATTTGCGGGGACTCGGTACACCGAAGGACGGCCGCGAGGCCGCGCGCAGCGGCGACATGAAGGCGCTGTCGAAAATCTATCACGCGCATCTGAAAACCCCGCAGGCGCGCGCAGAGATGGACGAGCTTGCGGCACTGGTGATGAAAGCCGGACCGGTCTGTATTCTCTGTTACGAGCGCGATCACACAGCCTGCCATCGCAAATTCATCGCCGAGATCATTGAGGACCGCGAAGGCGTGAAGATCGAAAACCTGGTCGCCCCGCAGTTCTGAGTTATCCACAGGCTGCCGGAAAATTTTTGCAGCCCGTTCACGGCGCGTTCCCGCTCGTTCGCTGGACGAACTTCGCCTTTGGCGCTCTAATCAATGAGTATTTTTACGTAAGTATTTTTGCGTCCGGGGCTTGGGGGCTCCATGCGTTGCGTTGGGAGGGTGCGCGTGTTTTGCGTCACCGCCGCCGCGTTGCTTTGCGGAGGCTCTCCAACTGTGGCCGATCCCCTGAATGATCTTCTGCTGCCACCGGCCAGCGCTCTCAGCGGCGGCGCATATCCCGAGAAGTTTCTCTATTTCAGCGGCTTCGATCTCTGGCGCAGTGGCGGCTCCTTCTACGGCGGCCTGCAATGGGCCCCCGGCGGCCTCAACGAGGATGGCTTCACACTCAAGGTGCTGCTTGCACAAGGCAGTTATCGCTACCTCGCTGGCAGCACCAACATTCGCGGCACCGGACTGCTGGGAGCGATCCTTCCGGGCTGGCGGATCAAGCGCGGCGACGTCGAAATCAAGGCCTTCGCCGGTCTCGATCTACAGAACCATCGCCTGTCGCCGGACGATCCCAGCAACAGCCTGCGGGGCAATCATGCCGGCCTGCGTATAGGCGCGGATCTCTGGTGGGAGCCCACCCCCACCATGATGCTGGCGTCGTCGATCTCCGGCTCGACCATCGGCAACAGTTTCGGTGTGCGCGGCGCTGCCGGCTGGCGCGTCATGGATCGTTTCTGGGCGGGGCCCGAAGTGGAAACGTCGGGCGATGTGGTCTATCGGCAGTACCGGATCGGCGCCCACCTGACATCTTTCAAAATGTCGGCTTTCGAGTGGTCGCTGGGCGCAGGCTATGTCCAAGACAACAGCCACCGCTCCGGAGTCTATGGGCGCATCGGCGTGCTCACGCGCCGGTAGCCCAAGCCTAGACTTTGGTCGACTCCGAACCTAAGGACCGTTGAAGCGTGTGATTTCGGTCATACTTGAGCGCTTCTTTCCTTCCCGTTTCAGGACACGCAATGCTTTCTTCGTGGGTTTCGGCACGCCTTGCCACGCGCGGCATTCACTATGGCTGGGTCATGGTGGCCGTGACGTTCCTGACGGCGCTTATTAGTTCGGCCTCCGTGGGTGCGCCCGGCGTCTTCATCCTGCCGCTGGAGAAGGAATTCGGCTGGAGCACGACGCAAATATCCTCCGCGCTGTCGATCCGCCTGCTGTTGTTCGGTCTGATGGCTCCCTTCGCCGCCGCGCTGATGGTGCGCTTCGGCCTGCGCAACGTGGTGATTTCCGCGCTGACCATCATTTCGGTGGGCCTGCTCGCGTCGCTGGCCATGACCCAGGCCTGGCATCTGATCGCGCTGTGGGGTTTTGTCGTCGGCTTCGGCACAGGCATGACCGCGATGGTGCTGGGCGCAACCGTCGCCACGCGCTGGTTTGTCGCGCAGCGAGGGCTGGTCGTCGGTATTCTGGCGGCCAGCGTCGCAACCGGACAGCTGATCTTTCTCCCGATCATGGCCTATCTCACCGAAGTATTCGGCTGGCGCACCGCCATGGGCACCATGTGCGTGATGCTGGCATTCGCCGCCGTGACGGTCTTGCTGTTCATGAGCGACAGGCCCTCGGACGTCGGCCTGCGTCCCTATGGCGATAACGGCAATGCTCCCGTCCCGGCGACGCCACCCGCGACCTCGATCGTTGCTGCGGCTTTCGCGGCTCTTCGCGATGCGTCGAAAACCCGCGTGTTCTGGATTCTGTTCGGCACGTTCTTCGTCTGCGGCGCCAGCACCAACGGATTGGTCCAGACCCACCTCATCCCGATGTGTGCTGACTTCGGCATTCCCGCCACGACATCCGCAAGCCTGCTCGCGGCCATGGGCATCTTCGATTTCGTCGGCACCATTGCGTCAGGCTGGCTTTCGGACCGCTACAGCAACCGCTGGCTGCTGTTCTGGTATTACGGCCTGCGCGGGCTGTCGCTGGTGTTCCTGCCGTTCACCAATTTCTCGTTCTATGGCTTGTCGCTGTTCGCCGTGTTCTACGGCCTCGACTGGATTGCCACCGTCCCGCCGACCGTGAAGCTGACGGCGAAGCACTTCGGCCCGGAGCGCGCGGCGATGGTGTTCGGCTGGATTTTCGTCGGCCATCAGCTTGGATCGGCAACGGCCGCATTCGGCGCGGGCCTGACGCGAACATTATATGAAAGCTATCTGCCGGCGTTCTTTGCCGCTGGCATCCTTTGCCTGATCGCGGCGGCGGTGATGATGCTGCTTCGGAACAACCCGAAAGCGGCGACGGCATAACAGATCAGCCGAGGCGCCAGACCGCCATCGGCTGCTCGTAGCCTTTCACCGCGACCTCGCCGAGCGATATCGCGTCCGCGCAGGCATCGCCGAGAGAGTCGCGAACCGCCGACGAGACCAGAAATTGCGAGTTGAATTCCTTGTTGAGGGCTTCAAGCCGCGCCGCAAAGTTCACCGTGTCGCCGATGACCGTGTATTCCTTGCGCCGCGATGAGCCGATGTTGCCGGCGACGACTTCACCGAAATGAAGTCCGATTCCGACGCGCAGCGCCCAGGTATTCACTTCATTGTTGCGCGAGACCGCGACCAGCATCTCACGCGCCGCCTCGACCGCGCGGGCCAGCGCGTCGGGCGACTCGAAGGGCGCTCCGAAAATCGCCAGAAATCCGTCACCGAGAAACTTGTTCACGATGCCGCCGTGACGGTCGACGATCTCAACAAGAACTCCGAATACGCCATCCAGCCGGTCGACGATTTCCTGCGGCGTATGCGACCGCGCGGCGGCCGTAAAGCCGCGGAAATCAACGAACATGACGGCAACGCGGCGGATGTCGGAAGCCGTGCTGGTTCCTTCCGTCAGGAGGCGCTCCACAACCTGCGGTGAAACATGCTGACCGAACAGATTGGTCACCCGGTCACGAGCGGATGCAGCCGCGATGCTCTTCTCGAACTGCCGCCGCAACTGAACCCCGACCGCTCCCGCGAGCACGCCGCCAGTAAAGAAGATCAGGCTGCGCGCGAAATGGTACTCGAATTCCGGCCGCCCATCGGGATGATAAAGCATCGCCATCGCAAGCAGTTCGGCGGCGGCGACGAACCCGGTGAAGGTCGACAGCCAGAAATCAAGCCGCAACGTGGAAAGAATAATGAAAACGAAATAGACCAGCGGCGCGACGAAACCGAGCGCCGTAACCGACCCCATATTGTCGATGTGAAGCGCAAGCGCGATCGTCGGCATGCTGGTTTCGATGAAGGCGCTTGCGTAGCGCCTTGCGACCGATACGTCGCGGTCAAGCTCGAGTTGCCGCTTCACCAGCGCATGGGCGAGCAGCTCAAACAGAAGGAAAGGCCCGAGAACGATGAAGAGATAGACCGGTTTGAGATTGCCGTGCCAGAGCTGTTCGATTTGTTCAGGTGCGATCAGGTACACCGTCCACAACATGCCGGCGATCGCCGAAGCCGTAACGATCAGCGTCTTGATCCGGATCAGTTCGGTTTTCAGAATTTCCCGCGTCAATGCGCGGTGGAAGTCCGCGGAAACCGGCTCCCGTTCTTCGCTGCTCAAAAGCTCTTTCAGACCGCGTATCATGCCTGCCCCTACAGCGCCTTTACGGGCAGAATACAGCATCGGCCAGCGGCCTCAATCCAAAGTGCGCCGGAATCGCGTGACAGCGATGCTCATGGCGACCAGCACCAGCACGCACAGAGCGACGGCGTCGTACTGCAGGTTCTCCAGCGACGCGCCTTTCAGCATGATGGCGCGGACGATGCGAATGTAGTGGGTCAGCGGGAGCGCTTCTCCGATCCATTGCGCCCAGACCGGCATGCCCGCGAATGGAAACATGAAGCCGGACAGAAGAATGTTCGGCAGGAAGAACATCATCGACATCTGCATCGCCTGAAGCTGGTTCTGCGCGATGGTCGAGAACGTGTAGCCGATCGACAGATTGGCCGCGATGAATAGTGTCGAAAGGGCGGCCAACACCGACAGGCTGCCGAGGATCGGCACATGGAACAGGAAGTAGCCGATGCCGATGATGATTGTCGCCTGCAGAAAGCCGACGAGCACATAGGGAATAATCTTGCCGAGCATCACCTCCACCGGAGTGATCGGCATCGCCAGCAGGTTTTCCATGGTGCCGCGTTCAATTTCGCGGGTCACCGACAGCGCAGTGAAGATCAGCATGGTCATGGTCAGGATTGTCCCGACAAGACCTGGCACGATGTTCAACCGCGATTCCGCCGCCGGGTTGTAGCGCGCATGGGCGCGGATTTCGAACGGCATCGAAGGCGGATCGCCGGCGTAAAGATCATGCTTGAGGGCCGACTGCGCGATCTGTCCTAGTGCGCCGAGCGCAGAGCCGGACGCCACCGGATCGGTAGCGTCCGCAGCCACGAGCAACGCCGGCCTGTCGCCCCGCCGGACCGCGCGCTCGAAGCCGCGCGGAATCTCGACGCCGAACAGGACCTTGCCGGATTCCAGCAGACTGTCGAACTCGGCGACGGTGTGGACTTCACGCGTGAAGCGGAAATAGGCGGTGTTCTGGAGCGCCTTGAGGATCGAACGACCGAGATCGCTGTCCTCCTGCAGCAGCACGGCGGTCGGCAGGTTGCGCGGCGTGGTGTTGATGGCATAGCCGAACAACAGCAACTGCATGATCGGCAGCATCACGATCATCGCGAACGAGACGCGGTCGCGGCGGAGCTGAAGGAACTCCTTCACCAGCATCGCATAGGTACGCTGCCAGAAGCCGCGCGCGCCGCCGTTGCTTGTTTCGGTTGCGCTCATTGGAAGTTATCCTTCGAACGGCTCATCAGCTCGATGAAGACATCTTCAAGTGAGGGCTCTGACTTGTGCCATGTCGTATCGCCGCCGGACCTGTATGGCGCGATTGCGTCCTCAAGCGCTGCCGCATCGCGTCCCGACACATGAAGACTGGTGCCGAACGGCGCGACCATATCCACGCCGGGCTTGCCGGTGAGATCGGCGGTCAGCTTGTTCAGTCCTTCGCCGGTCACGGTGTAGGTGGTCAGCGCCGACTTCGCGATCACCTCCTCGACAGTGCCATGCACCAGCAGGTTGCCGTAGGCGATATACGCGATCTCATGACAGCGTTCCGCCTCGTCCATGTAATGTGTCGACACCAGAACAGTCAGGCCCTCGGCTGCCAGCGCATGGATCTCATTCCAGAATTCGCGCCGCGCCTTGGGATCGACACCGGCGGTCGGCTCATCGAGCAGCAGCAACTGCGGACTTGGCAATGTGCAGGCGCCCAGCGCAAGCCGCTGTTTCCAGCCGCCGGACAGTTCGCCGGCGAGCTGTTCTTCGCGCCCCGACAGACCAATGCGCTTGATCATCTCGCGCGCCGCGCCGCGCGGGTCCGGCACGCCGTAGAGTCGCGCGACGAACTCAAGATTTTCCCGCACCGACAGATCCTGATAGAGACTGAAGCGCTGCGTCATGTAACCGACGCGCCGCTTGATCTTGTCGGCATCGCGCCTGATGTCGTAGCCGAGGCAGGTCCCCTCGCCGCTGTCTGGCGTCAAAAGTCCGCACAGCATGCGGATGGTTGTGGTCTTGCCCGAGCCGTTAGGACCGAGAAATCCGTAGATCGAGCCGCGCTTCACCTGCATCGACAGATCGTGCACCACCTCACGGCCGTTGAACGACTTCGACAGGCCGTGGACCTCGATCGCGATATCGGATTGTGCGGTGTCGGTGCTCACGGCGTCTTGCCATCTGTGAAGATGCTGACCGGCTGACCGACGCGCAGGCTGTCCGGCTTGTTCGGCCGCGCCTGGATCAGATAGACCAGCTTCGAGCGCTCATCGAGACTGTAGATCACGGGCGGCGTGTATTCCGCCATGGTCGCGATAAAGTAAATCTTCGCGGTTAGTTCGCTGGCGCAGCCGTCGCATGTCACGCGAACGTCCTCGCCGACCTTCAACTTTGGCAACTCGGGCTCCGGCACGAAGAAGCGGACCTTCATGTTGCCGGGCGGCAGGATCGACACCACCGGCTTCTGCGCAGGAACGGTCTCGCCTTCGCGAAAATAGATCTGCTGGATTGTGCCCGCGATGGGCGCGTTCATCCGGCGGCGGGCCAGCCGCGTCTGCGACGTGTTCACCTGCGCTTCGGCAACGCGCAACGCGGCCAGCGCGGAATCGAGGTTTGCCTGCGTGCCGGAGCCGGTCTTGCTCAGAGACGCCGCGCGATCGTAGGCCTGCCGCGCATTGACGAGTGTGGCGTTGCTCTGGTTCAGGGCAGCCTGCTGGAGATCATCGTCGACCGCAAACAGCGGCATGCCGACTTCGACCCTGTCGCCTTCGCGAATATTGAGTTTGACCACGCGCCCCTGCTCGTCCGGGCTGACAAAGATCATGTCGGCTTCGACCCAGCCCTGATAACCGGGCTTTTTGGAATCCCAGCAACCCGCCAGGCTTAGGGAAGCCAGCAACAGCACCAAACTTTGCGAAACACCTCGCGACGCAATCATGTCGCTTTCCCTTCACTAAAAATCAGATCGAGATGAATCCGCAGCATCGCGGCAATATCGAGCGGTGCCTGCTTTCCGAAAAGACCTTGCCAGATCACCGCAACAACCAGCGGCCCGACCAGAAGTTGCGGAAATTCCGCCAGTGCCGGATTGCGGATTTCGCCGCGCGCGATGCCGTATTCGATCAGCTTGCGCATTCCGGCGATACCGTGCGTGATCACCTCGCGGTAATAGAAATCCGCGAGTTGCGGGAAGCGCGTGCCTTCGGAAATGATCATCCGCACGATGTCGGCGCGCTTTGTGCCGATGACGTCGCGAGCAAACGTCTCGGCCAATAATTCGATCGCCGCGCGCGCCGATCCCGCGCCTTCCCCGATCTGCGGATTCGAAATCCGGACAATCAGCGGCCCCAGCGCCGTGCGCACCAGTTCCTGAAACAGCGCTTCCTTGTCCTTGAAGTGCAGATAGATCGTACCTTTGGCGACGCCGGCGCGTTTGGCCACATCGTCGAGGCGCGTCGCCGCAAATCCTTTGGCGGTGAATTCATCGAGACCCGCCGCGATGATCGCAGCACGCCGTTCGGTGGCACCGACCGCGCGCTTTGACGGACGCGGCGATGCAGCGCGATCCGCCGGCGCGCGCGTCCTGGCCTTGCGCGCGGCTTTGTCTTTCACGGGACGCGTGTCGATCAGCGGGAGTTTTGCCATCCGCTGAATATGACTGACTGGTCAGTCATATTCAAGATCAGAAAACAACTTTCCAAATGAATCTCTTAAACCTTTGATTATATGCAGATTATTCAACCACCTAGGCAAGCTGCGGCGAGAGGCTTTGCTGAAAACCTCTCCTAGCCCTTGGCGTCGCACGCCCAGGCACGGATGACGCATTCCTTGCCGCCGAACGCGTAGCACTTCTTCATCGCCTCATTGAGTGCGCTGGAAATGCGCGGGGCAACAGCATAGCCATGGGCTCCGCACGGCTTGGTCATATCGAGCGACAGCGCAGCACAGGCGCGTTTCATGGTCACTGCCGAGCACTCACCCTTGCATTGCTTGAGGGCAGCGGCTCGTGCGGCCTGCTCGGCGGGATAGTCGAATGCCTGGCCATAGGCGCCGCATTTGCCAATCGCCAGCGCGCCAGCGGCAAACGCCGGTGTGGCAGCAAGGTGGGCGGCAAAAGCTGAAACCAAAGCAAAAATAAAAACAGCGCGGCAACACGCCGCCGTAAAAGCCGTCAACGTCCCCTCCCCAGAGGTCATTCCGGGATCACACTAGGCGGAAGGGCGTTTCAACTTGGTGAACAAGGCGGAAAGAAAGGAGGTAAACGCTAGCCGCGCCGTGCGTCTGCCAGCATTTCCGGCGTATCGATATCGAGAAAAGCGCTCTTGCCCTCAACCTCGACTTCTGCGACCGCTTCAGCATGCTGAGCGATCAGGTGCCGCGCACCGATATCACCATCGAGCGTCATCAATTCCGGGAAGAACCGCCGCGACCACAACACTGGATTACCGCGCCGGCCGCCCGCCACCGGCACGACGATCAGTGATCCTCGATCCGGCGCAAACGCATCCACCAGCCGGTCGATCAGTTTCGAATCGATCAGCGGCATGTCGCCCAGACACACCACAGCACCGTCAGCGGTCTCAGGGACCGCACCGATGCCAGCCTTCACGGAAGTTGCGAGGCCTTCGGCAAAATCAGGATTTCGCGCAAACTCGACCTTGAGCCCCTTCAGCGCCGCTTCGACCTCCAGGCTTTGGTGGCCGGTCACAACAATGACAGACGATGCCTTCGAGGCTAGCGCCTGTTCGGCGACGATCCGCACCAGCTTCTTCCCGTTCAGCTCGGCCAGCAATTTGTTCGGCCCGCCCATGCGCGTCGAGCGTCCCGCCGCGAGGATCACGGCTGCGACCTTGCGATTGCCATCGGCCTCGACCGGGACGCGCGGCTGCGGTCGTGTCACGATTTCCATCAGGAGGCCGCCGACTCCCATGCCGGTGACATCCGCGCGGGTGACCGGAAGCCCGGCCAACAGGCGCATCAATATCCAGTCGAATCCGTTTTCCTTCGGCGAACGTGCACAGCCCGGCGCGCCGAGTACCGGTGAATTTCCGACCTTGCCGATCAGCATGAGATTACCGGGATCGACCGGCATCCCGAAGTGCTCGACCGCTCCGCCGACGAGTTCGATCGCCGCCGGGATCACGTCGCGCCTGTCGGCGATCGCGGAAGCACCGAACACCAGCACCAGTTCGGCGCCGAGCGCGAGCAGTTCTTCGATGGCGGGCGCAAGCGCACTCTCGTCGTGAGGAACGCGGCGTTCGCCGATGATGCGAGCGCCGGTCGGAGCGAGACGTTCCTCGGTGACGCGTAACGTTTTCTCGATCACCTTCGGTGCCAACCCCGGCAGGATCGTCGAGACGATCCCGACACGCTTGATCGTGAACGGCGCGACCCGCATCCGCCCCGCACTGGCAGCGACCACGGCAGCGTCGCGCAGCTTCGCCTCCACGCCAAAGGGAATGATCTTGACGGTAGCGATCATTTCTCCGGCAACCACCGGCTTGAAAGCTGACAGCGTGGCGAAGGTGATCGCCTCATCCACCCGGTTGATACGGTCGACGGCATCGCGGTCCACCACCAGCACGCCGGCTTCCGCCGCAAACAGGTTGGCGCGGCCAGTGAAGGCGCGCTCGACGTTGACGCCCTCACCCGCCACCGCAGCAGCAATGCTGGCCGCCGCCTCGTCCTCGGACACATCGTCCTTGTCCAGGCGCGCGACGACGATTTCATTCACGCCAGCCTGCTTGAGGGCCGCGATTTCAGCCGCGCCGATGACAGTGCCTTTCTTGAGGACGAGCGGCCCCTGACGGATGGCGTGAACGGTGACGCCGCCGATGCTGTCTTCCGGCGCAACAGGACCGAATTTCATGCCGCTGACTTCGTCTTGAGGGGCGTGTCTGCAGGAAGCCGGAGCCGCGCTGTAATCTCGGCCATGATAGCGACCGCGATCTCCGAGGGCGACACCGCACCGATATTGAGTCCGATCGGCGCGTGGATACGCGCCAGCGCGGCGTCGCTCGCACCCTGGGCCTTCAGACGCTCGAGACGTTTGCCATGCGTCTTCCGCGAGCCCAGCGCGCCGATGTAGAAACAGTCGCGCTCCAGCGCATGCAACAGCGCCGGATCGTCGATCTTGGGATCGTGGGTCAGCGCGACAAACGCCGTGTAGCGGTCGATGTTAAGCGGCGGCAGCGCCACGTCGGGCCAATCCGCAAACAGCGGCACATCGGGGAAACGTTCGGGCGAGGCAAAGGCCGTACGCGGATCGACCACGAACACATCGTAGTCCAGCGACTGCGCCAGCGGCGCCAGCGCCTGACTGATGTGGACCGCGCCGATAATCACCAAACGCGCGGTCGGGGCATAGACGTTGAGAAACAGCTTCCTGCCGTCGCTCTCGATCATGCCGCTCTTGCCCATGCGCAGATGCTTGTCGAGTTCGGCATGAAGCGGATCGGCCGCGATGTCCGCCGCCTTGATCAGGCGCTGGTCGCCGCTCACCACATCGGTCACGACGATCACAGCCCGGCGCGCCGCGCGCTCGGCGTTCAGCTCGGCCAGAGTATTCTGTTTCAAGAGTTGTCCACCTTCTCGACGAAAACCCGGATCGTGCCGCCGCACGACAGTCCGACATTCCATGCGGTCTCGTCGGCCACGCCGAATTCCAACATCTTCGGCTTGCCGCTGGCGATCACGTCGAGCGCTTCGGTGACCACCGCACCTTCAACACAGCCGCCGGAGACGGAGCCAAGAAACGTGCCGTCATCGTTGATCACAAGGCTCGATCCCGCCGGACGCGGCGCGGAGCCCCAGGTCTCTACCACGGTGGCGAGCGCAACACCGTGACCGGACTTCATCCAGATCTCGGCGGCCTTCAGGATGTCTTCGTCGCGGTTGAGCATGGTTCGATTCCTCAAGCTGCGGAGCGGGTCTCAATACGCCGTGGCGGCTGGTCCGACGACAGCGCGTCGATCAGCCCCTCCATCGACTTCAAGTTATGCACGGGACGGAATTCATCAACATGCGGCAGCATCATTTTGATGCCCTGCGCCTTGGCTTCAAAGCCCTCAAAACGCAGAAGGGGGTTGAGCCAGATCAGGCGGCGGCAGGACCGATGCAGCCGGTCCATCTCGAACTCCAGCCGGGTATCAGCCTCGCGCTCCAGCCCATCGGAGATCAGGAGTACGATGGCACCCTGCCCCAGCACCCGGCGGCCCCAGAGGTTGTTGAAGTTGTGCAGCGAGGTCGCAATCCGGGTGCCGCCCGCCCAATCCTCGACACTGCTTGAGCAGGCCGCCAGCGCCTCGTCTGGATCGCGCGCGCGCAGCGCCCGCGTCACGTTGGTCAGCCGCGTGCCGAACAGAAACACCGAAACGCGTTTGCGCGCGTCGGTAATCGCATGCAGGAATTGCAGGAACAGACGGGTATAGTCGGTCATCGAGCCGGAAATATCGAGCAGCGCCACAATGGGTGCGGGCTTATCGATGCGCCCGAGCCGCTGGAATTTCACAATCTCGCCGCCGGTGCGCAGACTGCCACGCAGCGTCCGTCGCAGATCGAGCCGCTGGCCTCGCGCGTCCGGCTTGAAGCGGCGCGTGCGCAGCTCAGCCTGCGGAAGCTTCATCTTCGCGATGGCGCGGGTAACCTCGGCGATCTCGGCCGCGCTCATCTGCGCAAAATCCTTGCGCTGAAGCACCTCGCGGTCGGACACCGAAAGCTGGACGTCCTTCTCCTCGACTTCCGGCCCTTCGATATTGCGGCTTTGCGCGAACGCCTCCTGGACACGGCGTGAGGCTGGCGGCGGCGGCTTCTGCGCCTCGGGCGGCAGCGGCACCGAGTCGAGCATACTTTCCGTGCCCTCGGCACGTCGGAAGAACAGGTCGAACGCCTGCGCGAAAATCAGCGCATGCTCATGGCGTTTGACGAAGATCGATTCGAGTGTGGTGAACAGATCGGCACGGTTGCCGATATCGATCAGTCGCATCGCCTTCAACGCGTCGATCACAGCGCCCGGCCCGATCGGCAGTCCGGCGCCGCGGAGCGCTCGTGCAAAGCCGATCACATTGTCCGCAATCAATCCGGTCGTTGGGGTCTCGATGTCATCTGCCATGACGATTCCCGAAAGCGCATTCAGGCCGCAGGATCGCTGACGGCTTCCTTGATGACCTTGTCGAGGGCCGGCCCCTGCATGCGCGCGATATCGTCCTGATACTTCAGCAGCGCGCCGAGCGTATCGCCCACCACCTGCGGAGTCAGCGAACGGGCATCGAGTTCGGTGAGAGCCGTCGCCCAGTCGATGGTCTCGGCCACGCCGGGCACCTTGAACAGATCCTGTTCGCGCAGCGCCTGCACAAAGCCGACCACCTGCTCCGACAGCTTCGCGCCGATATTCGGCACACGCGACTTGACGATGGCAAGCTCGCGCTCGGCGGACGGATAGTCGACCCAATGGTAAAGGCAGCGGCGCTTGAGCGCGTCGTGGATCTCGCGCGTGCGGTTCGAGGTCACGATGACGATCGGCGGCTGCGGCGCCTTCACGGTGCCGAATTCCGGGATCGTCACCTGAAAGTCGCTGAGAATTTCCAGCAGATAGGCTTCGAACGCCTCATCCGCGCGGTCGAGTTCGTCGATCAGCAGCACCGGCGGTCCGGCAACATCCGGCTCCAGCGCCTGCAGCAGCGGCCGCTTGATGAGATACTTCTCCGCAAACACGTCGGCAGACAGCTGTTCGCGGTCAGTCTCGCCGCTCGCTTCCGCCAGACGAATGGCAATCATCTGCGCGGCGCTGTTCCATTCGTAGACAGCGGATGCGACGTCGAGACCTTCATAACACTGCAGACGGATCAGCTTGCGCCCGAGCGCCGCGCTGAGAACCTTCGCAATCTCGGTCTTGCCGACGCCGGCCTCGCCTTCCAGAAACAGCGGCCGACCCATCCTGAGCGACAGATAGACAACCGTCGCGAGCGAACGCTCCGCGAGATAGCCGCGGCTGGTGAGCAGATCGAGCGTTGCATCGACGGACGCCGGGATCTTGCTCATGAGGCGAAAAACTCCAATGGCGCTACTTTGCTGTGGCGGCTTCCACGGCCCGGCGTGCGAGCACACCGATCAGGTGCGCACGATACTCCGCGCTGCCGTGAATGTCGCTATTGAGGCCATCGGCGGACACCGTCAGCCCATCAAGCGACTTCGGCGAAAAACGCTTCTTCAGCGCTTCCTCGAACTCGGTGACGCGGAACACGCCGTCACCACCTGCGCCGGTCACCGCCACGCGGACATCCGACGGACGCCGCGCAACGAACACGCCGACCAGTGCGTAACGCGAGGCCTGATTGCGAAATTTCTGATACGCGGCCTTTTTCGGCAGCGGGAACATCACGCGGGTGATAATCTCGTCCGGCTCAAGTGCTGTCGTGAACAGGCCCTGGAAGAATTCCTCCGGCTTCAGCCGGCGCTTGTTGGTAACGATGGTCGCGCCCAGCGCGGTCACGGCAGCGGGATAATCCGCCGTCGGATCGTTGTTGGCGAGCGAGCCGCCGATGGTGCCCTTGTGGCGAACGGCGGGATCGCCGATCAGACCTGCAAGCTCCGCAAGCGCCGGGATCGCTTCGCCGACAATGGCGGAGTTCGCAACTTCCGCGTGGGTCGCAGTCGCGCCGATCACCAGATTGCGGCCCTTCATCTCGATGCCGTTCAGCCCCTCGATGTGGCTGAGATCGACCAGATGCGGTGGGCTGGCAAGCCGCTGCTTCATCACCGGCACCAGCGTGTGGCCGCCGGCGATCAGCTTGGCGTCCTCGTTCTTGACGAGAAGATTGGCGGCCTGCCGCACAGTCCCCGGACGATGATATTTGAAGTCGTACATGAGCGGTCCTTCGGGAACGGCGTCGGTTACGCGAGATCGGATTTGGCCATCGCCTTGGCGCCGGCCGCGATCGACAAGACGATGTTCTGGTAACCGGTGCAGCGGCACAAATTACCTTCGAGTTCTTCCCGGATCACTTCGTCGCTCAGGTCGTGCCCCTTGCGATGCACGAGATCCACCGCCGTCATGATCATTCCCGGCGTGCAGAAGCCGCATTGCAGGCCATGATGTTCGCGGAAGGCTTCCTGCATCGGATGCAACGGCGCACCGTCTGCGGCGAGGCCCTCGATGGTCTTGACCTCGTGCCCGTCGGCCATCACCGCCAGCGTGGTGCACGACTTCACGGCCTTGCCGTCGAGATGGACGACACAGGCGCCGCATTGCGAGGTATCGCAGCCGACATGGGTGCCTGTCAGGCGCAGATGCTCCCGCAAAAACTGGACGAGCAGCGTGCGCGGTTCGACCTTCCCTGTCACGGGATTGCCGTTCACGATCAGTGAAATCTTGGCCATCAACACTCTCTTGTTTTCAGCTTGGCGCCCAGATTGTGGGACTCAAGTTCTGGGACTCACGCAGCACCGCATGGCGCGGCGCAAAACGCGTTTATAATGGTTCCAAATTCATAATATGGGCCATTGCGGCAATGAGCAACCTCATGGCGCGCCGCTTCCGGACAAGAAGGCTTGATTTGTACGAGGACCTGATATGCCGAAACGGCCTTAGCCCGTCTTCACCGCGTCAGCGAATTTGGCGAAGAATTCATCGGCCAGCTTCTTGGCCGCGCCGTTGATCAGCCGCTGACCGAGCTGCGCGAGCTTACCGCCGATCTGGGCCTCCACATTATAGCTCAGCAGCGTGCCGCCATCCTTTTCCGCCAGCGCCACAGTGGCGCCGCCCTTGGCGAACCCGGCGACACCGCCCTCGCCTTCGCCCGAAATCTTGTAGCTGTTCGGCGGATCGAAATCGCTGAGCGTGACCCGGCCCTTGAAGCGCGCGGACACCGGCCCGACCTTCATCTTGGCGACGGCCTGAAACTGGTTGTCGCCCGACTTTTCCAGCTCCTCGCAGCCCGGAATGCAGGCTTTCAGCACGGCTGGATCGTTGAGCTTTTCCCAGACCACTTCGCGGGAAGCAGGAAGCTGCACCTCGCCCGTCATCGTCATTGCCATGTGCAAGCCTCCCTTTAACTCGATGGCCGCGTCCCGCGGTTCTGCCAGTGTCAATTAGGATACAGCGCCCGCAAAGGAAAGGGTATCGTGCGGGAGGGAGCGTTGCAAAACTTACGCAATGCACCCGGCAAATGTCGCTTCATGTTGCGGCGCTTTCAGCAATGGGTATCGCGCTATTGGCACGCTTCTGCGCGTTGGATAGGGTCCGCGCATCATGAGTTCTTCCCTGCCTCCCCTGCTCGCACCCTTGCTGTCGAGCGCCGCCATGCGCACTGTGTGCGACGATGAAGTCTATTTGCAGCATATGCTGGACTTCGAGCACGCCCTTGCGCGCGCTGAAGCCGCGGTCGGCATCATTCCAGCCAGCGCCGTCGTCAGCATCGCAAAAGCCTGTCACGCCGAATCGTTCGACCGCCCCGCGCTGGCCGAAGCAGCCGTGCAAGCCGGCAATCTGGCGATTCCGCTGGTGAAAATGCTGACTGCGAAGGTCGCCAGTATGGACCCGTCCGCCGCACGTTACGTGCACTGGGGCGCGACCAGCCAGGATGTGATCGACACCGCCACGATGCTGGGCCTGCGCGCCGCCATCAACGCCCTGATCACGGATCTTGACCGCGCGATTGCAGGATTCGCCCGCCTGGCGATTCAGCATCGCGAGACCGCGGTTGTCGCACGCACATGGTTGCAGCATGCCCTGCCGATGCCGTTCGGATTGAAGCTGGCGGAATACGCGGCTGCGCTGCATCGCTCGCGCGAGCGGTTGAAGCGCCTGCGCCGCGAAACTCTTGCCCTGCAATTTGGCGGCGCCGCCGGAACGCTCGCCGCACTCGGCGAGAACGGTCTCAAGGTCGCCGAACAGCTCGCCCAGGAACTATCGCTGCCGCTGCCGGACGCGCCATGGCACACCCATCGCGACCGAATCGCGGACGTCGCGTCGGCACTGGCCATTCTCACCGGCACCTGCGGCAAGATCGCCCGCGACGTCTCGCTGATGATGCAGACCGATGTCGCAGAAGCCTTCGAGCCTGCGGACGAAGGCCGTGGCGGCTCGTCAACGATGCCGCACAAGCGCAACCCTGTGGCGGCAGCGCGAGTCCTGGCCGCTGCGACAATGGCGCCGAATCTTGCCGCGACGATCATGGCCGCGCAGGTCCAGGATCATGAACGCAGCGCCGGCCCCTGGCATGCCGAATGGCCGACATTGCCGACACTGCAACTGGTCACATCGGGAGCGCTTGAGGCGATTGCAGAGATCGCCGAGGGACTCGAGGTCGACCCCGAGCGGATGCGCGCCAATCTCGACATGACCCAAGGCCTCGTGATGGCCGAGGCCGTATCGATGGCGCTGGCGGAAAAAGTCGGCAAGAGCGAAGCGCATCACATCGTCGAAGCCGCAAGCCGCAGGGCCATCGAAACCCGGCGGCATTTGCATGAAGTTCTCGCGGAAGATACACGCGTCACGACACATATCGACACAGGCACACTCAAGGGCCTGTTCGATCCGATGGCCTATCAGGGCGTCGCACAAACGCTGATCGACCGGCTGCTCGCATCATTGACCAGCGAATAACAACAAGACCTGACGGAGACTGCATATGCCTATGATCGACGCCGACGGATGCCTGCTCAATGTTTCGGTGGAAGGGCGCGACGGCGGACCGACGATCATGCTGTCGAACTCGCTCGGCGCGACGATGCAGATGTGGGAACCGCAAATGGCGGCACTGACGAAGCTGTATCGCGTCGTCCGTTACGACCGACGCGGACACGGCAAATCCGGCGTTCCCGCCGGACCCTATTCGATGGAGCGCTTCGGCAAGGACGTGCTGGCGATACTCGACGATCTCAATATTGAAAAGATCCACTGGTGCGGCCTGTCGATGGGCGGAATGGTCGGCCAGTGGCTCGGCGCCAACGCGCCGGAGCGGATCGAAAAACTGATTCTCGCCAATACGTCCTGCTACTATCCCGATCCGACCAACTGGCTGAACCGCATCAAGGCGGTCAACGAAGGTGGGATCGCATCCATCGCGGATGCCGTTATTGCTGCCTGGCTGACGGCGGATTTCCGCGAACGCGAGCCGCAAATCACCGCACGCATGAAGGCCATGCTGGTCGCCACCCCTGTGCAAGGTTATGTCGCCTGCTGTGAGGCATTGAGCCGGCTCGACCAGCGCGACCTGCTGCCCCGCATCACCGCGCCGACGCTGGTGATCGCAGGACGCCACGACGTCTCGACGCCGGTCGAAGCCAGCGTGTACATCCGCAGCAACATCCCCAATGCAAGCATGACCCTGCTCGACGCGGCGCACATCTCCAACGTCGAGCAGTCGCACAACTTCACCGAGGCCGTGGTCGGCTTCCTGACCCAGCGCTGAGAGAAGCCATGGACGACGATCAACGCCGCGATCAGGGCACGGCAAAACGGCGCAAGGTGCTCGGCAACGCCTGGGTCGATAAATCGGTGACCGGCAAGAACGCATTCAATGCCGACTTCATCGATCTCATCACGCGCTACGCATGGGGTGATATCTGGACGCGTCCGCATTTCGACGAACGTACCCGCCGCGTGCTGGTGATCGGGACCATGGTGGCGCTCGGACAATGGGACGAATTTCGCCTCCATGTGCGCGCAGCCTTGAGCGAAGGCGGTTTCACACCGGACGACATCAAGGAAATCCTGCTGCAGCAGGCGATCTATTGCGGCGTCCCCGCCGCCAACCATGCGGTCAAGGAAGCCGCCGCCGTGGTTCAGGAATTAGGGCTGCTCGAGAAGTAGCTGTGATGCGGCTCCGCTGCGGCTGCCTTCTCGGTCGCCGGCGCAGTTTCCTGATCGGTATCGACGATCAGCAAAATCGCGGCTCCGATCAGCAACAGCGATTCACTGGCATGAAGCCGCAGCGCCGCGAGTTCGCCGACTTTTGACGCCGCGATCAGGCTTGCCATGCTGATGAAGGAGCCAACCCCGAGCGCGAAAGCCAGCGCCTCGTCGGCTCCGCCCTTGTTGCGGATCGCCGCACGGATCACCAGCAGCAGAAACACAAAGAAGAACGCGGCTACGATGACTTTGGAGAGGGCGAGCAGCCACGCGACGCGGATGGTTCCCATCGCCGAGAGAGTCACAAAGTCGCTGACATACATCGCGGCGGCGATATTGGTGCGGTCATAGAATCCGCGGATCGGCGAGACCCAGATCTTCATCGCCGAAATCACCCATGACGGGATGAAATAGCACGCCAGAAGCACGCCATTGAACGTGCTGATCCGCCAATCCTTCGGCATGCCGCCTCGCCCTGATCTGAGGGGCATAGCGCTCCGAAACTGGCGCTTCGATCATGCCCCGGCCAAAGCGGCGCCCTGTTGGACACCGCAATGATGATCGGCGGAGCTAACGCCCCTCAAAGGCGAGCGGCAATTTAAACCCTTTCTTAACCTTAACGGCGCCCCCGGCCCTGTGGACAACCGGCCCGGAACGCCGCGCCAAAGAAAAATCCCGCCTTTCGGCGGGATCTTCCTGAGACTGTCCGAACGGAACAATCAGGGCATGAAGATCATGCCCGAAAATTCAGTGTCCGCCCTTTTGCTGGCCCTGCTGGCCTGGCTTCTGGCTCGGGTCCTGCTGCTGCTGGCCCGGCTTTTGGCCGCCACCCTGCTGCTGCCCCGGCTTCTGGCTGGGATTCTGGCTCTGCTGACCCGGGTTCTGGTTCGGATTGTTCTGGTTACCCATGCTGGCTCTCCTTCGTTGAACACTGAGCCAACCGCTGGCATCTGCATTGGTTTCAGAGGAACCCGAGGTTCCGGCGTGACCATTTCGCGGCAACGCAAACATCGTGGACGACGACCCCACGCCGCACCCGGTACAGTTGCCGCACCCAGTTCCCGCTGTTAGAAAATGAGACGACGCGACGATCCGGCTGCCGGGGCCTTCGACGTGTCGAGAGATTTGCTCAAACGCGGCAGCCCATGGATTATTTCGCCCAGCAACTCATCAACGGACTGGTGCTAGGCTCGATCTACGGCCTGATCGCGATCGGTTACACGATGGTGTATGGTATCGTCGGCATGATCAATTTCGCCCACGGCGACATTTTCATGATCGGCGGATTCATCGCCCTCATCACGTTCCTCATCCTGGTTTCGATCGGCCTCACGGCCATTCCCGTGATCCTGCTGCTGGTGCTGCTGGTGGCGATGGCCATCACCGCCCTTTACGGCTGGACCGTCGAGCGGATCGCCTACCGTCCATTGCGGCAATCATTCCGCCTCGCGCCGATGCTGTCCGCGATCGGCATGTCGTTCGTCCTGACCAACTACGCGCAGGTGTCGCAAGGCGCGCGCGTCAAGCCGGTGCCTCCTGTCATCACCGGCGGTTACACGCTGTTCGAGAACGACGGTTTCGTGGTGCGGCTGTCGAACATCCAGATCATCGTCGTCGTCACCACCGTCATCCTGCTTGCGATCTTCTCGTGGCTGGTGGCACGCACACGGCTCGGCCGCGACATGCGCGCCTGCGAGCAGGATCAGACCATGGCGGCGCTGCTTGGCGTCGATGTCGACCGCACCATCTCGATGACCTTCGTGATCGGTGCGGCGCTCGCCGCAGTCGCTGGCATGATGTACCTGCTCTATTACGGCGTGGTCGACTTCTTCATGGGCTTCGTCGCCGGCATCAAGGCCTTCACTGCGGCGGTGCTCGGCGGCATCGGCTCCCTGCCCGGCGCGATGCTCGGCGGTCTGCTCATCGGTCTGATCGAGACCTTCTGGTCCGCCTACTTCTCATCCGAATACAAGGACGTCGCGGCGTTCTCGATCCTGATCGTCGTCCTGATCTTTCTTCCGACCGGCCTGCTCGGCCGTCCGGAAGTTGAAAAAGTCTGAGAGGCAGCGTGGCGCGTCCGACCGATCCCGCCGCCCGCGCGCCCAAAGCCGCTGCTGCTGCTCCGTACGGCGTCGCTTTCATTCTCAAGAAATCCCTCATCAGCGCCCTTGTGGCGCTGGTTCTGTTTTCGCTGATGATCGGCATCCGGACCGAAGCCGGACCGGAAGGACAACTGATCTACTGGACGCGGTTCGGTGATCTTGCCGCGCTCGTGGCCGCGGTGTTTTTCGGCAGCATCATCGTCGAATTGCTGCGGCAATGGATCGGTCCATCGAAGAGCATTTCGCTTATTCCTGAATCCGCCAAAGGCGCTGTCGATACTGCCGGCCGTTTTCTCGCCCCGGCGCTTCTTGTCTTTGCCCTGCTGGTGCCGGTGATCTTTTACGATCAGCGCTACATCCTCGATCTCGGCATCCTCGTTCTGACCTATGTCATGCTTGGATGGGGCCTGAACATCGTCGTGGGTCTCGCCGGCCTGCTGGATCTCGGCTACGTCGCGTTCTATGCGGTCGGCGCCTATTCCTACGCGCTGCTGGCGACGACCTTCGGCCTGTCGTTCTGGGCCTGCCTGCCGCTGGCGGGCATTCTCGCCGCCTTCTGGGGCGTGCTGCTGGGCTTCCCGGTGCTACGGCTGCGCGGCGATTATCTCGCCATCGTCACGCTGGCATTCGGCGAAATCATCCGCCTCATCCTGCTTAACTGGCAGCATGTCACCGGCGGCCCGAACGGCATCACCGGCATTCCGCGCCCCTCGTTCTTCGGCATTCCGCTGACCAACACCGACGACGGACTCGCAGCCCTGCTCGGCATTGAGTTCTCGACCACACACCGCGTGGTGTTTTTGTTCTATTTGATCCTGGCGCTCGCGTTGCTGACCAACTGGGTCACCATCCGTCTGCGCCGCCTGCCGATCGGCCGCGCATGGGAAGCATTGCGCGAAGACGAAGTCGCGTGCCGCTCGCTCGGCATCAACACCACCACCACGAAACTCACGGCCTTCGCGACCGGTGCGATGTTCGGTGGATTCGCCGGCGCGTTCTTTGCCACACGTCAGGGTTTCATCAGCCCCGAGTCCTTCACGTTCCACGAATCCGCGCTGGTGCTCGCGATCGTCGTCCTCGGCGGCATGGGCTCCCAGCTCGGCGTCGCCCTCGCCGCACTTGCGATGATCGGCGGTTTTGAACTGTTCAGAGGACTGGAGCAGTTCCGCATGCTGGTGTTCGGCTCGGCCATGGTGCTGCTGATGATCTGGCGCCCACGTGGCCTGATCGGTCACCGCGCACCATCGGTATTTCTGGAGAAGCCGACGCAGATTTCATCCACCGTGGTCAAGGAAGGCCATGGCTGATGGCAGGCACCGGCGACAACATTCTCCACGTCGATCACCTCTCGATGCGCTTCGGCGGAATCATCGCGGTCAACGATCTGTCATTCACGGCGAAGCGCGGCGACATCACGGCACTGATCGGTCCGAATGGCGCGGGCAAGACCACCGTCTTCAACTGCATCACCGGCTTCTACAAGCCGACCACCGGGATGATGCGCCTCGTTCACGAAGATCGCCGCGAGTTCCTGCTGGAGCGGCTGTTCGATTATCGCATCTCCAAGGTCGCGAAGGTCGCGCGCACGTTTCAGAACATCCGGCTGTTCGCGGGTATGACCGCGCTGGAAAACCTGATGGTGGCACAGCACAACACGCTGATGCTGGCGTCCGGCTATACGATTCTTGGTCTTGTCGGCGCACCAAGGTTCCGCCGCGCCGAGGACGAAGCCATCGAACGAGCGCGCTATTGGCTCGACCGCATTGGTTTGACCGCACGCGCTGACGACGCCGCGGGCAACCTGCCCTATGGCGACCAGCGGCGGCTCGAGATCGCGCGCGCCATGTGCTCCGAGCCTGCACTTCTCTGCCTCGACGAGCCAGCGGCTGGGCTGAACGCGCGCGAGAGCGACGAACTGAGCGAATTGCTCCGAGCAATCCGCAAGGATCACGGCACATCGATCCTGCTGATCGAACACGACATGTCGGTGGTGATGGAAATCTCCGACTGCATCTTCGTGCTCGATCACGGGGTCAAGATCGCCGCGGGCACGCCGCGAGAGATCCGCGACGATCCAAGAGTCATCGCCGCGTATCTGGGCGCTGACGAAAAGACCGCCATCGAGGTGATGGAGGGTGGCACATGAGCGAGCCCCTCCTCTCAATTCGCGGACTGGTCGCCGCCTACGGCAACATCGAAGCCCTGAAGGGCGTCGACCTCGACATCAACGCCGGTGAGATCGTGGCTCTGATTGGCGCCAACGGCGCCGGCAAGTCGACGCTGATGATGTCGGTGTTCGGGCGGCCACGCGCGCGCGCCGGCACGATCGAGTTCGACGGCCGGGACATCACCAACGAGCCGACTCACCATGTCGCTCGGCTGCGTATTGCGCAGTCCCCAGAAGGACGGCGCATCTTTCCGCGCATGACGGTGGCGGAAAACCTGCGCATGGGCGCGGACGCCGCTGTCGAGAGCACGGAAGCGGAGCGGAATGAAGATCTCGAACGCGTTTTCACGCTGTTCCCCCGCCTCAAGGAGCGCATCGCACAGCGCGGCGGCACATTATCCGGCGGCGAGCAACAGATGTTGGCGATCGGACGCGCGCTGATGAGCCGTCCAAGGCTTCTGATGCTTGATGAACCGTCGCTTGGCCTCGCTCCGCTGATTGCGCGGCAGATCTTCGACGCTGTCCGCACGCTCAACCGGCAGGACGGCCTGACCGTCCTGATCGTCGAGCAGAATGCCAATCACGCGCTGAAACTGGCGAACCGTGGTTACGTAATGGTCAACGGCTTGATCACGCTCAGCGGAACCGGCGAGGAACTGCTGGCGCGGCCTGAAATCCGCGCTGCGTATCTTGAAGGCGGCAGACACTGATGGGTCAGCTCTACTCCAACGAATCCGTGTTTCAGGTGCTGTTTATCACCCTTGTGCTCGGCGGCGGTTGCGCGCTGCTCGCCGGCCGGGCGATTGCACTGACGTGGCGAAGCATCTGGATTGCGGCGATTGCCATGATTCCGATGGGACTGGCGGTGCGATTCGTGCATTTCGCGCTGTTCAACGAAACCCTCTGGCAGCCGGCGACCTATCTGCTCGAAACCGCAATGCTGATGACCATCTCTTGCCTGGCGTTTCAGCGCACCCGGGCTTCACAGATGGTGAAACAGTATTACTGGCTGTACGAACCGAGCGGCCTCCTTGGCTGGCGGCTGCGGCAAGATGCGCCATCCAACTCCTGAGCAGGTGCCAAAATTGCCGATGACTTGGCGGTAAAATCAGCCGACAATGCGCGGGATTTATTCGCCCAGCGGGCCGTCTGGCCACGCTCCTTCGAGACCTTCATGAGGACTGTCCTATGAAACCGATCCACATCCTTGGCCTCGCACTCGGCGCGTCGATTGCCATGTCGACTGCTGCGTTTGCGCAAGACATTTCCGTCGCCGTCGCCGGCCCGATGACGGGCAGCGAGTCAGCCTTCGGCCGCCAGATGAAGAACGGCGCGGATCTCGCCGTCGCCGACCTGAACGCCGCGGGCGGCGTCAACGGGAAGAAGCTCGCCCTGCAAATCGGTGACGACGCCTGCGATCCGAAGCAGGCGCGTTCGGTAGCCGAGAAGCTCGCAAGCTCGAAGGTGCAGTTCGTCGCCGGTCACTTCTGCTCGTCGTCGTCGATCCCGGCGTCGGAAGCCTACGCGGAAGGCAATGTGCTGCAGATCACCCCGGCCTCGACCAATCCGGTGTTTACCGAGCGCAAGCTGTGGAACGTGCTCCGCGTCTGCGGCCGCGACGACCAGCAGGGCCTTGTCGCCGCGCAGTACATCGTCAAGGCGTTCGCCGGCAAGAACGTCGCCATCCTCAACGACAAGACCACCTACGGAAAGGGTCTTGCGGACGAGACCAAGAAGGCGCTGAACGCCGCCGGCTTCAAGGAAAAGCTGTTTGAATCCTACAACAAGGGCGACAAGGACTTTAACTCCATCGTCTCGCGCCTGAAGCGCGACAACATCGATCTGGTCTATGTCGGGGGCTATCATCAGGAAGCAGGCCTGATCCTGCGTCAGATGCGCGATCAGGGCCTGAAGACGATCCTGATGGCCGGCGATGCGATGAACGACAAGGAGTTCGCCTCGATCACCGGCGCGGCTGCAGAAGGCACGCTGTTCACCTTCGGCCCCGATCCGCGCAACAAGCCGACCGCGAAGGCCATTGTTGAGAAGTTCAAGTCGAAGGGCATCGATCCTGAAGGCTACACACTCTACACCTACGCCTCGTTCCAGGTCTGGTCGCAGGCCGTCAACAAGATCAAGAGCACCGATCCGAAGAAGGTCATCGAGGCCATCAAGGGCGGCGAGTGGGACACCGTGCTGGGCAAGCTGTCGTTCGACGCCAAGGGCGATATCAAGCTGCTCGACTATGTCGTCTACAAGTGGGACGCCAAGGGCAACTACGCCGAACTGAACAAGGGATCGTAAGCATCCCTTTCAACGAACAGCATGATGGTGGCCGGGCTTGCCCGGCCATTTTCTTTGCTGGCCGTTACCCGAAATTCTGCAACGCCGGAAAGGTTTCCAACAGCCAGATGCTCACATCCGTGACTGCGCCGGTAAGGAATCCGATTCCCACCAGAATCATCAGCACGCCCATCACGCGTTCGACGGTGGCGAGATGTTTTTTCATCCGCGCGAGCACTGATGAAAACTGCTCCACCATAAATGCCCCGATCAGGAACGGAATGCCAAGGCCGGCGGAATAGACCGCGAGCAGCCCTGCTCCCTTCGTGACCGTTGTCTCCGACGCCGCCACCGACAGGATTGCCGCGAGGATCGGCCCGATGCATGGCGTCCAGCCGAACGCAAACGCTAAGCCCATGACGTAAGCGCCCCACAGCCCGACAGGCTTGGGAATCGGGAGGCGCCCCTCGCGCATCAGGAAGCCGATCCGTGTGAGCCCGAGGAAGTGCAGCCCCATCAGAATGATCGCGATGCCCGCAACAATCGACAGTTGCGCCGACCACGCGCGGATCAGCCCGCCGACGAGGCTGGCGCTGGCGCCGAGCGCCACGAACACGGTCGAAAATCCCAGCACAAAGATCAGTGCCGACAGCATCACCGCCCGCTTGGACGCCTTCTGCTCCTCGTCGTTGGCGACATGCTCGATGGTCGCGCCCGTCAGATAGATCAGATACGGTGGCACCAGCGGCAGCACGCACGGCGAAAGGAAGCTGATAACGCCGGCGGCGAGCGCGGCGGGGATGGAGACGTCCTGGATCATGCCGCTTATTGCACTGTCGCCCATATGCTATGCAAGCTCCTGTCTCTATCGTTCCGTTTGTTGTGATCGGAACGTGACCGGGAAAGAGAAGCGATATGAAAAACCTGCTCACCGACATCGCCGGCGTCCGCGTTGGCCATGCCCATGACGCGGCGGTCGCATCCGGAGTGACCGCCGTGATATTCGACAGAGCAGCGGTCGCTTCCGCCGATGTTCGTGGCGGCGGCCCGGGCATCCGCGATGGCGCCCTGCTCGAACCGGTCAATACCGTCGAGCGCATCGATGCCATCGCGCTCTCGGGAGGCTCAGCGTTCGGGCTTGAAGCAGGTGGCGGCGTGCAGGCTTGGCTGGCCGAGCAAGGACGAGGCTTCGCGGTCGGCGACACCCTGATCCCGATCGTTCCGGGAGCCGTTCAATTCGACATGCTGAATGGCGGCAACAAGAAATGGGGCCGCTTCCCGCCCTATCGCGATCTGGGATACACGGCGGCAGCCGCTGCGACCGATGGCGCGTTCGCGCTCGGCAGCGTCGGTGCAGGATTCGGCGCGACCACCGCCAATTTCAAAGGAGGACTTGGTTCCGCCTCCGCTGTGATGGCCAACGGCGTACGAGTGGCGGCCATCGCGTCCGTCAATGCCGTCGGCAATGTCAATGTCGGCGATGGACCGTGGTTCTGGGCTGCGCCTTTCGAGCAGAACAACGAATTCGGCGGATATGGCCTGCCGTCTGCGTTCACTGCGGACATGCTCGCGATGCGGCTCAAGGGCGGTCCTGCCGCGACGGCGATCGAAAACACTACACTGGCCATTGTCGTCACCGACGCTATCCTGACGAAGCCGCAGACTCAGCGGCTTGCAATGATCGCGCAGACCGGATTCGCCCGCGCGATCTATCCGGTCCATGCGCCGCTCGACGGCGACATCGTGTTCGCGGCAGCGACCTGCGAGAAAACGATCGATCCGCTATACGGCCTGACCGAACTCGGCGGCGTGGCTGCGAACGTCGTCGCGCGCGCCATCGCGCGCGGCGTCTATGAGGCGAATTCGCTGCCTTTCGCCGGCGCATTGCCGTCGTGGAAAATGCGGTTCGGAAAACTGTGACTGATTTTGCCGTGCGGCTGCTTACGTATTTGTCCGTAAGTAGTCACGCATCATGCTGTCGCAAAATGCAGAAAACCCCTGCCGTTTAAGGTTATCTTTCCCTTTCGATTGCAGTCGGCATTCTCCGCAATACGGTCCGCGGCGTGCACAACGTCGTGCACGTAACAGTGGAGAAAACGTCATGAAGAAAATGCTGTGCCTGGCCGTTGTCGCGACTGCGTTCATCAGTGCCCCCGCCCTCGCAGGAGGTGGTGGCGGCGGCAAGGGTCTGAACGTGGGAGCGAACGTGCTTACCGGCAAGGGCGGCGTGCTCGGCCTGCTTGACGGCCGGGGCGCTCTCGTCGTCAACGCGGCGGTCACCACCGGCAAAGGCGGCGTCCTCGGCGCCGTGCTCGGCAAAGGCGGCGCCCTTGGCGGGCTGCTCGGAGGCGGCTGCGGCTGCGGGCACTGACGTCTAGACCACTGCAAGACCGCGAATGAGTTCCCCCACATCCCAAGTCTCATTCGCGCGGCAGCCTGGTCCGGCACTCCCCCTGCTCGATCAGGCTGCTGCCACCCTAACTTTTGGTGACAGGTTTGTCCTTCAACACATCTTTCGCTCCGTCCTTTGCGAAGGGTGAAAACTTCTTCGTCAGCGACGATGAGATAACGAACGCGCTGGCTTTCTCACCCGAGATCAATGTGCCTTGCGCGCGCGTGAGATCGAGGCCGATCGCATAACCATTTCCAAGATCGTGCGACGCGCCGATTCCGTAGGTCACCGTCTGCGCGCTGAAGCGCGAATCCAGGTAGTCGGTGGTGGCGTAGCCGATCGCCGCCGTCAGGGTCAGTTGCGGCTCAACCAGCCAGCTCCCCTTCGCTGTATAGGCTGTATCGATTGTGATCGGCGAGATCGGAAATGTGGTCTCTCCGGCCCGGCGGTAGGCAGCGAGATCGATTGTAAACGCCGCAATCCGCCAGGACAGACTGGCATCGAACAGCGTCGTATTCACGTTGGTAAAATCGACGTCGTGGAACGTCGCATACAACTGGGAGAGCGAGCCGAACACCGTGATGTCCTTGTCCTGATACTTCGCGAACAGAAACGGCTGCACGCGCTCGTTATCACGACGATAGCCGAAATCATCCAGTTCCTTTTGATAGCGCCGCACCGACAGGTTGACCGACGCTCCAACCTCGAACCTGTCGGCAACATAGGCGACGCCCGGGATCAGCGTGCCCCGCAAATAGACCTGTGGATTGGGCAGAAAGTCCTGAAAGATCGCGTTGGTCTGGTTCAGGCTCGAACGGGCACCCTCGACCGTCGTGAAAACCTTCACGGAGCCGAACTTCGCTTCGCCCTTCACCGACTGCACGAAATCCGACGAGCGGAGATTGTAGGTGTTGGTATCGGCGATAGTCGTGGTAGCCGCGATGCTGGCATCGTCACCGCCGTACGTTCCTCGCAGCACAACCTTTCCCGCCAATGCAGGCACGGCCAACGGATTTGCGTACTGCGTCGTGCTCGCTTCCGCGGCGACACCGTAACTGTAGTCTTTCTCCCTGGTGCCGGCGGCAAGCGCAGTGTCCGTTCCGATGAAAGCGCTGCCGCCAATTCCACTGCCGGTCGAGAATTGCGGATTGGTGTCGTATCCGCCGCGCAACCGCAGCGACGCGACGAAGTCGTCCTCGGCATGAGCGCTGCACGCAACAACACCGATGATGGCAGCGCTCACCCATTTCTTCAGCACAACATGCACCCTCGCAACGAATTCGCGTGGGTGTCATTACCGGGCTGGTGTGGTTAGCGACTGATGAAAATCGCACTTTTGTGCGTAGTGCTACCGATGCAGACGGTATCCGCTACCGTCAGATTTTGACGGAGACGGACTGTTTCGCTGCGGCGGCAAGAGAGTCGGCCTGACGCTGCACCATCCGCTCGACCAGATTGTATTGCGACGACGCGCTGCTCGACGAGCCCGAAGCCGCAGGCTGGCTGATGGTGATTTTCGACCCGTCAGCGTAGGTCAGCGTGGTGGTGATCGAACCGTCGCTGTTCGTGGTCGAAGTGCTCGAAGCGCTCTGGAGCGCCTGCATCAGCGCATCTGCGCCGCCACCGGTCTGATGCGCGTGAGGATGACCGCGGCCCTTGCCCTTCAGCGCCGTTGCCATCTCGTCGAGGTTCACCGAGCCGTCGCCATCGGCATCCATCTTGCTGAAGACGTTATCAGCGGCTGCGATATTGGTGCCGCCCGCACCGAGCTTGTCCTCGAATTCGGCTTTGGTGATCTTGCCGTCACCATTGGTGTCGATCTGCGCGAACAAGTCCTTCAGCGCGTCGGACGGACTGGCCTTGCCGGAAGAATCCTGTGCTGACAGCAGCGCATTGAATGTCGATGGCGAGAGCGCTCCCGCCGGAGCCGGGCCAGTCGAGGATACAGATGTTACGCTCTGCGTGCTGCTGTTGGATCCGATCACATCAAACAGCGAATTCGTTTGCTTGACGCCCGTCGTCGAGCCCGATTTCGCAGGCGTCAGCGAGGACAGCAGATCCAGTGCTGTTCCGGCGGCGGCAGCGGCAGCTCCAACGGCACCTGCGGCAAAAAACATCGCAATACTCCCCGAGACCGCGCACGCGGCCTGATCGTCCGCCTGTTATCCAGCAATTGCCGTGCCGCTGCGGAAACCCAGCAAATCTGGGGCTTTCATGCACCCGAGGACACGATCTGACGCGGCAATTTCTGCCGCCACGGGCAGGATTTGCCGCGTGCCGCGCGTGGTTCCTGTGCATGCCGCATGGGTTACATTGCCCACACACGGGTGGCGTGTTAGGCGAAACACCTGATCCCTGCTGCGCCAAGGGCAACACCGGAAACCGCCATGTCCCAACCCTTCGCACCCCGTCCGCTGATCATCGCGCCATCGATCCTGGCATCTGATTTCTCGAAGCTCGGCGAGGAAGTCCGCTCCGTCGATCAGGCCGGCGCCGACTGGATCCACCTCGACGTGATGGACGGCCACTTCGTGCCGAACATTTCCTACGGTCCCGACGTCATCAAGGCGATGCGCCCGCACTCGAAGAAAATCTTCGACACGCATCTGATGATCGCGCCGTGCGATCCGTATCTCGAAGCCTTCGCCAAGGCCGGCTCCGACATCATCACCGTGCACGCCGAAGCCGGGCCGCATCTGCATCGCTCGCTGCAGGCGATCCGCGCGCTCGGCAAGAAGGCCGGCGTGTCGCTTAATCCGGCAACGCCTGCGAGTGCCATCGAGTACGTGATCGACATGATCGATCTCGTGCTGGTGATGTCGGTCAATCCCGGCTTCGGCGGTCAGTCGTTCATTCCCGCCGTGCTGGAGAAGATCTCACAGGTTCGCGCCATGTGCGCCGGACGACCGATCGACATCGAGGTCGACGGCGGCGTCACCGCCGCCAATGCCGCGGAAATTGCGGCCGCTGGCGCCAACGCGCTGGTCGCCGGATCGGCTGTGTTCAAGGGCGGTACACTGGACAGCTACAAGGCGAATATTTCCGCGATCCGCGGTGCAGCGGCGTCCGCGCGCGGCGAAGCGATTTAGGCCCAAAAGGCCTGATTTTCCGCACAGAACTGCACCTCAAGGGTGGCCTCGCGGGATACGATCTGCTAAAGCGCGGCGTAATCCCCAACCCTGCGAGTTCGCGATGATTCCCCGTTATTCCCGCCCCGAAATGGTCTCCATTTGGGAGCCGCAGACGCGTTTCAAGATCTGGTTCGAGATCGAGGCGCATGCCGCCGACGCGCTGGCCGAACTGGGCGTGATCCCGAAGGACGCCGCAAAGACGATCTGGGCCAAGGCCAAGGATGCGGTGTTCAATGTCGAGCGGATCGACGAGATCGAGCGCGAGACCAAACACGACGTCATCGCCTTCCTGACGCATCTGGCGGAAATCGTCGGGCCCGAAGCGCGCTTCGTGCATCAGGGCATGACCTCGTCGGACGTGCTCGACACCTGCCTCAATGTGCAGCTTGCGCGCGCCGCCGACATCTTGATCGCCGACACCGACAAGGTGCTCGCCGCGCTGAAGACCCGCGCATTCGAACACAAGATGACGCCGACCATCGGCCGCTCGCACGGCATTCACGCCGAGCCGGTGACCTTCGGCCTCAAGCTCGCTTACGCCTATGCGGAATTCACCCGCGCGAAAGAGCGCCTCATCGCCGCGCGCAAGGAAATCGCCACCTGCGCCATTTCCGGCGCGGTCGGCACCTTCGCGCAAATCGACCCGCGCGTCGAAGCGCATGTCGCCAAGGCCATGGGCCTCGCCGTCGAGCCGATCTCAACGCAGGTGATCCCGCGCGACCGGCACGCGATGTTCTTCGCAACGCTTGGTGTTGTCGCATCATCGGTCGAGCGTCTCGCCACCGAGATCCGCCACATGCAACGCACCGAAGTGCTGGAAGCCGAGGAATTCTTCTCCGAAGGTCAGAAGGGCTCGTCGGCAATGCCGCACAAGCGCAACCCGGTGCTGACGGAAAACCTCACCGGCCTCGCGCGCATCGTCCGCTCCGCCGTGACACCCGCGCTGGAGAACGTTGTGCTCTGGCATGAGCGCGACATCTCGCACTCCTCCGTCGAGCGCATGATCGGCCCGGACGCCACGGTGACGCTGGACTTTGCACTCAACCGCCTCGCGGGCGTCGTCGAAAAGCTGTTGGTCTATCCGGCCAACATGCAGAAGAATCTCGATCGCCTCGGCGGCCTCGTTCATTCGCAGCGGCTGCTGATTGCGCTGACGCAGAAAGGCGCATCGCGCGAGGACGCCTACAAGCTGGTCCAGCGCAACGCGATGCCGGTCTGGCGCGGCGAAGGCGACTTCCAGTCGCTTCTGAAGAAGGACGCCGACGTGAAGAAATATCTGTCGGACAAGGAGATCGAGGAGCAATTTGATCTCGCGTATCACTTCAAGCACGTCGATACGATCTTCAAGCGCGTGTTCGGAGCATGATTCCGAAAAGTGGGCACCGGTTTCGGAATCATGCCCATCAATAAAGGGCCTCCTAACCTGATGGGTGTCGTCACCG
The DNA here is from genome assembly GCF_058794875.1 of Afipia sp. GW823-FHT06G09. Lineage (NCBI taxonomy): Bacteria > Pseudomonadati > Pseudomonadota > Alphaproteobacteria > Hyphomicrobiales > Nitrobacteraceae > Afipia > Afipia sp. GW823-FHT06G09. The sequence goes on from NZ_JBXAHF010000001.1 coordinate 603,723, forward strand.
CAGTCAGCCTTCGCAAAGGCCACCATTTCAGCAAGACGAACTCGCTGAGCATCCGCCTGCTGAAAGGCCTCGGTGTCGACGGTGATGCACATATGGGCGAGACGGTGAAACACCGCTCACGGGTCGCGAAAGACCCGACCCTGCCGAACCTGCGTCAGGTCCACCTGATCCACGAGGAGCTGTTCGACGAACTGGCTCCGAAAAGCTTTGTCGTGCGGCCCGGCGAGATGGGCGAGAATGTCACCACCCGCGGCATCGACCTGCTCGGCCTTCCATCCGGCACCCGGCTGCACCTGGGCGAAAGCGCTGTGGTCGAGATCACTGGCCTGCGCAATCCCTGCATCCAGATCGACCGCTTTCAGAAGGGTTTGATGGCTGCGACCTTGGACAGGGACTCAGGCGGCAAGCTGATCCGCAAGGCCGGAGTCATGAGCATCGTGCTGGCAGAGGGCGACGTCCGGCCGGGCGATCCCATCCGGATGGAATTGCCGGACGGTCCGCACCGGGCGCTCGAACCCGTCTGAAGTGCGGAAACACGTCAGATGTGAGTGCCCGGCATAGAGCCGGGCATGACGGATCATTCGGACGTTTCCGCGCCGAACGTCAGTCGGCGATTTTCAGGATAACCTTGCCGAACGGCCGCTCCTCGATCAGGTATTGAAGCGCCTTCGCCGCCTCCTCCAGCGGGAAAATGCGCGCCACCGGCGGCTTGACCGTGCCCTTCACAAGCAGCGGCGAGATCACGTCCCACGCGGCTTGAATCTCCTGACGCGTGGACCGGAACAGGCTAAATCCGGTGACCGAGAGATCCTTCCAGATGATGTCCGTCACATCGATCGTGGTATTGCGGCCTGCCGAATAGCCGAGCGTCACCAGCGATCCTCCCATGGCCATGGCCTTGAGCGCTTCGCTCGTGATGGTGCCGCCAATGGCATCGATTACCACGTCGATGCCAGCACCATCGGTCAGTCTCCGCACGCCTTGCGCGAGCGACTCTGCGGACAGATCGACAACGTTATCGTAGCCGCGCTCACGCGCCTGCTCGGCCTTCGCCTTGCTGCCCGCCGTTGAAACCACTTTCGACGCGCCGAGCGCCCTGGCAAGCTGATAGGTGGCGTTGCCGACAGCGCCGCCGATCGCAGGCGCGAGCACCGATTTGCCCGCCGTAAAACCCGCCTGCTGCAGCGTCAGATAGGCCGACAGATAACCGACGACGGCTGCGGTTGCGGTGACGTCGTCGACGCCGTCAGGGATGGGCTGCAGTTCCTCAGCCTTGATCTGTACATATTCCTGCCAGCTCCCGTTGCCGAATGGAGCGGTGAACATCACGCGCGCGCCCACTGGCAGCGACGACGGGCCGCTATGCGTGACAACGCCCGCGCCCTCGTTGCCGAATACGGCCGGAGGCTTGGCGCGCGGATGCCCCCCGGACAGAATGGTGTGATCGAGCGGGTTCACGCCTGCCGCTAGCAGGCGGACGGTTACCAGGTCCCGGCTCGGCGCAAGGTTCTCGCGTTCGACTAGCCGCAACCCCGAAAATCCCGTGAATTCAAATGCTTCGATGACGCGCATCAGCTCGCTCCAATAAAGTTACAGACCTGTCTGTAACTTGCATATAGTTACAAACCTGTTACATTGTCAACTTCAACTGACGAACCCGAGCAGGCCTTTGAGCGAACTGGAATTATCCCGGCCCCGCCGCGGCGCCCCCCGAAAGACCGACGCAACGGCCAGAGAGCGGATCATGTCCGTGGCCGCTGACCTGTTTTACCGGGAAGGCATCCGTGCGACGGGCGTTGACCGGATCGTCGAGGTGTCAGGGGTGTCGAAGACCAGCCTCTATCGGGTTTTCCAGTCGAAGGACGAACTGATCGCGGCCTACGCGGAAGCCCACGACCAACGGTTCTGGGACAAATGGAATAAGGCCGCCGAGGCTCATCGGGACAGCCCGCTCGATCAGATCAATGCCGCCCTCGACGACGTGGCGGAGAGCATCGCGCGCCCGGCGTATCGCGGCTGCCCGATGATCAATCTGGCGGTGGAAATTCCCGACGAAACTCATCCGGCACGCATCATGGCCTCCGCCAACAAGATGCGGCTCAAGACCGAGCTTGAGCGGCTTGCGGCACAGCTGTCCGTCGCCAATCCGGGATGGATCGCCGAGCAAATTATGCTGCTGGTCAACGGAGCTTATGCCTCTGGCAGCATCGACCCGCGCTCAGTCAGCGGGGAACGGCTGAAGAGCGCCGCCGCTGCCATCATTCGGGCAGGCCGGACTGGCGTTAAAACAACTGAATCGTAACGGCTCTTTCGATACACTCCCGCCGTGTCCCGTGTTCCGACCATCCTGGTTTTCGATTCCGGCCTCGGCGGATTGACCGTTTTCCGCGAGATCGTGAAACTGCGGCCGGGCGCGCGTTATACATACGTCGCGGACGACGCCTATTTCCCCTACGGCCAGCACACCGAGGACGAGATCATTGCGCGGGTCGTGCCGCTGGTCGGAGACCTGATTGCCAAGCACACGCCAGACCTTGTGGTCATCGCCTGCAATACCGCCTCAACGCTGGTGATGACGCACCTGCGCCAAGCCTACACCGTCCCGTTCGTCGGCACCGTGCCCGCCATCAAGCCGGCTTGCGCGTCCTCTCAGACCAAGCGCGTTTCGGTGCTCGGCACCAAGGGCACCGTGAAACGCGAGTACACGAAGAAACTCATCGCAGACTTCGCGCAGGGCTGCGACGTGACGCTGGTCGGCGCGGAAAATCTGGCGAGCCTCGCGGAAGCTGCCTTGCGCGGCGAGCGCGTCAGCGACGAAGCCATCGCCGCCGAAATCGCACCCTGTTTCCTCAACGGCCAAAATGGTGATGGAGCGCGGACAGACACCGTCGTGCTGGCCTGCACGCACTATCCTTTGCTGATCGACCAGATGGTCGCCCTCGCCCCCTGGGGCGTGGACTGGATTGACCCCGCGCCTGCCATCGCCCGGCGGGTCGGTGATCTGCTCGGCTCCGCCAACGGCGCTGGCGAAACGCACGATGCGCGAATCTTGTTCACGTCGGGACAAGCGCCCTCGCCGGTTCTGGCCAAGGCACTTGCGCCGCTGTTCGGCGCCAGCCTTGTGAACTGAGAACCTCCCTTCCGCCGGTAACATTGGGCTGCTAGCCTCCCGCGCGATCTGTTCCGAAAGAGAACAGCGAAAGGGAGATACACATGCTCAGGAAGACAGTGCTTTGCGTCTCGGTTCTCGCGCTCGCCGGCATCGGCGCAGCCCTCGCACAACAGCCGCCCGCAGGGATCAAGCGCACACCATTGCAGACGGTCTCGTTCCCGGAGGGCTACAACACCGTCACCGGCCTCGCCGAGCTGGCGCCCGGAACCAAGGCTGGCCGCCATACCCATCCGGGCATCGAAACCGGCTATGTCCTGGAAGGCGAACTGGTGCTGTCTATCGACGGGCAGCCCGACAAGACGCTGAAGGCAGGTGATTCCTACCAAATCCCGGCCGGCGCGGTGCATGACGCCGCCGTTCATGGCGATAAGCCTATGAAAGTACTGGGAGTTTATGTGGTGGACAAGACCAAGCCTCTGGCCTCTCCGGCTCCGGCAAAATAGCCGAACTGTTTGACTTGGCGGCCTTTTCTACCTATGAACACGTTGCTCGCGGGCCGGTTTTCGGCCCGCGTTGCGTTTCGCGACCCGTGGTCCTCCCCATCAAGCTTATGAGGCGGACCTGTCAGCACCGGGATCATATCCCGCTGCACAGGAGGGCGCGTTTCCTCAAAACCCACGTTCAAAGAAAGAGGACGCGATGACTAAGCGTAGTGAGGCGAAGTATAAAATCGATCGCCGTATGGGCCAGAACATCTGGGGCCGCCCGAAGAGCCCCGTCAACAAGCGTGAATACGGCCCCGGCCAGCACGGCCAGCGCCGCAAAGGCAAGCTCTCCGACTTCGGCACGCAGCTCCGCGCCAAGCAGAAGCTGAAGGGCTATTACGCCAACATTTCCGAGCGTCAGTTCCACGCGATCTACGTCGAAGCCAGCCGCCTGAAGGGCGACTCGGGCGAGAACCTGATCGGCCTGCTCGAGCGCCGCCTCGACACCGTGGTGTACCGCGCGAAGTTCGTGGCCACCATGTTCGCCGCACGCCAGTTCATCAACCACGGCCACATCAAGGTGAACGGCAAGCGCGTCAACATCGCCAGCTACAAGGTGAAGGTCGGCGACGTCGTCGAGATCAAGGAATCGTCCAAGCAACTCGCCTTCGTGCTCGAAGCCAACCAGCTCGGCGAACGCGACACGCCTGACTATCTCGAAGTCGATCACGGCAAGCAGACTGCCAAGGTCGTGCGCGTTCCGGGTCTTTCGGAAGTGCCGTTCCCGGTTCAGATGGAACCGCACCTCATCATCGAATTCTATTCGCGCTAATTCCTCAGCGCGGATTACAGAAAGCGAAAGGCCGCCCCACAGGGCGGCCTTTTTCTTTGGCTGATCGCATCAGGTGGAGGATACCGGATTGGGTTCGGCCAAAGCGAAATCCCGCAACAGGCGCACCGCGATCCGCACCACTTCGGCCTGTGTCTTGGCTCCGGTGCGCGACAGCGCACTCCGCAGATGGAATCGCGCGGTGTGAATCGTGACGCCTTCGCTTTCGGCGAAGGTCTTGAGATCGTGATCAGCCGCCAGAGCCGCGACCAACCGCGCGGCTCCCTTGGACAGCCCAAGCCCCTGCTCCAGAATTTCGGACGTATTGGCAGATCCGGAATCGGGATCGTGGACGACAACGATCGCGCCACGCGGCCCGCCGCGCTCCCAGTCGGATTGCATCGCCGACGCCGGAGACGGCGCGACCAGCACAACATAGTCCCGTCCCTTGGTGCGCGGTACGGCAACCACGCCGCCGGCACCACCGCCTGCGACATTGATCAACAGCGCATCAAAGCGTCGGCGCGCGTCAGTATGGGTGACCAGAGGCTTGCCCATCCGGCCAAGCACGAAGCCGTCGCTCTGCTGCGTGAGAGCGTGCATCGCCGCGTTGACGAAGAGCACCTCCCCGTCGGCCGCCAGCAACATCAGGCCGGCCTGCAGCCGGTCGAGCGTCGCCTGCAAGCCGACATTCCGTGAATCGATCCGGAAGAACGTGCGGCGCAATTGCAGCGCACGCGTGATATGCGGCATGAGCTGTTCGAGATATGCGGCCTCCTCTTCAGTGAAGGCAGGACGATCGTCCCCGCGAATCAGCGCGATCATCGCGAAGTTTCCGTCACTCGAATAAAGCGGTCCGCCCAGGGTCTCGATCAGGCCGATCGGCTTGAAGAACTCGATATAAAAGGGATCGACAGCACGCTCTTCCGCCGTGAACAGCTTGTTCGTGGTCATCGCGCGTCCGGCAGGCAGAGCGAGAAAGCGGGCCGGCGCGGGATCGATCTGGGCATATTTCTCGACATAAAGCTGCAGACTCTGCTGCAGCGTGCCCGAGGTCTCGACAAAACTTGCCGTCGGATCGCGTGCGTCAACCATCACCAGCACGGCGCTGCGGCAACCGAACATGTTCTGGATCAGTCCCAGCGCGAGAGTGAGTTGGCTGCTGTCGGAAACACCCTGATAGAGCGCGTCCAGAAATTTGCCTTCGGCCTCGCTCACGACCACCCCGCCGCACCCGCTGTGGAAAGCTAAAATGGCATAGCCATTTAAAACTAACCCTATTCATTTGAATAGTGCGTTGCTCCCATACCTTTGGCACCGTTTTTCCATTGCGGGTGGAACGTGGGGCGATTGTGACAAAGTCTATTGGTGGGACGCGTCGCGCAGGGCGCGCGCTGGACGTGATTGTGTGCGCCGCCAGCGTGGCTGCGTTGTTGATGGCCGACACTTTCGGTCCTGACGCCGCCAAAGCCGCCGATGTCGAAATCATAAGCAACACGCCGAGCGTCAACCTTGATGCCTTTGCAGGGACGACCGCGCATATCGCCACCGGCGTCACCGTGGGATCGGGAAATCCGGCCATCAGCGCCACATTGCAGGCATGGTCCGTTAACAACGACGGCACCGTGACCGGTGGCAATACCGTAAAGCTTGACCAGGGCGGCACATTTACCAACACGGCCGCGGCGACCGTCACAGGCACGCTGACCGCAATCACCTTTGGCTACAAGCCGTTTAGCCTGCCTCCGGCCGGCGGTCCCGGCACGTTAAACAATTACGGCACGATCACCGGCGGCGTCGAAGGCGTGACGATGTGGCTCGGCGGAACGGTGAACAACTATTCCGGCGGCTTGATCAAGACCGATACCGGCGTCAATGCGGTGTCCATCGGACAAGGCACGTCCCGCACCTTATACAATGCAGGCACGATCCAATCGAACAAGACGACGGGTTTCAGCACCGGCGTACTCATTCAAGGTGGCCCATCGACATTCACGAACACCAGCGCCGGTGTAATCTTCGGTGACTATAATGGCGTCTATGGGAGCGCCACCGCGGTGTGGACCTCGTTCAGCAATGCTGGCTCGATTACCTCGAATCGAGGCGCGGCGGTTGAAGCCACCGGCGGCGGTACGATCACAAACAGCGGCACCATTTCGAACACCGGCAGCGCCGGAAATGCCACGGACTGGAACGGAATTCTGGTGCGCAACACCGCAGCAGCCGAGATTATCAACAGCGGCACAATCTCCGGCAAGACAAATGCGATTACATTTGCGGCGGCCGCTGGCGTGCCTGCAGGCGCGACCCATACCCTTCGGCTGCAAACCGGCTCTGTCCTTATCGGAAACGTCGTGGGCGGTACCGGCACCGACAACCTGATCCTGGAAGGCACGGGCACCGAGGGCATCGCGAAGTTCTCCAACTTCGAAACATTGACCATGAATGGCGTGGACTGGACCCTGACCGGCAACGGGACCTTCTCCACCACCACGACCGTTCAGGCCGGAACGCTTCGGATCAACGGACAGCTCACGAGCCCCGCCGTCGGCGTGCAGAGCGGCGGCACCGTGACCGGCAACGGCACTGTTGTCGGCAACGTCACGAACAACACCGGCGGCAATGTGCAGGTCGACAGCGGAACGCTGGCGTTCAACGGCAACTACATCCACCAGATGGGTGCGTTTTTCACCGTGGGTGTTACCCCTTCCGCCAACGGTGTGCTCGCAATCACCGGAGCCGGCCACACGGCCACCATCAACGGCGGCACCGTGCGCGTGACGGCTGGCATCGGCAGCTACGCGCCCTCTACGCAGTATACGATCCTGACCACCACGGGCGGCCGAAACGGCACCTTCAGCGGCGTGACATCGAATTTCGCCTTCCTCGACCCCTCGCTGACCTACGATCCCAACAACGTGTATCTGACGCTGGTCCGTAACAGCATCGACTTCGCCAGCGTCGGCATTACGCCAAACCAGAAATCGGCCGGCGGCGGCCTCGCCGTGCTGGGCATAACCAATCCGATCGTCAGCGCGGCGCTGATGCTGACGCCGGACGAGGCGCGCGCTGCGTTCGACAGCGTGTCGGGCGAAATTCATCCGAGCCTGCGCTCGCTGATGCTGGATGAGAGTTCTCTGATCCGCGACGCAATTCTCGGACGTCAGCGACTGGACCCTGCGAGCGGCTCACAGGCAACCGGATTTGCAGATGAAGAGGGATCCGCACGCGCCTATGCGAAGAAGACGCGCAAGGCCAAGGGCGGGCCAAAGTGGCCGATCAAGGCGCCGCCACCCGTCATCGCACCTGTTTATGCCGCGTGGGTGCAGGGTTACGGCAACTGGACGCACCTCAACAGCGACGGCAACGCCGCGACGCTGCGCGCAACCAGCGGCGGGGCCATTGGCGGCGTAGACGTGACCCTCAATCAAAACTGGCGCCTCGGCGTAGCGACCGGCGGCGGACGAACCGATGCCCGCGTCGATGCACGCACGTCATCCGCCACCATCGACACCTTCCATCTCGCGGCTTATGGCGGCGGACGACTTGGCGACCTCACAGTCCGCACCGGCGCGGCTTATTCGCATCACGACATCTCCACCACACGCACCATCGCCTTCCCGGGCTTCGCGGACATGGCCACCGCGAGCTACAGCGCCAGCACGGCTCAGGTCTTCGGCGAAGCCGCCTACGGCGTCGTCAGGAACTGGGTGAACGCCGAGGCCTTCGCAAACCTCGCTTACGTGTCGGTCCGAAGCGACGGCTTGACGGAAACAGGCGGGCCCGCAGCGCTCAGAGTCGCACAGGCCACCACCGCCGCAACTTATTCAACGCTCGGCCTGCGCGCACAGGCGCCGATCCCGGCGATCGGCCCATGGGCCATGACCGCGCGCGGGTCGCTCGGATGGCAGCACGCCTACGATGGAGCTACGCCCGTCTCGCTGATGTCGTTCGCGGCAAGCCCGTCGCCATTTGCGATTGCGGGCGTTCCGATTGCCGCCGACACGCTGCTGGTCGAAGCCGGGCTGGATGCGCTTATTTACCGGAATACGGTTCTGGGAATTCTGTACACCGGGCGTCTCGCCGCCGATGCCAGCGCCCATTCGGTCAGGGCCAACCTTGCTGTGAGATTCTGATTATTTCATCGCGCCGTAAACAAGGCTCCTGAATGCTGACTGGATGCGCCCGCGCTGTGAAGGCGACTGGATCATCAGGATCGCGAACATGTTTTCCTTTGGATCTGCCAGGAAATACGTTCCGCTGCCCCCGCTCCACTCGAACTCGCCGACCGAGCCGGGCCAATGGCTGACGCCAGCGTCCGTCCGCACGGCAACACCGAGGCCGAAACCAAATCCAGCACCAGGGAAATAGTATACCCACGGCTTGATGCCCGTTCCCTCGCCGATGTGGTTCGACGTCATCAGGTCGACGGTCTTGCGCGCCAAAATACGCGTGCCGTTGAGTTCACCGCCATTGAGCAGCATCTGTACAAAGCGCGCGTAGTCGGCGATCGACGACACCATGCCGCCGCCGCCGGATTCCCATTTGGTGACCTCGCGCGGATCGCGATCGAGCTTGTCATATTTGGTTTGAAATGGATCGGCCAGCAGCGCCTGCTTCGCCGGATCGGTGACGAAGAAGCTCGTATTGGTCATCCCGAGCGGGCCGAGCAGATTCTCCTTCTCGAATTCGTAAAGCGATTTACCAGACACCACTTCAATCACCCGCCCCAGCACGTCGGTGGCGTGACCGTAGGTCCAGTATTCTCCGGGCTGACTGATCAGCGGCAGCGCGGCGATCTTGTCCGCAACTTCCGCATTGGTGAACTTGCCGGACATCAGGTCGGCGTCTTCATAAGGCTTCTTCACAACGCCATAGGCCAGCGATGCATACGGAATGCCCGCTGACTGGCGCAGCAGATCGTGAATCTGGATCGGGCGGCGCGGCGCAACGAGATCGAGTTCCGGCTTGCCGTCAGGGCCTGGTTTCTCCGCGCCAACCTTGATGGTGTAGAAGCCCTTGATGTACTGCCCCACCTCGTCGTCGAGCGCGAGCTTGCCCTGCTCCACCAGCATCAGCGCGGCCACCGATGTGATCGGTTTGGTCATCGAAAACAGCGTGAAGATGGTGTCCGGCGTCATCGGTGCCTTGGTGGCAGGACTGCGGACACCGAACGATTCGTAGTATGCGGGCTGGCCGTGGCGCTGGATCAGCACGATTGCGCCCGGTATCTTGCCGGTCGCGACTTCGTTGTTGAAATACGCGGTGATGCGCGCGAGCCGTTGCGGGAAGAATCCGGCCTTGTCCGGGTCTGTTCGCCCAAGGCTTTCGGCGCAAGCCGGCAGTGATGTCGTTATGACTGCGGCAGAGATCGCTGCGACAACCAAGGCAGCACCAGCGCGCCGGACGATATTTGAATCAAACAAAACTGATCTCCGCCAATCCGGTCAATGAGCCCGGACTTTAGCGGGCAGCGGCTATCGTGCAAAGCGCGCCGGTCACTCTAAAGCGTCATAAACCATGGCTTTCAGCGCAGGCTGAATCCGGCCGCGTTCTGACGGCGACTGCATCATCAGGATCACGAACATATCCTGAGCACGGTCGATCCAGAAATAGGTGCCGCCGGCGCCGTCCCATTTGATTTCGCCGAGCGATCCCGGCGGTGGAGGCGTCGCATTCCCGGGTTCGGTGCGAATGCCAAAGCCCAGGCCGTATCCGAAGCCGTCGCCGGGGAAGTAGTACGATCCACGCTTCACGCCTGTTGCGGGCGCGATGTGGTTCGCAGTCATGGTCGCGAAGGTCTCGGGCTTCAGATAACGTTTACCGTCGAGTTCACCGCCATGCAGCAGCATCTGCGAGAGCCGGCTGAAATCTCCGATGGTCGTCAGTAATCCGCTGGTCCCCGGCTCCCATTTATAGGCCTTCCGGGGATTGCGGGAATTCCCGGTCCTGAAATTGCTGTCGCTCGGCAGCGGCTCTGCAATCCGGCGATACTGCGAAGGGTCGGCAACGTAGTACGAGGTGTCCTTCATGCCGAGCGGATCGAACAGCCGCTCCTTTTCGAAGGCGTAGAGAGATTTTCCAGATATCACTTCGATTACGCGGGCGAGCACATCCATCGAATGGCCGTAGTCCCACAACGTCCCCGGCTGCTCGGCCAATGGCAGGCGCGCGATCTTTTCGGCCACCGCGGCATTGTCCGTTCCATCGGCGTAAATGTCGGCACTCTTGTAGGCCGTGCGCACCAGGCTGTTGCCATAAAAGCCATAGGGAATGCCAGCGGATTGCCGCATCAGATCTTCAATGGTGATCGGACGTTCCAATGGCACCAGCTTGAGGACGGGGTCGCCATTCTCGCCCTTGGTCTCGACGCCGACCTGTGTATTGGCGAATGAGGGAATGTACTTGGACACCGGATCGTCGAGCTTCAGCTTGCCGTCGTCGACCAGCAACATCGCCGCGATACTGGTCACCGTCTTGGTCATAGAGAAGATCCGGAAGATCGCTTCCGGTGTCATTGGTTCGCCGGTCGTCACATCGATCTTGCCGAAGGACTTGAAATAGGCCTGCTTGCCGCGGCGCTGAATCAGAACGATCGCGCTGGAAATCTTGTTGTTCGCGACTTCGGCATTGAAAAACTCGGTGATGCGCTCAAGGCGCTGCGGAGAAAGAACGGCGTTCGGCGGATAAGTCCGCATTGCGCTGTCGGCCGACGCTTGAACGGCTGTTATGAGAAAAAGTGCGACAGGCAGAATACTGCGGGCATAGCGCAGAATGGGCGTTGCGCCAATCAGCTGACGAGTTGCGGAAACGGGCATAAAAAATCCTTGCATCCCGGCGTGTCCAGGATGGAAGGACTGTATCTGTGAAAAAGGTGGCCGCACAAGCGAGACGGCTTGAGCCGTCTCGCCCTGAAAAACATCAGCCGACGGGCTGCTGAACCGCGATGCCCTTGTCGGCGAGCAATTGCTGCAATTCGCCGGCCTGGAACATCTCACGGATGATGTCGCAACCGCCGACGAACTCACCCTTGACGTAGAGCTGCGGAATGGTCGGCCAGTTCGAATAGATCTTGATGCCATCGCGCAGTTCGCCCGATTCAAGAACGTTCAGGCCCTTGTAGGCGACACCGACGTGATCGAGGATCTGGACCACCTGGCCCGAGAATCCGCACTGCGGAAACTGCGGCGTGCCCTTCATGAACAACACGACGTCGTTGGACTTTACTTCGTTGTCGATAAATTGGTCGATGCTCATATTCGCGTCCTTGCAAACCCGGGGCCTGCGGCCGGTCCGGGAATCTCCCATCGGCCAGCCGTTCTGGCCATATATGTAGCCCGGAACGGCTCCGCATCCCAATTAAATCGCTGAAAAGGAGCCATGCGGCGCTCCCGAACGGGCGCGCGGGTCTGCCATGCCATCCCCATGAAACAATCATCGCCTCCGCAACGTATGGATTTCATGGCCCACGGTGCCTTTTTTCTCCGGAAGGCCGCCCTATCTAGAGCATCCCTACTGCGGAACCGATCCCGAGAAGCATCGTTCTCCCCTCAACCGGAGATTCTTGTGACGAAACCAGCCTCCCAGTCCGACGCCCGCGTCACCAGTCCCTCCGCGTTTCCACCCGAATCCCGCGACGAGCGGGCAACAAGGCTGCTGACGGCCTACAGCACGGTCCGGGATGAGACCGAGCGCCGGGCAGCCCCGTTGTCCCCCGAGGACCAGTTGGTCCAGTCGATGCCGGACGCCAGCCCCACCAAATGGCATCGCGCCCACGTCACCTGGTTCTGGGAGCAATTCCTGCTGGGCGAGCATTCTCCCGGCTACAAGCCTTACCACCCGGATTATGCCTACCTGTTCAACTCCTACTACGTCAGCGCCGGCCCCCGTCACGCCCGGGCCCAGCGCGGCCACCTCACCCGCCCGGGTGCGGACGAGGTGACGGCCTATCGCAAGCATGTCGATGCCGCGGTCGCGGCATTTTTCAGTTCGGCGGACGCGGACACGCTGGCCAGACTGGAGCCGCTCATTGAGGTCGGCCTCAACCACGAGCAGCAGCATCAGGAATTGCTGCTCACCGACATCCTGCACGCCTTCGCGCAAAATCCGATCCCGCCCGCCTATCAGCCCGGCTGGCGATTTCCCGCCGCGACCCGCAAGGGCGACGCATGGGTCACGCTGATGGAAGGCATCCACACCATCGGCCACACGGACGATTCATTTCACTTCGACAACGAAAAGCCTGCTCACCGCGCGCTGGTCGGCCCGGTGAAACTGGCGCGCAATCTCGTCACCAACGCCGAGTGGCTCGCCTTCATGCAGGACGGCGGCTACGAGACCGCCACGCTTTGGCTGATGGATGGCTTCGCTGCCGCCGAACGTGAGGAATGGCAGGCCCCCGGCCATTGGCGCAACACTGACGGAGAATGGAAGATCATGACGCTCGGCGGTTTGCAGCCGATCGATCCATCAGCCCCCGTCTCCCATGTCAGCTACTACGAAGCGGACGCCTTCGCGCGCTGGAGCGGAAAGCACCTGCCGACGGAAATGGAGTGGGAAGTCGCCGCCCGCGCCGGCCATCTCAACGACGCCTTCGGCATCGTCTGGCAGTGGACCCGCAGTTCGTACTCACCTTATCCCGGCTATCGCGCCATCGAAGGCGCGCTCGGGGAATACAACGGCAAGTTCATGGTCAACCAATTGGTGCTGCGCGGCTCGTCGCTGGCAACGCCGGACAACCATAGCCGCGTGACCTATCGCAATTTCTTCTATCCGCATCATCGCTGGCAGTTCACCGGACTGCGCCTCGCCGACTACGCCGTTTGAACCCTGAACACACGAGATCGTCATGAATGTGCATGTCAACACGCGGGCCGACGCCCCGCACCACGATCAGATTGACCATTCTTTCGCGCAGGACGTGATCGCAGGTTTGTCGCAACAGCCGAAAAAACTGTCGCCAAAATACTTTTACGACGAGGCGGGCTCGAAACTGTTCGAGCAGATCACGCTGCTGCCGGAATATTACCCGACCCGCACCGAACTGCGCATTCTGCGCGACCGCGGCGAGGAAATTGCAGCGGCGATCCCGGCCAACGCCGCGCTGGTGGAATTCGGCGCCGGCGCCACAACCAAGGTGCGCCTGCTGCTCAAGCAGTGCGCCTTCAAGGCTTATGTTCCGGTGGATATCTCCGGTGATTTCCTCAACGGTCAGGCCAGCGCGCTGCGCGGGGACTTCCCCGATCTCGCGGTTCATCCCGTAACGGCCGATTTCACCAAGCCGTTCGAACTGCCGCCGGAAGTGAAGGACATGCCGAAGGTGGGCTTCTTTCCGGGCTCGACCATCGGCAATTTTGACCCGCACGAAGCCCGTGCCTTCCTGCGCAGCGCCCGCGCCATCCTCGGCGAAGGTGCGACATTAATCGTCGGCGTCGATCTGGAGAAGGACGAGCGCGTGCTTCACGACGCCTACAACGACTCGGCGGGCGTGACCGGCCAGTTCAATCTCAATGTGCTGGCGCGCATCAATCGCGAACTCGGCGGCAATCTCGATCTCGACGGATTCAAGCACAGTGCGATCTACAACCGCGAGCGCCATCGCATCGAGATGCACCTGATCAGCCGCAAGCCACAGACCGTGCGGGTGCTGGATCACACGGCGACGTTCCGTACCGGCGAGACGATCCATACCGAGAGCAGCTATAAATACAGCATAAAGCGCTTTACGGATCTGGCGCGCAGTTCGGGATGGACGCCGCGCGCGTCATGGACCGATCCCGACGGAATGTTTTCGGTTCACGCGCTGGTGGCGCAGGCATAAGCCCGCAAGGTGGGAGCGGCCAACCTCTAGATCTCGTCTTCCTTCGTCCCGGAGCCGAGCGAGATCGCTTCCCAGGCGGCGACGATCAGCATGATCACCGTCGTTGCCGTTGACAGCAGCAACGGCGACAACGAGTGCGCAAACGGGATCAGCACAATCAGCAGACCGATGCCGACGAGGTGGGAGAGCTGAAAGATGCCGCGGATGCTGCGCTTGAACAAGATCGTGCCGATCAGGAACAGCAGCGGCCCGCCGATGATGCTGAGTATGGCCTTGGTGTCCGTATGTCCTGCGGGATGCGCCAAGAGTAATTCGTCGCCCACTGCCGACACCACGATCCCCGCAACAATCGGCAGATGCAGATACGTGTAGGCCAGCCGCGCCAGCTTTCCCGTTTCGTCGGAATGCGAGATGTGTTCCGCCCCCGCTTCGGCACCGATATGGAAATAAACCCACCACATCGCGATACTGCCGATCAGCGCGACGATGAAACCCATGACCGTCGGCGCGGTCCATGTAGCTTCCGCGAAGGTGGCTCCGGTCACCACGATGGACTCGCCGAGCGCGATGATGATGAACAGCGCGCAGCGCTCGGCCATATGGCCACCCTCGACCTCCCAATCCGCGAGCGGCGTCGCCCCCAGGCCGGGAAACCGGAATCGCATCACCGGTCCGCAATATTCGATCGCCACCGCAACGATCCACAGCATCAGCCGCGCCTGCCCTTCGGCCAGCCCGCCCGCGATCCAGAATACGCCGCTGCAGACAAGCCACAGGGTGATGCGCAGCAGATTCATGCGCAGACCGGGCTCGGATTTGGGAATCGACCAGAACGTGAAAGCGGAGCGCCCCACCTGCATGACGACAAAGGCCAGCGCGAACGCCAGCCCCCGGCTTTCAAACGCCTTGGGAATGGAGGTGGACAGCAGCAGCCCGGCGACCATCAGCCCGAACAGCATCACCCGGATCGGTGTGCGCTCCGGGTCAAGCCAATTGGTGATCCAGGATGTGAAGATCCAGACCCACCAGACCGCCAAAAACAGGATCGTCGTCTGCAAGACGCCCAGCGGCGTGAAGTGTGCCAGCAGCGTGTGGGAAAGCTGCGTGATGGCGAAAACAAACACCAGATCGAAGAACAGTTCGACGTAGGTGACGCGATGATGCTGGTGCGGCGTCCGCGCCCGCAGCAATGTTCTCTTTGTCGACACGGCGGCCCCCGCTTTCGTCGATCAGGCGTCAGGCACACCCGTCTGCAACGCCAGCGCATGCAGCACACCACCCATCTGTCCCTTCAGCGACTGATAGACGATCTGGTGCTGCTGCACCCGCGACTTGCCGCGGAAGGATTCCGAGATGACGGTGGCCGCGTAGTGATCGCCGTCTCCGGCGAGATCGCGGATGGTGACCTGCGCGTCAGGCAAGGCAGCCTTGATCATCGTTTCGATGTCCCGCGCGTCCATTGGCATGTCTTTGAATCTCCTCATGTTGAGCCGTACCCGGCTCACTCAACGCACGAAATATGCCTGATTCTAGCCCGCACAACCCGCGCCGTCACGCGAGCATTGCGGAAGATAGCTCCTATATTGTGGCTCTCAACAGGAAGCCCGCCATGAACATTCGTATGAAGATTCCAGGCCCGGACCACCCGATTACAATCGCAGAGAACCCCAAACGGGTCCGGGTCAGCGTCGGTGGCGAGGTGATCGCCGAAACCAGCCACGCCCTGACGCTCAAAGAGGCAGGCTACCCTGCCGTCCAGTATATTCCCCGCGCCGATGCCAATTCCGACAAGCTAGAGCGGACGGACCACAGCACCTATTGTCCCTACAAAGGCGACGCGAGCTATTTCAGCATCGTGTCAGGCGGCCAGACGCTGGAAAACGCGATTTGGACCTACGAGACGCCCTATGAATCGGTGAAAGAGATCGAAGGGCATCTGGCGTTTTACCCCAACAAGGTCACGATCGAGGAAATCTAGCCTTCCAACACAAAAATGCCCGCCGGAGTGTCGCCGGCGGGCAAAGTCGGGATATTTCCGTTTCTACTTTTTAACGAGAGGGCATTCGCTCTCAGCCAGCGGCTTGAACGACTCGTCGCCCGACATCGCAGCCAGTTGCTGATAGAAATCGCCGCGATATTTCGAATCCGCCGGTGACTTCACCTTCATCAGGAAGGTCTTGTGCATCACCCGGCCGTCCGCGCGGATCTGGACGTTCTTGTTGTAGAAATCGTTGACCGGCATTTCCTTCATCTTGGCGGCCACCGCCTTGCCCTCGTCGGTCCCGGCCGCCTCCACCGCCTTCAGATAGTGAAGCACTGACGCGTAGGTTCCCGCGGTGATGAGGTTCGGAATGAACCCGCCCGAGCGCTCCATGAACCGCTTGGCCCATGCGCGGGTTTCGTCGTTGGCGTCCCAGTAGAACGAGGTCGTCAGCGTCAGGCCCTGCGCCACGTTCAGGCCCACACCTTCGATATCGTTGATGTAGATGACGAGGCTGGCGAGGTTCTGCCCGGACTGCACGATACCGAACTCGCGTGCCTGCTTGACCGCGCTCAGAAGGTCCGCACCCGACATGGCGAGCCCGATCACCTTGGCCTTGGACGCCTGCGCCTGCAGCAGGAACGACGAGAAGTCCGGCGAACCGAACGGGAATCGCACGCTGCCAAGCACCTTGCCGCCGCTGGCCTCGACAAAACGGCTGGCGTCGCGCTGGAGCGAATGGCCAAACGCATAGTCGCTGGTCAGGAAATACCAGCTATCACCGCCCTGCTTGGTGACCTGGCTCGCCGTGCCCTTGGCGAACGCATAGGTGTCGTAGCTCCACTGCGACGTGGTCTCCGAGCACGCCTTGCCGGTCAGTTCGGTGGTGGCGGCACCGGAGATCAGCAGCACCTTGCCGCGCGAGCGCGCGATTTCCTGAGTCGCCAGCGCCACGGCTGAACCGGCGACGTCGGTGATGGTGTCGACGCCCTCGGTCTCGAACCACTTGCGGCTGATCGCTGAAGCAATGTCGGCCTTGTTCTGATGGTCGGCGGTGACGACACTGATCGGCTTGCCCAGCACCTTGCCGCCGAAATCATCGACCGCCATCTGCGTCGCCTCAACGGAGTGCTTGCCGACCAGATAGGCGAAACCGCCCGAGTGGTCGGTCAGCACGCCGATCTTCACCGCGTCGTCAGAAACCTGCGCCTGCGCCGCGCTGCCTGCCATCAGCATCGCCGCGACAGTCAGTCCGATCCTTGTTGTTCTCACGATAGTTTGTCCTCCTTCTAAATTCTGTTGTTTGGCGTCAGACCGGCAGCGCGATGCCGTCATGTCCGGGGTCTGCGCCGCCGTCGAGTTTGTCGCCGTCGATCTTGATGCCGTGCACGGCTGCGAAGCCGAACGTGTAAGGGCTGCGGATTACCTCGTAGCCGTCGGCTTCAAGTTCGCGCGTCACGCCGTGGACGATACGGTTGGACACGTCGATGGCGTTGCTGGTCGCTGAGAAGCGCGGCGCGCTCACCGCTTCGGTCATGGTCATGCCGAAATCGAGCACGTTGAGAACCGCCTGCAGCACGCCCATGGCGATCTGCGTTGCGCCCGGCGCACCGATCACGAGATACGGCTTGCTGTCCTTGAAAACGATCGACGGAACCACCGAGGTGAAACGCGCCTTGCCCGGCGCGACCGATCCGGGGCGACCCGGCCGCGGATCGAACACGCCCATGCAACCGTTGTAGATGAAGCCAAGGCCCTCGGTGATGACACCGGACGGCATGCCCAGCGAATGCGTCATGGTCACGCAGTTGCCGTCACGGTCGACCACCGACACATGGGTGGTGTCCTTCGACGGATGACCCGAATTGAAGCGCGGCACGTCACCCTTGATGCGCTTCTTGATTTCGGCAGCCATCGTCGCCGCATACTCTTTCGACGTCAGCTTGCCGACGGGAATGTCGAGAAAACCGGGATCACCCAGGAAACGGTCTTTGTCGGCGGTCGCACGCTTCATCGCCTCGCAGACCACGCGCAGATATTCGACGCTGTTGTGTCCGAGTGAGGAGAGATCGAAATTCTCAAGCACGTTGAGCATTTCGAGCAGCATGACGCCGCCGCCCGGCGGATTGTTGGTCGTCACCTCATAGCCGCGATATTGGCCGCGCAGCGGCTCACACCAGCGCGGCTGGTAGTTCGCGAGATCGTCTTCGGTGATCAGGCCGCCATTCGCCTTCATGTCGGCGGCGATGCGCTTCGCCAGTTCGCCGCGATAGAACACGTCAGAGCCGCCTTCGGCGATCATCCGCAAGGTCTGCGCATAGTCCGGATTTTTGACGACATCGCCGACGCGCTTGTAGCTGCCGTCGTCGCGGCAATAGAGCTTCCGCCCCGAGGCGGTGAACGAGAGACGATCGATACCCGAGGCGCGGTCCATGATGCCAGGATCGGACCAGAACAGTTCGACATGCGGACGCACCATCCAGCCGCGTTCGGCCCATGCGATCGCTGGCGCAACGATCTCACGCCACGGCAGCACACCAAACCGCGAATGCGCCTCGTAGTAGGCCTTCAGCGACGCGGGCACGCAGATCGACTGGTAACCGAGGTCGTTCACCTTGCCGCGCAGGATGAAGCCGTAACCGTCGCGCGCCTCGCCTTCGATCAGATCGGCCCACATGTCGGGACGCGCCGCCGCCGGCGCGGGCGCATGGAAATCGAGATACTGATGGAAGTTCTGTCCGGGAAAATAGATGCCGGCGCTGCCGAAGCCCGCGATGCCGGTCATCAGCGGATCGACAACGCCCTGAACCAGCGCGCAGGCAATTGCCGCATCGATGGCGTTGCCACCGGCCCGCAACATCTCCGCTCCGGCTTCCGCCGCTTCGGCCTGCGCCGCAACGATCATCTCCTTGCCTTTGGGCATGGTCTCTCCCCTGCGTTTCTTGTGGTTGCGCCGCGCGCGGCGAAGCAGGGCGAACCTCACCCCGCGGATCGATACGGACCGGTTTGACAGATGGCATTCATGCCTGTCCAATACCAATCAAGCTGTGATTGATGCCTTTAAGGCAACAATTGGAACCGTCCGCGATCTCTTTCCATGACCCGTCCCCTGCTGCCCGCCAGAATTCCGTACTTTCTCGCCGTCGGCGAAACGCTGAGCTTTCGCAAGGCTGCCGAACAGCTTGGCATCGCCCAGCCCGCGCTCAGCCGCGCCATCCGGGATCTGGAACGTCAATTGGGCTTCGCGCTGTTCGAGCGATCCACCCGGCGCGTGGTGCTGACACCGGCCGGCGAAGTGCTCTACCGCGAAAGCGCGGACGCGATGCAGCGCCTGACACGTGCGACAGCGCATGCGGAGCGTGTCGCCCAGGGGCTCAGCGGCACCGTCAGCGTCGGCTACTCGACCTTTGCCGCGACCGGCCCGATGTCCGACATCATCATCGAATTCCGCAAGCATCACCCGCAGGCCCAGGTCGGCCTGCGTCTGCTCGCCTCGTCCGAACAGGCCGCAGCCTTTGAGGAAGGCACGCTCGATCTCGGCTTCATCATGTCGAATGTCGCCGCGCCGCCGCTGCGGGCCATGCCCATCTCGCGCGAACGGCTGGTCGCACTGATCCCCGCGAGTCATCCATGGGCAGAGAAGCCGACAATCACGCTGGAAACGCTGTCAACCTCTCCGCTGGTAATCGGCACCGCGCGGCGATGGCGCGGCTTTCGTGCGCTCATCGATGAGTTGGTGACGGACCGTGGCTTCTCCCTGACAATTGCCGAGGAAGCCGACGACGTGCCGGTGCTGCTGCAACTGGTGCGGTCAGGATTCGGCTGCACGATCCTCGATGCATCCTTCATCCCGACCCTGCCGCCGGGAATCGTATCGCTGGAAATCGTGGACGCGACCGCGACGCTCGATATCTCGCTGGTGTGGCGCGAGGATCATCTGTCGCCGCTGGCGGCGCGGTTCATTGACGTCGCGAAAAGATTCATGGCGTCGCGGCAGGAACAGCCGCGACGGCGCACACGTCAAAGCAGGAAATGATCGCAGCGCGCGATCAGTTCTTTCCGGACATGTAGGCCGGCAGCCAGTTCTCAAAGCCCGCCTTGAGCGACGCCACCGAAACCGGCGTCTCGCCTTCGACCGCGATGTCGTGCCCGCCGGTCTTGCCGATGACATGGCACGGCACGCCGACCGCCTTGAGCTTGCTCAGCACCGTCAGCAGATGCTCTTCCTGCACGGTGACAACATAGCGCGCCTGATCCTCGCCGAACCACCAGGCATGCGGCACGATCTCTTCCGGCGGCGCGTCCAGGATCGCACCGATGCCGCTGGCCATAGCCATTTCGGTGAGCGCCACCAGCAAACCGCCATCGGCCACATCGTGCACAGCGGTCGCAGTGCCGCCCTTGATCATGCCGCGCACCACATCGCCATTGCGCTTCTCGACATTGAGATCGACCGGCGGCGGAGCGCCCTCTTCCTTGCCGCAGATATCGCGCAGATAGACCGACTGGCCGAGCCAGCCTTGCGTGTCGCCGATCAGCAGGATCGCCTCGTTCTCAGCCTTGAACGCCAGCGTCGCCGACTTGGTGAAATCGTCCAGCAGGCCCACGCCGCCGATGGATGGCGTCGGCAGAATGCCGCGGCCATTGGTTTCATTGTAAAGCGAGACGTTGCCCGACACGACGGGGAAATCCAGCGTGCGGCAGGCTTCCGCGATGCCCTTCAGGCAGCCGACAAACTGGCCCATGATCTCGGGCCGCTCGGGATTACCGAAATTGAGATTGTCGGTGATAGCGAGCGGCTTGCCGCCCACCGCCGTGATGTTGCGCCACGCTTCGGCCACCGCCTGTTTGCCGCCCTCGAACGGATCAGCCTCGCAATAGCGCGGCGTCACATCGCAGGTCAGCGCGAGGCCCTTCGGTCCGTCCTGCACGCGCACCACTGCCGCATCGCCACCGGGACGCTGCAAGGTGTTGCCGCCGATGACATGATCGTACTGCTCCCACACCCAGCGCTTCGAGCAGAGTTCTGGCGTGGCGATCAGCTTCGACAGCGCCTCGGTAATCGACACCGGCGCCTTGACGTCGCGCGCATGGATCACCGGCAATTGCGGCGACGGCACATGCGGCCGGTCATAGAGCGGTGCTTCGGATTCCAGCTCCTTGATCGGCAGGTCGGCCATCACGTCGCCGCCATGCTTCACAACGAAGCGCTGCGTCGGCGTGGTGTAGCCGACGATGGCGAAGTCGAGCCCCCACTTCTTGAAGATCGCTTCCGCCTGCTTTTCCTTTTCGGGCTTCAGCACCATGAGCATGCGCTCCTGGCTTTCCGAGAGCATCATCTCATAGGCGCTCATGCCGGTTTCGCGCGTCGGCACTGAATCCAGATGCAGTTCGACGCCGAGGTCGCCCTTCGCGCCCATTTCGACCGCGGAGCATGTGAGACCCGCCGCGCCCATGTCCTGGATCGCGATCACGCAATCCGCTTCCATGATTTCGAGGCAGGCTTCCAGCAGCAGCTTTTCCGCGAACGGATCGCCGACCTGCACGGTCGGGCGCTTCTCCTCGCTGTCGTCGTCGAATTCGGCGGAGGCCATGGTGGCGCCGTGAATGCCGTCGCGGCCGGTCTTCGAGCCGAGATAGACGATCGGCATGTTCACGCCGGAGGCCGCCGCGTAGAAAATCTTGTCGCTTTCGGCGAGGCCCACGGCCATCGCATTGACGAGAATGTTGCCGTCATAGCGCGTATGGAAACGCGTCTGGCCGCCCACCGTCGGCACGCCGAACGAGTTGCCATAGCCGCCGACGCCCGCGACCACGCCCGAAACAAGATGACGGGTCTTCGGATGGCTCGGATCGCCGAAGCTCAGCGCGTTGAGACAGGCAATCGGCCGCGCGCCCATGGTGAACACGTCGCGCAGGATGCCGCCGACACCGGTGGTCGCGCCCTGATAGGGCTCGATGTAGCTCGGGTGGTTGTGGCTCTCCATCTTGAAGACCACGGCCAGCCCGTCGCCGATGTCGATGACGCCTGCGTTCTCGCCGGGGCCCTGAATAACCCACGGCGCCTTGGTCGGCAGGCCGCGCAGATGGATGCGCGAGGACTTGTAGGAGCAATGTTCGTTCCACATCGCCGAGAAGATGCCGAGTTCCGTGAAGGTCGGCACGCGGCCGATCAGCTTCAGGATCCGTTCGTATTCGTCCGGCTTGAGACCATGGCTGGCGACGAGATCGGGGGTGATCTGGGGTTCGTTCCTGATCGTCAAGGCGACGGCGCTCCGGTCAAATGCTTCGGCATCCCTCCGGGCGGCCGGAGGTGCGGGATGGACGGAATATGCTTGATTCCGGGCCTCTTTGTGCACGGCAGCCCGGCCTGCGGCAAGCATCAGATAGGGACAAATCCCGGCTAAAAAAGCCCCTGCTGCAGCCCTTGCCGAGGGCTCGAGGGGGCAGCACCCGTCCCTCTTTTCGGGCCTTCGGACGACCGTGCGCAAAAAAACTCCGCACCTGGCCGGCCTCCCGGTCGCGGACGCGATGGCCAGCCGGCAGGCAAAGGAAAAGTGATTGAAATCACGTCGTTACCGGGCGGCGACCCGTAAAATTTAGATCGCATTAACCAAACCTTCGTAGCGTAGCCCGGCCAGCGCGCCTTCAACGCGCCCCGGCTCACTCCGTCGCATCGGACTGCGTAACCCACTGCCTGCCCCCCGCAAGCGGTAGACGCACCGCTACGCTTTAAGTCAGGCCCAGACATCATGAATCCTTCCGACACTCTCGCCGCCCGCATGGCCTTCATCGGAATTGACGACACGACCCGCACTCTGCTGCGCGAGGTCCGCCCCATGGCTATGGCGGCGCTGCCAGCGATCCTCGACAAGTTCTATCGGACCGTCGCGAAGTTTCCGGACGTCCAGAAGATGTTCCCGCGTCCCGAGATCGTCGCACATGCGAAAGCTGCGCAGCTTGCCCACTGGGACATGATCCTGTCCGCGCGCTTCGATGCCGACTATGTCCGCTCTGTCACGCGGATCGGGGAGACCCATCACCGTCTCGGCCTTGAACCGCGCTGGTACATCGGCGGCTACAAGCAGATCATCGGCGGCCTTGTCGCCGCGATCGAAACCGGCGTCACGGCGCGTTTCGGCGGCCGGGCGTTGCTCGAAAAGAAGGCCGCGATCATCGAAGCCGTGGTCGGCGCGGCGATGCTGGACATGGATTTCGCCATCTCGGTCTATCTGGATGCCGGCAAGCGCGAAAAGCGCGACGTTCTCGAACGGCTTGCGGGGCAGTTCGAACAAACCATTTCGCAGATCGTGGGGCGCGTCGGCACGACGTCGCGAGATCTCAATGCGGCGGCCGACACGCTGAAATCAACCGCCGACCAGACGCGGACCCTGTCGGGCTCCGTCGCATCGGCCTCCGAACAGGCGTCGCAAAGCGTGCAGTCCGTGGCGGCTGGCGCGGAGGAAATGAGCGCTTCGGTCTCCGAGATATCGCGGCAGGTTCAGGAATCGCTGCGGATCGCAAACGATGCGGTCAAGCAGGCGGAAGGCGCGAGCGGCCGGGTGGCCGGTCTCAGCGAAGCCGCCGCCCGCATCGGCGATGTCATCAAGATGATCAACGCCATCGCCGAGCAAACCAACCTGCTCGCGCTCAACGCGACCATCGAGGCTGCCCGCGCGGGCGAGGCCGGCAAGGGATTTGCCGTCGTTGCGCAGGAGGTCAAGGCGCTCGCCTCGCAGACCGCAAAGGCAACGGACGAGATCAGCACTCAGATTGTCGGCATGCAGGCCTCGACCGGCGAAACCGTCAGCGCCATCACCGAGATCAGCGGCACGATCAGTTCGATTTCGCAAATTGCCGGCGCGATCTTCGAGGCCGTGGATCAGCAGAACGCCGCGACGCGTGAGGTCACCAGCGGAATTCAGGTTGCGGCGACCGGATCGTCGAACGTGGCCGCCAATATCGTCATGGTCAGCAAGGGCGCGGAAGACACCGGCCGCGCCGCTGCGGACGTGCATTCGTCAGCCAGTTCGCTGACGGCAGAAAACCAGCAGCTGCGGACCCAGGTGGATCACTTCCTGGCCACCCTGCGCAGCGCCTGATCCAGAAAAAATCGCGGCTCCTTGCGGGGCCGCGATACCGTCTCTCTGATGGAAACCGTCGCCGCGCCTTGACGCCTCAGGCCGCGCTTTCCAGATGCGCCACGAGGCCTGCAAACAGCCCGCGTCCGTCGGTGTTCCCCATGATGTCTTCGACGTGGTTTTCCGGATGCGGCATCATGCCGAGCACGTTGCCCTTGTCGCTGACAATGCCCGCGATGGATGCCGCCGCGCCGTTGATGTTGTGCGTGTCGCCGACTTCGCCTGAAGCGCTGCAATAGCGATAGAGCACCCGGCCCTCGCCTTCGAGACGGCGGATCGTCTCTTCGTCGGCGGCGTAGTTGCCCTCGCCATGCGCCACCGGCACGCGGATCACCTGCCCGGCATTGTAGCCGCGCGTGAATGGCGTATCGGAGCGCTCGACGCGCAAATGCACATCGCGGCAGATGAACTTGAGCTGCGCATTGCGCATCAGCACGCCCGGCAGCAGGCCCGACTCGCAGAGAATCTGAAACCCGTTACAGACGCCGAGCACGAGGCCGCCATTCGCCGCATGGGCACGCACCGCGTCCATAATCGGCGCGCGGGCCGCGATCGCGCCGCAGCGCAGGTAATCGCCATAGGAAAACCCACCCGGCACCACAACAAGGTCGGTGCCCTTCGGCAGGGCAGTGTCGGCGTGCCACACCATCGCGGCGTCGTTACCCGACGCGAGCTTGAGCGCGCGCGCCATGTCGCGCTCGCGATTGATGCCGGGGAAGACGAGAACGGCTGATTTCATCGGTCGCTTGGCCTAACCCAGAACCTCGACGCGGTAATTCTCGATCACCGTGTTCGCGAGCAGCTTGTCGGCTGCGGCTTTCAGCGCGGCTTCGGCTTTCGCCTTGTCGCTGCCTGCGACTTCGATGTCGAACACCTTGCCCTGCCGCACGCTGGCAATGCCATCGACGCCGAGCGATTTCAGCGCTCCTTCGATGGCCTTGCCCTGCGGATCGAGAATGCCGTTCTTCAATGTGACGGTGACGCGCGCCTTCATCGAATTCAGCTCTTCACAAGCACCGGGCCGGAGCCCGCAGGACGGTCGTTCTCGATCAGGATGCCGAGACGCTTGGCGACTTCGGTATAGGCCTCAAGCAGCCCACCGAGATCGCGGCGGAAGCGGTCCTTGTCCATCTTCTCGTTCGACTTGATGTCCCACAGCCGGCATGAGTCCGGCGAGATTTCATCAGCGACGATGATGCGCATCATGTCGTTCTCGAACAGCCGTCCGCATTCCATCTTGAAGTCCACAAGACGGATACCGACGCCGAGGAACAGCCCGGTCAGGAAGTCGTTCACACGAATGGCAAGCGCCATCATGTCGTCGATCTCCTGCGGCGTGGCCCAGCCGAACGCGGTGATGTGTTCCTCGGAGACCATCGGGTCGCCGAGCTGGTCGTTCTTGTAATAGAACTCGATGATCGAACGCGGGAGCTGCGTGCCTTCCTCGATGCCGAGGCGCTGCGACAGCGAACCGGCGGCGACGTTGCGCACCACAACCTCGAGCGGCACGATCTCGACCTCGCGGATCAACTGCTCGCGCATGTTGAGGCGCTTGATGAAATGCGTCGGCACGCCGATGTCGTTCAGATGCTGGAAGACATACTCCGAGATCCGGTTGTTGAGGACGCCCTTGCCCTCAATGATCTGGTGTTTCTTGGCATTGAACGCGGTGGCGTCGTCCTTGAAATGCTGAATCAGGGTTCCAGGCTCAGGCCCTTCGTAAAGGGTCTTGCCCTTGCCTTCATAAATGCGACGCCGACGGCTCATAGGGATGTACCGTGTTCTGTTGAAGTCCATGAATGGGGTGCTCCGGGTGATTTACGCGACCCACGGCGGAGCTGCCGTGAAGTCCGGAATCGTGAAACAAACCGCGAACCGGACTCATCGGCAACGTACCCGATTGAACCCGCCGATACAACGCAACGCAGCGCGTATTCCCGCAAAAGTAAGCGGTGTTTTGCGCTGGAAATCCTCAAGAATTCCAGTTTCGGCGTATTTCGCCCGCAATCGCCACCTCCTGCGACCTCTGGGACGTTGCCTTGCCGGGGTCGGACCTCCTATATGCAGGGTCCCGCCGACATCCCGGCATGACCAATTCAGCTTTACGGAACAGATATATGTCCACTTTCGACAAGCGCGAGGAAGGTTTCGAGAAGAAATTCGCCCTCGACCAGGAAACGAAGTTCAAGGCGGAGGCCCGCCGGAACAAGTTGCTGGGTCTCTGGGCCGCCGAAAAACTGGGCAAAACCGGTGATGACGCCGTGGCCTACTCCACGGAGGTTGTCGCGGCCGATTTCGAGGAAGCCGGCGATACCGACGTCCTGCGCAAGGTGGCCGCCGACCTGGCCAGCAAGGGCGTGTCGGAAGCCGACGTTCGCAAGAAGATGGACGAACTGATGGCCGTCGCCGTCGCCCAGATCAAGGCCGGGTAGTAATTCCACCCCATTGAACGAAAGACGCCGCGCGATCCGCTCGCGCGGCGTTTTGCTTGCCGGAATGATTTACTTCAGCGCGTCCTGAACCTTCGCGATGCCGGCGAGGACGCAGACTTCGTCCTTTTCGCCACCCGGTGCACCCGATGCGCCGACCGCACCGATGACCTCGTTGCCGACCTTGATGGGGGCTGCGCCGCCGACAGCCACCACACCCGGAATCTGCTTGAGGTAAGCCGTTTCCGGCTTGTCTGTCAGCTTCATGAACTCCAGCGAGGTCTGGCCGCGCGTGCGGGAGGTGTAGGCCTTCAGGCGGCTGAACTCCATGGTGTGGGGATTGGTGCCGTCGCCCCGAACCTGAGCCGCGACGTTGCCGGCCTTGTCGACGACCGTGACAGACACCTTGTAGCCGTCCTTGGTGCACTGCTCGATGGTGCCCTGGATGATGGCGATGGCCATCGCCATCGACACGTTCTTTTCAACCTGCGGCGCCTGCGCGTGAGCCGGACCGGCGATAACGATTGCAGCCGTCGTCAAGGCTGCAAGACCGAGTGAACGCATATGGAAGCCTCCCTTTGATGGTTTTTTGGTTACGCGTTTTTGTAGCAACCCTTGGTAACGCGCTTTCATCCCATCAAAGAAGAAAAATCGGTACTGCGGTAGCGAAGGACTAGGCGGTTGCGGCCAGCCGGTCGAGTTGCGCGGCGAGATCGGCTTCCACGTCCGCCGCATTGATCAGGCAAACGCGATACCCCCGCGCCTCCAGCCATTCGCGCCGCGCCGCGCGATCCCGTTCGATCACATCGGTCTCATTGGCGTTGACGAGTTCGATCGCCAGCCGCTTCGTGAACGACACAAAATCCGGAATGTGACGCCCCACCGGCGTCTGCCGCTTGAAGTGAGATGCGAAACGGCGGTCCGTCCTCAGCGCCTGCCAGAGAATACGCTCCGCATCGGTCGGATTACGCCGCAGCAACCGCGCCAGCCCCCTCACCGTGCCGCCGCTTTCAGACGGGGTTCGGCCGTCAGACTGCTCGGCCAGCAGCGCGCGCAGCCGCGTCGCCTCGTTGCCGTCGAGAATCCCGCCTTTTGCAGGCCCCTTCCTGCCCTCCGCGATGGCCATGACCACGCCGTGCAGGGTGTGCATGTCCTGCTTGGTCGGCTCCATCCGGGTGAAGATGTTGCGCATGTTCACCAGCATGGTGTCGCGCTTTTCCGGCGGACGCAGGAATTCCACCTTGTCGAGTTCGCTCACGAGGTTGTCGAAGAACGCCTGCATCTGATGGTTCGACGCCCGCTCCGAACGTTCGGGCATCGCGAACGGCAGCGCATTCGATGTGGCGAGCTTGAACCATTCATAGCCCATCAGCAGCACGGCCTGCGCCAGGTTCAGCGAGGCGAACCCCGGATTGACGGGAAACGTGATGATGCGGTTGGCGAGCGCGACCTCGTCGTTCTGTAAACCGTAACGCTCGCGCCCGAACATGATCGCGGCCGTGCCGCTCGCCGCGGTTTCCCCGACGATCTGGCGGGCGGCCTCCTCGGGACCGACGACCGGCTTGGCCTGATCGTGCGCCCGCGCCGTGGTCGCGAACAGCAGCGAACAATCGGCGACCGCAGCTTCCACAGTGTCGAACAGTTCGACTTTATCAAGAATGTGATCGGCGCCCGCGGCGGCGCGCTGGGCGGCCATGTTGGGCCAGCCGTCGCGCGGGTTGACGATGCGCAGCCGGGTCAACCCGAAATTGCCCATGGCGCGCGCGCACATGCCGATGTTCTCGCCAAGCTGCGGTTCGACCAGCACCACCACGGGTCCGGCCAATTCCTTTCGCGTCTTGGTTTTGTCGCTGCCTGAACCGGTCATGATCCTGCTTTGGTTTTCGCTGCGCCCTGCCGTAACGCAGTTGGCGGCGCACAGGTCAAGATATTTTTCGGGATAATGGACGTTCGGCAAATTTCTCGGCAATCAGGTGCAACAGGGCAATGCTGAAAATTACAAGTTTCGCTCTGAATTTCTCCGCCGCTTGGAGTAGCGTGATGCTGATGGTGACCCATGACTCAGACAGATAATGCCTCCGCTGGCGGCCCTGCCCCACAGCAGGCTCCGGCGACATCCAGCACGGCTCCGGAGCCGTCGCATGCAAGTGATACGGTGCGCCGGCTGGCGATTCCAGTCGCGTGCCTGATTGCGGCAGCGGTTTTCGTGGTGCTGGCGACCCTGCGCTGGGACGCGTGGATCGGCAGTGCCGTGATCCAGACCACGAACGACGCCTATGTTCGCGCCGAGACGACGCAACTCAGCAGCCGCGTCGCCGGCGAAGTGATCAAGGTCGCCGCTAGCGATTATCAGCACGTCAAGGCTGGTGATCTGCTCGTCGAGATCGATCCGGCGGACTACGAAGCGCAGGTCGCGCAGGCGGAGGCCTCGGTCGCCGGAGCGCAGGCCGCGCTCGACAACCTCGCCAATCAGGTCGAGTTGCAATACGCCACCATCGCACAATCCGAAGCGCAGCGCGCTTCCGCCGAAGCCCTTCAGATCGAGGCGCAACAGGAACTCGAACGTCAGCAATCGCTGACCCAGAGTTCATCCGGCACGCGCCAGCGGCTGGAACAGGCGACCGCTTCCCTTGCTAAGGCGGACGCCGACGTGCGGGCCAGCCGCGCTGTCATCGCCGCGCAGAAGCATCAGCTCGAAGTTCTCGCCGGAACGAAAAAGCAGCGCGCCGCCGATGTGCTCGCCGCTCAGGCCGCGCTGAAGGCCGCAAAGCTCAAGCTCGGCTACACTCGGATCGTGGCACCGTTCGACGGCGTGGTCGGGGCACGGCAGGTTCAGCCGGGCGACTACGTCAACGTCGGCAGCAACCTGTTCAACGTGGTGCCGCTGCCGAATGTCTATGTCATTGCGAACTATAAGGAGACGCAGCTGACCCGCGTAAAGCCCGGACAGCCGGTGGAGATCACCATCGATACCTTCCCGGACGAAACGCTGCGCGGGCAGGTCGCGCGCATCTCCCCGGCGAGCGGCTCGCAGTTCGCGTTGCTGCCCCCCGACAACGCTACGGGGAATTTCACCAAGGTGGTGCAACGAATTCCCGTCCGGATCGAGTTCGACAAGGGCCAGCCCCTGCTCGACCGTCTGCTGCCGGGCATGTCGGCCGTGACGCGGATCAACACCGAAGGCACGGTTGCCCCCTCAAGCGCCGGAGCCAAAGCCGGTGTCGGACGCTAAAATCATCGCCAGCGGGCCGGTCTCCACCGGCCAGCCCGTTCACTATCCGCTGCTTGCCGTGATCGCCGTGCTGCTCGGCTCGTCGATGGCGAACATCGACAGCCGGATGTTTTCGATTGGCCTGCCCGATCTCAAGGGCGCCTTTTCGCTCAGCTACGACGAAGGGGCCTGGCTGAGCACGGCCTCGACCGCGTCGCAGATTTTCATCGCGCCCGCGGTGGCCTGGCTCGCCACCGTTTTCGGACTGCGCCGCATCCTCGGCACGCCCAGCCTCGTGTTCGCGGTGATCTCGTTGGCTCTTCCATTTGTCCGCGATTACCACACACTTCTGGCACTCACGATCCTTCATGGCCTACTGATCGGAACCTTCGTGCCGGCCACGCTGATGATCATTTTCCGCAACCTGCCGATGCAGTGGTGGCTTGTGGCGATCGGGATTTACGCATTGCGGGTCGGCTTTGCGCTCAACTTCGGTCCGGCACTGGTCGGCCTCTATGTCGAACATCTCGGCTGGCAGTGGCTTTACTGGCAGGATGCGATCATCGCCGTGCTGATGGCGATCCTGGTTTACTTCGGCGCCGCCCGCGATCCGGTCAACCGGACGCTGCTGGAAACCGCGGACTGGGGCGGCATGCTGTTGCTGGGGACCGGCATCGCCATGGTCTATGCCGGCCTCGATCAAGGGAACCGGCTGGATTGGCTCAACTCCGGAACCGTTGTCGCAATGCTCGGCTGCGGCGCGTTTTTGCTGGTGGCGTTTTTCATCAACGAGGCCGTGGTGAAGGAGCCGTGGGCGCACGCCAATGTGCTGTTCTCGCGCAATATCGGCTTCGCGCTGGTCGTCATCCTGCTCTACACCCTGACCAGTCTCTCCAATTCATCGCTGGTGCCGAATTTCCTCTCCGCCGTTGCGCAGCTCCGGCCGGAACAGACGGGGCGGCTGCTTTTGATCTATGGCGTTCTGCCCTTTGCCGTGCTGTTTCCCCTCTCGGTCTGGCTGCTGCGGCGATATGACGTGAGAATCGTCCTGATCATCGGCCTGATCACGTTCGGGATCGCCGCATTGCTCGGAACGCAAATCACCAATACTTGGCGGCTGGCCGACTTCATCCCGATTGTGTTGCTGCAATCGGTCGGCCAGGCATTCACGCTGTTTCCGATCATTATCATCGCGCTGTCCAACTCCGATCCGACCCGGGCGACGGCGTTTGCGGCCTATATCCAGATCATGCGCCTCGGCGGCGCAGAGATCGGCATTGCGCTGATGAGCACCTGGCTGCGGGTGCGCGAACAGACCCACTCCAACCTGATCGGTCAGCACATCACCCACGCGACTGATCAGGTGGAGCAGTTTATTGCCCGCATGTCGGGTTATTTCGCCGGCCATGGCACAGCGACGGCCCCCGCGCGCAGCGTCGGAACACTGGCCGGTATCGTCCAGCGGGAGGCCAACGTGCTGGCCTACGTCGACGGTTTCTGGCTGACGTCCTGCTTCGCGATCGCAGGGCTGCTTGTCACCGCCCTGATTACCAAATCCCCGCCGGGGCCGTTTACGCCAAAAGCACGATAGCGCCGCTCCGGCTGCGGTCATGGCATTTCGAATCAGGATCGAGAGGGCCTTGAATCAGGTTCTGATGATCCGGATTCAACTTGTGAAGGTTTTGAATCAGCTTCTGAAGGTTTTGATTCAAGCCGTGAAGGAATTGATTCAAGAACCGAACAGGCCGATTCAGCCCCGGCCATAACTTCCGAAATTATCCTTATAAATCAATGGGGTTACCGAATGGTTTGAATCTCGCGCGAAACGCGAGGTTCGCTTCCTGTCGCACCGCGGCTCTCCAAAACCACGCCTCGGGGAAGTGCGCACGGGTTCTGCCACGGCACGGTTTCCGCACACAGCGGCAAAGCGCGGATCGCTTCACGTTCATCGGCTGAAACAGGGTCCGGATTTGCCCGCCGGAACGCCACACCCGCCCGGCATGCCAGAAAGTCTCAGGTGCGTTGCCTTCCAGCCCGCCAAGGCGGGTGCTATAGCCTCGCTACGGAACCGTTGCGGTTCTCTCGCCCTCTCCGCCCCCAATCTAAGGCCCGATTCCCCATGGCAAAAATCAAGGTGACCAACCCCGTCGTCGAACTCGATGGCGACGAGATGACCCGGATCATCTGGCAGTACATCAAGGACAAGCTCATCCACCCGTTCCTCGATGTGAACCTCGAATACTACGACCTTGGGATGGAATACCGCGACAAGACCAACGATCAGGTCACCATCGATGCGGCCAATGCGATCAAGAAGCATGGCGTCGGCGTGAAATGCGCCACCATCACCCCGGACGAAGCCCGCGTGAAGGAATTCGGCCTCAAGGAAATGTGGAAGTCGCCGAACGGCACCATCCGCAACATCCTCGGCGGCGTCGTGTTCCGTGAGCCGATCATCTGCAAGAACGTTCCCCGCCTGGTTCCAGGCTGGACCAAGCCGATCATCATCGGCCGCCATGCTTTCGGCGACCAGTACCGCGCCACCGACTTCAAGTTCCCGACCGCTGGCACGATCAGTCTCAAGTTCGTCGGCGACGACGGCAAGGTGATCGAGCGCGAGGTGTTCAAGGCTCCGGGCCCCGGTGTGACCCTCGGCATGTTCAACCTGGACGAGTCCATCCGCGACTTCGCCCGCTCCTCGTTCAACCTCGGTCTGGCGCGCGGCTATCCGGTCTACCTTTCGACCAAGAACACGATCCTCAAGCAGTACGACGGCCGCTTCAAGGATATCTTCCAGGAGGTGTTCGACGCCGAGTTCAAGAAGGATTTCGACGCCAAGGGCCTGACCTACGAGCACCGTCTGATCGATGACATGGTCGCGGCCGCGCTCAAATGGTCGGGCGGCTATGTCTGGGCGTGCAAGAACTACGACGGCGACGTGCAGTCCGATACCGTGGCGCAGGGCTACGGCTCGCTGGGCCTCATGACCTCCGTACTGCTGACGCCGGACGGCAAGACCATGGAAGCGGAAGCCGCCCACGGCACCGTGACCCGCCACTTCCGCGAGCACCAGAAGGGCAAGGAAACCTCGACCAACTCGATCGCGTCGATCTTCGCCTGGACCCGCGGCCTCAGCCACCGCGCCAAGCTCGACAACAACGAGGAACTGGCGAAGTTCGCCAAGACGCTGGAAGAGGTCTGCGTCGCCACCGTCGAATCCGGTTTCATGACCAAGGATCTCGCGCTGCTGGTCGGCGCCGACCAGAAGTGGCTCTCGACCACCGGCTTCCTCGACAAGGTCGCGGAGAACCTCACCAAGGCGATGGCTGCCTGAGGCAACGCACGACGCCTGATCCGTCGCTCTTCAACGGCGCAGACAGTGTCTGCGCCGTTTGCTTGTGGACTTCGAAAAGAACGGAATGCCGAACATGACCCGAGACCAGTTCAGCTTCTTCCAGCCGTTCCGGGTCCGTTACTCGGAAATCGACGGTCAGGGCGTGGTGTTTAACGCGCACTACCTGACCTTCTACGACACGGCGATCACCGAATATTTCCGCGCGCTGGGCTACGACCAGTACGCCGACGCCAAAAAGACCGGCATGGACTTCCATGTGGTCAAGTCGGTGGTGGAATATAAAGCACCGATCCGTTTCGACGCGGAGATCGAAGTCGGTGCGCGCGTCGCACGGATCGGCAGCTCCAGCATGGCGTTTGAGCTGGCGATCTTCCTGAAGGACAGCGCGGATCTAATGGCCACCGGTGAAATCGTCTGGGTGAACACCGATCAATCGACGCATCGCCCCGCCCCGATCACTCCGGAGATCCGCAACCTGATCGCAACACGCGAAAAGCATCTCGCATCCTGACCCGTAGCGGCCAGCGCTCAGATGCTGGCGAGACCGATCTGCGCGATCATCGCCTTGGCGATTTCCATCTCGCCCATGATCACGAAATTCGCGCCATGATGCTTGAGGTGCGCGATTTCCTCTTCCGAATGCGCCCGCGCAATGATCGGCAGTGTCGCGCTGATCGCGCGGGCTTTCGCGACGATCTGCCCGCCCTCGAACGCATCGGGTATCGCGACAATGAGCCCGCGCGCGGCCTCGAGGTTTGCCGCAACCAGCATTCCCGGCGCGGCCGCGTTGCCCGTGATCTTCTCGATTCCCGCCTGAGTGAGCTTTTCGAGGCATCCCGGATTATCTTCGATGACCAGAAGCGGCACGCCTCCCTGCTTTAACGATGCCCCGACAACACTCCCGACGCGCCCGTAACCCACCAGCACGACATGACCGGTGAGAGCGGTGACAGGCAACTCGACTCGGGCCGGCTTCTTTCTTGCCGCCTCCGCGGCCACCTCTGCAGCGGAGTCCTCCGCTGACGAGGCTGCTGCCGCGGCTTCCTCGGCTGCCTGTTTTTTCGCCTCATAGCGATCCAGCAACGCAAAGAACAGCGGGTTCAGCATGATCGAGATGATTGCTCCTGCAAGAACAAGATCACGGCCACGGTCCGGCAGCAGCGCTAGGCTGACGCCGAGACTGACGAGAATGAAGGAGAATTCGCCGATCTGGGCGAGACTTGCAGAGATCGTCAGCGCGGTGGATGTCGGATGCCCGAACATGCGCACGATGCCGAACGCCGCGACAGATTTTCCGAAGATGATGATGAAGACGGTCACCAGCAGCGGCAGCGGCTCGCGGACGATGATCGCCGGATCGACCAGCATGCCGACGGACACGAAGAACAGCACGGCAAACGCATCGCGCAGCGGCAGGGTTTCGTTCGCGGCGCGCTGGCTGAGTTCGGATTCGCTCAGGATCATGCCGGCGAAGAACGCGCCGAGCGCGAAGGACACATCGAACAGGATCGCCGCGCCGAACGCGACGCCGAGCGAGATCGCGAACACCGCGAGGCGAAACAGTTCGCGGGAGCCGGTATGCGCGACATAGTGCAAAACCCACGGGATCACACGGCGGCCCACCACCAGCATGAAGATGACGAAGGCCGCGACCTTGCCGAGGGTGACAAAAACCGGCTGCGCCATCGCATAGGCGCTGAGACCATTGGCACCCTCGCCTTTCAGCACGCCGGCAAGTGCGGGCAACAGCACCAGCGTCAGCACCATCGCGAGGTCTTCGACGATGAGCCAGCCGACCGCGATTCGTCCGCGCTCGGTATCGACCAGCCGCCGCTCCTGTAAAGCGCGCAACAGCACGACCGTACTGGCGACCGACAGCGCGAGACCGAACACCAGCCCGCCGCCAATGGGCCAGCCGAGCGCCCAACCGAGGCTCATGCCGAGCAGTGTCGCGACCGCGATCTGCACCACCGCACCGGGGACCGCGATGGCGCGCACCGACAGCAGATCTTTCAGCGAGAAATGCAGGCCGACGCCGAACATCAGCAGAATGATGCCGATTTCGGCAAGCTCATTGGCGATATTCTGATCCGCCACATAACCAGGCGTGAAAGGGCCCATCACCACGCCCGCAAGGAGATACCCCACAAGGGGTGAAGCGCGAAACCGCTGAGCGATAGCTCCGAGAACAAATGCCAGCACGAGGCCGACGACGACCGTCGAAATCAAAGGAGTATTGTGATGCATGCCGCATTTTGCCGCATGAGGTAGATTGATGCCAGTGCATCTTTCGCTACCCATCGCCGCAGCAACTGTCGCGCCCTTGTTTTGTCGTGTTTGGCAGCAGAGTGAAACGTTCCTTTCAGGAATACCCCATGCGCCGCCGCGTTGTTCTTGCCGTTCTTCTTTTCATCGCCACCGTCTACCTTCTCAACGCAAGCTGGCTCGCATTCGCGCCAACGGGCAAGCCGTTTCTGCTGGCGCATCGCGGCGTGCACCAGACCTATCCCGCCTACGCTCAGACTGCCGATGACTGCACCGCGACGATGATCCACCCGCCTACGCACGATTTTATCGAGAACACCCTGCCCTCGATGAAAGCTGCCTTCGACGCAGGAGCGGATATCGTGGAGTTCGACATTCATCCCACCACCGACGGCCACTTTGCCGTTTTTCACGACTGGACGGTCGATTGCCGCACCGAGGGCAAGGGCGTCACCCGCGAGCACACGCTTTCGGATTTGAAACGTCTCGATATCGGCTACGGCTACACGGCGGACGGCGGCAAGACGTTTCCCCTGCGCGGCACAGGCGTGGGTCTGATGCCGACCCTCGACGAGGTGCTGACTGCGTTTCCCGATCGCCGCTTCCTGATTCACATCAAGAGCAATGATCCCGCCGAAGCCGACAGGCTCACGGCCCGCCTGAAACAACTGCCGCCCGATCGCCTGAAGATGCTCATGGTGTATGGCGGCGATCGTCCGGTCACCGCGCTACGCGCGCAGTTGCCGCAGATTCCAACGATGTCGAACCGGCAGGAGATCGGGTGTCTGTGGCGCTATCTCGCCGTTGGCTGGACCGGCTACGTGCCATCGTCGTGCGCTGGCAGTTTGTTGCTGATTCCGCAGAATTACGCATGGCTGCTGTGGGGATGGCCGGATCGCTTCCTGACCCGCATGCATAGCGCTTCCGCAGTCGTGATCCTTGCAGGCCGCTATCAGAAAGGCGATTCCTCCACCGGCCTCGATACGCCGGAGGAGTTCAAGGCAGCACCGCAACGATCCGGTCTCGGCATCTGGACCAACCGGATCGAAAGCATCGCCGCGCCGCGCTAGGCACCCATCGCCGCTTCGATCGCCTTCAGCGCTGCATCGGCCTTTGCGCCATCGGGACCGCCGGCCTGCGCCATGTCGGGACGGCCGCCGCCACCCTTGCCGCCGAGGGCTTCGGACGCGACCTTCACCAGATCGACGGCGCTGAAGCGTGACGTCAGGTCGGACGTGACACCGACCACCGCGCCGGCCTTGCCGTCTTCGCCGACATTGATGATTGCGACCACGCCTGAACCGATCTGCTTTTTGCCGTCGTCGGCAAGGCTCTTGAGATCTTTCATCTCGATGCCGGAAACGCGCTTGGCCATCAGCTTCACGCCGCTGACTTCGATGAAATCATCCTCGCTGCGATGGGAGCCGGACACGCTCGTGCCGCCCATGGCGAGTTTCTTGCGCGCGTCCGACAGATCGCGCTCGAGCTTCTTGCGCTCCTCGATCAGGGCCGCCACACGCACAGGCAGATCGTCCAGCGTGGTCTTCAGTTCCGCTGCCGCTGCTTTCGCCGTGTGAATGGTTGCATTCACCGCATGACGCGCATTGTTCCCGGTCAGCGCCTCGATGCGCCGCACGCCGGAAGCCACCGCGCTCTCGCCGGTCACCGAAATCAGGCCGATATCGCCGGTGCGTTTCACGTGGGTGCCGCCGCACAGTTCGACCGACCAGCCGAGCGCATTGCTCGCCGCGCCCTCGCGGGCCGCGCTGCCCATCGACACCACGCGCACCTCGTCGCCGTACTTCTCGCCGAACAGGGCACGTGCGCCGGATTCGCGCGCGTCATCGATCGCCATCGAGCGGGTAACGACCTCGCCGTTCTCCAGCACGACATCGTTGGCGATGTCCTCGATGCGGCGCAGTTCGTCCGGCGTGATCGGCTTGTTGTGCGCGAAGTCGAAGCGCAGACGTTCCGGCGCAACGAGTGAGCCGCGCTGCGCGATGTGATCGCCCAGCACCTGCCGCAGCGCTTCGTGCAAAAGGTGCGTCGCGGAGTGATTGGCGCGGATCGCCGTGCGCCGCCTATGATCGACTTCGAGTTGCAGCGGCGTATCGAGCTTCACCGTGCCCTGCTCGACGGTGCCGAGATGCACGAAAAGATCGCCAGCCTTCTTCTGCGTGTCAGTGATGCGCACGCGTATGCCGTCGCCGGTCAGAACGCCGGTGTCGCCGACCTGACCGCCGGATTCGGCGTAGAACGGCGTCTGGTTCATGACGATGGCGACGCTGTCGCCGACCTTGGCACTGTCAATCTCCTTGCCGTCCTTCACCAGCGCAGTCACGACGCCTTCGGCGATCTCGGTGTCGTATCCGAGGAATTCGGTAGCGCCGAGTTTCTCGCGCAGCGGGAACCAGACGTTCTCGGTTGCGGTGTCGCCAGATCCGGCCCATGCCGCGCGGGCCTTGGCCTTCTGCTTCTCCATCGCGTCGGTAAACGAGGCGATGTCCACGCCGATGCCGCGGTTACGCAGCGCGTCCTGCGTCAGATCGAGCGGGAAACCATAAGTGTCGTACAGCGTGAACGCAGTCTCGCCATCGAACATATCGCCCTTCTTGAGCGACGCGCTCTTCTCGTCGAGGATTGTGAGACCGCGGTCCAGCGTCTTGCGGAAGCGGGTCTCTTCCAGCTTCAGCGTTTCCTCGATCAGGTTCTCGGCACGCACCAGTTCCGGATAGGCCTGACCCATCTCGCGCACCAGCGCCCACACGAGGCGATACATCAGCGGCTCTTTCGCCCCGAGCAACTGCCCGTGGCGCATCGCGCGGCGCATGATCCGGCGCAGCACATAGCCGCGGCCTTCATTCGACGGCAGAACGCCGTCCGCGATCAGGAACGACGAGGCGCGCAGATGGTCGGCGATCACGCGCAGCGAGGCTTTCTGTTCGCCCTGCGGATCGGCCCCGGTGAGATCGGCAATCGCGCGGATCAGCGCGACGAAAAGATCGATCTCATAATTGTCGTGCTTGCCCTGAAGCACGGCGGCGATGCGTTCCAGGCCCATGCCGGTATCGATCGACGGCTTCGGCAGCGCGACGCGATTTCCCGATGCGATCTGGTCGAACTGCATGAACACGAGATTCCAGATCTCGATGAACCGGTCGCCGTCTTCCTCGGCCGAACCCGGAGGCCCGCCCCAGATCTTGTCGCCGTGGTCATAGAAGATTTCCGAACAGGGACCGCAGGGGCCGGTGTCGCCCATCTGCCAGAAATTGTCCGATGTCGCGATTCGGATGATTTTCGATTCGGGCAGGCCCGCGATCTTTTTCCAGAGGCCGAACGCCTCGTTGTCCTCGGAATAGACCGTGACCAGCAGCTTGTCCTTCGGAAGGCCGTACTCCTTGGTGATCAAATTCCAGGCAAGCTCGATGGCGCGGTCCTTGAAATAATCGCCGAACGAGAAGTTCCCGAGCATCTCGAAGAAGGTGTGATGCCGCGCGGTGTAACCGACATTGTCGAGGTCGTTATGCTTGCCGCCGGCGCGGACGCATTTCTGCGATGAGGTCGCGCGCTGATAGGGCCGCTTCTCAAGGCCCGTGAACACGTTCTTGAACTGCACCATGCCCGCATTGGTGAACATCAATGTCGGATCGTTGCGCGGAACCAGCGGCGACGACGGCACGATCTCGTGGCCGTTTTTCGCGAAATAATTCAGATACGCTGACCTGATCTCGTTAACGCCGCTCATGCTCGTCCAATCGCGCCCAAAAAGCTCTCAAAAAGCCCTGAATGTTCTGATGCGTTTTCGGCATGCAAAACACGCTCTGTTTCGCCCGAAAACACTCGGATGTGCCGCCCGCCTTCAATGACGCGTGCAGCGCAATTTGTCCCGCCCTGTTTCTAGACGGAACGGGCTAGGAATGTCCAGAAAGTGTGCACCGGATCAGCAGCTTGCAAGCAGTCACAAGAGCGCCGCGAAGGCCGTTGATAATCTCGCAGTTGCGTTGACAGGGCCTCGAAAGGCGTGTTTCCCTGCCTAAGTAAGCTATATACTAAGCTGATAAGTCACGTCGGGAGAGACCGGCTTCATGCCGGCGCCGAAGGAGCAACCGCCCCGGAAACTCTCAGGCAAACGGACCGTGTGACTGACTGAAATCTGGAAAGAGATGCGGCCGGCAGACCGGCGCGGCATCCGCCGACGGGATAATACTCTCAGGCACAGCGACAGATGGGGCTTCGACAAGGTTTCGGGAACTGTCCCGGAATCCGTCAGGAGCCCTGAATATGCTTGCCACTGAGCGCCAACCAGACTCCCCCGAAAATGCGCTGAAGCGCGTTCCGCTGCACGACCTGCATGTGGCGCGCGGCGGCAAGATCGTGCCCTTCGCAGGCTACGAGATGCCGGTGCAGTACACCGCCGGCGTGCTGAAGGAACATCTCCACACCCGCGCCTCCGCCGGCCTGTTCGATGTCTCGCACATGGGCCAGATCGTGCTCAGGCCGAAGTCGGGCAAGGTGGAAGATGCCGCCCGCGCGCTGGAGCGGCTGGTGCCGCAGGACATTCTCGCGGTTCCGCACGGCCGCCAGCGCTATGCGCAGTTCACCAGCGATGCCGGCGGGATTCTCGACGATTTGATGGTGGCGAATTTCGGCGATCACCTGTTCCTGGTGGTCAATGCCGCCTGCAAGGCCGAGGACGAAGCGCACCTGCGCAAGCATCTCTCCCACACCTGCATCATCGAACCGCTGCCGGACCGCGCGCTGATCGCGCTGCAGGGACCGAAGGCGGTCGAGGTACTGTCGAAGCACGCGCCGAGCGTCGCCGCGATGAAGTTCATGGACGCGGGACCGCACAAGGTCCTCGGCATCGATTGCTTCGTCTCGCGCTCAGGCTACACCGGGGAAGACGGTTTCGAGATTTCGGTTCCCGCCGAGGATGCCGAGCGGCTTGCGACGGCCCTGCTCGCCGATCCCACCGTGCTGCCGATCGGGCTTGGCGCCCGCGACAGCCTGCGGCTGGAGGCAGGCCTCTGTCTTTATGGCCATGACATCGACACCACGACCACACCAGTCGAAGGCGCGCTGGAATGGTCGGTGCAGAAGAGCCGCCGCCTGGGTGGCGCACGGGCCGGCGGTTTCCCCGGCGCGGACATCATCCTGAAACAGTTCGAAACCGGCGCATCGCGCCGCCGTGTCGGCCTGCGGGCCGAGGGCCGCGCGCCGGTGCGCGAAGGCGCAGCTCTCTACGCCAGCGAAACATCATCCGACAAGATCGGCGCTGTCACATCCGGCGGCTTCGGGCCGACGCTGAACGCGCCCGTCGCGATGGGTTATCTGCCGACATCTCTTTCCAACGAAGGCACGACCGTTTTTGCCGATGTGCGCGGGCAGTGTCTGCCGCTGCGCGTATCGGCGATGCCGTTCGTGCCCAATGGCTACAAACGATAGCAATCAACAGGCTGAGGATTTCATGACCACACTGTACACGCCCGATCACGAATGGCTCCGCATCGAGGGAGATGTCGCCACCATCGGCATCACTGACTACGCTCAGACCCAGCTCGGCGACGTGGTGTTCGTCGAACTTCCGAAGGTCGGCCGCGCGCTGAAGAAGACTGAAGCCGCCGCTGTGGTCGAGAGTGTCAAGGCGGCGTCCGACGTCTACGCGCCGATTACCGGCGAAGTGATCGAGATCAACGACGCGCTGGTCGCCGATCCTGCGCTGATCAATTCCGACCCCGGCAAGGCGGCCTGGTTCTTCAAGCTGCGCATCGCCAACAAGGGCGATCTCGACGGCCTGATGGATGAAGCTGCCTACAAGGCCCACACGGCATAAGCCCACAGAGTGAGGACCTACGCATGACCGCCATCCGCCCGTCCGCCGAACCCGCCGTCGATTTCGCCCGCCGGCATATCGGTCCCTCGCCACGCGACATCAATGCGATGTTGCAGACCGTCGGCGTGGCCAGCCTGAGCGCGCTGATGGATCAGACGCTGCCTGCGTCCATCCGCCTGAAGACGGCGCTCGATCTTGGCAAGCCGCTCAGTGAAATCGACGCACTGACACACATGCGCGGCATCGCGGCGCGCAATCAGGTGTTCACCTCGCTAATCGGCCAAGGCTACTCCGGCACGATCCTCCCCGCTGTGATCCAGCGCAACATCCTCGAAAATCCCGCATGGTACACGGCCTACACGCCGTATCAGCCCGAGATCAGCCAGGGACGGCTTGAAGCGCTGTTCAACTTCCAGACCATGATCTGCGATCTCACCGGGCTCGATATCGCCAATGCGTCGCTGCTCGATGAAGGCACCGCGGCGGCGGAAGCCATGGCGCTCGCCGAGCGTTCCTCATCGGTGAAGACGAAGGCATTCTTTGTCGATCGCGAAGTGCATCCGCAGACGCTGGCCGTGCTGCGCACCCGCGCCGAGCCGCTCGGCTGGTCGCTGATCGTCGGCGATCCCGCGAACGATCTCGGCAAGGCCGACGTGTTCGGCGCGCTGTTCCAGTATCCCGGCACGCATGGCGGGCTGAATGATCCGCGCGCACCCATCACGGCGCTGAAGGCGAAAGGCGGCATCGCTGTTGTCGCTGCCGATCCGCTGGCGCTCACGCTCCTCGCTTCACCCGGCGATCTCGGCGCGGATATTGCGGTTGGCTCGACGCAGCGCTTCGGCGTACCGATGGGCTACGGCGGACCGCATGCCGCCTACATGGCAGTGAAGGATGCGCTGAAGCGCTCGCTGCCCGGCCGCATCGTCGGCCTGTCGGTGGATTCGCGCGGCGCGCCGGCCTATCGCCTCGCGCTGCAGACCCGCGAACAGCACATCCGCCGCGAGAAGGCGACCTCGAACATCTGCACCGCGCAGGTGCTGCTCGCCGTGATCGCGTCGATGTACGCGGTCTATCACGGCCCCGAAGGCTTGAGCCATATCGCACGGACCGTGCACCGGCGCACCGCCGTACTGGCGGCCGGACTGAAAAAGCTCGGCTTCGCGCCGTTGAACGACGCCTATTTCGATACGGTCACGGTCGCCGTGAACGGCCAGCGGCAGGGGATCATCTCCCA
This sequence comes from Afipia sp. GW823-FHT06G09, assembly GCF_058794875.1. NCBI lineage: Bacteria > Pseudomonadati > Pseudomonadota > Alphaproteobacteria > Hyphomicrobiales > Nitrobacteraceae > Afipia > Afipia sp. GW823-FHT06G09. The sequence goes on from NZ_JBXAHF010000001.1 coordinate 646,418, forward strand.
CGCTGCCCATGAGCAGATCAATCTGCGGCTCAATGAGACCACCGTCAGCATCGCGCTGGACGAGACCACGACGCCTGCGATTGTCGAAAGCGTGTGGCGCACCTTCGGCGGCAATCTGGTTTACGCTGACGTGGAGAAGGAGGCACGCGACGCGCTGCCGTCCAGCCTCGCACGCACCAGCAAATTCATGACCCATCCGGTGTTTCACGAGCACCGCTCGGAGACCGAACTCCTGCGCTACATGCGCAAGCTGTCCGACCGCGATCTTGCGCTCGACCGCGCCATGATCCCGCTCGGCTCCTGCACCATGAAGCTGAACGCCACCACCGAGATGATCCCGGTGACCTGGCCGGAATTCGGCGCGCTCCATCCGTTTGCGCCAGAAGAACAGGCCGGCGGCTATCACGCCATGTTCACCAGACTGGAAAAATGGCTGGCCGACATCACCGGCTATGACGCGGTATCGCTGCAGCCGAACTCCGGTGCGCAGGGCGAATATGCCGGCCTGCTCGCGATCCGCGCCTATCATCGCTCGCGCGGCGAGGCGCATCGCAAGGTGTGTCTGATCCCCTCCTCCGCCCATGGCACCAATCCGGCCTCCGCCAGCATGGTCGGCATGGACGTTGTCGTGGTCGCCTGCGATGCGCGGGGCGACGTCGATGTCGAGGACCTGCGCAAGAAGGCGGCGCAGCACGCGAACGATCTCGCGGCGGTGATGATCACCTATCCCTCGACCCACGGCGTGTTCGAGGAGCACATTCGCGAGATATGCGACATCGTCCACGGCCACGGCGGACAGGTCTATCTCGACGGCGCGAACCTCAATGCGCAGGTCGGCCTCGCCCGCCCCGGCGACTACGGCGCGGACGTCAGCCATCTCAACCTGCACAAGACCTTCTGCATTCCGCACGGCGGCGGCGGTCCCGGCATGGGCCCGATTGGCGTGAAGAAACACCTCGCGCCGTTCCTTCCGGCGAACATCACAAACGGTGATGACGCCGCGGTCGGCCCGGTGTCGGCGGCGCCCTACGGGTCCGCATCGATCCTCGTCATCTCCTACATCTACATCCTGATGATGGGCGGCGAAGGCCTCACGCGCGCCACGGAAGTCGCGATCCTGAACGCCAACTACATCGCCAAACGGCTCGATCCGCATTTCCCGGTGCTCTACCGCAACCACAACGGCCGCGTGGCGCATGAATGCATCGTCGATCCGCGCGGGCTCAAGGCGGGATCTGGCGTGACGGTGGACGACATCGCCAAGCGGCTGATCGATTACGGCTTCCATGCCCCGACCATGAGCTTCCCGGTGCCGGGCACGCTGATGATCGAACCGACGGAATCCGAATCGAAGGCGGAACTGGACCGCTTCTGCGACGCCATGATCGCGATCCGCCGCGAGATCGCCGACGTCGAGGCCGGACGATGGCCCATTGAAGCTTCGCCGCTGCGCCATGCGCCGCACACCGTGCACGACATCGCCGAGGATCATTGGCAGCGGCCATATACGCGCGCGGAAGGCTGCTTCCCGGCCGGCACCTCGCGCAGCGACAAGTACTGGTCGCCGGTGGGCCGTGTCGACAACGTCCATGGCGACCGCAATCTGGTCTGCTCATGCCCGCCGGTCGCCGACTACGCGCAGGCGGCGGAGTAAGCGCACGCTCGAATTCCAAACCGGTCATCCCCGCGAAAGCGGGGATCCACCTTCCTCTTCTCATCTGAAGAGAACGACGCATCTGCCCCACATCCCACGGCATCGATAGCTTAGGAAGTATGGGTCCCCGCTTTCGCGGGGACGACGCGGAGAGAGAACAGCCGCGCTCGTCGCTCAAAAACAAATCGGGCGCTGGGGATGTCGGCAACTCAACATCCACAACGCCCGTTTGCTTCCGAAGGTGCGATGGATGCCCGAAAAGGATTCCCGTCTTTTCGGATCGCACCGGCCGGGCCGTGAAGCCCGGTCGAAAATGAACTCTTTTTAGTTGTCGCGTTTTCTTAACGCGAACCGGTTCCCACTTCGCTTGAAAACGCTTTAGTCGTCCTGCGGCTCCTCGCCATCGGCATCGCGCTCCGGCGAGCCTGCCAGAATCTGCTCGGCGATCAGGCCGGAATTCTGCCGGATCGAGGCTTCGATCTTGGCGGTGATCTCGGGATTGGCCTTCAGGAAGGCCTTGGAATTCTCGCGGCCCTGCCCGAGGCGCTGGCTGTCATAGGAGAACCAGGCGCCGGACTTTTCGACGATGCCGGCCTTGACGCCGAGATCGAGGATTTCGCCCATCTTGGAGACGCCCTCGCCGTACATGATGTCGAATTCGACCTGCTTGAACGGCGGCGCCAGCTTGTTCTTCACCACCTTGACCCGGGTCGAATTGCCGACGACTTCGTCGCGTTCCTTGATCTGGCCGATGCGGCGGATATCGAGGCGCACGGAGGCGTAGAACTTCAGCGCATTGCCGCCGGTGGTGGTTTCCGGCGAGCCGTACATCACACCGATCTTCATGCGGATCTGGTTGATGAAGATCACCATGGTGTGGGACTTGTTGATCGAGGCGGTCAGCTTGCGCAACGCCTGCGACATCAATCGCGCCTGCAGGCCGGGCAGCGCATCGCCCATTTCGCCTTCGAGTTCGGCGCGCGGCACCAGCGCCGCCACCGAGTCCACGATCAGCACGTCGACCGCGCCGGAGCGCACCAGCGTGTCGGCGATTTCCAGCGCCTGCTCGCCATGGTCCGGCTGCGAGATCAGAAGTTCATCGACATTGACGCCGAGCTTGCGGGCATAGACCGGATCGAGCGCGTGTTCGGCGTCGATGAAGGCGCAGATGCCGCCTTTCTTCTGGGCCTCGGCCACGCAATGCAGCGCCAGCGTGGTCTTGCCGGAGGATTCCGGCCCGTAGATCTCGACCACTCGTCCCTTGGGCAGACCGCCGACGCCGAGCGCGATGTCCAGCCCCAGCGAGCCCGAGGAAATCACCTCGATGTCCATCGACCGGTCGTTCTTGCCGAGCTTCATCACGGAGCCCTTGCCGAACTGGCGCTCGATCTGGGAGAGCGCGGCCGACAGGGCCTTGGTCTTGTCCATGGACGATCCTTCAACGATACGCAGGGCGGCGGGGGCCATCTGTGATGCTCCTTATGTATGGGATTCGCCTGCCGGACAAACGGCTTCCCAAGGTCGGCGGACCGGAATCGGGGTGGATCCGATGAAAAGAATGTACCCTTTTTGTTCCAAGTTCGCAATATGTTCTTTTGCCAGGTCGGGTACTGGCCTGTTTTATCCCCTAGTGGCTCAATTTGATTTTAGGGGTGGCCTATTTAGATTTCGAGCATGAAAGACGAACTCGACCATCGCGTGAACATAGGTCTCTTCGCAGCCCTGATCGTGTTTGTTGTTATTTATGGTGTGCTCATCGCTCGCTATGACGGTTGGGGTCTAGCGCTTGGTTGGATCCCCGCGCTCATTGCCGCCGCCCTTACGGTCTATGCAATCTACCGGAGCGATACACTTACGCGCATCATCGACGCGCTGTTCAGCCTTCCACACGTCGGGCCCTAAGGCCGCCTCAGTGGGCGGCCAATTAGATTCCTGGAAGTCTAGGCCCTTCATCTGGTTAACCCATAGTGGCCCAACTTGATTTGAAAGGCCTGTTTCGGCTTGGCGGGGTGCGCTGCTAAGCGCCCCTCGGTCCAGCCAGACTACAGAAACCGCCTACGCCAACACATGAGGTCCGCATGAGTCTGTGGTACTTCCTGAGCGACTGGTTCGCAGCCGTCCCGACCCGCGGCGCGCTGCTCAAGCGCATGTTGATCAACGCCGCATGGGCCTTCGCCATTCTCGTCGCCATGGCGCTGTTGCAGGTGCGAGCCGAATATGCGGCCGTCGTTTTCTTCGGTGTTTTTGCTGTGAACGGCGTGATGTGCGTCGTTTACGAACGACAGCGTCATCAAACGCGCGGCTGAACGATAAAAAGTAAGGCCGCCCCAACGGCGGCCTCTTCATTTGCACAGCCTGACTTCGGGCGACCGCCGTTACTGGAGGCGGTAGCTCAGGCCCGCGCGCTGGATATGAGTATTCATATCGTAAGACGTCTTGAACGGCCTGTATTTCCAGCCAGTGAATCCAAACAGCTGTCACCGGCGGCCACAGTTAACACATTGCAGCTGCTTTGCCTTTTCGCTCCCTGATGCTCCTGCACGGAGATTTTGCAGCGGCCGGTGTTAGAGGGGAACGGATTCGGCCATTCGGGGTTGTTCAATCGTACACAGGACGATCGAAAATCCTCCCTTCATCCCGCGCCGGGTTTTGTCCCCCGCTTTCCCGGCGCGGGCTTCCTTTGATTGCAGCGCGAGCATCGGCGGTCTCTGCTTGCTGGCTTACTGCTTGTCGGCTTTTTCGTTTTTCCGGGCTGCAGATACGTCCGCCAGGCTCGCCGTAACGGGCAGACCCATTTTCCGCAGCAAATAGGCTCCGACGACATAGGCAATGCCGGCGCCGACCAACCCCACCGCCGCTCCCAGTGCGATGTTGCCGCCGCTGAACAGCGCGCGGAAAACCGGAAACGCCCCGGCAATCGTCGCCAAAGTAATCGGAGCCGGAACTGGTCCCTTGATGAGCACTGCGCCTCCCGCTGTCGCGCCGAGCCTACCACAGCACTGATGGAGCAGCGCCAGTATCTGATTTATGATGCGGCCATGAGCACCAGCGCACGATACGGAACGCTGCACTGGATCAGGGTGCTGCTCTGGCCGCGGCCGGTCCTGACGATCGTCCGGATGTGGCGCAGACGCGGCCGGCTGTAACGATCCCTCGCCAAAAAAACCGCCGCCTCCCGTCAAGGAAGCGGCGGCTAAGTCCAGGGAGGAAACGCCCGATAAGGGCACCACAGCGGTATGAGCGCCGCCGGGGTTCGGAATGGCTCGAAGAGCCGAATTCTTCAGATCATGAATCGATGGCCGCGTCTGTGAGCGCGGTCACAGTTCACAATGCGCAGCCGTGCGGCCGAAAACTCCGCATCACTTCTCACGTGTTTTTGCGAGGCATCAGCGGGCTGTAACCCGAAGTGATGAATGGCGCCGAACTTTTGCCACGGCTAATGACTTCTCCTGTGACAGTTTCTTGACAGGAGTGGCGACGATGAGCCCTACCCAGATCGCGAAATCGGCCCACGACCAGTTCATGCAGGTGGTTCAGAAAGAGCTTGAGGCGTTTGAAAAACGCGAGAGAGAGTTCCTGGCCAGGGAACGCCGTGAGCGCGCCGATGAGCTCAAGCTCGCTGAACGGAAAGCCGGGCCTATTCACTAGACCGGTTGCGGGGCTTTGAAAGCGTGCGGCCGCTTGAGATCCCTCTTTGTTAAAATCCTCTCCAATATTCGCGCTTCTTTGCGAGATGTATCTGGCCGGCTGCCTCCCTCGAAGGGAGTAGACATGTTCTGATCCTATCGCAGCAATTTCTGATGCAGCGAAAATCGGAACCCGCTAAGCTTGTGAGATCACCGTCCGACCGTGGCATCACCGGTGACTGAGAGTGTTGTGCTCCCCGCCTCGTCCACGCGGAGCGACCCATGACCTCGTCTGATCCTTCAGTTTGTCCCGTGTGCGGGCAACGGATGACGCTGGTTTTCAAGAACAGGCAAAAGCAGTACGTGTGCGAGGTGTGCGACACCGATCCGCTCACGTCGCCGAAGCTGGACAAGCTTCTGCACGCCGTGCGGCCGCCCGAAGGGAAGTAACCCGGGCCCCGGTTGGTGCGGCTTACAAGAAGTGGGCTGTCGCCCGCCGCTGCAATGTGCGGCGGCTCCGGCCAGCAGGCTCAAAGCTCACCTGCTCAAGGCGGCATGTGCGGGAAATCCGCCGCCGCCGGCGACCCCATGGCCGACAAGCCCGCCATGTTCACAAGCAGATGGGTATGGGGACGTGCGGCTGCTGCAAGAACATGGCGATGATGGACGGCATGAAAGCCGACGATCCGCACAAAGGCATGGATATGCCGAAGCAGTAAGCAAGCACGGAAAGGGCCGCCTCACCGGGCGGCTTTTTCCTGCGGATCAGACCATGTCAGGCGCCTCGGCCGTCGGCTGTGTCTGCCGCCGGCGGGTTCGCCGGAGCCGACGGGTCCGGGCTCGTTTCAAGCAGCCGGACCAGATCCGCCATGCTGGTCGAATCCTGCGCCGGGGACGGAGCCTCTTCCGCCACGGGCCATAGCCATCCCTGAATAAGCCGGATCGGGCTAAACATGTGTCCCCCCACTCGACATATCTCAGCAAGACGAATGAGGCGCGGCTTTCGTTCCACCGCGATGCAAAAATATGTCCCGGCCGGCCATCCTCCCCAAGGGATCGTTTCGACCAACCGCCGGTTGAACCGGTTTACGGAAACCGGCGGCTGCTTCGATTAGGCTGCTGCCCTGGCTCACCCCTGACGAACAGGAGAGCGCCATCCATGGCCCGGACCAACTCAATTTCGATCGAAGAAAAGTGGCAAAAGATCGCGGACGACACGCGAAATCAGGCAAGCGCGATGCCGCCCTGCCAGAAGCGTGATGACCTCTTGAAGAAAGCCCGTCAGCTCGACGTGGCGGTCAACCTCAGCAACTGGCTTTCAGCCGACCAGAAAAACCCGAAGTAGCCAGCCTTGCGGCGGACGATCACTTCGCGGTGGATTTCGCTTTCGCGGCGGGCTTGGCTGCGGGCTCGCTGCGGACCGAGGCCCATGGATCGCTGTTCGCCTTGGCGTCGGGGATCTTGGAGCGCGCAGCCTTGGCCGCCTCCTCATTGGCCTTGTTCCGCGCCTTTTCCTCCTCGGAGAGCTCCTTGCCCTCGTTCAGCTTGAAGCCGGGCATCAACTGGGCGAACGCCGGCATGGAAACCGGGCCCATGGCCAAGGCAATCAGCATCGCCACCCGAAACACCCGCATCAAAACTCTCCCGGAGCAGTCCAATTCTTGAGGTTGATCGCCACCGGCCCGGCGGCGGCACCGTTCTACTCCACCGGCAAACGATGGCCAAGACGGGGCAATCGCAGGGCAAGCCCCTGAATTCGCCGGCGGACCAGCCCTGGCAGCCCCGGGTCCCCGCTGCCAACGTCGTGAATCAATCCTGAATGCGGGTGCGGCCTGCGAGAGGCGCCGGTTTAAGGGCTGGCAACCGGCCGCAATTTAGTCTGCGGCCGTGATCCAGAGGCAGGTAGCCATGACAGAAGTACCACTGGCGGAAAGGCGGTCGGAAACGCGCCGCCGCGTCTTCAAGGGCGGCGTCATCACGTTCAATGGCGCTGGCGTCGACTGCACCGTGCGCAACATATCGACGCGCGGCGCGGCACTGGACGTCGCCAATGCTGCGATGATCCCGCCGCGATTCAATCTTGCCATCAAGGCGGATGATTTTATCGCCCGCTGCCGCATGGTCTGGAACAACGGTCAGCGCGTCGGCATCGCGTTCGACAGCCCGCCCCAGAATTGAAAGACAGCTAGAACGAAACCCCGAGACGCGGCCCCTTCGCCCACACGACGCGGCACTTCTTTTTTGAGCCGGCATAGAGCAGCTCAAATCTTTGCGGCAGCGGCTTGCCGGGCGTCACCTCGAGGCAGGCTCCGCCCGCCGAGTAGTCCACGACGTTGCAGCCGATCACCGGAGACTTCGGATCGACAATGATCTTGGCCGACCGGGAGAGATTTCCCGACGGCTTGACGCGGTTGAAACGGCGCTCTTGAGGCATGAGACACATCCGTAAAATGGTTTGCAGATAACGGTCAGGCCATTCCTTCCACCGGCGCCCGTCTTGCTGCCGGAGATGCAGTCTTTTTCTTGGTGATATCGGGTTTCAGGAAGATCACGCCGATCTGGTCGCCGTTGACGCGCACCATCTTGCATCGCCGGTAGGCGAGTCCTGTCGAGGACAGCAGCAGGAAGAATTCCTTCAGATCGAGATTGCCGACGGAGCCTTCGACCTTCAGCAGCGCGCCGCCTTCTGAAACGTCAAGCATCTTGCACGGGCGGCGCCAGGTGCCGTCAATTCCCATGATCTGAACATCGAAGCCACGCTCGAAATCGATGCGCTGGCTCTTACGAAGTTCCTTGCTCATTGCGACCTCCTTCAGAGGTTGCTTGTGAAAATGTATTTCCAGAATTTCGGTTGCAAAAACTGTCTTCTTGAACGGCGCCGCTATGAAAATCCTGCGCCGGTAGTGTCATAATAGTTTGACATTACGCGCAATTGCTTAAACTTCCTTAAGCGTACGGATCATTTCCAACCGGATGATACCGGCAGGCGCTGTCACGCCATCGGCTGCGCGACGCGTCATCGTTAACGGACGATGAAAAAAGCACCGCGCATTTAACCCGAACCCCACATCCGATTTTGATGTTTCGCCCATAACGTCTGCCCTGGGACGCACAACAAAACGGCGCGACGCACGAAAAAGCTGCGCGCTCAAAAAACGCGTGAACAGGGATTGGGACGGTGGTTGAGATTGCCAATGCAGCACAAGCCGCTGCCGCGCGCCGCGCGGTGGGCTTTGTCCGTGAGCAAGCGGACGAGAGCAACAGCTCCGCCGAAACGACGCTCGCGCTGCTCGATACGATTTCTGCGGAGCTCTGGCGGCGTCTGAGCGAGAACGCCATCGAGCCCAACGGCTACTACCTGCCCGAATGGGAACTGGCGGTGAATGCCTCCGCGCAGGCGCGCACCAGTGTCAGCGCCCTCGCCGCTGATGCCGTCGCTGTCCATGACACGCCGTGTCTGATCGGCCTGCTGCCGGTGATCTCCGCCTGGCGCGCCTATAACCTTCCCTTGCCCGCGCTTGTCAGCGCTGATCCATACGGAACGCTGGCGACGCCGCTGCTCGACCGCGATCGGGCGGATGAGGCCGCGGCAAGCCTGATGCAGCAGGCACGCAATGCCGGCGCCCATGCGCTGATCCTGCGCGATATCACGCTCGACGGCGCGGCGATGATGGCATTCACCCGCGCCCTTGCCAGCGAGGGACTGAAGCCGCGTATCCTGCAAAGTCACGCACGCGCCAGCCTCGATGCCACGCGCAACGCCGACGATCTGCTCCGCGACGCGCTCGGCCCCAAGAAGCTCAAGGAACTCCGCCGCCAGCGCAACCGGCTCTCCGAGCATGGCGAGGTCATCTTCACCATCGCCACGACGCCGAGCGAGATCAAACGCGACCTCGGAATTTTTCTCGCCCTCGAAGCCAGCGGCTGGAAGGCCAGGCGCGGCACGGCGCTGGCCCAGCACGAAGGCGACGCTGCATTCGTCCGCCGCGCGGTCTATGACGCCGCCGCGCGCGGCAACTGCGAGATCGTGACGTTGCATGCCGGCGAGACGCCGGTCGCATCCGCCATCGTGCTGCGGCATCTCGACCGCGCATTTTACTTCAAGCTCGGTGTCGACGAGAACTTCGCCAAGTACTCCCCGGGCGTGCAGCTGACGCTCGAACTGACGCGCCATATGTGCGCCGACGACACGATTGCGATGGTCGACTCCACCGCGATCCCGGGCCATCCCATGATAGACCCGATCTGGCGCGGACGCCTCGCCATCGGCGACGTGTTGATCCCGCTCAACCGCCGCGACCCATTCGTGCCCGCCATCCGGCTCGGCCTGGCCTTGCGCACGCTCGTTCGCGAGCCTGCGCGCCGCATTGTTCATTTCATCAGAAAATTTCGGGAGACACGCTCATGAACGTCGCCTCAAGCATTTCGCCGGTCATTACTGCCGACAATGAATCGCTGAAGCGGGATTTTCCGCTGAAGCCGTTCGCGATCCGTCACAAGCTCTCGGGCCATCCACTGCTGACGCTGCCCCGCATCGCGCAGCTTGCTGCCGAGATGCCGCGCGACCTGATCGAGTACAATTCCGGCGACGCTTCCGTCAGCCAGGACCCGGACAAGGTGAAGAGTGTCGATCTCGATCCGGTTGAAGTCGTCAACCGCATCCAGACCGCCGGTGCATGGATGGTGCTCAAGCGCGTCGAGAAATCACCGGAGTACCGTCAGTTGCTTGAGGACGCGCTGACGTCGGTCGCCCGCGCACGCGGCTTCAAGAGCATCGAGGATGCCGGCTTCTCGCAGATCGAAGGCTTCCTGTTCGTGTCATCGCCGAACTCGACGACGCCGTTCCACATGGACGCCGAGGACAATTTCTTCGTGCAGATCTACGGCGAGAAGATTTTCGCGGTCTATGACAACCGCGACGGCCGGATCGCCGACGATGCGCAGGTCGAGCATTCCACCGTCAAGCACCGCAACGTTCCGTTCCATGAGAGCTTCCGCCCGCGCGGCATCGAATTCAATCTCGACGCCGGTGACGGCTGCTACATTCCCTATCAGTGGCCGCACTGGGTCAAGACCAAGGGATCGCATTCGATCTCGATGGCAATCACCTGGAAGACCGAAGAGGTGCGACGGCTGAACGATCTGCACCGTTTCAACTCGATGCTGCGTGGCCTTGGCCTGCCGCAGGCGGCCCCGGGCAAGAACCCGGCGCTCGACGGCGTGAAGCTCGGCCTTTACCGCACAGCCGCCGCAATCATCGAGCCGCTGCGCGGATCGGAGACCATGCGCCGCATCATCCGCCGCATCGCGCTCGGCAAGAACGCGAACTATTATCTGAAGAAGGCGTGAGGGTCTTCAGGTCAGCCCTCTTCGTCATGGCTGGGCATAGCCCGTCAAAGACGGGCGTGAACGCCCTTATGTCCCGCCTATCCGCGTCCTACGAGAACATTCTCCCGTGTAGCGAAATCCGGGCTACATCCCGCCCCTGCTGTGTGAACGATCATGCGCTATGTGATGATATGGATCGTGATTGCTCTGATAACCTTGGCACTCGCCGGGAGTTATATATTAGACGCCGATGCAAGCCGTTTCCGCCTTACAATCGAGATCAACACCCCGGAAGGCACGAAGTCTGGCTCTAGTGTAATTCAAACTCAGCACTATGCGAGCGGGACCTGGGGGCCTGTTGAGGCAAAAAATATAGTAAGTCAGGCGAAAGGTACGGCTGTCGTTATTGATCTTGGCGACAATCGGCAGCTTCTTGGAATTCTGGGATTCGGGCCAGATGGTTCAGATGAAAGCAAGCTGTTTGGACTTGTTCGCGCGGCGCTGGCTGGCGGCGAACCTGTAAGCTGGAAAGACGATCATAAGCTGAAAGGGCGAGGAGAACTACATCCAGATTACGTTCCTGCGCTCATACTGTTTTCCGATGCCAATGATCCAAAAACAGCAAGATTGGTTGTCCCGACTGATTTCAGCCGCATGATCGGGCCGGGATACAGCTTCAAGCGTGCGTTCATCGAAACAACGAAAGATCCGATTAGCCGAGATATTGCTGACAAGTTACCGTGGTGGGGCAAACCAGATCGCCCTGCTGTTGTCGCATGGAAGGCGTGGGGCGGTGGGACCGTGACAAAGTATTCGATTGGACCCGAACGACTTTTCTTAAAGGAGTGAGAAATGCCTCTCTCTAACGATCCGCTGTTAGAGCGGTAGACCATCACGCGACCCCTTCGCTCCTCAGCGAACTCGGCGGCTGGCCCATGGCCTTGCGGAACGCGGCCGAGAACGCGCTCGAACTGCTATAGCCGTTGCGCTCTGCGACGCGCGAGATCGGCTCGCCGCTCACGATAGCCTCCAGCGCGTTGTGAAACCGCACCCGCTGACGCCACGCCGCGAAGCTCAAACCCAGTTCAGCCTCGAACAGCCGCGCCAGCGTGCGCGTCGAGGCGCCCGCGGTATCGACCCAGCTGTCCAGGGTGAGGCGGCTCGCCGGATCGGCCAGCAGCGCGTTGCAAACGCGCAGCAGGCGCGGATCGCGCGGCATCGGAATCACCAGCGACAGCCGTTTCGCCTTGGCGATCTCGCTCAGGATCAGCAGCGCCACCGCGCCGCCGCGCCCCTGCTCGTCATAGACCACCGGCTCCTCGATCAGCGCCAGCACCAGTTCACGCAGCAGCGGCGAAACTTCCAGCACGGTCGGCGCGGCCGGAAGATCGTCATGGGCATCGCGCACGATGTAGAGCGTGCGCATCTCCACATGCCCGCGAATGCTGATGGAATGTTCGGTGCGCGCGGGCAGATACACCGCGCGATCCGGCGGCACGATCCACGCCTCGTCAGCCGTGCGCACCCGCATCACGCCCGTCACGGCGTAAACGAGCTGATCGCGCGCGTGATGATGCGGCTCGATCTCGAAGCCGTCATCGAAGCTCTTCGACATCGCCGCCAGCGGACGCGGCACGAACTGATAGTCGTTGGCGTCAGTGCTGCGGCTGCGCACGCGCGGTGTCATGGCCGGTCAAAGTCCCGATGGCAGATTCTCGACGAAAATTGGCATGACCGCGCCATCCTGCCAAGGGTACTTTTTCGCCAGAGATTCTGTTTCGAGGCCCCCATGACGCGCGACCGCATCCATTTCCTGTTCCTGAACATCGGCCACTATCTGGACCATCTGTTCACGCTGATCTTTGCAACGGTGGCGGCGCTCGCGCTCTCGCGCGAATGGGGCCTCAGCTACAGCGAACTCCTGAAATATGCGACGCCGGGCTTCTTCGCGTTCGGGCTGTTCTCGCTGCCCGCCGGCTGGCTCGCGGACAAGTGGAGCCGCGAAGGCATGATCGCGGTGTTCTTCATCGGCATCGGCATCTCGTCGATCGGCACCGCGTTTGCGCAGACGCCGCTTCAGGTTGGCATCGGCCTGTTCATCGTCGGCGTGTTCGCCGCGATCTATCATCCGGTCGGGCTCGCCATCGTCACGCAGAAATGGAAAAACACCGGCATGCGCCTCGCCGTGAACGGCGTCTGGGGCAATCTCGGCGTCGCCAGCGCCGCATTGATCACCGGCTACTTCATCGATCACGGCGGCTGGCGCGTAGCCTTCGTGGTGCCGGGCATCTTCTCCATCATCGTGGGCGTGCTTTACGCCGCTCATCAATGGAGCGAGATGTCCACCGCGCATCAGAAGACTCCGGCAGCAGTTGCTGCCGCGCCCGTCCAGCCCGCCGACATGAAGGCGCTGCTGCTGCGCATCTCCGCGATCGTGTTCCTCACCACCGCCGTCTCCAGCCTGGTGTTTCAATCGACAACCTTTGCGCTGCCGAAGATCTTCGACGAACGGCTGCAAGGCATCGCCACCGATCTCACGCAATGGCTGTCGGCGAGCGGCGTGACGGCGGCCCGGGGCGATATCGCCACCATGGTCGGCGCGTTTGCCTTCGTCGTGTTCGCCGTGGCATCGATGGCGCAGCTTGTGGTCGGCAGTCTGCTCGACAAATACGGCCCGCGCACGGTTTTCATGGTCGTGGCCGCGATCCAGATCGTGTTCTTCGCGGTGATGCCCGGCCTCCATGAGGGCTGGGCGCTGGCGGCGGCATTCGGCTTCATGCTCGGTGCGTTCGGCCAGATTCCGATCAACGATTTCATGATCGGCAAGATGGCGAGCGGCGAAGCCCGCGCCCGGATCTACGGCGTGCGCTACGTCGTCAGCTTCACGGTGCTCGCGCTGGCGCTGCCGATGATCTCATTCGTCTACGGCAATTACGGCTTCGACACGCTGTTCCGGCTGATGGCCAGCGCCGCGGCGGTGATCTTCGTCGCTGTGGCGTGCCTGCCGGCGAAGCTGCCGACGCCGGTTGCGGCGGCGGCGTAAATAGAGACACCGACATTTTCTCTCGGGATGCGGTGGTATCCCTCCCCCTTGTGGGGAGGGTCGGCCGAGCGAAGCGGAGGCCGGGGCGAGGGTTCACGCCACACCGAAAGTCAACCCCACCCGGCGGTTGCTCGCTACGCTCACAACCCGCCACCCTCCCCACAAGGGGCGGGATAAGAAGATCGTCACGCCGCCTGATTGATCTCCGCCGAGACCTGCCGGATCGCGCGGGCGAGCTGGTCCGCCGGCTGCGCGCCGGAAACCGCGTATTTCTGCGCGAACACGAAGGTCGGGACGCCGGAAATGCCTTTCTCGGACGCCTCCTGCGCCTGCCCTGAAATGCGGTCCACGTCCTCGTCGGTGGCAAGGCGCTTGCGCACGCTGTCTGCGTCCAGCCCGACGTCTGCCGCCGCCTGCACCAGCACATCGGTATCTGTGAGATCGCCTCCGTCGCGGAAATAAAGCTCCATCAGCCGCTGCTTCATTTGCGCGGCCTTGCCCTCCGCCGCGGCCCAGTGGATCAAACGATGGGAATCGATGGTGTTGGGCTGACGCTTCACGCGGTCAGAATTGTATTCGAGCCCCTCCTCCGCAGCCGCCGCGACCACGCGGCCCGCGATGCCCTTGTAGGCTTCGGGCGAGCCGAACTTCGCGGTGAGATATTCGTCACGCGAGATGCCTTCCCGCGGCACCCATGGATTGAGGAAGAACGGCCGCCAGTTCACCTCGACCGGAACATCCGGCACCAGCGCCAGCGCGTCTTCGATGCGTTTCTTGCCGATGTAGCACCATGGGCACACCACGTCGGACACGATATCGATCTTCAACGGCTTCAAATCGCTCATGATGCTGTTCCTCGGCATATTGTGACCGGAAGATAAGCCGATGAAACCTTGAGGCAAGGTCCGTGGCGGCAATGCTCCCTGTGGGTCACGACATAACCTCCGGGGTTATTGTGCATCGCCACCCCCGCTCCTAGGACGATCTGAACACCGATCGAGGAGCCCGCCATGACCGCCATTTTCGTCCCCGAAGGCCATTCGTTTCGCGCCACCGAACAGGCCGGCGGACCATGGTCGCCGGACATGCTTCAGGGCAGCGCCACCACCGCACTCATGACGCGCGAGGTCGAGCGGCTGGCGACGGCCTCGAATTTCGCGGTGCGCCGCCTCACCTTCGATCTGTGGCGCCCCGCAGGGCTGCGCGCCTTCAGCGTCGAGTCCGAACTGCTCCGCGATGGCCGCAAGGCCAAGACGATGCAGGTACGCCTGATGGACGGCGATACCGAAATCGGCCGCTGCACGGCGCTCCTGACCGCACAGGGCAACGAGTCCCCAAGCGATCCCTTCGCAAAGGCAACCGCGAAAGACGCTGCGCCGGAAACCGGCTCGCCGCCCCCGGCGTTCGCACAGAAATGGAGCCGCTACTTCCAGAACGTCTCGGTGCGACTGATCGAAGGCGCGCTCGAAAAGCCCGGTCCGGCCGCAGCGTGGATGCGGCTCGATATGCCGCTGGTGCAGGGGGAAACCAACACGCCGCTGCTTCAGGCTGTTCAGGCCGCGGATTTCTCCAGCGGCGTTGCGCAGATCGTCGACATGCGCGAATGGACCTTCGTCAATCCCGAGATCAGCCTGTATTTCTTCCGCGCGCCGGAAGACGAATGGATCCTGATCCGCTCGCGCACGCAGGTCGGCGCCAATGGCGCAGGATTGACGATGGCGACGCTGAGCGACCGGCGCGGACCGTTCGCCGAGGTGATGCAGGCGATGACATTTGAGCGGCGCGAAGCCTCGCAAGAAGCGTTTTCAGGCGAAGCGGGCACCGGTTCGCGTGAAGAAAACGCAATAATCAAAAAAGCTCAGGCATCCTGAGCGGCAAAGGCATTCAGCGCCGCCTCGGATTGCGCGTCCGCCGGCATGAACATCTCGACGCGCAGTTCCTGCAACGTCACATCCTGCGGCGTGCCGAGCGTCAGCACCGCGCCGATCAGGCCGATGCATGTGTCTCCCGAGCGCAGGCGCACCTCGCACAGCGGCCCCGGCGCTTCACCCTCGTTGAAATTCGGCGCGGCAAATATCGGGCAGCTTCAACAGATCGCGCCATGTCGCCTGCAACGCCTGATCGAGCGGCGCCGCCATTGCCTCATGCCGTGCCCGTGCCAGCAATGCCGCGGCGACATTCGGCCAGTTCTCGACGAACGGGCGCAGTTCATCGGGCGCGAGAAACATCCGCATGTGATTGAGCGGGCGTTTCATCCGCTCAGGCCCGAGCAGAAGTCCCATCAGCCGCTGCGCGGCGCGGTTGGCCTGCACCACATTCCATTGCCGGTCGGTGACGATGGCGGGAAATGGTTCATGACGCTGCAGCAGCAGGTCGATGGCGCGTTTTGCGTCGGCGACTTCCGGCGCCGACAGATCGCACTCGCCATACTGGCGCGCATAGCCGCCCGCCTCCAGCAACGCATTGCGGTCGCGCAGCGACAGACCGAGCGCCGCCGACAATTGCATCAGTGCATCGCGGCTCGCCGCCGCCTTGCCGGTTTCGACGTAGCTCAGATGACGGATCGAGATTCCAGCCTCGAAGGCCAGATCGGCCTGGCTCATGGCCCGGCGGGTGCGCCAGCCGCGCAGGAGATCGCCAACAGGATGAGAGTGCGAAGCCGTCAGTGCGCGTGTTGTCATGCACCGATTATGCGAACCGCGCTGCGCGCTGTAAACAGCGGGACGCTTTTATCGCTCGAGTTGAGCCTGCTTCACATAGGCTTCGATCGCGGCAAATCCGGCAGCCTTCGGCATGCCTTCGAGAACGTCGCCGGGCGTGCACCAGGGATATGGCAGGCGGGACAGCCAGGCCATTGTCGCCGTCAGTTCGGCGGCGGGAAACAGATTCATGATATCGATCGTGATGACGAGCTTTTCGACCAGACCGTCCGAACCGAAGGTCCAGTCGTAGCGTCCGCAGCCGACCCGGACCTGACCGTCGCTCTTGGTGGACATCCCCACCAGCCAGCGGCACGCGAAATGACGTGGATCGGCATCCGACGGGCGCGAGAGGCAAACGGTATAGACGTTTTCGTAGTCGGCGCCGAAGCGCCGCACGAGAACATCCGCGATTTCGCTGACGCCCCTTGCCGTGCTCGGAAACGAGATGGCGTCGGTCTTCACCACCATTTCAAGCTCTGCATTCGCCGCGAAGGCGCGCGTCATCAGGAACGGCCGGTTGCCGTCCTTGGCGAGAATGTAGGTTTCAACGGCGGCAGCGGGGCTTATCATCATGTCCATCGATCCATGCGTTTTGCGCTTGTAGGCGATGAACGAGAGAACCTGCAATCACCGCGGCTGCATTGCCCTCATGAACCCAGCGGTCTTCTCATCTGCCGGAAAGAAGGTCTCGAGCGCCAGCTCCGACAGCGTGACGTCCACCGGCGTGCCGAAAATCATGGTGGTGGAGATGAAGCTCAGCACCTCGTTGCCGAACCGCATCTGGAAAGGGATCGCCACGGAATCGGCGAGGTTCGCGCGCGCCCCGCCCCGCGCAGGGATCGGATAGGTTTTCAGTTCGTCATAGAGCGCAATCAGCACCGGATCGGCAGTGGCCTCGCACTGGCGATGCAGCCGCTCCAGCAGATGCCCGCACCATTCCGCAAGATTGACCGTGAGTGGTGCGAGACCCTGCGGATGGAAACTCAGGCGCATCACATTGAGCGGCGGCTCCAGCAGCGACGGCGCAACACCCGCGAGGAACGGCGCGATCATCGCGTTGGCCGACACCAGATTCCAGTGCCGGTCGACGGCCAGCGCCGGATACGGCTCGTGCGCCTTCAGCACAAGCTCCATCGCCTGACGCGCGGCCGCGAGCGCGGGATCATCCAGCGAGCGCGTGGGAAACGCGGGCGCGAAGCCCGCCGCGACCAGAAGCACGTTGCGCTCGCGCAGCGGCACGTCGAGACGCTCGGCAAGACGCAGCACCATGTCGCGCGACGGCGCGGCGCGGCCGGTCTCGACAAAGCTCAGATGCCGCGCGGAAATCTCGGCATGGCCCGCGAGATCGAGCTGGCTGAGATGACGGCGCTGCCGCCACTCGCGCAGGTGCTCACCGAAGTGATTGGGCGGAGTCTTCACCAAAGACTTGGCGGACGATTTGACGGCGCGGCGCGCCGAAGATGGTGCGTTCATCATGGTGGAAAACCTACCATGCAGAATTCACGCGTTCCATTACCTGCAAGGTAATCGATTTGGTCCCCTCGCCGGATCATCTTCCGCATCACAGGAGATGACCGATGACCATGCGAACGACATCACACCCACAGCCCGCCACTCAGCAGCCGCCATCGGCGAAGACCAGCCGGACCGCAGGGTTCGACACTTCCATCATCGCGACAAGCCCGCTGGGCTGGATCGCCAAACTCGCCAAGCGCCTGCTCGCGCAGTCGCTCAACATGCCCGAGCCGCTGCTGCACAACACCGGCGTCTTCGTGTTCGCCCATGTGCAGGCCGCCGAAGACCGGGCGCTGAAGACGCTCTGCCCGTTCACCCTGCTGCGTCAGGCCCTCGCCCGCCGCCGCAGCCGCAAGCTCTGACTGACCACAAACCCCTCAAGGAGAACTGACATGATCAATGCATCCCCCTTCCTGCGCCGCGCCCTTCAGATCGATGCCATCTTCAGCGGCGCCGCCGCGCTGATGCTGATATTCGGCGCCGGTTTCTTCGCCGCGCTGCTGAATCTGCCGGAAGCCTTTCTGCGTAACGCCGGCATCGTGCTGGTGCCTTTCGCTTTGGGCGTCGGTTACCTTGCCTCGCGCGACGTGGTGTCAAAGACTGCCGTATGGGCCGTGATCGTCATCAACGCGATCTGGACCATCGACAGCATCGCGCTGCTCGCCAGCGGCTGGGTCTCACCCAATCTTCTCGGACAAGCCTTCATCGTGATGCAGGCGATTGCCGTCGGCGTGTTCGCGGAACTGGAGTTCATCGGGCTGCGCAAGAGCGAAGGCGCCGTTGCGGCGCGCTAACACCCGTCCCCCCAAGCGAAAGCCGGGCCGGACATCCTGTCCGCCCGGCTCGATTTTTCGATAAAAGTTTAGCGATCCGCGTTCCGGCCATTTAATCCGGGTCCGCTAGCTTTGATCCCTGTCGTTGATGGGAGCCGAAGATGTCGGTTATCGAAGCGGAATTTGGAATGACCACCGAAGACACGTTCGATCACCGCCTGCCGCTCGTTCTGCTGCGCGAGCGCCGCCGCGAACTGGTGATGCAGATGGGCTCCGGCGCGCCTGCCCTTTCAAAGGCCCTGATTCAGGAAATCGCGGCGATCCAGCAGACCATCAAGGCCGTCGAAGCCGTCATAGCCGAATAGCAGACAGGAATTCTGCTAAGCCTGTTTCGCACGGCCCGCGTTTTGCGCCTGGACAAGCTGTGAGAGCGGCCGGGTCCGCGCCGACTTGGTCTTGGTCGGCTTTCCGGTGCCTCGAGCGTGCGGATTGGCCTTTACACCCGTCTTTGCGCCCGCCAGCACGGTCTTGCGCTTCGATGCGGCTGTCGCCTTCGCTGCCTTGACGGCCTTCTTCACAGACTTGTCAGCTTTCCTGCCGACCTTGAGCGCCTTTTTGGCGGCCTTCTTCTCGGCCTTCAGCTTCAGCCGCAGCTTTTCCGCGCGAGCCTCGGCGCGCTTCTTGGCACGCTTCTTCTCGCAGTGGTCGCACTTGCAGCCGATCGGCTTGAGGAAGATCTTGAAGTAATCGGTACCGTAATCGTAGTTGATTTCCTCGCCCGGCTGGATGGTCTTGATGGCGCGGATCACGACCTTGCGCTTGCGCGAATTGACGTCGGATTCGGCGTTCGGGCGGCAGGCGTGGTTGATGTAGCGGGCGATATTCTTGCGGACCGAACCGTCGATGGTCCAGCGATTGTTGATTTCGAACAGATACTTGTTGTCGATGTCGTCGTGCTTCTTGTTCTTCGAATCGAGCATCGGCCCGAAATAGCGGATGATCTTGGTGCCCTTCTTGATCTTCTTGGTGGCGAAGAGGCCGAGGCCGGTCTTGGAGCGGCCGATGCGATAGGGCTTGTTCGAGGATATTTCGGGCATGGCTCACTGCAGGACGAACGAGGAACGATACGAGAAGACTGAAGGCTTATGGCCGTGTTCTAATGCGATTCCACGCATCATGACATGATTTTCGCGTCAGGCCCATGAACGATCCACACGCCTGTCGCGACCAACCGCGAGACGTGTGACAACACACCCTTGCAAAACGGGTTCCAGTTCGCGCCGGGCACATTTCACAGCGTTTTCATGATGACGGTGATACCCGCGAGCGCCTTCGTCGGCACGGCATCCGGGCAACCAGCTCAAAATGTCAGCAGCTTGAAGGCTTGAAGTTAAAGCGGCCGATGGTCCGGCATCAGCATCGCGGCCAGCAGCGACTCTTCGGTGGTGCCGGGCGGCAGGCCATCCATGATCGGCGAGAGCCGGCCGTCCAGATAGAGCATCGCGAAGCCGTGAACCAGCGACCAGATTCGCGCGATATCGGCCGCCTGCTCCAGCGTCAGATGG
Organism: Afipia sp. GW823-FHT06G09; assembly: GCF_058794875.1. Lineage (NCBI taxonomy): Bacteria > Pseudomonadati > Pseudomonadota > Alphaproteobacteria > Hyphomicrobiales > Nitrobacteraceae > Afipia > Afipia sp. GW823-FHT06G09. The sequence goes on from NZ_JBXAHF010000001.1 coordinate 666,624, forward strand.
TCGGGCACGACCTCTTCATGACGGCGCGCCGCAACGATGCCGGCGAGTTTCCGGAAAGCGGATTCGGAGGCCTCGCGCAGCGCTGGCCTGTCGTGATCGAGCCGTTCACCGCGGAACATCAACTGGAAAAGGCAGGGATTCTCGCGCGCAAAGGAGACGTAGGCGCTGGCCTTGCGCGCGGCGACGGCTTCCGGAGCGGTCTCGCTGCACGTCGCCGCACCGAGCTGCTCGGAAAATTTCGTGAACCCGATCGCCGCCAGTTCGCTGAGCAGGCCGGTGACGTCGCCAAAATGATGGGACGGCGCGGCATGAGAAACGCCTGCCTCGCGGGCCACCGCGCGCAGCGTCAGCCCATTGATTCCCTCACGCTCGGCAACCCTCTTGGCCGCCTTGAGCAAAGCGCCGTGCAAATCGCCGTGATGATACGGCTGCTCGCGATCAGGCTTGTGTGCGGCTTTGGCGGCGGAGGGAGTGTTTTTTTTCACAGACACGGGCTTGGACAGCGGCTTTCTACCAGCCGCTGCGGCCTTGGGGAGTTTCTCCCGCTTTGCTGCGTTTTGAGCACCCATGATCGCAATCTAGGTATGCATTTTGACGCTGTCAAGATTTTCCTTGACGACAGCCATGAAGGCGACTAAATGCATCTTTACAGCGTCAAGATATTCCCAGGCAGGCAGCCATGGCCCTCTTTTTAATTCTTGCCCCGTTCGCCACCTTCGCCACGCTCATGCTGCTGACGACGGTCAAGGTCAGCCTCGCAGCCAGCGCGGCGGTCGCCCTCGGCCTGGTCTTGCGAGATATGATCGAAGGCCGCTCGATCAAGATGCTGCCCATCGGCGCCCTGGTTATTTTCACGTCGCTGGCCGGATATCACTTTATCGCCGCCGCCGAGATGAGCCCGACATCCGTCCGCCTTGCCGTCGACGGCAGCATTCTGGCCATCGCGCTCGGTTCGATCGCAATCCGCGTCCCCTTCACGCTGCAGCATGCGCGGGAAGTGGTCGATGCCGAAACCGCCAAGCTGCCGCGCTTTATGCGGACCAACTACATCCTCACCTGGGTCTGGAGCGCCGCCTTCGTTCTGATGCTGGTCGCGGACATTGTCTCGATCTATCTGCCCAGCACCCCGCTGTGGGTTTGCGCCGCTATCGCGTTCGCCGCCCGCAACACCGCCGTCTACTTCACGAAATGGTACCCGAAGCACGTTCGCGCCGAGATCGCGGCCAGCGCCAATGCGGCTGCTGCCTGATCCCGACCACAGCGCAATCCGTTACAAACTCAAGGAGCCTTCGATGGCCCGCACTGCTCTCAAGATTGTCCTCGGCTTCCTCTCGACTGCTGTCTTTTTCGCGGCCTTCGCTCTCGTCGGCGATGTCGTGCTGGCGGCCTTGGCCGCGATCTCCGTGGTCGTCGCCCAGATCGTGTTCGGGCGAACCACCAGCGCGAAGCCAAGCGTCGCGATCTGGGGCAGCCTTGCAATCGTCCTGACTCTCACCGGCGTTTCACTCGCCGGCGACGACACGACTGAGCCGCTGGTATCGCAGACCGACGTCACCGGCACGGTGACCGATTGCGCCTGCAAGCCCGCCGCCAAGGTGCGCGGCTTGCCCGTCCCGTTCCGCCACGCTCCGGAAGCACCGAAAGCCCTTGCTCCGGCGCCCGGCCCCGTGTGACAGTTGCGGCATGGCCGCCGTCTTTCGTCAGCTCTTCGTCGATTTCTTCTCCACCATCGTCTTCCTCGTGGTCTATGCCGCGACGGGAGACATCTTGATCGCGACAGGCGTCGCCATCGCAGGCGCGATCGGGCAATTCATCCGCGCGCGGATCAAGCAGCAGAAGCTCGATATCATGACGTGGGCGAGCCTTGGGCTCGTTATCGTCCTCGGCAGCGCGACACTGCTGACAAAAGATCCCCGCTTCGTCCTGATCAAACCCAGCATCGCGCATTTCGCCATCGGCGCGATCATGCTGCGCAAAGGCTGGATGCTGCGTTACCTGCCGCCGATTGTGCAGGAGAACATCCCTCGCCTCGTCACCATCGCAGGCTATGCCTGGGCCGTTCTGATGTTCGTCCTCGGCATCGGTGTCATTGTGTTCGCCATGATTGGCGACGTGAAACTGTGGGCGTTTTACGTGACCGTGATCGCCATCGGCGCCAAGGTGCTGGCATTCGCCATTCAGTATGTGGTGTTCCGGGTCACCATCACCCGGAAACTGCGGGCCGCGGCGGCAGCGGCGGCGGCAACCTGAAGCCGCACGTTATCTTCCCCATTTTTCGATGATCTGCTCCGTATCTGCAATCTCGATCTGCACGTCGAAACGCCGGCGATAAAGATCGGTCAGCGCATCGTGGCTCTCGTCCGATGAACTGCAAACGGCGTCAGCGGCCAGGATCACGCGATAGCCATGATCGACGGCGCCGAGCACCGACGACAACACGCAGACATCGGTCTCCGATCCGCTGACAATCAGAGTGTCGCATTGCCGCGCACGCAGCTCTGCGTGCAGCCGGCCATTGGCGAATGCCGAATAAACCAGTTTGTCGAACACAACGGCCGGCGGCACGAACCTCTGCAATTCAGGCATCAACTCCAGCAGGCGCGGATCGAGCCTCTCGCGTGTCGTTTCCGGCCACTTCTCGTAGTAGCGCGCCCAGGTGCCCGGCATATCGCACGCGCGATGCGGCGTGATGAAGCGCGTGAAAATGGTCCGCACCGGCGCATGCCCCGTCAGGGCGAGCGCATTGGGAAGCACCCGCTCCATCCAGGGCGTCGGCCAGGGACCGTCGCTGGAAAATATCCGCTGCATATCGATGCAAAGGTGAACCGCATGCGAGGGCACTTCCCGCTTTAGCTCTCCCATGGCCCGGCTCCTCTGGTGTCCTGAAACCGAAGTTCGCTTCACGTTTGCGGCGGGCGCCATAGCGAACTTCGGATTCAAAAGGACCCTGGTTATGAATCTGGTGTGGTTTGGCTCGCAAGTCCGCAAAAGCGTGCTGCAGATGGAGCGGACATGCGAGCCACCACACCAGCGCCGGGACAAACGGTCTTCGCGCATGGGGGTTCCGGCGCGGATATGTCCGCCGCGTGACAAATCGCACCTGACAAAATTGGCGCCGGCAGTGCAAAATACGCTATATCGGCGCTGGCGCGTCCTGCTTCAGACCAATTCAGGCTTGCGGGACGCGGAGAGAGGGAAACACATGGCAGTTGACGGAAACTGGAATATCACCCTGAGCACGCCGCTTGGCGATCGCGATGCGACGCTGACGCTGAAATCCGATGGCGGCGCGCTGACCGGCAAGCAGGCGGCGGATGGCAACGAAGCCGATATCGTTGACGGAACGGTCAATGGAAACGACGTGGCATGGAAGGCCTCGATCACCAATCCGATGCCGCTGACGCTGGCTTTCACCGGCAAGGTCGACGGCGACGCCATCTCCGGCGATGTCAGCATCGGCCCGATGGGTTCATTCCCGTTCAAGGGAACGCGGGCGTAAGAACTTCTCCCTCTCCCCGTTTACGGGGAGAGGGTTGGGGTGAGGGGCTGTAGCGACGAAAACAGCTAGTGAGCTCCGCCTGTCGGCGCAAATTTTTCTGCACGCACAGTCGTCATCACCGGGCTTGTCCCGGTGATCCACGTCTTTGTTCTTTCGCCCACAATATGTTTGAGGCGTGGATGGCCGGGTCATAGGCGAGCGAAAGCGACGCCGTTCTTCGAACGGGCTATGCCCGGCCATGACAACTTCTTGCTCCGCGCATCTTCAACCGCTCGTCCCCGCGAAAGCGGGGACCCAGTCCTGGCTTGAAGAACTGGATTCCCGCTTGCGCGGGAATGAGCGGAGATTACAGCCTCACCAACGCGGCAAAATCCATTACACCCCCGGCATCCAGTTGCCGTGGAAGCCCTGCGGCACCCGCGCCGGCAACTGAATCCGCGCCACCGGCTTCGACTCGATGTTCTGCGCATCGAGAATGATGAAATCGCTGGCATCGCGCGCGCGGTCGTAGACAAATCCCATCAGCCAGCCGTCGTCTTCACCGCTGCTGCCTTCGGGCGCGACGTGCACAAATTCGCCCGGCAGGCCGGTCCTGAAATCGTGGACCGTGCTCTTGCCCGACTTCAGATCGTATTTGCGCACGCTGCTGTATCGCGTCGATGCGAGATCCGTTCCGGTATCGACCGAATAGACGATGTTGTGATGCGAACCGGTCAGGCTCTCATTGACGCGCGGGAATTCAATGGCGCGGTCATCGAGCTCCTGCTCCTGGGCCTTGGTGGCACCGGGCGGAATCCGCCAGCGTTTCAGGATTGCCTTGTCGAAGCTCGTTGCCGAAGGCCCGCCGCGCCAGAGTTCGCTGTACCAGGCCACATCGATCACGATGGTGCCGTCCGCTTCCTCGAAGGCATTGGCGACGTGGAAGACATAGCCCGGCTCGACTTCCACCCAGCGCAGGGATTCGATGCCCGCGCCGCGCTTGAGGATTCCGAGCCGCGCGCCATAGCTGTCGTTCCACGCGAACGGCATGGTGCCGCGCTGCGCGGCCGGCATGTCGAACACCACCGGCAGATCCATGAAGATCACGTGCTCCGACGTCATCGCGAAGTCATGCATCATGGTCGGCGCCTTGGTCGGGATCGGAATGCTGCCCATCAGCGCGCCGCTCGCGTCCACCGCATGATAGGTCAGGAACGGCGGCACGAAGCCGTAACCGAAGAAATGCAGTTCGCCCGTGGCCGGGCAGATTTTCGGATGCGCCGTGAACGCCGTGTCGAGCTTGCCGCCATAGTCATGGAAGCCGACCGTATCGAGATCGCGGGTCATCATCATCGGCAGCGCGTTCTCGACCAGCGCCATGATCTTTCCGGCATGCGCGATGACGTTGGTGTTGGCAGTGGATGCACGGATATCGGGAACACCCGGCCGGCGCGGCGCGCCGTTGAAGCGCGGGGTGCGGACCCAGCGGTTGCGGTACCACTCCGCCTTGCCGTTGTTCAGCGAGACGCCGTGCAGCATGCCGTCGCCCATGAACCAGTGGCCGGAATGACCCTCGCGCGGATTGGCCCCGTTGCGCGCATAAAGCCCGTTCAGTTCGGGCGGAATCGCGCCTTCCACCGGCAGATCGAACGCGGTCACCTCCTCCTGAACCGGGGCGAGATTGCCCCGCTCCCAGAACGGCGTATCGGCCCCTGCTTTCACCTGGCTCATTGTTTGTCCTCCCTGATGCTTCTGGTTTTAAGTAAGCAGTGCATACTTTACGGCGCACCCGGAGCAATGTAAACACCAGTTACATGAAGCCTGTAAAAAAAGAGGCCTATCACCACGGCGACCTGCGCAGCGCGCTGGTGGCGCTGGCGCTGGAGCGTGTCCGCCGTGGCGGCACGGAAAGCTTCAGCCTGCGCGAAGCCGCCCGCGACGCCGGCGTCACCTCGGGCGCCGCCTACAAGCACTTTGCGGACAAGGATGAATTGCTGGCCGCCGTCGCCGCCGAGGCGCTGCTGCTGCTGGCGAAACGGACGCAAAAGGCGACAGAAGGACTGAAGGGCAAGGAGCGCCTGAGCGCCGCGGCGATGGCCTATATCGACTTCGCCTCCGCGGAGCCGCGGCTGTTTCGCCTCGCGTTCAGCCGCTTCGGCTCGAACAGCCACGCTGAAGTCGACGGCATTCCGGATTCATTCGAGCAACTGCGCGTCGCGGTCGCCGGCGTTCAGACCGATCCGGGCAAGCCGGTCGATACGGATGCGCTGGCGCTGGCATGGGCGGTCGCGCACGGCGTGGCGTCGCTGATCAGCGACGGCATGTGGAAGAAAAACGATCCGCGTGTCGCTGCGGCGTTGCGGCTGTCGTTCAAGGGCATCGCACCGGGGAAGTAACCTGCGACGGCACGCGTCACCGTTTGCAGACTCCCTCGACGCGCTTGTTATAATCCGCAATCGCAGTATCGATCGCGCCGACATTCTGCGCGCGGTTGGGACCGGCGTCGCAGCGTTCGATGACGCCGCGCTGCGCGGTCAGCGCCGCGATGTACCGGCGATAAGCCGCGCACATCGCAGCGTCGGTGCTGTCCGTGAGCTTTTCGATACCGGCACGCGCCCTGCGGACGTTCTGATCGGCGGCCGCATGATCCTCGCGGCAATCCGCCAGGGCGGAAGTCACGCCGCACATCAGCATCATGACGATTGCAGCAAACAGGCTTGAGCGATGCATTGTATCGATCCGTCCCACGCCCTAACGACGAGCGTTACAATCGTCCTGCGGCGACCGCGTTTGAAATGATCCGCTTCACGCCCCATTTGTGAAACGGCACGATGAAGAACAGGTAGAGCTTTCCGAACAGATTATGCACGGTGCAGATCGTCGTCACGATGACGCTCGCCGTTTCGGCATCCATGACCTTCAGCACCGAGAGCCTGAAGTCCAGATGCTTGTTATCGCGGCCGGCAACGAGTTCGTTCTCCGTCAGAATATAGATCGGCCAGACACCGATCTTGTCGCCGACGCTGAAGCTGTTCTTGGACGTGAAGTTGAGAATTTCGGAGTCCGATGCCGCATCGAGACCGAACAAGCGGACAATCCGGTTTCGCACGATCAGGATAGCCTTCATCCACACCGGATGGTGGGCGAAGATGGCGATGAAGATATCGGTCACGCTCGCCTGCGGACGGCTCAAGGGAGCCCTATACGAGTCCCGAAAATACGCAGCCTCGATCACACTGCGATCCAGCATGCTCAACAACGGCGTATCGCATTCCACGACGGTCAAATCGGCTCCCTAAATTTGAAGCTGACGCCGGTCCGGGCCCGAACAGCGTCAGCATCAAAGGCTACCCCAGATTCAATTCCTTGAAGAAGTCGTTGCCCTTGTCGTCCATGATGATGAACGCCGGGAAGTTCTCGACCTCGATGCGCCAGATCGCTTCCATGCCGAGTTCGGGATATTCCACCACCTCGACCTTCTTGATGCAGTGCTCGGCGAGGTTCGCCGCCGAGCCGCCGATCGAGCCGAGATAGAACCCGCCGTACTTCTTGCAGGCGTCGCGCACCTGCGCCGAGCGGTTGCCCTTCGCCAGCATCACCATCGAGCCGCCTACCGCCTGGAACTGGTCGACGAACGAATCCATGCGTCCCGCCGTGGTCGGACCGAACGAACCCGAAGCATAGCCTTCCGGAGTCTTCGCGGGACCTGCGTAATAGATCGGATGGTTCTTGAAGTAGTCCGGCAGCGGCTCGCCCTTCTCAAGGCGTTCACGCAATTTCGCATGAGCGGAGTCACGCGCCACGATCATGGTGCCGGTGAGCGACAGCCGCGTCTTGGTCGGATACTGCGTCAGTGTGGCGAGGATGTCCTTCATCGGCTTGTTGAGGTCGATCTGCACCACCTCGCCGCCGAGCTTCGCCTCGACCTCGGGCAGATATTTCGCCGGATTGTGCTCCAGCTCTTCGAGATACACGCCGTCCTTGGTGATCTTGCCGAGCACCTGACGGTCGGCCGAGCAGGACACCCCGAGGCCAATGGGAAGCGACGCACCGTGACGCGGCAGCCGGATCACGCGCACGTCGTGGCAGAAATACTTGCCGCCGAACTGCGCGCCGACGCCGAGCGACTGCGTCATCTTCAAAATTTCCTGCTCCATCTCCAGATCGCGGAACGCGTTGCCGTCCGGCGAGCCCTGCGTCGGCAGTTCATCGAGATAGCGCGCCGACGCAAGTTTCACCGTCTTCATGCAGAGTTCAGCGGAGGTGCCGCCGATGACGATGGCGAGGTGATACGGCGGACACGCGGCGGTGCCGAGCGTCAGCACCTTCTCCTTCAGGAAGGCGTGCAGGCGATCCTTGGTCAGCAGCGATGGCGTCCCCTGAAACAGGAAGCTCTTGTTGGCAGAACCGCCGCCCTTGGCCATGAACATGAACTTGTAGGCGTCATCGCCCTCGGCATAGATCTCGGTCTGCGCTGGCATGTTGTTGGCGGTGTTCTTCTCCTCGAACATCGACAAAGGCGCCACCTGCGAATAGCGCAGGTTGCGGCGCAGATACGCATCGCGCGCGCCTTCGCTCAGGGCTGCTTCGTCATCCCCCTCGGTGATGACCCGCGCACCCTTCTTGCCCATGATGATCGCGGTGCCGGTGTCCTGGCACATCGGCAGGATGCCGCCGGCGGCGATGTTGGCATTCTTCAAAAAGTCGAACGCGACGAACTTGTCGTTGTCGCTCGCCTCGGGATCGTCGAGGATCTTGCGAAGCTGCGCCAGATGGCCCGGCCGCAGGTAGTGGTTGATGTCGCCGAACGCCGCTTCGGAGAGCGCACGCAGCGCCTCGCGCGACACCACCAGCATCTCCTTGCCCATCACGGTTTCGACCCGGACGCCCTCGGTCGTGATCTTGCGATACGGCGTCTTGTCCGCGCCCAGCGGAAACAGCGGGGTGTGCTTGTAGGGCGGAACGGCCTTGGGCGACGGGATGGCGGTCGGAGCGTTCATAACGGGTCTCGCGGGTTGGAAAGGCGAAAAGCGCTGGACTTTCAAGGGCCCGGCTCGCGCCTCGTCTGAAGTTTGAACCGTTCTAATCGCTTTTCCGACAAAAGGAAGATGGCCCAAAGCTGACCCGTCGCTTGCAGGGCGGCTGTGCGCCGCGCGCGGACGCGCTAAGTTCCGGCCTTTCAGAATGGATTTCGATCAGGACTTTCAGACATGACCCCCGCTACGCCGGTGATTGCCGATCCTGCCGCGCCCGAGCCCACATCCATGCCTGCCCCGCAAATGCTCGGGCTGCGCGCCGTGCTCATTATTCTGGCCCTGATCGAGGCTGGGCTCGGTCTCTCCGACGCGCCGACATTGTTAGGCGACATGTCGCATATCGGCTCGGGCATCGGCGCCGGTCTGGTCAAAGCGCACCTCGCCGCACATCCGGTGCTGGCCATCGCCGCGATCGTGTTCGCGGCCATGGGCCGCGCGCGGCACGCCATCATCGCGCTCGGCACCATCATCATCATGGCGTGGCTGAGCGACATGCCTTCCGTCGTCGCGCACGGGCTCGAGTTCAGGAGCGCCTTCGGCGCCGTGGAAACCATTGCGAAGATCATCGCCTTCCCGCTGGCCGCCGCCTGCGCCATCGCCTATGCGGCGCATAACGAACACCTCGGCCGCGCGACCTTCCTTGTCGCGGTCCCGACGCTGTTCAATGTTGTACTGATCGTCGGATTCGCGATCAGCGTCATGATCCACGGGTTTTGAATTCTCACAACGACGCATCTTCTCCCTCCCCCTGTGGGGAGGTTCGGCCAAGCGAAGCGAGGCCGGGGTGGGGGTACATCTTTACGCATGAAATCTTCGACGCTGAATGACACCCCCACCCGGTTTGCCGCGCATCCGCGCAACAAACCACCCTCCCCACAAGGGGGAGGGACAAAAGTGCCCACCTTGCGCAAAGCAATGCCGCACGCTTCAATGGCACCGGGGGAAACCATGACAGCACGCATCTCATTTTTCAAAAATTCCGCCTTCGCGGCTGCGCTCATTGCGGCCATGGCTGCGCTCGGCAGCACCCCTGCCCGCGCCGACCGCTGCGACGATCTTGCCAAGGATCTCACCAACCAGATTCCCGGTCTCAAGATCGGCAAGACGGTCGCCGGCGTGATCTATCTCGAACATCCCGCCGTGGCTCAGGCGTCGCTCGGCTGCTCGAGCCGCAACCGCACCAACGACGTGTTCGCCTCCACCGACAAGAAGAAGCCCGCGGAAGCCTATTACGACTTCATCGGCACGGCGGCGGCGCTGGTGTTCACGATCCCCAAGCCCGACGCGGTCAAGGGCGCGAAGCGCTGCGTCAGCCGCACCAATATCATCCGCGGCTACAATATCGATTCACGCTACCGCAAGCTCGACGTCCACTGCACCGTCGCCAAGACCGGCGTGCGCATCACGATGTCGCGCGAAAAGGGTGTGTGAGGGAGCAACGACTCTAATGCACGGCACCACTATCTAATTTAAACATTCATTAGATCGTATTCAGATTATTTAGGAGTTCGTTTGTGGCTCAACTAGCCCAAGCATACATCCACCTAAAACCCTACCATGCCTCGCGCAAGAAACTACAGCGACTTGGCAAATCCACCGACATACTAGCTGCTGATATCGCAAAACGCATTTACGGTGGTAACGTTGTAATTGATGTTCAATTTGAGGAAGGGTCGCTACGGGTCAGGGTAACTGTAATCGGCACACTAGCCGCAACTCTTGCTGTCTATAGTACAGTTGCCGACTATAAGGGCTTTAAAGATAGCGTAGCAGAGCTTTGCGACGACGCCCGGCAGTACGCAACAGATGTATGCGAGCCTTTTACAAAAAAGGCTGGCGCTAATGAGGAACAAGTCTATCGCTTCGAACGGCGAACGAAGACGACCGGCAAGCTGTATCGCTTAGCAAAACGGCTAGAAAAGTTAGAAAATTCTGTATCGGCGCTTAGCCCCAACGACGTTAAAAAAGAACTTTCACAAGCGAGCCGAGAACTTGCCGCAATTGCAAAAGATCTTTCGCCAACCGAAATGGAGGCAGTCGAAAAACAGCTAACCTCAAAGACGCTTCCTCCTCCATCTAAGTGGCCTCCCCCTCAATTGGAACCACCGAAAGCAGCAAAGAAGGATGAGGAACAACTTGTCCTGGACAAAGGCTTAGGACTAATGCTGCCTGCACCGAGCCCGCCATCTCCTAATCATCTCGTCGTTTATCACAATCAGACTCGGGTTGAAGCACAGCTTCCTGGCATTCGCGACAACTCAATACAACAAGTGCCTACGCTGAGCTTCGATAAGTCGCATAATGACTAAGAACCGTCAGAAAAATAACGCTGCACTCATTTCCATTCATCAACATGATACAAATCCCCACCCTCAAGACCTCTCTTATGTTCGGCATGTCCCGCCCCGTCATGAGGGGCGTTTCACGATCGTCACGATACCCGGAGCGGGATGCGGTGGCGCGCAGCGTCAGGCAGGAGCAGCAGGCGGAAAAGCTTCCCTCACCCCCCATACATCGCGTCGTCGCCGACAAGAAGATCGCGGATGCTGTTCGGAACGGGAAAGCCGTAACCCCGACCCGGCTCCAACCAGATGAGCTGCCTCGCCTCGTGATACTTGCTTGCGTAAATTTCCGCGCCGATCATCTGCATCGCGAAAAGAAGTGCCTGCACGGAATCGATGCCTGCCGCGTATCGTTTGACCGTCCCCTCAGGCCAGCCGATTTCAAACCGGCAAATCCAGTCGACGTCGGCGCGTTCCGGCGCGGATATACTGATCGGAACATTCACTTCCGATGCCGCCATCTTCACAATCAGGTGTCTTGTCGCAATCGTCATTGGCTCGACCTCAAAAATTTAACGGTGGAAGCGGCTTTCCGGTCAAACAATTCGCATAGTGCTCCATTGCCTGCCTGCGACACGAAGCCCGGCGTGGCGCCGGAAACTGGGGCGCTACAGAGACCGATCCAGCTTCCTTGTGTCAAATTGACGGTGATCGATGGCAAACCAATCTTGACATTCCAAGTTATCGGACTATATTCCTATTTATCCCGCCCCGTCATGAGGGGCGTTTCGCGATCGTCACGATACGCGGGGCGGGATGCGGTGGCCGCGGCGGTGTTCGAAGGCCGTGACGCGTGTGGAATTTCCCGGCTTGCAGGGTGATCTCGCGCGGCACGGAGATGACGACCACACCGTTTGCGGACGGCCCAAGGCGTGTCATCCCGGCGCATCGGCTTCGCGCCAAGGGGCAGGACGACGCCGTCGCTCCTCGTACAGAGGGCGATGGAAGAGTCCGTCAGTCCACACAACGGTGGTGTACTCAGCACCGGCCACCGGGGGTGCCTCACGCAGCAAGCCGTTCCAACCATTGCGTGCGGAACGCCGGATGCAACCGGCGTGACCGTGGCGACTACGCTCGTGTGCTTTTCACTTTTGCACACGGGGCTGCGGATGCGCTCGCGCATCCGGCGTTCCGCGCGCCCTCATTCAGGGCGAAGCGACGAGAGGAATTCGGGCGCCCCCGCGCCGTCATAACAACAGGGGCGATGGCGCGTGACCGCTGGTGGCGCGGGTTGTCTTTGGCGCGAACGGGGCAAGCCCCGCGCGCGACGCCGTCACAACAACAGGGGCGATGGCGCACATCTGCAAGTGCGAGCTGTTTGAAAACTGAATCCGGAGAAGATGGTGCGCGCGATCGCGCAACACTACCGATGTCGTCCCCGCGAAAGCGGGGACCCATAACCACTAAGCGTTATGATGACGAAGGAAAGAGTTGTCCCGCTCCCAACAACACGATGGTCCAGGGAGTATGGGTCCCCGCCTTCGCGGGGACGACCGGAGAAAGATCGCGGGGCCGACGAGAGAGCGTGCGCGGACACGCCAAGAGGAACCGCGATTGTTCCCCCGCCGCGCTTACGCCCGCTTAACCACACCGGCACCCCGGTAAATTCGTCACATTGGCGCATGAACCGGATGGTAACGTCCCGCGACTAAGAAGCGGACTAACCAAGAGACGCTTGAAGTCGCAGGGACGGACAATGCTCAGGGATATTCTGGTGACATCGGACGAGGAAGCGCAGCGTTTGCTCGCCGCGTTCAAGGCCATTCCCAACATGCAGGGACGCCTGAAGATCGTCGAGCTCGCCGAGCGCATGGCACGCGAAAAACGTGCATCGCGGATGATCGAACACGCGCCGGCATACATCTCGCGCTGACCGGCGGGGCTTTCGCCGTTTCACGAAAAGGTGACGGCGCGCCCACATAACAACGCCGCCCCGAGAGCATTACCTTTTTGTTACACCGCGCATCACCCGGTTGATCGATCAACAACAGGAGTGGCCGCAATGTGTGACTATAGTTTACACGCCGTCGCAAGCCGCCCCGCCAGGCTTGGCGAAAAACTGGTGTCGACGAAATTCCCCATGACCGTAACCCGCGGCTTCACCGGCGAAGGTGAGCCGAATGTTGCGGTCTGCGTTCGCCCCGGCACCGAACTCGCCTTCGAGCGGGAGGTCGATTACGACGGAGCATTCTTCAGGAAGAAGGTTCGTCACACCGTCGCACGGTTCCGGACCGTCGATCTCGACAACCCGAACCGGCACCATGACGCGCTGGAATTCCCCGACGGGCAGCTCGTGCTGCTGACCCAGCTCGATCCCGGTCAGCGGGCCACTGTCCTGCAACTTCCCGCAGTGCCTCTGCATGAAGCACAGCCGGAGGCAGCAGAACCTGCCGCTGTCCGCGTTGAGGATATGCTGATCCGCTAAAGGCGGATTATGCCGCGACGCAGCTCTTCACATAAACACGGCGGGCTGCGCCGCGCAGCTTCTGGTCGATGGCCTGCTTGAGGCATTCGACGCGCGCCTGCGCCACGCAGAGCTGCATGTGGTCACGCGCCTGATGCCGGGAGAGATGCTTGGCGGTCACCGACTGGCGGCAGACCTCGCGCTTGCCGGTGCGCATCACTGGCGGCGACTTGCTGTCGGTCGGCACCGCGTAGCTGATCTTGCTGCCTTCGGGCTGAACCGAGGCGATCGCGTTCGGCAGCGGATTCTGCGAGATGGCGAGGTAGATCGCGCCCCCGAGCAGGGCCGCATAGATCGCGGGGGTGATGATGCGCATCGATCCTCCTGCTTGGCGATGTGAATGAAGCCGGAACAGACAGGGTGAATGCGACAGCATTGCGGCGAGATGGCTGATTCGGGAACCCCTGCCCGCAGCGCTTCGCTGACGTTCCAGTCATGGAACCCGGAAATACAATCCAGACCGCTGCATGATACCGGCCGGCGCACGCTCGCAGGTGCCAAGCCCCGAATCGGGGCTGGCGCGGATCGTGTATCGGCGCTTGAAGACAGTCAGGCTGCGATCGCCGGCTCGTCGCGGGTCACGACTTCAGCCACTGGCGGCTGCCGCGGAACCGGATCCTCTCTCATCTCAGACTTCAGAACCGCGACGGTGACAAACTGATAGTCACACGCGCTGCACGACCACAGAAACGAAACGCGATTGCGTTCTCTCTCGGTCCAGAGCGGCGAAGCAATCGGCTGGCCGCATTGAGCACATGGATGTTTGCTGATGAGAACCCCGGACTCATAAGGCATGATACGCACCTCCCAGTCCGCGCAAACTAAAGTCGTATGCACACCTATCGTCAAGCGCATTCGTCGCTGCGTCGCGCAACGCAATGCGTCAGTGGTTCAGACATGTTCTGCGATGAAATTATTCACGCAGTGTCGCTGCGATACGTGCATGACAGCGCGATGACGCGACCTACTTCGAGGGCTCCACCGCATATTGTTCGTCAGTCACATGCTCGAGCCATGTCGCGAAGCTGCCGTTCTCGGACTCCTGCATCGCGAGGTGAGTCATCAGGTTTCCCGGCGCGGCGCCATGCCAGTGTTTCTCACCCGGAGGAATCCACACCACGTCGCCGGGACGGATTTCGTGCACCGGCTGTCCTTCCGTCTGCACGCGGCCGGTACCCGACAACACATAAAGTGTCTGACCGACCGGATGGGTGTGCCAGGCCGTACGCGCGCCGGGCTCGAAGGTCACGCGCGTCGCATTGAGCCGTCCGGGCGCAGGCGTCTCGATCACCGGGTCCTGCCAGACCGTGCCGGTGAAATAGGATGCGGGCGCGCGCTTGGTCGGCACGGAGCCGGATGGCGTGATCTTCATGGGAAAACTCCGGAGTGATGAATCGCCGGGACCGGCGTCGAAACAGACGCTCAGTCTACGTGGCAATCCGGCAACCGGGGAGTTCTTATTTCAGCGCGGCGATGACTGCTCGTCATGCGTCTCCTGCGGATAACGTATACCGCGCAATTGCAGCTCGCGCTGGATGCGGCGCGTCTTGGATCTGGCCAGCGCTTCGACCATCCGATGCAGAACAAAGTCGACAAGATTCACCGCACGGCGCGTATGGACGCGCAGCCGCCTCCAGTGGATCGCGGCGGAGTGGTGAACGATCGGCGGCGGATTGCGGCTGATCAGATACGCGCGGTAATCGTCCTCAGCGTAGAAGCTGCGCTTGTCGTCGCCGGTAAACAGAGCGGCCATGGCCACCTCCCGAAAATCGTCGCGACGCAGATGCGGCGTGACAACCGGAAGATGACCGCGAGCCCATAGGAATTCGAGAAGGCCGCACTGCCTTCGATATAGGAGCGATATAAACGCGTCAGCGCTTTACGCATCGAGCGCCTTGTAGTGACGGAAGATGCCGTCCTCATTGAACGGAATGCGCCGATCGCTGGCGAGATAAGCCTTGATGTTCGGCCGCGCCGCGACCCGGTCGCGCAGTTCGATCACGCGCGGCGCCTTGCGCTCAAAGCGCTTCATGCTGTTCGGGAACGCATAGCGCAGGCCCTCGACAATCTGGAACAGCGAGAGATCCGCGTAACTAAGCCGCCGGCCGTTGAGATATGGCCCGCCACCGACGTCGATCAGGCGTTCGAAGTAGCCGAGGAACTTCGGCACGCGCTCGCTCCAGAATTCGCGGGTGCGCCGCTTGGCGACAGGACGCTGGTCTTCGTAATAAAGCGTCGGCCCGAGCGGATGATGCGTGTCGTGAATCTCAACGACGAAGTCGGCAATCGTCAGTTGAAGCTGGTGCACCCACAGGCGCTGCGCTTCGGCCTTCGGCGCAAGCCCGTGACGCGCGCCGAGATAAAGCAGAATGTTCGCGGTCTGCCCGATCAGAAGCTTTCCGGCTTTGAGAAACGGCGGTGCGAATGGCGGCGTCGCCCCGCGCTTCATCATGGCCATCATCCTGCTGTCGCCGCCTCTGCCCCGCGCGGCATCGATGTAGTCGGCGCCTGCGTCTTCCAGCGCGAGCCGGACATATTCGCCGCGGCCCTGAATGGTCGGCCAATAATAGAGCTCATATCGCATGGGACCTCACAAACGCTTTCGGCGCGGAGGTCCGCGCCGAAGGATCGAGAATAACGCCTCGAATCCCAATCAGTTCGTTGCGAAACAATACAGCAAACCGTCGCCGCCGGTGCTCCGCAGATCTGCCTGCGAGCACCCTCCCTCCGGCCCGCGCGAGCCGTGCGACGAATTCCACGACTTCGAAGCATCGTCGTCACGCAAGCCGAGACGATCCGAGTGGCCGACCACAGCCGAGCCCTGCGTGCTGCTCGTCCAGTTCTTGCAGGTCTTGTCGTCACCAGCCGCAAAGGCCGTCCCGTCGGGCTGCGATCCGGTGAGAACGTCATGGCGATTCGGCTGATCGCCGCGGCCGTTGATGACTTCGCCCTTTTCACTCAGAGCGGACTGCTTGGTCAGCGCATTGGGGCCGTGCAGATCGGCCACGTCCTTGGCAACCACTTCACCCTTGGCGTTGGTCCATGGCCCCTTCCCGATCCGATCACGTGCATTGATCGCGGGCTTGCCGTCTGCAGCCTGGGTGGAGAGATACGCGCGCCAGACCTTGGGAGCACCGGCACCCGCGGCCTGCGCCAACGTCTGGCACTGGTTGTCGGCGCCGGCGAGGCCGCCGAGGTTTCCGCCATTGCCGATCGGCGTGCTGGTGATGAAAAACGTCATGTTCGCCTGCTGCGCCTGAACCGGCGCGGCAAGGAGCAAAAGCGGCGCTGCAATCATGTAAAACTTGAGCATTCGTCCTCCTGTGAAGTCTTCTTGAACTATCCGGCGGTGATGCGATGGCCGGCGCGCAAGATCAACACACAAGGCCGCGACTTATTCAGGGGCAGCCAAAGAAAAAGGCGCCGCGCAAGCGCGACGCCTTCTGTTCTTGAACCGATCCTGCGGGATCAAGTCATCTGAATGGCCGACAACTCCCACTGGCTGCCCGGACGCCGCACGAACGTCCAGACATCGGTGACCTCCTGTGGCGCATCACTGCCCTCGACGATCTTGCCGGTGGCACGCTCGATGGTCTTGTCGATCAGGCTGTAGCGAAGCGCGACGGTCGCGTAGTCGGTGGTGCCTTCGCGCCAGGCTTCCGCAAGGTCGCCCTGCAGCAGCTTGACGTCGGACACCTTGTTGATCACGCCGCGTTCCTTGTTCGCGTTGAGATCCTCGGTAAAGTACGAGACCATTTCCGGCGTCGCCAGCGTGTGCAGCTTGCCGATGTCCTCGTTCGACCACGCGGTCTGAACTTCGCCGAGCAGACGCTCGAACGCATCGTAGTCGTCCGGCTTGATCTCAAGCGGCGCGTCGTTCGAACCGCCGCCCAGACCGAAGCCGAAGCCGGATCGCGCGTTGGCCATCGGTCCCTGATCCTGCTGCGGAGCCTGACCGGGCGCAGCCGATGCATGGGCGTAGGCCGGCGCGTTGCGGCGCTTCCACCACGACATCGCAAGACGGACCACGAGGTAGATCAGGCCGATCTGGAGAATCAGACCGATGATCGACGACAGGCCGCCGAGGCCGCTGAACAATCCGCCGCCGAACAGCATGCCGAGCAGGCCGGCGCCGAGGAAGCCCGCGGCAAGACCGCCGAGCATGCCCATGCCGGGACGGTTGAAGAAGCCGCCGCCTGCGGGCGCCGCTGCCGGTGCCTTCGCGCCGGGCTGGGTTATGGTGCGGTTCAGCGGCTGCGCGGCATTCGGCGCAGTCGGAGTGGATGGCGGCGCGGAGAACGTGCGCGAACCGCGGCTGCCGCCGCTGCTCGGGCGGGCATCCACCGACGATGAAATGGTTACTGTCAGCGGCATGGCGACCGCCATGACCACAGCAAGTGTTTTGATGACTGAGCGCAAGCGCTGCGACGAAATCATGTCTGTTCCCTCTCGGCCCTCAAGGGGCATTGATCCCCGGCAAAGGGGACAGGCACATACATGGGCAGCGGCGTGCGAAAGGGAAGCGGATAGGTACGATAGGGCCTGCGGCCCTCAGTCGCGGTGAGGCGTGCGGTCACATCTGGCGCGCGGGAGCCAAAGCCTTGTTTGGCATGATCTAATCCGAAAACTGGCTAGCTCCGGGTCATGCCGATTACGACGGAGCCGTCATGGTTTCCTTCACCGAAGCCACGAGCTGGCTCAACGTGAAGGGCTTGGGCAGGAAATTGAACTGCTGGCCCTCCGGCAAGCTCTTCTCGAAGGCATCTTCAGCATAGCCTGACACGAAGATGATTCGCAGGTCGGGGTTCCGCTTGCGCATTTCGCTCAGCATGGTCGGACCGTCCATTTCCGGCATCACCACGTCGGACACCACGAGATCGACCGCGCCTTCTTCGCGCTCTAATGCTTCGAGCGCATCGAGACCGTTCTCGGCCTCGATCACCGTGTAGCCGCGCGAACGAAGGCCGCGCGCATTGAGCGAGCGCAGCCCATCCTCGTCCTCCACCAGCAGAATGGTGCCCTGCCCGGTCAGATCCGGCGCGCGGGCCGGTGCCGGAGCCTGAGCGACGGCGCTGCTGGCGGCTGGCGCTTCCTGGACAGCGGCCACTTCCGGGAAATGCCGTGGCAGGAAAATCCGGAACACGGTGCCGCGTCCCTCAACCGAGTCGACATAGATGAAGCCGCCGGTCTGCTTGACGATGCCATAGACCGTGGAGAGACCGAGCCCGGTCCCCTTGCCGACTTCCTTGGTCGAGAAGAACGGCTCGAAGATCTTGTCGACAATGTCGGCGGGAATGCCGCTGCCAGTGTCGGTGACCTCGACCAGCACATAATCCGCCGCCGGCATGCCCTTGTACTCGCCGCGCTCGGCGTCTTTCGCGGACACGTTGGCGGTGCGAATGGTCAGCTTGCCGCCTTCGGGCATCGCATCGCGCGCGTTGACCGCAAGATTGACGATGACCTGTTCGAACTGGGACAGGTCGGCCTTCACCGGCCACAGGTCGCGGCCGTAGACGAACTCCGGCTTCACCTTCTCGCCGAGCAGGCGCTTCAGCAGCACGTTGATGTCGGAGAGTACATCGCCGATGTCGAGCACCTGCGGGCGCAGCGTCTGCTTGCGCGAGAACGCCAGCAGCTGCCGCACCAGCGCCGCCGCGCGGTTGGCGTTCTGCTTGATCTGCATGATGTCCTGGAACGACGGATCGGTCGGCTTGTGCGCGTTCAGCAGGAAGTCGTTCGCCATCATGATGGCGGAGAGCACGTTGTTGAAGTCGTGGGCGATGCCGCCGGCGAGCTGGCCCACCGCCTGCATCTTCTGCGACTGCGCGAAGCTGTTCTCCAGCGTACGCTTCTCGGTGGTATCGAGCAGGTAGACGATCGCGGCTTCCGCATCGCGCGCGTCGTGCTCGACGGAGGTGACGAAGAACTGGCCCCAGCGCTCCTTGGCGCTGTCCAGCATCGCCTCGACGGGTGGAATGTCGCCCTGCCCGTCCGCGGCCTTGTTGATCGCGGTGACCAGTTCGCCGCGCTCGCGCTCGTGCACCACCGCGAAGATCGATTTGCTGCCGGTGCCGGCCGGTGACAGGCTCTGGGTGAGCTTTGCGAACCGCGCATTGGCGCGCACGATGTTGCCCGCCTTGTCGACGGTGGCGATCGCCATCGGCGTATGATCGAAGAAGCGCATGAAACGCACTTCCGCCGCGCGCTGCGGATCGGAATGATCGTCGCGCGCGCGATTGATGACCAGTGTCCGCGATGCGCCGGGCGTGCCGTCGGCGCCGAACGCCAGCTTGTGATAGAGCCGCACCGGCATGGTCTTGCCGTTGCGCATCCGCAGGTCGAGATCGAACACCTCGGTCTTCACCTCGCCCGGCTCCGGGGTGATCGAGGTCAGAAGCGACGCGCCGTCGCCGGACATGATGTCGGCAACCTTCAGGCCGCCGGACCCTATTTCCGCGAGATCGTAATCCAGCCAGTTGGCGAGCGTCGCGTTGACATAGACCAGTTCGCCCCTGGCATTGACGGAGAAGAAGCCGCAGGGCGCATGATCGAGATACTCGATGGCGTGCTGCAATTCCTGGAAGACGTCTTCCTGGCGCTCGCGATCGCGGGTGATGTCGGCCACCGACCACACTGCGAATTTTGCCTGCCGCTTGTCGGTGCCCAGCGGACGAACGCGCATCCGCAGCCACCGGCCATGGGTGCTGTCGATGCCCGCGACGCGGACCTCCTCCTGCTGGCGCTTGCCCTCGCGCGCGGCCTTGAGCAGACGGAATACCGCCTCGGAGACATCGGGATTGCCGATGAAGACCCGCTCGACAGGACGCACATCGTTGGGGCCTGATGCGCCGGTCAGCGCGAGATAGGCCGTATTGGCGTAGACGACATGACCGCGCGGATCGGTCACCGCCAGCCCGTCGAACGCATGATCGGCGATCGGACGCGTGATCGGGTCTTCCGCGAGGCGATCGGCGAACCGCACGATCCCGGCGGCAAAGGCGAACAGCGTGAACAGCCCGACCATGGCCAGCAAAGCCAGCAGCACCAGGATGTAAGGCTGGGCCTGGGTGCGGCCCAGGGTCATAAAGGCTACGGCCGCGGCAATGATCGCACCCGCCACCAGCAGCACAAGAAAGATGCTTCCGCTTCGCCGCGCCGGCTCATGCACGGCGGCGAAAGAGGGACGAAGTTCGTTGCCCGTATCGGTTGTCATCTCAGCCTGTTCGCGCGTCCGCAAAGGACGCGCAAGTCATTATAATCCGCAGTCGACCGGCCTCTGAGTGCCTGAATCGGGCATCCTAACGCAAGGCACATTACGTCTGTGCAAGTGCCCGCGCCAGACTTGGTTCCCCTAGGTTAACAGGGATCAGCCAAGGCCGGAAATCCTGCGCTTGAGCTTCATCACGTAGCCGATCACCTCTGCGACCGCGTGATAGTGCTCGACCGGAATTTCGTCGTCGATATCGACGGTTGCGTGCAATGCGCGGGCCAGCGGCACGTTCTCGACAATGGGGATGTCGTTGGCGGTAGCAATTTCCCTGATCTTCAGCGCCAGCGCATCGACGCCCTTGGCGACGCAGACCGGCGCCGGCATGCCGCGATCGTACTTCAGCGCCACCGCGTAGTGGGTCGGGTTGGTGATAATCACCGAAGCCGATGGCACCGCCGCCATCATGCGCTTCTTCGCGCGCGCATGGCGAAGCTGCCGGATGCGTCCCTTGATGTGGGGATCGCCTTCCGACTGCTTGTATTCTTCCTTGATCTCCTCCAACGACATCTTCTGCCGCTCGAACCACTGGCGGTACTGGAACAGGTAGTCGAGCGCGGCCACCAGCGCGAGCGCCGCGACCACCGTGCCCATCAACTGAACCGAGATGGTTTTGGTGACGTTCAGGATCGACATCGGATCGAACCGGACCATGGCATCGAGACGGTGCCGCTCGGGCCACAGCACAAGGCACATCACGACGCCGAGCAGGACGACCTTGAAGATGCCCTTCAGGAAGTTCGCACCTGCCTGCTTGCCGAACAGCCGCTGGAAGCCCGCCATCGGCGAGATCTTGCTGAATTTCGGGCTGAGCGGCTCCGACGAGAAGACCAGCCGGTGCTGGATCAGGTTGCTGCCGACGCCCGCGATCAGCAGCATCAGCAGCGGAACGCCGAGAACACCGATCAGCATCAGCTCGATCTGGCTGAGCAGCGACAGCAGACCGGGACCGTCGACGCGGATCTGATGCGCGTTCATCATCAGATTGCGCATCGGCACCTCGATGCCCTTGCTGATCGAGCCCGAGAACGAAGACAGCAGCAACGTGGATGCGGCGATCACGAACCAGGTATTGACCTCCTGGCTCTTGGCGACGTCGCCCTTCTCCAACGCATCGTCGAGACGTTTTTGCGTCGGGTCCTGTGTTTTTGATTCCTTGTCCTCGTCTGACATGGCTTGTCTTCAGTTCCTGCCCTCAGCGCCGCGGCGCGAGTTCGTGGAGAACGCCGCCGAAGTAATCGAGGTAAGCACCCATCATGGTGGCGATGACGAGGGCAAGAATCAGGAAGCCGCCGAGAATCGAAAGCGGCACGCCGACAAAGAACACCTGCATCTGCGGCATCAGCCGCGCCAGCACGCCGAGGCCGAGATTGAATACCAGGCCGAACACGATGAACGGCGCGGACAACTGGATGCCGATCTTGAAAGCCGTCGCAAAGGCCTTGGTCGCCAGCGCCGCGACGTCGCCGCTCGACATTAATTCTCCCGGGGCGAATGCGTTGTAGCTTTCGTTCAGCGCCGCGATCACCAAATGATGCATGTCGGTCGCGAACAGCAGCGTCAGCCCGAGCATGGTCAGGAAGTTGCCGATCAGCGCGCCCTGCTGGCCCTGCGTGGGATCGATCGTGGTCACGAAGCCGAGGCCGAGCTGCTGGGCGATCACCGAACCGGCCACCGCCAGCGCCGACAGTGTGACGCGCGCGGTGGCGCCGAGCACCACGCCGATGATGATTTCATGAACCATCAGCACCAGCAGTGGCGCGATGGAGGTCATGCTGACGGTGTAGGCGTTGCGGTGCAGCGGCAAAATAATGAGCGTCAGCGCTAAGGCGATCGCGAGCCTGACGCGGACGGGAATATTGGCTTCGCCGAATCCGGGCAGCAGCATCACCATGGCACCGATGCGGGCGAACACCAGCATGAAGGCCGCGGCGAGCGCCGGAAGCAGCGAGATGTCGATACGCATGGAAGACGTGCCCTGCCCGTGAACGCCGCGTCCGTGAACATTCCGCTCCTGAACCGGCGCCGGATCATGCGCTACCCGCCGATGATTCGCGACGATATCCGCAGCATCTGGCTGTGCAGCGCGTCAGCCATGAACGGCAGCGCCAGAACAAGTGTGACGAAGATCGCGAGAATCTTCGGCACGAACACCAGCGTCTGTTCCTGGATCTGCGTCAGCGCCTGCACCAGCGAGATCGCAACGCCGACCACGAGGCCGACGATCAAGAGCGGCGACGATACCTTCACGATGGTCCAGATCGCATCGCGCGAGACGTCGAGAACTTCAGCACCTGTCATTTCAATCCCCTGCCCGTGGGCATTTCAAAAAAGCCAAATCAGATCGGCATCCGCATGATGTCTTCGTAGGCCTGAATGACCTTGTCGCGCACCGACACCAGCGTCGACACGGCGACATCGGTTTCAGCGACGGCCGTCACCACGTCCATGACGTTGGCCTTGCCCTGCGCCATCGCGATGGTCTGCGCGTCGGACTTGCGGCCCGCATCCATCACGCTGCCCATCGTTTCCTTGAGCAGCGCGCCGAACGAAGGGCCGTTCGAATCGCCGGTCTTGCCGAGAGCGCCCGCGCCGCCGGCGGAATCCATGATTTTCGCAAGGCTGGCATAGGCATTGGCGGCGACTGTTGGCGAAGCCATGAGTTAATTCTCCCTGTCAGGCCTTGAGAATGTCGAGGGTGCGCTGGATCATGCGGCGCGTGGCGGAGATGATGTTGAGGTTGGCCTCATACGACCGCTGCGCTTCGCGCATGTCGGTCATTTCGACCAGCGAGTTCACGTTGGGATACTTGACGTTGCCGTTGGCGTCCGCCGCCGGATTGCCCGGCTCGTGCTTGACGCGGAAATCGGAATTGTCCGGCTTGATCTTTCCCAGCGTAACCACGCGCGAATCGAGCGTGCGGTCGAGTTCGGAGGAGAACGTCGGCACCTTGCGGCGATAGGGATCGCCGCCCGCGGTCTTTGCCGTCGAGTCCGCGTTGGCGATGTTTTCCGAAATCACCCGCATCCGGCCCGCCTGCGCGCGCAGACCGGACGTCGCGATGCTCATCGACCTGAGAAAATCGTTGCCGTCGCTCATGCTTTGGCTCTCCTAGGCGGGATCATGCGCGTTACCGCTTTCCGATGGCGGTCTTCAGCAGTCCGAGGCTGCGGGTGTAGAGCGAGGTCGCCGCCGCATAGTCCATCTGGTTGGCGGAGACCTTCAGCATCTCGTCTTCGAGGTTGACCGCATTGCCTGCGGGCCGGGTCGCATAGCCGCCGCGGTTGCTGGAACTGAAATTCTCGCTCACCCCGCTCGCCTGGATGTGCCCTGCGCTGGTGCGCGCCATGGCCAGCGACGGCATCGCGCCGGTCACCGGACCCGCGCCGCCACGATCGAACTTGGGTTCCACGAGGTCCCGCGGCTTGAAGTTCGGTGTGTCCGAATGTGAAATATTCTCCGCAAGCACCCGTTGCCGCTCCTGATGCCACTGCATCTTGGTGCGAAGCGCGGACAACATCGGAAGATCGGTGATCGCCATCGGCCAGCCCTCAACCCGAAGCGCAGCGCCTCAGGTAGGCAGAATTTGCCGCGTGTATGGTTAATAAGGGGTTAAGAACCGTTCGGACCCATTTTCGCCATGAATGCCCTTCAACCGGACAAGCCATTGAAGTACCGGCAGAAGAACTATTTCGGGCCGCCGCGCTTTAATAGGGTACTCATCCGCCGGCGGCAGCATTTGCCGTCAAGAATTAACCGGTAGCGCGCACTTAGCACTCAATTCGTCCCAAACTGCTTGTTTCGCGGCCAGTGACCTGCGAATCTGGCATAGATGCGAGTGTTGTTTGACGGGGACAGGACATGCCGCAAACGCTTTGGTTCTTCATCGCCTTCGTCATCGTTCTTGCGTTGATCGGAGTTGCCGCCTGGCTTGTTCGCCGGTTTGGCGGAAGCAGTCTCGGCGGCTCCGGAGCCAGCCGGGGGCGCATGCCGCGGCTTGCCGTGATCGATGCCGCAGCGGTCGATGGCCGCCGCAGGCTGGTGCTGGTCCGGCGCGACAACGTCGAACATCTGCTGATGATCGGTGGCCCCGCCGATCTCGTGGTCGAACCCAATATCGTACGCAGCGTGCCGCAGCGTGATCAGGCGGCACCGCGCGGGCCTGCGGGAACCGAGCTTCCGCCGCGTCTGGCTCCCGACACCGGCTGGTCCGATAGCGAAGTCCCGCATACCGAGGCTTTTGAACATCGCGAGCCGTCCGCGCCGGAGCTGCCCCATCGTCCGGTGCGCGCTCCTTATAATGACGACACCCGCCGGCCCGCCCCTCCGCTGCCTGAGCGGCACAGCCCGGACGTCATGCCGAGCTTCACGCCGGAGCCGATGATTCGTCCCGAACCGTCGTTGCGTCCTGAACCGATGCTGCGTTCGGAGCCTCGCGCAATTCCGCGAAGCGAGCGCAGCGAACCGATGCCGCCGCGCATGCCGCGCTCGGGCGACGTTCCGAAAGCGCCGCCGATGCCGCCCCGTCCGCCGGTACGCCCGGCACCCGATCCTGCTTTGTCATCGGCGGATCAGAACCTCGCCGACATGGCGCAGCGGCTCGAAGCCGCCCTGCGCCGGCCCGGCGGTGAACCTCGCCTCGACACCGCACCATCGATCGGCCCGGTCGAGCGGCCGGGCGCACCACCCGTTGCTCCTGAGGCTGCGGGGAATCGGCCCGTGCCGCGCTCCGAAGGCGCCCCGCGCCCGCCAGTTCCACCGGCGCCGCCGCCGCCCGCGCCAAAGGCTGCGTTCGAGAATCTCGAAGACGAGATGGCCAATCTCCTCGGCCGTCCGAAGCCTCCCGCGTGAGATCCTCGACATCACCGCGTAGAGTTTTATTTTTTGCCAGTCTTGTCGCCGCCACCGGGTTCCTGATCGAACCGGCGAGCGCGCAGGATATCAGCATCAATCTGGGCCAGGGCAACGGCGGCGTCACCGAGCGCGCGATCCAGCTGATCGCGCTGCTGACGGTCCTGTCGATCGCGCCGTCGATCCTGGTGATGATGACGTCGTTCACCCGCATCGTGGTGGTGCTGTCGCTGCTACGCACGGCGCTCGGCACCGCGACCGCGCCGCCGAACTCGGTCATCATCGCGCTGGCGCTGTTCCTGACCGGATTCGTAATGGGACCGGTGCTGCAAAAAGCTTATGACGACGGCATCAAGCCGCTGGTTGCCAACCAGATCACCGTCGAGCAGGCGTTCGAGCGCGGCACGGTGCCGCTGCGCAGCTTCATGCAGAAGAATGTGCGCGAGAAGGATCTCAAGCTGTTCATGGACCTGTCGGGCGAGCCACCGGCGGCCACGCCCGAGCAGATGTCGCTGCGCATCCTGATCCCCGCCTTCATGATTTCCGAGCTGAAGCGCGCCTTCGAGATCGGCTTTCTCCTGTTTTTGCCCTTCCTCATCATCGACCTTGTGGTCGCATCGGTTCTGATGTCGATGGGCATGATGATGCTGCCGCCGGTGGTGGTGTCACTGCCGTTCAAGCTGATCTTCTTCGTGCTGGTGGACGGCTGGTCGCTGGTGGCAGGCAGCCTCGTGCAAAGCTACGGCGGCGGGTAAGTCGGCTCGCGAGACTTTCCGTTTCGTCATTGCGAGGAGCGTCAGCAACGAAGCAATCCAACTTCCTTGTCGCTCTGGATTCGCTTCGCTTGCAATGACGCCTGCAGCGTCCGCCGGTCAGCGGGTCGCCTTCACCCGCTTCAGGCTGCCCGTCGGATTCGGATCGGCCTTGATTTCAGGCGGCAGTTTGGCGCGCGCCATTGCATCGGGGAAGCGGACCTTCATCTCACGCAGGAAGCCATCGAGCGTGTCGATGGTCGCCGCCATCTTCGCAATCCGCGCGAAATCCGCGCTGTTCGCCGTCGCCGGCTTCGAGGCCACGTCGAACGCTGCGCGGTCGCCGCCGTCCATCTTCGGACTGTACTTCTCGCGGAAGCGGGCAAGGCCGATGGCATCTTCCGCCAGCGCGTATCCGATCACGGCGCGAATGACGTCGCTCTTCTCGGTCGGCGACAGCGGCTGAAAATCGCGCCAGCGATCACCGTAAAGCAGTTCGATCTGCTCGGCGGACTCCCGCCAGCGCCGCGACGCCCAGTAGATATCCGACCGCAGCCGGACCGCCTCGCGGCCGCCGACGTTCGAGATGATGTCGAGCGCCAGATCGTGACGACCGATGTCGGTCTGCGCCCGCGCCTCGAGCAACAGGCGCTGCTGGCGGATTTCTCCGGCCAGATCGGCGATCCGCGTGGTGCGCAGCGCCGCGATGGCGCGATCGGGCTTGCGGTTCATCAGATAGACCATCGCCAGCCGGGAGGCGACCTGTGCGCGGGCCGAGCCTTCAAGCCGGTGATCGATTTGGTATTGTAAAAGCTCGCTCGCCTGTTCGAGCAGATCGACGGCGACAAGACGATCCGCCAGACGCCGGATCATTTCGTCGCCGCGACGGCCGATCGGCGTGAGATCGCGGAACTCATAGAACATCGCAAGCGCTTCGACGGGCGGAAGATCCTCCCCCTTCGCGCCATTGTAGATCTGCTCGAACAATGCCGACGCCTCGTCCTGCATCTTTCGCGATGCTTCGGAGTTCGGTTGCAGCATGGTCGCGGTGCGTACGGCTGAGAAAGCTTCCGAATAACGCCCCTTGGCCGCGTAGAGCCGGCTCAGCATCTCCAGTGTCTTCACCTCGATGGAGTCGCCCCGCCATGTGACCGAGATGGCTTCAAGATCGCGAAGCGCATCGTCATCGCTGATTTCGCCGCGCTTCTGGCGCAATGCAATCTGACGGACCTGCGCTTCGACCGCCGACGGACGATCGGCCGACCCTGCGGCGGCCTGAAACGCCGCCAGTGCGTCCTGATCGCGGCCCAGCGCTTCGGCGAGACGCCCGCGCAACAGCGCAATCGCCGCCGTCTGCTCGGGACCGACGCCGACGACGTCAAGATCGTTGCTCCGCACCGCCGCGCCCGGATAGTCCCTCACCTCAAGCGACGCGCGGAACGCGTCCGCGATCACAATGCGCTGGAGATCGAGCGGCAGCGCCGTGATGGCGAACTCGACGTTCTTGAATTTCTCGCGCGCTTCCACCCATTTTTCCTGCCGCGCCAGAGCAAGCGCCTTCCAGAGCTGGGAATCGATATTCGCGGCTACGGCGGGGTTCGCGAGATCCGCCAGCGCAAGCGCAGGATGCCCCGCCAGCGTGCTGGCGACAGCATGAACCGTCAGCGACGAGGCTTCTTCCTCGCCCGGCTTGATCTCCGAAAACGCCAGATCGAGAATGCCCTTCGCTTCGGGATACAGTCCACGTGCGAGATAGAACCGCGCAAGGTCGACATGGACAGGCAGGCGCGCCATTCCGGTCGCCAGCGCCGCCTTTGTCAGCAGCTTGTTGCGGGTCGGAATGAACTCGGCGTTCTGATAGTCGCGCCATTCGGTGACGTCGAAGACTGGACGAATGAGCGCGGCTGCGCGCTCCGGCGCCGCTGTCGCGGTGGACAGCGTCAAACCTCCGGGCCGCGTCAGGGTCAGCGTATCCGACGAGATGCCCGCGGTGATGTCATCCGACTTCTGCTGGATCACCACACCGTGGATCGATTCGAGCAGCGAGAACTCGACAAAGTCCTGGCGCTTCATGAACCCGCGCGACGGCGCGCCCGCCGTCATCACCAGCAGCAGATCGCCGGCATCGGGATCGTTCAGCCGATGAAGCTGTCCGGGCTTTGCGAGGCTGACACTGACGCTGGCGCGTCCGGGATCGGCCATGTTGCGTGTCGCGACCAGTGGTTGCGGCGGTGCGTGTCCCTTGTCGGCGAGAACGAGAGTCCACGCACGCTCATCCCCCGTCAGGGTTGCAAGCTGCGGACGATTCAGCCGTATCCGCAGCGCGCGGCCTTTCGGCAAATCGACAGGAACGGCTTCTGCGACGATCCATCCGCCCTCACGGCGGACGGCGCTGGCATCGATCGCCTGATCGGTGTCGAACACCAGCCAGATCGAGTCCGAACGGCGAAACACCGCCGCGGCGGTAGGAGTGCTGAACGGAAACGTCAGGCGGAAATCGTCACTGGTGAGCCTCGCCTCCACCGTGACCTCCGCTGCGGGTTTGGCCGCAGCCTTTTCGGGCGGCGAGGCTTTCACGGCAGGCGGCGATGGCACCAGCGGCGTCTTCACGGGCGCTTCGGCAACGGCTGGAGGAGTCGGCACAGCCGTCGCGGCGTCCGGCTTCGCAACGGCCGTCTCGGCCTTCGCATCGGTCGACGGCGCGGGCGCAGCGGTTTCCGCCGGCTTGACGTCCGGCGTTTGAATCTCCGGCAGCTTGACCTGGGCTGTCTTGACTTCAGCCGGCTTGGCGTCCGCCGTCATCTGACGTGCGATTTGTTCGGACGTCGGCGGCGCGATCTCGCTGGCCTTGTCGCCCGGGATCGGCTTCAACGGCGAATTGACGGTTTTTGGCTTCTGCGCCGGCTCGAAGGCAACGTCGACGACGTAATTCTTGTCCTCGCGGAACGAATGAATATCCGCCTCGCCGATCAGCGCGATCTCGACGCGTGCCCCGTCGCCCGCGATCTTCTGATTGATCGAGGTGATGTTCGCAGGCATCGCGATCTTCGCGTCCGCAAGATCGAACATCAGCGGCGCGGTGAACGACAACGTGAACTTCTCCGTCCCCAGCGAGGACGACACATTCACGCCGTCCGGCATTTCAAAGACAAAGCGGACGAAGGTCGGCTGAATCGATACCCGTACGCGAACCGGCGGACGCTTCGTCGCCTCATCCGCAATCTTCTGCATGCGCAAGGCGCGCTCGGCGGCCAGCGCACGCTCGGACAGCTCCTTCACAACCTCGGCCGGCAGTGCGGGCGGAAGCCCGGTCCATTTTTCCGGCAACAGATCGATGAACACGCGCTCTCCCGCGGTCATCACATTGACGCTGACTTTCTGCGTCAGCGCCATGCGGATCGCAGTGCCGTCGGGATCGCGGCGAACCGACCCGACATAGGCGGGAACGGAATCCGCAAGCAGATCGATCGGAACGTCGACGGGCTTCTTGAACTGAATGACCAGGATCGCGCCCGCGACAATCACATCGGTCGGAACGTCTTCCTTGAACTTGAGAATCAGGCGGGCATAACCGGGCTGCGCCGTCAGCACTGCCTCGCCTTTGACAGGATCAGCCGGAGCGGCTGTTGCGGCGACCGACAGGCAGGACAGCAGAACGGCCAGCGCAAGCGCCGATGACCGCAGGCCGCAGCAAAGCCGGCCCGCAAGAGAGCGGGCTTTCGGCCTGGTCCCTCGGGCTGGCTTAATTGTGCCGGCGGTCCTGGACATTCCCAACACGCCTCAGTTTCGGACGGGTGCTTGCGGCCTGCCTTCGATCTTGGGCAGGTCGTTCGCGGATGACGATCTATCGCCGGAGCGGCGCGCCAGTTCGACCGTCAATCGCTCGGCCGCCTCCGGCTGCATCTGTCCCATGATGTCGGACATCTTGCGCGGCGCGATCTGCGACGCGATCTCGAACAGCACCGACAGTTCAAGCCGGTCGAACACCCTCGCCGCATCCTTCGGCTTCATGGCTTCGTACATCGTCACCAGCCCCTTGAAGCGCGCGGCCTCCTGTTCCTGCTTCTGCTGCCCGGCAACTGACACACGCGCCTCGGTCGCCTTCATCTCTTCGATCTTGCCCTCGATCCGCTTTTCAGCGGACTTCATCAGGCTTTCCCGAATTTCGATTTCGCGTGCGCGGGCTTCGATCTCCTGCCGCCGCGCCTGAAGGCTTTCAAGAACCGCACGTTCGGATGCAGTCACCGCGCGGTTGGGATCCGGATAGACCACCTTGCCGTCAGGAATTGGCGCGACCTCGGGAGCTGCCACGACCGGCTTGTCATCCTTGGCGGCGACCGAACCGGTGACATCCGACGAATCCAGCTTGCCCGGCGACGGGAAGTTGAAGGTCTCCTGCGCCCACGACTTCGGCTTCGGCGTATCGTTAAGGATATACCCGCCTTCAAGCAGAAGGCCCGATACCTTGAGCACGACCAGACAGCAGGTCGCGATCAAAAGTATCGGGATGATCCGGATATCGCGAAGAAGTGTTTTCATGCAGCGAGACCGGTGGCCCTTCGCCGTTCGGAGAATGCCTGGGCGGCGGCAAGCAGCGTCTTCGCATTCGACGACTTTTGCACCGGAGCAGCCGGCGTTTCGGCCCCCGCAGCCATCTCGACCTCGGGGACCGATGGCCGGGCCGCGAGCGCGATCTGGGTCAGACGGTTGAGGATCGCTTCGCCGGCCATCACCTGCTTGCTGAGTTTCGCCGACAGGGCCGTTCCGGCGGTGAGCTGAGCGCCGAGATTTTCGTCGCACTCCCGCACCGTCAGCTTCAGGCCACCGATCGCACGCTCGGCGATTTCGGTCGCCGTGATGAGTTCGGCGATCATGGCGCGCATCGACTGCTCGTCGGCCCGCAGGCGCTTAAGCCGCCGGTTCAGGAGCATGCAGTAACCGATCGTGAGCAAAAGCAGCACCGCAACCAGGCTCTCGATCACAAGTCCGAATGAGTGACTCATTGTGCCTCCATCAGTTTGGTTTGCTCGTCTTGCTTCTCGAACATCGCGTAAGTTGTGTGCGGCTTGCGCAGTGGCTTGGTGACACGAATGGCAACGCGATCGCCGACACGCCCCATCCGGCCCTCGCTGAGCGGCACGTCGCCGCAGCGGACCGTCACCAGTGCATCGGGCCGCACGTTGAGCGGCAGGGTATCGCCGACCTTCAGCATCATCAGTTGCTTGAGCGGCATGTTGGCTTCATAGAGCACGGCATCGACGGCGATTTCCGCCCGCGCGATCTCGGTGGCAAGATGGCCCTCCCAGATCGGATCACGGCCGAACTTTTCACCCATGAACATCTGCAACAGCACGTCGCGGATCGGTTCGATGGTGGCGTAGGGCAGCAGAAGCTCGATGTTGCCGCCGCGGTCTTCCATGTCGATCCGCAGGCGGACCAGAATGGCGGCGTTGGCAGGCCGGCTGATGGCGGCGAAGCGCGGATTGGTCTCCAGCCGGTCGATCGTGAAGGTCACGGGCGACAGCGGCCGGAAGGCCTGCTCGGCATCGGCGAGAACGACTTCAACGAGGCGCTTGACCAGATTGGTTTCGATGGTGGTATAGGGACGGCCTTCGATGCGCAGCGACGGCTGCCCGCGGCGCCCGCCGAGCAGCACGTCGATGATCGAATAGATCAGACTCGAATCGACCGTGAACAAGCCGAAGTTTTCCCATTCCTCGGCCTTGAACACCGAGAGCACGCAGGGCAGCGGGATCGAATTGAGATAGTCGCCGAAGCGCACCGAGGTGATGCGGTCCAGCGAGACTTCGACGTTGTCGGAGGTGAAATTGCGCAGGCTCGTCGTCATCAGCCGCACTAGGCGGTCGAACACGATTTCGAGCATCGGAAGGCGTTCGTACGACACCATCGCGGAATCGATGATGGCGCGAATGCCGGAATTCTCGTCGATATTGAGTTCGCCGTCGCTGAAACCGAGCAGGTTGTCGATTTCTTCCTGCGACAGGACGCGCTCGCCGCCGGCCTTGCCGATGTCGAGCGTGCGGCTGCCGTCGTCGACCATCGCGGCCCACTGCTCCGCCATGGTCTCGGTCAGCGTATTGGCTTCCGCCTCAGCCGCAGCCGCGGCCGGATCTTCGGAATCCAGCGCGCCTTCCCATTCGGCGGCTAGCGCATCCTGATCGACATCATTATCGCCCGGAGACATGTTTCAACTTCCGTCCGTCACTGAACGACGATTTCCTTGAACAGCACAGCGTTCACCTGACTGGGCGAGATCGCAGCGTTGACGCGGCGCGTCAGTTCTTCCTTCAGGCGGAACAGCCCGATCGATCCGTTGAGGTCGGTTGGACGCAACTCGCGCATGTAGGTCTGAAACAGGTCCATCACGCGCGGCATGGTCGGCTGGATCTGCGCCACCAGCGGCTGATCCTTGACCTCGAGCACAACCTTGACCTTGAGATATTGAACCCGCTCGCCCGGCGCATTCGCCAGATTGACCAGTACCTCGGGCACGTCGAGGAACACCGGCGGCTTCGGGGGCGGAGCAGCCGCGTGCTCCTCCTTGCCGTGTCCGCGCATGAAGAAGAACCAGCCGCCGCCAACCAGCAGAAGCACCAGCGCTGCGGCGCCGCCAATCATAATGAGTTTGCGCTTGCTCTTCGGAGCGGCGGCTTCGGCACCGCCCTCTTCGACCTGATCGTCGTCTGCCATTGCCCCCGCCCGTCGTCCTGGGATGGGCTCGATGCTGCCGAACTGGCTTTAAATGACGCGATACAAAGGCCGCCGGCGCGTGAGCGCCCTCTACGTCCACCGTACGGACGCAATGGTTAACGAAATCTTTCTTTTGTCCTTCAGGTGGGAAAAATTTGCCGAGGCAACATGGTCAACAAGAGGTTATTGCCGACCCACGTCACCGCCTCGAAATCATTAAAATACTGAAATCTCTCGTATTTTTTAGTTGGCACGCCCCTCGCATTGTAGATGGCGAACCGCGGCTTGGGAGAGCCTCAACGGTTCGCACGATCCGCGTCACGCCTTGGGAGAGGCACGGC
This sequence comes from Afipia sp. GW823-FHT06G09, assembly GCF_058794875.1. Classification (NCBI taxonomy): domain Bacteria; kingdom Pseudomonadati; phylum Pseudomonadota; class Alphaproteobacteria; order Hyphomicrobiales; family Nitrobacteraceae; genus Afipia; species Afipia sp. GW823-FHT06G09. Next base: position 699,866 of record NZ_JBXAHF010000001.1, read on the forward strand.
GCGGTTCAACAAGGGGAGATTGGCCGATGGAGAATACGCTTCTCGTCGCTTTGTCGCGGCAGATGTCGCTTGAGCGGCAGATCGACATCATTGCCAACAACGTGGCCAACACCAACACCAATGGTTTCAAGGCCAACAAGTCGCTGTTCGAGGAATACCTGAATACGGGCGCGCGCGAGGACAACTTCTCGGCCGGCGACCGCCGCGTCAGCTTCGTTCAGGACCGCGCGGCCTATCACGATTTCACGCAAGGCCCAGCCGAGAAGACCGGCAGCCCGCTGGACGTCTCCATTGACGGCAAGGGCTTCATTGCGGTGCAGACCCCGGCCGGTGAGCGCTACACCCGCGACGGCTCGTTCCAGATCAATTCCCAGGGCCAGCTCGTCACCACCGGCGGCAACCTTGTGCTCGGCACCAATGGCCCGATCGTGTTCCAGCCGACCGACAAGGACATCGTGATCTCGAGCGAAGGCACCATCACGGTGCGCGAAGGCATCGTGACCCAGTTCGATTCCATTCGCGGCAAGCTGAAGCTGGTCAAGTTCGACAATCCGCAGCAGCTCCAGAACGAAGGCGCGAACCTGTACTCGGCGCCGGCCGGCACCACGGCACAGCCCGACCTCGCCTCGCGCTTCAATCAGGGCTTTGTCGAGAAGTCCAATGTCAGCGCCGTCGCTGAAATGACCCGCATGATGGAAGTCATGCGCACCTATCAGTCGGTCGCCTCGCTGATGCAGCAGCAGAATGACCTTCGCAAAACCGCACTCCAGACACTTGCCGACGTTCCGGCATAAGGAAACTGATCCATGCGCGCACTTTACACAGCAGCGACCGGGATGGCGGCTCAGGAGCTCAACGTCCAGGTCATTTCCAACAACATCGCGAACCTGCGCACCACCGGCTACAAGAAGCAGCGCGCGCAGTTCCAGGATCTGATCTACGAACACGTCAAGCGCGTCGGCGCGCAGGCGTCGGATCAGGGCACCATCCTTCCGGTCGGCATCGATATCGGCGGCGGCGTCAAGACCGTCGGCACGCCGCGCCTGATGACACAGGGCACGCTCAATCCGACCGGCGGCGATCTCGACATCGCCATCCGCGGCGAGGGCTTTTTCAAGATCCAGATGACCGACGGCACCTACACCTACACCCGCGACGGCTCGTTCACGACCGACGGTCAGGGCCGCGTGGTGACGGCGCAGGGCAATCCGGTACAGCCCACCATCACAATCCCGCAGAACTCGTCGCAGCTGACCATCAACCAGCAGGGCCAGGTCTCGGTGATGACACCGGGTTCGACAACGCCGACCGTGGTCGGCCAGATCGGCCTGACCCGCTTCATCAACAAGGGCGGCCTGCAATCGATCGGCGACAACCTGTTCACCGATACGCCGGCTTCCGGTCCGCCGCAGGACGGCCTCGCCAACGCCGACGGCTTCGGCGACATGCAGCAGCGCAATCTTGAATCGGCCAACGTCGAGGTCGTGTCGGAAATCTCCGACCTGATCGCCGCCCAGCGCGCCTATGAAATGAACGCCAAGGTCGTCAGCGCCGCCGACCAGATGATGCAGTCCACCACCGGCATGTTCCGCTAAGGGAGAGAGTGATGTTGCGTTCATTTGTCATCGCCGCCGCCCTCCTCGCCGCAACGTCGGGCGCCGTACTGGCGCAGTCGGAGCAGGACTCGCTTGCCTCTCCGGTGCTACGCGCGAACGTCACCGTGAGCAGCGATGTCGTCCGCATCGGCGACGTCGTCGAGAACGCCGGAAGCGCAGCACAGATCGCGATCTTTCGCGCGCCTGACCTCGGCACCACCGGCTCGCTGCCCATCGCGCAGCTTCTTGCGGCGCTGCGCGCACATCAGGTGATCGGCGTCGACACCCGCGACCTCCGCGAGGTGTCGGTCACCCGTTCGTCGCGCACCCTTGTCTCCAAGGAAATCGAACAGCAGATCGCCCGCGTGCTGGAACGGCGCAACGGCCTCGGCGACGCCGCCAACATCTCCGTCACCTTCGAGCGTGACCTGCGCGAATTGCAGCTCGATGCCGCCCATACCGGCGACATGCGCGCGACCATCGTGCGGTTCGACCCGCGCAACGGACGCTTCGACATCACCTTCGAGATTCCCAACGACGTGACCTACAATCCGACCAAGCTGCGCTTCATCGGTACCGCGGTTGAGACTGTCGAAGCAGCAGTGCTGACCCGCGCGGTGGAGCGCAACGAAATTCTGAAATCGTCGGACGTTGTGGTCGAGCGGCGGCCAAAGACTGAAATCGGAAACGACGTGATCAACCGCGACCGTTCGGTCGGCATGCAGGCCCGCAAGCAGATGCGCGCCGGACAGGCGCTGAAAGCGGCGGACCTCGGAAAGCCGGATCTGGTCTCGCGCGATCAGGGCGTCATGCTGATCTACCAAGCGCCCGGCCTCTATCTCACCGGCCGCGGCAAGGCGCTCGACAGCGGCACCGAAGGCGATGTCGTCAACATCGTCAACCTGCAATCGAAACGCACCGTTCAGGGCGTCGTGACCGGCCCCGGCCAGGTCACCATCACCGCCCCCGGCCCTCGCCTCACCACCGCAGCACTTTCGAACAGCGAGCCACCTGCCGCTCCCGAATCCAAAAAAGCCGAGTAATCAGTCATGTCGAAGTTTCACGTGTTCAATCGCCTCATCGTCGCCGGAAGTCTCCTGGCGCTCGGCACCATGGCCAGCGGCTGCTCATCCCTCGATCGTCTCGCTGCGATCGGCGAAAAGCCGAAGCTCTCGGCGATCGACAATCCGACAACCCAGGCGGGCTACAAGCCGGTGTCGATGCCGATGCCCGCGCCGCAGCCGGCGTCGTTCAATCCGAATTCGCTGTGGCGGAACGGTTCGCGCGCCTTCTTCAAGGATCAGCGTGCGCACCAGATCGGCGACATTCTCACGGTGCAGGTCAACATCACCGACAAGGCCAACATCGCCAACGAGACCCAGCGCAGCCGCACCAACTCGGAAAACTCCGGCGTCACCAGCTTCTTCGGCATCAACAAGATTCCGCTCACGAATGCACCGATCCCTCCCGGCCGCATGCTGACCGCGGATTCCACCTCGTCCAGCGACGGCAAGGGCTCGGTCAACCGGCAGGAAGCGTTGCAGACCAACGTCGCCGCCGTCGTCACCCAGTTGCTGCCGAACGGCAACCTTGTTGTCGAGGGCAAGCAGGAAATCCGCGTCAACTTCGAGGTCCGCGAACTGATCGTGGCGGGCATCGTGCGGCCGGAGGACATCCAGAGCGACAACACCATCGACTCCAGCAAGATCGCGCAGGCCCGCATCGCCTACGGCGGCCGCGGTCAGATCACCGACGTGCAGCAGGCCCGCTACGGCCAGCAGGCCTTCGACATCCTGCTGCCGTTCTAACCGCAACACCGAAGTATCGTTTCAGCAGGCCCGATTTTCCGGAAAGGATCATGTCGCATCAATAAGAGACGGCTCCCACCGTCTCTCTCCCCGCTCCCACACCAGGCAGCGAACCTAGGCGCCGCACGGTGTTCACGACACGGCCTGCATCAGCTCCCCTGATGCAGGCCGTGATCGTTTTGAGCAAACATTTCGCCGTGTTCAGCCGGTCGCGGAGGTGATAATTTCCGCCTGCGCAAGCTGCCTACCGTTCAGCGCGGACAATCCTGCTGCTCGGCCGCCTCTGAATGGGCGTGATGCAACGTCGCAGCCTTCGCAACCTGAGCAGCCGACCGGTGAAGGAGGGTGTCATGTACGCCGCTATTCGTCAGGGTAAGGCAAAAGCCGGCATGGTCGAGGAACTGTCGCGCAGGATCAAGGAAGGCGCGATCCCGATCATCAGCAACGTCGAAGGCTTCATGGCCTATTATGTGATCTATGCGCCGGACGATACGGTGACGGCGATCAGCATCTTCAACAATTTTGCCGGCGCAGAAGAGTCGAACAAGCGCGGGCTGGCATGGATCGAGAAGGACCTCGCGCCGCTGCTCACCGGACCGGCCACCGCAGTCGCCGGACCGGTCATCGTCCACACCCTGGCATAGCGGCCTCATCCGCAGCGCGCGGCCGGGTGGCGACACGGCGATTGCGTGCTAATGTCCCGGATACAGCGGGGACAGGGCTTGGAACATTCGCAGCAACGAAACGAAGCACTCGACGGGCTTCGCGGATATGCCGCGCTGGCGGTTGCGGTCTTTCATACTGTGCTGAATGTCGATCTGGGGCTCATCGCGCGTGTCCAGGAGCAGGACTTTTCCAGCCTCGCCGGAGCCTATGACCGGCTCAACTGGCTTGTTCTTCGCACATTCAACGGAAACATCGCTGTCGCCATCTTCTTTGTTCTGAGCGGAACGGTTCTGTTCGGCAGCCTGCGCCGCTTGCAGGGATCGGCGGCAAGCCGGTCGGCAACGTTTCTGATCCGCAGATTCCTGCGGATCTATCCGCCGCTGATTGTATGTCTGGCTGTGATGACCGGCGTCTACGCGGTGTTCGGTATCCCGGTCTCGGTGCAGGGCTTCATCGAAAACGCCCTGCTCTATTCATTCCCGGTCAACGGACCGACATGGACATTGTCCGTCGAAATGCAGGCGGCGCCCGCGATGCTGGTCGCGTTCGGCGGCTATCTGATCGGGCGGGAAGCCGGACTTCTCATCGCGGGTGTTGCCGTCGCCCTCATTCTCAATATCGGCGGCCTCAACATCGGCCCTATCAAGACCTTCTGGCCCTACTTTCTTGTCGGAATGCTGATACCGACGCGGATCGGCAGCGCGGTGGCCGGCGTCCTGCCGCACCATAGCTGGATCGTCATCATGATCGTCCTGCTGTATTTCAGCGGACCGACCACCGAGAAGATTTGCTGCGGCCTCCTGATCGCACTGCTCTATCACCGCGATGACGGCCTGCTCGGCAACATTCTCCGACGCCCCGTTGCAAGGTTCTTCGGCCGGATCAGCTACAGCTTCTATCTCTACAATGTGATGTTTCTCGAAATCATCTGTCTGTATCTGCGCAAGTCAGCACTCGCGACAACCCATCCGCTGGAGATCGGCCTTGCCGCATCGATCGTGGTCATCGTGCTGACGACGCCGATTGCCTATCTGTCAGCGAGATGGACCGAAGAACCGGCAAAAAGGTACGGCGGGACGGCGCGCGACACGCGACCCATCGCGCTCGATGAAACGCCCGCCCGGATTCAGTAATCAAACACAACTGCGTCCATTACCGCCGATGCCGATTTGCGCCCGCAAGCGGTACCGTGATCCTTTGACTGAACGGAGTAACCATTTGATCACCCTGAGACGCGAATGAAGCCGGCATCGTTGGTTAGGTAACGATCATTGACCTATCTAGAGGCTCAGGATTGAACCACGGCCTCGTCGCATGTTCCTTGATCAGCTATCCGTCCTTGTCGCGATCGGCTTTTCGAGCGCCTCGCTCGGCATGACCTTTCTCATGATGTGGGCGATCGGACGGTCCGAGACACATCTGCTGATCTGGGCGACCGGACTTGCGCTCATCGTCGCCGGCGTCATCGTCTTCAGCGCCGTCGTTGAGAACTACAGTTCGGGACTTCTGCTGACGTCGTTCCTGTTCCTGATCGGGGGATTTGGATTCCTTCACGCCGGCTGCGCCCGGTTTTGCACCGGCCAGACCAACTGGGTTTCGACAGCCGTAGCTGTCGCTCTTGCCCTCATCCCGACATCGATCGCCTTCGCTCTGGGTTACTCCGGCATCGGAACGATGATCGGGAATATCGCGATCGGTGCGCTTCTTATGCTGATCGCGCGCCACTATTGGCTGGCGCGCGCCGAATCCCGGCTCCTGATGACGGCAAATGCCATATGTTGTGTCGCCACAGCGGCATCCTTCATCGCATGCGGTTACGCACTCGCCGTTCAGGGCCAGATCATCCTGACGTCCCGGCCGGCCAACTGGGCGGAGGAGATCAATTCCATCATGGCGATCGCCGGATTGACCGGTATCGGGGCGCTCTCCCTCACCCTCAATCAGATGCGGATCGCAAACCGACACAAATCGGATGCCATGAGAGACGCCCTGACCGGTCTGCTCAACCGGCGCGCGCTGTTCGACGGCCGGATGGGGATCGCGCCATCTGGAACGGCCGTCGTGATGATGGATCTGGATTACTTCAAGACGATCAACGACCGCTTCGGACACGATTCCGGCGATCGGATACTGATGGCCTTTGCCGACGTGATCCATTCGAACATCCGCGCAAACGATCTTGCCGCGCGCATGGGCGGCGAAGAGTTTTGCATCATCATGCCGGATGCAGGTCCGAAGGCTTCCGCCACTGTTGCCGACCGCATCAGAACGCAAATCGAGGCGACGACCGTTCAAACGGAGAATGGGCCCGTACGGGCGACGGTCAGCGCAGGAATCGCCGTTCGCTCGGTGGAGCCGGAAACGCTCCAGGCGCTACTTAGCAGAGCCGATGCCGCGCTCTATGAGGCGAAGGCGTCCGGCCGCAACCGCGTTCAGATCTCCGGCTTCAGCCTCGCCGCGTAGCCGGAGAATTCCGGCTCAGCGCCGCCCATAGTTGCGCACGCAGGTCCCTCCCACACCCGATGCCGAAGCCTTGCACTGCTGATAGCTTGCGTATCTGCAGTCGCCGGGGCCTGGCGAGCTCTTCAGGCAATACCTGTAACCACGCGCATCGGCCTGACCGATGAACGCGAACGACGTCGCCACGAACGCCAGTGCGATCAAAAATATCTTCACGATTATCCTCCCTTTGTTATTGGGCGCTAATTCGCGAAGGCCCCTCCTGTTCCGAAACGGAACAAAAAACCCGATGGTCTTTCGACCACCGGGCTGAAATCGGTGAACGCGTACGGCGCGAATTGCTATTCGTCGCGATAAACCTTCTCGCGCTTCTCGTGGCGCTCCTGCGCCTCGACCGACAGCGTCGCGATGGGACGCGCTTCCAGCCGCTTCAGCGAGATCGGCTCGCCGGTTTCTTCGCAGTAGCCGTAGGTATTGTCCTCGATCCGCTGCAAGGCGGCATCGATCTTTGAGATGAGCTTGCGTTGACGGTCGCGCGCGCGAAGTTCGATGGCGCGATCGGTCTCAGATGAAGCGCGGTCGGCAAGATCAGGATGATTGACGTTCTCTTCCTGAAGCTGCTGAAGCGTGGTCTTCGATTCCCGGAGGATCTCTTCCTTCCAGTCGAGCAACTTCCGGCGGAAATACTCCCGCTGACGCTCATTCATGAAAGGCTCTTTTTCAGAGGGCCTGTAGTTCTTCAACTTTTCCAAGTGCGGTCCATGTCGACGTACAAGGCGGACGGAAAATGCCTGTCCGCGCGGCAGCTTATATAGCTACGACTTGTGACAGACAATATCGCGGATGGGCCGGAAAGCACCCGAATCGGGCCCTCAAATATGGCCTTCCACAGGGAACCGCACCGCAGCAGAAGCACGGAAACGGCCGGAATTCCGGCCTGTCAGCGATCTTCCGGCGCAAGCCTTATTGTCCGGCCTTGGCGAGTTCGACTTCCACCCGCAGCTCGATTTCCGACAGCACCTGGTCAAGTCCGGGGTCGCCGGAGCTGGCCTTGAGGTCGGCTGCCGCGGTGCGCAGGCGGGCGACGGTGGCCGAATCGAACGAACCGGCCAGCAGGCCGATCTTGAGATCATCGAGGACATCGAGCGCGGTCCGGCCCCGCGCCACCGATCGGCGGCGGCGCTCCGTGGAATCTTCAACGCCCTGCATCGCCAGCAAGGCATCGATGCCGCTGGTGGCGCGCGGTGCTGCTGCCGGGCGGGTTTCCGCTGCCGTTCCGATGTCGCCGAGGGAAAAGGCTGTCGAGCTTGAGCGCCGCGCGTTTCCCGTGGGCGACGCCAGGTTGGCTCCATTCGGTCCGTAGATTCGCATCGTGCCTATCTCGCAAGACAACGGGTCGGGACCACCAGCTCTGCTCTTACACCGGTCCGCGGAACCCCCATGCCCCAAAGTGGCCATTTATGGTTAACGGGAAGTAAACAACCCGGCAATTTATGCCGGATGCGGCAAGTTCGGCGCTCTTCGCGACAGGGGCTCGCCCAACGCCTTCAATAATTTATTAATTGGAACAACATCTTACGGATTATCCCGCTCTGGCACGGCCCTCGCATAGTTAACTGCGGACTAACCTCGTGGGGAGCATGGGGCTGGGCCGCAAAGACCTCAGCGGGGAGCAGAGGATGTTTCGGATTTTTCAGGCTGCATGCATGGCGATCGCCCTGCTGTCCGCCTTCAGCGCACCGGCCCAGGCGACGTCGCGGATCAAGGATCTCGCGAACATCGAGGGCGTGCGCCAGAACCAGTTGATCGGTTACGGCCTTGTGGTCGGCCTGAACGGCACCGGCGACACGCTTAACAACATCCCTTTCACCAAGCAGTCGCTGCAGGCGATGCTTGAGCGCATGGGCGTCAACATTCGCGGCTCCACCATCCGCACCGGCAACGTCGCGGCCGTCATGGTCACGGGCAACCTGCCCGCTTTCGGCACCCAGGGCACCCGCATGGACGTCACCGTGTCGGCGCTCGGCGATGCCAAGAGCCTTCAGGGCGGCACGCTTCTGGTCACCCCCCTGCTCGGCGCCGACGGCAACGTCTATGCCGTCGCACAGGGATCGCTGGCGATCGGCGGCTTCTCCGCCGAGGGCGCGGCCGCAAGCATCACCAAGGGCGTCCCGACAGTCGGCCGCATCGCCAACGGCGCGATCATCGAGCGCGAAATCGAGTTCGCGCTGAACCGCCTGCCCAACGTCCGCCTTGCCCTGCGCAACGGCGACTTCACCACCGCCAAGCGCATTGCGGCCGCGGTCAACGACTATCTCGGCACCAAGACCGCCGAACCGGTCGATCCCTCCACCGTGCAGCTCAGCATTCCGGCGGAGTTCAAGGGCAACGTAGTCGCGCTGCTGACCGAGATCGAACAGTTGCAGGTCGAACCGGATCTCGGCGCCAAGATCATAATCGACGAACGCTCCGGCATCATCGTGATGGGCCGTGACGTGCGCGTCGCCACCGTCGCGGTCGCACAGGGCAACCTCACCGTCTCCATTTCGGAAAGCCCGCAGGTCAGCCAGCCCGCGCCATTCTCGCGCGGACGCACCGTGGTCACACCGAATACACGCGTCGGCGTTCAGGAGGACGGCAAGAAACTCGCCGTGGTGAAGGACGGCGTCTCGCTGCAACAACTGGTCGACGGCCTCAACGGCCTTGGCATCGGCCCGCGCGACCTGATCGGCATCCTGCAAGCCATCAAGGCTTCGGGCGCGATCCAGGCCGACATCGAGGTGATGTAATGAGCATCACCCCGACCACCACGCGCGCTCCCGGCACCTTCACGGGCGGCCGTCCCGATCTCGTGCTGCAAGACGCACTGACGAAGGTCTCGCCGCAGGCACAGGCGAAAGCCAAGACCCAGGCGCAGGATTTCGAGGCGGTGTTTCTCAACTCGATGTTTTCGCAGATGATGAACGGCATCAAGGGCGACGGGCCTTACGGCAACACGCCGGGCACCGGCGTCTGGCGCTCGATGATGACCGAGCAATACTCCAAGTCTTTTGCACAGGCGGGCGGCGTCGGAATTTCAAACGACGTCTACCGCACTCTCATTCTTCAGCAGGCCAACCGCGCCAGCTAGACGCACCGGAAGAACATCTCATGCCCCTCCAAAATGCCAAGGCATCCTCCGCTCCAGCGCCGGCAGCGACGCCGGCCGAGGCCCGCAAGCTCGCCGAAGGATTGATGCAGATCATGAGCACCCTGCTCGGGATCGTGGAGCGGGAGACCGAACTCGTCCGCGCCGGCAACATCCGAGATGCGATGGCGCTCGAAACCGAAAAGAGCGCAGCATCGCGGCAATACACCGAAGCGATTTCCAGGCTGGCGCAAAGCCGCGACTATCTCAAGCAAGCGACGCCCGAACTGCTTACGGCGCTGCACCGTCACCACGACACCTTCCGCGCCATGCTGCAGGTCAACCTCACCGTGCTTGCGACGGCGCATGCGGTCTCCGAAGGCATCGTGCGCGGCGTCAACGGCGAAATGCAACGCAAGAATCTTCCAAACGGCTATACTGCCGCCGGACAGCGCGCCATGCCGGGACCGCGTCAGGTGACGCCGCTGTCCGTCAGCCGTTCGCTTTAGCGATTATTTTTAGACATTCTGCGCCGTCATTGCGAGAAGCAAGCGGCGAAGCACCAGCGCATTGTGGTGAGCACGTCTGGATTGCTTCGTTTCGCTCGCAATGACATTTTCACGTCACCGCGATGCGAAATGCAGATACTTTGATTCAATTCCGCGCGGGAACATAAGGACCGGATTCATCCGGTTCCACTCATAATCGGCATTGGAGGGTTGGGGTTTGACTCAAGGGGGAGCCAGAGGCTGCCATGAGTGCGGATTTCAACATCAAACCGGTGGGGGCATCGGTTACTGCAACATACGTCGAGCCGGCATCCAACGGAGCGAAGACGGCTGTCCAGACGCAACTGCCGCCTGATAAGGCCGTTACGGCGCCGGATCCCTCCGTTCAGGCACGCATCAATCCCCAGGCTGAAACCGATCGGCTTTCGAAGCAGGTGATCATCGATCGTGCCGCGGCGGAGATCGTCTACCGGACCGTCGACAGCAGAACGAGCCTCGTAGTGCGCCAGTATCCCGACGAAGCGCGGCTGCGCGCACGCGCCTATCTGCGCGCAATGGACATCGCTCGCGAGGACAACATGCGCAGAAATACGGATTTGAGGGTTTAACGGCCGTTCTGCTGGGCGTAGGCGGTCTCGAGGGTCTGAGTGCCGTTGGTGGTCATGACCGTCTTGATCTGCGCCGTACCATGTTTCGTCAGCGTGAACTTCGAATCGCCGATCTTGAACGAGTTGTCCCTGATCAGAACGTCTTGGTACTTCACCGTCGAGCCGCTCTGATACCGCGCCTTGGCGCGGAAGCCGATGACGTTGGAGACCTGAATGCTGAACGTGTCGTTGTTGGCGTACTTGCCGGTCCAGTTACCCTCGTAGCTGGCGGCATCGACGGGCACGTAAGGCCCCTTCGAATAGTTGACGTTCGAGCCGACCGCCACGTAGTTCGACGATATGATGCTTAAAAGATCAGCCATCGTTCGTCCATGCGCTGGCGTCAGGCGCGGCCGGACAGGCCAGCCGCCAGATTGCAATTGATGTCGATCAGCGACTTCAGCTTTTCTGGCTGCGGATTGAGCTGCAATTCCGCGGTCTGCGTCAGGACGAACGTGCCGATGTTGGCGATGTTCTGACGAACCTCGATGGTTTGCGGGTTTTCGTCGCTGGTCACCGCGCTCAGAAGGATCGCCCAGAGCTTGCGGTTGAAGAGCAGCGCTTCGGCGAAATTCGTATCGGGATGATCCCAGTTCGTCATCGCGTGCTGAAGCTTGTTCGCGGCCTTCAGAAGAGCCTGCGCTTCAATCTCGCGTGGAGACGCCGTCGTTTGAGCGGTGCGCGCGTAGGCTTGGGCAGCGTGAGACATTCATCACCTCGATAGGAGTTCGTCTTCGCGACTTATCAGTTTCCTGATTTCTCTTAGAGCTTTGTAAAGATAACCGCTTAAAATAAGATTACTTGCGGCTTCTATGTGGCTGCGAAAGCTCGGCACTGCTTCCAGCAGATCTTTGACGAAACCGAGATAGAGTTCCTGATACTTCGGTATGTCGTCCTCGAGATACATCTGCTGAACGCAGAGATAGATTCTCTTCACCGGCGTGTTCGCGGTCTCCGCAGTCAGAATGTCCTTTTCGCGCAGAATCGGTGTCTCACCGTCGATCAGAAACGATGCACGCGTTTCCGAATTGGTGATGACGCTCTGGCCGATGATAATTCTCTCGAACGGCTTGAGTTCGACTCTGAGAGCCACTTTCTTTCTCCCTTGAACCTGCGTCGTTGCACAACGCGTCCGGCTACGGCGATCAACAGCGGCACGAAAGAATAGCGCGACTCCACGACGCAAGAAAGCAGCGGGATTTTATCCCCGCTGCTCTGTTCCGGCTGAGTTAACCGATTACTGCAGCAGCTTGAGCACACTCTGCTGCGACTGGTTGGCAAGCGCCAGCGCGGAGACTGCGATCGACTGGCGGGTCGACAGCGCCTGGCTGTTGGCAGCTTCCTCGTTGGTGTCGGCGATCGTCAGGTTCGTCGACCCGGTCTGCAGCACGTTGATTAGGTTCTTCGAGAAGTCCTGGCGGATCTGCACGATCGACAGATTCGAACCCAGCGTCGAGGCCTGCGAGCGAAGGAAGCTGCTCGCATAGTTGAGCGCGTCGAGCACCTTGTTGGTCGCGACGTTGTCGATGAAGTCGGTGCCGGAGGTCAGCGCGCCAAGACCGAGGCCGGCCGGATCGAGATTGACGCCGGTGATGTTCAGCGTCGACTTGCCGGTTTCGTTGAACACCAGCTTGAGCTGGTCGCCGTTCAGGAGGTTCACACCGTTGAACGACGCGTCCTGCGATGTCGTTTTGATCTGGTTGATGATGTTGTTGTACTGCGACACGAGGCCCGCGCGCGTTGCCTGCGAGTTGGCTTCGCCAACCGGCGCGGAGACGATCACGCCCGCGAACAACTCACCGGGCGCCGTCGCGGTGCCACCGAGGGCGCCGATCGTCGAAGACGCGGCATCGTTGGACGTGGTGACGGTGATCGCGCCGGTCGAATCGATGCTGGCCTGAAGATTGTTCGGGAGCAGCGCCGCGTTGAGCTGATTGATGGTGGAAATCTGTCCAACACCATTGCCGAAGACGATGTTGGTCGCCGGTCCACCCGCAGTCGACGGAATGGTCAGTGTCTTGCCTGAGAAGGTATAGGTCGGCGGCGTGGTGCCGGTCGAGAGGCCGAGCTTGGCCAGCACGCTGCTGGTGCCGCCGAACACAATGCTGTTGCTGGTGTCGGCGACTGCGTTGCTGACGGTCAGCTGGTTGCCCGCGATGCTCGTCGTACCGCCGGTGATGCTGCTGATAGCGCTTTGGATGGTCGCGACGGTACCGCCGGTGGAACTCGCCAGGCTGATCGAAACATTCCCGGTGACGGGATCGGTCGTGGACGCCGGATCGGCAGCCAAACCGGTGACGAACGAAATCGTCTTGCCGTTAACGGTGAACGAGTCACCATTGGCAAAGCCCGCAGCGGCCAGCGTGGTGGCCGGAGTCAGGCCGCCGCCGACGACAGCGCCGGTCACGGTTGCAGCGGTATCCGGCAATCCAAGCAGATTGGCGCCCGTCGCCCCGGGGTTCGGGCCAGTCGTGAAGCTCGACTTGGCGTAGCCGACGTTGGTCTGGAGCGCCTGGTTGGCGATCGACTTTGCGCTGTCGATCAGCTTTTGCAGCGAAGTAATGCCAGTGTTGGCGGCTTGCAGGACCTGCACACCGTTGCCGATGCCGTCGAGAAGGTTGTTGATGTCGCTGGCGCGGGCGTCGAGCCCGGCGGCCGTGAAGAAGTTGGTCGGGTTATCGAGGGCCGAGTTGACCTTTTTGCCAGTCGCGAGGCGGTTCTGGGTGGTTGCGAGAAGGTCCGCCGTCGATTGCAGCGACAGCAGGTTCTGGCGAACTGACGCCGTAAGAACGATATCGGACATTTGTGTACCTTCCTTAGATAAGCAAAAGCCGGCGACGAAGCGGCGTGATGCAACTTGGAGAACGACCGTCTTTCCCCAATTCTTAGGAGGCACCGTTTAAATTATGGTTAAGAGCCGATTAAATTGTTTCCTTAATGAAGGGTAAATGCGTTTCGACCCCTCGCCTGCCCCTCAAATCCTTCCCGCTTGAGCCTTCCGGCACCGTTCCGCGAGCAAAGCCCATAAAAAACGGCGGGGTTTCCCCCGCCGTTCTGATGGTTTGCAGTGCTTCCGGTATTAGCGGAGCAGCTGGAGAACGCTCTGCTGCGACTGGTTGGCCAGCGACAGTGCGGACACCGCGATCGACTGGCGGGTCGACAGCGCCTGGCTGTTCGCCGCTTCCTCGTTGGTGTCGGCCAGCGTCAGGTTGGACGAGCCGGTCTGCAGCACGTTGATCAGGCTCTTCGAGAAGTCCTGACGGGTCTGCACGATCGACAGGTTCGAACCCAGAGCCGAAGCCTGCGAACGAAGCGTGGTGCTGGCGGTGTTCAGAGAAGCCAGAACCTTGTTGGTCGCCGCGTTGTCGACGAAGTCGGTGCCAACGCTCAGCGAGCCGAGACCAAGGCCAGCCGGGTTGAAGTTGACGCCGGTGATGTTCAGCGTCGACTTGCCGGTTTCGTTGAACACCAGCTTGAGCTGGTCGCCGTTCAGGAGGTTCACGCCGTTGTATGACGCGTCCTGAGCCGTCGTGCGGATCTGGTCGATGACGTTGTTGTACTGGTTGACCAGGCTGGTGCGGGTTGCCTGCGAGTTCGGATCGGCAACCGCCTGGGAAGCCGCTGCACTGGCAAACGCCGCCGCCGTACCGCCGATGGTTCCGATGTTCGCCGAAGCGGCATCGTTGGAGGTGGTGATGGTGATCTTGCCAGCGGTATCGATCGAAGCCTGCAGGTTGTTCGACAGCAGAGCCGCGTTGAGCTCGTTCAGGGTCGAAACCTGACCAGCACCCTTACCGAAGGTGATGTTGGTCGCAGTGCCGCCGCCGGTTGCACCGATGGTCAGCGTCTTGCCGGTCACCGTCGAGGTCGGAGCAGTTGTTCCGGCGGTGAGGCCGATCTTGGCCAGCGCGGTGCCGCCGAGGGTGATGCTGTCGGAGGTGTTGCCAGCCGTGATCGTGACCTTGTTGCCGGCGATCGACGCAGCCGCGGTGCCGCCGCCAAGAGCCGTCTTGATCGCGTCGGTCAAGTCGGTCGTGGTCGCAGCAGTGGTCGCGGTGGTGTTCAGGTTGATCGTGCCATCCGGATCGGTGGTGACGGTGGCAGTACCAGCGCCGGCAGCCGTGACCTTGATCGTGGTGCCGTTGACGATGACGGTGTCGCCGGAAGCGAAGCTACCGCCGGTCGCGCCGGTCAGAGCCGAAGCAGCCGCGATAGTACCGGTGGCAGCACCGGTGAGCGTAGCAGCCGTATCAGGATCGCCGAGCAGGTTGGCAGCGGTCGCGCCGGTGGTCGCAAGCGACGTCACGGACGACTTGGTGTAACCGACCGGGGTCTGGAGAGCCTGGTTAGCGATCGACTTCGCGGTATCAACCAGCTTCTGGAGCGAGCTGATGCCGGTGTTGGCGGCCTGAATGACCTGCACGCCGTTGCCGATGCCGTCGAGAAGGTTGTTGATGTCGCTGGCGCGGGCATCGAGGCCGGCGGCAGTGAAGAAGTTGGTCGGGTTGTCGAGAGCGGTGTTGACCTTCTTGCCAGTGGCAAGGCGGGTCTGGGTGGTCGAGAGGAGCTCTGCGGTCGACTGGAGCGAGAGCAGGTTCTGACGAACGGACGACGAGAGAACGATAGAAGACATTGGGCGTACCTTTCTGGTGTGACGCAAAACGCAACGTGTACAAGCGTGCCGCTGATAGCTTCGATCAGCGAGCCGTCCGACATTGGAACCAACAGTCTAAAAAGGTGTGAACCGGTTTCGTTCAACTGTCCGGATAACGCGGCTGCGGACGCACCGCGGCAAACCGCAAATACGTTGATTTGACAAGACAATCTCATAAGCGCCGCCGTTCCGTGGCCACCGCAGCGTTTACCTCGCGTTAACCATAACGCGAAAGGATCGGCCCATCCGCCGGATCGATTTGAAACCGGCTCGCACGGAGAACCGCCATGGCTTTGAAGGTCGAACTCAAGCCGCACGAAAAGATCATTGTCGGGTCGTGCGTCATCACCAATACCGATCAGCGCGCGAAATTCCTGATCGAAGGAGAGAGGCTCCCCGTCTTGCGAGAGAAAGATATCCTGACGCCGGACACCGCCGACACGCCGGCGAAGCTGATCTATCTGGCGGTCCAGCTCATGTACATTTCGCACGATCCGCAGGAGCACCATGCGGTGTACTTCGACGTGATGCGTGACTTCCTCAGCGTCGCGCCAAGCGCGGCCGGCTTCGTCGAAGAAATCAATAACTACATTTTAAGCGGCGACTATTATAGAGCGCTGAAGGAATCGAAAAAACTGATCGCTTACGAAAAGCAGCTTCTCGACAGCGCCAAGGACGGACAGGCGCGTGAAGCCAGCCTCAGCAGCGCCGCCTGACACCACACGCAGACCATGAACAAAAAAGGCCTCCAGAAGGAGGCCTTTTTCGTTTCATCGTTGCAGGGCAGCTAGAGGAACTTCACCAGGCTCATTTGATAGAGCGACGCAGTGGTCTGATAGGACGCCTGCAAGGAAGTCTGCAGCGCAAGTATCTTGGTTGCGACCTCGTTGTCGTTGATGCCCTGGATCGAATCCAGCATCGACTGCGCGACCGCCCCGGTCTGGGTCTGCCGATCCTTCGCCGTCTGGACCGCAGCCTGCGCACCGGCGAAATCGGCCTGGATATCCTGGATCGATTGCGTACCCGGATGCACCGCGAGATTGTCTACAATCCGCGAGTTCAGAGCGGTGAGCTGACCGTTCGCGTTCGGATTGCTCGCGTTGGTCGACACCGCGGCATAGACGGCGATGTTCTTCAACTGCGCAACGAACGCATCTTCGTTGGCCCGCGCGCCGTACTGCACCGAAATAGATTGATCGATGCCGGCAACTGCCGTTCCGCGCGCCGGATCAGGACCGTCCTCACCGGTGTACCAGGACACGGTGTCGGTAGCGGTGCCGTTCACGAGCGTCGTTGCGGTACCGAGCGGAGAACCGCCGACCCGCAATGGCGGCGACGAACTGAAGAAATTGTCGGATGCGGCCATGGCGGAGGCCGCGACCAGCGCTGTGTTCGACAAGGTGCCGACGGCGGCGTTGAGCACGGTTTTGAGATTGGCGGCGGTTGCCGTTGAATCGACGCCGATGGCGAAGCCGCCGGCAGGCACCGGCGTCGTCGTTGTCGCCGTGAGTTCGATGGTTTCAGACGTACCGTCCGGCAGGCTGAATGTGAAACGAACCTTGTCGCCATCGGCCGGATTGGTCGCGCCGAGATCGACCGACATTTCCGAAGGCGCGCCGGGAGGCGCCGCCGGCGGCGCCGGGCCTGTCACGGTCGCCGTCGCCGACGTCGTCGTAATCGCGCTCAGCTTGAGGCCAAACGGAGATCCCGCGACGTCTTCGCCGATCGTCACCGAGGTTGGCGTCGCCGACGTGATTACTGTCCGGCCGAGACCCGAGGTCCCGTCAGCCTGACCACGTTCGTCGATGATCTGGTTCAATCCGGCGCGCGTGCCGCTGCCGTTGAGAATGACATCGGCCGGCTCGGTCGCCGGAGTGTCGGTGGCGCGGCCGGAAAACATGTAACGCCCGCCGACCTCGGTGTTGAGAAGCGCGATGACCTGCGTGAACGATGCCATCGCGGTCTTCTGCCCGGCGGTCTTGCCGTTACTGTCGAGATTCAGCGTTGCGCCTGCGGCCGCAGCCTTGACTTGGCTGCCTGCGTCTTTGATGCCTTGCAAGGACAGGTTCGCGACATTGATGCGCGTATTCAGGACGGTGCCGGTGTTGGCGAAAGCGGCGATCGACGAAATCTGCGCGCGCAGCCCCGTCGCGGTTCCCGAGTCGACGCCGAGACCGGCATAGGATGTCGACTTCTTTCCCGAAGCGAGCTGCTGCGTCAGCGTGTCGAGCTGACTCTTCAGATTGAGAATCGACGAGCCGAGATACGAAGTCCGGCCGCTAACGCCATCGATTGTCATGAGATCCTCACAGTACCTGCATCAATGACTGGAACATCGAATTGACCGTGGACATCACGCGGGCATTTGCCGAGTAAGCGTTTTGCAGCGCGAGCAGGTTGGCCATTTCGGTGTCGATATCCACGCCCGAGGTCGCGTCCATTT
Organism: Afipia sp. GW823-FHT06G09; assembly: GCF_058794875.1. Taxonomy (NCBI): domain Bacteria; kingdom Pseudomonadati; phylum Pseudomonadota; class Alphaproteobacteria; order Hyphomicrobiales; family Nitrobacteraceae; genus Afipia; species Afipia sp. GW823-FHT06G09. The sequence continues at coordinate 717,775 of NZ_JBXAHF010000001.1, forward strand.
TTTTCTGCAACGTGTTCAGCACGACGTCCTGACCGTCGGACAGCTGCTGCGCCGAACTCGCGGCATTGGCCTGCATGTTCGTGAACTGCTGGGTGAATCCGAGCAGCGTGCCCTTATAGGGCGTGCTGCTCGAGCCGATGCCGGTCGTTGCCGAATAGCTGAAAGTGCCGGACGTCAGCTGCGACAGGATGAAGTCGGAACGCGTGGTGTCGCCAGCCGGTGTCGCGGGACTCGTGCTGTAGACGATCAGGCGCGACGAATCCGCCAGCAACCCGGAATTGACGGTGATGCGTCCCGCGAGGCCCGTTTGCTGAGAACCGGATGCTGTGATCGCGCCGGTGTAAGGTCTTCCGCCATCGGTGAACAAGGCGACCTGCGGACCGCTGCCGGTCAGCGATGTTGCGGTCGTCGTGACCGATGCGGCGTTGACGTCTGACAAGCCGGTCGCGCCGTCATCCACCACGCGCAGCGTTGAGCCGGCGGGGTTCGAGAACTGGATGCTGGCGCCGCCCAGCGCAGCATTGAGCTGTGAGACGACCGACGACATGCCGCCGGAGAAATCGACGCCGATCACCTTGTCGTTGGGATCGATCGTCGCCGTGTCCTTCAGCGGCAGCGCGCTCGGATCATCCACGCGGATGATCGAAATATTGTGCTGAACGCCAGTGATGTTGTCGGTGTAAGTCAGATGAACGGTGTTGCCGGCCTGAAGGCCAGCAAGATCAAGATCGAAGCCGGCGGGCGTGCCGGGCGGCGGAACAGGCGTCGCTGGCGGGTATGCCGTGCCGCCTGTGGTCTTATCCGACAACGCGCTCGCCATCGCCGCCGCGAGTTGATCGACCTGGTCCTGCGCCTGCACCAGCGTCTTGTCGCGCAGTTCGAGAAACGCCGCGATCGATCCGGAGCGGATTGCTCCGCTGGAGATGAGATCGATGCTTCCGCCATTCGGATAGGAAATGGAGATCGTGCCGAGCGTGCTTTTCGACGGATCGGCGTTCCACTGCGCCTCCGGCGTGACCGTGCCTTGAGTGTTGAACGACAGTTGCGCGGCATCGGAGCCGCCGACGAGTTGCGTGCCCGAGGTCGTGTAAACGGAAACCTGATTGCCTTCGCCCTTGACCACGCGCACGTCCATCAGTCCTGACAACTGCGTGATGAACTGATCGCGCTGATCCAGCAACGCCGCCGTCGCGGCGTCCTGGTTGGCATAGCCCTGCAATTGCCGGTTGATCTTGGCGATCTGGGTCAGGGCGTTGTTGGCCGTCGATACCGAGTTGGCTATCCCCGTCTCGGCGCTGTTGCGCAGAGCCTGGATGCCTTGCGAGGTCGAATTCAACTGCTGGGCCAGCGCCTGCGCCGCATTGAGCACGCCGGTGCGCGCCGATTGCGAGTCGGGACTCGTCGAGAGCGCCTGAAGCGCGGTCGTGAGCGAATTGAATGCCGCTTCAATCGTGGCAGACGAATCCGGATCACCGTAGACGCTCTGGAGGTTGTTCAGGAAATTCGCACGCGTGCGGGTATAGGCCGCGCCCGAGGTTTCCGTCCGCAACTGGCTCTGAATGTAATCGTCGAGGACGCGATTGACGCCGATGGTTTCGACGCCGGCGCCGTTGCCGACCGCGGTCTGGATCTGGTTGGTCGTCTTACGGACGTAACCCGGCGTTTCCGCGTTCGCTACGTTGGACGAAACCAGCGCGAGCGACGCCTGGTTTGCCCGCAAGCCGGCCATCGCGGTTGAAAGAGCTTGGCTCAGACCCATAACATACTGCCCATCTCAGGTCGGATCACGCGACGATGTGTTCAGCGATTATCGCAGCACGTTCAGCAGATCCTGCGCCATCTGGTTCGCAGTGGTGATGACCTTGGTGTTCGCCGAATAGGCCTGCTGCGTAACGATCAGCTTGGTGAACTCGTCCGCGATATCGCTGTTGGATCCTTCGAGCGCCGAACCCGTGATGGAGCCGGCCTTTCCGAAAACCGCGTTACCGGACTGGTCGGTCTCCTCGAACGCGCCGCCATCGAGGCGCTTCAGGAAGTTCGCGCCGTTGAAGGTCGCCAGCGTGATCTGCGCCAGATCGATGTTGCGGCCGTTGGAATAGTTGCCGACCACACGGCCGTTGTCGCCGATCGAAACCGTCTGCAACGAACCCGCAGGGAAGCCGTCCTGGTGAATGTCGTTGACCTGCGCGTTGCCGTTGGCATCGGCGAATGAGGTCAGGCCGCTGACGCCGAAGTTCACGGTGATATTGCCCAGCGTGACGCCGCTGATGGTCGGAGTGGTGAGCGTCACCGATGCCACCGCCGGAGTGAGCTGGCCGTTTGCACTGAACGTGAAATCGGTGCCGATGTTCTGCCAGGCCGTCGCGCCGCCGGTCGCGTTCGGATCGACCTGATAGAACATGTTCCACTTGTCGGTATGGCCCGGGCCGAGCGTCGATGAGTCCATCTTCGCCCAGCGGAACTGGATGCTGACAGGCGAGCCGGAGATGTCGTAGCCAGTGGTGGCGCCACCCGCGATCGATTGCGAAATGAATGTCGCGGCGTCGGAGCCGATGACGTGACCGGCGCCCGCCGAACCGCCACCCAGGCGATTCACGGTGACGGTGCCGGAAAAGCCGAGCGCGGCAAAAGCCGTTGCATTGCTTGAGGTGATAACGAGGTTATTCGCCAGACCCGTATGCAACTGCACGGAGCCATTGTTGACGGTCGAGGACAGCGCGGAGTTGCCGCTCAACCCGTCAATCTTGTCGAGGAGCTGATCGATGGTGCTGCCGATCGGGATATGGGTCGCGTCATTCTGATTCGGCGGAACGCTGGATGCGTCGGTGAAAGTAATCGGCGTTCCGTTCACCGTGATCGTGTCGCCAGCGGCAAAGCTCGCCGACAGTGAGTTGGTGTTCGCCGCGCCCGACAGCGCGGTTGTGCCGTTGATCTTGGTCGGGGTGGTCAGCGCGCTGTTCACCGACGCGCCGCTTCCGACGTTGTCGAGATAAGGCAACGGCGGCGTGCCGACCGTGCTCGGGTTAACGGTGAAGTCGCCGACGTTGAGCAGTTCCGACCCCGGAACGGACTTGTCGCTCTTCGTGGTGATCGGATACGAGGCCAGGTTGGCGCGATAGGTCACGGTCGAGGTGGGCTGGGCGGGCAGGAAGTCGCCGCCGAATTTCAGAACCTGCGGGTTGCTGCCGGTGACGTTGCCCGTGGTCGGGTCGATCGGAATGCCTTCGAGATAGTAACCGGCGCCGTTCACCAAATAACCGTTCTTGTCGAGCGTGAAGTCGCCGCGGCGGGTGTAGTTGTTCACGCCGTTGAAGACCGGGTTGCTATCGGTGAAGCTGCCGGGCTTCTGCACCACGAAGAAGCCGTCGCCGCTGATCGCCATGTAGGTCGAAACGGCGGCCTTCTGGACGTCGCCCTGCACCGTGTTGGTTTCACGCGAGTTGGTCGCGACGCTGCCGGCGAGCTGGTTGTTGGTGCCGGTATCGGGAATGAGGTCCAGGAAACTCGTATCGATGCGCTTGAACGCCGTTGTCTGCGAGTTCGCGATGTTTCCGGAGATGTTTTCGAGCGCATAGGACTGAGCACGAAGACCTGCGACGGACGTGGTGAGTGCGCCAAAGAGACCCATTACATTTTCTCCAACTTCGATCCGGGCGGCCCGCCGGTGTGTCCATAGCCATGGCCGTATTCAAAGAAGAGATCGCAAGCACCGTGCCAACAGTATTTACGCTGCAATATCAATGCACTAAAACAAATGCCCCGGCCAAAAGACCGGGGCACAATTGCCTAGCGGGCAAGAATTGCCGCGCGAAATCAGGACGATGAGCCGTCCGCGGGTTTGAAGGTCAGCGCCAGCCCGTTCATGCAGTAGCGCAGGCCGGTCGGCTTCGGGCCGTCGTCGAACACATGGCCGAGATGGCCGCCGCACCGCCGGCACAGGGTCTCGGTCCGCACCATCATGTAGCTGCGGTCGGACTTCTCCACGATGGCGTTGGGCAGCGCCTGATAGAAGCTCGGCCAGCCGGTGCCGCTGTCAAACTTGGTGTCGGAGGAAAACAGCGGCAGGTCGCAGCCGGCACAGGCGAAGGTTCCCTTGCGCTTCTCGTTGTTGAGCGGGCTGGTGAACGGACGCTCGGTGCCCGCCTCGCGCAGCACATTATACTGGGCGGCGCTCAACTGCTTGCGCCACTCCGCCGGGGTCTTCTCGATCTCGAATTTCTGCGCTGATTTCTCCCCTGCACGGGCGCTGCCAAGACCCAGCCAGCGGAATGCCGAAAATGCGGCGAGACTCATCGCGGATGCGAGCAGGATGCGGCGGTCGATCATGGTCAAAGCTCCGTGCAGATCGGGAAACAGGCTGTCCATCACGATCTACGGTCCATTTCGCGAAAAGTTACAGCAACGCTCCACCAGCAGGCTCACTTTCCCGCGAGGCCGGAGCTGGCTTTCGCCTGTCTGTTCCCATAACCCCGCCGCCGGGGCATTATTTCAATCGCGCGGTCTGCGCCTTCGCGGCTGCGATCCGGGCCTCCCGCGAACGTTCCCGCGCCTGTTCGCGGCCGCGTGCGCGCTCGCGATACCGTGACAGTGCGCTGGCCGCATCCGAGTAGCCGCGTGACCAGATGTTGAACACCTGCCCTGCGGCGCGGCCTGCCGATCCGCCGGCCCAGACAAGCTCGAACGGCGAAAACAGCCGCCAGCGATCATCGCCGTGCAGAATGCTGCGCGCGAGAAGCTGGCCGCCCATCGCCGTCGTGTTCAGTCCCTGACGTCCGAAGCCGCTCAGAACCCAAAGACCCGATTGCAGTTCGCCGATCTGCGGCATGCCGTGCACGGTCTGCCCGAACATCCCGCTCCAGGCCTCGGCAATTCCGACCGGGCCGAGTTTCGGGAAAATCGCCGCGATGCGATTCTGAATGCGCTTCGCGTAGCGCTGCGGATCGCCCTGCCATGTCGTCTCCGGAGACGACCAGAGCAGCCGGTCGCCCTCGACAATGCGGAAATGATCGATGTCATGAGTGTCGGTCACCGACCCCTGAAACGAGATCGCTTCAGCAAGCCGCTCGCCGAGCGGCTCGGTCAGCATGGCGTATCGCCACGTCGGCAGCAGCGTTGCCGTCAGGCGGCGGCCGGGCGCGCCGAGATGCGCGTTGCCTGCGAGCACGACATGAGAGCAGCGCAGCTTCGCGGATGGTGTGAACACGCGCTTGCGAACCCCCGCCGGATCGAGACTGACCACCGGCGTATCCTCGAAGATCCGCACGCCTGCGTCTTCCGCCAGCGCCGCGAGACCGTGAACATATCGCCGCCCGTCGATCTGAAACGCTTTCGGAAAATGAATCGCATGGAAATAGCGATCCGTTTTCAGCGTGTCGCGCACGCGGTCGATCTGCCAGCCTTCGATCTCGGTGCCGAAATCTTCTCCGAGCGTCTGCAACCGGCTGATGAGTTCGTCGCCCGCATCGACCCTGGAAACTTCGAGCGCTCCCTCCGTCAGCATCACGCCCGGCATGGCATTGCCGGTTACCGTGGCGCGAACATAGTCGGCGCCTTCCTGCGCCAGGGACCACAGATCCCGCGCATCGTCGAATCCAACACGCTCGATCAGATCGGACACCGGGACACCGTAACCCGGCATGACAGTGCCGAGATTATGGCCCGACGCATTCCACCCGATCTCGCGGCCTTCAAGAAGTGCGACGCTTGCACCCATTCCCGCCGCTTCCCGCGCCATGGTCAGGCCCGCGAGCCCTCCTCCGATCACGCAGATATCGACATCGAGGTCGAACGTCAGCCGCGGACGGGCGGGCAGGTCCACCGACGAATTCACCGAAGGGTTGTCCATGATCGCAGTTCCAAGATCGCTGTCACAAGCGGGTATTTTCTGGGTGTAACGGGGTCCCCATCGTCACAATATCGGACGTAAGCTTGTACACTATTCCGCGCCGTGCCCTAGTGTCCCGGTTTTATTCCCCACCGAAACGAGATCGCGATATGCGCCGTCTGATCCTGCTGCGTCATGCCAAGACCGAGCGGGATGCCCCGTCTGGCAAGGATCAGGATCGCCGCCTCGACGAACGCGGCCAGCATGACGGCGCGGAGATGGGCCGTTGGCTCGCCCTCCACGACTACCGGCCTGATCTCGTGCTGGTGTCGACCGCAACGCGCACCCAGGAAAGCTGGGAATTGCTTCGCGCTGCGATGCCGGCCATGCGGGTGAAACACCTGCCGGCATTGTACGGCGCTGATCCCTCCGAACTGCTCAGGATCATTCACAGCGTCGCAGATGCCGATCCGCAATGCCTGCTGATCCTCGCACACAATCCGGGGCTGCACGAACTGGCGCTCGGCCTTATCGCCAGCGGCGATCCGGCGGGCCGGCAGGCCCTCGCGAACAACCTGCCGACAGCAGGTGTCGCGGTGATCGATTTCAAGATCGACAACTGGGAGAAAGTCGGTTTTCGCACCGGGAGGCTCGAGCGCTTCGCAAGTCCGAAGCTGCTGCGCGAAGGCTCCGAAGGGGCATAGCGATACTAAAGTGAAGCGGCCTTGCATCTTGCCGCCAACGAATTCATCGTAAGCCGTCATAGCGTTTTCAGGCGAAGCCTGCCCTCGGGCTTGACCCGAGGTTGGATCCCGGTTCGCGTGAAGGAAACGCGTCAAAACAGAATCTGTTGCGACCGGAGAGACCGATGTTTCAATCCATCCTCGTGCCCATCGACCTTGCCGACACCGATCTCGCAAAACCGGCCATCGAGACAGCGGCGTCCCTGTCGAAATCCTCTGGCGGACTGGTACGGCTGGTCAACGTGATGCCGATCACGCCGGTGATGCTGGCGGAATATGTCCCGCCCGATTTCGAGATCCAGCAGCGCCAGTCGTCCGAGGAGGCTTTGGCGATCGTGGCGCGCGAATCCGGAATCGACAGCAACCGCATCTCGGTCACGGTGCGGCAGGGCGGCATCTATCACGAGGTGCTCGAGGAAGCCGCCGACATCGGCGCGGACCTCATCGTCATGACATCGCATCGGCCATCGATGCAGAGTTATTTTCTCGGCTCAAACGCGGGACATGTCGTCCGCTATGCAAAATGCTCAGTGCTCGTGGTGCGACATTAGAGCGCCGAACCGATCACAAAACGGTTTTCGCGTCGGGCTGACTTCTCTCCAGCGTCATCATGGACTAAGTTCGCGCGCCGCCGGAGGGTGATCCCCATCATCGGGCGGTAAGGTTTGGCCGGGCCGGCCAACGACGCCCGGCCGAGCTGACCTTCCGCTACGGCAAGACCCGTTACGGCAGTCTCGCTATGGCAAGTCTCGCTACGGCAAGACGTCCTTGGGCAATTCGTCGAACGTGTAGCTGCGCGGCCGGTTGCGGCGCATGAAGCCGCCGATCTGCCATGCAAACCAGGCAGCAAATCCCGCAAGAAACAGCGCACCGGTCAACTGCGCGGTGATCACCGCACGGATCAGCAGGGCCAGCATGGCCAAGGCGACAAACCCGAGCACGACCAGCCCGGCCGAATAAATCACGGGATTGATGCCGGCGACCAGAACAGCCTTGCTCCCGATGGCCGCAAGGCGCCGGTGCAATTCGACAATGAATGCACGATAGCCGTTATCCTGCGGCGACATCAGCGCAACGGTGTGCCATGTCGTTGAATAGATCGTGACGCGCTCACCGCGCGTGTCTTCGATGTCGGCGCGAAATCGCCGCGATTGCATCGAGACCGGCCGGTATGACAGACGAATGGCCGCGATCTTCTCCAGCGGCCAGATGCCCTGCTTTCCCTTCATCTGCCAGGACAGCCCCTCGCCGGTGATGTCAAGTTGCGAAGCACTCCCGACAAGAGACGGCTTGAAGACATACTGCGTGCCGTCACCGACGGCCTCCGGGCCGCTGGCTCCGCTGCGCGATCCGGCGCTGAATATCTGCGAAAGCATGAAAATCCTTCAATCGCCGCGGGCACCCGCGATCCCGACAGCCGCCTTGCGCAGCAGCCGGCCGTTATTCTACAAGTCTTAGCAGCCCATTGCGCCGGGACGAAACACCCTGATGGCCAAGCCTGCCTATTTCTCGCAGCCCATTGTTCTCTCCGCATCGATCCTGTTCGGCGTGCTGCTCGCGCTTGGCATCCACATCATCATCCAGCGCTTCAATCTCAATCTCGGCGACCTGTGGCGAACGGACGTGCCGGAGCTGATCCCCGCGCGCGCGGCGCTGGCATGGTGGCTGATCGCCGCGGTGGCGTTTCTGGCTGGCTTCATTTCCGCGTCGTTGATGCAGAGCGCGGTGTCCGGCCAGATCTCGCTTCGTCTGCGGCAGTTTCTGGTCGCTGTCGGCGTCATCATGCTCGCGGCAGCGGGTCAGGCCGCGGCAGCACCGAGCGCGATCCCGACACTGTCCGGCGTGCTCGCAGGTCTCGCCGCACTTGGCCTCGGCGCGGTGATGGCGTTCTGCGGGGCGAAATTCGCGCTCCGCCGGTCCTGACCGCCGGCATGCACCCGCGCGGCTTTTTGCCTCATTCGGCCCTTAACGATAATCGCAGCCGCGGTTAGCTTGCTTTAGCTGTTGCTTCAGCCACCAGTCCGGATGCCGTCCTTTTTTGGATCAGTAGTCTGGCGCCGCATCGATCCCATCCGGCTAAATCGATTCATCAGGAATGCGCGTGAATGTCCTTGAAAGATCGGCATCGCCGATGGAATGGAATGGCTGTCTCGCCCTTTGCAACAGCATCTTCGTTTCCCATATCCGGCTAACTGATGAATCGCGGCATCCGGCCTAATATGAAGCGCAGATGACAGTCCAGCCAGCCCCGGTTTCCCAGCAATAACGGCACTTTGCGCCGCACAACGACCTATTTTCCAAGCGTGGGATTTCGCGTATGAGTACCGCCGCAGCCGCTTGCTCACTGTCGCCTCAATCGGCTTCTATAGGTTACGCGCCCTGCCGGGAGGACGAATGCAACAGTTGTTGAGCACGCTCAGGCGTGTTTTCAGGGAACGAATTGGCTGGAAACGGGTCGGGATCGTTGCCAGCCTGATTATCGTCACTATTGCGATCATGCATCTGTTCCGCACCCTCAAGGGCGTGGACACGGCGATCGTTCTCACCGCGCTTGCCGAAAAATCGCAAGGCCAGATCGCGCTCGCCGCAGTGTGCGTGCTGTGCGCGTTCTTCACCCTGACGTTCTACGACCTGTTCGCGTTGCGCACGATCGGCAAGATGCACGTACCCTATCGCATCGCCGCGCTGTCGAGCTTCACCAGCTACACCATCGGCCACAACATCGGCGCCACCGTGTTCACCGGCGGCGCGATCCGCTTCCGCATCTATTCGGACTGGGGGCTGACCGCGATCGATGTCGCGAAAATCTGTTTCATCTCCGGTCTGACGTTCTGGCTTGGCAACACCTTCGTGCTCGGCATCGGCATGATCTGGCATCCCGCCGCCGCTGCATCGATCGATCTCCTGCCTGAAAGCATCAACCGGCTGATCGGCATCGGCCTGCTCGCGGGCATCGCGATCTATCTCTCATGGATCGCCACCGGCCAGGGCCGCCGCAAGCTCGGCAAGGACGGCTGGAAGGTCCATCTGCCGTCGGCGCCGCTGACCGTGCTGCAAATCCTGATTGGCGTCGTCGATCTCGGTTTCTGCGCCCTCGCGATGTATCTGCTGGCGCCGTCGAGCCCCGACCTCGATTTCGTGACGCTCTCGGTCGTCTTCATTCTCGCGACGCTGCTCGGTTTCGCCAGCCACGCACCCGGCAGCCTCGGCGTGTTCGACGCCGCGATGCTTGTTGGCCTGCCGATGCTCGGCAAGGAGGAACTGCTGGCGTCCCTGCTCGTTTTCCGCATTCTGTATTTCCTGATCCCCTTCGCCACCTCGATCACGATCATGGGCGTCCGGGAATTGTGGCTCAGCGTCATCCTGCCGTGGCAACAGAGCCGAAAACTCCAGCCCGCGCCCGCCGTCGCGCAATCGTCACCTCCACAGTCGAAGCCGAAGCAGGCCGCGGAGTAATCCGCGCACAAAGATGTGGCTTGTGGGGTTCGGGAGCGTGATTTACGCTCAAGCGACATCCCCACATTTTGGCCTCATCCGTCGGCTTCAAGACCAGCATGATCCAGTCGCGCGTCATCCGCTTATCGCTCCTGATCGCGGCGCTCGGCGGCGCGATGGTAGGCGCTGCTACGGCGCAGACGCCGCTCGTGCCGCCTTCCGTTGCACAGCCCGTTCCGCAGCTCACGACGGCGATGCAGATTTCGTGGGAAGTCCGCAACCGCTTCCGCCTGTTTCGCGAGGAGCGCGATTTCCAGCTTCATATCGCGTCGCTCAGCGGCCGCACCATTCTTGAATCCGAACAGGCACTGGCGACGCAAAGCGACGGCCGCGGCTGGGCGCGCAACACACTCGGACGCCTGTGCATTGACGCAACGGGCCGTGTCAGCGAGCCCTGCACGCGCGACGGCGTGAAGGAAAGCTATCTCACGCCCACCGATCATCCGGTCACGATCCGCCTCACAGGCGCGGTGCCGGTCGGCGCGACCTGCGCATGGACATTCGAGGACGGCGATCCGCCGCGGCAGTCGACGCTGGACTGCGCCGAGCCGATCAACCTGCGCGTACGCTACGGCCGGCCGACGCCCGTCACCGTCGACGTCTCAAGCGGGTCCGAGGCACCGCAACGGGTCATCACGCAAATCGCAGTGCGCGACATTTTCATCGCGGGCCTTGGCGATTCCATCGCATCGGGCGAAGGCAATCCCGATCGTCCCGTGGCGCTGACCGACGACGGTTTCTGCTTCCGCTCCTATCTCGGCGGCCCCGCTGGGATGTATTTCCGTCCCGGCCGCGCCGGATTCAAGGGCGCCCGCGCCTGCGATACGTCCGACGGCACCAGCTTGCAGAACTGGCAGCGCGCCGGTGCGCAATGGATGAACCCGGCGTGCCATCGCTCGCTCTACAGCTACCAAACCCGCATGGCGATCGCGCTGGCCGCGCAGAACCCGCAGATCGCGGTGACGTACCTGCCGCTGGCCTGCACCGGCGCGACGATCGATGAGGGCATGTTCGGCGCGCAGCGTGCCCGCGAATGCGTGGTCGGCAAGAACAGCCTGACCTGTCAGGGCACGGTGAATGCGCAGGTCGCCGAATTGCGCGAGGCGCTGACCGCGGCAACGAAGCGTCAGCCGGATCGCGGACTTGATCTCATCCTGCTGTCGATCGGCGCCAACGATGTCGACTTCTCGGGACTTGTCGCCGACGTCATTGTCGAACGGCAGACCGAACGCGCATTGTCACGGCGCACCGGCGTTCTCAGTTCGGTCGACGAGGCACGCTCCACCCTGCAACGCGAACTGCCGCAGAATTTCAGCAAACTGCGTCAGGCGCTGAAACCTTTCGTCGGCGGCGACCTCTCGCGCGTGATCTACACATCCTACGCGAACCCGTCGCTGCTGAACGGCGCGCCCTGCGCCGGCGGCCGCGCCGGTTTCGACATTCATCCCTCGTTCAACGCCGACCCGCAGCGTCTCGCTGACGTCACCGAATTTGTGCAGAACGAATTCCTGCCGTCGCTCAAGAAGCTGGCGACGTGCAGCGGCGGCGTGTTGTGCGGCAATCCCGCGCGCGACCGCATGACCTTCGTCGATCAGCATCAGGCGGCTTTCGCCAATCACGGCTTCTGCGCACGCGCAGAGACCGACCCGCCGTTCGACCGCGAATGTTTCTCGGCGAAGGGCGACAGCTTCGTTGCGGATATCGTCGATGCCGCGAACAATCCGCTGGTCTGCGGCGCGGGCGCCAGCGACTTCCGCGCTTACGCGCCGCGCGCACGCTGGATTCGCGACGCCAACGACAGCTACTTCACCGCGATGACCTATCCGCAGGCGCAGAAGGCGCCGAACCAGCCCGGCGATATTCATGACGCGACGTGGGGCGTCCTCTCCGCCGTTTACGGCGGTGCGATCCATCCGACCGCCGAAGGTCACGCCGCCATGGCGGACGCGGCGCTTCCCGCCGCAATGAGCGTGCTGGGGCTGGGACTGTCGGAAGCACCAGTGATTAGCGAACCGCTCTCGCCGGCAGCGCAACAGCGATAATTCCGTCATTGCGAGCGAAGCGAAGCAATCCACAAGAAAAGATGGATTGCTTCGTCGCAAAAGCTCCTCGCAATGACATCAGGCATAAACTGCGTCAGTTCACGCCGAGCTTCTTCTGCAGGCTCGACGACGACGTGGTGTACTGGAACACGACGCGCTTGTCCGGAAAGACATAGCGGCTCGCCTTCTGCGCCATCAGCGCGCCTTCATGGAAGCCGGAGAGAATGAGCTTCAGCTTGCCGGGATAGGTGTTGATGTCGCCGATGGCGAAGATGCCGGGCACGTTGGTCTCGAACGCTTCGGTATCGACCGGCACCAGATTGTTCTCGAGCTTGACGCCCCAGTTCGCCACCGGGCCGAGTTTCATGGTCAGCCCGAAGAACGGCAGCATGGTGTTGCACTCGACCTTGGATATCTCGTTGTCGTTGCCCTTCACCAGCGCGCCGGACAGCACGCCGTTCTCGCCTTCGAGCGCGGTGACCTGTCCGAGCTTCAGGTCCATCTTGCCGGCGGCAACGAGCTTGCGCATCTGATCGACGCTGTGCGGCGCTGCGCGGAAATCGTCACGGCGATGCAGCAGCGTCACACGCCTGGCGATCGGCTGAAGGTTCAGCACCCAGTCGAGCGCGCTGTCGCCGCCGCCGACGATCAGGAGATCCTTGCCGCGGAACTGCTCCATCTTGCGGACCGCGTAGAACACCGAGCTGCCTTCATAGGCCTCGATGCCGGGCACCGGCGGACGCTTCGGCTGGAACGAGCCGCCGCCTGCGGAGATCACCACGACCTTGGCCTCGAACACCTGACCGGCATCGGTCTTCACGCGGAACAGCGGGTCGCCGATCTTCTCGATGGTCTCGACCATCTCGTTGAGATGGAAGGTCGGATTGAACGGCTTGATCTGCTCCATCAGGGCGTCGGTGAGGCCCTGCCCCGTCACCATCGGAATTGCCGGAATGTCATAGATCGGCTTCTCGGGATAAAGCTCGGCGCACTGTCCGCCCAGCTTGTCGAGAATATCGACCAGATGCACCTTCATATCGAGCAGGCCCAGTTCGAACACCGCGAACAGGCCGCAAGGGCCGGCGCCGATAATCAGGACATCAGTTTTGATCGTGTCGGTCATGCTCGTTCCGGTCTGTGATGGAGAAAGATCGAGGTGCGGGGCGGAAAATGCCGCTTTTGACGGCATTGTCTAACCAAACCGGCCCCCCGGGGGAAGTCATATTCGGCCCCGCCCGCTGCCTCCGCGCCTTGTGAGGCGGCGACATTTCCCGCTATGCAGGACCCAAACCGGAGACCGAAGACGTGGATGCACCGACCCGCCCGAAACCTCAGTTCAAGCTTGAAAACTACCCGTTCCGCCTGGCCGACAATGTCCGCTACGGCGACCTCGATCCGAACAAGCACGTCAACAACGGGGTGTATTCAACCTATTTCGAGACGGCGCGCGTCACCCTGCTGCGCAGCGGCGATCGCGGCCTGATGCCGAAGGGCCTGAGCTGGATGCTGGTGCATCTCGCCATCGATTTCCGCGCCGAAATGCACTGGCCCGGGAGCTTTGAACTCGGCATCGGCGTCTCGAAGCTCGGGCGGACCTCGGCGACCTTCGCGCAGGTGGTCTTCGCGGGCGATGTCTGCACCGCCTCGGCGGAAGCCGTCACGGTTCTGGTGGACGCCACGACCCGCAAACCGACCCCGCTGACGCCCGAGATCATCGAGCGATTTCAGCCCTGGCTGCTGCGCGCATAGCGACAACCTGCCCCGCAATTGCTGTTGCCGCCGTGGCCGTTCGCCTCTAAATCTTTAAGGCGAACTTGCGACAACCGGGCCAGTCGTCCGTCATGCTCAGCTTCAACACCGACGATCTCCGTCCACAGGATCGGTTTGACTACTGGTGCGAAGTACGTGCCCGCAATCTTTTCGGCGTGACGATCTCGCTGAAACCGCATGAGCGACAGAATTTCAGAGGACGATTTTCGGCAGTCCCCGCAGGCGGCGCGATCATCAGCGAGATGCAGGCGTCATCCTACTGGGTGTCGCGCTCCATCGCCGATATCTCCCGCGCACCCGGCGACAGCCTTTGCATCTATCAGCAGCTAGGCGGCGCAAGCTGGTTCAACAGCAAGGGTGGCGGCGAGTTCGTGGTGGCGGCGAACGACATCGCCATCAGCCACACCGACCTGCCCTACCTGACCCGTCCGGCCACCGCGCACGGCTTCGATCTTCGCGTTCTGAAAATTCCGTTCACCGGCCGCGAAGACCTCGTCCACGCGGCGCGAGGTCTGTCGCCGTCGCTGCTGAGCGACAATCCGCGCTTGAAAACCGTCATGTCCGCTTCGCTGGCCGCACTGGCCGCGGACTGTGCCAGGAATTCCGACAACGATCTCGATCTCGCCGTCGATCACCTCGCGCAGCTGGCACTGCTGACGCAAGGCCGCGTTCGGCACGGTTCGCCGGAAAGCCGCGCCGCGCTGCGGTTCGGATTCCTGCATGCGGCCCGCAACATTCTCGCGCGCAACATGTATCGCCCGAACCTGACACCGGCAGCGGTCGCCGCCGAACTCGGCATCTCGCTGCGGAAACTGCATCTGCTGTTCGAACCGACGGGCATGTCCTGCGCACGCACGCTGACCGCGATGCGCGCCGAAGAAGCGCTGCGGCGGCTCAGGAACGCCCCGGCACAACCTGTGGCGGAGATCGCGCAGGCGTCCGGGTTCGACAGCTCCGCAACGTTCTACCGCGTGTTCCGCAATCTCTATGGCATCACGCCGAGCGATGCGCGCACGGCCGCTGTCCTCGACTGATCGTCTTTTCCAATGCTGAGTTTCTCCACCGACGACCTTCGTCCGCAGGATCGCTTCGACCACTGGTGCGAAGTGCGCGGCAAGAGTCTGTTCGGCGTCACCATCGAACTGGAGCGTGAGAAACGCGACAGCTTCCAGGGCCGGTTCTCCGCGACACCGATCGGAGACGCCGTGCTGGCGGAGATGACGGCATCGTCTTATCGCGTCAGCCGCACACCGGCCGACATCGCGCGCGTCTCGAGCGACAGTCTGAGCATCGGATTGCAGATCCGCGGGCCGGGCTGGATGAAGATCAAGGGAGACCGCGTGCATCTGGTGCGCGAAGGCGATGTCACCATCAGCCACTCCAACATGATGTTCGCGGGAACGCCGGAACGATCGGACGGCTTCGATTTCCGCACATTGAAGATTCCGCTCACGAATGATCTCGCGCTCGGCGCGCGAACCCACGATCTTTTTCCTGAACCGCTGATGCAGGGCGCCCGCCTGACTCGGCTGATCAAGGCGACGCTGAGCGCACTGGAGCACGACCCGTTTCAGGCATCGGGCGAGATCGAATCCATCGCCCGCCTTGCCCTGATCGCACGAGGCCGCCTTGCGCAAGGCTCGCCCGAGGGACGCGCCGCGCTTCGCGCGGGATTTCTTCACGCGGCGCGCGAGATCATGATCCGCGATCTGCACCGCCCGGATCTGACATCGGCGAGCGTCGCCGCCGAACTCGCGATCTCGCTGCGGCAGGTGCATGTGCTGTTCGAGCCGACGGGATTGTCGTTCGCACGCTCGCTGACAGCGATGCGCCTCAAGGAAGCACGCCGGCTGCTCGGCCTCACACCGGCGCGGCAGGTCGCGGACATTGCCTATGCCTGCGGCTTTGACAGCATCGCGACGTTCTACCGGGTGTTCCGCAGCGCCTACGGCATGACGCCGGGCGATGTCCGGGCGATGTCTCTCAACGCGTGAACCCTGTGGCACCCGGACCACAAGCCTGAAAAGACTCTCTTTTTGAGCCTTGGGGCCGAGCGTTTGCACGCAGTGAGAAGACGGCTTTTTCCCGATTTGGTAGGCCAAAGCCGGTTGGGAAGCGGTCAATGGCTGAGGCTGGACTTTTAACGCGTTCACGATGGCGCGCCGCGCTGCTGGCTGGCACGGCGCTGGCCGCGCTTGCCATTCCGTCCACAGCCCAGGCCGTTGACGGGATGGAGGTCCTCACCGGGCTTGCCAGCGATCCCTTCTCGATCTGGGGTATGAGCCGTAACGGGCAATTCCTTGTTGGCGTTACTGACGGCGGCTCCAACAATTATCGCGGTTGGATTTACAGCAACGGCACCTTCACCCTGGTGCCGGTGTTCGCCGACCCGACTCTCCAGACCACTGCGTCGGCGATCAACGATACCGGAACGGTCTGGGTCGGTTATGGGCAATTTCAGGGGCCAGTCTATGTCACCGGCCACGCGATCCGTTATGCGAACGGCGCCTTTACCGACCTTCATACCGGCGCCGCATTCGGACCCGGAGGCTCGCTCGAGAATTATATCGAAAGCTTCGCCACCGCCATGAGCGCCGACACGAATGTCGTCGCGGGCTTTGCTCAGAGTAACCTCGGAGGTTGGCAGGCCTTTCGCTGGACCCAGGCCACGGGCATGACGGGCCTCGGTTTCCTGCCGGGTTATTCGTTGAGCCACGCGAGCGCCATTTCAGCGGATGGGACCACAATCGTCGGCTACGTGGGCAATGCCGGTCTACAGCAATACCAGGCGATGTACTGGACCACGGCGACCGGCATGGTCGGCCTCGGTTCGCTGCCGACAGCGCCCGGAGGAAACAGTTTTGCAAACGCCGTCAGTGCCAATGGCTCCGTGATCGTCGGAGGTGCCGTCGTGGATAGCACTGGGAATCAGCACGCCTTTCGCTGGACGCAGGCTACCGGCATGCAGGATCTCGGCACGCTGCCAGGTGGCGTCTATTCCAACGCCGTTGCCGTCAGCGCCGACGGCTCGATCGTGGCGGGCGGCTCCAGCGGCACGGGCGGCGGAGGTTTTGGATTTGCATTTCGATGGACGCAGGCTACCGGCATGCAAAAACTGTCCGATCTCCTGGCCGCGAGTGGCGTAAGTCCGGGACCTGGCTTCATTCTGGGCCAAACGGCTTACATGTCCGCCGACGGCAAGATCACCGTCGGCCAACTCACCGGTCCAGGTGGGAGCTGGCAGGGGTATTACATTGCCCGCTGCCAGTCCGTGATCTGTCAGGGGCTGACGACCTACGACCAGATGGCCAGTTCCTACACAGGCCAGTCCGCCGTCGGACAGACCGCCAACGCCGCGATCGGCGGCGTGCTCGGCACCATGCAGGAATACGCGACGCAGGCGTATCAGACTCAGGGCAGCCGCAGCACGCCCTATTCTGTTTTTGGCTACGGTGCTTACGACAGCGACCCAATTGCATCGGGCACACTCGGCCTCACCGCCGATCTGCCGTTCGGTCTTGTCGCCGGATTCACCGCGTCGGCGAACTACGTGAAGACCGACATGGTCTATCACGGCAATGCCAAGATGTTCGGAGGCGCGCTGGGCGCATTCATCGCACGCACACCGGACACGGGCCTGCAATGGCTGCTCGGCGGCAGCCTGATCACGCTGAGGGGCGACATCACACGCGGTTATCTCAACGGCGTCACACCGGCATCATCGACCGGCTCAGCGTCGGGCAACGGCTATGGCGCCACCGCGCGCATCGGCTGGGGCTTCGCGGTTCTGCCGCAGGTCACGGTGACGCCGTTCGCCTCCTACACGTTCGCAGAAACGCGCTTCGGAGGTTACGGCGAGACCAATGGCGTGTTCGCCTCGAACTTTGATGATTTCATTTCGACCTCGCAGGTCTCGCGCGTCGGCGGCGATCTCCGCTACACCTTCGCGCCGAATAGCTGGGTCTGGGGCACGGCAGCGTGGGGCCATCGCCTCGACAGCGGCAGGGGCGCAAGCATCACCGGCACGCTGATCGATGCGCCGTTCGGCTTCACCTCGCCCGGCCTGTCGTCGGCAAGGGACTGGACGGAAGTCGGCGGCGGTGTGCGCCTGCCGGCCTGGACCAACGGCGCAGTCACCGCCTCGGTCACGGCTTCGCTCACGCCCGGTCAGGTGGTCACTTACGTCTCCCGCCTCGGCGTCAGTCAGACGTTCTGAGATCACACGGCGCGTGCAGCGCGAAAAAGTTTGGCGTTTGCGCGGAGTGAGAAGACGGCCCGCACGCGCCTTTGGTAGTTTGAGGCGGTTGGAGAGCGTATCGGCGAGGCTTGACGTCACCTTTCATGACGTAAGAATTTGTTGCGCCCGTATTTTCGCGCTTCCATTTCATCACCAAAAAATTTCTCGTACCGCACGATGTGGCCGCCGCGCCACAAGCCGGAAAAGATTCGGATTTTAGGCATCCGGACAGAACGCGTGCGCGCAATGAGAAGACGTCTCCACATCGATCTGCCACACGTTTCCTGCTGAGACCTCCGCCGCCGGGTTAGCGACGGAGCATGGAGTAATGGGTGGGGCATGGGGTGCGTTGAGAGGATCGCGGCGATCAAGCGAGCCGCGTTCGCGCTGTTGACGGGTGGCCTTCTGGCGGTCTCGGTCACGGCAAACGCATGGGCATCGGCAGGCTGCGACGCCGTCAACAACGGCGAACTCGACGTCTCCGCGTCCACTTCAACGCCGATGGCCTCGCATAGCATCACCGGCAAGCGTTTCGCCCCCGGCGATCTGCTGACCACGACATCCCGCACCAATGACGGCTCATTGGGCCTGGTCTACCTGGTGTTCACGGATGGCAGCCAGAGGAGCGCGCAGCGCAGCAATCCTCCGAACTTCTCGACCTTCACGCTGACGGCTGCTGGCAACGAGTCCTCCATCATCGCCTACATCTACAATAATGGCTCCGGCGGCGGCTCGAACTGGATCACGGTCACCTGTACGCCCGGCCCGGCCAATGCCAGCCTGACGGAAATCCAGAGCAGCGGAAGTCCGAGCATCGCCGGGCAATCGGTAACCTTCACCGCCACCATGACCGGCACCGCATCGAACGGCACCCCGAACGGCACCGTCACCTTCGACTTCGGCGACGGCACAGCGGCAATACCCGTCACGCTCAGCGGCGGCACGGCATCCATCAGCCATACCTATGCGACAGCGGGCAATAAGACCGTGACCGCGAACTATGGCGGCGACAGCACCAACTATGTCGCAAGCTCGGCCAGCATGACGCAGACCGTCAACAAGGTCACCAGTTCGCCTGGTCTGAACATCACGCCGTCGCCCGCTGTCGTGGGCCAGGCGTCAACATTTTCAGTGACGGTCCCTGGCGCGTCGGGGGTGCCGGCTCCGACCGGCACGGCGACGATCAACTTCGGTGACGGTTCATCCAACGCAGTTCTCACGCTGAGCAGTGGAACCGCCAGCACGACGCATACCTATGCGGCCGCGGGCAACTTCACCGTGAGCCTGAACTACAGCGGCGATACGAACTACGCGAACGCTGCGCCCACTTTTCCGGTGACGGTCAGCGCGGGGACGTCAGGCACCACACTCGGCTCGAGCGCCAATCCGAGCCCGTTCGGACAATCCGTAACGTTCACCGCGACAGTCACCGGCACCAATCCCACCGGTACGGTGCAGTTCTTTGACGGCGCGACGCTGCTCGGCTCCGGAATTGTATCGGCGGGAAGCGCCACCTTCTCGACCTCGGCCCTGTCTGCGGGACCGCATTCCATCACCGCAGTCTATGGTGGCGACGCCAACAATAACGGTTCGACATCCTCCGCCCTGTCCCAGACCATCAGCCTGTCCACCACCACGACAACGCTGGCGTCGTCGCAAAATCCAAGCGACGTGGGCAAGCCGGTGACATTCACCGCGAGCGTCACAAGCGGCGCTGGTGCGCCGAACGGCGGCACCGTGACCTTCATGGACGGAGCGACAACGCTCGGCAGCGCCAGCGTGTCTGCAGGCGTCGCAACGCTCACCACGTCCGCGCTGGCGCTGGGCAGTCACACCATCACCGCGAGTTACGGCGGCAGCCCCGGTTTTACGAGCGGCACATCATCGCCGCTGATGCAGTCGATCAACATTCCCGCAGACAGCCTGAAGCTGCGCGCGCTGCAAGCCATGGCCACACCCGTGGTGAGCCAGTTCTCCGGTCAGGCGATCTCCGGTGCGATCGACAATGCCGTCAACGAAGGCTTCGCCGACGACGGCGGATCGCTGGTCAGCCCGAACAACAGCGGCATCCGTTTCAACTTCGCCGCCGACAGCGGCAGTGACGATCCGAAGGCTTCGTCAAAGGTGAGTTCGGCCGCTCCGTTCGGCGCGACCTCGGACAAGTCGCGCGTCAACGACGCTTTCGATGCCCTCGCCTATGCCGGTCCGGTCAAGGCTCCGAAGCGTTTCGTCGAACCGCGCGACTGGCTTGGCTGGGCGGAAGCACGCGGTGCAACGCTCGAGCGATGGAGCGCGGCGGGTGCAGGCACGTCGACCCTCTATGGCAACCAGATCAACGTGCTTGCCGGTCTCACGCGCAGGCTCGCGCCGAACTTCCTGATCGGCGCATTCGGCGGCTACGAGACATTCGACTATCGTTCGGATCAGTTGCAGGGCCGTATGAAGGGCGACGGCTGGACGGTCGGCAGCTATCTCGGCTGGAAGATCACCCAGACCATCCGCTTCGATGCCGCGGTCGGATACTCCGGCCTCGGCTATGACGGCACCGCGGGCACTGCCTCCGGCTCATTCACCGGCAATCGCTGGCTGGTGTCGGGCGGATTGACCGGCAAGTATGAAACCTACGGCCTGATGATCGAACCGTCGGCGCGCATCTACGCGCTGTGGGAGCACGAGAACGCCTACACCGACACGCTCGGCACGGTTCAAACCGCGCGCGACTTCACTACAGGCCGTGCCAGCGCGGGGCTGCGGCTCGCCTATCCGGTGATGTGGTCATCGGTCGCCGTCGCGCCGTATGTGGGATTGTATGGCGACTACTACTTCAACGGCGACACTGCGGCCGTTTCGGCCGCCAGCCTCGCAACCGTATCGGCCGCCATTCTCGACGGCTGGTCGGCGCGTGCCGCAGGCGGCGCAAATCTGAAGTTCACCAACGGCGCGCAGATCTCGATCGGCGCAGAGCGCGGCGGGATTGGCAGCAGCAGCGGCGCAGCCCTCTGGACCTATCGCGCCCGCGCATCAGTGCCGTTCTGAGATCGCCGCCATGCAGGACCTGCCACCGACGCTCGCCATCGCGCTCCGGCTGACCGGCGCGATCTGGATCTTCGGCATCGTTGCGATGCTGATGCAGGCGGACACGCGTATCGTGGTGGCCGCGTTCGTGGTCGGCCTTGTCACCGCGATTATCGAATGGATTATCGTCAGGAACATCCCGCCGCCGGCTGGTCCGGCAGAGGATGAAGATACTACGCCTGACGTTCGGGCGTCGACACCACAAGTCCGTCGAGTTCGTCGGTCACCTTGATCTGGCACGACAGCCGCGAGTTCGGCCGCACGTCGTAGCCGAAGTCGAGCATGTCCTCTTCCATCGGCGTCGGCGATCCGACCTTCTCGCGCCAGGCTTCATCAACATACACATGGCACGTCGCACAGGCGCATGCGCCGCCACACTCGGCTTCGATGCCGGGAATCGCGTTGCGGATCGCGCCTTCCATGACGGTCGCGCCGGCCTCCACGTCCACGGAACGGGTGGTACCTGCGTGATCGATGAAGTTGATTTTGACCATGATTTGTCGTGCTGCCCGGATAATTCAGTTGGAGACGTCCTATAACGGGTCAATCCGCCAGATGCCAGCTTTGCCGGGGGATAAAAGCCGTGCGGAAAGACCGGGTCAGGACCTGCTCAACATATGGCCGATCGCGGCCCTGGCTTCCTCGACCGCGTGCTGAAGCAGGGTGATCGCGCCCGCGACGTCGCCATTGTTCTTCATGGCGGCTTCGACACCCAGAGCGGCCTCTGCGACCCGGAATGCGCCAATGGCCCGCGCGGACCCCTTCAGCGTATGCGCCAGCGCAGCGGCGTCGGCGGGAATTGTCTTGAGCCGGCCGACCAGATCGGCGCTTTGAGCCGAGAAAAGCCCGAGAACTTCGGCTTCAAGCGCAGCTTCGCCGAGCGTCATGCGCCCGAGATGCTGGACGTCGATGGCGGTCTCTTCTGGAACGAGCGGTGGTGACGGCATCCAGTTCAACCGCTCCAGGTTAAGTGACATGACCCATCCGAATTGCTGACGGCGCCGGATCGAATCCGGCCGGAAACACCGTCAGGCAATCACACCAATGGTTAACGAAATGTATCAGGTATTCGCCCCGATTTAGCCATGTTTTCGCCGCTTCGCCGCCTAGAAATACCAAAGTGCTTTTGAAAACTGTTGATTTCTGAAAGCGTTAACCGTGCCGGTGTTAACGATGATTAAAAATCTATTAACCCATCCCATTTCATTCGACCCACCGAGCCAATAGGATGTTTGCGGAAGTGCGGGACAACCGGCGGGACAAATCGGCGACGTAACTTCGTTTCGTCTACCGGTATCGGGGAACATTCGACGGCGCACAGCCCTGGCTGCGGTGCCACTTGCGGATGCGTAAAAAATAAAGGCGTGCGGGACACATGGCGAAAAATCCGAAGGTCAAGGATCCAACTGAAGCCGCCCTTTCGGCGATCCAGGAAGCTCTGAACATCGGCGATCTGCCTCCCTCCGACAGCAGTCGGGACAACCTCGCGCGCAACGAACCGTCGCTTGGCGCTGCCAGCCGCGGGGCCGACCTGCGTTCGCCTGTTGCCGACGACCTCGGCGTCCCGAGCTTCGACCGCAGTCCCGCCAATGACGACCGCGAAACCATCGGCGCCATTCTCCAGACCATTCAGAAGGGCCGCCCGCGGCGCAACGCCTATACTGTCGCAACGCTGTTCTCGGGCCTGTGGATCGCAGGCGTCGGCTTCCTTGCGTTCGCTTTCCTGCCCGCACTCGAATCAATCGTCGGCCAGGGCAGCGCCGGCTTCCTGGCGCTGATCGGCCTGATCGCCGTTCTCGTTGCCCCCCTGCTGCTGTTCTACTTCATCGCCAGCATGGCATGGCGCAGCCAGGAAATGAGCATGATCGCGCAGTCGATGGCGCAGATGGCCGTCCGTTTCTCCGAACCCGAGCATGTCGCCAACGGCGCCATCGTGACCGTGGGTCAGGCGATCCGCCGCGAAGTCGCCGCCATGGGCGACGGCGTCGAGCGCGCGGTCGCGCGCGCCGGCGAACTCGAAGCGCTGGTCGCCAACGAAGTCTCCTCGCTGGAGCGCGCCTACAGCGACAACGAAGTGCGCATCCGCGCCCTGCTCCAGGATATCGCCGTCCAGCGCGACAACCTGGTCGGCCAGGCCGAGCAGGTCCGCAACGCCATTTCCGGCGTGCAGATCGATCTGCGTCAGGACATTGCCCTGATCAGCGACGCCATCGCCTCGCGCGTCGATGAAGTGGCCAGCAGCATCACCGGCGCTCTCGAAGAGCGCAGCGAGCACATCACCCGCGCCCTCTCCAGCGCCGGCGACAACATGATCATCGCGCTCGGCGAACGCGGCGGCGACCTGCTCGACCGCCTCGAGGAAGCCAGCACCCAGACCGCGGCCAGCGTGCTCGACGCCAGCGAAAAGCTGACCGCCAGCCTCAACTTCAAGACCGGCCACGTCCATGAGGAATTCGCGGACCTCGCCGACCGCGTCCACGACGCCTTGAACGAACGCCTCGACAAGATGACCGGCGAGTTCGAACAGCGCTCGGCGACCATCGTCGACGGTATCGCCGCGCGTTCCGAGGAAATCATCGCCAGCGTCGCGGACCGTACCGACAAAATCGTCGAATCGATGAGGGTTTCGAGCGAGTCCCTGCTGTCCGAGCTCGATGTCCGTGGCGCCACCTTGTCCGAGCAGATCGATGAGGCCGGCAATCGCCTTGCCGACCGCGTTCTGACCAGCGGCGAGAAGGCCGGCGAAGCGCTCGACGTCACCATCAATACGCTGGTGGCGAAGGTCGTGAGCCAGACCGAAACCGCCCACGAGACGCTGAGCAACCAGATCGGCCTGTTCGACGGCATCGTCAAGGAACACGGCAACGAACTGGCCGAGAAGTTCGCGCGCGACAGCGGCACGCTCGGCGCCCTCATCACCCGCCACATCGCCGAATTCGATCGCACGGTGAAAACCTATGGCGGCGAGATCGTCGAACGCATGGGCGAGCATACCCAGGGCCTCGCCGACAACCTCAAGGCCTATGTCGACACCTTCGATACCCGCGTCACCACGCATCGCGACGAAATCCACTCCAAGCTCGACACCAGCCTCGCCGGCTTCAAGGCCGCGATCGAAAGTCGCGTCGACCGCCTCGACACCTCGCTGCTCTCCACCGTCAACTCGCTCGACGAGACGGTTGCGACCCGCACCAAGGCTCTGGAGGAATCGTTCGATGCCCGCGCCGCCGCATTCGGCGACACGGTCAGCAACCGCGCTGCGTCCTTCACCACGGTGATGGATGCGCGCACCAGCGCCTTCACCGACGCGATCGACAGCCGCGCCGTGGCGTTCACCGAGAAGCTCAGCGATCACTCCGCCGAAATCGCCCGGGTATTCGACACCCGTGCCACGGCGTTCACCGAGAAGCTCAGTGAGCACTCTGCCGAAATCGCCAAGGTGTTCGACACCCGCGCCTCCGAGTTCACCGAAACGATCAACGACAAGACCGCGGCGTTCAAGGAATCGATCGACTACCGCACCACCGCGTTCACCGATACGATCGACAGCCGCACCACGGCTTTCGCCGATCTGATCGATGCGCGCACCACCGCGATCACCGAACGGGTCGACACCGGAGCGGAAGCTTTCGCCACCATCGTCGATGCCCGTACCGCTGCGATCACCGATGCCCTCGACAGCCGCACTGCGGCGCTGGCGAACATCGTCGAAACCCGCACCGCGTCCTTCGCGGACATCATCGATACCCGCACGGCGGCGTTTGCCGACACGGTCGATACCCGTACCGCCTCTATGGTGCAGACCTTCGACAGCCGCGCAGCAGCCTTCGCGTCGGTGGTCGAGAACCGCTCCGCAACCATCGCCGAGGCCATGGAGGCGCGCGGCGCTCAGGTGATGAGCCTGCTGACCAGCGGCGTCGACCAGATGGCAAACGCCATGAGCGAGCGCATCAAGGACATCCAGGGCAACCTGGGATTCAACGTCAGCGCCCTCGCCTCCGACATCAGCGCGCGCGTCGCGCAGTTCGAGAACCTGCTCGATACGCGGGTCGAGGCTGCGGCCAACCGCGTCACCACCAGCGGCCATCACGCCGCCGATGCGATCGGCTCGCGTTCGGAAGAGATGACCCAGGCGATCAAGGCCCGCGTCGAGGAAGCCGAGCGTGCCCTCACCGGCCTGATGTCCAACACCTCGACCACGATCCAGGAAGGCGCACGCACCGCCCAGCAGTCGCTGATCGCGCTCTCCAGCGATGTCAGCAGCCAGCTCAAGGCCGTGTCCGGCGAAGTCAGCACCGACCTGAAGACCGTGTCGGGCGAAGTGGGCTCGCAGCTCCGTGGCATCACCAGCGAGGTCGGCACCCAGCTCCGGGATATTTCCGGCGAGATCGGCTCGCATCTTCGCGGCATCTCCGGCGACGTGGGCACCAGCCTCAAGGCGGTCTCCGGCGACCTCGAGCGCACCATCCAGATGGCGGCGCGCGAAGCCGAGAACACCCTTACAGTCGCATCGACCGGTGCGACCTCGCAGATCAAGTCGGCCTCCGCCGAGATCGAGCGCACCATCGCGGTCTCGACCGACCGCTTCGGTTCGACCCTCAACGGCAAGGTCGAAGCCATCACCGACGGCGTCCGCGAGCAGACCGAACAGCTGGCGCAGCTGGTCGACAGCCGCCGCGGCGCGCTGGTCGAAGCTCTCGGCAGCAAGGCTGCGG
Source organism: Afipia sp. GW823-FHT06G09 (assembly GCF_058794875.1). Taxonomy (NCBI): domain Bacteria; kingdom Pseudomonadati; phylum Pseudomonadota; class Alphaproteobacteria; order Hyphomicrobiales; family Nitrobacteraceae; genus Afipia; species Afipia sp. GW823-FHT06G09. Next base: position 743,676 of record NZ_JBXAHF010000001.1, read on the forward strand.
AGATCTCGTCCACCATCGGCAGCGCTGCGGACTCCGCGCTGAAGTCGATCGAGAACCACGGCGGCGCCTTCACCGTCGCGATGATGAACAACTCCTCGGATCTGGCCCGCCAGATCAATACCGCCAGCGAGATCGCGATCGGCGCCGTCAGCAAATCGCTGAAGGATATCGATCAGACCTCGCGCGCGGCGATCGACCAGTCGCGTCAGGTGGCGACCTCGACCATCAACGAGCTGCAGGAGACCAGCAAGATCCTGCGCACCGACACGCTCGCCCTGTTCGAGCGGCTGCGTGAGGGCAACATCCTGCTCCAGGAAGTGCTCACCGGCGCTCACGACAACCTCAACTCGCTCGAGCGCACGCTGGTTACGCGGGTCGCGGAGTTCGTCTCGACGATGAACGACGTCACCAGCCGCAACGGCGAATCCACCAACGCGCTGGAGCAGCAGCTCGGAACCTTCACGTCCAAGACATCGGGGGCGCTGGAGAATCTCAACGCGCTCTCGGCGCAGTTCGAGAACCATGGCCGCGCGCTGGTTGAAGCTGCGACCCTGATCGAGCGGAGCAACGAGCGCGCCGGCGACTCCGTCGCCGACCGTAACGCCCTGCTGGAATCGCTGGTGTCCAGCATTGACCTGCGGACGCACGATCTCGACGAGCGCCTCTCGCGCTTCACCAACCTGCTCGACGACTCGCTCGCCGCAGCCGAGACGCGGGCGCGCGACATCGCGCAGATCGTGGCGCAGACCGCGGGCTCCAGCTCGGCTGAAGTCAGCCGCCAGTTCGAAGCGGTCCGCATGGCCGTCGAGGACGAGCGCCGCCAAACCTCCGAAGCCATGGCCGAACTGTACGACCAGGGCACCCGCGAGGCGGAGAACATGTTCCGTCAAGCCGCGGACAAGTTCGCGACCATCGTGCACGGCATGAAGCAGATGGCCTCCGAACTGCACAGCGAACTCGACGCCACCCGCGCCGAACTGCGCCGCGGCGTTCTCGAAGTGCCGCAGGAAGCGGCTGAGAGCACCGCGCAGATGCGCAAGGTCATCGTCGACCAGGTCGAAGCGCTGGCCGAGCTGAACCGCATCGTCGCCCGCCACGGCAAGGGCCTCGACGTGGCGCCGACCACCCGCACCGTCTATCGCGAGGAAGAAACCGTGATGGCGACAGCCGGCGGCCGCGCCGAGACCGTATCGCGGTCCGCGCCGCAGCGGCCTCGCGACGTTGCCAGCGCCTCCAGCCTGCCCGCGCCGGAGTTCGGCCCGGCCAGCCCTGCACCGCGCCGCACCGAAGCGCCATCGGTCTCCCCGGTCGGCAATGGCGGCAACAACGACGGCTGGCTGTCCGACCTGCTGAACCGCTCGGACGATGACGGCGCACGCGGCCGTGCCGCGCCGTCCGCTCCGCGTCAGTCCGCAAACCCGCTTGAAGCGCTGTCGCTCGACATCGCCCGGCTCGTGGACCGCGAACTCGCAGCGGAAATGTGGGATCGCTATCAACGCGGCGAGCGCAAGGCGTTCTCGAAGCGGCTCTACACGCCGGCCGGACAGAAGGCGTTCGACGAGGTCGCCCGCAAGTATCGCGCCGACCGCGCCTTCAAGCAGACGGTGGACCGTTACATCAACGAGTTCGAACGCCTGCTGGATGAAGTCTCGCGCGACGAGCGCGGACCGGCGGCCCTGCGCAGCCACCTCGTGTCGGAAACGGGCCTCGTTTACACCCTGCTCGCTCACGCTGCGGGCCGGCTGGGGTAAGCTCAGACCCCCTTCGACAACCATACGAAAAGCGGAGGCTTCACGGCCTCCGCTTTTTCGTTGGGCATGTATCACCACTCGTCATTGCGAGCGCAGCGAAGCAATCCATCTTCACTTGCCGCCGCAAAAGCTGGATTGCTTCGTCGCTTCGCTCCTCGCAATGACGGGCTGCAACATTTCGTGATGGGGATACGTATCCACGCGCTCCGTACCGCGCTTAAGTTCGCCATGTCCTGTTCGTGAGGGGCGCTTCTCGAGGGCGCTTTGAAGCGGAGCAGGATGCGGCGCCTGCGCGTGTGTCTCGCAAACACGCGTTCGGGAGGCTGGGGTCACCGTCCGGGCCAACTATGTGGCTCTGCCGTTCGCCGGCTGGACGCGGAGCGGACGAAGGCGGCGAAAGCCGTCCGGATCAGGGGTCGAGTACCTCCCCCGTCCGCACCCGGAAGTACGGTCCCCTCGCCCAAAATCGCCGCAGTGGAGCGCCGCAAGGCGATGCGCTTCCGGAAGACCATCGCCTCGCACGCGATGCCGGGAGCGAAACGAACACAAGGTGCGCCTCGCGGCGCTCCATGCCCCTCGTTGTCCGGGGCAACTAACAGATCAACTCGCGATCAATCGCGAGAGCAATCATGCGTGGCTGTTTGATAGTTGAATCGGAAAGTTGAAGTGGCGCACGCTGTCGCATCACACCCAATCGTCGCCCCCGCGAAGGCGGGGACCCATAACCACCGAACATCCTGATGATGGCGAGAAGATTGCTCCGGCATCTCCCTCAAATCGAGAACTCAGGGAGTATGGGTCCCCGCCTTCGCGGGGACGACCAGTTGAGAGATTGCGTGGATGCCTCAACGCCACTCGCCGCAAGCGGGCGAGGTGAAACCCCTACCGCTGCCGCGCGCGGGCGTCGGCGGGACTTCGGACCGGGGTTGGAGCCGGAGGCGGCGGAGCCGGTGCAACGTCCTTCTGCCCCGCGCCGAACAGCACGCGGGTCGGGTTGCGGTCGAAGTTGTTCACCGCGCGGCTGATGTCGGCCAGCGTGCGGCGGCCGTCGATGATCAGGCCGGCAGAGCGCTTGTCGAGATTGTCGGCCAGTTCGCGGAACGACTTGGCGGCGGCCTGCAGCTCGCCCTTCTCGCCCATCAGGCCATCGACGCCGGCCATGATGCTGTCGATGCGCGCCGAATTGGCGGCAAGGCTCTTCGAGAACACCTCGATGTTGGTCATGCTGCTGTGCAGGGTTTCCTGGTTTTCAAGAACCAGCCTGTTGACGTTCTGCAGCACGCCGCGCACCGCTTCGCCGATGTCCTGGATCGCATTGGGATCGGCCGTCAGCGTCGGCACGCCGTCCTCGGCGACCGGCACGCCGCCCGCCTCGATCGAGCCGCCCTTGAGCGACACCGACGAGACGCCGGTGAGGCCGGCGAATTCGAGACCGACCAACGAGTCCTTGCGGATCGGCGCGTTCTTGTCGACGTTTGCGATCACGACCACGCGCTTGGGATCGTCGAGCTTGATCGACGTGACCTCACCGATCTTGATGCCGTTGAAGTTGACGTTGCCGCCGGTGCGCAGGCCGGAGGCCGCGCCCTCGAACACGATACGCAGCGGAACGCGCTGGGCTGCCGCGCCGAGGTTCTGAAACCAGAACACAAAGCCAAAGGCCGCGGCCACCACCGCAAGCGTGAACGCCCCGATCAGGACGTAATTTGCCTTTGTTTCCATCAACTTAACTCCAAATACGCAATATGTACTTACGCGACGACGGCACGGGCGCGCTTGCCATGAAAATAGGCCCGCAGCCAAGGATGCTGCGAGGCCAGCATGTCGTCCATTGTGCCTACCAAGAGAACCTTACGATCCCCCAACACTGCAATCCGGTTGCAGGCCGTTTTAAGGCTGTCCAGATCATGGGTTACCATAAAAACGGTCAGTCCCAAAGTGCGCTGCAGCGTCATCACAAGCTGATCGAAATCGCCGGCGCTGATCGGATCGAGTCCGGAGGTCGGCTCGTCGAGGAACACAATCTCGGGGTCGAGCGCCAGCGCGCGGGCGAGCGCCACGCGCTTGATCATGCCGCCGGACAGTTCCGACGGGAACCGGTCGGCGACCTCAGGCTTGAGGCCGACCATGGCGAGTTTGGCGATGGCGATTTCATCGAGCAGCCGCTCGGACACGTTCATGAACTCGCGCACCGGAAACTGGATGTTCTGCCGCACGTTCAGCGACGAGAACAGCGCGCCATGCTGGAACAGCACACCCCAGCGGCGCTCGACCGCGCGGCGCTGATCCTCGCTGGCCTTGCCCATGTCGACACCGAACACTTCGATATTGCCGGCCAGCTTGGGGATCAGGCCGATGATCGTGCGGGTCAGTACCGATTTGCCCGCGCCCGACGCGCCGACAAAGCCGAGGATTTCGCCGCGCCGGACATCGAGGTCGAGATGATCGAGAATGAGATTCTCGTTCAGCTTCACCGTGAGGTCACGCACCCTGATGATGTGATCGTCGAAGTTCTCCGCCATCAACCGGTCCTAAATATTGATCGTCGCGAAGAAGATTGCGAACAGGCCATCCATGACGATGACGAAGAAAATCGATTTCACCACCGAGGCCGTGGTGTGCTGGCCGAGCGACTCCGCACTGCCCTTCACCGCGGCGCCCTCGACACAGGCGACGATGCCGATCACCAGCGCCATGAACGGCGCCTTCACCATGCCCACCGTGAAATGGTTGATCGAAATGGCTTCCTTCAGCCGCGACAGAAACGCATCCGGCTGCACGCCGCCGTAACCCCAGGCGACAAGTCCGCCGCCATACAGCGCCGCCATTGCGCCAAGGAATGCGAGAATGGGCATGGCGATGATCAGCGCGACGATGCGCGGCAGGATCAGCACCTCGGTCGGGTCAAAGCCCATGGTGCGCAGCGCATCGACCTCCTCGCGCATCCGCATCGAGCCGAGTTCTGCGGTGTAGGCGCTGCCCGAACGGCCGGCGACCATGATCGCCACCAGCAGCACGCCGAGTTCACGCAGCACCAGCACGCCAAGCATGTCGACCACGAACACATCGGCGCCGAACTTGCGGAAGTGGAAGATGCCCTGCTGGGCGATGATGCAGCCGATCAGGAAGGTGATCAGGACAACGATCGGGACCGCGCGCCAGCACACCTGTTCGAGGTGGTGGATCATCGAGGTGAAGCGGAAGCTGGTCGGATGCCGGATCACCCGGAACAGCGCATTGAGGATCGCGCCCAGCATGCCGATCAGGCCGACCAGCGTGCCGCCGACCTCGACCACGCTGCGGCCGACGCCTTCCAGCATGCCGACGATGGTTTGCCGGCGGCGCTGGTGCACAACGCCGGTTTTGACCTGACGCACCTCGTTCACAAGGCTGGCGTAGTTGTCGGACAGGCCCGCCACTCTGGGTTCGACACCGCCGTGCGTGAGGCTGCGGCGCATCCGCTCGATCAGCCAGGCTCCGAAAGTATCCAGGCTGGAGACTTCCGACACATCGATGATGATATTGGCGGAGCCGCCATTCCGCTTCTCGGTGTCCTCGACGATCTTTTCGAGATCGGGGGCGTAATGGACGGTCCATTGGCCAGCCGCGCGCAGCGCAAGGCCTGCGCCGACGGTCACCTGCTCCAATGTCGGATTGCCGTTCAAGCCCAACTCCTGCGCCGATTCCGTGCCCGGCTGACGAAGCAACCTATCACGATGCCAACAAACTGTACGGGGATGTGACTAAGAGCCATAATTGCCATATTCAGGCAAGCCCATCCTCACGAAAATCGATTTCACAAATGATGCCATCGCTGACACTCGCCGCCCGGATCGAGCGCTGGCCCGTTGCCGGTGGCTTCACCATCAGCCGCGGCGCCAAGACAGAAGCCGTTGTGATTGTGGCCGAGGTAAGTCGCCAAAGCCGTGACGGTAAGGCCATTGTCGGGCGTGGCGAGTGTGTTCCCTATGCCCGCTACGGCGAGACACCGGAGGGAACGCTGGCAGCCATCCAGACCATGCAGGACGCGCTCGGCGGCGGGCTGGATCGGCAGATGCTGCAGGCGCAGATGCGGGCAGGCGCCGCCCGCAACGCGCTCGACTGCGCCCTGTGGGACCTTGAGGCCAGGGTGGCGGAAAAGCGCATCTGGGGCCTTCTCGGCCGTCCCGCGCCGCGCCCGTTGACCACCGCCTATACGATCTCGCTGGGCTCGCCGGAAACCATGGCGGAGGCCACCGCGAAGGCGGCCCATCGCCCGCTGCTCAAGATCAAGCTCGGGGGCGACGGCGACGAGGCCCGGATCGCCGCTGTTCGCAAGGCTGCACCTGAAGCCGAATTGATCGTCGATGCCAACGAAGCCTGGACTGACGGTAACCTGGCACGGCATCTGGCCGCCTGCGCTGATGCCGGGGTGACCATGATCGAGCAACCCCTGCCCGCTGGAAATGATCAGGCGCTGGCCAGGATCAAGCGGCCCGTCTCCGTCTGCGCAGATGAAAGCGTGCACGACCGCGCGTCGCTGGAGGGCCTGAGGGAGCGCTACGACGCCATCAACATTAAGCTCGACAAGACCGGCGGCCTGACCGAGGCGCTGGCCATGGCCGAAGCCGCAAAGGCGTTGGGATTCGACCTGATGGTCGGCTGCATGGTCGCGACGTCGCTGGCGATGGCCCCTGCGCTGATGATCGCGCAGGGCGCACGCGTGGTCGATCTCGACGGACCATTGCTGCTGGCGAGGGACCGCGACAACGGTCTGCGCTATGAGGGCAGCACGGTCTATCCGCCCGATGCCGGGCTCTGGGGTTAGTCCGTCGCCGTGTGGTGCGCGTCGAGACGCCGGCGTGCCGCGACCATGACGAGGCCGCCAGCGAATGCCATCACGGCCATCGCGTAATAGACGCCCTCGCCGACCCGCGCATAGATCAGTCCGGACAACATCATGGTCAGGCTGGTTACTGCGCCCTGCGAGGCGACCATGTAGCCCTGCGCGGTGGCGAGCATGTGATGAGGCACATTGCGGACCATCAAGGCGACGGTGCCGACCTGCGTGATCCCGAAGGTCAGCCCGTGCATCACCTGCACCGCCGTGAGCACCTCGATCCGCGGCTCCATCGCGGTGATGGTCCAGCGCACCACCGCACTCAGGGCACCGATCAGGACCATGGCCGTCGGCGACAGTGTGAGGCGCGGCGAAATCGCGAACACCACGATTTCAGCGATCACCCCGAGCGACCACAACGCCGCGATGGTGAAGCCGCCGAAACCGGCATTCTGCCAGGTGATCGAGGAAAACGCGTAATAGGCGGCATGGCTGCCCTGGATCAGGGCCGAAGCGCCGATGATGGCGAGGAACAGCGGCTTCCGTAACAGGCCGCTCGCTCGCCCCTGCGGCGCGGTACCTGCTGGCGATGAGTCCAGCGGAACGATGCCGAGACTGACGAACGCACTGAGAAGCGCGACCGCAACGATGATCCAGATCAGATTCTGCGGATCGATCACTTTGAACAGAACGCCCGCAATCATCGCGAACACCACGAATGACGCAGACCCCCACAACCGCATCTGCGCGTAGTCGAGCCCGTGACGTGTGACGCCCTTCAGCGCGTAACCGTCCGTCAGCGGACTGAGCGGCGTCCAGAGGCAGGCGATCACGACATACACGATCAGGATTGTGAGCGGATCGCGAAGCAGCCCCAGCACGGCGAAGCCAACGGCCGTGATGAACGCAAGCGCGATCATGGTGCCGCGCAGGATCTGGCGCTGCTCGGCCGCCGCTGTCACGAACGGCAGGATAGTGAAACGGGAGAGCGACGGCGCGGCCGTGATGAATCCGATCCAGGACACGTCGACGCCGATCGCCTTCAGCCAGACCGGGAAGAACGGCAGGTGGACGCCAATGATGCCGAAAGTCGAGGCGTAAAACAGGCTGATCCGCACGGCAAATCGGCGGGCGATGGATTGCCCGGCCGGGTGCTTTTGTGATTCGCTGGTGAGCAAGGGAATTGCGATTCGCTGCGGTTCGTGGTGATCGTTATCTAGCGCGTGTTCGGTGTATCTGGACATCGCTTTTGCGTGTGGATCGCGTCACCGCGTTTCTGTTCTACAGGTTTCTGTCTCACGGGTTTTCATGGCCAACGAAGCCTTCGCCCTGTCGCCGATTTCAGCCCGCGCCGCGTCTCCGACGGACGCGGACTTCGAGGCTATCCGCGAGGCGTTTCTGGAGACCGCGCGGGGCCGCTGGTTTCTCGACGAATACACGCGGCGCAACCGAAACGCCGACACCGCGATGGTGCTCGAGGCCGTCGCCCGCATCGAAAGCTCGCTTGCCGCCCAGAAAGAGGAACAGCGGCAGCAGGCCATTGTCGAAACCCCCCTGATCGAAACCCCGCCGGTCGAGCCGCCTTCAAGCGAGTTGCCTGAGGCCATGGCCGCAGTCAAAGCCATCGTGGCCGCCGCTCGCGAGAGCGTTTCCGCTGCCCTGTCGGGCGCGGCGTTCGAGGAATCGCTGGCACCGTCGCGGAAGTGCGCGCGGGTGATCCGCGAGATCGCCTGGGGGCTGCGCGAGTCCGGCGCGGACGGGCGGATCTGCTTTCTGCTGGAGTCGCAGGTCGATGCGATCAACGCCGCCTGCGATCACGTTGCCGCGGGCGGCATTCGGGACGGCGTGTTGCAAGCCTTCGATCAGGCTGCGCGTGAGATCGAGGCCATTGCCCCTTCCACCATCGAGCCGCAGAGCGAGGCTGAATCCGGTGCGGCACTCCCCGTTGCCGATACGGCCCCTATCGAAGCCTCCGATGAGGTGCAGATTGCCGCTGCCGATAATGAATTGTTCGACGTAGCGGCCGCTTCTGAGGCTTCGTCCCCGGAGATGGCGACAGAAGCGGTGCCGCTGGTGGAAGAAAGCCTACCGGTAGAACTGGCAAGTGCGGAGGCGATCGAGGCCTCCGAGCCGGCGATGGCCATACAGTTGGAAATCCTGCCGGAACCGCCTGAGCCGGCTCCGGAGATTGTGCCCGAGAGCGCGATGACCGCCCCGGCATCGCTTGGTGAGAGCCTGATCGCCAGCGGGATTATCGCCAGGCCCGCGACGCCGCGCAGCGATCCGCTGGCGCCGATCCGGCGGATGAGCCAGGCCGAAAGAATCGCGTTCTTCAGCTAAAGGCGAAGTTGTGACGGTCTTTGCCGCAAAAGGCAGGCAAAGGGCCGAATTGTGACGCCTACTGAATCAACTTCGCGTAGAGATCCGCATCGACATTGCCGCCCGACAGCACGATCGCGACGGTCTTTCCCTTGGCGTTGAGGTATCCCGCAAGAAGCGCCGCCAGCGCGACCGCGCCGCCCGGCTCGACAACGAGTTTCAGTTCGCGAAAGGCAAATCCAACGGCCTTCGCGACTTCGTCATCCGTCACCGTCACGCCCTGCGCGCCGAGCTTCTGATTGACGGCAAAAGTGATCTCGCCGGGAATGGAAGCCATCAGCGCGTCGCAGATGGTGCGGCCCACAGCGCGGTGCGGCTCGCGATGCCCGGCCGCGAACGAACGCGCGTGATCGTCAAAGCCATGAGGTTCGACAGTGATTAGCCCCGCATCGGGAAACTTCGCTTTGGTTGCCAGCGCAATACCGGCCATCAGCCCGCCGCCGGATGCCGGCGCAGATACGATGTCCGGTGCGACACCAAGCGCCGACAAATCCTCCGCAATCTCGCGGCCCACGGTGCCCTGCCCCGCGATCACCCACGGATCGTCATAGGGAGGAACGACCGTCGCGCCGCGCTTGCTCGCGAGATCGCGAGCGATGGCATCGCGGTCTTCCTTGTCGCGGTCATAGGGAATGACCTCAGCACCGTAACTCTTGGTGCGCTCGATCTTGGACACTGGCGCATCGGACGGCATCACGATCGCTGCCGGCATGCCGAGAATCTGCGCAGCAGCCGCGACGCCCTGCGCATGATTGCCGGATGAGAACGCAACGACACCGGCTTTGCGCGCGGCCTCAGGAATGGAGGACAATTTGTTGAAGGCGCCGCGAAACTTGAAAGATCCCGTTCGCTGCAACACCTCCGGCTTCAGGAAGATGCGTCCGCCGGTCAGTGCATCGAGCGCGGGCGACGAGATGAGGCGGGTTCGGACGGCGACGGGCGCGAGAACGCGCGCGGCGGCTTCGACATCTGCATTGGTGGGGAGAGCAAGTTCGGTCATGGCGCATGTATAGCGCGCTGATGCATATGGGCAAGATCGTCGGCGCTTGACCGCCTGAACTACATTATTTGTCTCGATGCAGCACCGGACGCGGTCGGCCCCCTCTCCCGTAGGGAGAGGGTTGGGGTGAGGGCGTAGAATCTATCGAGAGAGCGTACCCCTTCATCCGGATCGCTCAAGCGATCCGACCTCTCCCCATGGGAGAGGTGAAGAGGAACGTGCGTCTCGCTCCCGATCAACACAGAAGAATCAGGCACGAAGAATCGCGGCACCTTGCGATCAGGCGGTTGGCACGGATTCCGATGTCAGCCGGAGCCGGCGAGCGAGACGGCGGCGCCAGCGGCGCTTGACCTGGGGCGGACGCTCACGCGTCACGTTATCGATGAAGGCCTGGGCGCATGCGCCCCAGCTTCGGGACGCGGCGAACTCCCGGCAGGCTTCGCGAGGGATCTCCAGCGCAGCCAGGCACGCCGCGCGCAGGTCGTTGTTCAGCGCACCGACCGGCGCATCACCGATCACATCAAGCGGGCCTGACACCGGCAGCGCCGCAACAGGCACGCCGCTGGCGAGCGCTTCGAGCAGGACCAGACCGAAGGTGTCGGTCTTGCTCGGAAACACGAACACATCAGCGGCGGAATAGGTCTCGGCAAGCGCTTCACCCTGCATCGTGCCGAGGAACACCGCGTCAGGGTATTTGCGCTCGAGCTCGGCCTTGGCGGGACCGTCGCCGACTACGACCTTGGTGCCGGGCAGATCGAGATCCAGAAACGCTTCGAGGTTTTTCTCGACCGCGACGCGGCCCACCGACAGGAAGATCGGACGCGGCAGGGCGAGATCGAAATCGCGTGGCCGGAACAGCTCGGCATCGACACCACGCGACCACAGCACGACGTTACGGAAGCCGCGCCCGCGCAATTCTTCCGCAAGCGCGGGCGTCGCCGCCATCACCGCATCGCTGGTACCGTGGAAATAGCGCAGCGCTGCCCAGACCCATGATTCCGGGATCGGAAAACGTGCCGAGACATATTCGGGAAAACGGGTGTGAAAGCTGGTGGTGAACGGCACCCTGTTCTTCTGGCAATAACGCCGCACCAATATCCCGATCGGTCCTTCGGTCGCGATATGAATGTAGTCGGGCTGCGCCTCTTCGATAATTCGCGCGATCTTGCCCGGCCGCGGCAGTGCCAGATGAATATCGGCGTAACTCGGCAGCGAGATCGTGCGAAAAGATTGAGGCGTCAGGAATTCGACCTCGACACCCATCGACGCGGCGGCTTCAGCCATCTTGGTCAACGTGCGAACAACGCCGTTGACCTGCGGGTGCCACGCGTCGGTCGCGACCAGGATACGCATCAGGCGGCCTGCGCCGTGACGCGCGGTGCGGGCTGCGGACGGCGCACCGGGTCGGTCCAGGTCAGGATTTCAAAGCGGCCATCGTCGTGCTCGACCAGCGCCGTGCAACTCTCGACCCAGTCGCCGCAGTTCATGTAGCGAATGCCGTTCTCTTCCCGGATCGTCGCGTAGTGAATGTGCCCGCAGATCACGCCGTCCGCGCCGTGGCGCTTGGCTTCGCCCGCCAGCGTCTGTTCGAACGCGCCGATGTAGTTGACGGCGTTCTTCACCTTCAGCTTGGCCCATTGCGACAGCGACCAGTAAGGCCGGCCGAACAGCTTGCGGAACGCATTGACCAGGCGATTCATCTGAATTGCAAAATCGTACGCACGGTCACCGAGATGCGCGAGCCAGCGCGCGTTCTGCACGACAAGATCGAAGATATCGCCGTGAATAACGAGATACTTCTTGCCGTCTGCGCCTTCATGAATCGCGGTCTCGACAACTTCGACACCGCCGAAATGCGTGCCGTAATACGAACGCAGGAATTCGTCGTGATTGCCTGGAATGTAAATCACCTTGGCACCCTTGCGGACCCTGCGCAGCATCTTCTGCACGAAGTCGTTGTGGGACTGCGGCCAGTGCCAGTTCGACTTCAGCGCCCAGCCGTCGATGATGTCGCCGACGAGATAGATGGTATCGGCGTCGTGGCAGCGGAGAAAGTCGAGAAGGCGGTCGGCTTGCGAGCCGCGGGCTCCGAGATGGACGTCGGAGATAAACAAAGTGCGAAAGAGCCGTTCTGGACTACTGTCGCTCATAGCCTGTCTTTCCATGGGCGAGCGCTTATCAGAATCGCATGACAGTCCGATGACGGACTAGGCAGCCTGCGAGCTGACAGTTCGCTCGAAACAAACAAGTGTGTAGATGCCGAACGGCGCAACTTTGCGCCGCTCGACGAGGGTCGTGCCTGCGTTTGATTGCGCCCATGCCTGAAGGCGCGCGAACGGAAATTCAGGCCGCAGGCCGAGCGCACGGGTCTTCTGCGCTGCCCAGCGCTCGACAGCCGCCGCGACGCCGACTTCCGAATAGAGGTGGTTAACGAGGATGATGCGGCCGCCCGGCTTCACCACGCGGTGGCATTCGGACAGCACCTGCTCGGGATTGGCGACCAGCGTGATCACGAACTGCGCCACGACGCAGTCGAACGTGGCGTCGTCAAATGTCATGTGATGGGCGTCCATCTGGTGGACCGCCTTGACGAACGGATACTTGCCGCTCGCCATCTTCGCGCGTGCCTTCTCCAGCATCGGCGCGCTCATGTCGATGCCGGTGATCTCGGTGCTGCTGTCGTAGTCATCGAACGACAGGCCGGTGCCGACACCCACTTCCAGGATCTTCCCGCCGATGGATCGAGCAGCGGCAGCCGCCGCGCGCCGTCCCTTCACCATGACCGGACCGCAGACCGCATCGTAGATCGGCGCCCAGCGGGCGTAGGCGGTTTCAACAATGGATTTGTCGAGATCGGTCGAGCTCATCTTGGTTCCAATAAGCGGTCTGAGGAATCAGATTTTGTTTCGCTTATTGGCGATTAGCAGCGGAGTACGACAAACAGGCGACAAACGCGTCAGGTTGTCGCGCGCTCTGCCGTTCGCAACCTCATCTCGAGGCGCGATGTGCTCCCTCTCCCCCGTGGGGAGAGGGGGTTCGGTAAATCGGGAGATTCTACGCCCTCACCCGCCCGTCTTCGCTCGCTGCGCGAGCTTCGCCGGACGACCTCTCCCCACGGGAGAGGTGAAGGGAGCCACTCTCAGGCTTCGCGATCAATCGAACGCATGAAAGTGGTGTATCGGCCCGTGACCATGCCCGACGTCAAGCCGGTCCGCTGCGGCAATCGCCGCGCTGATGTAAGCCTTGGCTTCGCGGACGGCGGTTTCGAGATCCTTGTCCTTCGCCAATCCCGCAGCGATGGCCGACGACAGCGAGCAACCGGTGCCGTGGGTGTTGGTGGTGGCAATGCGCGGCGCGGCTAGCCGGATGACGGTGTTCGCATCGATCAAATAATCCGTGCTCTCGGGTCCGCTTCCATGGCCGCCCTTGATCAGAACGGCAGGACATCCCATCGCCAGCAGCCGCCTGCCCTGACGTTCGATGTCGGATTCATTCGCGGCCACGGCCTCACCAAGAAGCGCGGCAGCCTCCGGCAGGTTCGGCGTAATCAGGCTCGCACGCGGAAACAGCTTGGCCCGCAACGCATCGACCGCATCGGGCGACAGCAGGCGATCGCCCGATGTCGCGACCATGACCGGATCGACGACAAAGTGCTTCGGCTTCCAGCGGCCGAGGCCGGCCACGATGGCCTCGATCGCTTCCCGCCGCGCGACCATTCCGATCTTGACGGCCTTGACGTCGAGATCGCTGAACACGGCATCGATCTGCGCGGTGATGAAATCCGCCGGCACGTCATGGATGCCGGTGACGCCCTTTGTGTTCTGTGCGGTGAGCGCTGTAATCGCGGACGCGCCGTAAACGCCGCACGCCGCGAATGTCTTGAGGTCGGCCTGAATCCCGGCGCCGCCGCTCGAATCCGAACCGGCAATGGTGAGCGCAATCGGTATGCTCATGGACTTCTCGTCGTTCCGCCAGGCTTTCCGTAGCCTACGTCAGGGCTCTAGATCATTTTAACTGGGGAGAGAAGCATTGTAACGCAGGCGATGTGCTCCCTCTCCCCTCGGGGGAGAGGGTCGGGGTGTGGGGGGTTCGATATGATGACGGATTCTACGCCCTCACCCGGCTCGCTTCGCTCGCCACCCTCTCCCCACGGGAGAGGGAAGCAAGAAGAAACGTCCGGCAACCCGCCTTGCCACAGGGAGCGGATTTGGTTCTATTGCGGCTTCCGAAGACGTCAAATTGCCCTGCCGGAGACACAGCGATGGTGCCCTTCTTTGTCCAGATCAAATGCAAGCTGGGCCAGTCCTATACGGTCGCGAATGCCATTGCCGAGGCCGAGATCGCGTCGGAAATCTACTCGACTGCGGGCGACTACGATCTGCTGGTCAAGTTCTACGTCGACAGCGGGACCGACATCGGCCATTTCGTGAACGAGAAGCTGCAGGTCATCCCCGGCATCCAGGACACCTACACCATCATCACGTTCAAGGCGTTCGGAACGTAAGAGCCGCCTTTTCAGGCCGCCTTGGCCGTGTCTGACACCGGCGCGTCAGGATCTTCCTCGGCGTCGGCGATGGTCGCGATGGCCGCGACCGGCGTATCGCGCAGCCGTTTCAGCCCGAGATAGCGTTCGCGCAGGATGACGAAAATCCCGGCGCTGGCGACGACGATCGCGCCGATCACGACATAGAGCGTCGGCACTTCACCGAAAAACCAGTAACCGAGCAGGAACGCCCACAACATCGCTGTGTAATCGAACGGCGCGAGAAACGACGCCGGCGCGAAGCGGTAGCTGTCCGTGAAGAATATCTGGCCGAGCCCGCCCGCGATGCCGATTCCGGCGAGGATCGCAACATCCTGCCAGGTGGCCGGCATGCGCCAGCCGAACGGCGCGGTCAGCAGCGACACCAGCAGAACCAGCAGCGTCATGAAGATCACGATGGACGATGTCGTCTCGGTCGCCGTCAGACGGCGAATCTGGATCGACGCGCCGCCTGCGGTGAATGCGTTGGTCAGGGCGAACAGAATTCCCACGATCATCGATGCCGTCAGTGCGGCGTGATCGCGGAAGTAAGGCATCAGCATCAGGATCACGCCGCAGAAGCCGAAGGCGACGGCGGACCAGCGATAGGCGTGAACCTTTTCCTTCAGGAACACCGCCGCGAAAACCACGGTGATGAGCGGTGACGCGAACGCGATGGCGGTGAAGTCGGCAATCGGAATCCGGGCCAGCGCGGCGAAGGTGGCAAACGTCCCGACCACGCTGAAAACGCCGCGCAGAAGATGATCGGACGGCCGCTCGGTCCGAAGCGCACCCCTAAGCTGTCCGCGCCAGCCGAAGACGACCAGGATCGGGATCAGCGCGAACATTGAACGGAAGAACGCGACCTGACCTTCCGGATAGGCCCCGGCCAGATAACGGACCTGGGCGCCCATCACCGCGAACATCAATGTGCTGGCGACCTTGAACGAAACGGCTTTGACGATATTCATGGAAAAAGTCGAGAATCCTGCGGCAATTCCGGGCCGACAAAGCACGGGGTGGCGATCCGGGAAACCCCGCTCGCAACATGGCTTTTGGCCGGGGTATGCAGGGCTCTTCGGCCCCGAACTGACCCCGCCTCAGGTCTTCTTCTTGGGCCGCACCGGCCCGTCCACCGCCGGAAGGGACTTGAGGTACGTCGCCATCGCCGCAAGATCCTCATCGCTCAACTGCGATGTGTTCTTGATCACGCGCGCCATTGAGCCGCCTGCGGTGTCGCCGTCGGGCAATTCGCCGGTCTTGAGGAACCAGGCCAGTTCCTTCTCGGTCCAGCTCTTGAGGCCCTTCTGGGTAATGTTCGGGACCCAGCCCTCGCCTTCGGGATTCGGGCCTCCGGCGAAGCGCTGCGAGGACACAATGCCTCCGAGGAAATTGCGAGGGCTGTGGCACTCGGCGCAGTGGCCGAGCCCATTGACCAGGTACGCGCCGCGATTCCATGCGGCGGATTGCTTCGGGTCTGGCGTAAACGGCTTGTCATCCATGAACAGGAATTTCCATCCGCCGATGAGGCGGCGGACGTTGAACGGAAAATTCACATCGTGAGAACGCGGGCGCCCGGAGAGCGGCGGCAAGGTTTTGATATAGGCAAACAGATCACGAATGTCGTTGTCCGTTGCGTGCACATAAGAGCCGTAGGGAAACGACGGGAAGTAATGCGTTCCAGCTGGCGACGTCCCGTGCTTCACGGCCGTGACGAAATCCGCTTCGCTCCAGCCGCCGATGCCGTTCTGTTTGTGCGGCGAAATGTTCGGCGCATAGAACGTGCCGAACGGAGACGGAAGGGCCAGCCCGCCGCCGAGCATGGTGCGCGGCTCGCCCACCACTGCATGGCATGACGCACAGCCCCCGGCGTTGAAGACGGCCTGTCCATTGGCGACGTTGGGCGAATAGGCCGGCAGCGCCTCGGCCGAGACCACTGCGGGAACGGTGACAAGCCAGAACACTGCCAGGCCAGCGGCGAGCGCGACAATCGCCAGCAGGAAAAATTTCCGAAACATGAGTGCCCCCAGAGGAAACGGCAGGAACTAAACGGCCTCGGCCAGTGTTCAATCGGTATTGGAAAGCCAAAAACTAAGGGAGAAAACGATGAACAGCAAAGCAATTGCGCGTGGAGTCCTTGCCATCGGCGCTTGCGTCGTACTCAGCGGGCCGGCTTTCGCCGAGAAAATCAGCATGAAGGCCAATCTGACCAGTGCCGCCGAAGTACCTCCCAACACCAGCCCCGGCAAAGGCACGGCGGACGTGACCTACGATACCGCAAGCAAGATGCTGACCTGGAAGACGACCTATTCCGGCCTCACCGGACCCGCCACCATGGCGCATTTTCATGGCCCCGCCGAAGCCGGCAAGAACGCTCCCGTCGTGATCCCGTTTAAGGACGCCGCAAGCGGAGCCGAAGGCAGCGCGACCCTGACCGATGCGCAGGCCGCTGATCTGATGGCTGGAAAGCTGTACATCAACGTCCACACCGCGGCGAATCCAGGCGGCGAAATTCGCGGGCAGGTCACGAAGTAGTTTCGCAGCCGAGATTCTACCGGATAACAAAAGGGGCGGATCGCTTGAATGCAACCGCCCCGTCATCATTTGCCTGAACCGGATGAAATCAACCCGTCACTTCAGCTTGACCCGGTAGGTTTCGTGACAATCGTTGCACCGGTCGTTGATGGTGGTGTACGCCGCCTTCAAACTGTCCGCATCCTTGATCTTGCCCTTGGCGTCCGCAATGGACTTGGCAACCGGAGGAATTTTCGAGTCGAAATCCGCCTTGTTCTGCCAGATTTTTTGCGACGATCCATAGTCCGCACCGAAAACATCTTCCTTCGGATTGACCGCAAAAACATTCGCAATCTTTCCAACATTCTCTTCGAGCTGAACCAGTGCGGCATCGATAGCCGCCTGATCGTACGCGGACTGACCTCTCACCGTGCGGCCGAGCACCCCATACATCGGTCTCGCCAGTGTCTTCATCAGCTTATCCTGCTGCTCGGCGATGTCTTGCTGGGCGGAGACAGCCGTCACGCCGAGCAAGATCGCGGCGGCCACAAGAACGGAACGCATCATCAGGATATTTCCTTCCCTCGGTTTCAAAATGGTTCTTTCCGCAACACCTGGCAGAATCCAACATTCCTGCCGCGAACTGACAAGCCCAACAATTTTTTATGCTGCGGGGAATTTCTACAATCGGTGCTCGCGGCGGCTTTTTGCGATCGCCATCCAGACCCGCTCCGCGGTTGCCGGCATGTCGATATGGTCGATGCCATACTCACGGTAGAGACCGTCGATAATCGCATTCACCACCGCAGAACACGAGCCGATCGCGCCTGCCTCACCTGCCCCCTTGACGCCAAGCGGATTGGTCTTGCACGGAACGTTGTGGGTTTCGAACTTGATCGACGGGCCGTCGGCGGCGCGCGGCAGCGCGTAGTCCATGAACGTGCCGGTCACAAGCTGGCCATCGGCGGCATCATAAACCGCAGCCTCCATCAGCGCCTGCCCGATGCCCTGCATGGTGCCGCCATGCACCTGGCCTGCAAGCAGAAGCGGATTCAGCGTCACCCCGAAATCGTCGACGATGACGTAGTTCACCACATGGATCACGCCGGTCGCCGGGTCGATTTCGACTTCGGCGATGTGCGTGCCGTTCGGATAGGTGCCGTCCGCACTGCTGAAGGTGGCGCTTGCGTTGAGCTTGGACGGATCGGCTCGCTTGGCGAGGTCGGCGAACGAGATCGTGCGGTCGGTACCGACAATGCGGATCGCGCCGTCGCTGAATTCAAGATCGCCGACGCCGGTCTCCAGCGCATCGGCGGCGATCTCCTTCAGGTTCGCACCGAGCGTGCGGGTCGCCCGCTCCACACTGACGCCGCCGGACGGAATCGAGCTTGAGCCGCCAGTGCCCAAACCGGTCGGAATCTCGTCGGTGTCGCCCTGATGAATATGGACGCGCTCCGGTGCAATACCGAACTGCTGCGCGACGATTTGCGCATACGCGGTCTGATGCCCCTGCCCGCTCGACTGGGTGCCGATCAGAATCGTGACGTCACCGTTGGGATCGAGCCGGACCTGCGCCGTTTCCTCGCCCATGGTGCCGCAGACTTCGACATAGGTGCCCATGCCGATGCCGCGCACCAGGCCCTGTTTCTTCGCGGCCTTGGCGCGCTTGGGGAACTCTTTCCATTCGGCGATATCCATCGCGCGTTTCATGTGCGCGGCGAAATCACCCGAATCGTAAACCTTGCCGGTGGCGGTCGTGTAAGGCATCGCACGCGGCGAAATGAAATTCTTGCGGCGGATCGCATCGGGCGTCATGCCGAGCTTGCGCGCCGCCGCATCGACGAGGCGCTCGATCACATAGGCCGCTTCGGGGCGTCCAGCGCCGCGATAAGCATCCACCGGCACGGTATTGGTGAACACGGTGCGGACGCGGCAGTAAAACGCCTGAACGTCATAGAGACCCGGCAGCATTCCCGCGCCGCCATGCGGAATGTACGGCCCGAACGTCGAGAGATAGGCACCCATGTCGCCCATCAGATCGACATCCATGCCAAGGAATTTGCCGTCCTCCGCCAGCGCCATGCGCGCTGTGGTGACGTTGTCGCGTCCCTGCGCGTCGCCCACAAAGTGGTCGGCCCGCTCGGCGGTCCACTTCACCGTTTTCTTCAGCTTGCGCGCAGCAACCGCCGCGAGCGCATACTCGCGATAAGGAAACAGCTTGGTGCCGAAACCGCCGCCGACATCCGGGCAGATCACCCGCATCTTCTCGACGGGAATATTGAGGACGTTCTGGCAAAGGATATCGCGCAGGCGGTGGCTGCCCTGACTGCCGATGGTCAGCGTCAGATGATCGCGCTTCGCATCATACTCGCAAACCACCGCACGGGTTTCCATGTAGTTCGTCACGATGCGCGGATTGACGATGGTGACTTCCGCCACCGCATGCGCCTTGGCGAAGGCGGCCTCGGCTGCTTTCTTGTCGCCGATCGATGTGTCGAACAAAACGTTGCCGGCATGATCGGGCCAGACCTGCGGCGCATCCTTCTTCACCGCATTGACCAGACCGATGGCGGCCGGCAGCGCTGTCCACTCGACCTCGATTGCCTCGATGGCATCGCGCGCCTGCTCGACAGTCTCCGCGACCACGAAAGCGACGGCATCGCCGACATGGCGCACCACGTCGCGCGCGAGGATCGGGTACGGAGGACCTGTGAAAGGCTCGTCGGGCAGATTGAACAGACAGGGAAGACCGCCGAGATCCTTGATGTCGTCTGCGGTGAGAATTGCCCCAACGCCGGGGAGCCCTCTGGCACGCGACACATCGATCTTGAATTTTGCGTGGGCGTGCGGAGACCGCAGCACCAGGGCATGCATCGCCGCCGCCGGCGTATAGTCGTCCGTATAACGGCCCTTGCCGCGAATGAGCGCGTCGTCTTCCTTGCGCAGGACGCTCTGCCCGACACCGAATTTTACTGGAGCCATGCTATCTCCGGCTGCGATCTGGAACGTTTCTAACGTCCATCATGCAGCGGAATGGAAGGAAGCGCAAATGGCTTACCCGCGAATCAGCGCTGTCAGCCATCGCTTTCCGAACAGCAGCAACACGCTGCTGCCGTAAACAACGACGCCGACCACGATCAAAATTCCGAGAGCAGTTTCATCGCGAAGCGATGTCATCCCCGCCAATGCTGTCGCCGCCCAACGGGACGCGAGCCATAGCGCCGCAGCCAACACCGCGCCCGCTGTCGCGAACTTCGCCAAGGACACAAGAAAAGCCCGATCGAACACAAAGAACCCGCGGCGTGTCGCAAAAAGAAGCACAAGCAGGAGATTGACCCATGCGCCAACAGCGGTGGCCAGCGCGAGCCCGATTTGCGCCAGCGACCCGACCAGCGCGAGTTTCAGCCCGACATTGACGGCCACGCCGGTCAGCGCAGCCTTGACAGGTGTCGCGGTATCCTTGCGGGCATAGAAAGTGGCGACGGCGCTCCTGATCAGAACAAACGGAATGAGTCCGACCGCGTAGGCCGCGAGCGTCGCCCCGGCGGCGACCGCGTCGGCCTTCGAGAACGCGCCCCGCGCAAACATGGCGCGCATGATGACGTCAGGGACGACAAGAAAGGCGGCGACGAAGGGGACCGAGAACAGCAATGTGAAGTCGAATGCGCGCCGCTGCGAAGCAATCGCGCCCTCATCATCGCCGGCGGTAATTCGCCGTGACATTTCCGGCAGCAGCACCGTGCCGATGGCGATGCCGATCACCCCGATCGGCAACTGGTTGAGCCGGTCCGCATAATACAGCGCCGACAGCGCGCCAGCGGCGAGGAAGGTCGCGATGATGGTATCGGCGAAAAGCGCGACCTGCGTCCCCATCGAACCCAGCGTCGCCGGACCAAGCGCCCTGAAGAAGCCGCGCACATTTTCATCGAGCTTCAGCGAGGTGAACTTGGGAAGGATGCCGTGAACCTTGGCGTCGCCAGCAAGGAGAACATATTGCAGGAAGCCTGAGATCAGCACGCCCCAGGCCGCCGCGTGGCCGGCGGTGGGAAAGAACGCGGCCAGCGCCAGCGTCGCCATCATCGACAGGTTCAGGAATATTGGCGCCGCGGCGGCGCTGGCAAAGCGATGCATCACGTTGAGCATGCCGCCGTAGAGGGTCACCAGCGTAATGAGCAGCAGGTAAGGAAACGTGATCCGTGTCAGCTCAATGGCGAGATGGCGCTGCGCGGGATCGTCGGTGAAGCCGGGCGCGAGAATTGACATCGCCTGCGGCATGAAGACCAGCGCAAGGATCAGCAGCACGACCTGCGATACGAACAGCAGGGTGAAGATACGATCGCCGAACAGCTTTGCGGCAGCCTCCCCGCGCTCGCCGTGGACATGGGCATAGGCCGGCACGAAGGCGGCATTGAACGCCCCCTCCGCAAAAATTGCCCGGAAATGGTTGGGAAGCCGCAGCGCCACGAAGAAGGCATCAGCCAGAGGGCCGGCGCCGAGGATCGCCGCAAGCATGATGTCGCGCGCGAACCCGGTGACCCGCGAAAGAAGGGTATAGCCGCCGACGGTGAAAATGCGCCCGAGCATGTGTTGCTTCTACAGGATGGCAGCGCAATCGCGAACCGATGAAGTCCTGACCTGCCCCGTCAAGGCCGAATTTATTCCGGCCATCCACGTCTTTTTGAGGTTGCAGCCAAGACTGGATGCCCGGGACGAGCCCGGGCATGACGATCATCTGGCAGCTCTGGCAAAAGTCAGGACAGCGCGTCGCGCACAGCCTTGATGACGCGATCCTGCGCGGCCTGATCGAGATAGGCGTGCATCGGCAGGCTGATGACATCCGAGGACAGTTTTTCGCTGACCGGCAACCCGCCTTCCACAGTCGGATAGTGCTTGTAGGCCGTCTGCTGGTGCATGGACTTCGGATAGTAGATCGCGGTCGGAATGCCCTGCGCCTTGAGAGCGTCCGCAAAGGCCTCACGACCACCATTCGGCAGCCGAATGGTGTACTGCGCCCAGGTCGACACATTGCCGTCCGCCACACGCGGCGCGATCACGATGTTATGCAGCGCATCGAAATAGCGGTTCGCGACCTTGTTGCGTGCCTCGATCTCGTCGTCGAAAATCTTCAGCTTCTCGATCAGGATCGCGGCCTGTATGGTGTCCAGCCGCGCGGTCAGACCGAGACGGACGTTGTCGTATTTCTCGGTGCCCTGCCCGTGAACCCTGATGCTGCGCAGGCGCTCGGCAAGATCGGCGTCGTTCGTGAAGATGGCGCCGCCGTCGCCGTAGCAGCCGAGCGGCTTGGCCGGAAAGAAGCTGGTCGCCGTCGCCAGCCCGAAGGTGCCGAGACGCCTGCCCTTGTAGGTGGCGCCAAAGGACTGCGCGGCGTCGTCCAGCACGAACAGGCCTTCGCTTTTTGCAACCTCGATGATCGCATCGTGATCCGCGCTCTGGCCGAACAGATCGACCGGCACGATCGCTTTTGGTTTCAGGCCGAGCTTGCGCGCAGTGGCAATGCCCTTCGTCAGGGACGCGATGTCCATGTTGAACGAGACTTCATTCACATCGACGAACACCGGCGTCGCACCGGTCAGCGCGACCACTTCGCCGGTCGCGCAGAAGGTGAACGACGGACAGATCACCGCGTCGCCGGGACCGATGCCCTGCGCCATCAGCACCATCAGCAATGCGTCCGTGCCGCTGGCGCAGGCGACCACATGCTTTGCGCCGCAGAACGCCGCCAGATCGGCTTCAAGCTGGGTGACTTCGGGACCGTTGATGAACTGGCAATGCGTCAGCACGCGCGCAACGGCGTCATCGATCTTCGTGCCGAGACGCCGGCGCTGAGCGCCAATGTCGATAAATGCCACGGGTTCTGATCGCAAATGCTGGTTCATGCGTGCCGTATCCATTTCGAAAGATGAGATGCCGTCAGCTTGCGACGGCGCGCGGCCCCTTGCGCAGCGGTGCGGCGATGGAGCCCGCCGGAGCATCGAGACACTTGATCGCAATCTCGAGGCTGGCGACGCCTTCATCGCCCGTCACGGCAGGTGCGTTGCCGGTCCGCACGGCATCGAGGAAGGCAACCAGTTCAGCGCGCAAAGGTTCGTCGTGTCCGACCGACAGATGCCGCATCGAGTAGCTGCCGTCGCGCTGGAAACCGAAACACTCGGTCACCTGCCGCGTCAGCAGATCGCCCTGAACGTACTTGCCACGCGTCGCCACGGTGACGCTGCGCGCCTTGAACGGCGTCAGCCAGTTGGTGTTGATATGGGCAAGCACGCCGGACGCAGTACGGAACTGAAGCAGCGCGATATCCTCGCGCTCGGCGACGGCGCTCGCCAGCTGCCGCTGGACATCGACGATGTCGGATTCAGTGAACCAACGGATGAGGTCGATGTCGTGAACGGCAAGATCGATCACCACGCCGACATTCGACATGCGCGGCGGAAACGGCCCGACGCGGGTGATCGCAATCGAAAGGATTTCTTCGTCCTTGATCGCCTGCTTGATCGCGGCGACAGCCGGATTGAACCGCTCGACATGGCCGACCATCAGTGTCACTCCGGCATTGCGTGCGGCGGTGACGATCTCGTGCCCTTCCTCGACCGACGACGCGATCGGCTTCTCGACAAGGACGTGAATTTTTCGCGCGATGCAGGCAAGCGCGACATCGCGATGAAGGTGTGTCGGCGCGGCGATGGTCACGGCATCGGGGCCGGCATCGAGCATCTCTTCCAGAGTCGCGAACGTCGGACAGCCGACAATCTCCAGCGCGCGCGTGCGGTGCGCCTGAAGCGGATCGACAATACCGACAAGTTCGACACCGGGCAGACCGGCCAGCACGCGGGCATGATTGGTGCCCATGACACCCGCGCCAACGACACCGACGCGCAAAACTCGTTCGTTGCCAGCCGTATTCTTTGTCGACACCGTCGAGCTCATCATCTGATTCCTTGAAACCGGGCACGAGTCGCTGCCCGCTCGCCGCAGATGTCCTAGCATGTCGTCACATGTGTGGCGAACGGAGCGGCCTGGATTCCCTACACGTTTTGATTCAAAGAATTACATCGACCCTCGACATAACCTATTGAAAAACTGGAATCTTTCCAGGATTGACGCAGTATCAGGAGCGCCGGTAATCGTCCTCGATGCGGATGATGTCGTCCTCGCCCAGATAACTGCCGGTCTGGACCTCGATCAGTTCCAGAGGAATCTTGCCGGGATTCTCCATCCGATGGACCGCGCCGATCGGGATGTAGATGGACTCATTCTCGTGAACCATCTTTTGCAGCTCGTTGACCGTCACGAGCGCCGTTCCGCGCACAACAATCCAGTGTTCGGACCGGTGATGATGCTTTTGCAGCGAGAGCCGTCCGCCTGCCTTCACAACAATCCGCTTCACCTGATGGCGCTCGCCGATATCGAGCGACTGATATGACCCCCACGGCCGATGCACCTTGATATGGTCTTCGGTCACCTGCGGAGCCACAGTTCGCAGCTTGCCCACCAGCCGCTTCAAACCATTGGGATCGTTCTGGCGGGACACCAGAATGGCGTCCTGCGTCGCCACGACGACAAGATCGTCGACGCCCTCCAGCGCGACCAGCGCTTTGTCGGTGGAGACATTGCAGTTGCGCGAGTCTTCGAACACAGTCAGGCCCTGCGCGACGTTGCCGTGTTCGTCCTTGTCCGAAAGCTCCCACACCGCGTGCCAGGAGCCGACATCGGACCAGCCGCAATCAACCGGCACAACGGCCGCCTGGGTGGTTTTTTCCATGACCGCATAATCGATCGAGATCGGGGTCGCCTTTCCGAACGACTCAAGCGGGAGAGTCACGAAATCGAGATCGCGTCCGGCATTGGCGACCGCATCGACCAGCGTACTGACACTGTCGGAATCGACGCCACGATACTCATCCAGCAGCATCTGGGCGCGGAACATGAAGTTACCGCAGTTCCACAGATAACCTTCGGCAACATAGCCCGTGGCGGTTGCAGGGTCCGGCTTCTCGACGAACTTCGAGACTTTGCGGACATCACCGGAGATGACGTCTCCAGGCCGGATATAACCGTATTCCGTCGCAGGCCGCTCCGGCAAAACGCCAAACGTGACGATACGGCCAGCATTCGCTGCGCCGAGCGCCTTCCGGCAAGCTTCGACGAAAGCGGGAACGTTCCGCACCACATGGTCCGCGGCCAGCGCCAGCACGACAGCATCCGGGTCCCGGGTCAGGGCGAAAGCTGCACCGGTGGCGATAGCGGGACCGGAATCACGCCGTGCCGGCTCGAGGAGGATGTCCGCCTCTAGCCCGATTTCGCTGAGCTGTTCGAGCACCATGAAGCGATAGGCCGCATTCGTAATAACGATGGGCCGCGCGAACAGCGCTGGATCGCTCACACGCAGCATCGTCTCCTGAAAGGTCGAGTTCGAACCGAACAGCCGAAGAAATTGCTTTGGGCGCCCTTCGCGCGAAGCAGGCCACAACCGAGTGCCTGCACCGCCGCACATAATCAGTGGAATAATTCGCTCGCTCATGCGTCCTCAAACTGTTTCAGAGGCCTATAGCCGATGATAGTCGCGATACCACGCCGAGAACCGCGCGATACCGTCTTCGATTGTCGTAGACGGGCGGAAGCCGACCTCGCGCATCAAGTCATCGACATCGGCGTAAGTGGCAGGCACGTCGCCCGGCTGCATAGGCAGCATTTCCTTGGTCGCGGTGCGCCCGAACTCCTTCTCGAGAAGTTCGACGACCTTGAGCAATTCCTCAGGATGATTGTTTCCGACATTGAACACCCGCCAGGGAGCCGCGCTGGTCCCGGGGTCGGGAGCCGCGTCCGGCGCCTTGGTCTGCCCTGTCGGCGCATGATCGATCAGCCGCACGATGGCTTCGGTTACGTCGTCTACGTATGTGAAGTCACGCCGCATGTTGCCGTGATTGAACAGCTTGATCGGCTGGCCTTCAAGAATGGCCTTGGCGAACAGGAACATCGCCATATCGGGACGGCCCCATGGCCCATACACCGTGAAGAACCGCAGGCCGGTTGAGGGAATGCGATAAAGATGGCTGTACGCATGCGCCATCAGCTCGTTCGCCTTCTTCGAAGCCGCGTAGAGACTGATGGGATGATCGACGCTGTCGTGCACGGAGAACGGCAGCTTGGTATTGGCTCCATACACCGATGACGACGATGCATACAGCAGGTGACGGCATGCGTTGTGCCGGCAGCCTTCAAGGATGTTCGTGAAGCCCTGAAGATTTGCATCGACATAAGCGTGCGGATTTTCCAGCGAGTACCGGACACCGGCCTGCGCGGCGAGGTGGATCACGACGGGAAAGCGATGCGTGCTGAACAGGTCCGCCACCCCGGCCCTGTCGGCAAGGTCGAGTTTGACGAAACTGAAGGCCGGATCGTTTTTCAGCACGTCGAGACGCGCTTCCTTCAGCTTCGGGTCGTAGTAGCTGTTGATGTTGTCCAGACCGATGACACGGCGGCCAGCCTGCAAGAGTTTCTGCGTGACATGGAAGCCGATAAAACCCGCGGCCCCCGTAACAAGTATTGTCTCGTCCGACATTCCGTTCACCATCCTGCGGTCAGGGGCGCCACAACTCGATACCGGCTGGCAGCCTGTCGCGATCAAGCCGCATCTTTACGTCGAGAACGAGACCGTCTCCGTTCTTCAACAACTTCTGGATCATCGGCCATCCCGCATCGACGTAAGCCTTGTGGGCGACCGCCACGATGATTGCATCGGCGGGCTGCAACGAATCAGAATCAATCAGCTTCACGCCATATTCGTGCATGGCATCGGCGGGGTCTGCCATCGGATCGCTGACCTGCACCTGAAGTCCGAATGACTCCAGTTCGCGAATAATATCGACCACGCGCGAGTTGCGTGTATCCGGCACATCTTCCTTGAAAGTAAGCCCCAGCACGGTGACGACGCCCGCGCCGCCCTTGCGGCGAAGCAGGCCACGGATACATTCACGCGCGATGCGCTGACCCATCCCGTCATTGATACGGCGTCCAGCGAGAATGACTTCCGGATGATACCCCGCCTTCTCCGCTCGATAGGTCAGGTAATAGGGATCGACGCCGATGCAGTGTCCGCCGACGAGTCCCGGCTGAAACGGCATGAAATTCCATTTGGTGCGCGCCGCGGCCAACACGTCGCCGGTATCGATATTCAGGGCCTGGAAGATCAACGACAGTTCGTTCATGAAAGCGATGTTCAGGTCGCGCTGCGTGTTCTCGATCACCTTGGCCGCTTCGGCGACCTTGATGGACGGAGCGCGATGAATCCCGGCAGTCACCACCGAACCGTAAACATCAGCCACGATGTCGAGCGTTGCAGCATCCTGCGCCGACACCACCTTCATGATGGTCTCGAAACGGTGCTGCTTGTCGCCCGGATTGATGCGTTCAGGTGAGTAACCGACCTTGAAATCAGATCCAGCCTTGAGACCGGATGCCTTCTCCAGAAGCGGCACGCATTCGTCTTCGACGGCTCCCGGATAAACCGTCGACTCGTAAACGACGATGTCGCCCTTCTTGAGCACTTTGCCGACCGTACGGGAAGCCGCGAACATGGCGCCGAGATCAGGCTGGCGCGCTTCATCGATTGGTGTCGGAACCGTGACAATAAAGAAATCCGACGATGCCAGCGCACTCACGTCGTGCGTAAACGAAAGCGAGGCATGGCGCAGATCGGCTGTCTCGACTTCGTTGGTGCGATCGTGAAACTCGCACAACTCGGTGATGCGCCTCTGATCGATATCGAAGCCGGTCACCGGAACCCCGGCACGGGCAAAAGCCGCCGCGACCGGCAATCCGACATAACCCAGCCCAATGACCGCAATTTTGCGCCCGTGTGTCACGAATTCCGTCCCCAAGCCGAATGGGCGTCACCCACGCCAGATGCCCCAATCAAGCTGCCCTCTTTAGCCGCCGTGCGGTGGCTGCGGCAATAGGTTGAGCTTACCTATTGCCAGAGCACCTCTAAAGCCATACCAAGACCCTGAAAATGACTGTCAAGCGCTGCTATTCACGCCCTTTTCAGATCCAGCAACGTTAACCATCGCGGTCCGGAATGCGCGGATTTCTCCTTCTTGCCGCTCGAATACTGGTGTCGGCGGCGTTGCTCTATATCGCGTTCCGCGGCATCAATTTCGCGGCGATCCAGTCCCGCCTGAGCCAGATCAGCCCCGGTTGGTTTCTGCTCGCGGTGCTGGCGACGGTTTTCCAGATTTTCCTCGGCGCGCTGCGCTGGCGCGAGATCAGCGCGCGCTGTGCCGCGCCTCTCGGGACCGGACAGGCGTTCCGCTACAACATGATCGGCGCGTTCTTCAATCAGACGCTGCCGTCCACCATCGGCGGCGACGCCATGCGGCTCTGGCTTGTGCGGCACACGGGCGCGGGCTGGCGCGCCGCCACCTATTCAGTTCTTGTCGATCGCGCCATCGGCCTGATCGCTCTTGCGCTGATTGTGGTCGCAAGCCTTCCATGGAGCTACGACCTGATCGGCAGCCCTCGCGGACGCCTTGCGCTGCTGCTGGTCGATGTCGCCGCGATTTCGGCCGGCCTCGGCTTTCTCGTTTACGGCGCGCTCCGCTGGGAATGGCTCAAGAAGCTCTGGCCCCTGCGCCACATCCATGCCTGCGCGGTGATCGCCAATCAGGTAATATTCAACCGCACCAGTGGGCCTAAGGTCGCCGCCCTTTCGCTGCTCATTCACGTCATGGCCGTGGTGATTGCCTGGTGCGCCGTTCGCTCGATCGACGCGCCGGCGGCATTCGAACAACTGTTTCTGCTCGTACCGCCGATCATGCTGATCACGATGCTGCCGATTTCCATCGCTGGCTGGGGCGTCCGTGAAGCAACCATGATGGTTGCGTTTGGATATGCCGGGCTCGCGCCCACCGACGGCACGGTGGTGTCGCTTCTGTTCGGAGCCTCTTCCTTCGTGGTCGGGGCGATCGGCGGACTGGTCTGGATTCTCAGCGCCGAGAAAACGTCCGAGATATCCCATGCCGTTCCCGAGGGCGAATAGTTCGTCCGCCCTTGCTGACCCCGGTGCGCCCTCAGCGCACAAAGCTCAATCGATCCTGCTGAAGATTTTTTTTGCTGCACTCATCATCCGCTGGGCCTACGCCCTCGCGATGTACGCTCTGATGGGCGACGATGGACTGAAGGGCGTCGACTCCCTGACCTACACAAGCGTTGCGAGCGATTTCGCGAACGCCGTCAAATCCGGCACAGTTCATGGCTCGCAGTGGTTTGGGCAGCATGCCTATACGATGCCGCTCTATCACTGGCTTGCAGCAATCCCCTTTCTCGTTTTCGGCAGCGCGCACGGCACTCTTGCCTATATCCTGATGCAGGGAGTGTTCGATGCTGGGACCTGCGTTGCGGTGTATGGCATAGCGTCCTGGATATCCACCCGTGTTGCTGTCGCTGCGGCCCTCATCGCCGTCATCAATCCCACACAGATCGTTCTCAGCGGACTGTTCTACACCGACACTCCATTCATCTTCTTTGTCGCGATGTCGTTCTGGGCGGCGTTCCGCTGGGTCGACAACCCCTCGTGGCGAAACGCCACTCTGCTAGGTCTCTTCCTCGGCTGCGCGGCGCTCATACGGGCGATCATCGTCCCATGGGCCTTCTTCGCGCTCGCCCTGCTCGCCGCCTACGTCGTCTTTCGGAAATGCACGCTACAGAAAGCAGCAACAATAACCGCTGCCGTTGTTGCCCTGACCGCCGGTATTGGCATCATTGTCGCAAAGAATGTCGCTGTATTCGGAACCGCCGGACTGACGCCGCAGGGCGGCATCCATCTTGCGCTGTGGGTTGTTCCGCTCGCACGGGAAATGCAGGACAGAACGCCTTATATGACGAGCTACAATGATCTGGAGAAGCGAACCATTGAGAGGTTCGGGCCGCATTCTTCAAATCCATTCGAGCAATCCCGGCAATACACGATCATCGCGAAAGAAGCGCTGAAGGATATCCCCGTCAGCGCGATTGCGAAGTCGTGGCTGTCCGGCATTACAATCAATCTTGTTTCACCCGCAGTTCTGTTGTCGCCGCCCGTCTCGCAACTGCCGCGGCCCGGCTTCTACAACACGCCCGGCAATTCGTTCTTCGACAAGGCCTTCAACTATGCAATCCGGTCGGGCCAACCGGTCTATACGTGGTTTCTGCTGGCCGGCAGCGCTGGGCTGGCGGCGATGCGCCTGCTGCAATTGATCGGTTTCGTCGCTTTGGCGCGGCGAACCGCGAACTGGCCTGCGATCTTCCTGGCGGCATCGTGGTGTGGCTACATCCTGCTCGTCAATGGGCCTGTCGCCTCCCCCAAGTACCGGTTGCCACTGGAGCCGATTTTCAATGTGCTGAGCGGTGCAGGGTTGATCGCCATTCGCGACCGGCGCAGGAAGCCCGGCAAGGTCAACATCCATCAAGTGGCGTAAGGCTATCCGCCTCGTTTTTCGACCACGGTCAGCAAACGAAAACCGAGATGGCGGCCAAGAGCGCCCTCGGCATGCTTTTCAAACCAAAGCATCGCGCGAGCCATCGGCTCCGTCATCAGCGACCATGGCCTGAACCCGCCGCTGAACGGATATGCGACGAACGAGAACCATTGCGTTTCGCTGATCGTCAGATCCGGAAATTTGGAATGAAATTGCTCGCGGTGGCTCGTCGCCAGCAATGTCGGGATTGCCTGATTGGAATCGTAAGGATCGCGGCTCCTGTCCGGCGATCCCTCCAGCAGCGGGTCTGCATCCATCCGCACCGGCTCATGATGCAGCAAGCGATAGAAAAGCCTGCTTCCAAGCGTAATGCCCGGCTCCGCCATGATGATACGCCCGCCCGGACGCAACACGCGCGAAGCCTCGCGAAACAACAATGCCGGGAATTCGATGTGGTGAAGCACATCAAGCATCACAATGTTCGACAGGGCGCCGTCCGCAAACGGGAGCTTTTGCGCATCGGCGACAAGATCGAGCCATGGTGCGAACTGGATGTCCGACGAAATAAGGTCGTCGATCCGCTCCTTCAGATTGCCGATACCACCGCCGATCTCGAGAGTCGTTCCCGCAACGGTACGGCTCGCGATCCGGTCGAAAATGTCATTGTAGACCGTCCGTAGAACCGGCTTCTGCTCCCAAACCGCACGATAGCTGTCAAGAACACCGGCCATGGCACATCAATCGTTTCGACACCGGATGCGTCTCGACATCACGATCAGATCGCCTTGATCTTGAAGAACGCGAAGATCACCATTCTCAGCAGCATCACGCCGTGCCGGAATCGCGAAATCTGTGTTTCGCCGTAGGCACGGGCGGCATAGCGGATCGGCAGATCGATCGTCTTGAGGTTGAGTTTCGACGCGCCGAAAATAAGGTCGAAATCGCCGAACGGATCGAAATCCCCGAAGTAGGCCTTGCCGTCACGGAGCCGATAGTAGTCCGCTCTCCGCATCACCTTGGTGCCGCACAGAGTGTCCGTGTAGCGCTGATTCAGCAGCCACGAGAACAGATAGGAAAATATCTTGTTCGCGATCAGGTTGAGAAAGCGCATCGCGTCATCCTCAAGCGGATAAACGAGGCGTGAGCCGTTGATGAACTCACCCTTCCCCGATTTGATCGCTTCCCAGAATTTCGGCAGCTGCTCGGGCGGCATGGTGAGATCGGCGTCGAGAATCATCAGCACATCTCCGCGGGCCACATCGTAGGCTGTGAACACGGCATCCGCCTTGCCTTTACCGGGCTGGCGCATCAACTTGATATCCTTGTCCGGATAAGCAGCCTTGACGCGCTCCATCTCCTCGAAGGTCCCGTCCTTGCTGTGACCTTCGATGAAGATGATTTCGATGTCATCGCAGAACTGCGGCAACCGCTGCACTGCGGGCTCGATGTTCCCGCGCTCATTGCGCGCGGGAATGACGACCGTTGCCGACTTGAGATCTTCCTTCGCCGCCGGCCACGACCGGCAAACGGAGTAATGACGCAAGGCGAAGAAACGGAATACAGGCAGAACGCTGATAAAGCGGTTGACCAGGTGCCCGAGCCCGAACAGCGACACTGGCATCAGCATTCTCTGCTCGGATTTCACCGATTCAAAGTCCGCGAGCTGGGCGATGGCCGCGACGTCCGCCGGCGCAAGAGCGTTCTGAGGCGGCAGCGGCATGCGCTGGCCGATCAACTCCGCGAATTTGAGTACCGGTTGCCACAGATGCGAGAAGTAACCGATCACAACGCGGGTCTCACGCGTGCAAAGCGGATGAAGCTGTTCTAGGAACTTCTGGCAATCGTCCAGCGATCCGATCGCATCAAGAACCAGGATATAGTCGAACGTGCCACCCGCTGAAGCAATCGTTGCAGGATCTTCCGCATCCCCCACAATAAATGTCAGGCCGGGATGCCTCTTGCGGGCGATGTCGATCAACGCGGGGCTAAAGTCGATACCCACGCCATAAGCAGGCTTGAGGGCCGCGAGCGTATCTCCGATGCCGCATCCGATTTCAAGAACGCGCGCATTCTCCGGGATCAGAAACCGCAGATAGGCTTCATCCTCGCGATGAAAGAATGCTGCCTTGTTACGCCACTCAGGGCGCGAGGTAGCGTATTCCTCCGAATGGGACAATATTTGCGCTTTGCGCGAGGGCAATGACGAAGTCGACATGGCAATAATTTTCGCTTCTGACGGTGGTATTTTCTGGCGAGCCCTTCTGGCACGCAAACGTCCCATGACCAAGGTCAAAACCGCGCCACACGCGGCTTAATTCGCTTGAACGGGCGGCTAGTCCCCGCCGTCAATCATGGTCTGAACCGGACCCAGGGACGATTTACCGAGGTTCCGATAAAGACGGCCGTAGCGCGTAACGCAGGCATCCTGGGAAAACATCGCCATGGCCCGCCTCCGCGCCGCAATCCCCATGGCCTCGCGTTTCGACGGGTCCGATGCAAGAGCTAGAATAGCCGCGCCGAGGGCGGCAGGCTCCCTTGGCGGAGTCAGCAAGCCGGTTTCACCGTCGACAACGGCATCGAGATTGCCTCCGACAGCAGTTGCTATGGTTGGCAATCCCTGCCCCATCGCTTCGATCAAGGCGTTAGAGAAACCTTCCTGGTGGGATACGAGCAGCGCGATATCGGCCGCCGGCAGAATCGCTTCAACATCGCGCCGTTCTCCGAGCCAGAGAATGCGATCGGCAATGCCAAGACGTTCAGCCTGTAAGCGCAACTGCGGCCCTTCACCTTCGTCACGGCCAACAACCATCAGTCGCCAGGGCTGCTGGAGCCGCGACGCTATCGTCCCCAGTGCATCAAACAGGTCTGCATGGCCCTTGTAATGAAACAGATTGGCGACAATCGCCATGACAAAGGCGCCGGGGGGAATACCCAAGGCAATCCGCTGCGCCTCGCGAATCTGGTCATCAGCGAGCCGGGGAATGGTGACGCCGTTATGGATCAGGCCGATCTTGCGTCGGTCTCCTCCCTCCGCGACGAGTTCATCGACAACAGCTGTTGAGTTTCCCAGCAACGCCGCCATGCGGCGATGAAGCAGGCGCTCGATGCGCCCGAACCACGGATGGCTGCGCTGATAGTGTGCCAAGGAACGGCGGCTCATGACGCAGATGCGCTGGCGCGCAACAACAGCAACGGCCGCACCGACCAGATAGGGCTCTGGCAGAAAGAAATGCAGAATATCAGGGCGCGTCCGGCGGGTGCGACGATACAATTCGGCGGCGGCCGTCAGCAAATGACGCACTCGTCCGGAACGGCGTCGCAACCCGGAGATGGTCACGCCAGCCTTCGCCAGATCCGCTTCAAGCTCTCCGCCCCGCTCCAGCACGAACAGTTCCACCGCAAAGCCACGCGACATCAAGGCAGGCAGCAATTGCGCCAGATGACGCTCGGCGCCGCCCATCACCATCTTCTTGGTGACAAAGAGGATACGCGACCGCGCAGGTGACACGTTGTCCACGGGCCTAACTGTCCGCCCAGCGCCTGCGCCACGCTTCAAACATCAGAATGGTCCAAAGCGCGTAAGCCCAGTTCCTGCGGCCCGTCAGGTGATCTGCCCACAAGCGACGCGCAGCGCTTATGTCGAGAAAGCCGCCGCCAAGCCGCGACGGATCGAGCAAATCCTCCGCCCAGTCCCTCAACGGACCACGCAGCCATTCAGCAAGCGGAATGCCGAATCCCATTTTGGGCCGATCCAGCAGGGATCTCGGCACCATCTGCTCGGTCACCCGCCGCAGGAGCCATTTCGTTTCACCGTCCCGAATCTTGAACCGTCGGGGCAGACGCCAAGCGAATTCGACCACGCGATGATCCAGCAAGGGCGGGCGTGCTTCGAGCGCGACTGCCATTGAGGCGCGATCGACCTTCTGAAGAATGTCGTCCGGCAGGTAAGTCATGGTGTCGAGCAATTGCATGCGATCGAGAAATGTCGGTAATGCTCCGACCGCACCTGTCGACCACGGTGTCAAAGGATGCTCATCCGCGAATGGGGCGAGCGTTGCTGGATCCTCGCACTGGCTCACCAGCCTGCGGTAGATCCCCTCGGA
Organism: Afipia sp. GW823-FHT06G09; assembly: GCF_058794875.1. Lineage (NCBI taxonomy): Bacteria > Pseudomonadati > Pseudomonadota > Alphaproteobacteria > Hyphomicrobiales > Nitrobacteraceae > Afipia > Afipia sp. GW823-FHT06G09. The sequence continues at coordinate 778,236 of NZ_JBXAHF010000001.1, forward strand.
ATCCAGCGTCATCACGTTGGCAAACTTGTGCAGCTTGTCGGCGACCTGCGATGGCAGCATTCCGCGCGGCGCAAGCGATGCGAGACCATCGACCCACGCCATGGGAAGTGCTTGCAGCGCGCCCGCCGCGATACGCCGCGCACCGAGCGGAATTCGTGAAAGCTTCTGGGACATGCCCTCAGCCAGCCGATAGCGATTGTACCCGCCAAACAGTTCATCGCCGCCGTCGCCCGATAGCGCGACAGTCACATGCCGCCGGGTGAGCTTCGACACCAGATGGGTCGGAATTTGCGACGAATCCGCAAACGGCTCATCATACATCTGCGCAAGTTGCGGAACTACACCGAGAGCATCGGACGCGGTAACGACGAGTTCGGTGTGCTGCGTGCCGAGATGCCGGGCGACTGCGGCAGCGTCTTTCGATTCGTCGAAGCCAAATTCGGGAAATCCGATTGAGAAGGTACGAACCGGCCCTCGCCCGGCAGCAACCATCAAGCCTGCCACCGCTGACGAGTCGATACCGCCGGACAGGAAAGCTCCAAGCGGAACGTCCGCAAGCATTTGCCGAGAAACCGCATCCCCAAGCAATTCCGAGAGCTGCGCGATGGCTTCTTCGTCGGAAAGCTTCAGGGGGGAATCGATCCCCTGCAACGCCACTTCCGCCGCAGACCAATAACGGCGGCTGGCGCAAGAACCACCAACCGAAAACGTGACATGTTCACCAGGCATCACTTTCTTGACGCCGCGGTAAATGCTATGAGGCGCCGGCACATAACCGAAGCGCAGGAAACTCGCGACCGACGACGGTTCGATCTCCAGATCGAATGCCTGAGCGGCGTGAAAACTCTTCAGTTCGGACGCGAAAAAAATATGTTCGCCGCGGTGGGCCACAAACAATGGCTTAATCCCGAGCCGGTCGCGAACAAGATGAAGCGCCTGCTCCTTTCGATCCCACAACGCGATCGCGAACATGCCATTGAGGTCATCCAGCGTGACGCTCAATCCGCGCCGCGCTACGGATTCGACAATCGTTTCCGTATCGGAATGACCACGCCACGCCACGGCCTTCAACGCAGGATGGCGACGGATGTCATCGCTGTTATAAATTTCGCCATTGTAGCAAATCACCCAGCGCCCGTCCGCGGACACCATGGGCTGCGCACCAGCCTCCGACAAATCGACGATAGACAGGCGGCGATGCGACAAAGCCAAGCCGACGGAGTCATCCGTCCAGATTCCGCTAGCGTCGGGGCCGCGGTTTGCAATGGCATCACCCATCGCCCGCGCGCGGTGCACAAGCGCGGCACCATCGGGTGCAAGGCGGCGATCTATGAAACCGGCAATACCACACATGGAAAAAGGACCCGGCCGCGCTACGACGCGTGTGCTGCGAGTTTCAACGCAGACCTGCCCAAGACAGAATCTGCTTCGCAACCCGATGTAGCAGGAGCTTTGGCCGGCCAATCAGCGAGTATCGCAAGGCTTTTGTACGATAGCCAAGGCGAATGAGCTGCGGATAAACTTTGGGAAGCTGTCCCTCCCCTCGACGAGCAGCAATATAGATGCTCCCCGATTTTTTCCGGGAGAGAACAATCTCATAGCCCGCCCTTGCCAGAGCATAGCGCATGGAGCCGGCCGTCGGGAGAAAGCTGTGCGCATAACCCGGAAGACCTGGGTCCTCGGGCGCGAGGAAATTCGAAATAACAATACACAGCAGCCCACCCCGGTTCAGGGAGGACTTGAGGCGCTCCAGAAATTCGCCGGGGTTCGTAATGAAGTAGATTGCGTGAGAAACATGGATGATATCAAATTTTCCATCGATCTCGGCGGCTTCGATTTGCCCGATTTCGGATCGTATCCCGATCCGTTCATGAAAGCGCTTGAGCGCCGGATCTGCATCAATGCCGCGCGCATCCCAACCGCGATCGGAGAAGTACTTTACTGTTTCGCCCAGACCACAAGCAATGTCGATGAACCGGCCGGGCCGGCCCGCATGCATGGGCGCAAACATACCGAAAGTGCGCGCCGCATTTTTCTGGCTGGCCGCCCTCCGGCCTGCCCAGGCAGCCTCACTCTGCGCATCGCTGTCGAACCCGTCCTGCCGGTCGCGATTCCAGAAAAAGGAAAGTAGATCTGACGACGGCTGGAAGGCCGGGTAGCCATTCCCGCATGTCTTGCACAGGGACCACGCATAGGCGCGGTTATCCCCACGTTCCAGCCGCCACTGCCGAACGGCTGGATCGGCTGTCCAGCGCATCGGCCAGTTCCCCTTCGATCCACACAAAGGGCAAGCGCTCATGGCAGCGCTCCCGCACGCTGTCGGGCAACTTCGACCGTCGAGCGGCAGAGGGCATCAAACATCGGTGCGACATTCGCAATATCGTAACGAGACGCGTTCTGTCCAGGCGCCTGCCTTGAGACGCCAATCTTTCGCTGCGAGCGGGCCGCAGCGATTTCATCACGCAACAGGTCAGCTACGTCCGCAACTGGAGCCGTTGGCGAAACCGACCTTCCGCCACATTGACCCATAATGCGAGCAGCTGCGCCTGGCGGCACGATCCCCACGAGCCGTCTGCCGGCACCGATATAGTCCGCAAGTTTGCTTGGAAAGAACACGCTCTCACGCGCGGGCGCATCAATCGTCAGCAAGATGTCCGACGTTTTCATGAGACGAAGTGATTCCGCATACGACACGCTGCCACGGGCAATCAGTAGTCCTTCCGGCAGCGTTCTCCACTCTCCCGAGCGTCGCATCCGCTCTGGAATTCCGCCCACCAGTTCGACGCGCACATCAGCAAGCACGTCAGGGGTGTCGCAATAAATGCGAGCGAGCGCAGCAACTAACGGGCGGGGGCTGCGATGGCCATAGAAATTGCCGATGTATCGCAGGACGATCGGCCCCGACATTTCCATCTCTGCTTCACCGGCGTAAGCATCGGGATCGAATGCATGCGACAGAACCGACGATCGGTTCCGAAGAGATCGATCATACTTACGATAGACGAGATCGACGGTTTCATCGGATGTAAACACAGCGGCATCGGCGCGTTCCAGAACGCGCCGTTCGAGTATGCGATTTGCGAACTTCGAGAGCGGCTGGATGTTACGAAAGGGATTGTCGGACCACGGATCGCTGAAATGCGCGAGCCAAGGGATATTGAACGCTTGCTTCAGGCGAATCCCCAGAAGGTGATCGCTCATCGGCTCTCCGAAAGTGACGATCAAATCCGGTTTGCCTTGCCGTTCAACAATGCTGCAGATGGCGGCGTAAGCCAGATCGATCCACGCGCGGAACGCGTCCGGCATCGTGCCATAGAACGGAACGACCCTCATACCGAGCGAATGCAAAATCCCCTTCGCCTCACTCTTGAACGGTACAATGTGGTGCTCGACATGTTTGCCGAACCCCGCCTCATCCACTCTGTCGCCACCCGAAACCGCTGAAATCGATAGCCGACTGTGAGAAAGCAGCCTGCCGATCTGAATTGCCTGCGGATACAACATCGGCGGCAGGGCGTAGGAAATCGCCAATACTTTCATCGTGATGCGTCGAGTGCGTTGACGATCCGCTGCGAAGCATGGCCGTCACCGAATATGTCCAGCCGCTTGCAATCCGACGTTTTGTTAAGCGCTGCATCCACGGCATCAACAATCAGCCGCTGGTCGGTGCCGACGATCCAGACATCGGACTGACCTACAAGTTCGACGCGCTCAGTGGCCTCGCGCAGGATGACAAGCCGCTTTCCCAGCGACACAGCCTCCTCCTGAATGCCGCCCGAATCGCTGAGGACCAACCGTGCGCCCTTAAGCAGATAGGTAAAGGGAAAATAGTCGAGCGGTTCGATCAGAAAAATATTGGCGCACCCTGCCGTCCTGACAATGCGATCGACGGGGCCTGTGACCTCGGGATTGGGGTGAACGGGGAAAACGAATTTGAGATTCGGATATCGTTTGGCAAGCGCCACAATCACCTTGCAAATCGACTCAATGCCCTCACCAAAGTTCTCGCGACGGTGCGCCGTGACGACAACAACATTCTTCGCTTGATCTCCGGTTGACAAGAACGTCAATCCACGCGCGACAAGTTCGCGGATAACGGCTTCATTTCTTCCAGCATCCTCATCGAGGATTCTCGCAGCTTGCAAAAGCGCATCGATACCGGTGTTACCTGTTACTGTGATCAGCTCCGGAGAAATACCTTCTGCAATCAAGTTCAAACGGCTGCGCTCGGTGGGTGCAAAGTGCGCTGTCGCCAGAGCCGAATTGAGACGGCGGTTGATTTCCTCAGGCCAGGGAGAGTAGCGGTCGCCGGTCCGAAGTCCTGCTTCAACATGCGCAACGGGAATTTTCTGGTAGAACGCCGCGAGCGCCGCCGTGAAACTTGTCGTGGTGTCGCCCTGAACCACGACCCAGTCTGGTTCCCTGTCTTTCAGCGGGACTTCGATCGCCTTGAGTATATTCGTCGTGATCTCGGTAAGGGTCTGACCAGGACGCATAACATCCAGATCGACGTCCGCTTCGATGCCGAACGCATTCAGCATGTCGCGCGCCAGCGATTTATGCTGTCCCGTGTTGCACACCGTCACGTCGACATACCCGGTCGCCCGGCAGCACAAAATCAGCGGCGCAAGCTTGATAGCCTCTGGCCGCGTCCCCAGGGCAATGAATACTCTCATTTTTTTCATGATGACTGATTGCCGAGGGCGCCCCGCCGGTCATCCATCATATCAAGCCGTTTGATGTGATCCAGCACGGCACCTATCATGCGCCTGACATTCTCTGCACGGTTGCCATAATATCCGGGCTCATCTGCAGGCCGAAAAACGCATTCGTAACGAACGCTGTGAATTTCAGCGAGAGTTGATGCGATTTTCTGGTCGTCCGGCGGCGACGAGGCGCTCGCTGCAATTCTGGATGGAAGTTCATCGATCGAACAGACACCGCCAAGATAGTCCGCGATAAAGCACCCTCCGAGCACAAGAGCAGGACGTCCAAGAAGAAACGCTTCCAGCGTCGCACTTCCCGTAACAGAAATCGTTACCTTGGCTTTCTTGATCAGCTCGATCGATGACATCGTTGCGTGGGCGATGTGAACGCCGGCCTTCTGACGCAACGCACGGTAAAACGATGTGGGCCGGATACCGAGCGAGGCCCTGTGCTCCTTCACAACCAGTGTCCAGTCGCTCGGCATGGCAAAGCGAATTGCATCTATCGCCCGCATCTGATCGACGTAGTAAGGGGCCGGCGTGTTGATCGAGGACTCCGGCGTGACCTGTAGCGGATAGTAGATAAACCTGGGTGGTAGTTCTGTCAGCTCCTTCGAGTCATAATTCAGCCCGTTGAGATAACCACGCATCGACCGAAACCCTTCGACAATACCTGGAAACGTGTATTTCAGACTTGTCAGGAACAATTCGCTCTCAAACAGCCGCGGGTTCTTCCAAGTGCGAGAGACAAATCCCCACGCGCGCTTGGGCAGCGATTTCCGGCCGATCGGCAACAAATCTTCTCCGGTCGCCAAAAACATGTCGGGCGCAAAAGCAGGACCGGGCTTGGCCCGAAACGCCGCGATCGTCTTTGCAGCCCATTCCCTGCCCTCCGGGACGATCTGACGATAATCCGGAATCTGTTCCTGCACATCGCGGCTGAAATATATGCCACCCAGATGCCGCAGATCGGTCGGGATCAACACCGGAATGTTCAGCTCCTGCGCGAGCGAAACCAGCACCTTGCCATCGAATGTCTCGATATGGGCCATCAGAAGATGCGTTGGCTTCAAGCGAAGCAGAAAGTCCTTATAAATTCGATAGATCTGTACGGCGAGCATCAACTGCTCCGCCGCCGGCCGATGCTTGAAGACCTTCTTTTCAGCTTCGATATCAGTGAAGATATTTCCGCGATAGCCTGCGAGCTCAACCTCATTCGGCATGCTCAAACTGGCGCGGCTTTGCTCATACTCGAGGCAAAGAATGTGCTCCGCGTCGAGGACTTCGGAAACGACGTCAAGATGGTGGGACGTCGGCAGCAGCATCGCCCATTGCACGTGGGACGCTTCAGTTTTTGCGACTTCGATCATATGCCGATACGAAATTGCATACGTTCCATAGCCGTGCACGGCAATCAGTGGTGTGCGGTCAGTCATTCTTCCAACTCTTCGGCGAGGCTATGGTCGCGCCGGCTGCAACACAGCAAGACGGGCAGCCAATAGCGAAAAATTTGCTTCGGCAGCCTCTTCGCATTTGGCAAGCAACGCAGGATCAATGCGGCTGGCTATCGCTTGATCGATGGCATTCACAACAGCGTCAGCCGAGATTTTGTCGAGATTAACCACAGGCATTTCGAAGAACCCGCAGATCGCGTCGATCTTGTTATCGACCGCGACGCCGACAAAAGGCCTTTCGAAAATCGCGGACAAAACATGTCCATGGAACCGCATGCCACAATGAACACTGATCTCCGAGAACACATCAAAGATCTCGGTCATGTTCGCTGCATCCAAGACCACATGCCGGATCTGATTCCGATACTCAGGCGATACATCTTCACCAAGCTGTTTCAAAGCGCTGTGATCCAGCCGAGTTTTCGAATCTTCATGGCTGTGATGGAACGCCATGAGCACCACCTGCCATCCGCGAACGAGAACGGTCTCAAGCACATCGCGCATGACTGCGGAAATGCGATCACCCGCCTCCGGGTGCAAAAGCGCTGGCGAATACACCGAGATGCCGACAACCGGCACCCCCATCGAAGACGATACTTCCCCCAGGCCCCGAAGACCACCAGCCATTGTGAACACGAGGTCGGAGGTCAACATAACGCGGTGCCCCGCCCGCGCCCTAGTGCACTCAGCCAGCGCGGCTGCGTCCCGAACCGCGAATACGTCTGACAGCCAAATAATATACCTCAGCAAAAATCTGCCCATTGCCGAACGCAGCGTTGCCACGCCGACTCCAAGCGCCGCTATTCGCACACCCATAAGCCGCGCCAGCAGACAAACCAATAACGTCATCGCAAGTGGAACAACCGACGACCGTTCGTGGAAGACCGTCCCCCCTCCGAAGACAAACCAGTCGCATTGTCTTAGATGCCGGCGATAGGCCGCGAGCGTGGAAACAAGGCGCCGGACTTTGGATTTCGTTTGATCCGATGCGATCCTGTCGATTCCCGTCAATTCGACCGGAACCGCTGCCCCCTTCAATAGCGCGACATCGCCCTCATTACGGATCACAAAACGCGGGGCCGGACTAATGCGGCAAATGCCTTCGATCGTTGCGCGCAACAGCAGATCGTCGCCGAGATTCCCCTGCCCGTAATATCCAGAAAGGAAAAAAGTCAGAGACTTTTGCGGCAATTGGGGAGAATGCAGCTGCCTCTGGTCACCAGGCACTCAGTCCACCATCGACGACTATGTTCTGCCCCGTAATGTAGCTGGATGCATCTGACGCAAGAAACAGCAGCGCTGACACCATCTCATCGCTATCAGCCATGCGGCCCATTGGAACGCGCGCGCTATACTTGTTCCTGAATTCGTCATTCTGTCCGCTCGAAACACCGCCGGGCGTAATCGCGTTGACGCGAATGTTATGCGCGGCCCAGTGTGTCGAGAGATAGCGCGTCAATCCGAGCAATCCGGCTTTCGATGCCGCATAGACAGCCGGCGTGTTAATCTCGCGTCCAAGGTAATGCGAGCCTTCATAGATGCGCTTGTCCGCGCCGAGAATACCGTAAATCGACGAGGTATTGATGATGCTGCCGCCACGCCCTTGCGAAATCATCTGGCGCCCGATCGCCTGCGACACCAGAAACGCACCGTCCAGATTGACTGACATCACCTCGCGCCAGGTGTCCAGCGACACATCTTCGAAGGGCGCGAAGAAGCCGGCGAGATCAGACGATTTTGTTGCTGCGTTATTGTGAAGAATATCCACACCACCGAAGGTGCCAATCACCTTCTTCGACATTTCGATCACAGAGTCGCGCTCTGCGATATTACAGCCGACACCAATAGCCCCGGCGCCATAATTAGCCGAAAGCCGCGCAGCCAGCGCGGCCGCACTCGCTTCATCAACATCGATGACAGCAACCTTGGCGCCAAACTCCGCCAAACCCGCGCAGAATTTCTGACCGAGAATACCAGCACCGCCGGTCACGATAGCGACTTTTCCGGCAAGATTGAATTTGTCGCGGAAAGCAGTCATTTGGCTCACTCAAAATCCCGATTGGCACGCTCGTAATCAGAAAAGCGGCCAATATCGAGCCAGTACTCGTGAATGGGAAATGTACAAACGCCGCGCTTGCGATCAATGAGGCTCTGCAGCAGGTTCGGCATATCGATTGCCTGGCCCCTCTGCATCTCCGAAATCACATCGGCTTCGACAACATAAATGCCGGCGCTGACAAAGCACTTCTGAAGCGGTTTCTCCACGATCTCCTGGACATCGTAGCCCTCAAATTTAACCACGCCGAACGGCACCTGATAAGCAAACTCCCGGCTGCAAATCGTCGCCGCGACACCGTGCTCCTTGTGAAACTTGAGCAGGTCGAGATAGTTGACCCGAGAAAGCAGATCGCCATTCATCACGATTACCGGGAGGTCGCCGACATCGTCCATCAGACTCAGACTGCCTGCTGTGCCGAGCGGCTTCTCCTCGTCGATGTAACGTATAGTGACGTTCCAGTTCTCGCCCGAACCAAAATGGTTCTTGATGACTTCAGGCATGTAGTGGACCGACACATAGAATTTGTGAAATCCCAGACTGATGAAGCTCTCGATAATTGATTGCAGGATTGGCCTCCCGCCGACATCAAGCATCGGCTTCGGACAGCTATCCGTCAGAGGACGCAAGCGGGTTCCGAATCCGCCAGCCAGCAACAGGACCCAATTGTCATGGCGCTGTTCCGACACCGCGGCATCGAGCATTTCGATGCCGACGACACGGCCCAGATCGTCCACGACGGGTATCTGCATCACACGATACTGATTCATCAGTGCGACGGCTTTTTTTCGATCCAACGGATGTGTCACCGTGCGCGGATGCGGATTCATCACACCCGCGATGCTTTCCGTCAGCGCCTTGTGACCGATGATCGCGCGGCGAACGTCTCCATCCGTCACGGTCCCCAGCAGCTTTCCATCAGCGTCGACCACCAGCGCGATGCGTGCGCCGCCCTGATCGATCGTCTGGATAGCTGCCTCGATCGAGGCGTCCGGCCCAATCAGCAAGTTTTTCCAGTCCACCATCTTTGCCTTCAAGCCTTCGGAATGTCGTAAAACGATTTCGTATGCAGCTTGCCGAGATCCGCCGCCTTGAGAACCCTAATAATCTCTGGCGTCGCGCCTCCGCTGCCATAGGGATTCGATGCTGATGCCACCACGCGTTGAAACTCCGCACTGAACAGGTGTGCCAAAGCCTCGCCAATGGACCGCCTGTCCGGCGCACAATCGATCACGCTGGCACTGCGCAGCCGGCCCTGTTGCCGAGAGCCGATATTGATCGTCCCGATGTGGAAACTGGGCGCCTCCAGCAACCCGCTCGACGAATTGCCGATAACGCCCCTCACAAATCTCAGGCAGGAAAAGTAAAGCTGTGAACCGAGCGAGGGAAAGCAGATGCTCCGGGTGGGGTTGCGGGCGACGAAAGCCCTGATCTGTTCGTTGACCGCTCGTCCGCCAGCATCCGCGTTCGCTAATGTGAACACCACTCTTAAATCGCGTTCGATTTCCAGGGCAGCGAGCATTTCCTCACACTCAAGGCCCGTGTCATCCGCTCCCGCCGTGGATGGATGGACCGTGGCGAGCAGCGTTCGGTTATCGATAACAAAGTTCAACCGGCGCTCGACCTCGCCGCGGTCAAGCAATGACAGGCGCGACATCGCGTCAACACCCAATCCGCCCACCAGAAATACCCGATCGGGACTCTCTCCCATCTGGATAACGCGAGTCCTGTATGGCTCGGCCGCCACGAAATGTAACGAAGCCATTTTCGTGATGGCATGGCGAAAACTGTCGTCGCTGGAACCTTCGGTGATTTCTCCGCCGTGCAGATGCGCAACAGGAATCCCGAGTATGACCGAGCTGAACGCCGCGGACAGCGCTTCGTAACGATCGCCAAGAATAACGACGATGTCCGGCTTTAGCTCTTCGAGAGCATCCGAAACCCCGATCAGAGCTCTGCCCGCGGCCCTCGCGACATCGACAGCAGCATCGGACGCCCCGAGAATATCAATCTTCCTTGCAATCGGAATTCCGGCGCCCTCGATCTCTCTCACGCTCATGCCGAAATCCGCCGCAAGGTGGGACCCGGAAACGATGAGCTGCAACTCAAGCTGCTTGTCCAACATCACCGCGCGGATGAGGGGCTGCAGCAGGCCGAAATCCGACCGCGCCCCGGTAAAAATGCAAACCCGGCGGGTCACAGCTCGATAGGCTCGTCTTCTGCGAAATCCCGGCATGCGATGCGGCCGACCACATGGTCCCACAGCATGGGAGACAAACCTCGTTCTGCTCGCTTCGGAATAAGGTTGTCAGGTCCAAAAACCTCCCCTGCCCTGATCGGCCGCGCGGCCACAAGCGATCGCCGCGCCACCGCCCGATTGGGAAGTTCGCTCGCGGTAGGCGTCTTGCGGCCGCTTCCCATCGCAAGCTCAATATGGCGGATCGATTGGACGAGCGAGGTCAACTCGTCAGGCTCGAGACTTGCCTTGTGGTCAGGGCCAGGCAAACTTCGATCCAGCGTGAAATGCTTCTCGATCACAGTGGCACCGAGGGCGACCGCCGCACAGGCGATTTCGATTCCAGTCGTGTGATCCGAATACCCTACCTGCATATCAAATGCGCGGCGCAGAGTATCGATGGCACGCAGGTTCACATCATGCCAGGGCGTCGGGTAATCGGTGTTACAATGCAGCAGTGTGATGTCCTGCCTTTTGGCACCGGCTTGCTCAAGAGCATGGACCGACGCTTCGATCTCGCCCAGCGTCGCCATGCCGGTCGACAGAATAATCGGTAATTTCAGCGCAGCGATGTGCCGCAGGAGCGGCAGATTGGTAAGATCACCGGACGAGATCTTGATCAAAGGCACCTTGATCGACGCCAGGAAGTCCGCACTTTCCGCATCAAACGGCGTCGACAGGAAAATGATGTTCTGCGCCGAGCAATATTGCGATAAGTCACGAAATACATCGTCACCGAGGCTGAGAGCGGCCAGCATATCGTGCTGGCTTTGATCGGATCCGGTTTGCGCCTTTTGATACTGCGCCTTCTGGGCACTACGGGTCACAAGCAGATCAGGACGGAAGGTCTGAAACTTGACCGCGTCCGCGCCGGCTCGCACAGCAGCATCGATCAGCGCGCGGGCACGCATCTTATCACCGTTATGATTGACGCCGGCTTCAACGATAATGAACGTCGGTTTCATGCGGACCGCTTCATGAAAGTCTCCGCCGCGCAGTCTGACATCACGACACATCCCGCACCGATGATCGAACCCGGTCCAATCGAAACGCCATGCGATATGATTGCACCCGCACCAAGAAATGAGCAGGCACCGATGCGCACGCCGCCGCCGACCACAGCGCCGATCGCAACATGACAGTGATCGCCGATCTCGGCATCGTGCTCGATAATTGCACCGGTATTGACGATGCAATTGACTCCGACTCGCGCGCCCGCGTTTACAACGACCTGATGCATCACGACGCCGCCACGTCCAACCGACGCCCGCGGAGAAACACGCGCAGTGCTGGCAGATACATTCACCGGAACGATACCGTTAAGGACCAGCGTCTCGTAGAGCGTGACGCGAGCCTTGGGTCGCCCAATCTGCCCGACAGTGACAAGCACACCATCGCTTTCCTTCGCCAGCCTTACCAACTCGGCATCACTACCCAGCACAGGATAACCAAATACATCGCCGCCGAGCATGCTGGTATCCCGATCGACTAACCCGAAAACGCGAAGGCCAGCGCTTTCAATAACCTCAATACAGGATCGCGCATGCCCTCCGGCGCCGACAAGCAAAAGACCCTTGCTCATGAAATCAATCCCGCTCCGCTCGGGAGACTGATCACACGCTGCTCGATGTCTTCGGTTACCGTCAGCGGCATCCGTGGACAAGCCTCGAACATTGGCATGGTGCTCATCAGGCGCCAGACCGGACGCGCGGCATAACCGGCATCGTTCAATGCTTCGAGAACAACATCGCGCTCCGACGCATGTTGCGGGTCCAGCATGATCGATTGAAGCCAGTAGTTCGACTGTGTGCCAGCCGGCTCGCGAATGAGCCGCAAACCCGGGTTCTTTTCGAATGCTGCGGCATAAAGTTCGGTCAACCGGCGCTTGCGGGCGATGAACCCATCCAGTTGCTCGAGCTGAGCGCAGCCGAGAGCCGCATTGATATTCGGCAGGCGATAGTTGTAACCGACCATATCGTGCAGGAACTGCCAGCGGTGCGCAACACGCGCCGTCGTCGACAGGTGCTTGATCCGGCCCGCCAGCCCCGAATCGTTGGTCAGGATCGCTCCGCCACCGCCGGTCGTGATGGTCTTGTTGCCATTGAAACTCAGCGTTCCGACAGAACCCAATGTTCCCGCATGCCGCCCTTTGTCATAACTGCCTATGGCCTCAGCGGCATCTTCCACCACAGGAATACTGAAGCGGCGAGCGACCTCGTTAAGCGCATCCATATCGATCGGGTGACCGAAAATGTGGACCGGAAGGAGCGCGGAAATTCGAGCGCCAGTCAGCCGATTGCGGCAGATGCCTCCGGTGACCACGGCTATATCGGACAGATAGCGCGCTAGTGCATCGGGATCCACACCGAGCGTCGCAGAAGAGCTTTCAATAAAATGTGGCGTCGCGCCGCAGTAAACAATGGGATTGACCGTTCCGATGAACGTCAAAGCCGGAACCAGCACTTCACTGCCAGCATCCACGTCGACGGCCAGCAGAGCCGCATGCAGCGCCGCCGTTCCGTTTACAACCGCGATCGCGTGACGCGCGCCAGTATACTCGGCGAGTTGCTGCTCGAAGCGATCCACGAACCGTCCGACGGACGAAACCCAGCCGGTTTCGATGCACTCGCTGAGATATTTGATCTCCTGCCCCGCAAAGACCGGCTCATGCAGCGCAGCCGGCGATGGGCCCGCGACCTCGCGAACCGCCGCAACAATCTGATCGGAAAACAAACTCATTGATGCTCGATCAGATGTTGTAGGTGTCCGCTTTATAGCGGCGCTGGTTGTCGGGATTCATAAACCAGTCAATCGTTGTCTGCATGCCATTGCGTAATCCTTCTGCGCCCGAATTACGCGGCTGCCAGTCAAGCAGGCGGCGCGCCTTGTCGTTACTGGCAAGCAGCCGGAACACTTCGCTGGCTTCCGGCCGGATTCGGACCTCATCACGGCCGATGTTGATCTTGACGTTCATCAGCTCGGCAATGAGCTGCGCAGTCTCTCCGATGCTGATCTCGAATCCGGTGCCCAGATTCACGACTTCGCCGATACATCGATCAGAACGCAGCGCCGCGACGAAACCGGCTGCCGTGTCGCCCACGAAATTGAAATCACGTGTCGGACGCAGGTCACCCAGTTCAACGCGATCACGGCCAGCTGCAAGCTGCGTGATAATGGTTGGTATGACCGCACGCGCGGACTGCCGCGGTCCGAAGGTGTTGAACGGACGCACGATGGTAACCGGCGTCTGGAACGAGCGGTAGAACGAGAGCGCAATCTGGTCAGCGCTGATCTTGGTCGCGGAGTAAGGCGATTGAGCCTGAAGCGGATGCTCCTCATCGATTGGGACATAGCGCGCGGTCCCATAGACCTCGCTGGTCGAGGTGTGAATAACGCGGTCGACTTCCAGATCGCGCGCCGCTTGAAGAACATTCAACGTCCCGTTGACGTTCGTCTCCACGTAAGCCACAGGCGAATGATATGAAAACGGGATTGCGATGAGCGCAGCAAGGTGCAGAACGGCATCGCACCCCTTCATCGCGGCCTTGACGCCGAATGGATCGCGAACGTCTCCGGCAATGACCTCGAATTTGCCCTCGACGTCGGCATCGCACTCGTCGAGCCAACCCCACGAGTTGAAAGAGTTGTACTGAACGAATGCACGAACGTCGTACCCTTCCCGAACAAGCAGCTCGGTGAGGTGTGAGCCGATAAAACCATCGGCTCCGGTAACAAGGATGCGCGGGGGCATTGTGCTTTCTTGTGGGCCTGAGATCTTCCGATAACCGGGCTAGCCACGGCTACCGCAGTCCGGGTGAAACGCCCGGACAGGATACGAGCGACGCCACTCCGCTATGCGGGATGACGTTTGACCGCCGGAAGCTCAATAATCAGGCCTCTATCGGCAGTCTAACCTATTGAAAATAAACAATAGTCTTACGTTCACGAAATGAACAGCATCTTGTAGCAGACAGTTTTGCCGCCGCCAAGGCCAGGAATCGGGGGAATCGCTGGCCCCGCGCGTCTTCGTTAAGAGCAACAGCCCGCAGCCATGCCTACAGCCCCTATCTCACTCGCCGCGGCCCGCGGATTTAACCCGCCAGCGCCAGTCGAGGTTCGAATCCATGCGGGTTACAAAGCCTCGCTTGAAAAAACCGATGTTGAATTGCTTGGCGTCGGTCATGCCGAACTGATGAATGGGCCCGAGCTCCATGTCCTTCATCCCGCGAAGATGAGCACGCTCCATCCCATGCCATATGATGTAGTGCGCAAGGGGGTCTTCGCTGTCCCGATCGTAGATCGCGGTCATATAGAGTGACGTTACGGCACCATCGATGAAAAGTGCCGCGGCCGTGAGCTTGCCCGCTATCTCCCCGACAATGACTTCGCCACGCCCGTTCTTGACACTCTCTGCCATCGCATTCCACGACTCGATCGGCCGGGTCACACGACCGGCAACATGCGCATGGAAGTGGCGAAACCGGTCGAAGGCCTCCTGGGAGAAGTTGTCCGCATTCACATAGCCGATCGCGAAGTTCTTCCGTCCCCAGTTGATCAGCTGCTGAAAGCTCTTGCGCAGGGATTTCTTCCAGACAGCCGGTCCCGCCTGGATATCGACCATGCCGATCAACGTGACATCGGCCTTCGCGCCACGCGAAAGACAGGCTTCTCCCACCGGCGAAAGGACCGGCGTCGCCGGCTCGCTAATGACGACTTCCTGCACATTCGCGGCGACCACAACCTCATCAATGTGAGCGAAGGCATGTTTCATGGCCGCCTTCAGGACTTCAGCGTCGAGATTGCTTTCCACGAAGATTCGCGCCGGAATACCGTGCATGCCGAGAATACCGTCGACTACGGAGCACAGCACCACAACTCGCGGCTCGTCCCGCCACTCCACGGCAAATGAATAGTCGCGATGATTGTCGCCATGAACGGCCGGATAGTAAGCACGACCGAAAGCACCCGGCTGCGGGTGCGCCTCAATGGCAGCAAAGCGCGGATCCGCCAGCACTGCGGCAAACCCCGCAGCGTCCTTGTCGCTTGCGATGATCTTGAAATTTCTGTCCATCGCTATCGCAGGTCCAGAGCGTCAGCCATTTTCAGTTTCTCGAACAGAAACTCCACGATCGAAAAATCGAATTGACTGTCGATCTCGCGCGACCGCTCCGCCGGCATCTCGAACAATCGCGTGTCATCGTAGAACACCGAAGGATTTGCAACGAGCGCATCGCGCTTCCAGACATAGATCGAAGCATTCATGTCATAGCAGACAGGAACATCCTGCCGCCGGAAGACGGGGCGCGATGGCGTTTTCGAAACACGCACCGTTCCATCGACTTGCAACTCAACAAGATCGAAATAAGGAGAACGATAGGCAGCATTCCCTGTGATGACGCTGCTTGATCCGCTGCTTTCAAGAAGAGCAACCGCACCGGAAATGTCTTCCGGTAACCGCAACGGCGCGGTCGCGTCGAGATCGACCAGGATATCGTAGCGCTTGTTGTTCTGCCGCTCGGTTTCCAGTAACGCGTGAAGGATCGCTGGAACCTTGGGCGCTTCGTCGGTCGCCATATCGACCGGCCTGTTCACCACGCCGTCGGCACCTGCGCGCAATGCCGCAGACTGAATGTCCTCGGAGTCGCTTGAAACCACTATGCGATCGAACAATCCGGTCGCCTTTGCCTGCAAAACGCTCCACGCGATCAACGGCCGCCCGCCCAGCAGTTTCAGATTCTTGTTGGGGACGCCCTTTGAGCCACCCCGCGCACAGATGGTTGCCAATCGCTTCATGTTGTCCCGGTGATCTAGCTGCCGCCAGCCTGACTGACGATCTCGTGTTCGCAAGGGTCGTCCGCGCACACCCGGTCACAACTGACATACTTGCGGAACACCGGGCGTATCGCGTCACCGACAAGATGCTGATCCAGCCCGTGCTCCAAAGCGTGCGCATAGACCGCGAACGCCTGATCGAACGCTTCAACGATGGTATCGACGTCGGCATCGCTATGCGAGAAGCATGGCAGAAACACGCCCTGGAACAATACGCCGCGCCCGATCATCTCCTGCAGCAGCAAAGTGCGGAATGCGAGCGAGACCTGTCCGTCCGCATCCTTGCAGCCGAAAAATATCCGCCAGGATGCCGGGTGCAATTCGATAGCACCGCCAACCTTGTGCTTCTCGACAGCACGGCGGACCCCCGCTTCAACGCGCGCAACGATATGTTTGTGATGACCGAGTACATCCTTGGTGCTGTATTCACGAATGACAGCACGGGCCGCAGCCAGCGAATGCGCCTCACCGCCGTGAGTGGACGACAGAAGAAATACGCGAGGCCGGGATGTCTGCTTGATACCGCCAAGGTCCATGATCTCGGCCCTGCCCGTAAGCGCGCAGAACGAAAATCCATTGCCACTTGCCTTGCCCCATGTCGCCAGATCAGGCGTCAACCCGAGGCGGACATATGAGCCCGGCAAGCCAGCGCGGAAACCTGTGATCATCTCATCGACGATGAAAACGGCCCCGCCGCGCTTGGCGATCACCTCGATTGCACGGACTGCATCCGGTGACCACGGAATCATTTCCTCCGGTTCGGTGATCACGCAGGCGATCTGTCCCGGATATTTCGCAAAGAGCGCGGTCAACGTATCGGGATCTGTCGAATCGTAAGTGACCGAGAAACGTCGCACCCCGTCCGGGATTCCCGAGTGGATCGAAGTTGAGCCAATGAACCAATCGTCGAAACTGAAAAATGGATGATTCTTTGGAAACGCCACCAGTTCGCGGCCAGTGTAAGCGCGAGCCAACTTGACCGCTGCTGTCGTTACATTGGATCCGTTCTTCGCAAATTTGATCCGATCCATCCCTGGAGTGAGCGCGAGGAACTCTTCTGCAAGATCGAGCTCGAGTGCCGCTGGGCGCTGAAAACCTGCGCCGAGCTCAAGCTGCTCGCGCACTGCGGCCAGCACGGGCTCGTAAGCGTGGCCAAGGCTGACGGCCCCGAGACCGAGGGTGCAGTCGATGTATTCGTTCTCATCGAGATCCCAGACCCGCGCACCCTTGCCACGGGCGATCGCGGCGGGCGCGAGCGCTGGAAACTGATCATCGCCTCGTGAATAGGTGTGGGCGCCGCCGACAATGACCTGATGCACGCGCTCGCGGTATCGGTCCGACAACGCAAAATTGGTGACCGTACGTGGCGGCAGGTTACTCATGACCGTTTCCCAGAGAGGCCTGAAAGCGCGGAAACGGCTAGAGCCGATCCCGGCACGACGCAAGCCCACTCGGCGACCGAATGGTCATTTTCGAGTGTGCGAGCGAAGATGCCCGTAACAACAGCCACTTACCCTTAGTATGTTCACGTCATGAACGTCAAGGGCTTTCCACGCCTCGCTTGCGGAGAAACCATGATTAAACAGCCGCTTCGTCGGCGATGGCTTGATAGACCTGCTTGAACACCGACGGGACGATACGGTTGATGTTATCGGCCTCAAGGCCGATGTAAGGATAGGTAACGTTGGTCGTGCTCAGAAGCCGGGCCTGAAAATCCGCCACCATCTGCCGCGGATCATAACTCGAGATGAAGCCCTTCACCGCGCCAAAGTATGCGTATTCTACGGGTTCGCTGTCTGCAGGGATCAGTCCCCTGTCCCGAACATACCGCAGGCAATCGGCTCTCCAGGTATCCTCCTTGATGTCCAGGTCGCCGACCGGATATGCGAATTCTATCTGAAGAAGGTTGTTCCTCTTTCCGGCAATCGCTCCCGGAAAGGAAATGCGATTGATCGGGACGTCCTTCTCACCGACCAAAATCTCATGAAATCGGAACGGAAGTTCGTTCTCGAACGCAAAACTGCCAAGGCAAAGCATTTGCGGGTGAGCGACAGGAAACTGCATCCCGAGCAACCGCCCCATGATCACCAGCGGCGCACACCAAAAGTATAGGCTGGCGGAGTAAGAAGTCCCATCGATGACAACGTTTGAAACACGCTGATCTTTTTTATCAATCACGATGTCGATCGACGCGAACCCCTTCACGACCGTTACGTGGGAATGATCAATGTGGTCGTATATCCCGCCGATGAATGCACCAAATCCGCCTTCGTCCGGATACATCACTTGATGCTCGCCCTGATTGCGCACCTTCTGGTGAAATTTAACCCATTCCGGCCCATCGACCACCTTGGGTGAGGTCTGGGGGAAAAACCAGGGATAGACCGAATCCATCAAATCAGATTCCGGCTTACCCTTTTTCTTCTGCCAGGCCAGGGACGGATATGACGGCAGGATTTCGTCAAACGCGACACGTGTCAGAAAAGGACCGTAGATCTTTTCGATGGCATCACGCGTTGGTGGGCCGTTCAGGGTATCGTGAAATTCCGATGCGCTGATCTTGTCGGCTATATCCTTCGGCCATTCCGAAACAGGAGCGTTATAGGGCAGCGTATGTCCCTGCAACGCGATGCCCCTGCGCAGCGACAACAGGTGGAATTTTCCCTTCAGCATCCGCGCAAAATAACGCGTCGTGAAAGGCGAACGGTTGTAATCGATGGTGTGGTAGCCGAAATCGAAAGTGTCACCTCGCGCGTTACGGAACGAGCCGTTGGTGCCACCGAGGTTTGCTTCCTTTTCCGCAAGCAGAACTCGATAGCCGGCCTGACTCAGTATCTGCGTGGCAATGAGACCCGATATTCCACCACCGACAACGATGGCATCAAATTTCTCAAACATGACTTAACCTCTAATATCAGCTATCTTTGACTATCAGCCACGCTCCGTCCAGTCAGGAATGATGCTCCAAAATGCAGCCTGCTCCCTTAAGTGAAGCCGCCAAAACGTTCCACGACGGAACGTACAAGAAACTAGGCTTTTCCGCGCAGCGCCTTTACCCAAATGAGGAATTGCTGCGCTTCATGGGCAGCTACTATTTTCCATTGCCACCGAGCGAACGAAAGACGCTCCGGTTTCTCGAGGTGGGTTGCGGCTCGGGCGCAAATCTCTGGATGATTGCGCGAGAAGGCTTCGACGCCCATGGCCTGGATCTATCGGAGGAAGGTCTCCGGCTTTGCGAGCAAGTCCTGTCCCGATGGCAGGTGGAGGCGACACTCAAACAAGGCAGCATGATCGCGACGGGATATCCGGACAATCATTTCGATGCCGTTGTCGATGTCTTCTCGGGTTACTGCTTCGACGACAAGGATTTCAATACATATCTCGACGAAGTCACTCGTATCCTGAAGCCTTCCGGCCGGTTCTTTGCCTATACGCCATCGAAAAATAACGACAGCTTTCGCGATCCCGGCCCATCACGCATGATCGATGAGAGCACACTCGACGGTCTTCACAGAACCACCTCGCCCTTTTTCGGCCAGTACTACCCCTTTCATTTTACAGAGCCGGAAGAGTATGAAGCCCTGCTCTCCGCTCGGGGGTTTTCTGTTCTGCGCAACGAACGTATCGGTCGGACCTATCGCTCGCGTGAGGAATACTTCGAATTCACCAGCATTCATGCGCAGCTTGGCGCCTGAGAACGCATCACATCTTGCGCTTCGGGGCTGATTGGGCAAAAGAAAGCTCAACAAGGAACCTTTTGCGTGTCGAACGAAGCTCTCAAGAAACTGGATAGTCATTTCGCTTTCGGCGAAAACTGGGCATCCTATGCGAAACTGATCGGAGAGCCGCAAATCGAGCAGGCCAAGGAAGGACTGCTGAAACTCATTCCGGCGGACGATTTCAAGGGGCGCTCCTTTCTCGATATCGGCTGCGGGTCCGGTCTTCATGCCTTGGCAGCAATGCGGCTCGGCGTGGCTCGCGTCGTCGGTGTCGACATCGATCCCAACAGTGCCGCCACGGCAAGACACGTCCTGTCCGAACGTGGGCAGGACACGCCCTGGCAAATCGAGAATGTCAGCGTCTTCGATCTCACTCCCCAACAATTCGGGGTATTCGATATCGTCTATTCCTGGGGCGTGCTGCATCACACCGGCGATATGTGGCAAGCGCTGGACAAGGCAGCCGCGCTCGTCGCTCCGGGCGGCCTCCTCGCAGTCGCGTTCTATCGCGAAACGCTTTTAGACCCGTTCTGGAAGCTCGAGAAACGTCTTTACACGAGTGCTCCGCCGTTCATCCAGAATGCAATCAAGAGCGGATATATCGGCGCGTTCCGCCTTGCACGAGCCATGACCCGGCAGGGACCGTTTGCGGATTACATCGCAAACTACACCTCACGGCGCGGCATGGATTTCGATCACGACGTTCATGACTGGCTCGGCGGCTATCCATATGAATCAGCGCTTGCCCCGGAGGTGGATCGTCATCTTGCGGCCCTCGGCTTCAAGGCAGAGCGCGTCTTTGCCCGGCCAAAGTCGAGCGGAATATTCGGTTCAGGTTGCGATGAGTATGTATACCGGTCTCAGAGGACGGGATCTTAGTCAGCGGCCAGCTGAACAAGCGGTGTTTCAATCCGCTCTGCCCGGCCGTTGCCGAGATTGATGACGAAATCAGCTTCGCGCACCAAAGCCGGCCGATGCGAGATCGCAACAATCGTAATCCGGCCTTTCAGCTGTATCAGCGCCCTGGTTACGATTTCCTCGGTTTCCGCGTCCAGCGAGCTTGTCGCCTCGTCAAGCACGAGAAGGCGCGGCGATCCCAGCAAGGCGCGCGCGAGTGCTATGCGCTGACGCTCACCGCCAGACAGCCTGCTGCCATGGTCGCCGACAATCGTTCCGAGTCCATTCGGAAGATTGCGGACGAAGTCCGCGGCAGCGGCTTCCAGCGCCGCGTGAATTTCGTCGTCGGTTGTTTGCGGTCTGATCCAGCGCAGATTGTCCCCGATGCTGGAATTGAACAGCATCGGATCCTGTCCGAGATAGCCGATGCCTTTCCGCCACGCCGAGCTCGGCAAAGTGTCCAGCGCATGTCCATCAACGCGTATCACACCCGATGTCGGCCGCCGCAGACCGAGAATGCAGTCCATCAACGTTGTTTTCCCTGCCCCGGTGTGACCGGTAAACGCAACAAATGCGCCGGCTGGAATTTCGACGTTCACGCCCGTCAGCAACGCCCGCTCGCCGAGCGTCACCGACACACCGTCCAGCGCGATGGAAGCAGGCACGACCTCCGGTGGCCATCCATCCGGCTTCCCAACGGAGGCCGCCTCGCGTTTCGATTCTGCTTCACGAAGCAACGCCGATGCTATTCCAAACGCTGGAATGTGAAAATCGACGATCTGAAGATTCTGGCGCAGTCCCGTGATCTTGGGAAAAAGCCGTACAAAAATGGCGACAATCACCAGAATAGCGCCGACATCAACAGACAGGAATTTGGGGCCAAGAAAAAGAAGCCCAACAACAAGCAGCCCGCCGCTGTACTCGAAGATCGCGCGCACAATTTGACTGTCGAATGCGTTCCCGAACGACAGAATTTCGAGCCGGTTGACAGAACCGGCGAAGCGATCGAATGCACGAGCTTCCGTCGCTGTCGCCTTGACGAATTTCGCACCGCCGACGATCTCGCTTGTGTCGACCGTCAGGTCGGCATTGACCTTCGTAAGCTCGGTTCCGAAGTGCGCAGCCCGCACGGTCCACCAGCGTGTCATACCAAACAGCGACGCACCGACCACAACCAGCAGACCAACGACCACCGGCGCGATGAAAAGCGCGATGACGATCTGCACGAAGACAAAGAGCATCGCAGCGATGACGAGATTGACCTGCGAGAAAACCAGACCGATCCGCCACGGTTCGTTGGTAACGGCAGCAACCAGATCACCAGTCCGGCGCGAAACAAAGAAGTCATAGTCGGCGGCAAGAAATGCCGAAAACATCCGGCGCTGCCAGGATGCCACGTAGCGCGCCTGCAGCCGCGAAGCGACATAAGATTGAATGATAAAAGTCACCGCGCTGACGGCGATCAAAACGACGATCAATCCAGCGATGGTTCCAGCCGTCGGCGACAAGCCGAACCAACCCATTCCTTCATCAAGTATTTTGCTGATGCGATCCGGCCTGGAGGCACTTTCCCCGCCTATGCTCGCGAGCAACGGCAACAGTGCGGCAACAGTCGCTCCTTCGAGAAGCGCATTGGCGAAAGTCAGCAGCGCGAGCAGCGGCAGCTTCCAGCGCAAGGTCGCCCACGCATCCTTTATGAAATCGTATGACGTAGAAGTCACGATGCTTTCCGATTATTGCGGTTGCGACGGCACCGGGCGCGGGCACGATGCCATCACGCCGGTTCAATCAGTTGCGCATCCGTCACGACACGAACTTTACGGCCGAGCATTTCAAGTAAAATCTCAACCCGCTCGTTGTCCGTCCGGGCCTGAAATATTCCGCGGCAGGAATCGAACGCACCGCGCAAGATACGAACAGCGTCACCAGCCTTGAAACGCACAGCCGGAGACATCATCGACATGAAACCGTCCGCCTGCTCGTGCTCCTTGAGACCTTCAACGACATCCGTCGCGATCCGCGCAGGCGTCCCCTCATGTCCGACCAGGCGCTTGACTCCGACTGTCGAATTGATCGCGCGCCAGCGCTGGGTTTCCATATCTATCCGGACAAAGATGTAGCTTGGAAACAGCGGAGCTTTGACGACATTCACGCGTCGCGCATGCCTTACCGTCCTGAGATAACGCGGCACGTAAACCTCGAAACCTTGCTGGACAAGGTTGGCGCTGGCCTTCGCTTCCGACTGGATTTGAGTCTGGGCGACATACCACGCGGAATTCGAGGATATTGTCATGATGCGGAGCGCTCCCTCGCCTTCCGCGGCCGCGAATCGACAAGTTCCGGAATCAGAACAGCGTCCGCACCGAATTTCTCGCGCGCGTTTCCGACCAGAGCATCGATTGCCGGTGATGACACCAGCGCAGTGACGAGCGCGCCATCCACGCGCTCGTCGATCGCGTCAAGGTCGGCAACCACCGGCAGGCCGACGAAGCGATCCAGCTTGTCTGATGGATCGACCGTGCAGACCAGAACAATGCCGCTCTCTATCGCGCATATCGCTGCGATTTCCGCGAGGTCCGAAACGCCGATCAGAACAAGCCGCTTGAGGTGACGCTCCTTCGCCATCTCAAGTGCCTTCACGCAATCCGCCTTTGCCTTTCGGAAAAATCCAAACGACGACGACAGATATTCGACCGTGAGACGAGATTTTTCGGCGAAACCTTGCGGCGTGAGGTAATAGGCATAACGGCGCGCGGGCGCTTGGCTGGCTTTGACCAAGCCCTTCTTGATGCAGCGATTGAGATACGCATTCACGAGGCCGAGCGCGATCCCGAGCTCGGCTGCAAAATGCCGCTGCGAGCGCGCACCGTCCTGCTCCACGGAATTCAGGAGACCGAGAATGATCCGGTCGCTGTCTTCCTCGCGCTCGCTTTCGGAAAACGCTCGCTCCATTACTTCACTCCTGCAACCGTCTCCTTATCGTGTTCACCCGATGAACGTCAAGTTTAGCGACCTCATCGCAGATTAAATGACTGATAATAATCATTAATTATCGACGCTTGGGCCACGCCCCGTCCAAAGCCCGTACGCGGCCTGAAGCCTCGATCGGAAGGCTGAGGAGTAAATCAGGGCACCGCGCGGGCGGGTCGGCGTATCCACAGGTGTTCGTGCCTCTTGCCGAAAGCAACCATGGGGACTTCCACCAGACGATATGAGACGTAGGCGATGGCGGTGGTGAGAGCGATCACCAGCATGACAACCATCAAATTGAACGGCAGAACATCGGACGGGGGGAACAACGACAGAAAAACGTAACCTGCCGTCATGTGATAAAGATAGTGGCTGTACGAGATGCGGCCGAAGAAACCCAGTAGTCATCGAAAACAAGAAGGCTTGCGGCAACGACCAGGCTCACGCCGGCAACCTGCAGCATGGCCAAACGGCTCCAGCCTGCAGTCTCAGCTTGCCTGACCTGAATGCCCACGTAGAAGGCCGGGAAGAACATCAACAGCAGGCTTGCGTGCCCGCGCACGAACCAGACCGCAGCATCCGCGCAAATCAGCGCGGCCAGGACAAGAAGAATGCCGCGTCCCCGCAGAAGAAAATATTGCAGTACCAGAAACAGGTAGAACTTCACTTCGATCAGCAGCGTCCAGTAAACGCCGCTCAAAGACTCCTTGTGAAAGATATCCTGCACCATGAAGAAATTGCCGAGCACGACATCGAGCGGGAAAAATTTCGTACCCGCCAGAAAGCTGAAAACCGCGATCAATAAGACATTGACCCAATAGGCCGGAAAAATCTTGAACAGCCTCCGGGAAATGAAGGTAATCGCGTCTTGTCTCTCGATGTTTCGGAAAACCAGATAGCCGCTCAGGAGAAAAAACAGTATTACGCCGCCGCGCCCAAGCGAGCTTACGTGATAGGACGCTTCGCCTAGCGCTATCCGGGCGGGAATGAAATGACCAAAGATGACCATCAATATGGCGATGCCGCGCAATGCGTCGAGCGACGGAATTCGGCCAGCATCCTGCTTTAACGCGGGCGCTGGCGCTGAGCCCGGTACAAGCGACGGGTATGTTTCTGAAGACATGCAGCGTCACCCAACCGACAATCTGACGAAATGCATCGCGCCTGGAATGAGCCCGACATCATGGCTTTAGATGTTATCCCGCATGAAAGCCATATTTCACAATCCGTGAAAACGATATAGTTTCCGGATGTTTCGTACCCCGTGCCCCCTCCAATGACGGCATCGTCTTCATCGTCCATGAAATTGCTCTACGTCGTCACCGAGGACAAGGCCTTCCTGTCCCACCGGCTTCCGATGGCCCGCGCCGCTCGCGATGCGGGTTTTGACGTTCACGTGGCGGCTTCTGTCGGATCGAATGCCGATGCGATCCGTTCCGAGGGCTTTACGATACACTCCATGCCGCTGCGACGCGGCGGCCTGTCGCCGTTCGGCGCGATCTCGACCATCATGGCGCTGCGCCAGATCAAGCGCGATCTTTCCCCCGCGATCGTGCACCATGTGGGCATGCAAATTTGCGTGCTGGGAGGGATCTCGTCACTGGGAATGACGACGCCACAGATCAACGCGATGACCGGGCTCGGTTACGCGTTTACGTCGACAACCGCGAAGGCGCTTTTTCTCCGGATCGTTATCGCGATCGCGCTCCGCTTCTTTCTCAATCGGGATCACGCGGTCTTTCTCGTACAAAATCCGGATGACCGCGCCGCCCTTGAGACAATTGGCATTGCTCCCCGCCGCCTTGCTCGCATCCCGGGCTCGGGTGTGGACACAGACAAGTTGATGCCGATGCCCGAGCCCGACGGCCTCATCACCGTGGGGTTTGCCGGGCGGCTGCTCACTGCCAAAGGCATTCGCGCGCTGGTTGCGGCGCACCGGATCCTGCGGACCCGGGGTGAGGATATCCGGCTCCTGATCGCCGGCACTCCGGATCCCGCCAATCCTGATTCAGTAACGCTTGAAGAGGCGCAGCAATGGGGCCGTGAGCCGGGCATCACATGGCTGGGGCAGGTCAACGATATTGCTTCGCTATGGCGCGACTCTCATATCGCAGCCCTCCCGTCTCATCGCGAGGGACTGCCCAAGAGCCTGCTCGAGGCAGCCGCCTGCGGCCGGCCCATGATTGCGACCGATGCCCCCGGCTGCCGGGAAATCGTGAAACATCAAGAAACGGGCCTGCTGGTGCCGATTGAGGACCCACAGGCGCTGGCCAGCGCAATAAGTGAACTGGCGGGCTCGCAAGAGTTGAGAGCCCGCTTTGGAGCAGCGGCCCGGCAACTCGTCGTCGACAAGATGTCGGCTCAGGCCATCGGCGCGGCGACTGTTGCCCTCTATGAAGAGCAGTTGCAGCGCATTCGATAGCCTTAGCTACCGTTGCTCCAGCGGTACAAAATTGCGCACCTCGCACTTGTCATTGATGACCGCAGGCCGCCAGTTGGCAACGGTTTCGCCCTTCAGAAAGAACGTGAAGTAACGCTGTTCGTTGCCAAAGTTAGCGCGTGAGCAAACCGTCCATTTTTCGGGCCCCGACTGCGCTTCATTCGGCCCGACGTTGGAAATCTCCGAAGGACCGACCTGCTTCATCGATTGTGTAATGCGCTGGATCTCTCTGAAGATGACCTGCTGTTGCCGGGAGTCCGGCTGGGGGTCCGCCTGAACGGAGTCCTGCACGTCGAAAAAGAACGTACACCCGCTAAGCAGCGCAGCCGCGAGCAGCATTTGAAGCAACCGAATAGCCACCAAAGCTACTCACTCCCCGACATTCCGGTCGCCTTACTATCGCTTTGACGTGCCGATGAAAAGCGCCGTCAGGGGCTTGAAAAAACGCCCCGCCTGACAGGGAACAGCCCAGCCCATGATTTATGAGAACCGTTGCAGGCCTGAGGACGTTGTCACGTCTTCCGAGTTTGACTAAACACTCCGCAGCCATGCACGCATTACATAAGTCCTCGCACCGGCAACCATATGAGAATTCATGCCTGATCGTCCGCCCAGCAATGTCGACCCCGCGGTTGCCGCCGGATTCGGCCATGAATGGTCGACCTTCCGTCAGGGAGACGATGCATTTTCAGCCGACGACAGGGCAGCCATCTTTGAGTCCTATTTCCATATCTTCCCCTGGGACCGCTTGCCTGCCACCGCGGTCGGCATGGATGTCGGATGCGGCAGCGGCCGGTGGTCCGTCATGGTCGCTCCTCGCGTCGGACACCTCCATCTTCTCGACGCAAGTGCCGATGCGCTGAATGTCGCTCGCGCGAATCTGGCCGCGGCAAAGAACGTAACGTTTCATCATGCCAGCGTTGGGGAACTTCCCCTGCCGGACAGTTCGCTCGACTTCGCTTTCTCGCTGGGCGTGTTGCACCATGTGCCCGACACTCAGGCCGCGATTTGCGAGGTCTCCACGAAACTCAAGCCGGGCGCGCCCTTCCTGATCTATCTCTATTATGCCCTCGACAACCGGCCGGCCTGGTATCGCGCGCTCTGGAAATTCAGCAATCTCTTCCGGGTTGTGATCTCGGCTCTTCCGGAAAAACCGCGACTGTGGATCAGCCAGATCATTGCGGTGATCGTTTACTGGCCGCTCGCCCGCCTTGCTGCTCTTGTCGAGCGGCTCGGATTCTCCGCCGCAGCCCTGCCGCTGGAATCCTACAAGCATCGCGCCTTCTATGTCATGAGAACCGACGCCTATGACCGGTTCTGCACGCGCCTTGAACAGCGCTTCACGCGCGCGCAGATCAACGACATGCTGACAGCCGCAGGATTTCAGGACATCCGCTTCTCGGAACGCGTGCCCTACTGGTGTGCCATCGGCATCAAGCGCTGACCGGATGGCCTTCATTTCATGAATCCATTGCTGACCATCGCAACGCCGCTAGCAGCCTGCATCCTCTGCTCAGTACTGATTGTCGTGCTGCACCCTCTGCTGGAGCGCTACGCGCTGGCACGGCCGAATGCGCGCTCGTCGCATAGCGTACCGACGCCGCAAGGCGGCGGCGCAGCGGTGATCATCGCAGTCATCACCGCGGTCACCGTATCGGCATCTGTTTTTGGCGCGGCGAATGTTTCTTCGCTGTTCGCGATCTTCGCTGCGACTATCTTGCTCGCCCTGGTCGGTGCCTACGACGACTTACGGACGATGCCAGTGGGCCCTCGTCTCCTGATGCAGGCGGTTGCCGTCGGCATGGTCCTCGCAACGCTTCCCGCTGAATTCCACCTTGTGCCGACCCTGCCCGTTTGGCTGGAGCGATCCCTGCTGCTGATCGGCGGACTGTGGTTCGTCAATCTCGTCAACTTCATGGACGGTCTCGACTGGATCACCGTCGCGGAGACCGTTCCTGTCACGGCTGCGCTCGCGCTGTTCGGCTTCTACGGCGAACTATCTCCCGGCCCGACCATTGTCGCGCTCGCGCTCTGCGGCGCGATGATCGGTTTCGCGCCGTTCAATAAGCCTGTCGCGAAACTCTTTCTCGGCGATGTCGGCAGCCTGCCGATCGGTTTGCTGATGGGATGGTGCCTGCTTCAGCTTGCCGGACACGGCCACCTGCTCGCCGCGCTCCTGCTGCCGCTGTACTATCTTGCCGACGCGACGATCACGCTCTTTCGGCGCCTGATGAGGGGGGAAGCGGTTTGGATCGCTCACCGGTCTCATTTTTACCAGCAGGCGACAAACAACGGCTTCAGCGTGACGCAGGTCGTCGGCGAGGTCTTTGTCCTGAACATCGTTCTCGCAGCTCTTGCCGCCGTGACGATCTGGCTGAAATCGCCCTATGTTCAGGGAATGACGCTTCTCTTGGGGTTAAGCGCCGTGGCGCTGGTGCTCAGCCGGTTCTCTCGGCAACGAGAACCGCTCGGCTAGATTAAGCGGCCCCGCTCTTGAATTCCGGGATCGCGTCCTTCAACACACCCACAATGATGTTGCGCTGTTCGCTGGCTACGGCTTTTTCCAAAGTCGACAGCCATCTTTGCAGCGTATCGAGCGGCGGCTCATTGGGACGCGCCGCGACGATTCCCGCGATGCCGATTTCAGCGGTTGGCTCTTCATGGGCAAACAGAATCTCGTTCAGGCGCTCACCCGGTCGGACGCCAGTAAATACGATTTCGATGTCGTAGCCCGGCTGGAGACCTGAGAGCCGGATGATCCGTTCGGCGAGATCCACGATCTTCACCGGCTGCCCCATGTTCAGCACGTAAACCGATACGTCGGGCCGCACCGGATCAAGCGCGTGGGTTGCTGCTGTCACCACCAGATCGCACGCCTCGCGAATGGTCATGAAGTAGCGGACCATGTCGGGGTGCGTCACGGTCACCGGCCCGCCGGCTTCGATCTGTGCCTTGAACTTCGGCACCACCGATCCGTTTGAGGCAAGGACGTTGCCGAAGCGAACCGAAATGAGCCGCATCGGCGCCTTGCCGTTTGCCTTATGCATCAGATCCCGGTCGAGCGCCTGACAGTACATTTCGGCGAAACGTTTGGTCAGACCCAGCATCGAGACCGGCTCGATCGCCTTGTCGGTGGAGATCATCACCATCGCTTCGGCGCCGGCGCTTACCGCCGCATCTGCAACGTTGACGGTGCCGAAGATGTTGGTCTTGACGCCCTCGCCCCAATCGCGCTCAAGGATCGGAACGTGCTTCAGCGCTGCCGCATGAAAGACGATGTCCGGCTTGAACTCGGTCATGAGATGCACGATGCGCCCACGGTCGCGAATGTCGGCGATGCGACCTTCGATCACCGCTGTAGGAAATTTGGCAATCAAGCCTTCCATCACCGCGTGAAGCGCGGGCTCTGCATTCTCGACAATGAGCAGCCGCGACGCACCGAACGTGACGACGCGATCGCAGATCTCCGACCCGATGGATCCGCCGCCACCGGTGACGACGACAGACTTCCCCCTCACGAAGCTTTCGAGGCGCTGATAGTCGATCTTCACGCTCGGACGCAGCAGCAGATCCTCAACCGCAACCGGTGCGAGACGTGGCGCCTCGCCACTCCCCTCAAGCGACGGCAGACGGCTGACGGTCAGTCCAAGTTTGCGTGCTCGCGTCAGCACCGATTCCGGGGACGCATCCGCCTCGAACGCCGACGGCATCATGATCAGGCGCTCCAGAGGTCTCTCCCGGCGCGAGAAATCATCGACGATATCCGCGAGATCATCGATCGCGCCAAGCACGGGAATGCCGCGGATCGATTGCCCCCGATCCGAGATGGATGGGGACAACACGCCGACCGGCCATGTCCGCTTCACCGCGCCGCTCTCGATACCGCGCAGCAACACCTCGGCATCGGCGGCGCGCCCGACCAGCAGCGTCGGCGCAGCGTCAAGGCTGCGTGCCTGGTTCAGCGTTCGCGTGTAGCGGAAATAGCGATAGGCAATGCGCAGGGCGCCAAGCGCGAAGTTCTGCAGGAACCAATAGATAATGATCGTCGTCTTGCCGAAAAAGAACGTGCCATAGACGTTCGGCGCGATGAAAATATAGTCCAGCACCAGCAGCATCAGCGCCAGCACCGTTGATGCTTTCACGATGTTGAAGAAGTCCGGCAGCGAGATGAACCGCCACTTGGTCGTCGTCAGCCGGAAAACGTAACAGACCACGATGCTGAAAAGGACGAAGTACGGCAGGATACGAAGCAGCAGCGGCAGGCGCTCTACGAGGCCGCTGCCCTCAAATCTGAGATAAAAGCTCGCAACGACTGCGAAGATCGTTGCCAGCACGTCATGAATGATAATCAGCAGATTTCGCCAGGTGAGGCGCGGGACTCTGATTTGGGACAGTCCGGCCATGACTACGCCTGCCCCGCGTGTGCACCGCGCGTCTGCGCGCGCATGACCATGCCACCCGCAACTCCCACGGCCAGCACGTAGATCCAGCCCTCATGAAAGTCGAAGAGGTGCGAGTTCAGCAGTGAGCTGACAAAATTCTCAACGACAGCAACCAGACCTACCCAGGCTGCAAGTCCTGCACCCGTAAACATCTTCAGGTGCACAAACCACATCGCATACAACACGAAGACGCCTATCAGTCCCCACTGCACCGCCACATTGAGGGTCTGGTTGTGCGGATTGCCGATGATTTGAGCCGACGCGCCGGTTTGC
Organism: Afipia sp. GW823-FHT06G09; assembly: GCF_058794875.1. Lineage (NCBI taxonomy): Bacteria > Pseudomonadati > Pseudomonadota > Alphaproteobacteria > Hyphomicrobiales > Nitrobacteraceae > Afipia > Afipia sp. GW823-FHT06G09. The sequence continues at coordinate 809,261 of NZ_JBXAHF010000001.1, forward strand.
CCCACCGCATCCTGAGTGAAAAGAGTTTTCGTCGAACCCGTTCCGTGGCCGGCAAGCGGCGCCTCCTCGACGAATTTGATCGACTTGCGCCAAAACTCGAGCCGCTCGCCCACAGAGGTCACAGCGTTCGAGTCACGATAATTCTGGTACTCGATACCAATCATGGCCGTTCGTATCCGCAGATATGGCGATGAGCTCCATGCAATCGCGCCGGCGGCAACGACAACAGCCATCAACAACAGAAAGCCGCGGCGGCTGAAGTGCTTCGCAGCAAAAACGACAAACAGCACTGGAATGCAGACGAATACCGTTCGCGAACTCGCCACAAACACCATGTTGGCCAGAAAACCGATGCCCAGAACAATCAGAACAACAGCCCAGATCTTCCCTTGCGCTCTCAGCAAGTAGACCGCGGCCCCGAACGCAGCAAACGCACAGAGCGCGAATTCCTGACTTTGCGCAATGTAGTTCTTGACCGGAACACCAACCGTGCGCATCGGATCGAAAGCCAGCCGGTGATCCATGAACATCAGCCAGGATGCCAGCATGACGGCCGTGCATGACGCGAGGAACGCGAGCGCAACCCAGAGGCCTCGTCCGGATTTCTCAAAGTGACGTATCAGGATCGGAATCGCTATCAGCTTCGCAACCGGGTTGATGCCCTGCAGGCGCGCGGCCCATGGAATGTCCGTCGACCACAACGTGCCGATGACGGCCAGCGCGAAAAGCAGAACCGGGAGAAAACAGGCCGGCCGCCGTAGCGTTTCGGTGAAATCGCGCAATTCGATCGTAGGAATCAACACCAGAAGCCAGACCACGGCAAAGATCGCGACGAGCGACGTCGACCATGGCAGCGAGGCCGCCATGAGGACCACGGCGATATCAGCTGCCTTGGTCCAGGCAGCCGTATTGCGCCAGATCGACGGCGAGACGCTTGTCGCGAGATTTGACGCGTTCGCGCTCATGCCTTGCCTTCTCGCGCGCGTTTGACCAGCGAGGTTGTGCTGTGCCCCGGCAGGATGTCGACAAGCACGATCTCACCGCCGTTGGCAGTGACGATCTCGTGGCCGACCACCTGCTCGCGGGTGTAATCTCCGCCCTTGACCAGCACGCTCGGCTTGATCTGCGTAATCAGTTCCAGCGGCGTGTCCTGTTCGAAGATCACGACCAGATCGACCGCCTCGAGCGCTGCAAGCACTTCGGCGCGTGCCCGCTCATCCTGCACCGGCCGCTCAGCGCCCTTCAGGCGCCGGACCGATGCATCGCTGTTGAGGCCAACAATCAAACGGTCGCATGCTGCGCGCGCCTGCGTCACCACACGCACGTGGCCCGGATGAAGAATATCGAAGCAGCCGTTGGTGAAGCCGACGCGCAATCCCTGCCCGCGCCACTCGGCAAGATGTTCATCGAGGTCCGCCGCGCTTGAAGCGATTTTCTCTTCCGCGGCGAGCGAGGCATGCGGCAGAATCTTCCGCCGCAATTCGGCAAGGGACACTGTTGCCGTGCCCGGTTTACTGACGGCCACCGCAGCCGCGGCAGTGGCGCAGCGCAGCGATGTGTCCCAATCCGTTCCTGCCGCCATCGTCACAGCCAGGACAGCAGCCACCGTATCGCCGGCGCCCGACACGTCGCGAACCTTCGCGGGCTGCGCCGGAACATGAATCAGGCTGCCGTCGCGGTGCGCCAGCGTCATGCCGTCTTCGCTCTGGGTCACCAGCACGGCTTCTGCGTCTGCGGTGCGCAACGCTTCGATAGAGGCATCGGCGATATCGGCATCGGACTGGATACGACGCCGTGTCGCCTCGGCAAATTCCTTACGGTTCGGCGTCAGCAGTGTGGCCCCGCGGTAGATCGCCAAATTCGCGCTCTTCGGATCAACGATCACCGGCTTGCCGAGCTTGCGTGCGGCGTCGATCACATTGCGGATCACCCGCGCGGTCAGCACGCCCTTGGCATAGTCCGAGAGCAGCACGATGTCTGCCCGCGGCAGCGCGCTGACGACCGCATCGATCAGCTTGCGTTCGGTGATTTCCGAAGCGGGTGCCGACAGCTCCCAGTCCGCCCGCAGCATGTGCGTCGAGAAATGCTCCGAGACAAAGCGCACCTTGCGTGTCGTCGGTCGCGCCGGATCGGTCACCAGAACAGGTTCGATCTGTTCTTCCTTGGCCAGTTCAGCCTTCAGCGTTTCGCCCGCGACGTCGTTGCCGATCAGCCCGACGAAAATGCACTTCGCACCGAGCGAGGCGATATTGCGCGCCACGTTGCCCGCACCACCCACGTTGATCTCGCTGCGCCGGGCCGCGATCACCGGCGCCGGCGCTTCCGGGGAGATGCGCGAGACTTCGCCATAGACGAATTCGTCCAGCATCAGGTCGCCGACGCAGAGCACTGTCTGGCGGACTATCGCTTGCGACAGCGCGTCAAAATCGAACATGAGAACGCTCTAGTGTCCCGAATCCGACGTTCGCTTTATTTTGCAGCGCCTTCCGCAGCGAACGTCGGATTCGAAAGGACACTAGATACCTATTAATTGCTAGTGGTCTTTTGGTTCTGGCATTCGCAAAAGAAACCGCTGCAACGGGATGCGAATGCCAGAACCAGACCACTAGATCCCTGTGACACGATCAGCGGTAGCGATCGGGCCGGTCGAGAAAATCCCTGACATAGCTGCCGACGGCGTCTTCCAGAGCCGTGAAGCCGCCATTGTAGCCTGCGCCGCGCAGATGATCGACCTCCGCCTGCGTGAAGTACTGATAACTGCCGCGAATTTGTTCCGGCATGTCGATGTATTCGATGTTCGGCTTGGCCCCGAGCGCGCCATAGGCCGCGAGAATAAGGTCCCGGAAGCTGCGCGCATGGCCGGTCCCGACATTGAAAATGCCGTTCACCGAGGGCGTCGCCAGCAGCCACATGATCACGCGCACCACGTCATCGACATGGATGAAATCCCGCCGCTGGTCGCCGTCCGCGATGCCGTCGCGATGCGACTTGAAGAGTTGCACCACGCGGCCCGACCTGATGTCGTCGAAGCGGCGCGCCAGCACGCTCATCATCGTGCCCTTGTGATATTCGTTCGGGCCGAACACATTGAAGAACTTGAGGCCTGCCCACTGCGGCGGCATCTTCCCGCCCTTGGCCACACGTTCGACCAATGCCGTGTCGAACAGGTGCTTGCTCCAGCCGTACAGATTCATCGGCCGAAGCTTCTTCAGGGCGGCCAGGGAGCCATCATCCAGAAAACCCTGCTCACCATCGCCGTACGTTGCGGCCGAGGACGCATAGATGAACGGGACAGAGTTGGCCGTGCACCAGTCCAGCAGGCGCATCGACAGGCGGAAATTGGTTTCGATGACGAGATCGCCGTCGGTCGCGGTGGTCTCCGAGATCGCGCCCATATGGACGACGGCATCCAGCTTGCGCCCGTTCAGCCATTGCATCAGTTCCGCTGGCGAAACCACGTCGGCAAGCTGGCGCTTGGCGAGATTGCGCCACTTGCCATCAGACCCGAGAAAGTCGCACACGGCCACGTCCGCGCGGCCCGCATCATTGAGGGCAGCGACGATGTTCGATCCGATAAAACCGGCTCCGCCGGTCACCAACAGCATGAAGGAATCCCGCCCTATTAGCGCGGGTCACCTTTGCCTCACTCCTGCCCCCCAGGCAACTCACGTCCATGGGCTTGGTGAAGGCAGAGAATGAGGTAACGCCGGAGAAAACGCATCTGGACGCCGCGCGGGGGACGCGGTAACCGGCTGATCGTCCACAATTCTCCGGACCGGGATCGGTGCGCTCTAAAACCCTTCAATAAATGAATATAAATTCATTTCTAAGCGATATCGGGGTAACGCCCGATCCCTCGGAAACCAGCCCGGTTCTGGTGGTTCCGTATATGTGGATCGGCGACTTCGTGCGCGGGCATACGGTGGTCCGGGTGCTCAAGGAGCGCTGGCCCAATCGGCCGGTGGATCTGCTGGTCACCAGCCTCTGCGCGCCCCTTGTCGACTACATGCCCGGCGTCCGCAAAGGCATCGTCTGGGACCTCCCGCGCGGGCAACTCGCCCTGAAAAAGCAATGGGCGCTGGCGGAGCAGTTCCGCGCCGCCGGTTACGGCACCGCGCTGGTGATGCCACGGACCTGGAAATCCGCCATCGCGCCGACGCTGGCAGGTATCCCCCAACGCACCGGATGGGTCGGAGAGGTCCGCTTCGGCCTGATCAACGACTGGCGCTGGGGCGAGCGCAGCATGCCGCGCTTCATCGACAAGAACGCCGCCCTCGCCCTGCCCGCCGATGCCCCCCTACCAAAAGAATGGCCGGTGCCGCAGCTTGTGGTCCCACCGCGGGAAGTGACCGCCTGGCGACAGGCTAACAATCTCGGACAGACCGCCGCCGTGGCGCTTGCGCCGGGCTCGGTCGGCGCCTCGAAGCGCTGGACCTACTATGCCGAGGCGGCGCGGATGTTCGCCGAGCAGGGCCTCGACGTATGGATCGTCGGAGGCCCCGGCGAAAAAGCCATCGCGACCGAGATCGTGAACTTTGCCGGCCCGCGCGTGCGCGATCTCACCGGCAATGACCTGCGCAACGGCATCATGGCCATGGCCGCCGCAAAAACCGTGATCTCGAATGACTCCGGCCTGATGCACATCGCCGCCGCGATCGGCACCCCGGCCATCGGGATTTTCGGCCCGACCAGCCCCTATCACTGGGCGCCGCTGAACGGCCTCGCGGCGACGATCAAGCGCGCCACCGACCTGCCCTGTCAGCCCTGTCACAAGCCGGTCTGCACCCAGAACGATCATCACTGCATGCGCGACATACCGGCCTCGCAGGTGGTGGAGACCGCGCAGCGCGTGATCGCCGAAGCCCGTTAATCTCGATAACCGGCCGCACTTGCGCCGTTATCGCGCTGTGACTACCACTGACGCCAACTTCAAACGACGCGGTGACATGTGAGCCAGGACCGGATCACGGCCCATTTCCAGAGTTCGCTCGACGGCCTCAGCAAGGCCGTGCAGAGCGCGGACCTGCGCGCGACAACGCACACCATTGCGCGCGCAGTCGCGGATGCGTTGAAAGCCGGCAACAAGCTGCTGCTGATCGGCAACGGCGGCAGCGCAGCAGATGCGCAGCACATCGCCGCGGAGATTGTCGGCCGCTACAAGCAGGAACGGCCCGGCTGGGCGGCAATCGCCTTGACGACAGATACTTCGGCGTTGACGGCCATCGCCAACGACTATGGTTTCGAGCAGGTGTTTGCCCGGCAGGTTCAGGGGCTCGCCCGTCGCGGCGATGTTTTGTTCGCGCTCACGACATCCGGCCGCTCGCCGAACATCATTGCCGCGCTCAAGGTCGCACGCGATCTCGGCGTCACCACCATCGGCTTCACCGGCACCAAGGGCGAAAGCATGCGCGCCTCCTGCGATCATCTGTTCGTTTCGCCCACCGACGATACGCCCGTGATCCAGCAGATCCACATGATGGCGATGCATGCGATCTGCGACGAGGTCGAGCAAGTGCTGATCAGCACGACAAAGACAAAATGACGGCGGGCGGCGCGATATCGAAACCTGCTGCGTTTCTCGACCGTGATGGCGTCATCAATCTTGACGACGCCTATGTCGGCACCCGCGACAGACTCCGGTGGATGCCGGGAGTCACGGACGCGATCAGAAAGCTGAATGACGCGGGTTATTACGTCTTCGTCTTTACTAACCAGTCCGGCGTCGCACGCGGCTTTTTTTCAGAGGACGATGTGCGCACGCTGCACAACTGGATGCGCGGCGAACTTATGCGTGACGGCGCACGGATCGACGATTTTCGCTACTGTCCGCATCATCCCGATGGCGTCGTCCCCCGCTACACGCGCGAGTGCAACTGGCGGAAGCCTCAAGCCGGCATGATCCTCGATCTCATGAAGCACTGGCCGGTCGCCAAGGCCCGCAGCTTCGTCGTTGGCGACAAGCAGCGCGACCTCGATGCGGGCAGTGCCGCAGGTATCAAGGGCTACCTGTACAACGGCGACAACCTGTCGGACTTCATTGACGACGTTCTGGCGAAGCAAACCGCTTAAGGTGTGAGCGGCAATCTCTGCCCGGCTTCAATGACGCGCTCGAACGACGGATAGACGTTTTTCCCGCCCACGACCGTAATCGATCCGTTGCCGACGGGGCCGGTCAAGCCGGGATCGGTCGCGAGGAACACCGCGATCAGCGGAACGCTGTAAGCCGCAGCAAGATGCAGCAATCCGGTATCGACACCGACAACGAGCGCTGCATTCGCGATCACCTTTGCTGTCACATCAAGCGGCTGGCGATCGAGGATGCGGCTACCGGGGATGGCGGCGGCCAGCCGAACGCAGCGCAGGCGTTCCGCCTCGTTGCCCCACGGCAGCACAACATCGATGCCCTGCCCGCGCAGCCACTTGCCAGTGCCGACCCAGTCGACTTCGCGCCACTCCTTCGTGGCACGCGATGTTCCATGCAGCAGCACCGCATAAGGCGCTGCGTTGCCCCTCGGTGGCTTGACCAGCCCGTAGTCTATCGCAGCATCCGGCGAATAACCGAGGCTCAATCCGGTGAGCGCTCTGTTGCGCGTCACCGCATGCTGATCGCGCGCGACGGCGTGCTTGACGTCATAGAACCACGACGCCGCCGGCTCCTTGATGCTCGATGCATCGTAGCCATGGCGCTCGCCCGATGCCGTGCGCGCGATCAATGCAGAGCGGATCAGGCCCTGCGTATCGATCACCTTCTCGGCCTTGACCGCTTTGAGTTTTGCCTTGAACGCGGAAATCTCGCTCCAGGTCTCGCCGCGAAGCAACTGGGAACGCCAGCGCCGTGTGGAGACCGGGATCACTTCGCTCACAGCAGGATGAAGCCGCGCGAGCGGGGCGAATGCCTCCTCAACCACCCATGTCAGTTGCGCATTTGGGTAGCGCCGCCGCGTATCCGTCACCGCCGGCATATGATGCACCACGTCGCCGAGCGACGATGTCTTGATGAACAGAATACCGTGCATCGGCGTGATGGGCCTTGAACTCTTGAATGCGCGTTACGTTTTGGAAACCATAAACCGCGTTCCTGAGGGAAAATCCAAGGGATTTCCCGAGAAAGTCCGGCCTTATACCCCATTTCCATCGTTTCTCTGCAAGCTTCCGGCAACAAGTTCGCTTCACATTCCGCGCCAGGTCACGAAAAGATATGGCGCGAGAGACAGGCGCGGAAGCAATGCGGATTGGAATGCCATGACAGTCTTGGTCACCGGAGGCGCAGGTTACATCGGCAGCCACACGGTTCGTGCGCTGGTCGATGCAGGCGAAAGCGTTGTCGTGGTCGACAATCTCTCGACCGGTTTCTCGCAGTTCCTCCCCGAAGGCGTGCCCCTGTTCATCGGCGACGTCGCGGACGAGAATCTCGTCGAGGGCGTGATCGCTGCGCACAACGTCAGTTCGATCATCCATTTCGCAGGCTCGGTGGTGGTGCCGGATTCGATGCGCGACCCGCTCGGCTATTACCGCAACAACACGATGACCACGCGCAACCTTCTGAACGCCGCGGTCAAATGCAACATCAGCCGCTTCATCTTCTCATCGACAGCCGCGGTTTACGGCAATCCGGAGCAGATGCCCGTGGCCGAAGAAGCGCCGACACGCCCGCTGTCGCCCTACGGCTCATCGAAGCTGATGACCGAAATCATGCTGCACGACGTCGCCTCCGCCCACGGGATGCATTACGTCGTGCTGCGCTATTTCAACGTCGCCGGCGCTGACCCGGAAGCCCGGATCGGTCTCGCGACGGTCGGTGCGACCCACCTCCTGAAGATCGCCGTTGAAGCGGCGACCGGCCAGCGCGCCAAGATCGACGTGTTCGGGACCGACTATCCGACGGTCGATGGAAGCTGCATCCGCGACTTCATCCACGTCAGTGATCTGGCGCAGGCGCATTGCGCGGCGCTCGGCTATCTCGAAGGCGGCGGCCCTTCGGCGACCCTGAATTGCGGCTACGGCCGCGGTTATTCCGTGCTTGAAACCATTGAAGCAGTCCGCCGCGCGTCCGGCCGCAACTTCGCGGTTCAGTACGCCGACCGCCGCCCCGGCGACATCATGACCATGATCGCGGACACGGCGCGCATTCGGGCCACGCTGAACTGGACGCCGCAATACGACAATCTCGACACCATCGCCCGCCATGCGCTCGCATGGGAGGAAAAGCTGCTGGCGGACCGGCTCCGGGACGGCCGGCAGGCGGTTTCGGCATAGTGTAGAATTGACCAAAAAGCCCTGATTTCGCTTGAAAATCCGGTCCATAGCGGGCAAGAGACGGACATCGCAGAAACCCTGACGGGGCGCTAGTGTCCCGTATCCGACGTTTGCTTTGTTTTGCAGCGTCTTCCGAGCAAACGTCGGATACGAAAGGACACTAGCAAACGATGATTCTAGTGATCCTTTGGTTCCGACATTCGTAAAAGTACCTGCGAAAGACGTGATACGAATGTCGGAACCGGATCACTAGTTGCGCCGGGCGTCAATGGAACGCGGATGACCGAGCTTCCACGAAAAATCACTGACGACCCTTATGGGGCGGCTGCCCTTATTCGCCGCCTGATTACCGAACAGGGCCTCCAGCACTGGCGGCGCTATACGGTCGCCTTCGTCCTGATGGCGTTGTCCGCCGGCGCGACAGCCGCGTCCGCCTGGCTGCTTGGCGAAGTGATCAACCAGACCTACGTCAATCGCAGCATCAACGGCATCGTGATGCTGTCGCTGGCGATCATCGTTCTGTTCACGCTCAAGGGCGCAGCGACCTACGGTCATACGGTCATCCTGTCGAAGATCAGCAACGCCATCCTTGCCAGCAATCAGCGCCGGCTGTTCGCGAAACTGATGCGCGAGAATGTCGGGTTCTATTCCGAACGCCATTCGTCCGAGTTCCTCGCGCGGCTCACCGCAGGCGCGCAATCCGTGACCCAGGTTCTCAGCCTCCTGATCAACGCCGTCGGCCGCGATTTCCTGTCGCTGGTCGGGCTGGCCGCCGTGATGGTGATTCAGGACCCCTGGATGTCGCTGTCCGGGCTGCTGATTGCACCCCCTGCGTTGTTCGTCATCCGCAAGCTGGTGAAAAGGATCAAAGGCCTCGCACACAACCAGTTCACCGGCACGGCGGACATTCTCGAAACCATGCAGGAATCACTGCAAGGCATCCGCACGGTCAAGGCGTTCACGCTTGAAGACACCATGCAGGCGCGGATCGACCGGAATATCGGGATGGTTGAAGCCAACGCCAACAAGATGGCGCGGGTCCAGAGCCGATCCAGCCCGCTGATGGAAACCCTCGGCGGCTTCGCCATCGCCGGTGTCCTGATGTATGGCGGCTATCGCATCATCGCGACCGGCGCGACGCCGGGACAGTTCTTCTCGTTCATCACCGCGTTCCTGCTGGCCTATGAACCGGCCAAGCGGCTCGCCCGCCTCAACATCGAGCTCAACAGCTATCTGATCGGCGCGCGCAAGCTGCTCGAGATCGTTGACAGCCCGGCGAGCGAGCCGGACGACAGCGACAAGCCCGCATTGCAATTGACCGAAGCAAAGGTCGAATTCCGCGATGTCACTTTTGCCTATCGCGGCAACGAGACCGTGCTCAACCGCATGAGTTTTGTCGCCGAGCCCGGCAAAATGACCGCGCTGGTCGGCCCGTCCGGCGGCGGAAAATCCACCGTGCTGGCGCTGCTGCTGCGGCTCTACGAAGCCAAGTTCGGCGCGATCGTCATCGACGGGCAGATCATCTCCGACGTGTCGCGGCGCTCGTTGCGCCAGCAGACCGCCTATGTCGGTCAGGATGTCTACCTGTTTCGAGATACCATTCGCGAGAACATCGCGTTCGGCAAAGCCGGAGCGTCGGACGAGGACATCGTCAACGCCGCGAAGGCCGCCTGCGCCCACGATTTCATCATGAGTTTCCCGCTCGGCTACAACACGCCGGTCGGCGAACACGGCACGCAACTCTCGGGCGGACAGCGCCAGCGCATTGCCATCGCCCGTGCGCTGGTGAAGGACGCGCCGATCATCCTGCTCGATGAAGCCACCGCTGCGCTGGATTCCGAATCCGAGAAACAAGTGCAGGAAGCCATCGAGCATCTGTGCCAGAACCGCACCACCATCGTCATCGCGCACCGCCTGCACACCATCATGCATGCCGACCAGATTCTGGTGGTCGAGAACGGCACCATCGTCGAAACCGGGCGTCATGACGACTTGCTGCGGCGCGGTGGACGCTACGCCTCGTTCTTCCGCTTGCAGCATCGTGATGCCAATCCGCTGGCTCCCGTCGCCGCCAGCGCGTAAGATCGCCTCTCCCGCCTCGTTGCCCTCCCAGACACCGGAATCCCCATGAGCGCCAGCTTCGTCATTCCCGCACTCACGCAACCGTCCATTCCTGTCGCCGGTGAATCGAAATCCTTCCCGGTGCGCCGCATCTGGTGCGTGGGCCGCAACTATCTCGAGCACATCCGCGAGATGGGCAATGACGAGCGCCAGCCGCCATTCTTTTTCGCCAAGCACGCCGACATGGTGACGCGTGACGGCGCCACGATCCCCTACCCGTCGCTGACGAAGGATTTCCAGCACGAGGTCGAGCTGGTCGTTGCGCTGAAGAGCGGCGGCGCCAACATCGATCCGACCAAGGCGCTCGATCACGTCTATGGCTATGGCGTCGGCATCGACCTGACCCGCCGTGACCTGCAGATGGCGTCGCGCAAGAAGGAGCAGCCCTGGGAGATCGGCAAGTCGTTCGATTTCTCCGCGCCCTGCGGCGCGCTGCGTCCCGCCGCCGAGATCGGCCATCCCGTGAAGGGCAAGATCTGGCTCTCGGTCAACGGCACCGAGAAGCAGAAGGGCGATCTTTCCGAGATGATCTGGAACGTCGCGGAGATCATCGGCAAGCTCTCGCTGCAGGTCTCGCTCGGCGCGGGCGACATCATCCTGACCGGCACCCCCGCCGGCGTCGCAGCGCTCCAGCCCGGCGACAAGATCGAATGCGGCATCGACGGCATCGGCACGCTGAAAGTCGCGATCGGCTGAATCTCCCTACGCTGATTTTGCTGCGATGGCAGACGCCGTCGCAGCGCCGCGCGGCATTTCGCCGATGACATTGCGAAGCCTGACGCGAAGCGGCCGCTCGACCAGATAATACAGCACTGCCGCAGCGGCCACACAGACACAGATCGCGAAAGCATAAACCGCGATGGCAGTCATCGGCCCCATGGCCGCGAGCCGCTCCGGCTTGAAGACGATGCCGAGCGCCCGCAGCACCGGGAAGTGAACCATATAGAGCGAGTATGAAATCTCGCCGAGCCAGACCATCGGCGCCAGTGAGAACAGCCGCGTGGTGACGCCGCTCGACATCGCAAGCGCCGCGATGAACACCGCAAGCAGTGCGATCAGCGCGAAATCCGGCACGCCGAATGACGGCAGGACCAGAAACGCAGCGAGCGCCATCATTGCAGCCGCGTCGTTAAGAGCAGACCTGCTTTCAAGCTTACGGCGCAACACCGCATAACGGCACAGAGCCGCGCCGCAGACGAACGATCCGGCAATCCGCACCAGTGCCGACGGCGCGATCCATGCGCCGGAGAGTCCCCACCCGGCCAGCGAGAAGATCAGCGCCGCAGCGCCGAGACTTGCAACCGCAATCACCAGCAACATCCGCGGATCCCGGACTCGGCCGAGGCCATAAGCAACCAGCGGGAAACAGAGATAAGCGAACCACTCGGCGCTGATCGACCATGACGGCACATTCCAGCTCATCTGATCGGTCACGCCCCAGGCGTGCACCAGCAAGAGCTGCCACGGCAGCGCGCCAAACGTGAAGGCTTCCGGCGACCGGAGATTCAAACCGAGCCGCCCGGCGCTTAACACGATGATCACCAGCGCTGCCAGCACCGCGATGTGCACCGGATACAGCCGGATGAAACGATGCCACATGAAGATCGCAAACTTGCGCCCCGTGAGCCGCTCCATGCTGTCGAAATAGACATAGGTCAGAATGAAACCCGACAGCAGGAAAAACAGGTCGACGCCGAGATAACCCCGCGACACCGCGCCGATATGCGAGAGGCCGATAGGAATGTTCTGGTCCGCGTGCAGGAACAGCACGAGAAACGCGGCCAGCGCACGGATGCCGGTGAGCGAGGCGATCGCCGGTTTTGCCTGCGTGCTGGCCGTTTCCGTCATCCGGTCACGCCCCGAGCTGCTTTTCGACCGCCGCCGCAATGGCAAGCAGCCTGCGGTCGCCGCCATGGCGGCCGATCAGCATCAGGCCGACCGGCAGCGTGTTGCCGAGCCGGATCGGCAGCGAGATCGCGCAGGTGTCGAAGAAATTCCAGATCGCGGTGTTCATCAGCGCCTGAACGTTGCGCTTGTTGAAGCTCTCCATGGTGGATACTTCGTCCATGGTGGGCGCGACGATCTGCACCGTCGGCATCACCAGCACATCGACTTTGTCGAACACCGCATCCATCTGCGCGATGCCGCGCTCGCGGTCGCGCAGGGCGAGAATGTAATCCGCCGCGCTGATCTTCTCCGAGCGCAGCAGGCGCGCCCGCACGTTCGGATCGACGCCCTCGCCCGCTTCCGCCAGCAGCGTGCGGTGAATCGCATAGGCCTCCGGCGGGGCGACACCGCCGCGTTCGTTGGCGGTGTGCATGATGCTCAATGCATCGAGAGTGATGTCGGCGGCCTTCCAGTGGGAGCCGAGCTTCGCCAGCGCCAGCGGATAGGCCTTGCCGACGGTCTCGTCGAGGCCCTCGATGGGATAACCCTGCACCAGGCCGACACGCACATCGCCCAGTGCAGGCGGCGACAGCGGCGATGGGGCCTCACCGGCCAGAATGGCGTCGGCATTGGCGCAATCGGCGACGCTGCGCGCGATCGGCCCGATCGAATCCAGCGTGAACGACAGCGGAAATGCGCCGGTGCGCGGCACGCGCTTCACGGTCGGCTTGAAGCCGGTGACGCCGCAGAACGCCGCCGGGATGCGGGTCGAGCCGCCGGTATCGGTGCCGATGGCGATTTCGCCGATATCGTCACCGATAGCCACCGCCGCACCGGAGGACGAACCGCCTGGCACGCGCTTGCGGTCCGCCGGATTGCCCGGTGTACCGTAATGCGGATTGGCGCCGAGGCCGGAATAGGCGAACTCGGTCATGTTGGTTTTCGCGGCGATGACCGCGCCCGCCTCGCGCAGCCGCGTGACAATGGCAGCATCCGCCGCCGCGGGCTTGCTGCGCGCCGGAAGCACTTTCGATCCGGCGCGGGTGACCTCGCCCTTGACGTCGAACAGATCCTTGATGGTGATGACCGCGCCGTCGAGCGGGCCGCGCGAACCGCCGGATTTGATACGTGCGTCGGCAGCATCAGCCGCCTTGCGCGCGTCGTCCGCATAGACGCTCAGGCAGGAGCGCGCGCCTTCCCCGGCGGGATCGGCGATTCTGGCAAGGGCTTGTTCTAGGCGGTCGCGAGATGAGGCTGTCATGGCTTCTTTTTGCTTTGCGGGAACGGGGCCGGGAGAATGTATTTTTCGCGCGCAGAAGGCAATGCCTCTAAAATTTCGCATTCGCCCGACACATCGCGCGAAACCTCACGCAAACACGCGCCATCGCCCCTGTTGTTATGACGGCGCGGGGGCGCCCGAAGCTCTCGTTCGTTCCTCCCTCAAAATGAGGGCGCGCGGAACGCCGGATGCGCGAGCGCATCCGCAGCCCCGTGTGCAAAAGTGAAAAGCACACGAGCCTAGTCGCCACGGTCACGCCGGTTGCATCCGGCGTTCCGCACGCGGTGGGGCTCCGGCTTGTTTCGTGCTCTCCCCGGCAACGCCCGCAGGCTGACGCCGTCGTCTCCGCGGTACTTTTCTCCTCCGGTCGGAGGTGAAAAGAGCAGACCGGATTTCGCAGGACCACACGACTTGGGCCGGCGCGGACGCGCGGACGTATAACGTGTCGCCACGTTAAACTCCCGCGCACAGCGTGGTTCGTCAGCGCTGGCTCGGATGACTCACACGCCCTTTGTACAAGGAACGCGCCCTGTCATCCTCGTTCGCGCCTGACGCTGCCGCGCCACCGCATCCCGCCCCGCGTATCGTGACGATCGCGAAACGCCCCTCATCAACGGGGCGGGACACGCCGAACATAAGAGAGGTTTGGAGGGCGGGGATACGTATCCCCATCACGAAATGTTTCGGCGTTCCGGGGCCTGGACAACCAGACGACATACGGGATTCCGAGCGGTCCCGATTGCGCTTCGTTTCATCCCGGCTAGACTGCCCGCGTTTTCAGCCGCCCGCTCAACCATGCGGGCATTTTTTAGTTATTTAACGGGGCACGCATGACCGACCAGACACTCGAAGATCGCGTTCGCAAAATTATCGGTGACGAGACACTGAGCGCCGCCGCAAAAGATGAGGCGCTTTCGAATCTCATAGACATACGAATCGATCAGTTCGGGAATTTCATCTTCGTGCGCAAAGGCGCACCGCTCGACGCCAGAGACCTGACGTCCTTCGACCGGGTCAACGTCACCGAACTCAGGGATCGCAAGCGTCCTGCAAAGAGGACGCGGTTTCTCAACAAACTGAACTCGCCCTACAAGGGTCCGATCATCCTGGCGGAAGGAGATTCCTGGTTCGAGTATCCATGGCCCAACATCCCGGACCTGATCGACCGCGCCGGAGACAAATACGCGGTTCTGAGTCTGGCAAGGGCCGGAGACACCTGGAGCGACATCCTCGATCAGGACAGCAATGTGGGCCTCCCGAAAAGATATCCGGACGGAACATTGATGGGCCTCTTTCACACACTGAATGAGGCGACCCCGAAGCTCTTCCAATACGTGATGATCAGCGCGGGAGGTAACGACCTCATCGGCAACCTGAAAGACTGCGTTTATGATTTCGACCCGAACCGTCCCGGAGACGAGTACATCAGGCACAAAGGGGACATCGAGAGACCGGGATTCGACGACGTATTAGGCGCGGCCATCCACCGTTACCGCGAAGCGACCAGCAAGGTGGTGGCCGGTGGCAGGCCAGTTATCCTGCATACCTACGACTATCCAAATCCGAAACTGAACGGCCAGTACATCGGCTACCAGCTCAAAAAATTTCACAAGATCGAAGGCGAAGGGCTGATGAGGCAAATCCTCAACCAGATGATCGACCTGTTTTACGGCGGGCTGAAGCAGATCGCGGATGCGTCGAACGGGAAGATTCATTTGATCGATTTCCGCAACACGATCGGAACGGACGATTACGTTGCGGGCCCGGACGACAGCCTCTGGAACGACGAAATGCATGGCAACTGGGCCGGGTTCGAAAAACTCTGGAAGAAGATGGACAGTGAGCTGACGCCGATCTTCGCCAAGGCATGACGCAGCAGCCGCAGGAGCGGCAAGGTTTTCTAACCGGAGCCAGCACCATGCTCTCCTCCGAAATCGATGCCATCCGCGCGCTGCTGACGGCGAAGGCCCGGCCGGTCGGCTGGGCCGCACGCCGCGAGCGGCTGGACGAGATCGGTTCGGTGTGGCCGGTGGCCGACGACATCACACTGACAAGCGTCGATCTCGGCGGCGTGCCCGGCGAATGGTCGCTGGCGCCCGGCAGCGATGCCTCACGCGTGCTGATGTTCTTCCACGGCGGCGGCTACTGCTCCGGTTCGATCAAAAGCCATCGCCGCATGGTCACCGAAGCGGGACGCGCGGCGAAAATCCGGACGCTGGCGGTCGGCTATCGTCTTGCGCCGGAGCATCCGTTTCCCGCAGCGCTGGACGACGCGATGACCGCGTGGCGATACCTGCGCAGGCAGGCCTATCTGCCGTCGCAGATCGCCATCGGCGGCGACAGCGCAGGCGGCAATCTGACTGGCGTCCTGATCAACACGCTGCGCCAACAGGGCGAACACCCGGCCTGTGCATGGCTCACCTCGCCCTGGACCGACCTCACCATGTCGGGCAACTCGCTCGCGACCAAGGATGCGGTCGATCCGATCATCCACAAGGGCTATCTCGGCGAACTCGCCGACGCCTTCGTACCTGCGGGGATTGCGCGCAACGATCCGCGTATCTCGCCGCTGTTCGCGGATTTACGGGGTTTCCCGCCGGCGCTGGTTCAGGTCGGCTCGCACGAAACGCTGCTCGACGATGCGGTGCGCCTTGCGGCGGCGCTGGGCGCGGCCGATGTCGACGTGACGCTGGAAGTCTGGCCGGAGATGATCCACGCCTGGCCGCTGTGGAACGCGCATCTCGAACCCGGCCGCCGCGCGCTGGCGCAAGCCGGCGCGTTTATCCGCCGTCACATGTGACAGCCCTCGCGCGCTGATTGCGCTACGGCGTTTTTTGCCCGCGCAGGGCCCAGCGCACCAGCCCCCATGCGCTGCCGCCCGTCACCATGCCGACGACATAGATAATCAGGGCATGCACCGCCATCGGCGCACTGAACCTGATGCCGAGGAAGGACACCGTGACGCTCTGAAGATTCTGAAATGCAAAGATCAGGGTTCCCGCGACAAGAACAACAATCACAGCTGTGTTTAACCAGCGCATGGTTCGCCCCGCTTGAAATGAACTTGCTTGAAACTACCCCAAGTCGACCCCAAGTCGAACCGGTTGCAACCGGCCCGCCAAATTTAATCAAATCCCTACTTCTGCAACACCACGTTGGCCGCGCCCTTCTCGACCATATCGATGACCAGCAGCTTCACCGGCTCCGTGCCCTTGTTGGCGCCGAAATGCCACTGGCCGACGGCCTCCACAATGAAGTCGCCGGTCTTGAAGATCTCGGTCTTGCCGGTGTCGAGGTTGGTGACCTCGATGGTCCCCGCCTGCACATAACCGTAGCGCGGAAACGGATGCTTGTGCTTCGGCAGCACCGCGCCCGGCGGAATCTCGTAGGTCGAGACGATGACCTGCGCGTCCTTCTGCGGCAGCACGATCGGCTGGCCGCTCGATGTCACGGTCGTGGACATCACCGGCTTCACCACGACCTTGCTCGTTGCAGACTGCGTGTCAGCATACAGCGGCGATGCGGCCAGCAGCAGGCCGAGCGCGAACGGGAGGGATTTCATCGGAGCTTCCTTCGGCAGAATCGCGGCGCGCTCACTCATACACCATCACGCCGTCATCGACCTTGCCGAGACGCAGCGAGACGATGTCGAGCGCGTAGTTCTGATAAAGCTTCCACGGCCGCTTCGAGCCCTGCTTGGGCATCTTCGCCACCGCGCGCTGCACATAGCCCGAGGTGAAATCGAGCCAGTTCTCGCGCTGCACTTCGGGATCGGTGTTGCGCGGCGTGCACTGCTTGTAGCCGTTCTTGTCCATGTAATTGATCAGGCGGCAGACATACTCGCAGGTGAGATCGCACTTCAGCGTCCACGAGGCGTTGGTGTAGCCGAACGACGAGGCCAGGTTCGGCACGTCGGAATACATCATGCCTTTGTAGTTCAGGGTCTGCGCGAAATCGACCGCACGGCCATCGACGCTGACCTGCATGCCCCCTAACACCTGAAGATTGAGTCCCGTCGCGGTGACGATCAGGTCGGCTTCGAGTTCGCTGCCATCCGACAGACGAATGCCGTTCGGCGTGAAGGTGTCGATGGTGCTGGTCACCACCGAGGAACGGCCCTCCTTGATCGACTTGAACAGGTCGCCGTCCGGCACGAGGCACAGCCGCTGCTGCCAGGGATTGTAGCGCGGCGTGAAATGGGTGCCGATGTCGTAATCCGGCCCGAGCGCATGGCGCACGCCGCCGAGGATGAGTTGCTTGGCGCGCTCCGGCTTGCGGCGGCAGAGCTGGAAGAAATACATGCCCCACAGCACATTGCGCCAGCGGATCGCATGATAGGCGAGCTTCGCCGGCAGCTTCGCGCGCAGCTTGTTGGCGAGCGCGTCCTCGGCGGGCCGCGCCACCACATAGGTCGGCGAGCGCTGCAGCATGGTGACGTGGGTAGCGGTCTTGGCCATTTCCGGCACCAGCGTCACGGCGGTGGCGCCCGAGCCGATCACCACCACGCGCTTGCCCGCGTAGTCGATGTCGCTGGTCCACTTCTGCGGATGCACGATGCGGCCCTTGAACTGGTCCGCGCCGGGGAATTCCGGCGAGTAGCCGCCCTCGTAAGAGTAGTAGCCGCTGCACATAAACAAGAAGCCGCAGGTAAAGCGCACGATCTCGCGCGCCTCGCCCCGCTCCGCCTCCACCGTCCAGCGCGAGTCCGCCGAGGACCACGACGCGCTCTTGACCTGATGGCTGAAACGGATCTTTCCGTCGATGCCGTTCTCGCGCGCGGTCTCGCGCACATAATCCAGAATGTGCGGGCCGTCGGCGATGGCCTTGGGCTGGGTCCACGGCTTGAACGAATAGCCGAGCGTATACATGTCGCTGTCGGAGCGGATGCCGGGATAACGAAACAGATCCCAGGTGCCGCCGATGGCCTCGCGGCCCTCGAGGATCGCGTAGCTCTTGCCGGGGCAATTCTGCTGCAGGTGATAGCCCGCGCCGATGCCCGAGAGGCCCGCGCCGACGATCAGCACATCGAAGTGTTCTGTCTTGATATTGGTCTTGTCGAGCATTTCGGTCTCCCTGACCGGGATTTGCGCGCAGGTGAATTGGAAATGCAAGCCGCCATGACCGGTTATCTGTACGTCGATCTTGTCAGTAGGATTTTTATCCTACATCAAGATCAACGAATGCAACGCGGTCGTTAAATGAGCGGATTGAAAGAGGTTCTCTGCTGGCGGCAGGCGATGGCCAGGCGGGCTGCATGTATTTCCGGTTATCCTCTTCCGCCGCTTAACTTCTGAGGACGTCCCATGATTGTCGCCGAAAGAACACTGACATTGAACCAATCCGGCAAAGATGTGCCGGTCGCTGTTCGTATTTTCCTGCCGTCAAAGGATGACAACGCTTGGGGTTGTCGCTGGGAAATTCAGTGGCCAGACCGGCTCAGAACGAGCGAAATCTTCGGGTATGATTCCGCGCAGGCGCTTTTGCATGCGTTCCAGTCGGTTGGATCGGAATTGTACGCAAGCGATGCCCACACGTCCGGAAGCCTGCGATGGACGGACCAGGGTTCCGGCTATGGTTTCCCCGTGCCTGGAATTATTCGTGATCGCTTGACCGGTGACGACGCAGAATATTTCTGACCTTCCTCCGCGCCCAGACAGCAAAAAGCCCCATCATTTCTGACGGGGCCTCGTGGGCCGATTCTAACATTCGCACCATATTGCGGCGGGCTTCCTTGCGAATGTTGGAATCAAAGGCCCACCGGCAGATATATTTCTAGTGGAGCTTTGGATTTGACATTCGCTTTGGGAAGCAGTCGCAAAAATGGAGCGAATGTCAAATCCGCTCCACTCGTGACGTCCGTTTCATTACATCCGTGAAACGAGCGAAAAGCTGGCTGCTGCAACCAGTACATCCGTGGATGCAGCGCCTGGCTCTTTTTCTTGTTCAGGCTTGCGCGACAACCGGTGTCCGGCTGCCGCGATCGGCCTTACAGAATCTGCAGGTTTTCTGCGCTGGTCTTGCCGCGCATCTTGTCAACCTTGGCTTCGTACGAAACCTTCTGTCCTTCGGCGAGGCCGGTCAGGCCAGCACGCTCGACAGCGCTGATGTGAACGAACACATCGGTGCCGCCATCGTTCGGCTGAATGAAACCAAAGCCCTTTTGGCCGTTGAACCACTTCACAGTACCAGTCGTCATAACAAACAATCCTTAGAGGCGCGTACATGCGCAGTTCCGCACGACGTCGCGCGGAGCATAATCCAATCTAGCGATGTCTTAGGGTAAGGAGCCGAAGGGGACCGAAAAGGTCCAAAGGGCGCTTTAACAAAAGCTGTGCCGCAGGTCGAATGCGAGGCTTGTAGCAGTTGCCGGCCTTAAAGCAACAACTCAATTGTGTTCGCGCGGCGGCGCAGGCGTTTAAGCGAGCAATGCCAGAGGCTTGGGCGCTGAAAATAACCCACGGGTGCCGCGGCATTTCCAGCTTAACGTGCGGAGTTAGCCTTAAAGCTCTCCCAGAAGATTCACTTCAACCAAGCAGCGAGGCAACCACGCCGAGCTGTCACTGCGCCTCTCTCGCGAGCCTGCGCGACGCCGCGAGGAGGGCCGTCCTCGCGAAGGAGATCAGGCGCATCCATAACGCGGCGACGCGATCTCTCCGCGTCGTCCCCGCCGACGGGTCCGGCTTCGCCGGCCCGAATGACAAGGCTCCAGCTGGGACCCATTGATCGCTAACGTAGCGATGTCGCGTCATCCTGAGGTGCGAGCCGCGCATAGCGCGCGAGCCTCGAAGGACGCGCGGCTGCCTGTTGCCGTCGTCCTTCGAGGCTCGCAAATGCTCGCACCTCAGACCACGCAGACAGTGTTCGGTAGCTATGGGTCCCCGCTTTCGCGGGGACGACATCGCAAGTGTTGCGCGATCGCGCATCGCCCACAGATCGTCATGGCCGGACTTGACCCGGCCATCCACGTCTACACTCACCCCATCGCAAGTAAGGCGTTGATCACCGGGTCAAGCCCGGTGATGACGATTGCGAGTATTGACGCATTATGCGCCTCTGAACTTCGATCCACCGATTCAAACGGCCGCTTGCTTCGTGCTCTCCCCGGTGATCGATCGCTTTGATTTGTCACCGTCGTTGTGACTGAGGATATGTCCCTCGCACGGAGTCCGGCACCATTGGCGAAACAAAAGTAACTCGCCACCGATTTAGTTTTTCCAGCTTCCTTCGATCACCGCGGGCTTCGATCAAATCCATAATTTCACGAGGTATCACCTCGGAGATTTCGGGGATATCAAGCTCTCCCAGAATAAGCTCGGAAGAGCTACTTTGGCGTCGAATTTGTATCAACCTATCCCGAATTACGTCCGGACTCGGCGGTATCGGAACGCCTATCCCGTTACGATTCAAAACGACAACACTCGAACTGAAATATGCCATTGGGTCGAGTAACACGAGATTTTCAGGGCAAAACAAACTCGACAATGGAAATAGATGCGGCTGAATTTTTCCTAACGAATTATTTCCACTTCGCTTTTTGTTCGTCTTAACAAGTTTTTCTATGACAAACCCATCGGCAAGGTTGACCCCTGATACAGAAGAGAAGCCCGCTTTGGCTGCAAGTTCGCATGTGTGACCCGGATGATAGAAAACATACAGCGGATAAGTTGCATTCCCATTCCGCGCGCTATCGCAAAGAGTTTCAGCTTGTAACCGCGAGCCAGAAACATGGAAGAGTTCACGATAAGAATGCCTTTTCCATGATTTCCCCTCTCCAAAAGCTCTTTTTGCTTGAACAAGTATGCGAAAGAAAGACGGAGTATGGGGGTTTACAAAATTCCATTCCATGTCAGCGCCAGTAACGCTTTCATCTGGAAACTCTACGAAAACCATTGGCTGACCAACGCTAATCAAGCTAGCCATCATAATATCTGTGATCGTCTCCTCTCTGAACCTTCTC
This sequence comes from Afipia sp. GW823-FHT06G09, assembly GCF_058794875.1. NCBI lineage: Bacteria > Pseudomonadati > Pseudomonadota > Alphaproteobacteria > Hyphomicrobiales > Nitrobacteraceae > Afipia > Afipia sp. GW823-FHT06G09. Next base: position 830,761 of record NZ_JBXAHF010000001.1, read on the forward strand.
TTCAACCGCTCTTCACGCTGCAAGAATCGGGAAACAAAATGAGGAAACTCGTTCGCAAATTTTACAAAGCATTCTCGCTCCGCTCATGAATTGTTATTCGAATGTGGAAGAACCGTCCCCTACACCACCGCATTGCTCGGCGTCGGGCGGTCATGAATCTGCTGGCCGAACAGCGAGCCGACGAGCTCGACCACCGTGCGCGCGGTGAGGCCGCGGTTGTCCAGAAACGGATTGAGCTCGACCAGATCGAGCGAGCGCACCAGCCCTGAATCCTGCAGCATCTCCATGACGAGATGCGCCTCGCGATAGGTCGCCCCGCCCGAGACGGTGGTGCCGACGCCGGGGGCCGACACCGGATCGAGGAAATCCACATCCAGACTGACATGGAGGACGCCGCTGCGCGCCCTCACCCGCTCGATGAATTCGCGCATCAAGACGCTGACGCCGAATTCGTCGATCCGGCGCATGTCGGCGATCCAGACATCGCGCTGCCCGAGCAATTCCTTTTCCTTCTTGTCCACCGAGCGCAGGCCGAACAGGCCAAGCTGGCGCGGCGCGATTGAGGATCGCTCGCTCTGCGGCAGCAGGCCATCCAGCCCCGGCTCGCCGCACAGGAACGCGCCGGACATGCCGTGCATGTTGCCGGTGATCGTGGTCGCGGGCGTGTTGTAATCGGCGTGGGCATCGAGCCAGAGCACGAACAGCTCGCGCTTCTGCGCGTGCCAGTGCCGCGCGACGCCGTTCACCGAACCCATCGACAGCGAATGATCGCCGCCGAGGAATATCGGAATCGCGCCGGACTTCGCCATGGCGTAAGCGCGCTTGCTGGTCTCGCCGATCCAGGCCTTGATCTCGCGGTAGTGCTTCGCGTTCGGCGGTGGCGCTTCATCGCTGAACGAGAGTTCGCGCGGCGCGATGTCGCCGTGATCCTCGACCTTGAAATCCAGACTCTCCAAAAGCTGTGCGATGCCCGCCGTGCGCAGCGCCGCCGGGCCCATCAGCGCGCCCTTCTGCGACGCGCCGACTTCGATCGGCACGCCAAGCAGCGAGACTGTCGTCGGATAGTCGTTTGATCTGGCGGTCACGAGCAACCTCGCATCAGCGAATGAACCGGAAACCTGCGCATCTTATCGGGATTCGCCCCGTGCGATATGCGCATGCCGGATTGTGCGGGCGGGAACATAACAGCTTCGTGACCGTTGCCGTTCTTTATGAGGAGGACAAGATGGCTGAAGGTGGAAGTGGTGGAATTGGAATATTGGGCGTGATCGTGGGTGCCATAATTGTTGTCGGCATCGGTTTCTTTTTCCTGCAGGGCGGAATGAAGGGCAAAAGCTCCGGGCCCAGCGTGACCATTACGGCGCCCGCAGCGCCCGGCAGCAAATAGCAAAAAAGCCCCGGAACAATCCGGGGCTTTTCTGTTTCCATCATTCCGGGGCGCGCGCATCGCAAGCGAATCCGGAATCCAGACGTTCTTTTCCAACCCATCGAGATTCCGGATCGGCCTGCTTCGCAGACCGTCCGGAATGACGGGTGGTTCTCAGTAGCGGTAGTGATCGCTCTTGTACGGGCCTTCCTGCTTCACGCCGATGTAGTCGGCCTGATCCTTGCGCAGCTCGGTGAGCTTGACGCCGATCTTGGCAAGGTGGAGCCGCGCAACCTTCTCGTCGAGCGACTTCGGCAGCACATAGACTTCCTTCTTGTACTTGCCGTCCTTGTTGTTGGCGAACAGTTCGATCTGCGCCAGCGTCTGGTTGGTGAACGACGCCGACATCACGAAGGACGGATGGCCCATCGCGTTGCCGAGGTTCACGAGGCGGCCTTCCGACAGCATGATGATGCGGTGACCGTCCGGGAACGCGATTTCATCGACCTGCGGCTTGATGTTGGTCCACTTCAGGTTCTTCAGCGAGGCAATCTGGATCTCGTTGTCGAAGTGGCCGATGTTGCAGACGATGGCGCGATCCTTCATGGCGCGCATGTGCTCAAGGGTGATGATGTCCTTGTTGCCGGTCGCGGTGACGAAGATGTCGGCCTGCGGCGCGGCGTCTTCCATCGTCGTGACCTGATAGCCTTCCATCGCCGCCTGCAATGCGCAGATCGGATCGATCTCGGACACCATCACGCGGCAGCCGGCCTGGCGCAGCGACGCCGCCGAGCCCTTGCCGACGTCGCCGAAGCCCGCGACCATCGCGACCTTGCCGGACATCATGACGTCGGTGCCGCGGCGGATGCCGTCCACCAGCGATTCACGGCAGCCATAGAGGTTGTCGAACTTCGACTTGGTGACCGAGTCGTTGACGTTGATGGCGGGCCACAGCAGCGTGCCGGCCTTCTGCATGTCGTACAGGCGATGCACGCCCGTGGTGGTTTCTTCCGAAACGCCCTTGATGCTGTCGGCGATCGCCTTGAAGTAGCCCTTCGGCTTCTCCTTGAGCTGCTTCTTGAGCAGCGCGAAGAACACTTCCTCTTCCTCGGAGCCCGGCTTGTCGAGGAACGCGGCATCGCCGTTCTCGGCGCGCAGGCCGAGATGGACGTACATGGTGGCGTCGCCGCCGTCATCGAGGATCATGTTCGGGTGACCGCCGCCGTGCCAGTCGAACAGCTTGGCGGTGTAGTCCCAGTAGTCCTTCAGCGTCTCGCCCTTGACCGCGAACACCGGAATGCCGGCGGCAGCGATGGCGGCTGCGGCGTGGTCCTGCGTCGAATAGATGTTGCAGGAGACCCAGCGGATGTCGGCGCCCAATGCTTTAAGGGTTTCGATCAGCACGCCGGTCTGAATGGTCATGTGCAGGGAGCCGGCGATGCGCGCGCCCTTCAGCGGCTGCTTGGGGCCGTACTCTTCACGCGTGGCCATCAGGCCGGGCATTTCGGTCTCGGCGAGCGACAGCTCCTTGCGGCCGAAATCGGCGAGGCCGATGTCGGCGACGATGTAATCGGTGAAGCCTGCGGGGGCTTTCGCGGTAGCGGTGGTCATGTTGGTTCTATCCTTTGAGTTGCGGCTCTACTCCCTCCCCCTTGTGGGGAGGGTGGCGCATTGAGAGCGAAGCGAGCAATGCGTCGGGTGGGGGAACATTCAGAATGCCATTCACGACACCCCCACCCCGGCCTCCGCTTCGCTCGGCCGACCCTCCCCACAAGGGGGAGGGAAATAATTGGCATCACACCGCGCGCTTCAGCGCATCGGCGAGATCGGTCTTTTCCCACGAGAAGCCGCCGTCGGCGTCCGGCGTGCGGCCGAAGTGGCCGTAAGCGGACGTGCGTGCGTAGATCGGCTTGTTGAGATCGAGGTGCTTGCGGATACCACGCGGGGTGAGGTCCATCGACTCGGCAACAGCCTTCTCGATCTTGTCGTCGGAGACCTTACCGGTGCCGTGGGTGTCGATGTAGATCGACAGCGGACGCGCAACGCCGATGGCGTAGGCGAGCTGCAGCGTGCACTTGTCGGCGAGACCGGCTGCGACAACGTTCTTGGCGACATAGCGCGCGGCATAAGCCGCCGAGCGGTCGACCTTGGTGGAGTCCTTGCCGGAGAAAGCGCCGCCGCCATGCGGAGCCGCACCGCCGTAGGTGTCGACAATGATCTTGCGCCCGGTGAGGCCCGCGTCACCATCGGGACCGCCGATATAGAACTTGCCGGTCGGGTTGATGTGCCAGATGGTCTTGCCGTTGATCCAGCCTTCCGGCAGCGCCTTGCGGACATACGGCTCGACGCGCTCGCGCACCTGGTTCGAGGTCATGTCCTCGACGAGATGCTGATGCGACACGACGATTTCGCGCACGCCGACCGGCTTGCCGTTTTCGTACTGCACGGTGACCTGGCTCTTGGAGTCCGGACCCAGCACCTTCTCGACGCCCGAGTGACGGGCTTCCGAGATCAGGCGCAGGATCTTGTGCGCGTAGTGGATCGGCGCCGGCATCAGTTCAGGCGTCTCGTTGGTGGCGTAACCGAACATGATGCCCTGGTCGCCCGCGCCCTCTTCCTTGTTGGTGCCGGGCTGAAGTGCGTCGACGCCCTGCGCGATGTCGGCCGACTGCGGATGCAGCAGGATTTCGATATCGCAGGTCTTCCAGTGGAAGCCTTCCTGCTCGTAACCGATGTCCTTGATCGCGGCGCGCACGGTCGCCTCAATCTGCTCGTTGGTGACGGTGGCCGGGCCGCGCGTCTCGCCGGCGATCACGACCTTGTTGGTGGTGGCGAGCGTTTCACATGCGGCGCGGATCGCCCACGGATCGATGCCGGCCTTGGGGCCCTCACGGAAAAACAGATCGACGATTTCGTCCGAGATGCGGTCGCAGACCTTGTCCGGATGACCTTCGGAAACCGATTCACTGGTGAACAGATAAGACGCGCGCATCAACAATCCCTTTCAGATGGGCCGCGATCGGCCCGTTTGGATTTTCAACAAATTCTTATCAATCGCGACGCCGTGAGATGACGTAGGATTCATCGTAGAACCAGAGCCCGTTGTGCTTGCGCAGAACCTCTCTGGTGGCGTCGAGATAACGTCCGCTTTGCGTGACTTCGTCCAGGCGGTCGTCTTCGACCTGAGCGACATACACCGCCGCGTTCCATGCTGCAAAGGCCGTCGAAGTCCCGATCGGCCCTGTCACTTCGTTGGGCAACGCCTCCATATCGTACCGGAAAATGGAGCGGTTATCCGCATAAGCGTTAAAGTTGAGATCGCGCCCGGCCGATCCCAGTTCGTATTTCACCGCACGCAGCAACTCATGGCGGCTGACGGCGAAAGGATTTTCTCCGGGCCACACCGACTGCACGATCTCCATTCCGGGATCGTGACCGTAGGAGTGAATCCCGATCAGGCGGCCACCTGCGCGCAGCGCGCGCGCCAGTGGCGCCACAATCTTCTTGGCGCGGAAGTTCAGCGACGATCTGGCGCGATAAGGCTGCGAGGCGATCACCAGATCGAAATTGGCTTCGACCCGCCCTGCCCGCGGAATCATGGCGTCGAGCAGGAACCGGTGGTCCTCACGATAGATCACCAGCGCGATCGGCCGCTCATAGACCGGCATGCCGGAACGCGAACTGACGGCGGCGCGCCAGTTTTCTTCCAGAAACGGCTGCAAATCGGCGATTTGCGTCTCGAACTCGCCAGAGGATGATCCGCGCAAGGCAACCTCGCGCCAGATCATCGCCGCCGCCGCCGTCGGCGATTTCGGCGCCAGCCATGGCGCTTCGGCGTAGTTCATGTTGGTCAGGACGAAAACGGTGGCCGGGTGCTCGAACAGGCGGTCCGGCACCTTGTTCAGGGTCAGCCGCACGTCCTCGAGGCTGATTTCCTTGCCGGCGATATAGAACGGCATGTTCGGGAACCGGCTGTGCATGGAGCGCATCACCCGCGCCAGGACCGTCCCGTCGCCCACGCCTGCGTCGAAAACACGCAAGGCGGGCGGCCGTGGATGGATACTCCCCAACTCCAGCGCCACCCGGTCGGCGATCACCCGCTTTTCGGAGCAGGTGTGGACGAACAGCAGGTACTTCTGCCGGTTTTCGAAAAAACGGAAGTTGCCGGTGGGATCGCGCTTCTCGATCGGAGGTTCCGGCACGCTCACCACCGGAACGCCGTCCCCAAGAAAAGCTTTAATCCGCTCCAAAGTATCGACCGTAATGCGCTTGCCCTCGCGCAGCCGGTGCACCAGCTTGCCGTCGTTTACCGCGCGGCGGCCGAACGTCGATTCCGCCATCCCCGCCTGACGGCAGTATTCGGAGATCTGGGCCAGGAGCTGGTCGTTTTTCATCAGACCGGTGGGCAGGGTTCGGGTGGGCCGAAATTTGTGGGCAGAGCGATTTCGTGCTGAGTTTCCTACCACCATCTGCCCACGATTGAAACCGGGCGGCCCTGCAAATTTGACTGCCCCACGGTTTTATTCGCTAGAGATGCGCGGAAACTCCTCGACCCTCCCGCCCCCTGAATCAAACTCCCGGATCGATCGCGCCATGCAACGGACCACCCTCATCAAAGGCGCGTATCTGATTTCCATGACCGAGCACACCGATGCTCGCGGGCGGCTGTCGCTCCTTGAGTATCCCTCAAGCCTGCCGTTCGTCGCCAAGCGGATCTTCACGCTCACCGAATGTCCGGCGGACACCGTGCGCGCCGAGCATTCGAATCCCGCCGATCAGGTGATCGCGGTGTCGAGCGGCGCGGTTCACGTCGAACTCGATAACGGTCACGACACGGCAGAGCACCGGCTGGACCCATCCGGCAAGGCGCTCTGGATCCGCGCCGGCGTATGGCTTCGCCTGCGCCGCTTCGAGCCGCAAACAGTGGTGCTCATTCTGTCTCCGATCGAATACAATGCCAGCGCCCAGTTCGATGGGCCGCAACCTGACAAGATCGTCGAGCCGGAATGATACCTCAGGCTGCTCCAGCATCACGGATCGCGCGTTATCGAAGCGCCGTCGATGCGGCGATTGCCTCCGTCATCGAAAGTCAAAGCTATATCCTCGGATCGGCAGTCGCGAACTTCGAGGCAAGCTTCGCCGCCTATATCGGAGCGGCGCACTGCGTCGGCGTCAATTCCGGAACGGACGCGCTCGCGCTCAGCCTGCGCGCGCTGGGGATCGGCAGCGGCGACGAGGTCATCACCACAGCGCTGACGGCACCGGCGACGGCGCAGGCGATTCTGCAATGCGGAGCAACACCGCGCTTTGCGGATGTGGACAGCCGCACGCGCTGCATCGACCCGGCCGCAGTTGAATCTGCCATCACGCCGCGCACTGCAGCCATCGTTCCGGTGCATCTGTTCGGCATGCCATGTGACATGCAGGCACTCATGACCATCGCCGAACGCCACAAGCTCGCCGTTGTCGAGGATTGCGCGCAGGCCCACGGCGCGTCCATCGGATCGCGGCGCGTGGGCACCTTCGGTCATGCCGCCGCATTCTCTTATTATCCAACCAAAAACCTCGGCGGGATCGGCGATGGCGGCGCGGTTCTGACCAGCGACGCAAGTCTGGCCCAGCGGATCAGGCGCATGCGCAACTACGATCTCGGTGAAGACCGCACCGCCCGCTCCGTCGGCTTCAACTCGCGTCTCGACGACATGCAGGCCGCGATACTCTCTGCGCTGCTGCCCCATCTCGACGAGGGAAACAGCGAGCGCCGCGCCATCGCCGGGCGCTACCGCGAGCTGTTAGGGGCATCGGATCTGGAACTGCCGCCACAGAATGAAGGCTGCATTTATCATCAGTTTGCCGTCGGCCATGAAAACCGGGATGGCCTTCGGCTCCATCTCACGCGCGCCGGCATCCAGACGAATATCCATTACTCTCCCTGCCTGCACAGGCACGAGGCATTTTCGTCCAAAATCACTGAGTCATTTCCCGTGGCGGAACATCTTGCCGGATCGTTGCTGAGCCTTCCGGTGCAGCCCGAGACGACAGCGGGTTCACTGCCCTATATTGCAGAATCCATCCTGGAGTTCATTCGCACGTGACGCGTATCGTCCTTTTCGGCACTGGGTCCCCCGTCGTCGCGGACGTCGAGGAAAGCCTTCATCGTGCCGGTACGATAATTGCGACCGGCATCAGCAACCGGCCGGCACCTTCCCAACTGTCAAACGGCATACCCGTCACCGATGCCGACAAGGTTTCCGCCGAACTGCTTTCTCTCCCCTATCTCGTGCCGCTCTTCTCTCCCGGCAACCGGAGAACCGCATTTGAAGAAGCCGCGAGGCTGGGATTGAAGACACCCTTCACGCTGATCGACCCGACCGCGATCCTGCCGCGCGCCCTGGAATTGGGAGATGGAAGCTACGTCAATGCGGGATGCGTCGTGGGAAGCCGCGTGCGTGTCGAAGCGTTCGGCTTTCTCAACCGCGGCGCCGTCATCGGCCATGATCTGGAGGCCGGTACGTTTGTGTCGATCGGACCCGGCGCCGTCATTGGCGGAAACGTGACCCTCGCATCCGGCGTGCTGATCGGCGCGGGCGCAGTCGTTCTGCCGAAAATCGTTATCGGTGAAAATGCCGTGGTCGGCGCGGGTGCGGTGGTCACGCGCGATGTTGCTGCCGGCGCTGTGGTCGCCGGAAATCCCGCACGGCCCATGCCGCAGCAAACCGGAAACTGACCAGCGCATGCCGCGTCCAACCGTTCACCTCTACACCGTGTGCTGGGACGAAGCCGACATGCTCGGCTTTTTCTTCCGGCACTACGATCCGTGGGTGGATCGTTACGTCGTTTACGACGACGGCTCGACCGACGGCTCGCTGGACATTCTGCGCGCGCATCCGAAGGTCGAGGTGCGCTCGTTCACGCGCACGGATCCGGAGTCGTTCGTGGCCTCCCATTCGGCGATGCAAAACGAAGTCTGGAAGGAAAGCCGCGGACAGGCCGACTGGGTCATCATCACCGCCATCGATGAACATCTCTGGGTGCCCGGAACGCCGATGCGTTCCTACCTCGCCGCGCAGCAGCAAAGCGGGGTGACGTTTATCCCGGCTTTCGGATTCGACATGATCGCCGCCGAGATGCCGAACGATGAAGGACGGCTGATCGACCGGATCAATCGCGGCCAGCCCTCGGCGCTGTTCAGCAAACTGAGCATCTTCAATCCCGATGCCCTGAATGAGACGAATTTCGGAATGGGCCGCCATTATGCTCGCCCGGCGGGGCGCCTGACATTGCCTGCGCGCGATGAACTGGTTCTGTGGCACTACAAGCGGCTGGGGTTCGACCGCACCGCCACACGCGAGCAGGTTCAGGGCGCGCGGCTGGGCAGCAAGGATGTTTCCAATCGATGGGGACACCAGTACTTCTGGTCGCCGGAAGAATTCCGCGAGGAATGGAACAAGTTCGATCAAGCCGCCGTGAATCTGGACCGGGAAAATCCGGGATCGGCGCGGCCCGCTGATGAAGATCTGTGGTGGAGCTCCTATAGTACGGACATCCGGGCGAAGCCGTTGTGGCAGCGGATACTGAGAAAGCTGCGCAGGGTACTCGTTCCTGGGTGAGAACTGCCAATGATCGGGATCACGATGTCTACACGCTTCACTGCTCTCGCAGCTCTCACGGTTCTGCTGACCGGATTGGCCGCTGCCGGTCCCGCGGCGCCGACGGGCAAGTGGCTGGCCGAAGACATCGATGGGGGCGGCGTGATCGACCGGCTGCAAACCACGCTGGAAATTCGCGACGACGGCATGGTCACAGGCATGGGCGGCTGCAACCGCTACGCAGGCTCGGCAAAGTTCGACGCAACAACGATCAAGTTCCTGCCGATGGCGAGCACGCGGATGGCATGTTCGCCCGCCGTCATGAAGCAGGAATCGAAATTCCACGCCACCCTGGAAAAAGTCCGCGCATGGCGCGTCGATCAGGTGCAGCGAAAACTTGTGCTGCTGGACGGCCAGGGTTTTGAAATGATGCGCCTCAGCCAGATGGACTAAGCGGGTCGCGCCCTTAGCTGAAATGCACGTCGCTGATATCGATGGAGACCATCAGCGGATCGAGCGCGGCCCGACGGTCGGGTCCGCGCGTATAAGCCAGCCGGTTTGACGGCAGCTTGATCCCGTCCGCCTCGATGTAATTGAACACATGCTGGGCCGCGTCGAAGCCGCCCGCGACATCGACATTGTAATCGTGCCGCCGCAGCAGGAAATCCTCGCCGAAGAAGAAGTCCTGGATGTCGCTGTGGGTCGCGATCGATTTCGGGAAACGCGCACGGACCACGCGCCATGTCTCGCTGCCTTCGCGCCATGGCTCCAGCTCGGAGACCTCGACGCCCTTCATCACAAGGTGAAACGGCGTGGTCAGATAAGTCCACAGCGCGTAGCCGTTGAAATAGGCGCGATGCAGCGGTCCCCACGGCGTCAGCTTCTCGTGTCCGTCGAACAGCGCCCGCGGATCGCGGCGCTCGGCCACCACCGTTCCGTCGAGCTTTTCGATGGCGATGCGATCCGGCGTGAAGCTGGTGCGCTGGTCGGCGGCGCCAAACGGCATGACCGACGCGAACTCCTCGTGCAGCGAGACCGTCATGCGGCGCGGGTTGGGGTCCTGCACCAGACCCTTCATGCCCCACAGTTCACCACCGGACACGATGGTCGCCTCGACCCTCCGGAATGAATTCCAGCGGTCGATGCCGCCATGGGCGTCGAGGATGTTGGTCAGCAGGTCTTTCATGGCTCGCTCCATCATCAAAAAGGCCGGACCAGACCTACGCGCCAGAGGGGCCGGCCAAAATGACGTATTTGCCTCCTATCAGGCCATCGGACCGAAGCTGTTCAAATTACGCTCGTTTCCGCCCTTCCAGAAAAATCTTTCGGGCGATGTCACATCCGGCCCCTGCTGCCTCGTCTTGATGGCGAAGGTGCAGAAAGAACCTGACGGCCACGGCGACAAACCCGCCGGAACCCGAGGATTTTCATGCAGTTCCGTCATCAACCGCCGCTTATCGCGGCAAACAGGAGGCCATCATGAAGATTGTCGTTATCGGAGGTTCCGGCCTGATCGGATCGCGAGTGGTTAGCCAGTTGCGACAGCGCGGCCATGACGTTCTGGCAGCATCGCCCTCGACCGGCGTGAATACCGTCACCGGCGAGGGGCTGAAGGACGCATTCGCGGGTGCGGATGTCGTTGTCGACGTGGCGAACTCTCCCTCGTTCGAAACCGATGCGGCGATGGCCTTTTTTGAGGCGGCAGGACGCAACATCTTCGCAGCGGAAAAGGCTGCGGGCGTGAAGCTTCATGTCGCGCTGTCGGTGGTCGGCACCGAGCGCCTGACCGAGTTTGGATACTTCGGCGCCAAGCTGGCGCAGGAGCGCGCCATCGAAAATTCGGGCGTTCCCTACACCATCGTGCGCGCCACGCAGTTCTTCGAATTTGTCGGCGGCATCGCACAGTCCGCAACGAAGGGAGAGACCCTCCACGTTCCGCCCGCGCGCATCCAGCCGATGGCGGCCGACGATGTCGCCGCCGCGGTCGTCGACGCAGCGCTCTCTCCCGGCAAGGGAATGATCGAGGTCGCGGGTCCGGAGTCCTTTCCGATGGATCAGCTGATCCGGACGTACCTCGCCGCGAAGAACGACCGGAAAGAAGTCATCACCGATCCCGCCGCACGCTATTTCGGAATCGCGGTCGATGACCGCTCGCTGACGCCGGATGCCGGCGCGCGTCTCGGCAAGATCACATTCGACGAATGGCTGCGCCGCGACCAGACCGCCGCTGCGTAACCGAAATACCAACCCCAACAGGAGACAAAATGTTCAAGTCACTTCTCTGCTCCGCAGCGTTCGGGCTGTTGCTCGTCAGCGGAGCGTCGGCCCATGACGCCGGCAAAGACACCAAGATCACGGTGGTTTTCGATCACGTGCTTCCGAATGTGAAAGGCAAGAGCATGAAAGGCGTGCTGGTCGAGTACCAGCCCGGCGGCTCGTCAGCCGCCCACACCCATCCGTCCTCCGCCTTCATTTACGCCACCGTGCTGAAGGGAGCGATCCGCAGCAAGGTGAACGACGGACCGGAAAAGACCTATCGCGCGGGCGAGAACTTCGCCGAGATGCCGGGCGACCGTCACGCTGTCAGCGCAAATGCAAGCAATACCGAGCCGGCAAGCCTGCTCGCGGTGTTTGTCGTCGATACCAGCGAGACAAACCTCGTTCTGCCTTACACCAAATAACGCCAACAGCTAATCTCATATCCATCCCACAGGAGACTTCCATGACCGCACGACTGAAGGAATTGCCGTTCAAGCTGGCCCCCGATGCCTACAAGGCAATGACGGCGCTCGAAGCCGCCATCAAGGCCAGCGGCCTCGAGCACAGCCTGATCGAACTGGTGAAGATGCGTGCCTCGCAAATCAACGGCTGCGCCTACTGCATCCACATGCATTCGACCGACGCGCGCAAGGCTGGCGAAACTGAAATGCGGCTCTACATGCTCAATGCCTGGCGTGAATCCACGTTGTACACGCCGCGCGAACAGGCTGCGCTTGCCTGGACCGAAAGCCTGACGATGGTTGCGGCCACCGGCGCACCGGACAAGGATTATGAACTCGTGAAGGCCGAATTCAGCGACGCCGAACAGGTCAATCTCACCATGCTGATCGGCGCGATCAATGCATGGAACCGGCTCGCCATCGCCTTCCGCCTCGCACACCCGAAGGAAGGCAGCCGTGTCGCGGCCTGAGGCCAGCACAACGATCTTCGAGACGCACCGGCCCCGGCTGGTGCGTCTCGCCTATCGCATGCTCGGCTCGATGGCCGAGGCCGAAGACGTTGTACAGGACGCGTGGCTGCGCTGGCAGCAGATCGACCTCGCCACGGTCGATGCACCGCCAGCCTTTCTCTCCCGCATTGTCACGCGGCTCTGCCTCGATGTCATGAAGTCCGCGCGCTCGCGCCGCGAAACCTATGTCGGCTCGTGGCTCCCTGAACCGATGATCGAGGAGCCAGACACCGTGGATGAAGACGATCTCACATTGACGCTGATGCTGGCGCTGGAGCGGCTGTCGCCGCTGGAGCGCGCCGCCTTCCTGCTGCACGACGTGTTCGGCGTCCCGCTGGATGAAGTCGCCATCACGGTCGAGCGCGAACCCGCCGCCGTGCGCCAGCTCGCTGCGCGGGCGCGCAAGCACGTGCAGGAATCGCGGCCGCGCTACACTGTGGCCCGCGACGAAGGCAGCCGGATCGCCGAAGCCTTCTTCATCGCCTCGCGCAGCGGCGACACCAACGCCCTGCGCGCGATCCTCGCCCAGAACGTGGTGGTGCGCTCCGACGGCGGCGGCAAGGTTCTCGCCTTCATCAATCCGATTCTCGGGCTAGAGCGCGTGCTTCGTGCGTATCAGGGTCTCTCGCGCAAGCTCGCCAGACGACCCTCGCGCGATCTGTTCCGCCCGATGCGTATCAACGGCTTGCCGGGCTATGTCAGCTATGAGCGTGATGACATTTTCCAGACCACAGCATTCGCTATTGAGGATGGAAAGATCACCGAGATCTACATCACCCGCAATCCCGAGAAGCTGCGCCATGTGATTGAGGCGCTGAACATTTCCGGCGAGAACGAAACGCATCACTGATTGCATCCGCCTGGCGAACCGACGGCGAATTACACGGGACACAGCGTTGCCGATTCCCACTGCGTGCCGATGAACAAGCTGCGCATGGTGGGATGACGGACGACTTCGCTTTCTGAGCTGTGGTTCAGATCGGCCCTCGCCATCTTTGCCCTTGCCAACTTCCATCCCTGTGAAAGGATGGAACTCACTGCCTGCCCGACGATCGACCGGTATTTTTGCACTTGTTTTGACGATCATTTGTGAGCGGAGATCTGCCTTGAGTGAGTCCCTTCATCCAGCCGCGCCGCACCATCTCCCGTCCTTCATCACAGCGCCCGGTGAAACCGACGTCCTGATGGTGGTCGTCGGGATCATCCTGCTCGCCTCCATTCTGTTCGTCGGCAACATCTATCTGCAAATCCATTCGCTGCCGGAGCGGATGGCGCACAAGTCACAGAAGCTGCAGTTCGAGATCGTCGCCGTGCTCTGCCTGCTCGCGCTGTTTACGCACAATCACCTGTTCTGGGTGATCGCGCTGCTGCTTGCCCTGGTCGATCTGCCCGATTTCAGCACGCCGCTGCGCAGCATTGCAGGCTCGGTTCAGAAAATGGCCGGAATTCCGCCCGATCCCGACCCGTCCGAGCCGACGATTGAAAACACCCACACGCCTCCTGCGGACGCATCCGGCAAGAGCGAGGAGCCGCGTCATGCTTGAGCTGATCCTCTGTTCGCTGCTGACGGTCTTCCCTGACTATCTTTATCGCCGCTATGCGCAAGGAAAGCGGATCGGCAAGGAGATCACGCTGTTCTCCGTCTGGTACGAACTGCGCTGGGGCATCACCGCGTGCGTGTTGCTGACCGTGGCACTGATCACCGTCATTTTCTATTTCCATCCGTCCACCACCAGCGCGACCCTGTATTACCGGACGGTCCCGCTCGTTCCCGAGACAATCGGGCGCGTCGCGGATGTGAATGTCGATTTCAGTGCGCCGGTCAAGAAGGGCGACGTCATCTTCAAGCTGGACAGTTCGAAGCAGGAAGCGGCGCTGCAAACGGCACAGCGCAAGATCGCGGAGGTCGATGCCGCGATGATCGCGGCACAGGCGGATGTCCAGAAGGCCGACGCCCAGATTCAGGAAGCCAAGAGCTCGCTGCAGCAGGCAACTGATGAACTCGAGGTCAAGCGCGAGTTGCAAAAGCGCAATCCCGGCATCGTCCCGCAGCGGGACATCGAAAAGCTTGAAGTCATCCAGACCGGGCGGCAGGGCTCGCTCGATGCGGTCATGGCGTCAAAACAATCCGCAGTGATCCGTATCACCTCGCTGCTCCCCGCCGAGAAAGCAAGCGCGGAAGCCGCGCTGGCCGAAGCGCAGGTGGATCTGAACAAGACCAGTATTCGTGCCGGCGTGGATGGCCGCGTCGAGCAGTTCTTCCTGCGGCCGGGCGATGTCGTCAACCCGATGATCCGGTCCGCCGGCGTTCTCATTCCCGAAGGCGCAGGCCAGCGCTCGCTCCAGGCGGGGTTCGGCCAGATCGAAGCCCAGGTGATGAAGGTCGGCATGGTGGCCGAAGCCACCTGCATTTCAAAGCCGTGGGTCGTCATCCCGATGGTCGTCACCAGCGTGCAGAACTTCATCGCCGCCGGCCAGTTCCGCGGCGGTGAGCAACTGCTCGAGGCGCAGCAGACGCAACGGCCGGGGTCGATCCTCGTCTTCATGGAGCCGATCTACAAGGGGGGCCTCGACGGCGTGACGCCCGGCAGCAGCTGCATCGCCAATGCCTACACCAGCAATCACGATGTGATCTCAGCCAAGGGCACCAGCACGGGCCAGCGCATCTGGCTGCACGCGGTCGACGCTGTGGGCATCGTGCATGCCATGCTGCTGCGGATTCAGGCGCTGCTGCTTCCGGTCAAGACGCTGGTGCTGAGCGGGCACTGAGGAAGCTGGAATCACAATGATCGCCGAGAGTCATTCGCGAACTACCTGCCCCAGACCTCGTTCGCGACATCGACGACCAGGCGCAGCTTCGCCCACTGCTCGTCTTCAGTGAGGATGTTGCCCTCCTCCGTCGAGGCGAAGCCGCATTGCGGCGACAGCGCCAGCTGATCGAGCGGAACCAGCTTCGCCGCCTCCATCACGCGCTGCCGGATGTCATTTTTCGTCTCAAGCGCGCCGGTCTTCGACGTCACAAGGCCGAGCACCACGATCTTGCTGCCCGTGGGCAGGAAGCGCAGCGGCTCGAAGCCGCCCGCGCGCTCGGAATCGTATTCGAGGAAGTAGCCGTCGTAGTTGACGCGCGACAGCAGCGTCTCCGCCACCGGCTCGTAGCCGCCGGATGAAATCCAGGTCGAGCGGAAATTACCGCGGCAGACATGCGTGGTGATGGTCATGTCGGCGGGCCGCTCGGCAATCGCATAGTTGATGACGCGCGCATAGACCGCCGGAAGCGCATCAGGGTCCTCGCCACGTCCGCGCAGCTTCGTCCTCTGATCCTCTGAGCAGAGATAAGCCCATACCGTATCGTCGAACTGCAGATAGCGGCAGCCGGCATCGTAGAATGCCTGCACGGCCTTGCGATAGGTCTTCGCCAGATCGACGAAAAAGTCATCGATCTCCGGATAGGCGTCCTGGGAGATGGCGCTGCGGCCGCCGCGATAATGCAGCAGCGACGGCGAGGGAATCGTCATCTTCGGCACGACGCCTGCCAGATCGCATTTGTCCTTGAGCAGCTTGAAATGCTCGATCATCGGATGGCTGGCGGGAAAGTCCAGTTTGCCGGTGACGCGGATGCTTTCGCCGCGCGTGGTCATCCCGTTGAACTGAATGCCGCCGGTCTTGTGAAGCTCGCAGCCGGCAAGGTGCTTCAGAAAATCGAAATGCCACCACGAGCGGCGAAGCTCGCCGTCGGTCGCGAGCCGCAGGCCGTTCTGTTTCTGCTTCTGGACGATCTTGCCGATTTCAAGCGATTCAACACGTTGCAATTCGGCGGCCGCGATCTCGCCTTTGGCGAAACGCGCGCGCGCCTCCTTGATGCGTTGCGGCCGCAGCAGGCTGCCGACATGGTCAGCGCGAAACGGCGGCTTCGGCCTTTGCATCATGTTCTCCGGATCGACTCATGCGCCTCTTTTTGCAGCGCTCCCTACCACAATCGGGTTAGCAAGACCGAGCAACTTTTCCACATTGCGGCCAGCCCCCTCCATTCCGATGATACCGCGGGGCCGCCCGCAGGAACGAAACCCGGACGGAATGGTTGGTTTCCAAGGCATGGGAGACTTCCACATGACCAAATCCGACTTCCTTCGCATTCCCCACAACGCGTACGTCATTGTCGGCGATGGCCGCAAAGCCCTTTTCCTGCGCAACGAAGGCAACGGAGCCGCGCCCCGTCTGAAAACCGAGCAGGTTTTTCAGAACAACAATCCGCCGACGCGCGACCAGGGATCGGGCCCGCCGGGCCGAAGTTTCCAGAGCGTCGGCAACAGCCGCAGCTCGGTCGAACAGACCGACTGGCATGAGATCGGGGAGCAGCGATTTGCCCGAACCATCGCGGACGCGCTGGAGGCTCTGGCGCGAGATCGCGACATCCCGGGCTTCGTCATCGTTGCCCCGCCGCGCGCACTTGCGGATTTGCGCCGCGCATTCGACGCCCATGTGAGAGCCCGCATCATCGCCGAAATCGACAAGGATCTGACCAGCCATCCGGTCGAGGACATCGAACGGCGCCTGACGGCGGCATAGCGGTCAGTCCGTGAACACCACGGTCTTGCGGCCGTTGAGGATCACGCGGTCCTCGAGATGATAGCGGATCGCGCGGGCGAGCACGCGGCGCTCGATATCCGCGCCCTTGCGCACGAGCCCCTCCGGCGAGTCGCGATGGCTGATGCGCTCGATGTCCTGCTCGATGATCGGACCTTCGTCGAGGTCGCTGGTGACATAATGCGCGGTCGCGCCGATCAGCTTGACGCCGCGCTCATGCGCCTGATGGTACGGCTTGGCGCCCTTGAACCCCGGCAGGAACGAGTGGTGGATATTGATGCAGCGGCCGGAAAGTTTTCCAGCGAAGTCCTCCGACAGCACCTGCATGTAGCGCGCCAGCACGACGAGGTCGGTCTTCGTCTCCTGGATGATTTTCCAGACCGCGCCTTCCTGCTCGTCCTTGGTCGCGCGCGTCACCGGCAGGTGATGAAACGGGATGCCTGCGAAATCGAGCCCGGCGTAAGTCTCCAGCGGATGGTTGGAGACGATCGCAGTCGGGGTCATCGGCAGTTCGCCGCGCCGCCAGCGATAAAGAATGTCGGCAAGGCAGTGATCGAATTTCGACACCATCAGCAGCACGCGCTGCTGCACGGCCCGGTCGCGCAACTGCCAGACCATGTCGAACGGCTTCGCCATCACGCCGAACCCGGCATGAAGCGCGGCGAGGTCCGCCTTCGCAGCAGGCGAATCGAAGCTCACCCGCATGAAGAATCTGCCGGTCTCGGTGTCGCTGTATTGCTGCGCGTCGAGAATGTTCTGACCGTTGGCGAACAGGAAGGTAGAGACCGCCGACACGATGCCGGGGCGGTCCGGGCAGGACAGGGTCAGGACGAATTGCTGTGCGGACATGGGGGATTTTTTCGGTTTGGGACAGCGTACGGCGGGCGGAGCCCTCTCTAACATCCGCGCAACAATTTCGCCAATCCCGCATGCAAAACAGGCTGGCATGGGGGTCATGAGAGCAATAGGCTGCGCCTCATCACATTCGCCGCAAACGGGTCCATATGGCTGGCAGGCTTGAAGGTTATCGCATCCTGATTCTGGAAACGCGCGAGGAAGCGCAGTTTTCGCGCCTGCTGCAGGAACAGGGCGCCAATGTGCTGCAATGTCCGATGTTCACCATCCGCGATGCGCCGGACCCCGCCCCGGTTGAAGCCTGGATCAGGCTGTTCATCGCCAAACCGTTCGACGATCTGGTGCTGATGACCGGCGAAGGTCTGCGGCGCATGATGAAGGTCGCGCAGCGCATCGGCCTGGATCAGGATTTCATTGCCGCCATTGCCAAAGCGAAGCGGTACGCGCGCGGTCCCAAGCCGGTGCGCGCGCTGCGCGAGATCGGCCTCGAGGCCAATGTGCAGACGGAGACGCCGACATCGGAAGGAGTCGCCGCCATGCTGGCGCAGCAGGACCTGAAAGGCCACCGCGTCGGGCTGCAGCTTTATCCCGACAAGGACCACAGCAAACTGATCGGCGCGATCACCTCATATGGCGCGACGGTCGAAACCGTGCTGCCCTACATCTATGACGGACAGGCGGCGGACACCAATATCGTTGCCGCAATTGACGAGATGGCGCAGCGCCGCGTCGATGCCATCGCGCTGACGAGTTCCGGCCAGGTGCGGCGTCTGGTCGACGTCGCGCGCGCGCACAATTGCGAAGACAAACTGCGCGCGGGGCTCGCACAGACGCCGGTGGCGTCGGTCGGCCCCGTGGTGTCCGATGAACTGAAAGCCTATGGCCTGCGCACCGACATTTATCCCGCCAACGAATCCTTTTTCATGAAGCCGCTGATCAGCGCGATGGCAACAGTTCTGAATGCGTCGCCGCCACGTCTGCAAAACGCGGCACCGTCCCGCTGAATAGAACATGGCTCCCGGCTTTGCCGAACGCGGCCACCCTTGCTAAGACAACCGGAAAAGATGCGCGCACGATTGTTGTGCGCCGCAAATAGACCGGGGTGGATATGCCGAACTTGCCACTGTCAGGGGTGCGCGTCGTTGAACTCGGATCGGGCGATACGCTCGGCTATTGCGGCAAGCTGTTTTCGGATTTCGGCGCGGAGGTCATCAAGATCGAACCGCAGGGCGGCGATCCCGGCCGCCGCATTCCGCCGCTGACCGATGCAGGCGGCGGAAAACGCGAGAGCCTCACCTTCGCCTGGCTCAACACCAACAAGCAGAGCATCATCGCCGATGCCGAAACGCCGGACGGCGCGACCCGGATTCTCGACCTGCTCGCCGGCGCTGATCTGCTGCTGGATGCGCGGCATCCCGACGAGATCAAGGCATCGCAGATCTCGCACGACCGCCTGCGCAAGGCCGATCCCGGCCTCGCGATCACCGCGATCTCATGGTTCGGCGAGCATGGCCCCTATCGCAACTATCTCGCCACCGACTCGGTGTGCCGCAGTCTCGCGGGCCTCGTGAAACTCGTCGGCCCTGTCGAAGGCCCGCCGGTGCTGCCGCGCGACGGCCAGATCGGCGTGGTCGGCGGGCTGACCGCGTTCATTCCGAGCCTGGCAGGTCTTTACGGATACGAACACGGCGCACGCCGCTTCGCCGTCAACAATCTCGAAGCAATGCTTCATATCAGCGAATTCGACACCGGACTGGCGCTGGAATCCGGCTTCACCCGCCCGCGCCCCGGCATCAATCGCTTCGGCCGTGGCTATCCGTCCGGCAACTTCGTCACCAAGCATGGCTGGCTCGGCGTTACCGTGGTCACGCCTGCACAGTGGGTCGCGTTCTGCAAGATGCTCGACATGCCTGAGCTTGGCGCCGATCCGAAATATTCGGCGACCATCGGCCGCTTCATGCATGCGGACGAACTGAAGGCGATCATCACACCGGCGCTCTTGAAGAAGACTGCGCTGGAATGGTTCGAGATGGGCATCGAGCTGCGGCTGCCGCTTGCGGTGGTGCCAGACATGAAGGAACTGCTGGAACAGGACGTGCACCGCGAACGCGGCGCGTTCGGCACGGTCGAGATAGGCACCGCGTCGTTCGAAGGTCCGGTGCTGCCGCAATATCTGACCCGCTCACGGCCCAAGCCCAACGGACGCGCACCGCTCCCTGGCGCAGACAACAAGACGACCCTGCCCGCGCATCAGCGCAAGGCCACGCGCGCGGCAACCACGCAGGATGCGCTGCCGCTGAAAGGTCTGCGCATCATCGATCTCACCATGGGATGGGCGGGTCCGACCGCGACCCGCCAGATGGGCGATCTCGGCGCGGACATTATTAAAGTGGAGTCGTGCCAGTATCCGGACTGGTTCCGCGGCACCGACACGCGCCCGCCCTATCATGAGGAGCGGACCTACGAGAAGACCTACTGGTTCCAGATGAACAACCGCAACAAGCGCGGCATCACGCTGGACCTCACCACCGAGACCGGCCTTTCGCTGCTCAAGCGGCTGATGAAGGACGCCGATGCCGTGATCGACAATTACGCCGCCGACGTGATGCCGCGCCTGGGCCTCAGTGTCGAAAACATTCTGAAGATCAATCCGCGGCTCATCGTGGTCACCATGCCCGCGTTCGGCATGACCGGAAAATGGAGCGGCGTGCGCGCCTACGGCTCGACGCTGGAACAAGCCTCCGGTTTGCCGTCAGTGACCGGCGGCCCGGACGATCCGCCGGTGATGCTGCATGCGGCGATCGGCGATCCGATCGGCGGACTGAACGGCGCCGCCGCACTACTGCTCGGCTTCATGCATCAGCGCAAGACGGGCGAAGGCCAGCACATCGATCTCAGCCAGGTCGAATGCATGCTGCCGATGGTTGCGCCGTCGATCCTCGAACAATCGGCCACCGGCGCGACAAGCCCGCGCATCGGCAATCGCCATCCGCAGTATGTGCCGAACGGATGTTTCCCGACGCTCGGCATCGATCAGTGGCTGACGCTCGCAGTCCGTAACAATGACGAGTGGAAAGCGCTCTGCGGCGTGATGCGGCGTGCGGACCTCGCCAACGATCCCGCACTCGCCAGGGTGGAAGGCCGGCGCGAACACGAAGATTCCATCGAGGTCGCGATCCGGCACTGGCTCGCCGACGTGCGCCCCGACATTGCGATGGTGACATTGCAGAAGGCCGGCATTCCCGCGGGCATCGCGAAACTGCCGCAGGATCTCGCCAGCGATCCGCATCTGCTCAAGACCGGACACTGGCAGCCGAGCGACCGGCCGTTTATGGGTCCGCATCTGTTGCCGTCGGTCGCCTATCGCGAGGGCGATTCAGAACTGCCCTATCCGATCACCCATCTCGCGCCGACGCTGGGCCAGCACAATCACGAGGTGCTGCGTGAGGTCCTCGGTCTCGGCGAGGCCGAGATCGCCGAGCTTGCGCGCAACGAGATCATCGGCACCGAGGCGACATTGCCGAAACCGAAGAAGAAAAAGACCGAAGGCAAGACCGCGAGTGCGGCGAGTTAGGAGCTTCGTCGCTCCCCTGTCGTCATTGCGAGCGAAGCGAAGCAATCCATTCTTCGAAAAGGCTGGATTGCTTCGTCGCTTACGCTCCTCGCAATGACGGATGAGTTTCGTTCACCGCCCCATAAACTGCATCACCACCTCGCGGCTGTGCGGCCGCGCGCGGTGCTCGACCAGATAGATCGCCTGCCAGGTGCCGAGCGCGAGCGCGCCGTTGATCACCGGGATTTGCAGGCTGACCGAGGTCAGCATGGTCTTGATATGCGCAGGCATGTCGTCCGGACCTTCGACGGTGTGACGCCAGCCGCCATCGGCGGGCGCGAGACGCCGCAGCGAGGTGAGCGAATCCGCCAGCACATCTGGATCGGCATTCTCCTGAATGGTCAGGGATGCGGACGTATGCCGGATGAACAATGTCACGGTCCCTGTCGCACCGCCGGCCTGCGCCAGAAACCGCGCGACCTCGTGCGTGATGTCGATGAAGCCTTCGCCCCGCGTCGGCACTGTCAGCGTCGCGGTGGCGATGGTTTCAACCTCGGTGACAACAACCGGCGTCTGCTTCATGTCTGCTTTCCCGGCCTCATTGTCGCTCAAAGCCGTGCGATTGTCGCCGCATCGAATTCGCCGCCGTAGTATTTGTCGAGAGCTGCGGCGAAGTCTGCATTGTCGGCAGCAGCCCTGGCGAACAGTGTCATCGACGATTTGAATTTCATGTCGTCGGGCGACCCCAGGATCGCATGGATATCCTTGTCGGCAACCGCGTTCACCAGCCGCGTGCATTCGCGCAGCCTCGGCCCGAGCAGCGGATGTTCCAGGTAAGCCACCGCCTCCGCGCGCGAACCGATGGCATACCTTTGCGCCATTGCGCTATGCCCGAGACCTTCGATCTGCGGAAAGATGAACCACATCCAGTGGCTCTGCTTGCGGCCCGCGCGCAGCTCCGACACCACGCGCGGATAGACCGGCTGCTGTGCCTCGACAAAACGCTGAAGATCGTAGGTATCGCTCATCGCCATTCCAGAACGACAGGTAAGCAACCAACGAGCGATGTCATCGGCCGTTCCGTTTCGCTCTGCGGAAAACGGACTACGGAGACCGCTCGTCCAGGTACGCCTGGTAGGCGAGCTTCATCCCGTCATCGAGGGAGGTCGAGGCCCGCCATCCAAGCCTGGCGAGTTTGCCAACATCGAGCAGCTTGCGCGGCGTGCCGTCGGGCTTCGAGGTGTCGAACACGATCTTACCGGTGTAGCCGACGGTGCGGGCGACGACATGCGCGAAATCGGCGATGGAAATATCTTCTCCGGAGCCGACGTTGATCAGGCCGCCCTCGGAATAATTTTTCATCAGGTGGATCGACGCGTCGGCCATATCGTCGACATAGAGAAACTCGCGGCGCGGCGTGCCGGTGCCCCATACCACCACTTCCGGCGCGCCGGTTTCCTTCGCTTCATGAAAGCGGCGGATCAGCGCAGCGACAACATGGCTGTATTCGGGATGATAGTTGTCGCCGGGGCCGTAAAGATTGGTCGGCATGATGCTGATGAAGTCGCTGCCGTATTGATCGCGATAGGCTTCCGCCATCTTGACGCCGGCGATCTTGGCGATCGCATAGGGCTCATTGGTCGGCTCGAGCGTATCCGTCAGCAGCGAATCCTCGCGCAGCGGCTGCGGCGCCAGTTTCGGATAGATGCAGGAAGAGCCGAGAAACAGTAGCTTTTCGACACCCTGCACATGAGCGGCGTGGATGACGTTGGTCGCGATCAGCAGATTCTCGTAGATGAATTCCGCGCGCAGGGTGTTGTTGGCGACGATACCGCCGACCTTTGCCGCCGCATGGAATACAACCTGCGGACGCATCGCCGCAAACCAGCGGTTGGTCGCCGCCTGATCCAGCAGATCGAGTTCTTTGCGGGAAACGGTGAGGATTTCGACGTTTTCGCGCGCAAGCCGGCGCACCAAGGCGCTGCCGACCATCCCGCGATGGCCTGCCACAAAAACGCGCTTGCCTTTCAGATCAAACGGCAGGGCAGCCACGGGCAACCCCAAACCGCGGCCGCGCCGGCCGCAACTCTTTCATCAACGCTGGCATACAAAATCCCCGCTCGCGAAATCACCAAAGAGCAGTTCGGAGAAAAATACAACTGTCACCCAGCGCAATTTTGCGCGGGCTGACTGCGGGTGCGGGACGGTTCGGCGCCCTATCACGTGCACGCCGGGACAGGCAAATTAAGCATTCTCCATCCTGCCCAAGACCGGGGCTTGCAGCCTGCGGGCCCTTGGACCACAATCCGCCGCACGAAATGGCCGCGGACGGCACAAGATCAAAATCCTCAGATCAGGATCTTGTCCGCCCACTCAAACAGGCTGTTCTCAAAGAGAATTTAGGGAGATGAGAATGCGTAAATTGATGATGGCTGCGGCGTTCGCACTGCCCATGCTGGGCGGAGCGGCGATGGCGCAGGACACCGTGAAAATCGGCTATATCGACCCGCTCTCGGGCGGCGGCGCCAGCGTCGGCGAAGTCGGCCTCAAGACCTTTCAGTATCTGGCCGATGAACTGAACGCCAAGGGCGGCATTCTCGGCAAGAAGGTCGAAATCGTTCCGCTCGACAACAAGACCAACCCGCAGGAAAGCTTGATCCAGGCCCAGAAGGCCATCGACTCCGGCGTGCGTTACCTCACCCAGGGCAACGGCTCTTCCGTGGCCGGCGCGCTGAGTGACTTCGTCACCAAGTACAACGAACGCAACCCCGGCAAAGAAGTGCTCTACTTCAACTACGCCGCGGTAGACCCCATCCTCACCAACGACAAGTGCAGCTTTGCGCACTTCCGCTGGGACGCGAATTCCGACATCAAGATGGAAGCCCTCACCAACTACATGAAGGGCGTTCCCTCCATCAAGAAGCTGTACCTCATCAATCAAGATTATTCGTTCGGCGAATCCGTGCGCACCACGGCGCGTGCGATGCTGAAAGAAAAGCGTCCTGACATCGAGATCGTCGGCGACGAAAAGCACCCGCTGCTGAAGATCACCGACTTCGCGCCTTACATTGCGAAGATCAAGGCGTCGGGCGCCGACACCGTGATCACCGGCAACTGGGGCCAGGACTTCGCACTGCTGCTGAAGGCCGCGGCTGACGCCGGCCTCAAGGTGGGCTGGTACACCTACTACGCAGGCGGCGCCGGCGGCCCGACCGCGATCAAGCAGGGCAACCTCAACGATCAGGTGTTCACGATCGTCGAAGGCTACGCCAACATCGACCACAAGGAATCGATCGAGTTCGAGAAGGCGTTCCGCGCCAAGTATGCTGGCCAGACCTTCTGGTATCCGCGCGCAGCAAACGAAATGCGGATGTTCGCGGCGGCGGCCGAGAAGGCCAAATCGCTTGAGCCCGTGAAGGTCGCTGCAGCCCTCGAAGGCCTGGAATTCGAGGTCTTCACCGGCGGCAAGGGCGTCATGCGCAAGGACGACCACCAGTTCTTCCAGCCGATGTATGTCGCCCAGTTCGGCGAACTGAAGAACAAGGAGCCGTTCGACGAAGAGAAGACCGGCTGGGGCTGGAAGGGTGTCGCCAAGATCGAGACCGACAAGACCATCCTGCCGACCACCTGCAAGATGACCCGCCCATAAGAGGTCACTGCAAGCTGGCTTTTTCGCCAACTGATTGTGTTCGCCCCGGCCCGCGCCGGGGTGAACACGAGACCTTCACGTATCCGGGGGGAGTGCTGGGGTCGTGCTCGAGCTTATCGTCATATCCACGTTGAACAGCGTCCTGTTCGGGATGCTGCTGTTCCTGATGGCCAGCGGCCTGACGGTCATCTTCAGCATGCTCGGCGTGCTGAACTTCGCGCATGCGAGCTTCTATATGCTCGGCGCATTCTTCGGATTTCAGATCAGCCGGTGGTTCGGGTTCTGGCCTGCCCTGCTGATCGCACCGATCCTCGCGGGGATCATCGGCGCGGGCGTCGAGCGCTACGGCCTGCGCCAGGTTCACCGCAACGGCCATGTCGCCGAACTGCTGTTCACCTTCGGCCTCGCATTCGCGATCGAGGAAGTGGTGCAGATCATCTGGGGCAAGAGCCCGGTCGATTTCCGCGTGCCGCCGCTGCTTGATTTCCCGGCCTTCACGATCTTCTCGACCAACTACCCCGCGTACAAGATGTTCATGCTGCTGGTGTCGATCGCCATCTTCATCGCGCTGCTGGTCGTGCTGAAGCGGACGCGGGTCGGCATGATCGTTCAGGCCGCCCTCACCCATCCGCACATGGTCGGCCATCTCGGCCACAACGTCGGACGCATCTTCATGATGGTGTTCGGTGTCGGCACCGCGCTGGCGGCAGTCGCCGGCGTGATCGCAGGCCCCGCGCTGGTCACCCAGTCGAACATGGCCGGTCTTCTCGGACCCATCCTGTTCGTGGTCGTGGTGGTTGGCGGGCTCGGTTCGCTGCCGGGCGCATTCATCGCCTCGCTTCTGATCGGCTTCGTGCAGACCTTCGCGGTGTCGATGAACGGATCGTTGTCAGAAGTGTTCGGTCCGCTAAGCCCTGCCTATGCATCAACATGGCTCTCGGACATCTGGAACGTCACTGTGGCGCAGATCGCGCCGATCATGCCCTATGTGCTGCTGGTGCTGATCCTCGCGCTCCGTCCGATGGGTCTTTTGGGGACGCGTGAAACATGAGCAACATCACCTCACGCGCCGCGCCGCCGCCACCGACCGCTGCCGACAATCTCAAGTTCTACGGGCTGTGGGCTGCCGTCGCGATCTTCCTGCTCGTGCTGCCGAAGGTCTTCGGCTCCGGCGGCGCGCTGACGACATTCAGCCTGATCGGCATCTCGATCATCTTTGCGCTGTCCTACAATATCCTGCTCGGCCAGACCGGCATGCTGTCGTTCGGCCACGCGGTCTATTACGGCCTTGGCGGCTTCCTCGTCATTCACGCCATCAACATCATCGGCGCCAACAAGTGGGCGATCCCGCTGCCGCTGGTGCCGCTGATCGGCGGACTCACGGGCCTCGTGTTCGCGATCCTGCTCGGCTGGGTGTCGACACAACGCTCAGGCACTGCATTCGCCATGATCTCGCTCGGCGTCGCCGAACTGGTCGCCTCCTCCGCGCTGATCCTGCGGACGTTCTTCGGAGGCGAAGCCGGCATCTCGGCCAACCGCACCAAGCTGCTGAGCTTCTTCGGCTGGAACTTCGGCCCGCAAATCCAGATTTACTATCTGGTCGCGGCCTGGACGCTGATCTGCATGATCGCGATGTATGCGCTGACCCGCACGCCGCTGGGACGGATGTGCAACGCGGTTCGCGACAACCCGGAACGCGTGCAGTTCGTCGGCTACGATCCGCATGTGGTCCGCTATATCGCGTTCTGCTTCTCGGGCTTCTTTGCCGGAATCGCAGGGTCGCTCGCCGCCATCAACTTCGAGATCGCGAACTCCGCTTATCTCGGCGCGGTGCAGTCCGGCACGGTGCTGTTCGCGGCCTATATCGGCGGCATCGGGTTCTTCATCGGCCCGATCGTCGGCGCGATCTTCGTCACGATTCTCTCGCTCGGCCTGAGCGACCTGACGACGGTCTGGCAGCTCTACTTCGGCCTGTTCTTCATCGCGGTGGTGATGTACGCGCCCGGCGGCATCACCGGCCTTTTGATGATGCATCGCCCGCTCATCAGGGGCGGCACACTCGGCAGCGTGCTGCCGTCCTATGCCGTGGCGCTGGTCCCCACGCTTGCGCTGATGATCGGACTGATGCTCGGGATCGAATCTATCGTGCACTACACGATGAATCCGATGGAAGATCCGAACATCAAGGCGTTCGGCATTCCGTTCAATGCCGCAAGCCCGCTGACATGGGCCACGTCGCTGATCCTCATCGTCGGCGGCTTCATCGTTGCACGCATGACATGGAGGCGGGTCGCCGTGGCCTGGGACGAGGCGCTGACCGTAGCACGTGCGAAGGAGTTGGCAGCATGACCTCGGATGTGAAGCCCAACGCCATCGAAATCCGCGACGTTCAGAAGAGCTTCGGTATCACCAAGGTGATCCGCGACCTCAATCTGAAAGTGGTGCAGGGCGAACGCCATGCCCTGATCGGCCCGAACGGCGCCGGTAAATCGACCACGTTCAATCTCATCAGCGGCTACATGGCGCCCACCAGCGGCGAAGTCCTGATGCGCGGCGAGCGCATCGACGGCCTCGCGCCCTACCAGATCAACCGGCGCGGCCTGTCGCGCAGCTTCCAGGTCACCAACGTCTTCGCCAACATGACGGTGTGGGAAAACCTGCGCTGCGCCGTGCTGTGGGCGACGGGACATAAATACGCGTTCTGGAAAAGCGTCGACAAACTGCCGGAAGTGCGCGAGCGCACCGCGCAGATTCTGGAAGACATCAGCCTCACCTCGCGGCGCGACATCCCGGCCGGTCTTCTGACCTATGCGGAACAGCGCGCGCTGGAAATCGGCATCACGATCGCGGGCGGCGCCGATGTCATCCTGCTGGACGAGCCGACCGCGGGCATGAGCCATGCCGAGACCGAGCGTGCAGTGGATCTGATCCGCCGCCTCACCGTCGGCAAGACGCTGCTGATCGTCGAGCATGACATGAGCGTGGTGTTCGGCCTCGCCGACCGCATCTCGGTGCTGGTCTATGGCCATATCATCGCATCCGGAACGCCCGAGGAAATCCGTAACAGTCCGAAGGTCAAGGAAGCCTATCTCGGCGAGGAGGCTGCGTGATGTTGGAAGTCCAGGATCTGCACGCCTATTACGGCAAAAGCCACATCCTTCAGGGCGTCGATATGCACATCGGCGCCGGCGAGGTCGTCAGCCTGCTCGGGCGCAACGGCGTCGGGCGCTCGACCACGGTCAAGGCGATCATGGGCGAAGTGCCGCCCCACGGCACCATCAAGTTCAAGGGCCAGGACATCGCCGGTCTGCCGAACTACAAGATCGCGCATCTCGGGCTCGGCTACGTGCCGGAGCATCGCGATATCTTCCCCGGCCTCACCGTGCGGCAGAACCTGCTGCTCGGGATCAAGGACACCAAGCGTCCAGGCAAGTGGAAGCTCGAGGACATGCTCGAGATGTTCCCGAATCTCAAGGCGCGCGCCGACACGGCCGCGGGCGTGCTGTCCGGCGGCGAAAAGCAGATGCTGACCATCTGCCGGACGCTGATGGGCGATCCCGAACTCATCATGATCGACGAGCCGACCGAAGGTCTGGCGCCGCTGATCGTGCAGCAGGTCGGCGACCTGATCGCGGAAATCGCAAAGCGCGGCGTGGCGATCCTTCTCGTCGAACAGAAGCTCTCCATCGCCATGCGCATCTCCCATCGGCTTTACGTCATGGGCCATGGACGGATCGTGTTCGAGGGCACCCCGGCCGAGCTCAAGGCCAATCAGGCCATCCGCAAGGAATGGCTCGAGGTGTGATATCGTCCGCCCCGCGGCGTAGAAATTACGCCGCGGAATTGCGGATGCATTCGCATGAGGACTGAACAAAGCGTTCTGCGCCTGTCGATCGCCGTGACCCTGGCTCTCGCCGGGATGGGGATTCTGTTCGGCCTTCTGTCGGGCTCCTACGCGATTGTTTTCGACGGCGTCTATGCGCTGATCGACGCTGTCATGACGATCCTCGCTCTGCTGGTGTCCAACCTGATCGCGGCATCCACGCGCGAAGGCGGCTCCAAATCCCGGTTCATCGCGCAGTTCACCATGGGCTTCTGGCATCTGGAGCCGATGGTTCTCGGCCTGAACGGCATCCTGCTGATCGGCGCGGCGATCTATGCGCTGATCACCGCCATCGGCAGCCTCCTGGCGGGAGGGCGCGAACTCGCCTTCGATCAGGCGATCATCTACGCCATCGTGATAACGCTCGCCGCAATCGGCATGGCGATTTTCGACCTCAGGGCCAACCGGACCATCCGGTCCAACTTCGTCGCCCTCGACGCCAAGGCATGGATGATGTCGGCGGCGCTGACGGCCGCCCTGCTGGCCGCCTTTGTCTTCGGCTACATGATTCAGGGCACCAGCCTGAAATGGATGTCGCCCTATATCGACCCCGCCGCGCTGGCGATCGTCTGTCTGATTGTCATTCCAATCCCGATCGGCACCGTGCGTCAGGCGCTTGCGGACGCCCTGCTGGTCACGCCGCCCGATCTGATGCAGCACGTTGAAGAGATCGCCCGGCAGATCGTGCTGCGCTATCAGTTCCTGTCCTACCGGGCCTATGTCGCGCGCGTCGGCCGTGGCCGGCAGATCGAGTTGTACTTCATCGTTCCGGCCGGCCTGCCGCCCAAGCGTCTCGAGGAATGGGACAAGATCCGCGACGAGATCGGCGAGGCCATCGGCAACGACACGCCCGACCGCTGGCTGTCGATTGTGTTCACAACTGATCTGGAGTGGGCGGAGTGAAGCCGTGCCGCTTCGCCCTACTCCCCATACCCGCGCAGCCGCTCCAGATCGACCACCGTCACGCCGCCGTATTCGAGCCGGAGCAGCCCTTCCTTCTCCAGCGTCTTGAGGCACTGGTTGGCGTTCTGCCGCGAGATGCCGGAAATCGCGCCGAGTTCTTCCTGCGTGATGTCGAGATGGCGCGAATGATCCGGATACAGGATCGGATTGAACAGGGACGCGATCGAGCGCGCGAGGCGGGCTTTCGCATCCAGCATCCGGCCGTATTCGACCAGACCCATGAACTGCCCGAGGCGCTCGTTCAACAGCCCCACCAGAAAGCGGTTGAACGCCACGCTGTTCTCGAACAGCCAGACGAAGGTGGCGCGGTCCATCAGCGCCAGGCGGGTGTCGCGCAGGGCCACCGCGTCATAACGCCTCGCCTCGTTCTTGAGCACGGTTCCTTCGCCGAACCAGGCGCCGTTGGTCATGCCGGTGAAGCTGACCGCCTTGCCGTCGCGCGAACCGGTGCCGATCCGCACCAGCCCGGTGACCACGCCCATCCAGTATTCGAAATGATCCCCGCGCATGCAGATGAATTCATTCGCGCTGAAGGATTTCTCGATCACGCCAGCACGCGCGACTTCGATTTCCCGCTCGTTCAGGCCGCGCGACCAGACCGCAATGCGCTTGAGGTATTCCGCAGAAACCATGCTGTCTCGATCGTCCTTCGCGTCATGCTGCGACGCAGTAAACCGTCCTTTGGTATACCGCGCACGCTGTGAAATTGCCCAATGAATTGTCAGGCACAAGACATTTCAATGTCGCGGATTGCCGTAAGGACGGCTACGGCAAATGCGTCCTGCGGCGCAAAACATCAATAGTAGAATGGCTTGCCAGGGCCCCCCGGTATAGGATCGGGCCCGTGGTTATCGGACCGTAGATAAAGAGCGCGCCAAGCGCCGTATCTGGGAGGAATTGAGTGGCTTACGCATTGGAGGTGCGGGGGGTCTCACTACGGTTCGGCGGCGTGCGCGCCCTGACCGATGTGAGCTTCGGCGTCAACGAAGGCGAACTGTTTTCGATCATCGGCCCCAACGGCGCCGGCAAGACCTCGATCGTCAACTGCGTCTCCGGCCGCTACACCCCGACGGAAGGACAGCTTTTCTATCAGGGCCGCGATATCACGGGGCTGAAGCCGAATGCGCGTGCCGCGCTCGGCATCGGCCGCACG
Source organism: Afipia sp. GW823-FHT06G09 (assembly GCF_058794875.1). Classification (NCBI taxonomy): domain Bacteria; kingdom Pseudomonadati; phylum Pseudomonadota; class Alphaproteobacteria; order Hyphomicrobiales; family Nitrobacteraceae; genus Afipia; species Afipia sp. GW823-FHT06G09. The sequence continues at coordinate 861,588 of NZ_JBXAHF010000001.1, forward strand.
TTCCAGAATCTCGCGCTGTTCCACCATATGACCGTGCTCGACAACATCATGGTCGGGCGGCATCACCTGCTGAAAAACAATTTCATCACCGGCTCGCTCTACTGGCTGACCGGCGCGCGGCGCGAGGAACTCGAACACCGCCGCAAGGTGGAAGAGATCATCGACTTCCTCGACCTGCAGTCCGTGCGCAAGGCGACCGCAGGCACCCTCTCCTACGGCCTGCGCAAGCGCGTCGAACTCGCGCGCGCCATGGCGCTGGAGCCGAAACTCATTCTTCTCGACGAGCCGATGGCCGGCATGAATTTCGAAGAGAAGGAAGACATGGCCCGCTACATCGTCGATCTCAATGAAGAGTACGGGATGACGGTGATGATGATCGAGCACGACATGGGCGTCGTGATGGATATTTCCCACCGCGTCACCGTGCTGGATTTCGGGCGCAAGATCGCCGAAGGCCTGCCTGCCGACGTGCTGGACGATCCGCATGTGCGCAAGGCCTATCTCGGCGAGGAAGACGAAGTGCTCGATGCGCTCGACGACACCAATCCTGTCGCGGAGGCCACGGCATGATGGACTATGCAGGCCGCGTCGCACAGGCCGACACCTACCCCAAGATGCTGCGGCTCAATGCGGCGGAGCACGGCAAAGAGATTGCGCTGCGCGAAAAGGACTTCGGTCTCTGGCGCGTCTTCACCTGGAACGACTATCAGAACCGCGTGCGTGATTTCACGCTGGGCATGATCGAACTCGGCATCAAGCGCGGCGACGTGATCGGCATTATCGGCGACAACCGGCCGGACTGGGTCGCCGCTGAAATCGCAGCCCATGCCGTCGGCGGCATGTCGCTCGGCATGTACCGCGAGTCGCTGCCCGAGGAAGTGCTGTATCTCCTGACCTACGGCGAGACCAAGATCGTCTTCGCCGAGGACGAAGAGCAGGTCGACAAGCTGCTCGAACTCGGCGACCGCGCGCCGCATCTCAAGCACATCGTCTATTCCGATCCGCGCGGCATGCGCAAATACAGCGATCCGCGCCTGCTCGACGCCGACAAGCTGGCGAAGATGGGCCGCGACCGCGCCGCGCGCGAGCCGCAGCTTTACGATCAACTGGTGGACGCGACCAAAGGCGATGACGTTGCCATTCTCTGCACGACGTCAGGCACCACGTCGAACCCCAAGCTCGCCATGCTGGCGGCTGGCCGCGTGCTCAGCCACTGCGCGAATTATCTCGCCTTCGATCCCAAAGGCCCGGACGACGAGTATGTCTCGGTGCTGCCCCTGCCCTGGATCATGGAGCAGGTCTACGCGCTCGGCAAAGGTCTGCTCTCGCGGATGAAGGTCAACTTCGTCGAAGAGCCGGACACGATGATGAACGACTTCCGCGAGATCGCGCCGACCTTCGTGCTGTTTGCACCGCGCATCTGGGAAGCCATTGCCGCCGATGTCCGCGCCCGCGTGATGGATGCCTCGCCGCTCAAGCAGCGGCTTTACGATATCGGCATGAAATCGGGCCTTGCCGCGCTGGCCGAAGGCAAGCATTCGGCCCTGGCCGACACCCTGCTGTTCCGCGCCCTGCGCGACCGCCTCGGCTTTTCGCGGCTGCGTTCCGCGGCCACCGGCGGCGCGGCGCTGGGTCCTGACACCTTCAAGTTCTTCCGCGCCATGGGCGTGCCGCTGCGCACGCTTTACGGCCAGACCGAAACGCTAGGCGCGTTCACGCTGCACAAGCCCGACGAGGTCGATCCCGACACCACCGGCGTGTCGATGGCGGAGAATATCGAGATCGAAATCCGCGATCCCGACGTTAACGGCGTCGGCGAGATCGTGGTGCGCCATCCGAACATGTTCTCCGGCTACTACAAGAACGAGGCCGCCACCGCCGCCGACATGCGCGACGGCTGGATGCACTCCGGCGACGCGGGCTATTTCAACAAGTCGAACCAGCTTGTGGTCATCGACCGCATCAAGGACCTGGCGCAGACCTCGCGCGGCGACCGTTTCTCGCCCCAATACATCGAGAACAAGCTGAAGTTCTCGCCCTATGTCGCCGAAGCCGTGGTGCTGGGCGACGGCCGCGACTATCTCGCGGCCATGCTCTGCATCCGCTTCTCCATCGTCTCGAAGTGGGCGGAGAAGAACCGGCTGTCCTTCACGACGTATACCGACCTCTCCTCGCGGCCCGAGACCTATGAGCTGCTCCGCAAGGAAGTCGAGGCGGTCAACGCCACGCTGCCGCCCGCGCAGCGCATCTCCAAGTTCCTGCTGCTCTACAAGGAACTCGATGCCGACGACGGCGAACTGACCCGCACCAGAAAAGTGCGCCGCACCGTCATCAACGAGAAGTATGGCGACATCATCAACGCCATCTACGGCGACAGACCCGACATCGACATCGACACCGTGATCCGCTTCCAGGACGGCACCACCCAGCGCATCCGCTGCACCCTGCCGGTGATCGACCTTGAAACCCGAAACAAGACGGCGGAGGCCGCCGAGTGAACACCCAGCTTCTCATCCAACTCCTCATCAACGGCCTTGTCGTCGGCACCCTTTATGGCGTCGTCGCCATGTCGTTCGTGCTGATCTACAAGGCCACGCAGGTGGTCAACTTCGCGCAGGGCGAACTGCTGCTGATCGGCGCGTGGGTGTGCTGGTGGCTGCTGACCAAGTATCAGGTGCCGTTCTATCTCGGCATGCCGATCACGCTGGTATTCATGTTCCTGTTCGGCATCGCGATCCAGCTCGTGATCCTGCGCCCGATGATCGGCGAGCCGATCATCTCCGTCATCATGGTGACCATCGCGCTGTCCACGGTGTTTTCGGCGCTGATGAAATGGATCTTCGGCGTCAACCTGCAGCCGTTCCCGCCGGTCTTCCACACCAAGCTCGTCAATATCTTCGGATTGCAGGTGCAGACCGTCTATCTTCTCAGCCTCGCGGTCTCGGTGGCGATGATGGGCGGCATGGCGTGGTTCTTCAAGGTCTCGAAGTATGGCCTCGCCATGCGCGCGACAGCCTTCAACCAGCAGGTCGCGCAGTCGCTCGGCATCTCGGTGAAAAGCGTGTTCGCGATGGCCTGGGCGATTTCCGCCACGGTGTCCGCGGTGGCCGGCGTCGTCGTCGCCGTTGTCAACGGCGTGTCGGCCGGCCTTGCCGCCTACGGCATCAAGGTGTTCCCGGCGGCGATCCTCGGCGGCCTCGACAGTGTCGGCGGCGCGGTGATCGGCGGCATCATCATCGGGTTGCTCGAGAACCTCGCGCACTTCGTCGACAGCGAATACCTGCACTGGGGAAATCTGTTCGAGATCGCGCCGTTCTATGCCCTCATCATCATCCTCATGATCAAGCCTTATGGCCTGTTCGGCACCAAAGACATCGAGCGTATCTGATCATGAGGATGGCACACGTAAAATTTAAGGTCTGCCACCGGCTCGATTTACCCCCTCTCCCCGTGGGGGAGAGGGTTGGGGTGAGGGGGTTACATGCCTCCGCAACGCGCGCCCCGTCCCCCCTCACCCGCCGCGCTTCGCGCGTCGACCTCTCCCCCGTGGGGAGAGGTGAAAACAAGTTCGAGCGTATCTGATCATGGCAGGCCAGACCCTTCTCCCCGCAGGCGATTACCGCACCACGTACGCAGCCGACACCACCGTGTTTCCGACCACGACCAGCCGGAACATGATGATCCTCGGCATCGTGCTGATCTGCTTTGCGCCTTATGTGCTGAATGAGTATTCGCTCAGCCTGCTGATCCAGATCGGCATCTTCGGCATCGCCGCGCTCGGCCTCAACATCGTGGTCGGCTTCACGGGACAGATTTCCATCGGCCACGCCGCGTTCTTCGGCTTCGGCGCATTCACTTCGGCCTATGTGTCGAGCAAGCTTCACGTGCCGGTGTTCTTCGCCATTCCGCTATCGGGCGTGGTCACGGCGCTGGTCGGCCTGATCTTCGGCCTCCCCGCTGCGCGGCTCAAAGGCCTCTACCTTGCGATTGCGACGCTGGCGGCGCAGTTCATCCTGCTCGACTTCTTCTCCCGCGCCGAATGGTTCACCGGCGGCAGCGTTCCGGCCCATGCGGACGCGTTCTCGATCTTCGGCAAGACCCTGCGCGGCGACCGGCAGTATTTCTATGTGGTGCTCGCCTACGTGATCGTTTGCTATCTGCTCGTCACAAACCTGATGCGGACGCGTGACGGGCGGGCGCTGGTCGCGGTGCGCGATCACTACCTGTCCGCCGAAATTATGGGCATCAACCTCACCAAATACCGGACGCTTTCGTTCGGATTGGCTGCATTTTTCGCCGGCGTCGGCGGCGCACTTTACGCGCATTATAATCAAGTCGTCTCCAACGAAGGTTTCGGCATCGACCGTTCGATCATCTTCCTCGCCATGATCATCATCGGCGGTATCGGCTCGATCATGGGCACGCTGCTCGGCACCGCCTTCATGGTGCTGCTGCCGGAATCGATGGAGTGGATCAGCGCCGCGCTCAACGGCAGCGCGATCGATCATGCGCTGGGACTGAAGAACAACATCGCTTTCTTGCGCGAGATGGCCATCGGCGTCATCATCATCGTCTTTTTGATCTTCGAGCCGGATGGGCTTGCTCACCGGTGGCGGCAAATCAAGGCTTACTGGAAACTCTACCCGTTCTCGCATTGAGGTCGGAACGGGACAGACAATAAGAAGACCTCGAGAGGAAACCGGAGGATTACGCTTATGATGACGAAAACCTTTCTGAGCACCGCTGCTCTGGCGGTGATGCTTGGCGGCTCATCTGCCCTGGCGCAGGCGCCGATCTCGCTGGGCCACCTTGCCGATTATTCCGGCGCGACATCCGACGTCGGCACGCCTTTCGGACAGGGCGTCGCCGATGCGTTCGCCTATGTGAACAAGAACGGCGGCATCAACGGCAAGCCGGTGAATGTCGACACCGTCGACTACGGCTATCAGGTGCCCCGCGCGATCGCGCAGTACAAAAAGTGGTCGGGCGGCGACAAGGTCGCGGCCATTCTCGGATGGGGCACGGCTGATACCGAAGCCCTCACCGGCTTCCTGTCTGAAGACAAGATCCCGGACATCTCGGGCTCGTACTCGGCGGCGCTCTCCGATCCGACCGGCGCAGGCGGCAAGGGCAAGGCCGCTCCCTACAACTTCTTCTACGGTCCAAGCTATTCCGACGCGCTGCGCGGCATGCTGACCTGGGCCGCCGAAGACTGGAAGTCCAAGGGCAAGCCGGGCAAGCCGAAGTATGTCCACATGGGCGCGAACCATCCGTATCCGAACGCGCCGAAGGCTGCGGGTGAAGCGCTTGCCGCCGAACTCGGCTTCGACGTGCTGCCGGCGATCGTGTTCGCGCTCACGCCGGGCGACTACAGCGCGCAGTGCCTGACGCTAAAGAGTTCGGGCGCCAACTACGCCTATCTCGGCAACACCGCAGGCTCCAACATTTCCGTGCTCAATGCCTGCAAGGCAGCCGGCACCGACGTGCAGTTCATGGGCAACGTCTGGGGCATGGACGAGAACGCCGCGAAGGCCGCAGGCGCTGCCGCCGACGGCGTGGTGTTCCCGCTGCGCACCGCTGTCGCCTGGGGCGGCAATGCTCCCGGCATGAAGCTGGTGCAGGACATCTCCAAGATGTCGGACGCCGCGGGCACGGCCTATCGTCCCGTGCATTATGTCGCCGGTGTCTGCACCGCGCTCTACATGAAGGAAGCCGTCGAGTGGGCTGCCAAGAACGGCGGCGCGGTCGGCGAGAACGTCAAGAAGGGCTTCTACCAGAAGAAGGATTGGGTGCCGGCCGGAATGGAAGGCGTCTGCAATCCCTCCACCTGGACCGAGAAGGACCATCGCCCGACGCTGAAGGTCGACATCTATCGCATGAAGGTGTCCGGCGCGACCGACGCTTCGGTTGCCGATCTCGTCAAGGCCGGCACCATCAAGCTCGAGAAGGTGAAGACCGTCGACCTGCCGCGCAAGAACGAATGGCTCGGCTGGTAAGCACTGAAGATGGCCCGGGTGGGGGAAAGATAACCACCCCCACCCGGCGCGTTGCTCGCTTCGCTCTCTACGCGCCACCCTCCCCACAAGGGGGAGGGATGAAGAAACCGAACGGATGTTGACGTGCAAACCGAAACCGTGACCACCGCAAAGCCTGCTGTCGCGACCGCAGCCGCACCGCTGCTGGCCGTGCGCAACATCGAAGTCGTTTACGACAACGTCATCCTCGTGCTGCGCGGACTGAGCCTCGACGTGCCGAAGGGTGCGATCGTCGCACTGCTTGGCGCCAACGGCGCCGGCAAGTCGACCACGCTGAAGGCGATCTCGGGCCTGCTCAAGACCGAGGACGGCGAAGTCACCCGCGGCGAAATCGTGTTCGACGGCGAGCGGGTCGACGGCATCGATCCCGACAAGATCGTGCGCCGCGGAATTTTCCAAGTGATGGAAGGCCGCCGCATCATCGCCGACATGACCTCGCTGGAAAACCTGCGGCTCGGCGCGTTCACCCGCGGCGACAAGAACGTCGATGACGACATCGACATGGTCTACAAGTATTTCCCGCGCCTCAAGGAGCGCACCGGCCTCGCCGGTTATCTCTCCGGCGGCGAACAGCAGATGCTGGCAATCGGCCGCGCGATGATGGCGCGCCCGAAGATGATCCTGATGGACGAGCCGTCGATGGGTCTGTCGCCGCTGCTGGTCAAGGAAGTGTTCGGCATCATCAAGCAGATCAACCGCGATCTCGGCGTCACCATTCTCCTTGTCGAGCAGAACGCGCGCGCGGCCCTCTCGGTCGCGAGCCACGGCTACATCATGGAACAGGGCAAGGTGGTGCTCGACGGCACCGCCGATGAGCTGCGCAACAACGAAGACGTCAAGGAATTCTACCTCGGCGGCGCGGGCGACCAGCGCAAGAGTTTCAAGAACCTGAAGAGCTTCAAGCGCCGCAAGCGCTGGCTGTAACCACATCCGTCATTGCGAGCGGAGCGGAGCAATCCATAGGCAGCAGCGCCAGGCAAGGCTGGATTGCTTCGTCGCTTCGCTCCTCGCAATGACGAACAAATGGACTACCTATGACCAACTATTACGACGCCCTCGAAACACGTTCGCAGTCCGAGCGCGAGGCCGACATGTTCGCGCGGCTGCCCGGCGTGCTGGCCGCAGCGGCAAAGGCGCCCGCCTATGCGGCGCACTTCGGGGGCATCGACCTGAAATCCATCACCAGCCGCGACGCACTGGCGAAACTTCCGGTGCTGCGCAAGTCCGAACTGCCTGCCCTGCACAGGGCCGCGCCGCCGTTCGGCGGCTTCGTGGCCTCAAATGCGGGATCGTTCGGCCGGCTGTTCACTTCACCCGGACCGATCTTCGAGCCGGAAACTGCCGCTGACGATCCGTGGCGGGGCGCGCGCGCGATCTTCGCTGCGGGTTTTCGTCCGGGCGACATCGTGCTCAATACTTTCAGCTATCACCTCACGCCCGGCGGCTTCATCTTCGACACGTCGGCCCGCGCGCTCGGCTGCGCCGTGATTCCGGCGGGGCCCGGCAACACCGAGCAGCAGTTCGAACTGATCGAAGCCTATCGGCCGGTCGGCTACTCCGGCACACCCGACTTCCTGAAGATCCTGCTCGATGCGGCGGACAAGACCGGACGCGACGCGTCCTCGATCAAGCGCGCGGTGGTGTCCGGCGCGGCGTTTCCGAAATCCCTGCAGGAAGAAATGAAGGCGCGCGGCATCGATGCCTATCAGAACTTCGGCACCGCCGACCTCGGCATCATCGCCTATGAGACCAAGGCGCGCGAAGGCCTCGTGGTCAATGAGAACATCATCGTTGAAATCGTGCGCCCCGGAACCGGCGATCCGGTGGCCGAGGGCGACGTCGGCGAGATTGTCGTGACCACGCTGGATACCCATCACCCGGTCGTTCGCCTGGCGCTCGGCGATCTCAGCGCCGTGCTGAGCGGACCGAGCCCCTGCGGACGGACCAGCATGCGCATTAAGGGCTGGATGGGCCGCGCCGACCAGACCACCAAGGTCAAGGGGATGTTCGTGCGCCCGGAACAGATCGCCGAAATCGGCAAGCGGCACCCGGAACTGGGCCGCCTCCGCCTGATTGTGACCCGCGACAGCGAGACCGACGCGATGACGCTTTCGGCCGAAACTGCAACCCCTGCTGACGCATTGCGGGATGCGGTTGCGTCGACCCTGCGCGCCGTGACAAAGCTGTCCGGCAATGTCACTTTCGTCAGCCCGGGGTCTCTGCCCAACGACGGCAAGGCGATTTCGGACGAACGCAAAAACGATTGACGGGCCGCCTACCACCGGCGGCCCTGACAGAAACACAGGGAACACGCCGAAATGGGAATTTTCGAAGGTCTCAAGGTCATCGACTGCGCGAGTTTCATCGCGGCACCATCCTCCGCCACCGCGCTGTCCGACTTCGGGGCCGACGTTATCAAGATCGAGCCGCCCGGTGCCGGCGATCCGGTCCGCAACCTGCCCCACCTGCCGGGATACCCAATCAGCCCCCACAACTATGCGTGGATGCTGGAAGGCCGTAACAAGAAGAGCCTCGCGCTCGATCTGAGCAAACCCGAGGGTCAGGCCGTGATGCGCAAGCTCGCCACCGAATGCGACGTGTTCATCACCAACTTCCCGCCGCCGGTGCGCAAGAAGCTCGGCGTCACCTGGAAGGATCTCGCGCCGCTCAACAGCCGCCTGATCTATGCCTCGTTCACCGGCTACGGCGAGACCGGCGCGGAGGCCGACAAGCCGGGCTTCGACAGCAATGCCTGGTGGGCGCGCTCCGGCCTGATGGACCTCGTGCGCGAAACCGACGAGACCACCCCGGCCCGCTCGATGCCCGGCATGGGCGACCATCCCTGCGCCATGTCGCTGTTCGCCGGCATCGTCACTGCCCTCTATCAGCGAGAGAAGACCGGCAAGGGCACGCAGGTGATGTCGAATCTCATGGTCAACGGCATCTGGTCGAACGGCATCTACGCGCAGGCTGCGCTGTGCGGCGCGACCTTCCAGAAGCGCCCGCCGCGTGACCGCGCGCTGAACGCCGTGACCTGCCACTACAAGTGCGCCGATGATCGCTGGATCATCCTGTCGCTGCTCAACGAAGAGAAGCAGTTCCCGGTGTTCGCCAAAGTAATCGAGCGCGAGGACCTGCTGGCCGATCCGCGCTTCGAAACCAAGCCCGCACGCCACAAGCATGCGCCGGAACTGATCGCGATCCTCGATAAGGTGTTCGCGACCAAGCCGCTGGCGCACTGGCGCAAGGCACTCGACGGCAACGGACTCATTTTCGGCGTGGTCGGCATTCCGCAGGACATTCCGGACGACGAGCAGATGCGCGTGACCGAGGCTGTCGTGCCTTTCGCCGACAGCGACCTGCGCACCATCAACACGCCGATCTTCATCGAGGGTGCGAAGAAGGTACAGCCGCGCATGGCGCCGAACGTCGGACAACACAGCGACGAGGTGCTGGCGGCGGCGGGCTTCAACGCCGCCGAAATCGCCAAGATGCGCGCCGCGGGAATCGTGGCTTAACCCCCTCTCCCCGCATGCGGGGAGAGGTAAGGAAACGCAATCATCCATCCATCGTCATTGCGAGCGAAGCGAAGCAATCCACCTTTAAGGAGAATGGATTGCTTCGTCGCAAGCGCTCCTCGCAATGACGACGTTGCATTACTTCTCCTTCGGAAAACAGAATCCGATCCGCGCATCCTTCGCGCCGGTTGCCTGACACGTCAGGCCGTCAGCACAGGTCCATGACGTAAAGCTCTTGTCGGACGCAACATTCTCGCCCGCGACAGCGCACGTCGCGCCCCAGCCGTTCAGATAGGTCGTCCCGGTCAATTCATTGGCGCGGCGGGCCTGTGGCCGCGCAGAGAAACCGCGCGAGAAATCCGGGCTACGGCCATCGCGAAATGCGCCGAGAACATCGCGGCGGCGCTCCTGATCGCCGAAGAAATGCGGCGACGCTGCCGCCACCACCGCACCTGCCGCCCATTCGGGACGCTCCCTGCCCGGAAAATGAAAACCGCCGACCGCGCGGGTCTGATGGCAGCCGCTGCAGGTCATGTCATCGAGACGGCGCGCGAAGCCTGCCGGAGATTGCAGATTTTCGAGCGGCGCGTTTGCAGATGCCTTCGCTAAAGCCGCACCAATCTCGTCGTCGGCCAACAACTCGCGAGCTCTGTCGTCAGGATTTGTCTGCGCAGGCGTCACGTTGATGACGCTCGTTGCAAGAAAGCGGTCAGGCAGCACGATGGCCCCGCGGTCAAGCTCCGCGATGTGTACCGGATCGAGCAGCCATCCCTTGAAATCCGCAAGCAGCTTCTCATCGCGGCGGATGCGCGCCGCGTCGATCTGGTTCTCCATCGGAGATTCCACGAAATTCAGTCCGTCGAAGCGAAACACCTTCATCAGATAGTCCGCCCGGCCCTCGAAGTCATTCGCATCAGCCGAGGCGCGCGCGATCTGCACATTGATTTCGATCCGGTCGATGGCGTCGCGCGTGATCCATTCCAGCGCACCGCCTTTTGCAGTGAGCATCTCCGTCTGTTCGGATGCGGGCGGCTGATCGGCCAGCGCCAGCCAGCGCCGGGCGAGTTCGGCGCATGTGGTATCCGCGCCTGCAGGCTTCGCCTTCATGATGAGATTGAGCGTCATCGGCAGCCGCGCGGGCGGATCGTCCTTGTTCCTGGAATCGTGATTGGTGATCGGCCGATAGATCAGACGGATTTCGCCGCACGTCTCAGGCGAAACAAATGCGCGGTCCATCCGGTTGACAATGCCTGCCAGATCGAAGCGCGTGCCCGGCGCGTTCAGTGCATCGCGGTCGAACACAAACAGCGTGTCGAGATCGTCGTGGTGATCGAGGACATATTTGTTGAAATCGCGATCCGCCGTTTCCTGAGCCTGCGTCATCGATGGCAGCGCGAACAGATCGGCGGCTGCGGCGCTGGCTTCCGCACCCAGCAGCCTGCCAAGGCTCAGTCCCGTCTCGTCAAGCTGACGCAGCAGGACGGGATCAGTGATGGCAGCACCCCGTTCCATCGGCGGAGCAGCGCCCGCCGCGACCGGCAGCAGGCATATAAGACAAAGCATCTGGAGAATTGCGCGCGTTCGCATGGCATTGTTCTGCGACGTCATCGGCGCTTTGCCAAGTCAAAGGTTGGCGAGCAACCGACGATAAAAAGTGCAAGCCTTCCGGAATAAACGCGTGTTCTAGACCGGTGCATCGGCAGGGTCCGCGCCGTCCCGCCATTTGCGCAGCCGCGCCACCGCGATGAACAGCAGCGCTGCGCCTGCCAGCGCCCAGCACAGGATCGGCGTCCATTGCAGCAGCGCCTCGTAAGCGGCATTTTTCGTCAGGCCGCCGCCGACGGCTGCGATGCGCGCGAATGTCGCCAATGCCAATGCGGAGAACATCAGGCCGAGCACCTTGCCCTCGGCACCGCCGCTGACCGCGATGGCGGCCGCGACCGCGCTCATCAGGATGCAGCCCCATGCCGCACCGGCGAGGAACTGCATGGCGATCATGGTGTTCAGCCCGGCCGCGTTCTCCATACCGAACACCGCGCCGGCGCCCAATAGTCCCGCGCAGCCGATCACCAGCAGTCCGCCGAGCCGCCGCGTGATGAAGCTTGCCGGAAACATCGCGATGTTGAAGCCGATCCAGTACACCGGCATCAGCCATTGCAGGTCGGGCTGCTTGGCGAAGCGCAGGAACAATTGCGCACTGTTGACGCTGAAATGCAGCTGATAGCCGAGCGCGAGAACAAGCATCGCGGCAATAAAGACCAGCGCGAGAACGCCCCATGATTTCGGCACCGCGAGCGGCGTGCGTTCCGGCGCGCTCAGCTTCCCCTCGCGCAGCCGGCGCTCGATCCACGACATCGAGAGCGCGGTGAGCAGCAGCACCACCGTGGAGATCACAAACGGGATGCGCGGATCGTGATTGCGCAGCACGACGCCAAGATACGGCGAGATCGCACCGGCGATGCCGTAGCCCAGCATCGTGAGGCACGACAGGATCGGAATCGATGGCTTCGCGGCAAACTTCCCGAGCAAGGCGAGCGGCGGCGCACGCAGCGCCGACGACGTCACCACCCAGGTCATGGTAAGCGCGATCAGCACGATCTTCGCATCCGGTCCGAGTTTGGCGACGAACGGCAGCGCGAGGAACGCAGCGCACGAGACCACCGTCAGCCAGATCACGACACGGCTGAGCCGTCCGACAATCGGTGTCATGCGGTCTGCCGCGATACCCATCAGCGTGTCGGTGATGGTGAAGACGGCCTGATCGACCAGAAGGATGACAACCACCGCGCCAGGCGGCAGTCCGACCTTGGCAGCGAGCTGCGGCAGGTAGACGACATAAACGGTCCAGCCCAGCGTGAAGAACAGTTGCAGCAGCGCGAGATAGACGCCGACCTTGCCGTTGCCGCCGGCGACGGCAGTCTCACGCGTATTTGCTGGATCGCTCCGCTCCGCCGTTTTGACCACGCTCATGTCCGCCCCAGCCAAACACCTGTTAAACAATAGGACCGGCGCTTGCGCCGTCGCAAGCGGCGGCGGATCGGCCGTTTTGGTTGGACGCCCCGGCAGCAAGCTCGGTTCAACGCCGAATTGCCTCGTTGCGCCAAGGGATTGCCCGGCGAATCACGTTTTGGTGGAAAGTTCGGCGGTCTGCGGGACTCGCCCTGAACGATTCGCTAACATCGGCGTTGGTGACTGCAGGCCATATGCAGACACAGGAGCCGCACCATGACGACGGCCAAAGCAGCGACAGAGGCTGTCTCGTTCGACGAGCAAATCAAGCATGCCCGAGAACTCGTCATCGAAGGGCACCGCCTGCTTTATGTCGCCAACCGCGATCTCAAGGCCGGACGCAGCGTCGTCCGGCGCACGCAGCAGCTTCTCGCCGACACGGAAAGCGTCTTCAACGCCAAGCGCCGCTTTCAGGCCGATACCGGATCAATCGGGCTTGGCGGCACACCGCCCGCCTCGATGGCCTCGCCCGCCGCAAGGCAAAGGTCCTCTCTGTAACGTCCCGCCACGATCTGCACACCGACTGGCACGCGGCCGACCAAACCGGTCGAGACCGTCAGGCCCGGCATACCGATGAACGGCAGCGCAATCTGCGGCATCTGCGCCCGAAGCACACGGTGCAGCGAGGCATCGCCCTTGAGATCGAGCTGCCATTCAAAGGGCAGTTCGCCGCAGGGCGGCATCACGATCACGGCATAGGTCTCGAAGAACATCTCCCACGCACGCACCAGCGTCGCGCGCCGGGTCAGCAGTTTTGAGAACGCCGCGAGATCGAGCGCGCGCGCGACCGATTCCTGGTCGCGCAGAACGGCCAGCGCGCCGGGATCGCCCTCGCGCTCGGCCATGTCCCGCAACGCGTCATAGCCGTCCGACAGCCAGAGCTTCATCTGCAGGTCGGCCGCCTCGGCGAACGGCGGGATCTCCGTGATCTCCTCGACAATCCAGCCCGCCCGCTCCAGTCGCCTGCCCGCATCGGCGACGGCGTCGCTGACCTCCTTCACGGTGTCCAGGCCATCCGGGCGCAGGCAGATCGCCGCGCGCTTCTCCCGGCTCGGCCCTTCCAGCGGCGCGGGCACCCACCACGGATCGCGCGGATCGCGCTGCGACATGGCATGGAACGCCAGCCGCACATCGCCGACGGTTCGCGCGAGCGGACCGGAGACCGCCGTGATCTGCGGGCCGATCGGGCGCTCCGGCGACGACGCGTTGAAAGCCGGGATACGCCCGACGGTCGGCCGCAGGCCGTGAACCCCGCAGGCATAGGCCGGGTAGCGGATCGAACCCGCGATGTCGGTGCCATGAGCGATATGACCGATCCCTGCGGTCACGGCCGAAGCCGCCCCGCCCGATGAACCGCCGGGGGTGATGGACGGGTCGCGAGGGTTGCGCGTTTCGCCATGCAACAAATTTGTCGTAAACCAGCGGGCGGAGAAGGCCGGTGTGTTGGTCCGCCCGACAATGACCGCGCCCGCCTTGCGCAAATTGTCCACCACAGGACTGTTGGTCTGCGCCACAAGGTCACGCTGCAGCTTCAATCCGTTCGTGGTAGCGAATCCGGCCTGATCGACGTTGACCTTGATGGTGATCGGCACACCGGCGAGCGTCCCGGGATCCGAGCCCTTCGCAATCGCGGCATCGACCGCGTCGGCCTGCGCCAGTACCTCAACCGGCCGGTGGTCGATCACTGCATTGAGTACCGGGTTGACTGCGTTCAGCCGGTCAAGGGCGGCCTGAGCGGCTTCCCTGGCGGATATTTTTCGGGAACGGATGTGCGACGCAAGTTCAGTAGCCGAGAGACGCCAGATGTCGTTCATTACAATTCCTGACCATAGACCGTTGCTGCATTACTCTTGCGGCCACTATAGTAGCGGCGAAATGCTCCTGCTCAATGGCCCTGACCTGATTTCCGGATTCCTGGGCAATGACGCTTCGGCAATCCGTCCATGACTTGAACTTTCGGGATTTCGACCATGAAGACGATCATCGCCGCCGCCATCGCTGGAGTCTTTCTCAGCACAACCGGCATCGCCTTTGCCGCCGAACCCGGAGACAAGGTCAAGATCTCGATCGAGAAATGGCGCAAGCCCGGCTCCAACAACGCCGGCACCGCCGATATCACCGTCACCAACGACAATGACTTCGCCGTGAAGGACATCCGCGTGAAATGCGATTATATGTCCAAGACCGGCGGCCGGAAGATCGAGACCGACCAGAGGCTGGCTGTGACCGTCAAGGCGAAGACCACCAAGCTGTTTAAGAAAACGAAATTCCCGTTCATCGATCAGGAAGCCGCCGAAGGCTCCTGCAAGGTCACCGGCGCGACGCAGGTGTAACTCCTCACGTCATCGCGAGCCAACGGTCCGGCTTCGCCGGCCCGATGATAAACTACGCGATGCAATACAGCCTTGGACTCAGCTGGATTGCTGACGCTCCTCGCAATGACGAATGCTACGCCCGTACCGGGCTTTCCTTGCGTCCGAAGCTCGCGAAGATCCGATCGATCACCGGCCAAAACAGCAGCACGATCGCGAGTGTCGTAATCGAGCCGACAAGGCCGTTCGACCAGAACACCTTCACGCTGCCGCCCGAGCCGATCATCGCGAGACGGAATGCATCTTCCGCGCGGCTGCCGAGCACCAGCGCGAGCGTGAACGGCGCCAGCGGAATGCCGATCTTCTTGAAGACGTAGCCGACCACGCCGAACAGCAGCATCAGCCAGATGTCGAACATCGCATTCTGGATCGCGTAGGCGCCGATGGCGCAGGACACCACGATCATCGGCGCAATGGCCGCGAACGGCACGCGCAGGATCGAGGCGAAAATCGGAACGGTAGTCAGCACCAGCACGAGGCCGACGACGTTTCCGAGGTACATCGAGGCGATCAGGCCCCAGACGAAATCCTTGTGTTCCACGAACAAGAGCGGACCGGGATTGAGGCCCCACACCATCAGGCCGCCGAGCAGGATCGCTGCGGTGCCGGAGCCGGGAATGCCGAGCGCAAGCATCGGCAACAGCGCGGCGGTGCCCGAGGCATGCGCGGCGGTTTCCGGCGCGAACACGCCTTCGATGCGGCCCTTGCCGAAGGATTCCTTGTCCTTGGAAAAGCGCTTGGCGAGATTGTAACCCATGAAGGACGCGGCGATCGCGCCACCCGGTGTGATGCCGAGCCAGCAGCCGATGAACGATGAGCGGATCAGCGTGGCCCAGTACTTCGGCAGATCCATCCAGACGCCGAGCACCGTGCGCAGGCTGATACGCGCCGCATGGCCGCGCAGCGCCAGCCGCTCTTCCATGGTGAGCAGGATTTCGCTGATGCCGAACAGGCCGATCACGGCCACGAGGAAATTCACGCCGCGCAGCAGATCGTTCGAGCCGAACGTCATGCGCAGTTGGCCCGACACGGTGTCGAGACCGACACCCGCGAGCAGAAGTCCCAGCGCCATGGAGATGACGGTCTTGTGCTTGGCTTCGCGGCCAAGGCCGACGAACGAGCAGAAGGTCAGAAGGTAGACCGCGAAGAATTCAGGCGGGCCGAACTTCAACGCGAAACCGGCAATGCTCGGCGCGAGGAATGTGATCAGCATCACTGCGACCAGCGAGCCGATGAAGGATGACGTGAAGGCAGCCGTCAGTGCTTCCGCGGCCTTGCCCTGCTGGGCCATCGGATAGCCGTCGAAGGTGGTCGCGACCGACCAGGCTTCGCCGGGAATGTTGAACAGGATCGAGGTGATCGCGCCGCCGAACAGCGCGCCCCAATAGATGCATGACAGCATCACGATGGCCGATGTGGGGTCCATCGAGAATGTGAGCGGCAGCAGGATCGCGACTCCATTGGGGCCGCCAAGCCCCGGCAGCACGCCGACGAAAATGCCGAGTACCAGCCCGACCATCATCAGCGCGAGAATCTTCCACGTGAAGAGAACCGCGAAACCGTGAAACAAGAGGCCAAGTGCTTCCATGATCCTGTCCCGGTTCTGGCTTAGCGTCCGAAGGCCGCTTCAAGCGGACCCTTCGGCATGATGACGTCGAAAGCGATATCGAAGGTCACGAACATGATCGCGACGAAGATGAAGGCAGTGAGCAGCGACTTCCACCACGTGATTTTGCCGATGATTCCCATGAAACCCGCGATCAGCAGGAAGCTCGCCACGTAGAGGCCGAGCCACTGCATCGCCAAACAAAACAACAGTGTCGGCACGAAGACCTGAAGCACGCGGCGGAATTGCGCGCGGGTCACGAATGTCTCCAATCCCTCGCTGCGCTTGAGCGCCACGCTGACGAATCCATAGAGCGCTGCGCCGCCAAGAATGATCGAAAGGTAGAACGGAAAGTAACCGGCCTGCGGACCGGTGTCGTCCCACGATGCGCCGGTGCGCCAGTTGTCAAAACCGAGCAGCACAGCAAGCCCAAGCAGCAGCGCCATGACCGCCATCTCGACGGTGCGCGTATTGGTGATCGCAGGCGAATTCTCATCCGGCGCGTTGGGATCCTCAACGACGATTTCGATGTCTTGAGCCATGAGTCCGCCCCGGCTGATGTAAGAGAAAAATGGCGCCGCCGCTTGGACGACGGCGCCAGGGCCCCGATTGGCGAGGCTATTTTGCGACGAAGCCTGCTTCGGTCATGAGCGACTTGTTCAGGGCATCGTCTTCTTCAAGGAATTTGAGCATGTCCTTGCCGTTGAGATAAACGGGCTTCAAGGCCTGCTTCTCCATATATTCCTTGTATTCCGGGGTCTGCGTCACCTTCTTGAACAGGTCGTCGTAGAACGCGGTCTGCTCGGGCGTGACCTTGCCGGGAAGGAACATCGCGCGCAGCATCAGGTACTGCATGTCGAGGCCTTCTTCCTTGCAGGTCGGGATATCATTCCACGACTGCGTCTCGGTGACCTTGGTCTTGTAGGAAATGCGTTCCTTGTCGAACACGCACAGCGCACGCACCTGACCGGCGCGCCAGACTTCAAGATTTTCCGACGGGTTGTTGACGTTGGCTTCGGTGTGATTGCCGACGAGCTGGGTCGCCGCCTCGCCGCCCGACTTGTAGGGCAGATAGGAGAACTTCGCGCCGGTCTTCTTTTCCATGAAGACGGTGAGCACGTGGTCCTCACGCTTTGAGCCCGTGCCGCCCATCTTGAACGGCGAGCTTGAGGCCTTTGCGGCAGCAATGAAGTCCTTCACGGTCTTCGGGCCAGATGCGTTGTCCCACAGCACGAACTGGTCCATCGCGATCACCGAGACCGGCGTGAGTTCGCGCCAGTTGAACGGAATCTTGGCCGACAGCGGCAGCATGTAGATCAGCGAATAGGCGATCAGCACCTTGTTCGGATCGCCGTCGCTGCCCTTCATGTACATCAGGGCTTCGGCACCCGATGCGCCGCCCTTCAGCGACACGATGATCGGCTGCTTCATCAGATTGTTCTTCTGGATCGCAGCCTGCATCATGCGGGCCATCTGGTCGGAGGCGCCGCCGGCGCCGGCTGCAACCACGATTTCGACCGGCTTGGCCGGCTCCCATGCGAGAGCTGGCGTTGCCGCCAGCAGCGCAAGCACACTTGTCGCCTTGATGAGATTCTTCATGCAGTCTCTCCCTGTCGCATTTGTGAAGCCCGGCGCTGGCCGGACCTTGTTTTGGTTTCCGCTATCCTGCGGATTTTGAATTCAGATCGCAGACGCCGCCAACGCGGCGTTACGCCACTGCCGTCTTCGCCTGCGATGCCTTCGCATCGCGTCCGGTCAGAACACCCATCGCGGACATCACACCGCCCGAACGATGCGGCACTTTCGCGAGATCGAGCGCCATCTCGACGCCCGCCAGCGTGCCCATCAGCATCAGGTCGTTGAAATGGCCGAGATGGCCGATGCGGAAGACCTTGCCCTTGATCTTGCTGAGACCTGCGCCGAGCGACATGTCGAAATTGTCGAGCGTGACCTTGCGGAACTGGTCGGCATCATGCCCCTCTGGCATCACCACCGCGGTCAGGATCGGCGAATATTCGCGCGGATCGAGACACAGGTTTTCGAGGCCCCAGGTCTCGACGGCTGCACGCGTCGCCGCCGAATAGCGCTTATGGCGGGCGAACACATTGTCGAGCCCCTCTTCCAGCAGCATCGCGATGGCTTCCTTGAGGCCATATAGCATGTTGGTCGCGGGCGTGTAGGACCATGAACCGCCCTTGTTGGCGCCGATGATCTCGTGCCAGTCCCAATAGGACCGCAGCGAGCTATTCTTCTTCGAGGCTTCCAGCGCCTTGTCGGACACGGCGTTGAAGCCGAGACCCGGCGGCAGCATCAGCCCCTTCTGCGAGCAGGACACGGTGACGTCCACACCCCACTTGTCGTGCTCGTAATCAATCGAGCCGAGCGACGAAATGGTGTCGACCATCAGCAGCGCCGGATGTTTCGCGGCGTCGATGGCCTTGCGGATGTCGTGAATGCGGCTGGTGACGCCGGTGGAGGTCTCGTTGTGGACCACCATCACCGCCTTGAAGCTGTGGGCCTTGTCCTTCGACAGGCGGGCCTCGATGTCTTCGGGGGACGCACCATGACGCCAGTCACCCGGCACGAACTCGACATCGAGCTTCAGCTTGTCGGCCATCGCGCGCCACAGCGTCGCGAAGTGGCCGGTCTCCACCATCAGCACCTTGTCGCCGGGCGACAGCGTATTGACGATGGCGGCTTCCCACGCACCGGTGCCAGACGACGGATAGATGATGACGGGGTTCTTGGTCTTGAAGACCTTCTTGGAGCCTTCGATGACCTCGAGGCCGAGCTGCGCGAATTCAGGCCCGCGATGATCGATGGTCGGCATGTCCATCGCTCGCAGCACGCGATCGGGAACGTTGGTCGGCCCCGGAATCTGGAGAAAGTGCCGCCCGGTATGGACTGAGGCGTTGGACATCGATCGGCGCTCCCTCAAGATCTTGTTTACAATTTTGCATGCAATAAATTGTGCACCGCAAGATTTTCTTGAAATGGATTGTATTCAAAATTTTCTTCTTCACAACAGAAAAATCGAGTATCAATACACTTATCGGCACAAAGCGTGTCGCGGCTGGCTGATTTGGAATGAAATCCAGCTTGTCACCTCTCTGGAAGGCTTTGGATTTTGAATAATCTTTTGCGAACCAAGTCGCTGGAAATCGTCGAGACCTCGCCGGCCTCGCTGCACGATGACCTGCTGGGCCAGATCCGCGACTTTATCGTCGAGGGGCATCTGGAGCCGGGCAGCCGCATTCCCGAGCGCGAATTGTGCGAGAAGTTCGATGTCTCGCGCACGCCGCTGCGCGAGGCCTTGAAGGTGTTGGCGTCGGAAGGCCTGATCGAACTGCTGCCCAACCGCGGTGCGCGCGTCCGCCAGTTCTCCGAGCAGGACATCCGGCATCTGTTCGAACTGATCGCCGGGCTCGACGCCCTCGCCGGCCGCGCGGCCTGCGAACGGATCTCGGACGAGGACATCGCCGCCATCGAGCGCATGCATCTGGAGATGTACACACACTATATCCGCCAGGAACTGACCGACTATTTCCGCCTGAACCAGAAAATCCATCAGGCCATCGTCGATGCCGCGGCGAATCCGTTCCTGAGTTCGAGCTACGCCACCGCGAACGCCATGGTCCGCCGTCTGCGCTACTCCGCCAACCTTCTGCGGCGGGACCGGCTCAGCGACGCCATGCGCGAGCATGAAGCGATGGTCGATGCCCTGCGTCGCCGCAACGGCGAGGAACTCGGCAAGCTGATGTTCGATCACATGCGCGGCAAGTGCGATGCCGTGTGCGAGTACATGCGCGAACATCAGCCAAGCGGACGCGCGGCGGATGTCTCGGCGCTGCGCGGCGAAGAAAATTGACGTTCCTGCTCGTCATTGCGAGCGGAGCAACAAACGTAGATGAACTCCCTCTCCCCAATGGGGAGAGGGTTGGGGTGAGGGGATCTAGATGCCTGAATTGAAATTCGTACCGCCTCACCCGGCGCTTCGCGTCGACCTCTCCCCCTCGGGGAGAGGTGAAGAAAGAGCCAGTTCGCTTCGCTCGCAATGACGGCTTTTAGGGCCACCCAGAGTACCGAGAACCAAATGGCTCAGCAGAAGGCCGCAACCGGAAACGCCATCGCGCAGGACAGCGCCCTCGCCGCACGCCTCAGGCGCGAAGTCAGCGGCGATATCCTGTTCCATCCGTTGGATCGCGGCCGCTACGCCACCGACGCGTCGTTCTACCAGATCAAGCCGCTCGGCGTGGTCGTTCCCCGCACCATGGACGACGCGCTGCGCGCCATGGCGATTGCGCGCGATGACGGACGCATCGTGACGCCGCGCGGCGGCGGCACCTCGCAATGCGGCCAGACTGTCAACAGCGGCATCGTGGTCGATGTCTCGAAGTATCTGAACAGAATCATCTCGCTCGATGTCGAGAAGCGCACCTGCGTGGTCGAGCCCGGCATTGTGCTCGACGATCTCAACCGGCAACTGAAGAAACACGGCCTGTGGTTTCCGGTCGACGTCTCCACCGCCTCGCGCGCCACCATCGGCGGCATGGCCGGCAACAATTCCTGCGGCGGCCGCTCGCTGCGTTACGGCACCATGCGCGACAATACCATTTCGATGGACGCCGCGCTGGCCGACGGCACCCTGCTGCATTTCGGCGAAGTACCGCGCGACATGGCTTGGCAGAACACCGAGATGCCGGGCCGCGACCTGTTTCGCGACATGCTGGCGCTCGGTGAGCGTGAGGCCGGTGAGATTGCGGCGCGCTTCCCGCATGTGCAGCGCCGGGTCGGCGGCTACAACCTCGATGCGCTGACACCGCAGCCCGTCAACAACATGGCGCATCTGCTGGTCGGCTCCGAAGGGACGCTCGCCTTTACCACCCGCGTCGAGCTGAAGCTGTGGCCGCTGATCGGTGCGAAAGTTTTCGGCGTCTGCCACTTCGGCAGCTTCTATGAAGCAATGGACGCCACGCAGCATCTGGTGAAGCTGAAGCCCATCGCGGTGGAGCTGGTCGACAGCACCATGATCGCGCTTGGCCGCGACATCGCGATGTTCAGGCCGACTATCGAAGCCGTGGTGAAGGGTGAGCCGGAAGCGCTGCTGGTCGTCGAATTTGCGGAGGCCGATCAGACCGCCAACCTCGCAAAGCTCAAGCAGCTCGCCGACCTGATGGGCGATCTCGGTTTCGGCTGGGATCAGCCAAAGCGCAAATGGGGCGGCGTGGTCGATGTGATCGAGCCCGCAATGCAGGCGGCGATCACTGACTTCCGCACCTCCGGCCTCAACGTCATGATGTCGATGAAGCAGGAAGGAAAGCCGGTTTCCTTCATCGAGGACTGTGCAGTGCCGCTGCCGCAGCTCGCCGACTATACCGACCGGCTCAACCGGATTTTCGAGAAGTACGGCACGCGCGGCACCATGTATGCCCACGCCTCCGAAGGCTGTCTGCACGTCCGCCCGGTGCTGAATCTCAAGCTCGAGCACGACGTCAAGACCATGCGCGCCGTCGCCGAAGAGACCTTCGCGATGGTGCGCGAATATAAAGGCTCGCATTCCGGCGAACACGGCGACGGAATCGTGCGCTCGGAATTTCACGCGCAGATGTTCGGCGAGCGGATCGTTCATGCCTTCGAGGAAGTGAAAGAGCGCTTCGATCCCGGCAACACGCTCAATCCCGGCAAGATCGTGCATCCGCCGAAGATGGATGACCGTTCGCTGTTTCGTTATGCGCCCGGTTACAAGGTCGCGGACATCAGGACGGTGATGGACTGGTCGGCGTATCCCGGCGCGGCTGGCGGTTTCCAGGGCGCGGTCGAGATGTGCAACAACAACGGCGCCTGCCGCAAGCTGGAGGGCGGCGTGATGTGCCCGTCGTATCGCGCCACCCGCAACGAGAAGGACGTGACCCGCGGCCGCGCCAACACGCTGCGGCTGGCAATCTCCGGCCAGCTCGGTCCCGATGCGCTGTCGTCGGATTCCATGATGGAGACGATGAAGCTTTGCGTCTCCTGCAAGGCCTGCCGTCACGAATGCCCGACCGGCGTCGATATGGCGAAAATGAAAATCGAAGTGCTGGCCGCACGCGCCGCGAAACATGGCCTCACCCTGCGCGACCGGCTGGTCGGTTACCTGCCCCACTATGCCGGGCTCGCCTCGCGTTTCCCGTGGCTCGCCAACCTGCGGAACCGCAGCGGCATTCTCCGTACCCTGTTCGAGAAAATCGCCGGCATCAGCGCCAGGCGTGATCTGCCGGAATTCCGCAGCGATGTGTTCGCGCCGGCTGGAATTGCCTTTGGCCCGGAAAACGGCCGCGAGGTGGTGCTGTTTGCCGACACCTTCAACCGCGCCTATGAGCGCGAAAATCTCGATGCCGCGCTGCGCGTTCTTGTCGACGGTGGCTATCGCGTTCACCTGCCCCGCGCGCTCGATGGCGGACGGCCGCTGTGCTGCGGCCGCACCTTCCTCTCGGCGGGGTTGGTCGAGAATGCGAAGGCCGAACTCACGCGCGTGGTCGAGACGCTGATCCCGTTTGCCGCGCGCGGCGTGCCCATTGTCGGCCTTGAGCCAAGTTGCCTCCTGACCCTGCGCGATGAACTGCTGTCGCTGCGCTCCGACGATGCCGCGAAGAAGGTCAGCGCTCATGCGCTGCTGTTCGAGGAATTCCTGGTGCGCGAGGCCGAGACCGGCCAGTTGAAACTGCCACTCGGCGCCATCGACAAGAGCGCGCATGTGCACGGCCATTGCCACCAGAAATCGTTCGGGGCGTTCGCGCCGGTGGAGAAGATTCTGCGGCTGGTGCCCGGCCTGAAAGTGGAAAAGATCGAGTCGAGCTGTTGCGGCATGGCCGGTGCGTTCGGCTATGGCGCCGACACCTATGACGTGTCGATCCAGATGGCGGAAGCATCCCTGCTGCCCGCTGTGCGCAAAGCTGCCGATGACGCGCTGATCGTGGCGGACGGCACCTCCTGCCGCCATCAAATCAAGGACGGTTCAGGCCGCGGCGCATTGCACGTGGCGCGCGTCCTTGCCATAAGTCTGGACAACGGCGCGGCGAAAGCCTCCGCTTCTTCCTGATCCCCTCCTCAAAGGACATATGATGACCGCCCTGACCCTCGACGTTGCCCGCAAGATTTCCGATGCCGCCCTCGCCAAGTGCCGGGAACTGAAACTAAAGCCGATGGCCATCGCGATCCTCGACGCGCGCGGCGCGCTCAAGACGTTCGTGGCGGAAGACAATACCAGCCTGCTGCGCGGCGAAGTCGCCCATGGCAAGGCTTACGGCGCGCTGGCGCTGGGCATGGGTTCGCGCGCGATCTTCAAGCGCGCCAACGAGCAGCCCTATTTCGTCGACGCCATCAACACCATGGCGCGCGGCGCGCTGGTGCCGGTACCCGGCGGCGTTCTCATCAATGACAAGGACGGCAACCTGCTCGGCGCCATCGGCATCAGCGGCGACACCTCCGACAACGACGAAACCGCGGCCCTCGCCGGCATCGCCGCCGCAGGCCTCGTCGGCAACGCCGGGTAATCTCTTCGGAGAAATCGATGACGTTTCCGCGCGCCTCGTCCGCCCTTTCGCGCTTCACGGTTCTGGATCTCACCCGGATTCGTTCCGGGCCGACCGCCGTGCGCCAATTGTCGGACTGGGGCGCGAACGTCATCAAGATCGAGGCGCCGACCGACCTCGCCGATAGCGAGCAGCCGGGCGGGCCGCGCAACGGCCCGGACTTCCAGAACCTGCATCGCAACAAGCGCGCGATGACGCTCAACCTGAAAGACCCGAAAGGTCTTGAGGTATTCAAGCGTCTCGTCGCCAAGGCCGACGTCATCGTCGAGAACTTCCGTCCCGACGTGAAGGACAAGCTCGGCATCGATTACGCAAGTATGCGCGCGATCAACCCGCGCCTCGTCTATGCCAGCATCTCCGGCTTCGGACAGGACGGGCCTTATGCCAAGCGCCCCGGCTTCGACCAGATCGCCCAGGGCATGGGCGGGCTGATGTCGATCACCGGACTGCCGGGACAGGGCCCGGTGCGCGCCGGCATTCCTGTCGCCGACCTCACGGCAGGACTTTTCTGCGCGCTCGGCATCATGACTGCGCTGCTGGAGCGCGATGTCTCGGGCGAAGGCCAGTGGGTGCAGACCTCGCTGCTGCAGGCGCAGATATTCATGCTCGACTTCCAGGCCGCACGTTGGCTGGTGGACGGCGATGTGCCGCAGCAGGCCGGCAACAATCATCCGACCAGCATTCCGACCGGCGTGTTCAAGACCAGCGACAGTTTCATCAATATCGCCACCACCGGCGGGCGAATCTGGGAGCGCTTCGCGCAGGCGATCGAGGCCCCGGACCTGCTGACGCATCCCGACTACGCGACCATCGCGCTCCGCTCGAAGAACCGCGATGCGCTGAACGCCGCGATCGGAACGTACATGGCGAAGCGCACGACCGGCGAATGGGTCAGTATTCTCAACGATGCCGGCGTGCCGTGCGGCCCGATCTATTCCATCGATCAGGTCTTCGATGACACGCAGGTCAAGCATCTCGGCATCGCGCAAGCCTTACCCGATGGCGGCAAGCAGCTCGTCGGCCAGCCCTTCACGCTGTCGCGCACGCCGAGCCGCATGGCTGCGCGCCCGCCACTCGTTGGCGAGCAGACACATGACGTGCTGACGGAATTCGGTTTCAGTGAACAGGAGATCGCCTCGCTCCAAAAGAGCAAGGTCGTCTGAATTTTAAGGATACGCTCATGGCTTCGACCGACAAGGTGATCTCGCGCAAGGACGGCAACGTCGGTTACGTGATCTTCAACAATCCCGAACGACGCAATGCAATGTCGCTGGAGATGTGGGAAGCCACCACACGGCTGATGATCGAATATGCCAAGGACGACAGCATCCGCGTCGTCGTGCTCGCGGGCGCGGGCGACAAGGCTTTTGTCGCGGGCGCGGATATCTCCAAATTCGGCGATGAGCGCTCGACCGAGGAAGGCGTCCGGAAATACAACGATGCGGTGGAAGCCGCTTATGCCAGCGTCCATGAATTTCCGAAGCCCACCATCGCGATGATCCGCGGCTTTTGCGTCGGCGGCGGCATGGGCATCGCAAGCTGCTGCGACCTGCGCATTTGCTCCGAAGATGCGCGCTTTGCCGTTCCCGCCGCCAAGCTCGGCCTCGGCTACGGCTATCCCGGCGTGAAGCGGCTGATGGACGTCGTTGGCCCCTCCTTCACCAAGGAAATCTTCTTCACCGCGCGGCTGTTCGAGGCCATGGAAGCGGTCGAGATGGGCCTCGTGAATCGCATCGTCGAAAATGACGAACTCGAATTCTACGTCAAGAACTACGCCGCCACGATCGCCGCCAATGCGCCGCTGACGGTGGATTCGATCAAGTTCATTGTCGGCGAAGCCTGCAAGGACGAACTCAAGCGCGACATGAAGCGCTGCGAGGATCTGGTCGACGCCTGCTTCAAGAGCGAAGATTACAAGGAAGGCCGTGCGGCCTTCATGGAAAAGCGCAAGCCGCTGTTCAAGGGGCGCTGAGCGCGAAAACTTATTTCGCTTCCCATTTGCAGTCGGTCGGTAAAGCCGTCATTGCGAGCGAGGCGAAGCAATCCATTTTTGCAAGAAGCTGGATTG
This sequence comes from Afipia sp. GW823-FHT06G09, assembly GCF_058794875.1. NCBI lineage: Bacteria > Pseudomonadati > Pseudomonadota > Alphaproteobacteria > Hyphomicrobiales > Nitrobacteraceae > Afipia > Afipia sp. GW823-FHT06G09. Next base: position 887,767 of record NZ_JBXAHF010000001.1, read on the forward strand.
CTTCGTCGCTGCGCTCCTCGCAATGACGGTGTCAGGTCCGCCCTCGCGCTGCATCCATCACCTTTAGCTGGCGACGAACCTCTGCCGTGGTCGCCGGTTCACCGCCTGCGGCGCGAACACGTTTTACGGCATCCTTCACCAATGCTTCGTTGGTCTGAGGATTGCCCCAGAGCGCATCCTCAAGCCCGACACGGACGTAACCTCCGCGCGCGACCGTGTGCGGGATCAGCGGCGTGATATCGACACCAAGACCCGCGATCATCCACGGCGCGCCGGGCGCGGTCTCTGCCAGCAGATCAAGATGAATGTCGAGATACTTATCGCGCGGCGGGAATCCCCAGGCGAATTCGTCCGAGAACATGAAGCGATAGATCGGTGTCGGTGACGGCGGCGCAATCGCCGCCAGGGCCGCGCCCAGCCGCGTGAAACCGGGCTCATAGATCGCGTAGCTCGGATGGACATTGTGGGCGCGCGCGATCCGCATCCCTTCCATAATGTCGTCATGCGGGTTCATGTAGACGCCGCCATGGGCGAGATCGTCGAACCGCGAAATATGCACGGAGCCAGGATCGATCACCGCCCATTCGATCAGGCCGCGCTTTGCCAGCTCCAGCGTATGGCCGAAGCGATTGGTGTTCTGGTCCTGTCCGAGCCCCGGACTCGGAATGGTCGGATAGACGATCACATCCGCCTTTGCGCGGATGCCCTCGATGATCCGCGCATAAATCTCCCAGTCGTCCTTCTGGCGACCGGTCGTCACATCATAGGCATGGGCATGGATGATCGCGGCACCCGCTTCCGCGCAGGCGATGCCGTCCGCAACAATGTCCTCGACTGCAACGGGAATGCCCGGCTGTTTGGCACGGGTCCATGGTCCGTTCAGCGCGGCCTCGATCCAGACCTTGGTCATGGCATTACTTTCCGGTCCACACCGGCTTGCGCTTCTCCGCGAATGCCGCAAGCCCCTCCTTCGCATCCTGCGTCATCGCCAGCAGCGCGATCTGGGATTCGGTGTAAGCGATACCTTGATCGAACGACATCGAGGCCAGCGCACGCATGGCATATTTGCCGCGGCGGATCGCGGTCGGCGACTTGTCGGTGAGGCGCCCCACCAGCCATTCGACCTTGGCGTCGAGGTCGGCAGCAGGCACCACATGATTGAGCAGCCCGGCCTCCTTCGCTTCCATCGCCGAGAACGGCTCGCCGGTGAAACACCATTCACGCACCAGACGCGGCGGCGCGACCGCCTGCAACAGGCTCAGCACCTGCATCGGGAATATGCCGACCTTCACTTCGGGCAGGCCAAAAACGACATTGTCCGCCGCCACCGCCATGTCGGTCATGCACAGAAGCCCGATGCCGCCCGCCATGCAGACACCGTTGATGCGGGCGATGGTCGGTTTGGTCGCATTCTGTGCGGTGCGCAGCATGTCGGCATAGGCAAGATTGGGCTGCGACAGGTCGAACGCAAAGCCTGCACCCGGCTGCAAGTCCGCGCCCGCGCAGAACGCCTTGTCGCCCGTGCCTGTCAGCACAATGACACGCACGTCATTGTCTTCATGTGCGCGAAGGAAGCCATCGACGATCCCGGCGATCACCGAGGCATTCAGCGCGTTGCGCTTGTCGGGCCGGTTGATCGTAATCCAGAACGCATGCCCGCGTTTGTCATGAAGAACCGGTGCGTCAGACATGGCTTCTCCTTTAAGCCGCGTCCTGCGCGGCCTCGATCTCCGCGACCACAAATCCGGTCGTGACCTGATCGCCCTCCGCGGCATTCAGGGCTGTGAGCCTACCCGACACCGGAGCCGCATGCACGTGCTGCATTTTCATGGCTTCCAGAACGATGACCGGCGCTCCGGCCGTGACAATATCTCCGGCTCTGGCGAGCACCGAGACCACGCGCCCGTTCATCGAGGCCCGCAGCTTGCCGTCCGACCCGGCATCGCCCGCCTTCATCACCGCAACATGAGACAGATCGCGCACATGCGAGGTTGTCCCGGCAAAGCTGAACCAGAGGTTCGCGCCTTCGCGAACGAAGGTGGCCGAGCCGAGAACACCGTCGCTGGTGAAATGAAGCACGTCGCCGTCGCGCGCGCCGAGCGTCAGCGCGTGTTCGGACTCGGCGATGCCGATCTTGAAGACGTCGCCGCGCTCGCGGCGCACCGTCGGCTCGACCACGTGGCCGTCGAGCTCGAAGCGCATCGGGATGGGATAGCCGTGCGCGAGTCCCAGCCGCTGCTGCACATGAACCGGTCCGATCGACGCGGCGTGCACCAGCAGCGCGGCGACGGCGGCACGAAGCCCGGCACTGGACTGCGGCGGAAGCAGATCGGCCAAATGTTCGGCGATGAAGGCCGTGGTCGCCTGCCCGGCCGCGAACGCGGAATGATCGAGACACCGCGCGAGGAACGACTGGTTGGTGGTGACGCCAAGCGCTGTCATGCGATCGAGACCGGCGATCAGCTTTCGCCGCGCCTCGTCGCGTGTTGTGCCGTGACTGATGATCTTGGCGATCATCGAATCGTAGAACGGCGGAATTTCGCCGCCGGATTCCAGCGCGTCCTCCACGCGTAAATCCGAGGGTGCATGCCAGCGCAGCATGGTCCCTGACTGCGGCATGAAATTGTGCGCGGCATCTTCGGCGCAGAGCCGGACTTCAATAGCATGGCCGGAGAACGACACGTCCTCCTGCTTGAGCGGCAGCGGTTCGCCGCCAGCCACACGCAACTGCAACTCGATCAGATCGAGCCCGGTGATCGCTTCCGTCACCGGATGCTCCACCTGCAACCGGGTGTTCATTTCCATGAAGTAGTAGTTGCCGGTGTTATCCAGCAGGAATTCCAGCGTACCTGCGCCCTCATAGTTGATCGCCTTGACAGCGGCGACGGCGGTCGCACCCATACGTTCGCGCAAGTCCGGCGACACCGCTGGCGATGGCGCTTCCTCGATCAGCTTCTGATGCCGCCGCTGTACCGAGCAATCGCGTTCGCCAAGATGGATGGCATTGCCATGACGATCGCCGAACACCTGGATTTCGATATGGCGCGGCTGGACGATGGCGCGCTCCAGAATGACCTGCGGATCGCCGAATGCGTTCTGCGCTTCCGAGCGCGCCGCACGCAGCGCATCCGGAAATGCGGCGTCATCGGCGACAAGGCGCATGCCGCGTCCGCCGCCGCCCGCCACAGCCTTGATCATCACCGGGAAGCCGATGCGCCTTGCAGCAGTGAGCATGCTCGCGTCGCTCTGGTCCTCGCCTTGATAGCCGGGCACACAGGGCACGCCCGCCTTCTGCATGATGTCCTTCGCGCCCGCCTTGTGGCCCATGGCATGGATCGCCTCAGGCGACGGGCCGATGAAGACAAGACCTACATCGCGGCAAGCCTTGGCGAAGTCTGCGTTCTCCGCGAGGAATCCATAGCCGGGATGTACGGCGTCCGCGCCACTCGCTTTCGCGGCCGCCACAATCGCGTCGATCCGCAAGTACGACTGCGACGGCTGCGACTCGCCGATCCATACCGCCTGATCCGCCTCGCGGACATGACGCGCGTTGGCATCAGCGGAGGAGTAGACCGCGACGGTCTCGTAACCGAGACGCTTGGCCGTGCGCATCACCCGCAGCGCGATCTCGCCGCGATTGGAGATCAGGATTTTCCGGAACGGCGTCAATTTCGCTTCACCCGTCATGGCCGCGCCACCGAGAACTGGACCTTCTGCGGATCGCGCTGCTCGGCCTCACGGCAGATCGCCAGCACATTGAGCAGCACCGCGCGGGTGTCGCGCGGATCAATCACGCCATCATCGAGCAGCCGCCCGCTGGTGGCGAACACATCCATCTGGCTGTCGAATACGGTGATGATCCGCGACTTCATCTCCTGAAGTTTCGCGGGGTCCATCGGCTTGCCCTTCCGCGCAGCACCCGCTTCGGCAACGATGGCCATGGTCTCCGCCGCCTGCTCGCCGCCCATCACCGCCGTCTTGGCATTCGGCCACGAAAAACAGAAGCGTGGATGAAAGCCGCGCCCGCACATGCCGTAATTGCCCGCACCGAACGATGCTCCGCAGTAAATGGTGATCTGCGGCACAGTGGCGTTGGTCACGGCCTGGATCATCTTGGAGCCGTGCTTGATCATGCCGGCTTCTTCATAGGCCTTGCCGACCATGTAGCCCGTGGTGTTGTTGAGATAGAGGATCGGCGTGCGCGACTGGCAGCAGGCCTGAATGAAATGCGTCGCCTTGTTGGCGCCGCTCGGGTCCAGCGGGCCGTTGTTGGTGATGATGCCGATGGCATGACCGCCGATGCGGCCATGGCCGCAGACCGTCGCGGGGCCATAGTTCGCGCCGATTTCAAGAAAATCCGAGCCGTCAAGAATGCGCCCAATGATCTGCTTCATGTCGACGGGCCGCTTGTGGTCCATCGGCATGATGCCGAGCAACTCTTCAGTGTCGTACAATGGTGCACGCGGCGGCTCACCGCTCGTAGGCGACGCACGGTCCCAGTTGAGATCGGCCATGATCTGGCGCGCGATTCCGAGCGCCTCGCGGTCATCTTCCGCCAGATAATCGCCAAGACCGGAAATGCTGGTGTGCATTTCCGCGCCGCCAAGCTCTTCCTCGGTGGCGATCTCGCCGGTTGCCGCTTTCAACAGCGGAGGACCTGCGAGAAAGGCGCGGGTGCGTCCACGCACCATCACGATGTAGTCGGACAGGCCGGTCTGATACGCACCGCCTGCGGTAGACGAGCCATGGGTCACGGTGATGACCGGCAGGCCCGCCGCAGAGAGCAACGCGAGATTGCGGAATGTCGTGCCGCCGCGAATGAAATCCTCGACGCGATAGCGCATCAGGTTGGCGCCGGCGCTCTCGACGAGTTGCACTGACGGCAGCTTGTTCTCCAGCGCGATCTCCTGCGAGCGCAGCCGCTTGTCGAGACCCATCGGCTGCAGCGATCCCGCTTCGATGCCGGAATCGCTCGCCGTCACCATGCAGCGCACGCCGGAGACAAAACCGATGCCCGCAATGGTGCCGCCGCCGGGAATGCTCTTGTCCGGGTCCGGCGTATCGAGACAGTATCCGGCAAGGGCCGAGAGTTCGAGAAACGGTGCACCGGCATCGAGCAACAGCGCGAGGCGCTCACGCGGCAGCAATTGCCCGCGCTCATGAAAGCGCTTTTTGGACAATTCAGACGCGGCAACCGTCCGCCCCACCACGGCATTGACCCGCGCAATCTGCGCCAGCATCCCCGCACGATTGGCCTGATAGCTCTCGCTCGTAGGCGAAATGGAATTCTCGATCACCGCCATGGATAATTGACTTTCAGGCCGCCGATGTCGTGTTGAAATGGTCGACGAACTGCTGGCGCAGTTCGACCTTGCGCAGCTTGCCGGTGGCGGTCATCGGCATCTCCTCCAGAATCCGCACCAGCTTCGGGATCTGGAAACCGCCAAGCGACTTGCGGCAATGCTCGATGATCTCGGCTTCGCCCGTCTGTGTGCCCGGCTTGAGCTTGACGAAGGCGGAGACCGCCTCGCCCCATTGCGGATGCGGCAGGCCGACCACCGCGGCGTTCAGCACCGCAGGATGCGCCAGCAGCGTTTCCTCGATCTTCACCGAAGCGACGTTCTCGCCGCCGGACTTGATCATGTCCTTCTTGCGGTCGATGAACAGCACCTCGCCGTGCTCGTCGATCAGCGCCAGATCGCCGGTATGATGCCAGCCGAACTTTCGAGCGGCGGCGGTGGCTTCCGGGTCCTTGTAGTAGCCCATCATCACATTCGGCCCGCGATGCACGATCTCGCCGATCTGTCCGGGCGGCAGCAGATTGCCCTCGTCGTCCATGATGGCGGTCTCGTTGACGATCATCGACTCGCCCCAGTAGTTACCGAAGCGCGCAAGCTGCCGGTCTGGCTGCGACATGGTGGTCGCCGGATACATTTCCGTTTGGCCGCTCGGCTGCACAAATGTCGGGCAAAGCTCTGCGATGCACCGTTCCAGCAACGGACGCGGCATCGGCGCCATGGTGTAAACGCAGGTGCGCAGGGTCGAGAGATCGAATTCCTTGCGGCGCGGATGATCGAGGATCGCCTGATACATCGCCGGCAGACCGATGAAGATGGTCAGCCTGTCGCGCTGGATCGCTTCCATGCAGGCGACGGGATCGAACCCGCGCATGATGGCCATCTTCCCGCCAACCGACAGATAGGTCAGCAGCAGGACATGGGCGGCACAATGGAACAGCGGGAACTGTCCCGTGATGCCGTCATTGCGGTCGAGATGCATTTCGATGGCGTTGCTCATCGCCGCCATCACCACCGCGAGATGGCAATGCATCGCGCCCTTCGGCCGCGAGGTCGTTCCCGATGTGTAGATGATCATCGCCAGATCTCGGTCGTCGAAGGCGATCTCAGGCTCGACGTCGGAGTGCGCCTTGATCAGATCGGTGAAACTTCCGAGACCCTGCTCTTTCGCCTTGCCAGTGAGGTCCACCGCAATGAGGTCGACGCCGCGTTTCTCCAGCGCCGCACGCCGCTCCGGCTGTGCATGCAGATTGTCGTCGATCAGCGCGAAACGCACCTCGGCATGGCCGAGGATATAATCCATATCTCCCGGCCCGAGCATGGTGTTGATCGGCACCCAGACAAGGCCCGCGCGATGAATGCCGAACAGTGCTTTGACGAATTCGACCGAGTTGTTGCAGATGGTCGAAATCTTGTCGCCGGGTTTTAGACCGCGAGCGAGGAGATAGTTGGCGAAACGGTTAGCGTCGTGATCGATCTCCGTAAACGTTACCTGCCGCGCACCGTCGGTCAGCGCGATGCGATCGGGAAATCGTTTAGCTGCGCGGCGCAAAATGTCGCCGACAGCCACCCGCCCGATACGTCCGGGACCGGGCACGCCGCCCGTTGCAGTCAGATCGCTCATGACGTTATCTCCCCGTGTCAGCCTGCGGCGCTTTCTTGCCGCTTCGGCTCAATGCATCAGCTTGAGAATCTTCCGCGCCTCGGCTGGTGACGCGATTTCGCGGCCAGCTTTACGCGCGCATTTGACGATGCCTTCGATCAACTGCCCGTTCGACGTCACCTTGGTGCCGTCGCCGAGATAGAACGTGTCTTCAAGGCCGGTGCGCAGATGACCGCCGAGTTCGGCGCAGCGCTGGTGCAGCGGCCAGATTTCCTCGCGGCCGATCGCCGTGACGCTCCAGTTGGAGTCGGCCAGCTTCAGCTTGAGCAGGATCGGCAGCAGATCCGGATCGGCCGGCATGCCGGAGGCCACGCCCATGACGAAGTTGTATTCGAGCGGGCCGGAATACATGTCGTTCTGCTTGTACATCGCGACGCTGCGCACGATGCCGACGTCGAAGCACTCGAACTCCGGCAAGGTCTTCGTGATCTTCATCACGTCGAGATATTTCTGGATCTTGTCCGGCGGATTGTCGAACACATGCGGCGGCCAGGCCCAGGACCCGTCGGCCTTCACCTTGAGATAGTTCAGCGAGCCGGCATTACACGCGGCCATTTCCGGCGCCGTCTCGCGCACGCAGTCGAGCGCGCCCTGATAGTTCGGGCCGCTGACACCGGTGGTATGATTGATGATGACGCCGGGGCACGCCTCGCGGATCGCCTGCTGCACTTCCTTCGACAGGTTGACGTCCCAGGACGGAATGTGCCCCTGATCCGGCTCCTGCCGCCGCAGATGCATGTGCATCACCGACGCGCCGGCATCGAAGGCCGCTTTCGCTTCCCGCGCCATTTCCTCGGGCGTGACCGGAACATGATGCTGCTTCGGATTGGTCAGCACGCCATTGAGCGCGCAGGTAACGACAGCTTTATCCATTCCGGGTCCTCAGGTTCGATCGCGACGTTGCTCCAAAACGGTAGGAGGCCGGGGCCGCCAGCGTCTTGTGAAAACTAGCTGGGCTTGCCACAATTTTCGGGCACATAATTTCAGAAGACATGGCGGCTTAACGCAAGTCTGCGCTGCGGGAACGGGCCATAAATCTCCGACATGGAGGATGAGAATGGATGCCCCCGAGCGGTTTGCCGAGACTTCGGCCAGCCCCTTTCTGACCCCGGAACATCTGGCGTTCCGCGATATGCTGCGGCGCTTTGTGGCGACCGAGATCGAGCCTTTTGCAGCGCAATGGGACGAGGCCGGGGAATTCCCCCGCGAGCTTTATCTGAAAGCCGCCTCCATCGGCCTGCTGCAGCTTGGCTTCCCTGAAGAGTATGGCGGCGTCCCCTGCGACCGCTTCATGTCCATGATCGCTGCGCAGGAGCTGGCCCGCGCCGGAGCCGGAGGCGTCAGTGCCAGCCTGAAAAGCCACACCATCGGCGCGCCGCCTATCGTGTATGGCGGCTCCGATGAACTGAAGGCCCGCGTGCTGCCGGATATTCTGGCGGGCCGGAAAATCTCCGCGCTCGCGATTACTGAACCCGGCGGCGGTTCGGACGTGGCCAACCTGCGCACAACTGCAAAACGGGACGGCGGCCACTATGTGGTCAAGGGCGAGAAAACCTTCATCACCTCCGGCATGCGCGCCGATTATTACACCGTCGCGGTGCGCACCGGCGGCGAAGGTGCCGGCGGCGTCAGTCTATTGCTCATTGAGCGCGACACGCCGGGTTTCTCGCGCACGTCGTTGAAGAAGATGGGCTGGTGGGCCTCCGACACCGCGACGCTCTATTTCGATGATTGCCGCGTCCCCGTGGCCAACCTGATCGGCACCGAGAATGCCGGCTTCAAGCTGATCATGAAGAACTTCAACAGCGAGCGGCTCGGCCTTGCGGCCGGCTGCACCGGCTTCGCGCGCGTCTGTGTCGAGGAAGCCATTGCCTATGCGCGCGAGCGCAAGACTTTCGGCAAGCGCCTCGCAGATCATCAGGTGATCCGCCACAAGATCGTTGACATGGCGCAGCGTGTGGCGGCGACGCAGGCGATGCTGGAAATGTTGATCTGGCGGCTGGAGCAGGGTCAGAATCCGGTCGCGGAAGTCTGCATGTGCAAGAACCAGGCGACGCAGACGATGGCGTTCTGCGCCTCCGAAGCGGTGCAGATTTTCGGCGGCGCGGGCTTCATGCGTGGGCCGAAGGTCGAGCGCATCTACCGCGAGGTCAAGGTCAACGCCATCGGCGGCGGGACCGAGGAAATCATGAAGGATCTGGCGAGCCGCCAGATGGGGCTTTAGCGCGCGGCCATGAGGATTGAATGCAAGAGCATAGACCTTTCTTCACCTCTCCCGTGGGAGAGGTCGATGCACGACGTGCATCGGGTGAGGGCGTTCGCTCTCTCGATAGATTCTACGCCCTCACCCCGCCCCTCTCCCCACGGGAGAGGGAGTTGATCACGTTTGCAGCAACATCCGAGCAAATCGACTGAGCCAAAGCCGAATACCGGAAAACAAAAGAAAACATCAGGAAACGCAATGCAGTTCACGCAGGAACACGACGGCATCCGCCGCACCATGCAGCAGTTCATCAAGAACGAGATCAACCCGTTCGTTGATGATTGGGAGCGCGCGGGAATCTATCCGGCCCATCAGGTGTTCAAGAAGATGGGCGACCTTGGCCTGCTCGGCCTGTGCAAGCCGGTGGAATATGGCGGCGCTGGCCTCGACTACAGCTATGGCATGGTGATGGCAGAAGAACTCGGCGCCATCAACGCAGGCGGCGTCGGCATGTCGATCGGTGTGCAGACCGACATGGCGACGCCTGCACTCGCGCGGTTCGGCTCTGGTGAGATGAAGCGCGAGTTTCTTTCGCCGTCCATTGCAGGCGACATGGTGGCCTGCATCGGCGTGTCCGAACCCGGCGCGGGCTCCGACGTGGCCTCGATCAAGACAACGGCCCGGTCCGACGGCGACGACTACATCATCAACGGCGGCAAGATGTGGATCACCAACGGCACGCAGGCGGACTGGATGTGCCTGCTTGCCAATACCGGCGATGGTCCGGTCCACCGCAACAAGTCGCTGATCTGCCTGCCGATGAAGACCAAGGGTGTCGAGGTGCTGCGCAAGCTCGACAAGATGGGGATGCATTGCTCGGACACCGCCGAAATCAAGTTTACCGATGTGCGCATTCCCAAGCGCAACCGCATCGGCGAGGAAGGTAAGGGCTTCACCTACCAAATGATGCAGTTTCAGGAAGAACGGATGTGGGCGATTGCCGCCTGCCTGAAGTCCCACGAAAAAACCATCGATGAGACCATCGACTACACACGTCAGCGCAAGGCGTTCGGAAAACCGCTGCTCGACAATCAGGTGATTCACTTCCGTCTTGCCGAGTTGAAGACCGAGGTCGAACTGCTGCGCTCCCTGCTCTATCGCGCCTGTGAGGAGTACATCGGCGGCAACGACGTGACGCCGCTGGCGACCATGGGCAAGCTGAAGGCCGGGCGCCTGGGCCGCGAAATTCCGGACGCCTGCCTGCAATACTGGGGCGGCATGGGCTTCATGAACGAAACCCGCGTCAGCCGCGCCTATCGCGACCGCCGCTTAACCTCCATCGGCGGCGGCGCGGACGAAGTGATGCTCAGCATCCTGTGCAAATACATGGGGACGCTACCGGAGCAGTAAGTGCTTGCGTTCCAGCATTTTCCGCGCTGTATAACGCCGAACATCTTCGCAGGACAAGCCGATATGCTCACGCTGTTTCACTGTTCGAGTGCCCGCTCCTTCCGTCCGCTCTGGACGCTGGAAGAAATCGGCATTCCGTACGAGCTGAAGATGCTGCCGTTCCCGCCACGGTTCCTGAAGCGTGAGTATCTCGAACTCAATCCGCTGGGCACCATTCCGTTCCTGATCGACGGCGACACGCGGATGACCGAGTCATCCGCGATTTGTCTCTATCTCGCAACAAAGTATGGTCCGACGCCGATCAATGTCGCGGTCGATGAACCCGCCTATGGCGCTTATCTGAACTGGCTGTTCTTCGGCGAAGCGACGCTGACTTTCCCGCAGACGATCTACTTCCGCTATTCGCAGCTCGAGCCTGACGAGAAGAAGAACCCGCAGGCCGCCGCCGACTATGCGCGATGGTTTCTCGCCCGGCTGCGCGCGCTGGAGACAGCGGTCACCAATTCCGAGACGGTCTGCGCCGGGCGCTTCACAGCCGCCGATATTTCGGTCGGCTACGCGTTGATGTTCGCGCAGTCCAACGGACTGTCCGCGCAGTTCACGCCCGCCGTCGCCGCCTATTGGGAGCGGCTGAAGCAGCGTGAGGGATTCCGCAGGGCTATCGCCGCGCAGGATCGCGCCAGCGCCGAGCAAGGCGTCGCGACAAGAGTCCCCGCTGGGACCTAGGCACGCATTCCGATTGCGTCGCTCGCCACATCCCTGCCGTTGATAATCTGCAGGCGGCGCGATCCGGAAAACAGCGCGCTCGGCTGAAGTCCGTAAATGCGGCGCAGCGAGTGGCTGAAATGAGTCGAATCCGGATAACCGGCATCGAGCGCGAAATGCGCGAGGTTTCGCTCGACATTGACATGATGCAGGATATTCCGCGCCCGCTTCCAGGCGCGAAAGGTCTTGAAGTTCATGCTGGTCTCGTCCTTGAACAGATGCAGGAAGCGCGACAGCGAGAGCTTGACGCCGCTCGCGCAATCGTCGCCCGAAATGCTGCTGGACGGCTTCGCCTGAAACCGCGACACGACGGTCGATATGCGCGTATCCAAGTCCCGCTGCTTCAGGCGGCGCTGGAGAAAGATCTGGTCGAAATCGGCGGACGTGAAACCGCTGGTGCCGCTGAGCGCCATGGTCGCGTAGATTTCGCGGAAGCGGGCTGCAAGGTGGCTTGCCGCCGCCGGATCGTCGCACTGACGGATAATTTCGGCCAGATCCTCGTCGCAAACGGACTCCGGTTCGATCAGAAGTCCGAGAATTTCACGGGACCCAGAGGTGATCTTGTGCGGCAGATATGCCGGCACGGCAAGGATTTCGCCAACGCGCGGCGGCTGATCAGCGACCTCAAGGCATGCGGTACCATGCAGTGGCACGCAAATCGCCAGTGCGCCGAGCGTGCGCACCGAGGGCTTGCCGTGCAGCCCGGCGTAGAACACCCGCTCCGAACTGATCAGCATGAACCGGTCGGACCGGCCGGACGTAGATCTGCGCATCGTTTCCTCCAGAAACATTCGTCACGGGCGATTGTTCGCCTCTTGTGAAACCTGAACTAACGGCTTTTCTCCGTCGTCTCGAATTTTCCCGCACCCATGTAGCCGAACAGAAACCCGGCGACCTTGCGCTTCTGGATTTCCTCGCTGCCCTCGGTGATGCGGTAACGCCGGTGATGGCGATAGATGTGCTCGAACGGCTTGTGCCGCGAATATCCCATGCCGCCATGCACCTGCATCGCGCGATCCGCCGCCTCGCAGCACAGCCGGTTCGCCCAGAAATTACACATCGACACCTTGTCGGAGAGCTGATGCTCGACATCGGCCTGGGTCATGCGGTCCATTTCCCACGCTGTCTTGCGGATTAGAAGACGCAGCATCTCGGCCTGCGTCGCAAGCTCCACCAGCGGAAACTGGATCGCCTGATTTTCCGACAGCGCGTGACCGAACGGCTTGCGCTCGCGCGCATAGCGCACGCTCTCATTGATGCAATAGACGGCTGCTCCAAGAGAACTGGCGGCCTGACGAATCCGGTTCTCGTGCACGAAACACTGCGCCAGCGACAGGCCACGTCCCACCTCGCCGAACAATGCATCATCCGGCACGAACACGTCCGTGAAGCTAACGCGCGGGTGATCGGTCGGCATATTGAAGGTCCAGAGATATTCCTCGACCTTCACGCCCTTCGTATTCGCCGGAACGAGAAAACAGGTAATGCCGCGCGCATCGCCATCGTTGCCCGATGTGCGTGCGAAGGTCGCGCAGTGGGTGGCGACATGCATGCCGGTGGTCCACATCTTTTCGCCGTTGATGACCCAGCCGCTGACGCCGTCGCGCGTGGCCCGCACCGCGCTCGTTTCCATGTGGGTCGCGTCCGAGCCGTGATCGGGCTCGGTCAAACCAAAGGTAATGCGGTAGTTGCCGGTGAGCGCGCCTTCGATCATCGCCTTCTGGTCGTCGCGGCCATAGCGATCGAACATCGTCACCAGCGGAAAATTTCCGACGATCGAATGCTCGTTCTGCAAATCGTTGTGCAGGCCGAGGCCCTTGGCGGCGAAATGCTCGCGGATAACCGCCATCCAGAGATTGGAGCCGTCCTTGCCGCCATAGCGCTTAGGAATTGCGAAGCGCAGATGCCCGGCCTGGTCGGCGAGAGTCTTCGCCTGACGCAGCAGGTCTTCCCATTCATGGCGCGGCAGGCCGCCCTTGTCGAAATCTGTGCGCGCCCATTCGCGACGGTGATCGAAGAAACGAATGTTGTCGTCGCGCTGCTCAAGCGGCTTGATGGTCTGATCGATGAAACGATCGAGCTCGGACAGGTACGCTGTCAGATCGTCAGGCAGCGAGAAATCCAACGCGCGACTCCCGAACGTCCATCCCGGACCTGGTTTTTTCATTGCGCCGCGCTGCTTGAGAGAGCCCGCGACGGATGGCGAATTAAGATAAGGGCCACGGCGTTAGTCAAGCGCTTAATTAATTTGTGAAGCGGCTTCTTTGCTGGTCTATTCCGGGCACGACAACATCGCTCAAATGTTGCAACGCAGCGTAAGGAAATCGCTCATGGCCTATGAATTCGCCAAAGTGGACCGCAAAGGTCCGCTGACCATCATCACGCTCAATCGCCCCGAGGTGATGAACGCCGTGCATTCGCCGATGCACTTTGAAATGCATCGCGTTTTTGACGAATTCAACAAGGACCCCGATCAGTGGATCGCGATCGTCACAGGCGCAGGCGACCGGGCGTTTTCCGCAGGCAACGATCTGAAGTGGCAGGCCCAGGGCGGTCAGCGAGGCTGGGACACCAGCGGCTTTGCCGGGCTGACCCACCGTTTCGACTGCGACAAGCCGATCATCGCCGCGGTCAACGGCGTCGCCATGGGCGGCGGCTTTGAAATCGCGCTGGCCTGCGACCTCATCATCGCCTCGGAAAACGCAACCTTCGCCCTGCCCGAGCCCCGCGTCGGCCTCGCCGCGCTGGCCGGCGGACTGCATCGCCTGCCCCGCCTGATCGGCCTCAAGCGCGCCATGGGCATGATCCTCACCGGGCGTCATGTCTCCGCAAAGGAAGGCATGGAGCTTGGGTTCGTCAACGAAGTGGTGCCGAAGGGCGAAGCACTCGCTGGCGCCGAGCGCTGGGCCAATCTCATCCTGCAGAACGGCCCGATGTCGATCCGCGCCTCGAAGCAGACCATGCATCGCGGTCTCGGCGTGTCGCTGGAACAGGCGCTGGCCGAACAGTTTGATTATCCGGCGGTCAAGGCGCTGGCCGCATCCGAGGATTACATCGAAGGCCCCAAGGCGTTCGCGGAAAAGCGCCCGCCGCAGTGGAAGGGTCGGTAAGTTTACGCAATGCAAGTCGACTCCCTCTCCCCGGTGGGGAGAGGGTTGGGGTGAGGGCCCTAAATCTATCGAGAGATTCTACGCCCTCACCGGGCACGCTTCGCGTGCCGACCTCTCCCCACGGGAGAGGTGAAGGAAGAATCCACATCAAATCTCGCTCTCCCGCTCGCGGCGATAGGACGCATAATTCGGCTGGTCGATGGCGAGCTTGTCCAGCGTGGTCTGCCAGACATGTTCGGTCAGTCCCGGCGTATCGAATCCGATCTCGCCACTCGCGATGCGCGCCGACAAGAGACGGTTGAGGTCCTCCAGCGAACCGGACGCGCCGAGCAGCTTTGACAGCCGCTCAAGCTCGGCGGCGTCGCCGCATGTCTCAAGCGTAAGTTGACGCACGACAAGATCGAGCGCGTTCAGCCCGACGCGCAGCTTGAACGCGGCGTGGCCGGACAACTGCGGCGCGACATCGGCGCGAAGAAACTCCGCGACCGCGTTGATCAGTTCGACCGGTGTGGGTTGATCCTGCATCTCACACCCCTCCGTTATGCGCGTCGCGGCGCCAGCAGCCGCAACAGATCGATTTCGGTTTCTGAAGCGCGGCGGCCGATCATGGCGCGCTCCATCGAATGGTCGGGACCGGCGCGGAACCGCTGCATCATGCCGCCGCACATGATGCCCCACCGCAGCGTGCCGAGCGTTTCCCAGAACATCACCCGCGCCACATCCACCGGACGGCCGGATGCGGCTTCATAGGCCGCAAACAAGTCTTCACGCGACCCAAATCCCCCGACCGGCTTGTCGATCTCACCGAACCGCCACGAGTTCACGCAGATCCAGCCAAGGTCTTCCATCGGATCGCCGAAGTGCGCCAGTTCCCAGTCGAGTACCGCGCGAACACCTTCGGGGCCGATGATGAGATTGCCGTGGCGGAAATCGCCGTGCACCAGCGTTATTGTATCGGACGTGGCAGGCGCATGGTCGCGCAGCCAGCGCAGCGCCAGATCGAATACCGGGCGCGGCCAGTCGAAGGATTTGTATTCGGCGGTCAGATCGTCGAGTTCGCCCGCCACCGTCATCAGCCGCAGCTTCGGGAGACGCTCTTTGTCCAGCGCGTGAATGTCCGCAACCACCCTGCCAAGCTGGCTCGCCAGAACCTTGCGCGCATTGGCGAACTCCGCATCGCGGAGGATCTTGCGTGGAATGGTTTCGCCTTGGACGCGGTCCATGATGAATCCGCTGCCGAGACCGTCCTCCGCTTGCAAAACGTGGCGCACGCGCGGCGACGGGATCCCCGCCTCATAAGCCTGCTGCATCAGCACCGCTTCCGCCTCAAGCCCGGCTGCACGGCCCGGAGCCGCGCCGTAACCCGACGGCGCGCGGCGAAGAATGACGGCGATGTCTCGTTCAGGATGCAGAACGTCGAACGACCAGGTTTCCTGGCTTGCCCCGCCGGAGAGCTGAGCCAGACGATCGATGCCTGTGGCTCCCGGAAACCAGCGCGTGACACTGGTCTTGACCGCGCTTTCAATCGTCATCTGGATTTCGGGGCTTGTTGGCTCTCTTGCTGGAGCCGGACCGTAAATAAAATCGCGTGCACGGGCAACCGCGCACGCGATGTCGTTTCAGAGCGGCCTGCTCAGAACATCAGGCCGTCCTTCACCAGAACCCAGCGGCCACCCTTGACCTGCTGAACCTGCGTCACCGTGCTGGCCAGATGGTTGGTCTTGGAGAACTTGGTCGGCGGCGAAGCGAAGATATCCTGGAACACATCGCCGGATTCCATCGCATCGAGCACCTTCTGGCCGGTCAGATCCTTGCCCGCCTTGTTAACGTAATGCGCGAAGGTCATCATCGCATTGTAGCCGATGATCGCCTGCGTGTTCGCGTCAGTGCCGAACGCCTTCTTGTAGTTGTCCAGCCAGTCCTTGGCCTTGCCCTTCGCCGTGTCCGGATAGGGAATCTCGAAACCGGCGGCGGCATACAGACCCTCGACAGCCTCTTTGCCGAGCGCCGGAACTTCGAGGACGTTGGTCGGTGTTGCGCCGAGGAACGTCACATCCCAGCCGAGCTTCTTGGCTTCACCCATCGCGCCGATGGTTTCGCGGATCACGGTTCCAAGCACCACGAGATCGCAACCGTCAGATTTCATCTTCGCAACCTGCGCGCTGAAGTCGGATGCGCCCCGCTTGTAGCTGGTGACGGAAGCCGGTGTCAGCTTCATCGCAGCCGTCTGCTGGTTGAAGCCGTCGAGCACGCTTTTGCCGTATTCGTCATCCTGATGCATGATGCAGGGCTTGGCGAATTTCTTCCATTCGATCATGTGCTTGAGCGCGGCACGCGTACTTTCAACATAAGGAAGAATGTTGTTGAACTTCAGCCGTTCCTGCGGTTTCGCCGGATCGAACTTGAAGGTGAATTCGGCCGCGGTCAGCGGGAAAAGCTGCAACACGCCCGCGTCGAACAAAATGTCCTGCGCAGCGAGCACGGTGGGCGAGCCCATCGGTCCGACCATGGCGAAGATCTTGTCCTTCTCGATCAGCTTCTGCGAGGCGAGCACCGCGCGCTTCGGATCGTAGCCAGAGTCTTCCACGATCAGCTTGATCTTGCGGCCGTTGATGCCGCCGGCGGCATTGATCTCATCGGCCGCCATTTTCAGGCCGTTGGCAACCGGCACGCCCCAGCCCTTGATCGGGCCGGACAAATCCTGATGCGAACCCACCACGATCTCGGTCGGCGAAATGCCCTCGTTTGTCACCTTGGTCTGCGCGAAGGCCGGCGACTGGGTCAGCGCGAGCGCACCCACCGCAAGGCCCAACGCCTTGAACGATTTCGACATAGCGGTCTCCTCTCTGTTGGCCCATTTTCAGCGAAGGCCGGGCCTTGTTATCTTCGCCGTTGAACGGCCCTTGCAGGCCGCGGAATCCTTTTCCTTGGTTGCCGTAATGATCGGAGGAGCTTACGCCATCGCCCCAGCCCGGTACATTGCCTCGATTTCGGCCGCATAGGACCTGTTCACGAAGCTGCGCTTCAGCTTCATGGTCGGCGTTAGCTCCTCATCCTCAGGCGTCAGTTGCCGCTCGATCAGATGGAATTTCTTGATGGTTTCAACCCGGGCAAAGTTCGCGTTGACCGCCTCGATTTCCTTTCTGATGAGATCCTGAATCTCCGGGGCGCGGCACAGGCTTGCGTAGTTCGTGAACGGAATGTCGTAGTCCTGCGCGAACTTCTCCACGTTCTCGTGGTCGATCATGACCAGGCAAGTGAGGTACGGCCGCTTGTCGCCGATCACCACCGCGTCCGAAATATAGGGCGAGAACTTCAACTGGTTCTCGATCTCCGACGGCGTGATGTTCTTTCCGCCGGACGTGATGATAATATCCTTCATCCGGTCCGTGATCTTGACGAAGCCTTCGTTGTCGATGGTGCCGACATCGCCGGTGTGCAACCAGCCATTCTCGTCGATGGTTTCGGCGGTCTTTTCGGGCTGATTCAGATAACCCATGAACAGATAATCGCCCTTGATAAGGATTTCTCCCTTCGGGCAGATCATCACTTCACCCCATGGCGCGGCCTTGCCGACCGAGCCGAGCTTGATGCGCTCGTTCGGCATCAGCGTCGCGACGCCGCAGTTCTCGGTCTGGCCATAGACCTCCCTCATATCGAGGCCGATGGCGAGATACCAGCGGATTAGATCGGGCGAGATCGGCGCAGCGCCGGTAAACGCGATGCGGACGCGGTCGAGCCCGAGCATCCGGCGGATGTTGCGGAACACCAGCCAGTAGGCTGCCTTCCCCGCCAACCGCAAATGCAGCGGCGGCGTCTCTCCTTCCAGCCTGTAATCGGTCAGGCGCTGTCCGATGGTGAGCGCATGGCGGTACATCCATTGCTGGAATGGGGTCGCATCCTTCAGGGCAATGGTGATCGCCGAATAGAACTTCTCCCAGATTCGTGGCACCGCGAGGAACGCCGTCGGCTGCACCTCGCGCAGATTGTCCGGCACGGTTTCCGGGCTTTCGGCGAAATTCATGATCGAGCCGACAGCGATGGAGAGATAGTAGCCGCCGATCCGCTCGGCGACATGGCACAGCGGCAGGAACACCAGCCGCTCCTCATGATCGGTCGGCACCAGCAAATGATCGGCATGGCGCATCTGATGCACGACGCTGCGGTTGGAATGCATCGCGCCTTTCGGCGGCCCCGTGGTGCCGGACGTGTAGACGAGGATGGCCAGATCGTTCGGGCCGCGGCTGTCGATCATCTCGTTCCACAGCGCCTCGCGGCCCTGCATGTGATTGCGGCCGAGCGCCATGAACTCGTCCAGCGACATCACCATCGGATCGGTGAACCCGCTCAGGCCTTCCATGTCGAACACGACGATCTTTTCAAGCGTCGGGCAGCGCGCGCGGCAGGCCAGAATCTTGTCGAGTTGCTCGTCGTCCTCGGCGAAGATCACCTTGGTTCGCGAATCGTTGATCAGGTATTCGACCTGCGAGGCCGAGTCCGTGGGATAGATGCCGGATGACACGCCGCCCGCACAGAGCACGCCCATATCGGCGAACACCCATTCGGGCGTGGCGTTGGCGATGATGGATGCGACGTCGCCGGGCTTGAAGCCGGACGCATGGAGCGCATAGGCGATTTCCTTCGCTGTCTGCAGCCATTGCCGCCAGCTCGTCGACTGCCAGACGCCGAGATGCTTTTCCCGGATCGCCGGCTTGTCGCCGCGCGTTTCAACCGCCAGCAGAAAACTCTTCGCGATGGTGTCCGCGACGGTGATCACTGCGGGTCTCGCCATAGCTCGCTCCCTGTCTTCGCCGCGGATCAGGCGGCGCTCGTTCTCTCCCGTCTTTTTTCCATCCGGTCTTGTCGCCGGACTTCAGCTCGTCGCGCCTGGCTTATCGCCAAGCCTTATCGCCAGTCTTTATCGCCAGGTCTTTTTCTTCTTCCAGCGCCGCTCGCCACGCGCGCCATCTTCCTTGGCGCCGAGATAGAATTCCTGAATGTCCTGCGACTGCATCAGCCGCTCGCAGGTGTCGTTCATCACCACGCGGCCGATTTCCAGCACATAGCCATAATGCGCCGTTTCCAGCGCAACCTTCGCATTCTGCTCCACCAGCAGGATCGACATGCCCTGCTCTTCGTTGACACGCTTGATGATGGTGAAGATCTCCTTCACCAACAGCGGCGACAGGCCGAGCGACGGCTCGTCCAGCAGCAGCAAGGCCGGGCGATTCATCAGCGCGCGGCCGATGGCCAGCATCTGCTGCTCGCCGCCGGAGAGTTGTCCTGCGGGCTGATTGATGCGCTCGCGCAGGCGCGGGAAATAGCCGTAGACCCGTTCAAGGTCGGCGGCGACGCCATCCCGATCCTTGCGCGGATAGGCACCCATCATCAGGTTTTCGCGCACGCTGAGAAATGGAAACACCTCGCGGCCTTCCGGCACATGGCTGAGGCCGAGGCGCACGATCCTGTCGGCTTCCATGCGCTGGATCGGCTGGCCCTTGAATTCGATGGAGCCTTTTTGCGGATCGAGAATGCCGGAGATGGTCTTGAGCACCGTGGTCTTGCCCGCACCGTTGGCGCCGAGCAGCGTGACGATCTTGCCGCGCGGCACTTCAAGGCTGATGCCGCGGATGGCCATGATCGGCCCATAGTAACTTTCGATGTTGCTCAGCTTGAGAATGATGTCGTGGCTGCTCATGACATCGTCCTCGCAACACGAACGCGGCGTAATGTACTCCCTCTCCCCTTGGGGGAGAGGGTTGGGGTGAGGGGGTTCAATGCTAGAACGGAAATATCGATCCCCCTCACCCGGCGCTGCGCGCCGACCTCTCCCCGCCGGGGAGAGGTGAAGCAAAAAATCGATAGTTTACGCTTTACCATCTGAGCTCAATCCTCATGTGCCCAGATACGCGGCGACGACATCGGGATGCGCCTGCACCTCGGCGGGCGCGCCCATCGCCAGCACACGGCCGTAGTTCAGCGCGATCACCCGGTCGGAGACGCGATTGACCAGCGTCATGTCGTGCTCGACCATCAGCACGGTGATGCCGAGTTCGGTTTTCATGTCGCGGATCCAGAACGACATGTCGTCGGTCTCCTCCACATTCAGCCCGGATGATGGCTCATCCAGCAGGATCAGCTTCGGCTCCGTGCACAGCGCGCGGGCCAGTTCGATCACCTTGCGCACGCCATACGGCAGCCCGGAGATGAGCTTGTCCCGATGGGCGGCAAGGTCAAGAAAATCGATCACCTGTTCTACGCGGCGCCGATGCGCTTTTTCGTCGCGGCGGACATTCGGCAGGAACAGCAGCTCCTGCCATAGGGTCGTGGTCGAGTGCCGGTGCCGCCCGACCAGAAGGTTGCTCAGAACAGTGGCGTTCTCGAACAATTCAATGTTCTGGAAGGTGCGCGCAATGCCAAGTTTCGCAATGTCATAGGGCGGTGCGGCGGTGATGTCCTGATCCTCGAAATACAGCTTCCCCGAGGTTGGCTGATAAAGCCGCGAAATCAGGTTGAAGATCGAGCTTTTGCCCGCCCCGTTCGGCCCGATGATGGAAAGGACTTCACCTTTCTCAACGGCGAAACTGACCGAGTCCACCGCTTTCAGGCCACCGAAGTGCAGCGAGAGATTTTCGGCACGGAAACAGCTCATCGGTTCCGCTCCGACTTCACGTAGATCTTCTGCCGCTTGAAGGTCGCGCGCTTGTAGAGCGGGAAAAGCTGGAAGAAGAGCTTGATCTTCAGCCAACGGCCATAGATGCCGTAGGGTTCGAACAGAATAAACAGCATGATGATCAGGCCGTAGATCGCGCCCTTCAGGCCGTTCGCCGAGGCAATCGCCGAGATGTTCGCCTTGATATGCGCCGCCTGCTCGGCTCCCGCACCGAACGTCGCCGCAAGTCCCGCGATGACGCCGGGGATATCGTCCTTCAGGAAGGTCAGGAACGGATCGACCATCACGATGAAAATCGCGCCGAGTACGGCGCCATGCAGGCTGAGCACGCCGCCGATGATAATCACCATGATGAATTCGATGGAGAGCTGCAGCGTGAACATTTCCGGGCTGATGAACGACATCTTGTGGGCGAACAGACAGCCCGCAAAACCCGTGATCGCCGCACTCAGCGCGAACGATTTCACCTTGTAGCGCGAAACGTTGATGCCCATGCTCTTGGCGGCGGTTTCGCTGTCCCGGATCGCGACGAACGCGCGGCCTGTTGGCGAACGCATCAGGTTCAGCGTGCCGACTATGACAAGGATCAGAAGCCCGAGGCAAAGGTAGTAGAATGTCGGGCTGTCGCGCGGCACGCTGTTGCCGAGTAGCTGGATGGTCTTGATCCGCATGCCGTCATTGCCATGAGTGACGCTTTCCCACCGCGCGAGCACTTCTTCCACGATCAACGCGAAGGAAATCGTGGCTATCACGAGATAGATGCCCTGCAGCCGCAGCGCCGGAAATCCGACCATCGCGCCGATGATCCCGGTCAGGATGCCGGCGGCGAGGAAATACACCGGAAACGACACGCCGAGCTGTTGCAGATACCCGGTCGTGTAGGCGCCAATGGCGAGGAACGCCGCATGCCCCAGTGACGCCTGCCCGGTGAAACCCGTGAGGATCATCAATCCGACGCCAACGGTGGCGTAAATGCAGACAAACACAAGCTGGCTCATCAGATAGCTTGAGAGCGTGAACGGCGCGATCACCAGCAGGATCAGCAATGCCCCATAGGACCAGAGGTAACCGCTATGCGGCACCAGCCGGATATCGTCGTTGTAATCGGTCTTGAACAAAAACCGCATGCGGCGCCCCTCAGACTTTCTTCCGCACGTGAATCCCGAAGATGCCTTCCGGCTTCAACAGCAGGACCGCGAGCAGCACGATGTACGGGGCGACGTCCTTCCATCCCTGCGGCAGATAAAATCCGGCCATGCTCTCGATCACGCCGATCAGGATTCCGCCGACCACTGCGCCTGGAATTGATCCGAATCCGCCGAGCACGGCCGCCGGAAATGCTTTCAATCCGAGTACAAGCCCGACATTCGAGTGAATGAAGGTGATGGGCGCAAGCAGCACGCCCGCGCAGGTCGCCACCGCAGCGCTGATCGCCCAGACGATCGACACCACGCGCTTGACCGGAATGCCCATGTAATAGGCGGCGAGCATGTTCTCGGAGCTTGCACGCATCGCAGTGCCGAGGGTGGTCTTGTTGAAGAAGAGATAGAGCACGCCGCAAAGAATGACCGTGGCAGCGATCACAGACAGCTTGTCGTGGGCCAGCACCAGGCTGCCAAGCCGCAGCACCCCATGGCTGAACGGCGTTTCGATCTTGAGATCGTCGGTTCCCCAGATCATGCCCGCGACCGAACGCAGGAAGAAACCAAGACCGATGGTGGCCATGATGATGGAGAACTGCGGATAGCCGAGGATCGGCCGCACCACGAGGCGTTCGGCCAGCATGCCGAACAGTGCCATCGCCGCGACAGCGGCGACAAAGCCAAGCCAGTAATTGAAACCCAAAAGGCTGATGAAGGTGAAGGCGAAGAACCCGCCCAGCATCATCAGGTCGCCCTGCGCGAAGTTGACGACTTCGGTGGCCTTGTAAACAAGAACAAAGCCAAGCGCGATCAGGCCATAGACACAGCCGAGCGCAATACCGCTCACCAACTGCTGAACAAAGTCCAGCATTCTTGGTCACCCTCCCCCACGTGCCGCGATTCTAGCGATCGCATTTGGTCACGCCGCGATCCTATCGATCGCCTTGTTTAGTTCTTGTGTCGACTTGCTATGCGTTTTTGCACGAGCATTTTCAGCAATCAGACCCCAAACGGTGACGGCGTGTCAACAACACCCGCAAGAGTGCGCTGCATCAAAAGGAAAAAGGCCGGGATTTCTCCCGGCCTTCAAGTTGTGCGCAATTGTTAAGCGCAGGGAGGTTGGTTGAGCTTACTTCGCTTCGGCCCGCTTCGGCGGGGTGGCCGGCCAAGACTTGATCAGGGTGTCGTAGTCGACGGTCTCGCCCTTCGGCTTCTCGTTTGCGAGCTTGCGCTGCGGAGCGATGTTGCCGTCCTTCTCCGACTTGGCGAACCAGAACTCGGCGGTTTCCTTCTTGTTGAGCTTCGGTCCGCAGGCGCCCTGTACGCCCGACTTCTCGAGGCGTTCAAGCACCGAGTCCTGGGCCGCCGCCAGCGAGTCCATCGCAGCCTGCGCGGTCTTCGCACCGGACGACGCATCGCCGATGTTCTGCCACCAGAGCTGAGCCAGCTTCGGATAGTCAGGCACGTTGTTGCCGGTCGGGGTCCATTGCACGCGCGCGGGCGAGCGGTAGAATTCGACCAGACCACCGAGCTTCGGCGCACGCTCGGTGAACGACTTGTCCCAGATGTCAGACTCGCGGGTGAACGTGAGACCGACGTGGCTCTTCTTCAGGCTCACCGACTTGGAGTTGATGAACTGGAGGTAGAGCCAGGCAGCCTTGCGGCGGTCTGCCGGGGTCGACTTGAGCAAGGTCACGGAGCCGGCGTCCTGATAGCCGAGCTTCATGCCTTCCTTCCAGTACGATCCATGCGGCGACGGAGCCATGCGCCACTTCGGCGTGCCGTCGGCATTCACCACCGGCAGACCGGGCTTGACCATGTCAGCGGTGAAGGCGGTGTACCAGAAGATCTGCTGGGCGATATTGCCCTGCGCAGGAACCGGGCCGGCTTCGGAGAAGGTCATGCCCTGCGCCTGCGGCGGGGCATACTTCTTCAGCCAGTCGAGATACTTGACGATCGAGTAGACCGCCGCCGGTCCATTGGTGTCGCCGCCGCGCTCGACGGATGAACCGACCGGACGGCAGCCTTCCATGCGGATGCCCCATTCGTCGACAGGCTTGCCGTTCGGGATGCCCTTGTCGCCGTTGCCCGCCATCGACAGCCAGGCGTCGGTGAACCGCCAGCCGAGCGACGGATCCTTCTTGCCGTAGTCCATGTGGCCATAGACCTTGACGCCGTTGATCTCCTTGATGTCGTTGGTGAAGAACTCGGCGATGTCTTCATAGGCGGACCAGTTCACCGGCACGCCGAGCTCGTAGCCATACTTGGCCTTGAACTTCGCCTTGTAGTCCGGATTGGTGAACCAGTCGTACCGGAACCAGTACAGGTTCGCGAACTGCTGATCCGGCAACTGATAAAGCTTGCCGTCCGGTCCGGTGGTGAACGACTTGCCGATGAAATCATCGACGTCGAGCATCGGATCGGTGACGTCCTTGCCCTCGCCCGTCATGTAATCCGACAGAACCACGGTCTGGTTGTAGCGGAAGTGGGTGCCGATCAGATCGGAGTCGTTGATCCAGCCGTCATAGACGTTCTTGCCCGACTGCATCTGCGTTTGCAGCTTCTCGACGACGTCGCCTTCCTGGATCAGGTCGTGCTTGACCTTGATGCCGGTGATTTCGGTGAACGCCTTCGCCAGCGTACCGGCTTCATACTCATGCGTCGTGATCGTTTCCGAGACGACATTGATGTCCATGCCCTTGAAAGGCTCAGCGGCCTTGATGAACCACTGCATCTCCTTCATCTGGTCTTCCTTCGACAGCGTCGAAGGCTGGAACTCGGCATCGATCCACTTCTTCGCCGCAGCTTCGTCTGCGAAAGCCGGCGCGCTGATCGCGGCCGACGCCGCAATCAGTGCCACCGCGCTTGTCATCGTCAAAAGACGATTCCTTTTTGTAACGTGTCGCATGGTTTCCTCCGTTGAAAACACAACTTCAGGTCCGGGTTGATCCACGGATCTGCCTTTTCTCCACCCGCTAGACGTTGCGAAATATGACAACGGCCGACACGATGGAAATTACGGTAGCGATCCACAAACTCGAGACCTCGACGCCCTCGCCGATCGGGAGCGTCGCAATCGGGTTCGTGCCCGCAAATGCAATCCACAAAAGATGAATGACCGCCGTGGCAATCAGCGAAATGAACAGCCTGTCGCCGCGCGTGGTCGGAATATGCAGGATTCCGACGCGCTCGGCCTCGGGGTAGCGCACCGCGAGCCAGGTCATGGCTCCAAGCGTTCCCGCCAGCAGGCAGAAGAAGATCGCCGTTGGTGCCGTCCAGGCCATCCATGCGATATGTTCCATGGTTACACCCGTCCCAGCGCGAAGCCGCGCGCGATATAATTGCGGACAAACCAGATCACCAGTGCGCCGGGAATGATGGTCAGGACGCCGGCGGCGGCCAGCAACCCCCAGTCCATGCCGGATGCCGAGATCGTGCGCGTCATGGTCGCGGCGATCGGCTTGGCGTTCACCGATGTGAGCGTGCGCGCCAGCAGCAGTTCGACCCACGAGAACATGAAGCAGAAGAACGCCGCGACGCCGATGCCGCTCGCGATCAGCGGCATCAGGATCTTCACGAAAAAGCGCGGAAACGAATAGCCGTCGAGGAATGCGGTTTCGTCGATCTCTTTCGGAACGCCCGACACGAAACCTTCGAGAATCCAGACCGCCAGCGGCACATTGAACAGGCAGTGCGCCAGCGCGACCGCCCAGGGCGTATCGAACAGATTGATCGCCGAGTACAGGTTGAAGAACGGCAGCGCGAACACCGCCGGCGGCGCCATACGATTCGACAGAAGCCAGAAGAACAGATGCTTGTCGCCGAGGAAGCGGTAACGCGAGAAGGCATAGGCCGCGGGCAGCGCGAAGGAGATCGACAGAATGGTGTTGATGAGGACGTATTTCAGCGAATTGATGTAGCCGGAGTACCAGCTCGAATCCGTGAAGATGCGCTTGTAGTGAACCAGCGTCGGATTGTTCGGCCACAACGTCATGGTTGTGACGATTTCCGTGTTGGTCTTGAAGCTCATGTTGACGAGCCAGTAGATCGGCAACAGTAGAAAAATCAGGAACAGTCCGAGAATGATGCGGCGTCCGGGAATCGTATGCATCATGCACCTCCCGCCGGTTGCGCGCGTTCATTGTCGGCGTTCGTCATCACCGTGTAGAACACCCAGCACACGATCAGGATGACGAGGTTGTAGACGATCGACAGCGCGGCCGCCTTGCCGAGGTCGAATTGCCCGAGCGCGATCTTGACCAGCTCGATGGACACAAAGGTCGTTGAATTTCCGGGACCGCCGCCGGTGACGACGAACGGCTCGGTGTAGATCATGAAGCTGTCCATGAAGCGCAGCAACACCGCGATCAGCAGCACGCGCTTCATCTTCGGCATCTGGATCGCGGTGAACACCGCCCAGCGCGACGCGCCGTCGATCTGCGCGGCCTGATAGTACGCATCGGGAATGGATTTCAGACCTGCGTAGCACAGCAACGCGACGAGACTGGTCCAGTGCCAGACGTCCATGACGATGATGGTGCACCACGCGTCGAAGCTGTTTGACACGTAGTTGTAGTCGAATCCCATCTTGTTCAGCACGTAGCCCATCAGGCCGATGTCGGGACGGCCGAAGATCTGCCAGATAGTGCCGACCACGTTCCATGGAATGAGCAACGGCAACGCCAGGATCACAAGGCACGCCGCAACCCGCCAGCCTTCGCGCGGCATCGACAGCGCGACCAGAATGCCGAGTGGCACCTCGATGGCGAGGATGATCGCCGAGAACAGCAGGTTGCGCCCGAGCGACGCGAGGAAGCGGTCCCCAAGGTCGGTCGAGGGATCGAGCAGTTCCTTGAACCAGCCGACTCCATTCCAGAAGAACTGATTGTTCCCGAAAGTGTCCTGCACCGAATAGTTGACAACGGTCATCAGCGGCAGGATCGCGGAGAACGCCACGATCAGGAATACCGGCAGTACCAGGAACCAGGCCTTGTTGTTGATCGTCTTGTCCATCACGCGCGCCCTTCAACCAGACGACTGTCGGCATAGACGTGAATATGGGCTGGATCGAACACCAGTCCGGCGGTGTTGTCGGGTAAGGAGAAACCGTTCGGCACGCGGGCAGCGAATTTCACATCGCCGATGCGCACACGCGCGAAACGCACGCGGCCAAGATCGTCGATCCGCTCAATCTGCGCCGACAGCAGACCGGGCGCAGGCGCCGCGACATGAACGAATTCGGGCCGGACGCCAATCTCGATTTTCGCGCCAAGCGGCAGGCTGTCGTAGGTCCGGTTCAGCCGGATGGTGTGACCGTCGATCCTCGCCTCATTGCCCTTCACCTCGGCGGGCACGATATTCATGCCGGGCGACCCGATGAAATAGCCGACGAAGGTATGCGCGGGCTTTGCGAAGAGTTCTTCCGGCGTCCCGCTCTGCACCACGCTGCCGTCGTGCATCACCACGACGGTGTCGGCAAAAGTCAATGCCTCGGTCTGATCGTGAGTGACGTAGATCATCGTCAGATCGAGCGCCTGGTGCAGCGCCTTGAGCTTCGAGCGCAGCTCCCATTTCAGATGCGGATCGATCACCGTCAGTGGCTCATCGAACAGCACCGCCGCCACGTCGGAGCGGACCAGGCCTCGTCCCAGCGAAATCTTCTGCTTGGCGTCGGGACTGAGCCGCACGGCCTTGCGGTTCACATACGGCTTGAGGTCGAGCAGCGTGGCGATCTCTGTCACCCGTGCATCGATCTCGTTTCGCGGCAGCCCGCGATTCTTGAGCGGAAACGCGAGGTTCTCGCCCACGGTCATCGTGTCGTAGATCACCGGAAACTGGAACACCTGCGCGATGTTGCGCTCGCGTGTGGTGGCGTGAGTAATGTCCTTGCCGTCAAACAGCACCTTGCCGTGCGACGGCGTCACGATCCCGGAGATAATATTCAGCAGCGTGGTCTTGCCGCAGCCGGACGGACCCAGCAGCGCATAGGCGCCGCCCTGCCGCCAGGTCATGGTCATCGGCTTCAGCGCATAGGACGCCCGGTCCGCAGCGTTGCCGCCGTAGGAATGCGCCAGATCGACAAGATCGATGCGAGCCATGGTATGCCCTCACCGCGCCGCCGGCGCGGCGACGAGCCGGCCGGATTGATCGAAAATGAACAGGTCGTTCGGATCGAGCACGGCATCGAGTTCCTGCCCCGGCAGAAATTCGTGGATGCCCGACAGCACCGCGACCCAGTTGTAACCTTCACGCTTGAGATGCACGAAACTTTCGGAGCCGGTGATCTCGGTCACGCTGACGGTGGTGACGAATGCATGGCGACCGTTGGATGGGGCCGCCACTTCAAGCTGATGCGCGCGGAATCCGACATTGTAGGCGCCGTCGCTCAAGCCCTCATAGAGACCCGCCACCGACGCGCGTTCGCCGCCGGAATAGAAGATTGATCCGTTCTTCTTCTCGATGCCGACGGTGTTGAGCGGCGGATCGGAAAAAACCTCCGCCACTTCTACTGTGTTAGGACGCCGGTAGACTTGCGGCGTCGCACCGGCCTGCAGCACCCGTCCTTCCCCCATGCAGATGGTCCGGCCCCCCAGCAACAGGGCTTCCGAGGGTTCGGTCGTCGCATAGACAAAGATCGCGCCGGACTCCTCGAAGATGCGCGGCAGTTCGGTGCGCAGCTCCTCGCGCAACTTGTAGTCGAGATTGGCGAGCGGTTCATCGAGCAGCACGAGGTCCGCGCCTTTCACCAGCGCGCGGGCGATGGCGGTGCGCTGCTGCTGACCGCCCGATAACTGCAATGGCGTCCGGTTGAGATAGGGCTCGAGCTTCAGCAGCTTCGCTGCGCTCCTGACGCGGGTTTCGATCTCGTCACGCGCGACGCCTTGCGCGCGCAGCGGGGACGCGATGTTTTCGTAAACCGTCAGCGTCGGATAGTTGATGAACTGCTGGTAGACCATCGCCACCGAGCGCTTGCGCACATCGAAGCCGGTGACGTCGTTGCCGTCGACCAGCACGCGGCCGGATGTCGGCTTGTCGAGCCCGGCGAGCAGCCGCATGATCGATGTCTTGCCCGCCAGCGTCGGGCCAAGCAGCACGCTCAATGTTCCGCGCTCAAGTGTCAGCGAGACATCCCGAATCCAGGGAACCCCGTTGACCTCGCGCGAAACCTTATCGAGGGTGACGCTCATGCACGGCCTCCCGCTTCCTTCAGCGGCCGGTCGAGGCCGCTGCGATGCGTGTCGATCCAGTCGTCGAGCGCCTTCACTTGATCGGCGGACAGACGCAGGCCCAGCTTGGACCGTCGCCAGACAATGTCCTCGGCGGTGCGCGCAAATTCATGCGCAATGAGATAGCGGACTTCGCGTTCCGTCAGCGTGTCGCCGAACAACTGCCCGAGATCCGCCGCCGACGACGCCTTATCGAGAACCTTGCTGGCGCGCGTACCATAGGCGTGCGCGAGACGAAGCGCGAGGGAGCGCGACAGGAACGAATTGTCGCGGATCAATTCATCCGCCAGTGCCGGGATCGCGGACACATCGAGATCGCCGCCGGGCAGCGGCGCGGTGGCGGTCCAGCCGGCGGGTTTGGCCTCGCCGGGCAGATATTGCTCCAGCCGTTCCAGCGCCTCTTCGGACAGGCGGCGATAGGTCGTGATCTTGCCACCGAAGATCGACAGCAACGGCAACCCGCCCGGGGCATCGAACTCGAACACATAATCGCGCGTCGCAGCCTTCGCTTCGCTGGCGCCGTCATCGTACAGCGGACGCACGCCCGCATAGGCCCACACGACATCGGCGGGCGTCACCTGTTTGGCGAGATAGTCGTTCACCGACTGGCACAGATAGGCGATTTCCTCAGGCGAGGCTTTCACCTTGGATGGATCGCCGTCGTAGTCGCGATCGGTGGTGCCGATCAGCGTGAAATCGTTCTGGAACGGAATGACGAACACAACGCGGCCATCGGCATTCTGGAACGTGTAGGCGTTATCGTGGTCGTACAGGCGCGGCACGACAATGTGCGAGCCCTGCACCAGACGCACCTTGGCCTTGGCGTTGATACCGGCACGCCGGCTCAGTACATCCTCGACCCATGGACCGCCGGCATTGACCAGCGCCCGCGCCTTGATGCTGCTCTGTGCCCCGGTGACGGTGTCTGCGAGCATCACCTGCCAGCAGTCATCCAGCCGCCGCGCCTCGACTGCGCGGGTTCGCGTGCGGATCACTGCGCCGCGATCCGCCGCGTCGCGCGCGTTGAGAACCACAAGGCGCGCGTCATCGACGAAGCAGTCGGAGTATTCGAAGCCTTTGGTGAATCGGCCGGGGGCGAGAGGCTGACCGACCGGATCGCGCGCCAGATTGACGGTGCGCGTCGCCGGCAGCAAACGCCGTCCGCCGAGATAGTCGTACATGAAGAGGCCGAGCCGCAGCAGCCACGCCGGACGCAGTCCCGCGTGATGCGGCAACACGAAACGCAGCGGGCGAATGATGTGCGGGGCAATCTGCCAAAGCACCTCGCGCTCGAGCAGCGCCTCGCGGACCAGGCGGAATTCGTAATACTCGAGATAGCGAAGGCCGCCATGGATGAGCTTGCTCGACCAGGATGAGGTGCCGCTGGCGAGATCGTTCATCTCGCACAGGAACACGGAATTGCCCCTGCCTGCGGCGTCGCGGGCGATGCCGCAGCCGTTAATGCCTCCGCCGATGATTGCGAGGTCGAAAACCTTGTCCAACGTCTCTCCCCGGCGCTCGCTATTTTCACTTATAGCGATTTCGCTTTCGTATTGGATTAAATCACAACTTAAAACGAAAGCAAGCAGCGTGATGAATGTGCAGGCAGAGGCGCCAGCACTCGGGAAAAGTGAAGATATGTGAGGGAGTTACGGCTCCAAGAACCCCAGACAAGCAAGAAGCGAGTGCCAACTGTCCACAAGCCGAACCAGCACGCGGCGGAATCGGCTGAAGGCCGTCAGGCCACGTCAGCGGGCTTGTCGGGCATCGCCGCGATGACTTCGATGCCCCGGCTGCTGCAAATGGCCTGGAGGCTGGCGGGCAACGGCAGGTCGGTGACGAAGGTATGGATCTGGCTGAGATGCGCGATGCGAACCGGCGCGTTGCGGCTGAGCTTGGTGCTGTCGGCCACCAGCATCACGCTACGCGCATTGGCGATGATGGCCTGCGCCGCCTGCACCTCGCGATAGTCGAAGTCGAGCAACGCGCCCTCCTCGTCGATCGCCGATGCGCCGATGATGGCGTAATCGACCTTGAACTGCGTGATCAAATTGTTCGCCGTCGAGCCGATCACCGCACCGTCCGCACGGCGCACCGTGCCGCCGGCGACAATCACCTCGATGCGCGGATGGCGATAGAGCAGCATCGCCACGTTCAGGTTGTTGGTAATGACCAGCAGGTCTTCATGCGCCGTCAGCGCGCTGGCGACCTCTTCCGTCGTGGTGCCGATATTGATGAACAGCGAGCAGCCATTGGGAATCTGCGCTGCCGCCGCCGCACCGATGGCCTTCTTTTCCTCCGCCGCGACGAACCGTCTCGCCTCGTAGGCCAGGTTTTCGACGCCCGAGGCGATGATCGCGCCGCCATGAACCCGCGTCATCGAACGGCGGTCGCACAGATCGTTCAGGTCCTTGCGAATGGTCTGCGCCGAGACTTCAAAACGCCGCGCCAGGTCCTCCACCGTCACCCGGCCGGAGGCGCGCGCAATGTTCAGGATGTCGGACTGGCGGTTGGAAAGCTCGGTCATTCAGCACCTTAACCCGTATGGGCCAATGGTGCTGCGGTTGCCGCGTCGGGTCAACTCGGCATTTCACCGGTCACCTCGCGGATGCCTCGCGTGGTTAAAAGCCGCGCCGAGCGCCTATCACACCGCCATCTTGCGATGCCGGATCGGCGAACCGAACGTGAGCCCCGCCGCCGCATCGATGATGGTGTTGGCATCGAGGCCGTAGTGCGCATAGAGGTCACCGACAGTGCCGGTCTGGCCGAACTTCTCGACACCAAGCGCCTCCACGCGATGGCCATGCACACTGCCAAGCCACGCCAGCGTCGCCGGGTGACCGTCAATCACAGTGATCAGCCCGCAGTCGCGCGGCAGCGGCGCAAGCAACCGCTCGATATGGCTCGGTTCACGCGGACCTCCGTTGCGGCGAAGTTTCCGCGATGCGCTCCAGCCGGAGTGCAACCGATCCGCAGACGTAATCGCAAGCAGGCCGATGTCCCGGCGTGACTCGCCAAGCAATCCCGTCGCCTCGATGGCTTCCGGCGCAACGGCGCCGGTGTAAGCGATCACCAATTCGGCATTCGGCCCCGGCTTGCGCAGCCAGTAAGCGCCCGCGGCAATGTCGCTCGCAAGTTCCGGCGTCATCGTTCGCTGCGGCTGATCCAGCGTGCGTGTCGACAGCCGAAGATAAACCGAGCCTCCGTCCTCGTCGCGCTGCATGTGTTCGAAGCCCCAGCGCATGATGACTGCAAGTTCGTCCACAAAGGCAGGCTCAAATGACGAGAGCCCATCCTGCGCCATGCCGATCAAGGGCGTCGCAATCGACTGGTGCGCGCCGCCTTCCGGCGCCAGCGTAATCCCCGACGGCGTCGCCGCCACCATGAAACGCGCATCCTGATAACAGGCATAGTTCAGCGCATCGAGGCCGCGCTCGATGAACGGATCGTACAGCGTGCCGACCGGCAGGAGCCGTTCGCCATTGATGGAATGGGACAGGCCGAGCGCGGACAGCATGATGAAGAGATTCATCTCAGCGATGCCAAGCTCCATGTGCTGGCCCTTCGGTGAATAGTCCCATGCGAAGGTCGAGGGGATCTTCTCCTTGCGGAACAGGTCGGTGTTCTCGGCCATCGCAAACAGACCGCGCCGGTTCACCCACGGGCCGAGATTGGTCGAAACCGTGACGTCTGGCGACGTGGTGACAATGCGCTCTGCGAGTTTTGTGTCGCCGCGCGCCAGTTCATTGAGGATCAGGCCAAAGCCCTGCTGCGTCGCCATGCGCGGCGTCAGCGTCACATTGAGTTGTGCAGGCACCTCGATCTTCGGTGCATCGAATCGCCGTGCGCCATCCCGCGCGAAGGTCACATTCTTCAGGAATTTTTCGATGCGCGCATGATCGAGCGACAAGCCTTCCAGCCGATCCCATTCGTGACCCGGACGGATGTTTTGCGCCGCGCGGAAGGTTTCCATCTGAGAAACCGTCATCAGCCCGGCATGATTGTCCTTGTGGCCCTGGAACGGCAGGCCGACCCCCTTGATGGTGTAGGCGATGAAGCACACCGGCCGATCGTGATCGATCGCCTCGAAGGCTTCCAGCATGCTCGCCATGTCGTGGCCGCCGAGATTGGACATCAGCGCCAGCAGTTCGTCATCGCTGCGCTTCTCGATCAGTTTCGTCACCGCGCCCTGATCGCCTATGTCGTCGAGCAGGTGTTTGCGAAATGCAGCACCGCCCTGGAAGCACAGAGCCGCATACATCTGGTTCGGGCAGCTATCGATCCACTTGCGCAGCGCCTCCCCGCCCGGCTCCGCGAACGCAGCCTGCATCAGCTTGCCGTATTTCACGATCACCACATCCCAGCCGAAATTGCGGAACATGGTCTCCAGTTTTTCCCACAATCCTTCGTGGATCACCGCGTCGAGACTCTGGCGGTTGTAGTCGATGATCCACCAGGTATTGCGCAGGCCCTGCTTCCAGCCCTCCAGCAACGCCTCGAAAATGTTGCCTTCATCGAGCTCGGCGTCGCCGACCAGCGCGATCATGCGGCCTTCGGGCCGGTCCTTCATCCAGCCATGGGACTTCACGTAGTCCTGTACCAGCGACGAGAACAGCGTCTGCGCCACGCCGAGGCCAACCGAGCCGGTGGAGAAGTCGACGTCGTCGATGTCCTTGGTGCGCGAGGGATAGGACTGCGCGCCCTTGAAGCCGCGGAAATTCTCCAGCTTCTCGCGGGTCTGCTGCCCGAGCAGATACTGGATCGCATGAAACACGGGGCTGGCGTGGGGCTTCACCGCGACGCGGTCCTCAGGCTTGAGCACGCCGAAATAGAGCGCCGACATGATGGTCGCCAGCGACGCCGATGAGGCCTGATGGCCGCCGACTTTCAACCCATCGGAATCCGGACGGATGTGATTGGCATGATGGATGGTCCACGACGACAGCCACAGCGCCTTGCGGGCGAGCGCGGACAGGATTTCAAGACGAGAGGGGTCGATGGGCATGGCGTTCACCGGAATGAAGGGGTCCGGCGCCAATGCTAGTCCTCACCGGGCGCTGAAAAATCTCAAATCATCTCGACTGGTATCGAAATATTGGTATATCATACCAATATTTCGCAAATTATTGAGATTTTGCACCAATGACAGACCTCGACGCAATCGACCGCAAGATCCTGGCGATTCTTCAGTCCGATAGCCGCGTCACCATGCAGGACCTTGCCGATCGGGTCGGACTGTCAGTATCGCCCTGCCACCGCCGGGTGAAACTGCTCGAGGAGCGCGGCGTGATCTCGCGCTACATCGCGATGGTGGACCAGAAGTCGGTCGGGCTTCCAGTCAGCGTCTTCATTTCGATCAAGCTTGAGCGGCAGAAGGAAGAGGATCTCAACCGCTTCGCCAAGGCGATCTCGAAATGGGAAGAAGTGCTGGAATGCTACTTGATGACCGGCAATCGCGATTACCTGCTGCGTGTCGTCACCGCCGACCTTCCGTCCTATGAAGCGTTCCTCAAGACCAAACTGACACGGCTCGACGGCATCGCCTCGATCGAGTCCAGCTTCGCGCTCAGTCAGGTGAAATACTCGATCGCGCTGCCAGTCTGACGCCGCGCTAGAGATCGAAGAACACGGTTTCCCTGTCGCCCTGCAGATGGACGTCAAGCCGGTAGGTCGCGACGTCACCCCGCTCGCGTTTCGCAATCAGCGTTGCGCGCCGCTCCGCCGGCACAAGCGCAAGGATCGGATCGGCGGCGTTGGCGGCCTCGTCTTCGAAATAAATCCGCGTGATCGCCTGCTGCGTCATGCCACGCGCGAACACCGCCAGAAGGATGTGCGGAGCTTGCTGTTTGCCGCCCGGATCCGGCACCGGACCGGGCTTGATGGTGCGGAATTCAAACCCGCCGTTCGCATCGGCTCCGCAGCGGCCAAAGCCCTTGAACGGGGCGTTCGGAGCGGCGCGTTCATCCTGCGGATCGGCGAAGCGCCCCTGCGCATCCGCCTGCCAGATCTCCAGCATGGAGTCCGGGATGACCTTTCCCTCGCCGTCGAACACCTGCCCGACAACACGGATGCGTTCGCCGGACACATCCGGCGTGACCAGATCGTTGCTGAACGCGTCATTCCACGCGTAATCGTTGCCGGGCGTCAGGCCGTACTTGAAATAAGGACCGACGGTCTGTGAAGGCGTGATGTTGCTCATCAGTCGTTATCCAGCGGTGTGGCGTTGCGCCCGCGCAATACAATGTCGAAACGGTAGCAGAGCGCCCAGTCGGGCTTGGTGTGTTCAAGGTCGAAGCTCGACACCATCCGCATCCGCGCCTTCTCGTCGGTCACTGAATTGAAGATCGGATCGTAAGCGAACAGTGGATCGCCCGGAAAATACATCTGGGTCACGATGCGCGAGATGAACGAATGCCCGAACACCGAGAAATGAATATGGGCGGGCCGCCATGCATTGGGATGATTGCCCCACGGATACGCGCCGGGCTTGATAGTGATGAACCTGTAGTAGCCGTCAGCATCGGTCTGCGCGCGGCCTGCGCCTGTGAAGTTCGGATCGAGCGGCGCGGGATGCTGATCGACAACGTGGATGTAGCGTCCACAGGCGTTGGCCTGCCACACTTCGAGCAATGTATTCGGCACACCGCGGCCATCCTCATCCCGCACATGGCCGTGGACAATGATGCGCTCGCCGAGCGGCTCGCCCTTGTGCTGAATGGTGAGATCGTTGTCATTCTCGCGCACCGTCTCATGGCCGTAGACCGGCCCGGTCAGTTCCGACAGCGTATGCGGGACAATGACAAGCGGCTTCGTCGGCGAACGCAGCACCGTGCTCTTGTAGGCCGGCGACAGTCGCGGCGCGTGGGCGGCGTTGCTTTCCCGCGGATAGATCAGAGTCATGGGCGTCTTCTTTTCGTTGTTCCCGCCAGCATATCAATTCAGTCAGTGGATGCCCACACCGAGCAACCGGTTCACCAGCGCCCGGTCCGATTTCAGTTCCTCGGACAGGCCTTCCCAGACCGCGCGGCCGCGCTCGACCACCATGACGCGATCCGCGAAGTTGAGCGCTCGCTCGATCTGCTGCTCGACTAGGATGATCGTCATGTCGCCGCTGGTCGCGAGCCGGGAGATGGTTTCCATCAACTGGTCGCAGATCACCGGCGCAAGCCCTTCCAGCGGCTCATCCAGCAGCAGGATCGACGGCTTTCCAAGCAACGTTCGCGCCATCGACAGCATCTGCTGCTCGCCGCCGGACAGTTGCAGCCCGAGATGACGGCGGCGTTCCGCCAGACGCGGAAACATCTCATAAATCCCGGCAAGGCCGTCCCGCTCGCGCGTCTTGAATCCTGTCGAGAGGTTTTCTTCCACGGTAAGCGAACCGAAAATATCGCGAGTCTGCGGCACATAACCCAGGCCGCACAGCGCACGCGCGGAGGTTCTCATGGCGCTGATGTCCTGCCCGTCCGCGACAATGCGTCCCCGATGCCGCGTCGACAGTCCCATCAGTGTCGCCAGCAACGTCGTCTTGCCGACGCCGTTGCGTCCGAGGATCGCGAGACGGCCGCCGGCCGGCACCTCGAATGACATATCCGAGACGATCTGCGTCGGGCCGTAGCCCGCGCTCAGACGTTCGACCTCAAGCCGTGCGGCTGGCATCGGCGTAGCTCCCCAGATAGGCGCGGCGGACTTCATCATCCTTCGTGACGTCCTGCGGACTGCCTTCGAAAATCAGACGGCCGTTGGCCAGCACGAGCACGCGTTTCGCGAACCTGAACACAAGGTCCATGTCATGCTCGATCATCAGAACGGCGATGTCGGACGGCAGGCGATTGATCGCGTCGAGAATCTTCGGCGCTTCGTCGTGCGGAACGCCCGCCGCCGGCTCGTCCAGCATCAGCACCTTCGGCGTTAACGCGAGACCGATGGCGAGATCAAGCAGACGCTGCTGGCCATAGGCCAGTTTCGCGACGGGAAGCTGCGCCAGATGCGCGATGCCGAGCATGCCCAGAATGTGCATCCATTCGTCGCGAACCGGCGGCGCGAACGTCTCCACCGAGAAGAACCGGCGCGTGAGACCCTTGCGCTGCATGACGGCCAGCGCGACGTTTTCGGCGACCGAGAGACTGGTGAACAGCCGGGTGATCTGGAATGTCCGCGCCAGCCCCTGCCGGACGCGGCCGGGAATCGACACCGCCGTCAGGTCATTGCCCTCGAAGAAGATATTCCCGTCGGATGGCGAGAGGTCACCGGAAATCACGTTGACCAACGTCGTCTTGCCCGCGCCGTTCGGGCCGATCAGCGCGACGCGATCACCCTTGCCCAGACTGAAAGAGATGTCACGGTTGACATGCAGACCGCCGAACGACTTGGAGACGTTCCGCAGTTCGAGCAGCGGACTCATGATCCGGCCCTCCGCTGTGACAACGACGCCCAGAGTGAGGCGACGCTGTGCCCGAGGCCGCCCGGCGCGAAGATTACGATGACGATGAGAAGAAGTCCGACCAGTGTCATCCAGTGGAACGGATTGGCCGCAGACACAATGTGTTCGAAAATCTGGAAGATCACCGCACCTGCGAGCGCGCCCCACAGATTGCCTGCCCCGCCCAGCACCAGCATCACCAGCACCTCGGCGGACCGCTCGAAGCTGACGCTGTCCAGCCCGACCACGCCGGTGTTGATCGCCATCAGCGCTCCGCCGATTCCTGCAACGATTCCGGACACGCCGTACATCACGACAAGCCGCGGATAAGCCGATGCCCCGATCATCAGCGCACGGAGGCTGTCGTCCTTGATGCCGCGACACAGCAGGCCGAAGGGCGAGCGCACAAACCTCAGCAACAGCGCCATCACGACGGCGAGCGTTACCAGTGAGAAGATGTACGACGTCCGGCTGTACATATCGAACGCGAACACGCCAAAGATTTTCCCCGGCGTGATGCCGGACAGGCCATCGCTGCCGCCGGTCAGCGAGGAGAGCTTGTTGGCAAGCGAACTGACGAGCTGGCCGATCGCAATCGACAACACGAGCTGCGGCAAACCATGAAAGCGCGTGATCAGCGCGCCGGAGATCAGACCCATCACCGAGCCGGTGAAGGCGCCAATGGCGAGCAGGATCAGCGGATTTGTGATGCCGGCGATACAAGCGTTGCCGACCGCATAGGCGCTAACACCGAACAGCGCCGCTTGCCCCAGCGTGGCAACTCCGCAATAGCCCGTCACGAGATCGAGCGAAAGCACCAGAAACGTGATGCTGATCAGCCGCGTCAAGAATGCGAGATCATCGGGAAACGCGAAATAGCCGATCGCGCCAACGACCGCGACTGTGAGAAGGCCAAGGATCTCCTGCTGGAGCGGAAATCCCGGCCGCGGCATGTCGTATTTGATGGCCTGCTCGGTCATGTCAGTGCGCCCGTCCGAGAAGACCGCGCGGGAACAGGAACACCGTCAGGATCACCGCAAGATAGAAGAAGAACTCGCCGAACTCCGGCGCCAGATATTTGCCGGTGGTATCCGCGAGCCCGAGAAACAACGATGCCGCCAGTGCGCCAAGGATCGACCCCGCGCCGCCCACCGACACGACCACGAGAAACGTGACCATGTAGCGGAGCGCATAGAACGGTTCGATCGGCAGCATTTCTGCGCCCAGCACACCACCGAATGCGGCGAGGCCCACCGCCAGCGCAAAGGTCGCCGAATAAATCCACTGTGTCCGAATGCCGAGCGATTCCGCCATATCGCCATTATCGACCGCAGCGCGCATGCGCACACCGAACTCCGTCTTGTCGATCAGCAGCCATAGCG
This sequence comes from Afipia sp. GW823-FHT06G09, assembly GCF_058794875.1. Taxonomy (NCBI): domain Bacteria; kingdom Pseudomonadati; phylum Pseudomonadota; class Alphaproteobacteria; order Hyphomicrobiales; family Nitrobacteraceae; genus Afipia; species Afipia sp. GW823-FHT06G09. The sequence continues at coordinate 927,057 of NZ_JBXAHF010000001.1, forward strand.
CCAAAGCCGTCACGAGCCCGCAGGCGATCACCAGTAACCGGTGCGTCGAGATCATGCGGAAGCCAAGATCGAACGGACCGCTCAGCGCCGCCGGTAGCGGAATCGGCTTCGAGGTCGGGCCGAGCGTGAAATTCGCCAGCCCAATGATGACAAAAGTAATTCCGATGGTGAGGAGAAGCTGGGTCAATGCATCCGAATGACGATAGATGCGGCGATACAGCAGAACCTCGAACGGAATCGAGATCAGGATCGTGCCGATCACAGCCAGTACGATAGCAATCGGATAGCTGACGCCCATCGTCTTGAGCGCATACGACGCGAGATAGCCGCCGATCATGGCGAACGCGCCATGGGCGAGATTCACCACGCGCATCAGTCCCATCATGATCGACAGGCCTATGGAAATGGTGAACAGCACCATTCCGTAGGAAATCGCGTCCAGCAGGATGCTCACCACGGTCAGCATCAGTGCACCTCCGCCGGCATCTCGGCAACGGCCGACAGCGCATCGTGACGCACAGCGCCGCGCAGCACCGTCATCAATACGTTGATGGTGGCGAGATCGGTGGATGTATCGAAAGGATCACGGTCGATGGCGATGAAGTCCGCGGCCATTCCCGGCATCAGCGCGCCGCGCCAGTCTTCCTGCTTCATGGCGACAGCGCCGCCATGGATGTAACTGCCGACGGCCTGCCGGCGAGTCAGAGCCTCATCCGCTCCAATCGGAGAACCGAGCGACACTCCGCGGTCCACGGCATTCGCCATGCCGATCCATGGCGAGACGTGCCCGGTCGGCGCGTCGGAGCTTCCGACATAGGTGACACCGGCATCGATCACCGATCGTGCAGGATATTTGCTGTGGGCATCCGGGCCGAATGCTTCCAGGATCGAGCGTCGCATCCGCGTCAGGAAGCTCGGCTGCGTCACGATCAAGGCGCCGAGCGCCTTCATGCGTGCAAGGCCACCGTCCGGCGGAACGAAATAGTGCTCGATTCGGTGACGCGGCTGTTGTCCGGGCAGCGCCCTTTCGGCGCGTTCAAACGCGGAGATCACCCGCGCGGATGCGCGGTCGCCCACGCAATGGATCGCCGTCTGCCAGCCATCGAGATGCGCCTGGACAATCACCCGTTCAAGATCATCTTCATCGCGCATGAAGAAACCCGTTGAGCTCGTATCTGCGAACGGTTTGCTGACTGCCGCAGTGCGCGCGCCGACAATACCGTCCGCGAAAAACTTCAACGTCATCGCCTGCCAATCCGGATCGCGGCGCGGCGTGAAACCGCGCATGGCGGCATCTTTCGGATCGAGCTGATACATGAACCCAAGACGGATCGGCGAAAACGAGACCTCCTGACGAAGCAACTTCCATACCGCAAATTCATCGTCGAACCCGCTTGTGAAGCCAACGGCGGCCTCGACAGCGGCGGTCAGACCCATGCGGATGCTGTCTTCGATGGTTTCACGCAAGGAAGCAGCCATCGCGGCTGGATCAACGGCCGGGATCGCGCGAAACACCGCTTCCGCAGCACTTTCCTTGGCGCTGCCGTCCAACCGGCCGCGCGCATCGCGCCCGAACGATCCACTGGACGGATCGGAAACACCATCGCCGATCTGAAGCAGCCTCAGCGCAGCGCTGTTGAGGATCGCAGTGTGCCCGCAAAAGCGGCGAATAATGACCGGATGATCGGGTGCAACCGCGTCGATCTCATCGCGTGTGGGATAGCGATGTTCGGCGAGATTGTTCTCATCGAACCCGACCGCCCTGATCCATTGCGCGGGTGCGGAACTTCGCACGGCTCCTGAAATGCGATGGAGGACGTTGGCAATGCTGTGCACGTCCGGTCCATTCAGCGAAATCTGTTGCCGCTCATTGGCGATGGCGAACAGATGGACATGCGCATCGGTCAGGCCCGGAATGATCGTCGCGCCCTGCATGTCGATGGTGCGGGCCGCCTCCGGCGCGTCCTCTCTATCCCCAGCCCAATGGATTGCCCCCTTTCGGGTGACAAGAGCATTGACCGGCCGCGTGTCATCGGCGGATCGGTAGATCCGCGCATTGATGAATCGCAGGGAGTCCGGGCTGTGCGGCATTGCTCGGCCAATATGTCCGTTAGTTAAAAGATTGGCGCGAGCGAACTCGCGCCAATCCTTGAGAGGCAAGTATGTGGCTCAGTTCTTGACCAAGGCCCAGTCGGGCTGAGCCTCGAACGTCTGAAGCTCCTTGTTGATCAGCTTGCCATTCTCTTTCGCCACTTCGCGCAGGTAAACGTTCTGCGTGATGTGCCGCGTGGTCGGGTCGATCGACACCGGCCCGCGCGGGCTGACCCACTTCATGCCCTTGACCGCGGCAACGGCCTTCTCCGGATCGCGCTGGCCTTTGGTGGCCTCGATCATCTTGTAGATCACGCGTGCGCCGTCATAGGCCGCCACCGACGTCATCGTGACGTTGTCGGCATTCGTTCCGACCTTAGCCAGCCGCTCGAGGAACGCCTTGTTCTCCGGCGAGGCATGCGACACCGCATAGTGATAGGTGGACAGGATGCCGAGGCCATTGTCGCCGATGTTCGGCAGGTCGGGCTCGGTCACCACGTCACCGGTCGAGATCAGCTTGACGCCGGCGGCCTTCAGACCGTTGTCGATATAGCCCTTCACGAAGCCAAGCGTCGGAGGTCCGGCCGGCAGGAAGGTAAAGATGGTGTCGGCGCCCGAGCTCTTGATGCGCTGCATGATCGGGCTGAAATCGGTGGTGGCGATCGGCATGCGGATGGCTTCGACGATCGTTCCGCCATCGGCTTCAAACGTCTTTTTGAATGCGGCCTCTGCATCGATGCCCGGACCGTAATCGGTGACGGCGATCGCCACCTTCTTCGCGCCCTTTGCCTTCGCGACCTTCGCGGCAGGAACCGTGTTCTGCCACATGGTGAAGGAGGTGCGGACGATGTACGGGCTCTTCTCGACAATCGCAGACGTCGCAGCATTGAAGACGATCATCGGCGTCTTGGCTTCTTCAAGCAGCGGCGCGACGGCCATGGCATCGGGCGTGAAATAAAGGCCCGCGATGTACTGCACCTTGTCCTTGACGATCAGTTCCTGCGCCAGCGCCTTGGACTTCGCAGGATTCGGCGATTCCTCGTCGCGGTAGATGAACTCGACGTCGTGACCCGCGACCTTCGAGCCGTTCTCCGCCACCCAGGCATCGATACCCGCCTTGAAGTTCTGGCCGAACAGCGCATAGGGACCCGACATGGTGCCGATGACGCCAACCTTGATCGTATCCGCCTGGGCTGCTCCCGACATCAGTCCGGCGACAGTCAGCGCACACGCGTATTTAAATGCCTTTTTCATTGTGGTCCCCTGCTCCTGTTTTTGTTTTATTCGATCTCGCTTGGCGCCAGCGATCAAAACATCCCGAAATACTCGCGCTGCTCCCATTCGGTGACTTCAGCCTGGAAGCGCTCGATCTCGGCGTTCTTGATGTGGACGTAATAGTCTACCAGTTCCGCGCCCATTGCGTTCCTGAAAAAGCGATCGTCGTTCAGCGCGAAAACCGCTTCGCGCAGCGACTTCGGCAGCAGGCTGGCCTTGGTCTCATAAGGTGTATCGGCGGAGGGGCCGGGGTCAATGCCGCGGTCCACGCCGTCCAGCCCAGACAGGATTTGCGACGCCATGTAAAGGTACGGGTTTGCCGCAGGCTCGCCCACCCGGTTTTCGAACCGCGTGGCCGGGTCCCTCGGCCCACCCAGAACGCGGATCATCACGCCGCGGTTATCCCGTCCCCAGATCGCGCGATCCGGCGCCAGCGAATAGGACCGGTAACGCTTGTAGCCGTTGATGGTCGGCGTCGTGAACACGGTCGCCGCGCGGGCGTGTTCGAGCAATCCGCCGAGATAACCCTTGCCCAAGTCCGAGAGGAATTCGCCGTCAGCATCGGACATAAAGGCATTGCGGCCATCGGCGCGCGACACCAGCGACTGGTGCAGATGCCATCCCGACGACACGACGTTGGGAATGCGCGGGCGGCACATGAAGGTTGCGTGATAGCCGTGCCGGTGACAGATCTGCTTCACCGCACTGCGGAACAGCACCATCGTATCGGCCGGATCAAGCCCAACGGTCGGAGCGAAGGTGAACTCGCACTGGCTGGGGCCGAACTCAACCTCGATCGAGCGCAGCGGCAGTCCGAGCGCCACCACGTCGCGCCGGATCAGTTCGAGCACCGGCTCCATCTCGTCGTAGCGTTGCTCGGTCAGATACTGATAGCCGTGGGACAGCAGGCTGACATCCGGGGGCTCGCCGGGCTGGCCCGCATGGGCCGGCTGCATCTTCGGATCGTTGACCTTGAAGACGTGAAACTCGACCTCAAGCCCGGCCATGAAATCATAGCCGCGCGCGGACAGCTTGTTCAGCACGGACCTATACAGACCGCGCGTTGCGAACGGCACCGCGCGTCCGTCGGCGAAATGAACATCGCACAGAATCCAGCCGGTGGTCGGCGCCCAGGGCAGCACCCGGAAGGTCGATGGATCGGGTATCATCAGGACGTCGGCGGCGCCCTGCATTTCGGTCATCCCGAAACCGCCGCCGGCGGTGAACACCGGAAACACCGTTCGGTGTGACGTGTCCTTCGCCAGCATCGTCGTCGTGATCGTACAGCCGTTTTCAAGGATGCGCAGAGCTTCGCTCGCGACCAGCGTCTTGCCGCGCAGAATCCCGTGCTGATCGGGGAACGACAAACGGATGGTGTCGAGACCCTTCTCCTCAACGATCCGCCGAAGGCGAACCGCCGCTTCGTTCTGCTCCTCCGACCAAAGACGATGTCGCGCCACAAAGCTCAATGACGTTGCTTTCCCTGACATTGGCTCAGCAGATCCTTATTCGGCCGCGGTGAGATGCGGCACCTTCTCGGCGATCTCGGTCGGGATCGGCGCAGCCCACGGCGCACCGCGCCGCCGCTTCACATCGACCTCCATCCAGTAGATTTCCCAGCCGCGCGTCGGTCCGATGCCGTCCATCGTCGCAGGCCCCTGAATGCTACGCGCATGCGCCTCGTCAAGGAACAGGAGCGGTTTGCCGCCGGAAACCGCCTTCTCGATCTCCTGACGCAGAAGCCGGCGATATTGCACGATCGCCTTGTCGGACTGCCCGAGATGCTCGCGCGTGCGATCCTGGATCGCGCCCATGGATTCCACGGCCCACTGGTCGTGCACGTTGATGTCGAGGCCCATGCCGGTATAGGTCTCGGTGGCCTGCTCGTGCGGATCGAAACCGTAATCGTTGGTCTTGTTGCGGCGCGACTTGTAGTCCGGCAGTTCATACAGATCGAGGCGCTGCTCGCGCATCTTCTTCTTGTCGACCGGCGTCGTGTAGCTGGTGAAGATCGCGTACCAGTAGCAATGGGTGTCATCGACCGGCACGTGCCACTGCGTGATCGTCATTTCCTGGCTCATCGGAATGACGAAGCCGTGCGGGAACAGCTGATTGGTGACACGCACATGAGTGCGCTCGTCATCGATCTGGCGCAGCGCCACGAGCCGCAAACCGTACTCGGTTTTCTCGACATTGATGATCGGGCGGTCGTATTCGCGCAGGATCTTGGTCATCGGCAGATCGCTGCCTGCGGACGCGCCGCGAAACTGCTTGCCGTAAGATTTTTCGAGATCTTCATCCTCGAAGAAGCGATGCAGGAACGAGGCGTGCGCCGGATCGATGCCGACTTCAAGCGCCTGAAGCCAGTTGCACTCGATCAGACCCTTGAATGCAAAGGTGTAGGCGTCCGGCGCGACGAAACAGTCGATCTCCGGAAACGCGGGCGGCTCGCCCTCACCGAGATAGGCCCACAGGATGCCGCCCTTCTCGACGACGGGATAGGCGCGCTGCTTGATGTTCTTGCACAGGACCGAACCGACCGGCTCGGCCGGGGTCTCAAGACAATTACCCTGAACGTCGAACAGCCAGCCATGGAAGGCGCAGCGCAGGCCGCCGTTTTCAAGCCGGCCGAAGGCGAGGTCCGCGCCGCGATGCGGGCAGTCGCGATCCATCAATCCGTAACGGCCCTGCTCGTCACGAAACAGCACGAAGTTCTCGCCGAGCAACCTGACGGCCCTGATCGGCCGCGGGCCCTCGAGTTCATCGACCAGGGCCGCCGGCTGCCAGTACATCCGCAGCAGCTTTCCCGCAGGATCGGCCGGGCCCGTGCGGGTGATCAGATCGTTCTGCTCTTGGCTCATCATGGCGTTTCTTCCTTCCGGTCCCGAGACGATTTTTCTTGCCGAAAACATCGATGACCCGCGCAGGGCCAGATTGAAGCCGTGAAGCTCCAACGATTGAAAACCTTTCCACCGCAACACGCGAGCCCAGGCAGATGAAAAATTGCCTTACGCAGCAACTCCCCCCACCTGGCCGCGCAGCCAAGAGCCTTGCTTTGGCTCTCGGGTTCGCGCTCCCGTTTCGATATGTTCGATGAACGAACATATGTGCGATATTTGTTAGACTGTCTCCAAATTGGAAAACGTGCAAGCGCAATCTGCAGACTGTCATCGCCTATTTATGCTGCAAATGCGAAGCCAATAGAAGGTATCTCATGCGTCGCTCGCTTGATATGTTCGTTGAACGCCCATATGTTCGTTAAATGAACTTTATGGACAGCGCTCAGCAACGGACATGGTCATGGCCCGGATCACATTCATTCAGCCCGATGGTTCAGAGAGTGTCGTGAACGTCGACAGCGGCACGAGCGTCATGCTCGCCGCCATCCGAAATGGCGTTTCTGGAATCGATGGAGAGTGCGGCGGCTGCCTCGACTGCGCCACGTGCCATGTCTACATAGACGTCAGTCATTCGGGGGGTCTGGCGCCACCGCAGCCGGAAGAACTCGAGCTGCTCGGCTCGGTCACCGCCACCCGCAAACCCACCAGCCGGTTGAGCTGTCAGTTGAAACTCCCGCCATCGATCACGGCCCTGACCGTCCATATTCCCGGGGCGCAATCATGAGCGGCCTCGTTGTCGTGGGCGCATCGTACGCCGGCATCCAGGCCGCATTGTCGGCACGCGACAGCGGATACGCGGAGCGCATCACGGTCGTCGCCGACGATCATCTGCTGCCCTATCAGCGCCCTCCGCTATCCAAGGATTTCCTGCTCGACAAGGTCACGCAAGACGGCCTCGTTCTTCGCGACGACGCATTCTTCAGGCTCAAGCAGATCAATCTCATTCTCGATACGCGCGTGCATGCGATCGACCGGCATGCGCGGCAGCTTTCGATCAATGGCAGCACAACGCTCGCTTTCGACAAGCTGTTCATCGGCACAGGCTCTCACGCGCGGCGGCTGGCCCTTCCCGGCGCGAATCTCGACGGCGTATGCTATCTGCGCTCCATCCGTGACGCGATCGAACTAAAAGAACGGCTGCGCAATGCAGCCGAGATCGTTGTCATCGGCGGCGGCTTCATCGGCCTTGAGGTCGCGGCATCGGCCAGCAAGCTCGGCAAGAAAGTCACCATCATCGAAAGTGCTTCGCGGCTGCTCGAACGTTCCGTCTCGCCGGTCGTCTCGCAATTCCTGCTCGACTTGCACAGCCGGCACGGCGTCGATGTGCGGCTCAACGAGAGCGTCGCGGGAATCGAAGAGCACAATGGCCGCGCGGGCTTCGTGACCACGCAAGGCGGCGCACGGCTGCGCGCGGATCTCGTTCTGGTGGGAATCGGCGGCGTTCCGAACGACCAACTGGCGCGCGATGCTCAGTTGAACTGCACCGACGGGATCGTCGTCGACGACCACGGCCTGACCAGCGATCCCGATATCTTTGCAGCCGGCGACTGCGCCAATCACTACAACGCCCACGCGCAGGGCTGGCTTCGTCTGGAATCCGTCCAGAATGCACAGGATCAAGCGAAGGCGGCCGGACTCGCCATCGCGGGAAAAACCGGACCTTACGACAGCGTGCCGCGCTTCTGGTCGGATCAATACGACGCGAAATTGCAGACCGTCGGACTGTCCCGGAATTTCAACCGGTACGCCATTCGCGGGTCGCTGGAAGACGGGCAATTCTCGGTTTTCTACTATCGCCAGGACAAGCTGTGCGCCGTGGACAGCGTCAACCGCGCCGGCGATCAGATGGCCGCCAGGCGGCTGATTGGCAGCGGCATTTCGCCGACGCCGGACCAGGCGGCTGACCTCTCCTTCGACTTCAAGTCGCTTTTGACACCAATCAAAGCGGTGGGTGCATAATTCGGCGAATTATGGTCTCGTCTGGGCAGATCGACTCATGACCGGAAAGAACGGCCGACCGAGCATGCCCCGCGTAAAGCGCACCGCAGAGGAAGAAGAAGCCAGACGCGACGGCGGCGAGTTCATCGAAAGCCTCGACCGCGGCCTTCGGGTGCTGCAGTCGTTCGGCACCGAACACCGCCCGATGACCCTGAGCGATATCGCCAAGGCATCCAATCTGCCGCGCGCCACCGCCCGCAGAATTCTGCTGACCCTCCAGAAATCCGGCTTCGTCGCAGGCGACGAGCGGCTGTTTTCGTTGACACCGCGCGTGCTGGCGCTGGCTTCGGCCTATCTGTCGTCCAACCAGATCGTCGCCGTCTTGCAGCCGCTGATGGACGATATTTCCACGAAAGCGAGGGAAGTCTGCTCGCTCGCGATTCTGGATGGACAGGAAGCCGTGTTCGTTGCCAGAGCCAGTCCAGCGCGGGTTTTTTCCGCCGGCATCGACATCGGCTACCGGCTGCCGGCCTATTGCACGTCGGTCGGCCGTGTTCTGCTCGGCCGCCTCTCCAATGACGAATTGACGTCGGCCATCGGCGCCATGACCCTGACGGCGCAGACACCGGAAACCGTCACGGACAAATCCACCGTCATCGCCACCATCATCAGCGACCGCAGCAAGGGCTATTCGCTGGTCGATCGCGAGGCCGAGCCCGGCTTCCGCTCGATCTCGGTGCCGATCCATCGCTACGATGGCACGGTGGTCGCGGCGGCAAATATCGGCGCGCATGTCGACCGCATCACCACCGGCGAGATGATCGACCGCTTCCTTCCGCTGCTCAAGGACATGGCCGTGACGGCCAAACCGCTGCTGGTTTAGGCCTGCCGTGCGGAACGGGACGGAATGTCGAGCAGCCGTTTCTTGTAAGCCAGCGGATCCATATCGCGGATGTCGATGCTGATGCTGGTGATGCCCGGCAAAAGCTCCGAGAGTTCCTGCCGCAGCGCGATGCTGAGACGCTCCTTCTGTTCTGGGGTCCTCCCGGCCAGAAGATACAGCGCGACATGGAAGAACGATCGCTCCTCGCCGGCGACGAGATAATCCGCGAACGACTGCGCCCGGATCTTGAGATCATCGGCCTGAACCACGCCGGTCGAGGCGGCGGCGCGATGAAGCCCCAGCATCACATCACCAAGCGGCGGCATATCGGACGATGCGGAGTAATGGCAGACGATGTGAGGCATAGCATCTCTCCAGGCAGTTGCCTGAATTCGCATCTGCCAGGGCACCGGTCAATCGGCGAGTGACCCGCTGCTACTTGATCCGGGCTTGCTGAATGCAGGTCTTGAACAACTTGCTCTGCCTGGAAACGATATCCTCGTCCTTTCCGTCGCCCATGTCGTGCTGGTTGCGGCGCGCAAGCTCAAATCCGTCTGGATGTTCGGCAAGAACAGCAGGCAATGCCTTGCTTTCCAGACCGGCATCCCTGCGCTTCTTCGCTCGCTCGTCAGACGTGCCCTGAGCGACCTTCGAGCTTCTCCAGTTCAGAAAATGCGCAAAAGCAACCTTGGCGGAAATTCTCTTGTCCCAGAGCGCGTCCGGCTCATTGAGCAAGAACTTGTCATCAAGCTCCTTGTTGAGCAATTTCAACCGGCGGCCTTCTGATTCGTATTGCTCACGTCCGATGATCTGATAGACGCCGCGAGGCCTGTACTTCCAGCCCTCTTTAAGTGCTGAATTATAGACCCCGCTCTGAAAGTTATTGCCGAAGATATTCTTCTCCCATCCCCAAACCAGTTCGGCCAGATCCTCTGGCTTGTTAATCAACGTACTGACATCAACGTCTTGCGCGGATGGGTTCGCATCCTTGCGAATCTTGTTTATCCGCTGGATTCGCGACCACCATGGGCTTGCCTCGATCTGGCTGGCGGACTTGAAAGTCACATTCTCGGTGAGCCGCCGGAAATCATTGCTGTCGTAGGACAGTGATCCGAGGACATATGCGAGGACGGCCGGATCCTTGACACCGGACAGGACCGACGGGTCCGTGAGAGTGTTGAGCCGATCCCATTCACGAAGCAATTCTCTGACATGCTCCGCCTGATTGTGGGAAAGATAATTCTTCTTGTAGGGCGTCAGCGTCGTCCCCTTGACCTTCTCCCATTCCCTGAACTTTTCGTCCTGCCATCCACGCTCATAGCAACTCAGCAGATTTTCATGATCGACACGCTTCGGCGGGTCGCCTTCCGCCTTCGCAAGGTCAGCCATGCGGGCTGCTATCTTGTTTGCCTGTTCAAGGCCGGCCAGTGCGGAAGTCGCTGAACCGTTGAGCAGGTGATAGATCTGAAGCTGGACGCAATCTGCGTTGCTCAGGTTGACGTTTGTCTGCACAAAACTCGTACTGGGCTGGCAATCCCAAAACCGCCCGCTGTCGAGCGCAATGATGTCGCGCGTCTTGTCGGACATCGCCCAGCCAAGCGGAAGATCATAGAAGTAACTCCGCAAATTGGTGCGGTTGAACCGCGGCAGCTCCGGCTGGCCGCTCACCTTTACGATCTGGGATTCCGTCCGGGCCCTGTTGAGAGCGATCGCCGCCCGCGCTTCCCGCCCGTTCAGCAATGCACGGATGGGCTCCATCAACTCGTTCATGGAGTAATCGCGCTTGCTCGGGAAATCACCGCTCGACAGGGAAATCAGATAAATCGGGAACGGATCTCCGCCGGTGTCTCCACCCTTGTCCCTCACCGCTCTCTTCATCTCGGTCACCAGATCAAGCGCAGTCTCGACGCCCGAGTTGTCGATGTAGCCGCCGTCGACAAGCCTGATCTTCTTGACGAGCTTGTCTGCAATGCAGGGATTGGGGTCGAGCAGACGCGTCGTCGCCGCGGGCGTCACCCACGGAAATCGCGCACTAATGAAGGCCGCTGTGCTGAGCGCAAAGTCATCGGCGCGCTTCGCCGGCGCTAGAACGCAAATATCAGACGCCTCGGACTTCGCCTTGTCGAGGTCGAACGGCGACATGACGATGCGCTTGCCGGAACCACTGTCGGTCGCATTCAGCAGAAGGGCCGGAATCGCTCCTGATGGGCTCCAGTGAGCCTGAAAACTGTCCTCCAGAAGATTTCGCGGCTTTCCCGATGTCAGGACCGTCTTGCTGTCACTGGACCCGATCGGTGATTGCTTGCGCGCATACATCTGTTGCGCCGCCGACTCGAGCGTGAACTCCAGCGCCCGGGCACGATCAAGCGAGCCAACGGGTCTTGGAATCAGCGATTGCATGAAATCGGGAAACAGCGTTGACGCCAGGAGCGGAGACAGAAAATCGGAAGACAGGGCGAGGTCTACGTTCGCCTCGGTGTTCCCGATGATGTCCAGATTGTCGGCATGTGCGTTCGACAGAAAGCGCCTCATTCGTGGACAGGGGTCCGGCGAAACATCGCCCGGCTGAGGACCCGCCTTGCCTGCCGCGTCCAGCGCCGCCGCAAAGGTGGATGCTCCTATGCTGCCGCCAGATACCCCGCTGATTGCGAACAGATGATGGTGAAAGGTCGGGCAAAGATCCTGCATGCGAGCGAGAAATATGGCGGCGTTGTACGCCGCGTAAATTCCGCCGCCCTGTGCCGTGACGACGAACACCGGATACGGGCTCTTGTTGTAGGGCCCTCCAATCGGCAGACCGCGCTGAGCGAGCCACGTCTCAAACGCCGCGCTGGCGTTCAGGCGCTTCGGCATGCTGGTTTCGCCGTCCGCAGGCGATTTTGCCGGCAGCGTCCTGATCACATGATTGTCGTTGAGATCAAACAGCGAAATGAGCAGCACGCCAATCAGGATCAGCGGGATGTACGGGATGCGATCCCTGATGGTGATCAACGAGAGATGAACGCATACGGCGGTCAGGCAGACCGTGAACAGCGCAAGGACGCCAAAGCTCCCGAGAGCGCTCGCAAAGCCGACAGGGTAGCGGACGAACAGAACCGCAAGCAGGATGGTGATAATCGCCGTCGCAGCAAGGAACCGCCGCCTTGCAAAGTAGACCCGGTTTGTCTTGATGGAAACTGCGAGTATGCGGCTGTTCAGCATGGACATCGCTGCTGCGATCAGACAGGCCATCGCGAGAAACACGAATCCGTAAATCAGGAGCGTGTCCTTGACCACGACCAGCGTGTCGTACTGCACACGGAGCACGCTTCCGACCTGCCGCGCCTCCTCCGACACTTTGTCCAGTGACGGCCGGGAGCGGAACAGAGCGATGGCAGCGCATAAAAGCGGGAACGTTCCCAGTACGACAGGCAGATAGTTGTTCAGCTTGGCCGCGCAGGGATCTGCTATACTGCCTGACGACTGTGTTTGCGCAGCAATCTGTATCGCGCCCAGCCAGATCGCCAAACCGATAAGGGCTACCGCTCCGAACATAAAGAGCGCGACAATTCCGCCTTCGATCGCCGCGATGCGATAAAGTTCGATGACCTGGTTCGGCAACAACAGAGCGCCGCAAAGCAGCAGCGTAATCGCGATCATCCACTTTGAATCGCGAAAGACCTGATAGATCTGACCCAGCATGAAAAATCTCTTTTGATTGAAAAATTTGAAAAATCAGAAATTCAAAAACTCCCCAACTCTAGACATCGGGCGGCGCGCATATCAAGCGTGCCGTTGGCGCCCTATCCGTTGTCTGTCATGCACCACCACAGAAAGCGAAGCCGTAGAACGACTTATGAGCAGCCACTGACAGCGCATCCGTAGTTTAACGGATGCTGCCGCAACGGAGCGGTTACCCAGCTCGAGCGAGCCAGACAGTGCATCCGGTGCCGACTTTATGAGCTCGCTCGATTGCCTTCCTCGTGTATGATGATTTAGAAATATCGTCATACTCGCCAGCATGGCTGGCGCGACTTTATATTACTGAGTGCAGACAGGCCGTGGGCGAGATCGAACCTTCCATTTTCAAAGAAACCTTCCGCTCGCCTCTGATGCGGCGCATCAAGACCGACGCCGCACAGGCCGGACTTGTCGCCCTCGTTTCCTCGCTCATGCTCGCATCCGAAACTGCGGCTCAGCAGGCGTCTGCTCCCGCCGCCAGCACGCTTCCTTCGATCGAAGTGGTCGGCAATCGGCGGAGCAACGTTTCAACAACGAGAGTCAACAATACGCCGCCGTCCACTGACGCATCGATGGGCGAGCCGGTTTCCTCGGCCAGCGAAAAGAATGTCAGTGGTGAAGAGGTCAACGCACGACCCATCTCGCGCCCCGCTGAGGCCCTTGAGGTTGTTCCCGGCCTGATGATCACGCAGCACAGCGGCGAGGGCAAAGCCAACCAGTACTTTCTGCGCGGCTTCAATCTCGACCACGGGACGGATCTCGCCATTTCCGTCGACGGGATGCCTGTCAACATGCGCACCCATGGCCACGGACAGGGCTATGCCGATCTGAATTTTCTGATCCCGGAACTGATCCATTCGGTCAACATCAGGAAGGGCCCCTACTTCGCCGATGAAGGCGACTTCTCCTCGGTGGGTGCGGTCCACATCAATCTCATCGACAGCATCGCGAAATCGACGCTGTCATCCACCATCGGCAGCTTCGGGTATCGCCGGATGCTCGGAATCACATCCGGGAAAGTTGGAGACGGCACGCTGCTCGTGGCCGGTGAAGCCGGCACCTACAACGGCCCGTGGGACAATCCGGACAAGGTGCGCAAGCTCAACAGCGTTGTCCGCTACACGCAGGGCACGCCCGATAACGGCTTCTCGCTGACCGGCATGGCTTACAGCAACAGCTGGAATTCGACCGACCAGATTCCGCTGCGCGCGATCTCGCAAGGACTGATCGGCCTTTACGGCGCGCTCGATCCTACCGACGGCGGCAGATCCAATCGCTTCTCGATTTCTGGCCAGTTCAGGAAGACCGAGGCGGAGGGAACCACGAAGGTCAACTTCTACGTCATCAGGAGTTCGCTCGACCTCTACAACAACTTCACCTATTTCTTGAACGACGCCATGGTGCCTCCCGGCGATCCTCTCAATGGGGATCAGTTCCATCAGCGCGACAGTCGCGTGATCGGCGGTCTGAACGCATCTCATACGTTCAACCACACCTTCGCCGGCCTGCCCATGCAAACAGAGGTCGGCATACAGAACCGCTACGATTCCATCAGGGTCGGACTCTCGAACACGGTTCAGCGCCAATTCCTGTCCGGCACGCGAGACGACAAGGTGCAGGAAGGCAGCACCGGCCTGTTCATACAAAATACCGTTTACTGGACCAACTGGCTGAGAACCATTGTCGGCTATCGCGGCGATTTCTATGCGACCAATGTCAATTCACTTCTCAATCCGGTGAATTCCGGCAAGGCGACGTCCGCAATCGGCAGCCCAAAGGCCAGCATCGTGTTCGGACCGTTCGCCAAGACGGAATTCTTCATCAACGCCGGCGAAGGCTTCCACAGCAATGACGCCAGAGGCGTGACCATCAAGGTATCACCAACCGACCCAAGCGAAGCCGTGTCGTCATCACCGTTCCTGGTCAAGACGCGCGGAGCTGAGGTCGGAATCCGCACCAAGCTTATTCCCGGTCTGGACAGTTCTCTAAGTCTGTTCGTGCTGGATTCCGCATCCGAAATTCTGTTCGTCGGCGACGCCGGCGACACCGAGCCGAGCCGTCCCAGCCGGCGCTATGGCGTCGAATGGACCAATCACTATCAGCCGGCCTCATGGCTGGCGTTCGACGGCGACATTGCCGTCACGCATGCGCGCTTCCGCGGCACCAATCCGGATCAGCCCCCGGCCTATGCCGAACTGGCGGGTTATCCCGCGGCCCAGATCGGAAATGCGCCAGGCAATTACATTCCAGGTGCGCCCAACATGATCGCATCTGCCGGTGTCAGAATCGGCGAGCGGACAGGATGGTTTGGCGCATTGCGGTATCGTTATTTTGGGCCGCGGCCGCTCACGGAAGACGGCGCTTTCGTTTCACCGGCGACAGGTCTTCTCAACGGCCAGGTCGGCTACCGGTTTGAGAACGGATGGCGCATTCAACTCGACGCCTACAATCTGACCGACAGCAAGTCCGACCAGATCACCTACGCCTATGGCTCGCTGCTGAAGACCGACGCGCTGTTCGCGCAATGCCAGGCGGGCATACCGCCAGCGGCTGTGTGCGCGAATGGAGTCATGGACCGGGTTCTGCATCCCGTCGAACCGCTTGCAGTTCGCCTGACGGTGGCCGGGCAGTTCTGACGCATCCGCCGCCCGGACAAACCGGTCGGCTAAGCCGAAACATCGACTCGCCCTCACCAATCCAAAACAACAACCTGTTTGATTTGTTTGGTGGGCGCACCAGGGCTCGAACCTGGGACCCGCTGATTAAGAGTCAGCTGCTCTACCAACTGAGCTATGCGCCCGGATCCAATCCGGATGTCCGTTGAGGACGGCGTCGTTTAGCAAAGCGAAACGGCCATGTCCAGCAAGGTTGCAAGGTTTTCCCGGCCTTGGGCGGCGGGAAAATCGGAGTGGTTCCGAACGAGAAAAACCGCCGGAAAACCGGCGGTTTTTTACCTTAACGACAGGCTTTCAGCCGGTCTCTCAGAGGCGTTCGGAGCCGCCTGCGCCGCGATCACGGTCAGGACGGCGATCCCGGTCGAATCGGTCGCCGTCCAGCCCGCGCTCGAAGCCCCGTCCGCGCCAGCCATGATGGCCGCCCATCCGGGTCAGCACCGCCAGCCGGCGCTTCTGGCCGTCGTTGAGGGTCTTGTAGAGCGGGTCGGCGGCATCGGCGATCTTCTTCAGACCGGCAGCGGTCTCGGCCATCCGATCGGCGCGCTCACGGAGCCGGGCGACCGGATCGCGGGTCTGATCGGGGGCTGACGGCTTGCCGTCCTGAGTGCCCTTCTGGTCGCGTTCGGCGCGGCGCGCATCGCGTTCGCTGGCGCGTGCATTGGCCTGCGCCATGCGCTGCTTGGCGAAATCTCGTACCGCCGCCTCGACCGGCGGCCAAAGCTTTTCCTGGTCCGGCGTGAGCTGAAGACCGGCTTTCACCGACGCGATCTTCGCATCGACGAAGGCCGCCCGATCTTCCATGCTCATGCGGTGATGATGATGGCGATGCTGCGCGTAAACGGCGGTCGAGCCAATGATCGCAACTGCCGCGACGCCGGCGAGGATAGCTTTTTTCATGGGGGCATCTCCGGGTGAAACTCCCCCGAAGATGACACCCGCCGCGCCGCTTTCAACTTAAGCTTTGGACAGCTAGGTGAACGCGCATTAATTCAGCATCCCCAACGTTCGCGGCAACCACAGCGAGATTTCCGGCACGAAGGTCACGGCCAACAAGAACATCAGCATTGTCAGCAGCCACGGCCACACCGCGATCGTGAGCTCAGTGATGCCCATCTTGGCGATGCCGGACGCGACATAGAGATTGAGGCCCACCGGCGGGTGGCACATGCCGACCTCCATGTTGACCACCATCAGGATGCCGAGGTGCACCGGATGAATGCCGAGCTTCACCGCGATCGGGAACAGGATCGGCGCGGTGATCAGCACGATGGAGCTGGCTTCCATCACGTTGCCTGCCACCAGCAGCAGGACATTGACGAAGATCAGGAAGGTGACCCAGTTGACGCCCTTCTCCAGCATCCATGCGGTCAGTTGCTGCGGAATCTGCTCACTGGTCATCAGGAACGAGAACAGCACGGCGTTGGTGATGATGTAGAGAATCATCGCGCTCATGCTGGCGGAGCCGAGCAGCACGCGCGGCACGTCCTTGATCGTCAGGTCCTTGTAGACGAACACCGCGATCACGAACGCATAGACCGCGCTCATGGCCGCCGCTTCCGTCGGCGTGAACAGGCCCGCGTAAATGCCGCCGAGCACGATCACGATCAGCAGCAGGCCCCAGATGCACTCGCGGAATGCCTTGAACCGTTCGACCCATGTCGCGCGGGGCAGCCGCGGATAATCGAACTTCCATGCGCGGTAGACCGTCGTCAGACCGAGCAGCGAGGCCAGCATCAGTCCGGGAATCACGCCCGCCATGAACAACTGTCCGACCGATGCCGATGTTACGCGTTCGCCGCCGGGACCGAAGGCTACGCTGCCGCCGGTCGCGACCGCGTAGATCACCATCACGATGGATGGGGGAATCAGAATCCCCAGCGCGCCCGAGGTCGTGATGACGCCGGCGCCAAAGCGCTTGGGAAAGCCCTGCGCGACCATTGCCGGCATCAAAATCGAGCCGATCGCGATCACAGTGGCAGGCGATGATCCGGAAATCGCCGCGAACAGAGCGCAGGCCATCACGCCCGCGAGACCGAGGCCGCCATACCAATGCCCGACCATCGAGGTCGCGAAATTGATCATGCGTTTGGCGACGCCGCCGTGAGTGAGGAAGTTGCCGGCAAGGATGAAGAACGGGATCGCCATGATCTCGAAGTTCTCGATGCCCGTGAACAGCTTCAGCGCCACCGCTTCGATCGGCACGCTGGTCAGGAAGAACAGGAACGTGAGAACCGTCAGGCCGAGCGCGATCGAGATCGGCATACCCGTCAGCATCAAGGCGATGAGAAGCGCGAAAATGATTACGGTTGTCATCGGACGCCCTCCGGCGTCGGACCAACCGCAGTATCGACTTCAATACCTTCAACGTGCGTATGATCGTGATGCGGCAGATCGCCGGTCTTCCAGTAGGAGAACGCGACCTGCAGGAACCGGAAGCACATCAGATACGATCCGAGCGGAATGCAGAGATAAACGATCCAACTCGGCAGTTCGAGATCGGGCGAGGTCTGATCGGTGTGCGACAGGCCGTAAACGAAACTGGCGCCCATGGTGCCGATGATGCCGGTGAACAGCGCGCCGCACAGCAAGCCGAACAGGATGGTCCACTTCCGCCACTTCGGACTCAGCGCCAGAACCAGAACGTCGACACCGACGTGAATGCCGGTGCGCACGCCATAGGCCGCGCCGAACTTCGCCATCCACACGAACATGTAGATGCAAAGCTCCTGCGCCCAGGACAGATGAATCTTGCTGAGAAACACATAAGCGGGCACCGCGCCGGGCCAGCTGCGATGGCTGACCACGAAATCCGTGGTGTAGCGATGCGCAACGGCCACAAAGATCACGATGGTTGCGGCCGCGATCAGCGTCGCGATCAGGGTTTCCTCGAGGCGATCGAGGATGCGCATGAATGATTTCAAGTTTGTCCCCACCCGCAGCGGCCGCGTCTTCGCGCGGTCCGATATTCAGCTGACGCCCCGCATCATCCTATCAGACGAAAGTGGCCCGGGTCGATCCCGGACCACTTTCCTGTCACGAAAGCTGTCTCAATTCGTCTTGGCGTTGGCTTCCTTCTGGAACGCCGTGATCAGATCCTTGCCGACGCGCGACGCCATATCGTTGGTGACCGGCTCGAGGGCCTTCATCCACTCGGCACGCTCCGCGGGGGTCAATTCGTAGAAGGTGGTGGTTCCCGCCTTCTTCATCGCCGCCAGCGCGTCGTCGTTTTCCTTCTGCGAAATGTCGTTGGCGAACTCCGTCGCCTCCGCCATCGCCTTCTCGACTTGCGGCTTCACGTCCGCCGGAAGGCCATCCCAGAACTTCTTGTTCACGATCACCGCATAGCCGATGTAGCCGTGGTTCGAGATGGTGGCGTGCTTCTGCACTTCGTGCATCTTCTGGGTGTAGACGTTCGACGGCGTGTTCTCGTTGCCGTCGACAACGCCGGTCTGCATCGCCTGATAGACTTCGGAGAATGCCAGCACCTGCGGGATGGCGCCGAGCGCGCGCATCTCGGCTTCCAGCACCTTCGACGACTGGATGCGCATCTTCAGGCCCTGGAAATCAGCAACCTTATGCATCGGCTTGTTGGCCGTCATGATCTTGAAGCCGTTGTCCCAGTACGCCAGTCCCTTGATGCCCTTCGGCTCAAGCTTGGCGAGCAACCCCTGCCCCACCGGACCCTTGGTGATGCGGCCGAGCGCCGCCTTGTCCGGAAGGATGTAAGGCAGATCGAACACCTCGAATTCCTTCACGCCGAGCGGACCGAACTTGGCAAGCGACGGCGCCAGCATCTGCACGGCGCCGAGCTGAAGCGCTTCGACCTCTTCCTTGTCCTTGTAGAGCTGGGAGTTCGGATAGACCTCAACCTTCACCTTGCCGTTCGTGTACTTCTCGGCAAGCTGCTTGAATTTCTCGGCGCCCTGCCCCTTCGGCGTGTTCGGCGCGACGACATGGCTGAACTTGATGACGATCGGCGATTGCGCCGTGGCAGGTCCAACGAGCGCAAGCACGGCGACTGAAGCCGCAGCCAGAATGAGTTTTTTCATGTTACCTCCCAAAGGCATTGTTGAGCCGCGGTTGTTCCGAGGCTTAATTCCGGACCAAACCGGATCATCGCAGACTGGCGTGGTCAAGACCATTGCCCGTTAGAAGGGGGCGCGCCGTCGCGATTGCTGCAACGCAAAACGCGGTGCACCAAGATGCACCGCGTTTCGTTTATTCGCAGGTGAAGAGACGATCAGTGACCCGCGGCAGCCACCGCAGACGTGTCACGCTGCTTCTTCATGACAATCTTGTTCAGCGCACTGAGATACGCCTTCGCCGAAGCCACCAGCGTGTCAGGATCCGCAGCACGCGCCGTGACGGAACGCCCGTCCTGCGACAGCCGCACGGAGACCTCGGCCTGCGCATCGGTGCCGGCAGTTACCGCATGGACCTGATAGAGTTCCAGCTTTGCTTCGTTCGGCACCAGCGACTTGATGCAGTTGAACGTGGCGTCCACCGGACCGTTGCCCTCGGCTTCCTCGATTCTGACCTGACCATCGATATCGAGCTTCATGGTCGCGCGCTGCGGTCCATGCGTGCCGGCTATCACCGTCAGGGACACGAGATGAATCCGGTCGTGCGAATGGGCGATCTCCTGATCGACCAGCGCCTCGATGTCTTCGTCGTAGATGTCCTTCTTGCGGTCGGCCAAAGCCTTGAAGCGCACGAAGGCGTCTTCCAATTGGTTCTGCGCCAGCTTGTAGCCCATGTCCTCCAGTTTGTGGATGAAGGCATGGCGGCCGGAATGCTTGCCCATCACCAGCGAGGTCTGCTTCACGCCGACCGTCTCCGGCAGCATGATCTCGTAGGTTTGCGCGTTCTTGAGCATGCCGTCCTGATGGATGCCGCTTTCGTGCGCGAAGGCATTACGACCGACGATGGCCTTGTTGTACTGCACCGGGAACGACGTCGCCGCAGCCACCGACTTCGATGCGCGCGTCAGCATCGTCGTGTCGATGTTGTTCCAGTACGGCAACTTGTCGTTGCGCACGCGCATCGCCATCACGACTTCCTCGAGCGCGGCATTGCCCGCACGCTCGCCGATGCCGTTGATGGTGCATTCGATCTGCCGCGCACCCGCACGGACACCGGCCAGCGAATTCGCCACCGCCATGCCGAGATCGTTGTGACAATGCACCGAGAACACCGCCTTGTCGGCATTCGGCACCGTCTCGCGCACGCGCTTGAACAGGTCGTAGTATTCCTCCGGCACGCTGTAGCCGACGGTGTCCGGGATATTGATGGTGGTGGCACCAGCCTTGATCGCCGATTCCACGCAGCGGCACAGGAAGTCGAATTCCGTGCGGGTGCCGTCTTCCGACGACCACTCGACGTCATCGGTGTGATTGCGCGCCCTCGTGACCTGCGAGATCACCAGTTCGTGCACATCCGCCGGCTCCATCTGCAGCTTGTACTTCATGTGCACCGGCGAGGTGGACAGGAAGGTGTGGATGCGGCCGCGGCGCGCCGGACGGATTGCCTCGGCGCAGCGGTCGATGTCCTTGTGGGCCGCGCGGGAGAGACCGCAAACCACAGCGTTCTTCGTGCGCTTGGCGATTTCGCGGACGGCTTCAAAATCGCCGTCGGAGGCGATCGGAAAACCGGCCTCGATGATGTCGACGCCCATGGAGTCGAGCAAATCCGCGACCTCGAGCTTTTCCTCGAAGGTCATTGTCGCTCCGGGGCATTGCTCGCCGTCACGCAAGGTGGTGTCGAAGATAACGACGCGGTCCTTGTCGGACTTGTTCGCGGTATTCATTGGGAAAATCCTTTGGTCAGATGCGCCACGTCAGGGCGCTCGGGTTTCGGTGCTGTCGTCGAACCCCTGAGTGCCCAGGCGCAAATGCCCAGACGGCCCTCAGGGGCAGATAAGAAGCAGAAGCCCGCCAAGAAGGGACGAAATCGGCGCAGCAGGAATCGCGTCGAGCCCGGCGGCGAATGCCACCGTTCCCTGCTGTCCCTGAATGCCGTAGCGAATCATCGATTTCATCCTCGAAACCGCATAATCGGCCCAAAATCATTGATGGATGGTTGCCGAAGCGTTCCGTCAGGCCGTTCTAGACGAGAACGGCGAGGTCCCGCAACGCCAAAGATTGGTCAGGAAGGCTGCCCTATCGCCCTGGGCGGGCGGATGGCGGCAGGCTGAGGCGCCTCTCGTTTGGCATCCGCGCCCAGCAAGGCGTGCTTCAGATCCGTCACGGTGGCCGTGATTTTTGCCAGCCCGCAGGCCAATGCATCGTCCTTGCAGGCCGGCTTTTTGCGAGCCCGCACCGGAGGAGCGGCAACAGGCTGCTTTGCGGCAACCGCGGGCTGCGCCGGGTTCTGGCTGACAGGCCTCATCTGATTATTGATCGCCGCGATGGCCTGACCTGCGTCAGCAACCTCAACGGGAGGCTCAGGGTTCACCTCAAGATAGGCCAGATATTCCTGATCCATCCGCTTCAATTCCTGCGGTGTGGGATTTGGACCGGCGATGTCGAAGTGACGGTTTTGCATGAAATCGAAATACGTGTAGCCGCCGCCCGCCTTGCGCCGACCTGCGAATTTTGAATCGCATCCCGAGATGATCTTTTCCTGGGCATCCTTCGAAAGTCCTGGCTGTCCCGCGCTTTGGGAACACTCCTCGAAGTCTTTTGGAGTGTAAAACTTCCACCACTCGGCATGCGCCATCGGACTCAATGCGGCGCCGAGGCCGATCAAGAGCAACAAGAAAACAAGCGTACGCAGGTTAGCCACAGAAGGAATCCTCGCCCATCTGCATAATATTTTCGGCAGGCGCTCTCGGCAACCCGCAATATGGGAACTGTGAATTATGGGGGCAGACCGAAACGGGTCGCAATCCTATCAAACAGTTCCCTTTTTCGAGGGCGCAACCTTTGCTTTCGGCACACGAACGGCCGCGCCTTGTCCCTCTCGTTCGAGGGCGATCTTCACCTCTTTCAGTTCACCTGCGTCGCCTTTGTCGGCTTCAGGAAATTTCAGGTTGAGTTTTTCAATCGCGGTCACAATGGCTGAGCTGATCACGAGGCGGGCAAACCATTTGTGGTCGGCTGGCACGACAATCCATGGCGCATGCTTTGCCGACGTATGATGGATCAGATCCTGATAGGCCGCCTGATACTTGTCCCATAATTTGCGCTCAGCCACATCGCCGAGCGAGAACTTCCAGTTCTTCGCCGGCTGATCGAGCCGATCGAGAAAACGCTGGCGCTGTTCCTCCTTGGAAATGTTGAGAAAGAATTTCAGGATCAGCGTGCCGTTGCGCGCAAGATATCTTTCGTACGACGTAATATCCTCGAAGCGTTCGCGCCAGATATTCTTCGTCACCAGTTCAGGCGGAATCCGCTGCTTCGCCAGAATCTCTGGATGCACACGAACCACCAGCACCTCTTCGTAATAGGAACGATTGAAGATGCCGATCCGCCCGCGCTCGGGCGCGCACTTCGAGGTCCGCCACATGAAATCGTGATCGAGCTCTTTCGTGGATGGCTGCTTGAACGAATAGACCTGACAGCCTTGCGGATTGATGCCCGACATCACGTTTTCAATAGCGCTGTCCTTGCCGGCGGCATCCATGCCCTGGAAGATCAGCAGCACCGACCAGCGATCCTGCGCATAAAGCTTCTCCTGCAGCTCGCGCATTCTTCCGCGATTGGCGTCGACGAGCGCGCGCGCCGCGTCCTTGTCGAGGCCGCCCTTCTCGCCGGGCTTGTGTGATTTAAGGTGAAATTCCTGCGAACCATCGACCCGGAACGGGTCCACATAGGACTTCAACTGTTTCACGCTCGGTTGCGCGGACTTGC
Organism: Afipia sp. GW823-FHT06G09; assembly: GCF_058794875.1. Lineage (NCBI taxonomy): Bacteria > Pseudomonadati > Pseudomonadota > Alphaproteobacteria > Hyphomicrobiales > Nitrobacteraceae > Afipia > Afipia sp. GW823-FHT06G09. The sequence goes on from NZ_JBXAHF010000001.1 coordinate 950,389, forward strand.
CGTTCCTGGCCATGACGATAACTCTCCGATTGATCGCGGCACGCTACACGGCGGCGCTCGGCCCGTCGACAGCCTAGCACCGATGGTCCATCATGCGGCATGACCAGTGCCGCGCCGTCCATCGCCTACGACAATGTCGGCAAGAGCTTCGAGCGAGGCCGTATCAAGGCCATCGACGGCGTCTCGCTCGATGTGACGGCCGGAGAATTTCTGGCCGTCGTCGGCGGCTCCGGCTCCGGCAAAACCACGCTGCTGCGGCTGGCCAATCGCCTGATCGCACCCGACAGCGGCACTGTGCGCGTTCACGGCGACGATGTGCGCGGACTCGATCCCATCGCGCTTCGCCGAAGCATCGGGTACGTATTCCAGAGCGGCGGACTTTTTCCGCACATGACCGTCGCAGACAATATCGGCATCACACCGCGGCTGCTGGGCACCCCGGCTCAAAAGATTTCCGCGCGCGTCGATGAATTGATCGATCTGGTCCGACTGGAGCGGGCGCACAAAGACCGGTTTCCGCACGAACTTTCTGGCGGCCAGCGCCAGCGCGTCGGCGTGGCGCGCGCGTTGGCAGCAAATCCAAGGATCGTTTTGATGGACGAGCCGTTTGGCGCGCTCGATCCCCTCACCCGCGATGCGCTTGGCGAAGATTATCGCGCACTGCATCGCAGCCTCGGGCTAACCACGGTGATGATCACTCACGACATGACGGAAGCGCTGCTGCTCGCGGACCGCGTCGCAGTCATGTGCGCCGGGCGTCTGGTCGCGCAAGGCGCGGCGCGGGAGTTATCGAACAGCCGCGACGCCTATGTCGGCGAACTGCTCAACGCCCCGCGCCGGCAGGCCGAGCGATTGCAGGAATTATTGCCAAAGGATCGGGCATGAATTTCTGGTCCGATCCGCGCTGGAGCGACGCCCTGACGCGCCTGCCCGACTATCTGGGCAGTCACGTCCGCGTCAGCCTGACGGCATTGGCGCTCGGGCTCGTGATCAGCTTTCCCCTTGCGCTGATCGTCCGAAAGCGGCCGTTGCCGCGTGACATCGCGCTCGGCGTCGCCAGCATCGTGCAGACCGTGCCAGGCCTCGCCCTTCTCGCGCTGTTCTATCCGTTGTTACTAGCGCTGGCCGGACTGTCGCTGCAATGGTTCGGCCATGGCTTTTCGGCCTTCGGGTTCCTGCCATCGGTTCTGGCGCTGGCGCTCTACAGCATGCTGCCGGTGCTACGGAACACCATCACCGGATTGCAGGGGATCGATCCTGCGATCATGGAAGCCGCGGAAGGTGTCGGCATGACACAGCGGCAATCGCTCACGATGGTTGAGCTTCCGCTGGCGCTGCCGGTGATCATGGCCGGTATCCGCACTGCTGCCGTCTGGGTGATCGGCACGGCAACACTCTCGACGCCGATCGGCCAGACAAGCCTTGGCAACTACATCTTCGCCGGATTGCAGACGCAGAACTGGGTATTCGTGCTGTTCGGCTGCGCCGCCGCGGCTTTGCTGGCCCTCGCAGTCGATCAGTTGCTGGCGCTGATCGAAGGCGGCGTGAAACTGAACAGCCGCACGCGCATCATTGCCGGCTGTCTTGGCCTTGTCGCCTTGATCGCGGCGACGCTGGTGCCTGCAATGGCTCGCGGCAAAACGAGCTATGTCGTCGGTGCTAAGACTTTCACCGAGCAGTACATTCTCTCCTCGCTGATCGCCCAGCGCTTGCAGGCCGCGGGGCTGTCGGCCACGCCGCGCGAAGGCCTCGGCTCCAATGTGATCTTCGAAGCACTCGCCTCCGGTGACATCGACGTCTATGTGGATTATTCCGGCACGCTGTGGGCCAACCAGCTCACGCGCATCGACATCAAGCCCCGCAAGGAATTGCTGAGCGACCTGGCAACAACGCTCAAAGACAAATACGGGATTTCCCTGCTCGGCGAACTTGGATTTGAGAATGCCTATGCGCTGGTGATGCCGCGCAAGCGCGCCGAAGAACTCGGCATCCGTACCATTGCCGATCTCGCGCCGCGCGCATCCTCGCTCTCGATCGCGGGCGATTATGAGTTCTTCTCTCGGCCGGAATGGGCGGCGCTGCGCCGGAGTTACAATCTCGCTTTTCGCCAGCAGCGGCAGATGCAGCCCGACTTCATGTACGCGGCGGTTGCATCCGGCGAGGTGGATGTGATTGCGGGCTACACCAGCGACGGGCTGATCGCGAAATACGATCTCGTCGTGCTGAACGATCCGAAGGCTGCAATCCCGCCCTATGACGCTGTCGTGCTGATTGCGCCGAAACGCGCCGGCGACACGAAGCTGCGCGACGCACTGCAACCATTGCTCGGCAAGATCGATATCGCCACCATGCGCGAGGCCAACCTGCGTGCCAGCAACGGTAACGGTACGAGTTCGCCGGATGCGGTGGCGCGGTGGCTGTGGGAGAAAATTGGAAAGCGCTAGAGATTCTTCACGAACCCGGCGTCCATCAGCAGGCGGTTGAAGCGCCTCGCTTCCGCGCCATCCTTGCACGAATAGAACAGGCCCCGGCAGCGGAGCATGATCTTCTTCTGCTCGATGAACGACGGATCGAGCGGGATACCTGCTGCATCCTGAATCGCAAGCGGCAGATAAGCCGCATCAAGCGTCTCCAGAGCCGACGACATGTCCGGCTTGTAGTTGAGTGCGTCGATCGCATAGTAGGTTTTGTAGTAGCGCGGATCGTGCGTCATGATGCGATCGGCGAGCAGCGGCTGCGGCAGCTTCGGCTCCAGCAGCTTCTGCGAGATCGCGGGTTGATGGTCGCCGAACCGCACCAGCAGGAACGGCTCATCCGGATGCTCGCTCTTCAGCCGCGCCACGAAGCTCGCATAGTCCGATGCCGTCATGGTCTGGCGGCGGATGTATTCGTCGACTTCAGCCGTATTGCCCGGCGCCTTCCACCCAGCCGGCGTGAGATCGGAGCGATAGGTCGACGTCCATGGAAAATGATTGGCGGTCAGGTAGACAAAGACGAACATCGGCTGCTCGGTCTTGCGCTCCCGCGCGATCAGTTGCAACGCCTGATCGAAGTAGAACTTGTCGGGCTGCATGTCCTCGCTGACGCCCATGTCGGCCATGTCGATGAATTTCCCGACACCGGCAGAGGTCTGGAAATTCCGTGCGCTGAGGAAATTCCCGTACGTCGGATACAGCGAGAATGTCCGGTAGCCGCAGCGTTGCAACGCCTGCGGCAGTCCGCGTGAAATCTTCCCCGCCGTAATTCGCGTCACATAGAACTTCATCTTGCCGAACGACCGCGCCGACAGGCCGGTCAGCACGTTGAACTCGGTGTACCAGGTCGGTCCGCCGCTGGATTCCGTGACGAACGAGCGCCTCTGCCCGTCGGAGGATTTGAAATAGTTCCGATAGTCCTCAGGCACCTTGATGCCGGGAGCAGCCGTGATGTCGAAGCTGGATTCGTCCAGCACCATGATGATGTTCGGACGCTTCCCGCGCGGCGCGCAGGTGGTGAGCGGTGTGGCCTGCGCGGACCCGACAAGGCTTTTCGAGTCCGCCTCGATCCATCCTGTCGTCGATGTCAGATGCGACACAGAGACGACCCCGGATCGCGCAAGATTGGAAATGTGATTGACGCCCTGGAACGGCTCCCACGGCTGTTCGGGATTGGCTACCGACAGGCCGACGACGCCAAGCATGCAGACGCCTGCACCGGCAGCGGCCGTCGCGCGGCGAATGCGGAACGGGTCGGCGCGCCAGATCAGCCAAATCACAGGCACAGCGATGGCCGCGAGCAGGACGGACTGCGTCTTAAGCTGCGGAAAGATCGAATGCAGAAACGAAACCGTGTCGCGATCGATGATCAGAAAATCCAGAAACGTCAGCGTGAGCTGCGTGATCCCGTACTTGAACTGCGACAGCACGATCAGGGCTGCGACCAGCGCCAGCGACAACGCCGCGGACACGCCGGGACGGCGGAACGCGACCAGCCAGAGGAAGTTCAGCAGCCCCCATGTCAGCAACGCCAGCGTCATCGCGAATGGGCCGTACTCGACCGACGCCAGAACATAGACAGCGGTGAGATGTATCGCCGCGATCAGCGCAACACGCAGACGCCAGAGCCACCCGGTATCGCCGAGCCGTTTCAGCCAAAGTTGAACCCTGCCGCAGGCCGGAGTCGATGTGGTGATCACGGACACGGTGCGCTCCGCTACGGCAGAACGCGACGGCGGGCGGCCATCGAATTCATCGCTGGAGAAGCTGGTGTCAGCAGCGGCAACATTGCCTCGACGCGAACTAAACCCGGCACTGTCCGAGGCCTTGGCTGGCGAAGACCAGGAGGCCAACCGCGCGGCCGGAAACCGCGACGTGTCACAAAAACGTAATAGAACCGTCATGAAACCACAAGGGACTGACCCTGCGACATATTTCGTTCGGTTAAGGCCGACATTCAGCCGGTGTTCAGCTGCCCCAAAAGAAAAGGCCGGCTACCTCGCGGCAGCCGGCCCGACCTCCCGAAAGGAGGAGAGATCAGTTCTTGGTCTTGTCGACCAGCGCCTTTTCCTTGATCCACGGCATCATGTCGCGGAGCTTGGCGCCGACCGCTTCGATGTCGTGCGCGTTGGCGCGGGCGCGGGTCGCCTTGAACGACGCCTGGTTGACCTTGTTTTCCAGCATCCAGTCGCGGGTGAACTTGCCCGACTGAATGTCGGTCAGCACGCGCTTCATCTCAGCCTTGGTCTCGGCGGTGATGATCCGCGGACCGGTGACGTACTCGCCGTACTCGGCGGTGTTGGAGATCGAGTAGTTCATGTTGGCGATGCCGCCTTCATAGATCAGGTCCACGATCAGCTTCAGTTCGTGCAGGCACTCGAAGTAGGCCATTTCCGGCGCGTAACCTGCTTCCACCAGCGTCTCGTAGCCGGCGCGGATCAGTTCGACGGTGCCACCGCAAAGAACAGCCTGCTCGCCGAACAGGTCGGTCTCGCACTCTTCCTTGAAGGTGGTTTCGATGACGCCGGCGCGGCCGCCGCCGATGGCAGAGGCGTAGGACAGGCCGAGGTCATGCGCGTTGCCCGACGAATCCTTGTGGATCGCGATCAGGGTCGGCACGCCGCCGCCACGCTGGTACTCGGAGCGGACGGTGTGGCCGGGGCCCTTCGGCGCAACCATCAGCACGTCGAGGTCAGCGCGCGGCTCGATCAGGTTGAAGTGCACGTTGAGGCCGTGGGCGAACAGCAGCGCAGCGCCCTGCTTCATGTTGTTGTGCAGATGATCGCGATAAATGTCGCCCTGCAATTCGTCAGGCGTCAGCATCATCACAACGTCGGCCCATTTTGCGGCGTCGGCAACTTCCATCACCTTGAAGCCGGCGTTCTCGGCCTTCTTGACGGTGGCAGAGCCCTTGCGCAGCGCAATAGCGACATCCTTGACGCCCGAGTCCTTCAGGTTCAGCGCGTGGGCGTGGCCCTGGCTGCCGTAACCGACGATGACCACCTTCTTGCCCTTGATCAGGTTCAGGTCGGCGTCGCGATCGTAGTAAACACGCATTTTCGTTTTCCTTCTCAGGCGGCCACGATTGGCCTTGTTCGTGCGTTTTTCGGATGGGATCGGGCCAGGGCCCGGATGAATTGCCGCCGTTGTGTAGGGCGGCTGGTGCTACGAGACAAGCCCGTAAGCCCCATTTCTGCAGTGCAACTAAATCAGGGCTCCTTCAGAACGGGGTAAAGCGAGGCCAGCAAAAGCAGGGCCATGACGACGTTGAAAATGCGGACCGCACGGGGGGATTTCACCACCGCCTGCAGCGAGGTCCCGAGCAGCACCCAGGTCAGCGACGACCCCAGGCCGATCAGGAACAGCAGGATCGAAAGCGCCGCGATGTTCAACGGATAGGCTGCTATGGCGGCATAGGCGGTAATGGCGCCCACCGCGATCACCCAGCCCTTGACGTTGACCCACTGGAACATCGCCGCACCGAGGAACGTCATCGGCTTGCCCTCACCCGCTCCATCGGTATCGGCGGGACCAGACATCGCAATCACGATGGCAAGGTAAATCAGATAAGCCGCGCCGGCATATTTCAGGATCGTATGCAGCACCGGGTAGGCCGCGAACACCGCACCAAGCCCGAGCCCGATCACCGCCACCAGAAACGAGAATCCAATGGTGACACCGGCGACATGCGGCAATGTTCGCCGAAATCCGTAGTTCAGCCCAGACGCCATCAGCATGATGTTGTTAGGCCCCGGCGTGAACAGCGCCGCAGCAGCAAAGGCGATGAAGGCGATGGCGAGTTGCTGAGAGATCATGGTTCAGGCCACTTCCACCAGCGGCGGCGGGCGGCGCGACAGCAGCATCACCGCAATCCCGAACACAACGACGATCATACCGGTCAGGCGCAGCGTCCCGAACGTCTCGCCGAAAACGATACTCGATGCACCCGCGCCGAAAAACGGCACCAGCAGCGCAAACGGCACCACCTGCGCGGCGGAATACCTCCGCAGCAGCCGGCCCCAGATCCAGTAACCCAGTGTGGTTCCGAGCAGCGCCAGCGCCAGCACAGACGAAGCCGCCAGAAGAGACATGTGCGTCAGTGCATGCCATGTGACGGCCGGCCCATCGACGGTGAACAGAACCACGAGCAGCGGCAGCATTGCCAAGAGACCAATCCATGCGAACAGGTCGAGCATCGACACATCCTGCGCGCGGCGAAGCATCAGGTTGGAGACCGCAAAGCTGATTGGCGCGGTCATCGATACCGAAAACGCCCAGACGCTGAAATCGTAACCGACTGTGAAGCAGATCAGCAGCAACCCGCACATCGCGATCGCGATGCCGAGCATCTGAAGCCGCGTCGGTAGCTCACGCAGGAAAATCGCCGCGAAGGCGACGGTGAACAGAGCCTGGCTCTGCACGATCACCGCAGTCAGACCGGCCGGCACGCCATGCGCCAGGCCGTAGGTCTGCGCTAGGAACTGCGCCACCAGCAACCAGCTGATCGCGATGATCAGCCCCCATGACAGCTTCGGGCGCGGCAGAAACAGGCATGGCAGCGCCGTAATTCCGAAGCGCAGCGTCGTCAGCAGCGTCGCCGACATCTCTTCGACCGCGAACCGGGTCAGCACGAAGCCAACTCCCCAGATCACGGCAATCGCGATTGCGAGTGCGATGTCGATCGGTTTCATGGGCAGGATGCGCGCGCGGGATTACATTTTTTCCGGACCGCGCGAGATGGCGGCGACGCCGGTGCGCGACACTTCGACAAGCCCGAGCGGTACCATCAGGTTGATGAACTGGTCGATCTTGGCGGTGCCGCCGGTGATCTCGAACACGAAGCTCTCGGTGGTGGCGTCGATCACCCGCGCACGAAACGCTTCCGACAGCCGGAGCGCCTCCATGCGAAGATCGCCGGTGCCCTTGACCTTCACCATCGCCAGTTCGCGCTCGATGGCGCGGCCGGTGAGCGTCATGTCCACCACGCGATAGACGGGAATCATGCGGTCGAGCTGATGCTTGATCTGCTGGATCACCATCGGCGTACCGGTCGTGACAATCGTGATCAGCGACATGTGCTTGGCGTGTTCGGTCTCCGACACCGTGAGACTGTCGATGTTGTAGCCGCGGCCGGAAAACAGTCCGATCACGCGCGCAAGCACACCCGGCTCGTTCTGCACGAGCACGGACAACGTGTGCGTCTCGTTCGGATCGTGACGCTCCTCCATGAAGTACGCGGATGCGGGCTGTTCCATTGTATCTGCTTTCATTGTCACACCAGCGCCTTGCCGCCGGCGAACGCCGCGGTCGTTGCTTCTTCGTTTGCTTCTGCCGGAAGCAGCATTTCGTTATGGGCCTTGCCCGACGGAATCATCGGGAAGCAGTTTTCCAGTGCGGCGACACGGCAATCGAACAGCACCGGCTTCTTGATCTTGATCATCTCATCGATCGCACCGTCGAGGTCGGCGGGCTTCATCACCTGAAGTCCGACGCAGCCGAATGCATCCGCGAGCTTGACGAAATCCGGCAGCGCCTCGGAATACGAATGCGACAGCCGGTTACCGTGCAACAACTGCTGCCACTGGCGCACCATGCCCATGTACTGGTTGTTCAGGATGAAGATCTTGATCGGCAGTTCATACTGAACCGCCGAGGACATCTCCTGCATCGTCATCTGCACCGAGGCATCACCGGCAATATCGATCACGAGGCTGTCCGGATGCGCCACCTGCACGCCGAGCGCGGCCGGCAGGCCGTAACCCATGGTGCCGAGACCGCCGGAGGTCATCCAGCGGTGCGGCTCCTCGAAGCCGAAGAATTGCGCAGCCCACATCTGATGCTGACCGACTTCCGTCGTGATGTAGGTGTCGTGTTTCTTGGTCAGTTCGAACAGCCGCTGGATCGCATACTGCGGCAGGATGATGTCGTCGTTCTTCTTGTAGGCCAGCGAGTTGCGCGCGCGCCAGCGCCCGATCTCGAACCACCACGGATCGATCTTCGGTTTCTTCGCTTCCGCCTTGAACACCGTCAGGATGTCGCCGAGCACATTGGCGACATCGCCGATGATCGGCACATCGACGCGGATATTCTTGTTGATCGACGATGGATCGATATCGATGTGAATCTTCTTCGAATTCGGCGAGAACGCGTCGGTGCGGCCGGTGATGCGGTCATCGAAACGCGCGCCGATGCACAGCATAACGTCACAGTCGTGCATCGCCATGTTGGCTTCGTAGGTGCCGTGCATGCCGAGCATGCCGAGCCAGTTCTTGCCCGACGCCGGATAGGCGCCGAGGCCCATCAGCGTCGAGGTGATCGGGAATCCGGTGACCTCGACGAGCTCACGCAGCAGCTTCGAGGCTTCCCGGCCGGAATTGATCACGCCACCGCCGGAATAGATCACGGGACGCTTGGCCGAGGCGAGCAACGCCACCGCCTTGCGGATCTGCGCGGCATCGCCCTTCACGCGCGGGGCGTAGGAAACATGCACGTCGGACTTGCGCGGCGGATGATAGGTGCCGGTCGCGAACTGCACGTCCTTCGGCACGTCCACCACCACCGGGCCGGGACGGCCGGTGGTCGCGACATAGAATGCCTCATGCAGCACCTTCGGCAGATCCTCGATCCGCCGCACCAGCCAGTTGTGCTTGGTGCAGGGCCGGGTGATGCCGACGGTGTCGCATTCCTGGAACGCGTCATTGCCGATCAGGTGCGTCGGCACCTGTCCGGTGATGCAGACCAGCGGGATCGAGTCCATCAGCGCGTCGGTCAGCGGCGTCACCATGTTGGTGGCGCCCGGACCGGACGTCACCAGCGCAACGCCGGGCAGACCGGTGGAGCGCGCGTAACCTTCGGCCGCATGGCCCGCGCCCTGCTCGTGCCGCACCAGGATGTGCTCGACATCGCTCTGCTGGAAAATCTCGTCATAGATCGGAAGCACCGCGCCGCCCGGATAACCGAAGATGTGCTTGACCCCATGGTCCTTGAGCGCGCGGACGATCATCGCCGCGCCGGTCATCTGGTTGGAGTCGTGTGTCTTGCTGTCACTCATGGTTCGCTCCGGGGCGCCGCTGGCGCTGATTTGGTCGAGGCTTCCTTACCGCATGACCTGATTTGAAACTGCTTCAAACTCTCGGGGTCATGCGCAAAAACAAAAAAGGGCCCGAGAGGGACCCTTCGCACACCGCCTTCTCGTGGGTAGCCGTCAGCTACCCCCAGCGGTGCGCCAGGGTACGACGGTAATAAGAAGGCTGGTAATTTTATTACGCATGATCGTCTAAGCGTTTCCAAAGGTTGCGCGGGTTATACGACCCACAGGTCGAAAGTCAAGCCCGCACTCAGGTTTCGGAGCTTATCGGTTTCATTGCATTTGGCGATAGCGAAAGTGCATGGGTGAGCCATTCCCGGGCCGCATCGGGGGCCACCCATTCAAACTCCGGCAATTGGTGCCTGAACCAGGTGAACTGCCGCTTGGCGTAATGACGGGTGTCGATCTGGCCGGTGTAGATCGCCTGTTCCAGCGTAATCTCACCCGCAAGATGCCGGATCAGGGCCGGCACCCCGTGCGCCTTCATCGCCGGCAGGATCGGATCGAGCTTGCGCGCGGCCAGCGCCGCGACTTCGTCCAGCGCTCCCTTCTCGAGCATGCTTTCGAAGCGCGCATTGATCCGCGCATAAAGCTCCTTGCGGTCCGGCGCGAGAAACACCGCGACAACGCCGTCCGGCTCGAGCAGCGGCGGCAGACCTTCGCTATGCCAGTCCGGCAATGCGCGCCCTGTCGCCTCGATCACCTCCAGCGCACGCGCGATGCGCGCACTGTCGCGAGGCTTGAGTTTTTCGCCGGACACCGGATCGCGCTGCACCAACTCAGCATGCAACGCTTCGACGCCATCGCGCTCCATCCGCGCCCGCACATCATCACGCACCCTCTGCGGGATCGGCGGGACTGCCGAGAGTCCCCGCGTCAGCGCCTTGAAATAAAGCCCCGTGCCGCCGATGAAGATCGGCAGAAGGTTAGCTGCCCTTGCCTCCGCCAGCGCCGCCGCCGCGTCCGCAACCCATGTGCCCGCTGAGCAGTTCACCGCAGCATCGCAGTATCCATACAGCCGGTGCGGAACACGCGCTTCTTCTTCCGGTGAGGGCCGCGCCGTGATGATCCGCAAGTCACGATAAACCTGCATGGAATCGGTATTGATGACGACGCCGCCGGTCGCCTCTGCAAGGGCGAGCGCCAGCGCCGACTTGCCGCTGGCCGTCGGCCCTGCGATAAGCACGGCCTTGGTGCCGCCCTTCCCGTCTCCGTCATCCCTCAACATCGAGCCGTCATGTCTCTCGTCGCCACGTTGATCTGCAATCCCGCCGAGCCCGAGCTCGACTCCACCGCGATCGATGCCGCCCGCTCCGCGCTGACTTCGCCGGAACATGGCGACTGGCTGTTCGAAGGCGTCGCGGCCGACATCCGCTTTAGCAGCACCGAGGACATTCGCACAATTTCAGATCGTTTGCGCCAGGCGATGAGCGACATCCGCGTCGATGTGGTGGTGCAGCCGCAGATCGACCGGCGCAAGAAACTGCTCCTAGCGGACATGGATTCAACCATGATCGGCCAGGAATGCATCGACGAACTCGCCGACTTCGCGGGCCTCAAGAAGCACGTCGCCGCGATCACCGAGCGCGCCATGCGCGGCGAGATCGAGTTCGAACCGGCGCTGCGCGAACGCGTGGCGCTGCTGAAAGGCCTGCCGGTCACCGTGGTCGATGAAGTTCTCAAGAGCCGCATTACGCTGACACCGGGCGCGGTCGCCCTCGTAGGCACCATGCGCGCGCACGGCGCCTACACCTGCCTCGTCTCGGGCGGCTTCACGCTGTTCACGAAAGCTGTTGCTGAGATGATCGGGTTTCAGGAAAACCGCGCCAACGTGCTGCTGGTCGAGGACGGCAAGCTGACCGGCCAGGTGGCCGAGCCAATTTTGGGACGCGAAGCGAAGCTCGCGACGCTGGTCGACCTGCGCGAGTCCTTCGATCTCGACAATCTCGACACCATGGTGGTTGGCGACGGCGCCAACGATCTCGCCATGATCGAGCAGGCCGGCACGGGCGTCGCCTATCATGCCAAGCCCACTGTTGCGGCTGCCGCCGGCGCGCGGATCGATCACGGCGATCTCTCCGCGCTGCTGTACATGCAAGGTTACAAGCGCAGCGAGTTCGTTGCGGGCTGAAACCGCATATCGATCGCCGCCCGAAAACGAAAATGCCCGGCACATTGGCCGGGCATTTTTTATTATGTTGATCTGGCGCGTTACTTCACCGCCAACGCCACAAAGCGCAGCTCACCGCTGCCGTTGGACACCAGAAGCAGCACGGACTTCTTGCCGTCTTTCTTCAGCTGGTCGACCCGCTTCTTGACGTCAGCGGCATTCGTCACCGCCTCCTGCGCGACCTCGACAATGACATCGCCGGCGCTGAGCCGCTTTTCAGCAGCATCCGACCCATCGTCAACGCCGGTCACGATCACGCCCTTGACGCTGTCCTTGATCTTGTAGCGCGCGCGCAGGTCCTTGCTGAGACCGGCGAGATCGAGGCCCAGCGCCTTTTGCGTCACAGGCTTTTCGGCTTCGACCGGGCTAGTGGTCTTGGCGGAGGCTTCGACCGGCTTCTCGCCATCGTCGAGACGGCCGAGGGTCACCTTCTTGGTTTCTTCCTTGCCCTTGCGGATGATGACGACGTCCACGGCCTTGCCGACCGGCGAGTCGGCGACGGCGCGCGGGAGATCCTTCATCTCCTTGATGTCCTTGCCGTCGAACTTGACGACAACATCACCCGGTTCAATGCCGGCAGGCTTGGCAGGACCCTTGTCATCGACGCCCGCGATCAACGCGCCGCGAGCCGGCTTGATGCTGAGGCTCTCGGCGATTTCGTCGGTGACCTGCTGAATGCGGACGCCGAGCCAGCCGCGGCGGACTTCCTTGAACTGGCGGAGCTGATCGACCACCGCCATCACGGTCTTCGACGGCACGGCGAAGCCGATGCCGATCGAGCCACCCGACGGCGAGATGATCGCGGTGTTCACGCCAATGACTTCGCCGTCGAGATTGAACAGCGGGCCGCCGGAGTTGCCGCGATTGATCGCCGCGTCGGTCTGGATGTAGTTGTCATACGGCCCCGAGTTGATGTCGCGGTTGCGCGCCGAGACAATGCCGGCGGTGACCGTGCCGCCGAGGCTGAACGGGTTGCCGATGGCAATCACCCACTCGCCGAGACGCAGGCTGTCGGAATTGCCGAACTTCACCGCGGTGATCTTCTTCTCGGGCGGCGTGAACTTCAGGACCGCGAGGTCGCTCTTCTTGTCCCGGCCAATCAGCTCAGCCTTGATCTTGGTACCGTCGTTGAGAATGACGTTGATCTCGTCGGCATCGGCGATGACGTGATTGTTGGTCACCACGGTGCCGTCGGTATCGATGATGAAGCCGGAGCCGAGCGAGTTCACCTTGCGCGGCGAGTTGCCCCTGGAGTCCGGACCGCCCCGGCGGTTCTTGAAGAACTCGTCGAAGAACTCGCTGAACGGCGAGTCCGGCGGCAGTTGCGGATTGGCGCCGCGCTTGTTGCCGCGCTCGTCACTGCCCCTGTCGCTGTCGTTGTTCTTGGCGTCGACGGTCTGCGAGGTGGAAATGTTGACGACCGCGTCGATCACCTTCTCCGCGACGTCGGCGATGCCTTCCGGTCCGCGGGCCAGCGCAGGCGTCGCAACGATGGCGAAGCCCACAGCCGCGGCGAGCGGCAACAGGCGGCGGCTCAATGCTTGAAACGCATCGGACATGGTCGAAAAGTCTCCTGAAAGGGGCGGATCATTTGCATCCAGATTGCGCCTGAACGCGACGGGTGCGCAAGCACCACCATTGCGCGGCATTCCAGCGATCAACCTGCCGATTACGGCGAAAACCCGGCTTTAGGTCAGCCCTGGTGCCGCACCAGCCAGATCAAAAGCAAGCCTACCACCGCCGAGACAAGCCCGACGGCGCGCAGGATGTTGTCCGGCGAGGACAGCGCGCTCTTCATCGCCGAACGCATCCAGTTCGGGAGCGCCGTGAACAGCAGGCCCTCCAGAACCAGCATGACCCCGACCCCGACAAGGAGGTCGCCGTACCCGATCGATTTCATCCGAACACGGCTCCTGCCTGATCCCGCTCTCCGCGCCGCATATTAACGCGCGGAACCCGCAGCGGCGGGAGGCTTGCCCGCCGGATTTGCGAAGTACCGGAAAAACTCCGAATCCGGCCGCAGCAGGAAGCGCGTATCGTTGCTCTTCAGGCTGTTCTCGTAAGCGGTCATCGAGCGATAGAACGCGAAGAAGTCCGCGTCCTTGCCATAGGCCTCTGCGAACAGGCGGTTGCGCTCGCCGTCGCCCTCACCGCGGACTTGTTCGGCCTGCGAGTTGGCGTCGGCGATGATCACCGTCGCTTCGCGGTCGGCCCTGGAGCGGATTTCCTGCGCCTTCTGGCCGCCCTGCGCGCGGAACTCGGCCGCTTCACGCTGACGTTCGGTCTGCATGCGCTGATAGACCGCCTGGCTGTTCTGCTCGGGCAGATCGGCGCGGCGAATACGGACGTCCACCACCGAAATGCCGTAGCTGGTGGTTTCGCGGTCGAGCTGGGTGCGAATCTTGCTCATCAGCGCATCGCGATCATCCCGGACCACGGTGATGAAGGTCACTTCACCCAGCACACGGCGCATCGCCGCGTTCAGCAGCGTGGTGAGCTGGATGTTGGCCGCCTGGATCGAGCCGAGGGTCTGATAGAAGCGCAACGCGTCCTTGATGCGATAACGGGCGAAGGCATCCACCACGAGGCGCTTCTGGTCCGACGCGATCACTTCCTGCGCCGGGTTTTCCAGGTCGAGAATACGCTTGTCGATGCTGATCACGGTGTCGATGAACGGCACCTTGAAGTTCAGACCCGGCGTGGTCACCACGCGCACCGGCTCGCCGAGGCGCACAAGCAGAACCTGCTGCGTCTCGCTCACGGTGAACAGCGAGCTGTAGCCGACGACAACGGCGACCAGAACTACGAAAAGAGCGACGATACCTGCGATGCCGTTTTTCATCGGTTGCTCCCGCCCTGCTGCGGCGCTGCCGGCGTTGTGCGGCGTCCAATCTCGCTCAATGGCAGATAAGGCACGACGCCCGGTGCCGATGCGTTCGCGCCCTGATCGAGCACGAGCTTGTCGGATCCGCCGAGCACCCGCTCCATCGTTTCAAGATAGAGGCGCTGCCGCGTGACGTCCGGCGCCTTCTTGTATTCCTCATAGACCTTCAGGAAGCGCGCGCTCTGGCCCTTGGCTTCCGCCACCGCCTGCTCCTTGTAACCCTCCGCGACTTGCAGGATCTGCGCAGCCCGGCCGCGTGCATCAGGAACGACGCGGTTGGCGTAGGTCTGTGCTTCGTTCTGCAAACGCTCGAAGTCGGCGCGGGCCGCCTGAACGTCGCGGAATGCGTCGATGACCTGCGACGGCGGATCGACCTTCTGCATCTGCACCTGCTGGATCAGAATGCCTGAGCCGTAGCTGTCGAGCGTCTTCTGCATCAGTTCGAGCACAGCCGCTTCAGTCTGCGTGCGCGCGCCGGTGAGGATCGGCTGGATCTGCGAACGGCCGATGATGTCGCGCATCGCGCTCTCGGCAACCGCTTTCACGGTGCCTTCCGGATTCTGGATGTTGAACAGGAAGTCGCCGACGCCGTCAGGCTTGATGCGCCAGAGCACAGTGAAGTCCACGTCGACGATGTTCTCGTCGCCGGTCAGCATCAGGCTTTCCTCGGGAACGTCGCGGATGGTGGTGCCACCGCCGCGGCGCGAGTCATCGACAACGCGCATGCCGATGCTGAGAGTCGAAACACGCAGCGCCTTCGGCAGCAGCACGGTCTCGATCGGATAAGGCAGATGATAGTTCAGACCGGGCTGAACCGTGCGCACGTGCTTGCCGAAGCGCAGCACCACGCCGAGTTCTTCGGACTGCACGCGGAAGAAGCCGGACAATCCCCAGATCGCCAGTGCGGCGACGAGGATCAGCGCGATGCCCATGCCGCTGAAGTTTCCTCCGGGCAGCATCGTCTGCAATTTGTCCTGGCCGCGGCGCAGAAGATCCTCGAGATCGGGCGGCTTCGGTCCCGGTGATTGCGGTCCGGAGCCCCAGGGACCTTTCGGACCGGAGCCCCAGGGGCCTCCGCCTTGATTCTTCCACGGCATCGTCGATCTCCTCCGCGCGAAGCTCACGCTCCGCAAACTCTTGGGGCCTTATAGGGGACGCGCCCGGTCCTTACAACGCAGGACACCCGCCCACGACAGCTATGGCGCAGGGCGAATTTGTCAATGCAAACATGCTGTTTGCAGTTAATGCCAAGGATAGCGGTTGCGTGAAATGCGGTGTTCAGCCGCGCCGCCGATAGCTGACATAGGAGAAATCGACCGTATCGCCGTCCGCTTTGGAATGACGTGCGCGTGCGGTTTCTTCCCATTTCGCCGGATCGACCGGCGGAAGGAAGGTGTCGCCCTCAGGCTTGTCATGAACCTCGGTGATTTCGAGACGATCCGCCTTGCTCAGCCATTGCGCAAAGATATCGGCGCCGCCGATCACCATGATCTCAGTGACCAAACGCCGCAGCGCATCGCCGAGCGCGATGTCATGCGCGGCCTCAAGAGACGTCGCAACGACAACACCCGGCGCCTGAAAGTCCTTGTCACGGGTCACGACAATGTTGGTCCGCCCCGGCAGTGGCCGGCCGATCGACGCGAATGTCTTGCGGCCCATAATGACAGGGTGCCCCAACGTAATCGCCTTGAGACGTTTAAGGTCGGAGCTAAGATGCCACGGCATCGCATTATCGAGGCCGATGACGCCGTTCTCCGCGACGGCAACGACAAAGACGATATGCGGACGTGAAGCTGTCGGCGCGTTCAAACCGCGACCTCGGCCTTGATGTGCGGATGCGGGTCGTAGTTCTCGAGTTTGAAGTCCTCGTAGCGGAACGAGAAGATATCCTTCACATCGGGATTGATCTTCATCGTCGGCAGCGCTCGCGTCGGACGCGTCAGTTGCAGCCGCGCCTGCTCGATATGGTTCAGATAGAGGTGCGTATCGCCGAACGAATGCACGAAATCACCCGGCTTCAGCCCCGTCACCTGCGCCACCATCATCGTGAGCAGAGCGTAGGACGCGATGTTGAACGGCACGCCGAGAAACACATCGGCCGAGCGCTGATAAAGCTGGCACGACAGTTTGCCGTTCGCGACATAGAACTGAAACAGGCAATGGCACGGAGGCAGCGCCATCTTGTCCACTTCAGCCGGATTCCAGGCACTGACGATCAGACGGCGCGAGTCCGGATTTTTCCGGATCATCTCGATCACATTGGAAATCTGGTCGATCGTGCCGCCGTCCGGCGCGGGCCATGAACGCCACTGCGATCCATAAACCGGACCGAGGTCGCCCTTCTCGTCCGCCCACTCGTCCCAAATGCGAACGCCGTTGTCGTTCAGGTATTTGATGTTGGTGTCGCCGGCCAGAAACCAGAGCAGCTCATGGACGATCGATTTCAGATGGAGCTTCTTGGTCGTCAGCATCGGGAAGCCGGATGCCAGGTTGAAGCGCATCTGATGGCCAAACACGGACAACGTCCCTGTCCCGGTGCGGTCGGTCTTTTCCGCACCGTCGGCGAGAATGCGTTCGAGCAGGTCGTGATACTGGTTCATGGGGGTTATCTAGCCGTGCAACCCGGTTCGCGTCTGCGGCGATCTGATTCCCGCCGGGTAATTATACCCCGAAAAATGGCCTCCTGCGGCGCAAAGACAAGGGGCGGAACTCGCGTCCCGCCCCTGCCAAACCCGTTAGATTTCAACAATATCAGTTCGAAAGCGGCTTCAGCACGCCCGACCACTTGGTGATTTCGCTGTCGACCAGGGTCTTCAGCGATTCCGGGGTGCGCTCGGCCGGCTTCGGAATGACGCTGCCGAGCTCGAGCAGGCGCTTCTTGACACCCTCGTCATCCAGCGCCTTCACCAGCGCGGCGTTGAGCTTGGCGACGATCGGCGCCGGGGTGCCCTTCGGCGCGAAAATCGCGTTCCAGGCCTGTGCCTGATACTCAGGCAGGCCGGCCTCGGCGGTAGTCGGGACGTCCGGCAGTGACGGATTGCGCTCCGGCGTTGCGACGGCATAGGCCTTGATGGTGCCGCCCTTGACCTGCGGCACGGCGTTGACGATCTGGTCGCACATGTAATCGACCTGGCCGCCGACCAGTGCATTCATCGCCGGGCCGGTGCCGTTGAACGGAACGCCGGTCGGGCTGATCTTCAGCACCGAGTCCAGCAACTGGCACGACGAATAGGACACCGAGCCGACGCCGGCGTGGGCTTCATTGAGCTTGTCGGTGTTGGCCTTCAGGTAGGCCACGAATTCCTTGAGATCCTTCGGCGGGAAATCCTTGCGTGCAAGGATCAGGATCGGCGTGCCGGCGATCAAACCGACGGGCTCGAAGTCCTTCGACGGATGATAGGCCAGCTTCGGATACAGCGGCACCGATGCGGCGTGCGTGCCCATGTGGCCGGTGATCAGCGTGTAGCCGTCCGGCGCGGCCTTCGAGGCGCGCGTCGATGCGGTGGTGCCGCCGGCGCCAACCACGTTTTCGATGATGATCGACTGGCCGAGCGTCTGCTGCATATGGCCGGTCACGATGCGGGCGATGACGTCGGTCGGACCACCGGCCGCGAACGGAACGATCATCGTGATGTTGCGCGTCGGATAGTCCTGCGCCTGCGCGGGCGCAGCAGCCAGGCCGGCCGCAGCCAGTGCCGAGAAACCGCACGTCGCGAGCATACGTTTAAGCAAATTCATAACGTTCTCCCGAATGTTATTGATTATGGATAGATGCGTCCTGCCCGCAGTCTCAGCATCACCGGGCTGGATGAGTCCATTCAACTTGATACCTAGAAGAGGCAAAGAGGCGCGGCGCAACGCCGCACCTCCTGTTCTCAGTTCTCGGACTCGACGAAGACCTCATCGCGTTTTTTGCGCAATGCAGGAAGCAGCGAGAGGATCAGCAGGAATGCTGCGACGGCCATCAGGGTGGCGGAGAGCGGGCGGGTCAGGAACACCGACCAGTCACCGCGCGAGATCAGCAGCGCACGGCGCAGGTTCTCCTCCATCAGCGGGCCAAGCACCATGCCGAGCAGCATCGGGGCCGGCTCGAAGTCGTGCTTCACCAGCCAGTAGCCGACGAGGCCGAAGGCCGCCGTCAGCACCACGTCCATCGGCGCATTGTTCACCGAGTAGATGCCGATCGCGCAGAAGATCACGATGCACGGGAACAGCAGCCGGTAAGGCACCCGCAGCAATCGCACCCAGATGCCGACCAGCGGCAGGTTGATGACCAGCAGCATCAGGTTGCCGATCCACATCGAGGCAATCATGCCCCACACCAGTTCCGGCTGCTTCTGCATCACCTGAGGACCGGGAACGATGCCGTGAATGGTCATCGCGCCGACCATCAGCGCCATCACCGCGTTCGGCGGAATGCCGAGGGTCAGCAGCGGAATGAACGAGGTCTGCGCCGCTGCGTTATTGGCACTTTCGGGCGCAGCCACGCCTTCGATCGCACCGCGGCCGAAGCGCTGCGGATTCTTCGAGATCTTCTTTTCGAACGTGTACGCGGCGAACGACGCGATCACCGCGCCGCCACCGGGCAGAATGCCGAGGATCGAGCCTAGCACCGTGCCGCGCAGAACCGCTGGCGCGGAATCCTTCAAATCCTTTTTTGTGGGCATCAGTCCGGAGATTTTCTGCTGGACCAGGCTGCGTTCCATCGAGGCGCCGGGATCGAGATTGCGGATGATCTCGGCAAAACCAAACAGACCCATCGCCACGGTGGCAAAGCCAAGACCGTCGGCGAGTTCAGGAATGTTGAACGACATGCGCGAGGCGCCGGTTTCGATGTCGGATCCGACCATCGACAGCAACACACCGAATGCAATCATCGCGATGGCCTTGAGCACCGAACCCTTCGCCAGCACGACAGCGAAGATCAGGCCAAGCACCATCAGCGAGAAATATTCGGCGGGGCCAAACGCCAGCGCGAGCTTGGTCAGCGGTGCGCCGAGCAGCGCGATGAGAACGGTTGCAACGCAGCCCGCAAAGAACGAGCCGATCGCGGCGATTGCCAGCGCCGGACCGGCGCGGCCCTGCTTGGCCATCTGGAAGCCGTCGAGCGCGGTGACCACCGAGCCGGCTTCGCCGGGGATGTTCACCAGAATCGATGTGGTCGAACCACCGTACTGCGCACCGTAATAAATGCCGGCGAGCATGATCAGCGCACCGACAGGAGGCAGTCCGAACGTGATCGGCAGCAGCATCGCCACCGTGGCAATGGTGCCGATTCCGGGCAGCACGCCGACCAGCGTGCCGACCAGCGCGCCGATCAGGCAGAGACCAAGATTGACGGGTGAGAACGCAACGCCGAAGCCGAGCGCGAGATTTGCAAAAATATCCATGACGGCCTCAGCGCAAAACGCGTGGGAAGAGATCGAGCGGAAGCCCGAGCGCATACGGGAACAGCAGCGCACATCCGATCGTCAGGAATATCCCGACGATGACGGCTTCCTTCCACCGCGTCTCGTCGCTTCCCATCGCCGCGATCAGGAAGCTCACGAATGCAGAAACAATCAGACCGAGCGGACGAATTGCGACAGCGAAAGCCAGGATCGACAGCGTCACGAAGACGGGACCGCGAATGCCGTAGCGCTGCAGCCGTGGACCTTCAACGAGGAAACCTGTCAGGGCAACGCCCGCACCAAGCGCCAGAAGGAGATAAGCGAACATGCGCGGCGCGGTGCCGGGACCGAATGAAAATCCCCGCATCCCCGCCAGATCGCTCGATGCCCACAGGGCGAACAGCGCGATCGCCATCAGCGCCAGGCCGCCGTAGAAGTCCTGTGGTCCTTTGATAAGCCCCGGCGCGGGTTTTCCCGCAGCGCTATCTGGCGCTTCACTCATCGTCATCCCCCTTAAGTCACGGGCTTGAGCCCGGTCTATTCTTGTCGGGCAGGCTGTCCCCTGCGCACTTTGCTTATCGATTTTCGTCAGACGACGCCAGCAAAACCGAGAATGCCGCCCACAATCAGCATCCACAGTGGGTTGAGCCGGGTGGCCAATGCAAGCGCTGCAGCGCCAACGATAAGGCACGCCGCAACCCATGTACCACCGGTCGTGAGTGCCAGAATGAGCCCGCTGGCGCACATCAGCCCGATCGAGATTGGAACCAGCGCAGCCTGCAGGATCGCAGGCCAGATCGATTGGCTAGACCGCGTCAGCATGTTGCTGACGAAATAGGCAAACACCGCGGACGGACCGCACATGGCGAATGTCGCGACCAGCGCGCCCGCAATGCCAGCCACATGATAGCCGATCAGCGTCACGATCAGCACATTCGGCCCCGGCGACAATTGCGCGATTGCGAACATGTCTGCGAACTGCGCGTTCGACAGCCAGTGCTGCACATCGACAGCGACCCGATGCATTTCCGGAATCGTGGAATTGGCACCGCCAATCGCAAGCAGCGACATCAGGCCGAATGTCCATGCCAGCGTCAGAAGCGTTCCCGCGGGCGAATTCACGACGCGGCCCTTCTTCTCATCAGGAAGGTCACAACGATGCTGAGCGGGATCGCCGTGAGCAGAACCGCCACCAGCGGCAGCCGCAACAATCCGATGGCAATGAACACGGCGGCAAGCAATGCAAGAGCAACAGGATCGCGCTTCTTCAAGAGCGGCATCATCATGCGCAGGATGACCGCGAGGAACAGTCCGACCGCGGCACACGACACACCTGTCAGTGTGCGTTGCAGCGCAGGGGTCTCTCCATAGCGCGCGTAGATCGCGGCGAGGACCGTCACGATCACCACCGGCGGGCCGACCAGCCCGAGAAATGCGGCGATGCTCCCCGGAATGCCGCGAAAGCGCGCGCCGAACACCACGGACAGATTGACGATGTTCGGGCCCGGCAGGAAATGGCAAAGCGCGAAGGCTTCATTGAATTCGTCAGGCGTCATCCAGCGGTGCTGGTCGACGATGGCGCGCCGCGCCCACACGAGGACCCCGCCAAAGCCGGCCAGTGACATCTTCGCGAACGCAACGAACAGTTCGAGCAGCCCCGGACGCTCAGGCGTCAATGCATCAGGAGATTGGGGAATCGCGGAAGCGGTGTCTTGAGACATGGCCCGATTTAGAATGGCCGCTGGTGGCGGCCAAACGCTATTCCGGTGCTGGGCGCATGCGCTGGGCGCGTATCGGGGACGAACGCAAACCTCACGCCGCGTGATGCCGTCCCGCTGGCCTGTTCGCGAAAGCGGAATAGGGGCCTTTTGTCGTCGGGGTTTGCCCCCTATATTGAGGGTGCCGGTTCGCCGGCTATGGAAATAAATGGCCGTCGTAATAAACCATTCGGACCCGGGGGCAGCACCCGGCGCCTCCACCAAAGCCCGGATTTCCCGGCCTGAAAGGGCGGGTTTTGGCGGGGGCGAAACAGGATCGACGAGGGCGTAAAGGGCTCGCTTTTTCTCGGTATGGTTCCGCCGTTATCGGGCTATGCAATAGTTGCAAACGACAACTATGCTCCGGTTGCTCAGGCTGCGTAACGCAGTTTGAAAAACCAAGTCTAAAGTCCTAGGGGATTAAGCCCCTCTAGGCGGGGTTCGGAGGCACCTGGCAACAGAAGCCTCCACTTTCATCTTGTTGCATTGAATTTGTCAGGCGGACGCGTTGCGGCGTGTGAGAATATCTGCGATCTGCCGGGCGCAGGTGCTGACCTGCGGGTCATGACCGGATAGCATGGATCAAACCGCGAGTCGGAACGTTCACGTCAAGCGACTGAATTTCGACGAGACCACACTTCGACAGGACTACCTGATGGCGACCGATCACATTCGTTACGACGTCCTTGCACGCGACGCCCTGCGCGGCGTGCTGAAGCATGTGCTCGCGGACGCCGCCGAGCATGGCCTGCCGGGCGAACATCACTTTTACATCACATTCCTGTCTAAGGCCGAAGGGGTGAAACTGTCCCCGCGCCTGCTCTCGCAGTATCCGCAGGAAATGACCGTGATCCTCCAGCACCAGTTCTGGGATCTCGTGGTAACCGACGATCGTTTCGAGGTCGGGCTGTCGTTCAACGGAATTCCCGAGCGCCTCGTCATTCCGTTCAGCGCGATCAAGAGCTTCTTCGATCCCTCCGTTCAGTTCGGACTGCAATTCGAGCCCGTCGAGGAATCCGCCGCGGCGGCCGATGCGCCGACTGTGGAGACGCTGCCGGTTGCAGCCGCCTCCGAGGCTCCTGCTGAAGCTGGCGACGAGCCCGTCAAGCAGGGTGAAGGCGCCGAAGTCGTGCGGCTCGATCGCTTCCGCAAGAAGTAATCCGGCGCAGACGCCTTCCCTTCCACCATCTTGAAGCATTTCTAAATTCAAGCACGCGTTTCCACACATGCGGGAGCGCGCAGCGGTTGCGTGCGCCTGTTACGAAGTCCTAAACTTCGGCATTCACCAAAACGCACCGGAAAAACATCATGGCCACCCAGAAGAAAACAACGCGCACCGAAACCGACACATTCGGACCGATCGAAGTGCCGGCGGACCGCTACTGGGGCGCACAGACCGAGCGTTCGAAACACAACTTCAAGATCGGCAATGAGCGCATGCCGATGCCGATCGTCCGCGCACTCGCCATCGTCAAGCTTGCATCGGCGCAGACGAACCTTGAGCTCGGCCTGCTCGACCAGCGCCGCGCCCGCGCCATCGTCCGCGCCGCCCGGGAAATCATCGACGGAAAGCTCGACGACAATTTTCCGCTGGTGGTCTGGCAGACCGGCTCGGGCACGCAATCCAACATGAACCTCAACGAGGTGATCGCCAATCGCGCCAGCGAATTGCTCGGCGGCGAACCCGGCACCAAGAAGCCGGTGCATCCGAACGATCACGTCAACATGAGCCAGTCGTCAAACGACTCGTTCCCGACCGCGATGCATATCGCAGCCGCCGAGCGCATCACGCACGATCTGATTCCCGCGCTGACCCTGTTGCTGAAGGCGCTGCGCCAGAAGGAAAAAGCCTTCGCCAGGATCGTCAAGATCGGACGCACCCACACCCAGGACGCGACGCCGCTGACGCTCGGTCAGGAATTCTCCGGTTACGCCGCTCAGGTGGAGAGCGGTATCGCGCGCATCCGCGCCGCCGCGAAGGACCTCTACCCGCTGGCGCAGGGCGGAACGGCGGTAGGGACCGGCCTTAACTCCAAGCCGCGATTTGCCAAACTGTTCGCCAAACAGGTCGCTACGCTGACGAAGCTGCCCTTCACCAGCGCGCCGAACAAATTCGAGGCTCTGGCATCGAACGACGCCTACGTGTTCGTGCACGGCGCGATCAATTCGATGGCCACCGGCCTGTTCAAGATCGCCAACGACATCCGGCTGCTCGGCTCAGGACCGCGCTCCGGACTTGGCGAACTGATTCTTCCGGAAAACGAACCGGGATCATCGATCATGCCCGGCAAGGTCAATCCGACCCAGTGCGAAGCGATAACCATGGTGTGCTGCCAGATCTTCGGCAATGAAACGGCTATCACCGTCGCCGGCAGCCAGGGTCATTTCGAACTCAACGTCTACAAGCCGGTGCTCGCACATTGCATGCTGCAATCGATCCAGTTGATGGCGGATGCCGCACGTTCGCTTACCGAACACTGCATCCTCGGCATTCGCGCTGATGAGAAACGCATCGATGAACTGATGCGGCGTTCACTGATGCTGGTGACGGCGCTGGCGCCGAAGATCGGCTACGACAATGCCGCGAAGGTCGCGAAGACCGCTCACGCGAACGGCACGACGCTGAAGGAAGAGGCTGTGCGACTCGGCTTCGTGTCGGCAGCTGAATTCGATCGGCTCGTGAAGCCCGAAAAAATGACGCATCCCGGCTAGTTAGAATGAATCTTTGCGTACATTAACTCGCCGTAACATTTCGGACATCTCGTCGCACCGCCTAAAGTCCTACGCCAATTGGCTACCACCTACTAGTTATCGCATGCTAACTTTTCGGTGCTGCCGCACTGCATGTGCACACCAACCACGAATGACTTTTTGAACGGACCCGTCTGAGCAACGCAGCTCAACGAGTCGCAGAACACAACAAACCCGCGCCATTACATCTCGCGCTCTTTGTTGCTGTTGTGAAATGAAGGAGGCGTCATGGGCGACCTGGTCAACCTGAAACAAATCAAAAAGCGCATTGCGCGCGAAGAAGCAGACAAGCAGGCCGAGACCAATCGCATTCGCTTCGGCCGCACCAAGGGCGAGCGCAGCCGCGACGAGCGTCAGGCGCAGCGTGCGAGCAACGTCCTCGACCAGCATCGCATCGATGATGGGACGCCAGCATGAAATCGCCTGTCGTCAAACGATCTATCGTCGTCGCCGGCCACAAAACCAGCGTCAGTCTCGAAGAGGCTTTCTGGAACGGTATGAAGGAAATTGCTTCGGTGAGAAGCCTGACCTTGTCCGAGCTTGTCGGCGAGATCGATGGCGGTCGCCAGCAGGGCAACCTGTCCTCCGCAATTCGGCTGTTTGTGCTGGACTATTTCCGTTCGCGGGCACTCCCTGCGGCAGGAAACGGCAGCGGCCGGATGCAGGTGGAAGACTCCCATCCGTAGTTTTGCGCACAACGCAGCTACGATCCTGACTCCGCCGTAAGTTTTCGCACGAATACCGCAGGTAGCTGGTTTCAGTTACTATGTACCCGTGTCTCGAACCACATACTGTTTCGGGACCGGCTGCGGGGGCGGCCATACAGTTTTCGCGACAGCGGTCTGTATTCTGATCCGCGCGGTTCGAGCGAACATCTTGCAATAGCGCCAGAGGCTCATCTCCGGCGAGACATCGTCTCGCCGCGTGCGGATGCCTGGCCGGTGGAGGATCCTTCGATGCAGGACGATACGATGATGCAGGACCTGGACGCCGCAGAAGGCGTCCGGCCCCGCGGCGTGAAAGAATTCGCGGTGGTCAAGCGCTCCGTCGTGGTCGGCGGCCACAAAACAAGCGTCAGTCTCGAGGACGCCTTCTGGACCAGCCTGAAAGACATCGCGACCCGCCGCGGTCTCCCGCTGTCGACGCAGATCGACGCCATCGATCGAACCCGCAAGACCAGCAACCTGTCGTCCGCGATCCGGTTGTTCGTACTGGATCATTTCCGCGCGCGCGCTGTCACGTCGGTCTTCATTGGCGAACGGCTGCCGTCTCCGAGCATCGCGCCAACAAGTTGATTCACCTCCCAGATTGCTGCGGGATCAAAACGTCCCGGCCGGCGATGATGGAGCCGGGCGCTGCTTCGGCAACCTCATGGCGCCGGGGGCCGGCTTGATGTCGATCGGCGGCGGCAGCGGCTGCACCAGCGGGCCTCCGCTCGAAGCGGGAGCAGGTTGCGCGACCGGCGGTGGCACCGCGGGCGGCGTGACCGCAGGCGAAGCGACCGGTGCGCGAGGCACGGCAGCCTTCGCCCCTGAATTCTTGCGCCGCGGATCGCGATTCGGAATCTTCACCTCCGACGGCGGGATAGGCTCGGCCTTCGGCAATTCCTCTTCCCACAAGCCGTCAGGGTCCAGCGACGGCGCAACACCACGCTCCAGCTGATCGAGCCGCCGTGTTTCACGATCGATCGCACGCATGCCGAGCCATGACGACAGCGCTGCCACGTCGACCGTACGCGCCAGCCTGTCCGGCGAGCCATTCAGGTCGACGCGAATTTCCGGGCGCCCTTGAATCGGCCGCGTGGTGACCGGCGACATCACTGCGCGAATATCGGCCTGATCCGCCAATAGGTCGTATCCACCGGCAATCGCAACACGGGCGCGCGACGCATCGAGGGTCGCAGCTTCGACACGCAAACGGCCGTCCTTGATGGTGAAGGGTATCTGCGCGGACGGCACCTTCAACGCCCCCGCAACCAGCACCGGTTCGACGATTTCCTTCAGCCTGATATCGTCAGTCGCCTGGCCACCATCGCTGGCGCGAACCGCCGCTTCGAACGCACGCGGATCAAGCCCCGCGATACGCGCGTCGGTGAGCGTCAGCGCGCCTGCGCCCGACAGCGCACCGGTCAATCCGGCGGCGCTGCGGCCCTGCCCCGACAGCGTCATTTGCAGCGCAGCCTTGCCCTCCGGCACCGCAAGGCTGCGGTAGCGAAGCGCCGCGCCATCGACACCGGTCAATTGCACACGCGCATTGAACGACGTTCCCTGACCCGTTCCCTGCGCGGCCTGCCGCGCATCGAGATCGATCGCTGCTTCACCGCCGCCGATGCTCGCTTTGACATTCTCCAGCACGAGGGATTGTCCGTCGCCCTTGATCGCGCCGCTGACAGGACGCAACTCTCCGCCTCCGGGCAACACCCCGCTCAAGGCCTGAAACGCGAGACGTCCGCGCCAGCCGCGCAACCATCCCCGGCCGAGCGGCGCTGAGGCATCACGGCCGATTGCTCCGAACGCAACGCCGGTCACCGCCGCGACGTCAAGCGTGTCGAGACCAACCTCCCCGTCGACGCCGATCTCATCACCGCGCGTCAACACGAGCCGGCCGCGGATTCGCGATCCACCCACGGTGGTGTCGAGATCATCGAATGTGAAGGTGTTGCCCGCGACACCGAGGCGCGACGACAGCGAAACGCCTGGCGCTGGCATGCTCCCACGTTGCAGATCGAACAGCGCGGCGAGATCGGCGCGGCGCACTGCGACGGTCAACGCGGCCGTCGATTGGTCCGCCCATGGATTGCCGGTGCCTTGAATGTCGCCATCGACACCCGCCCCCGTCAGCTTGGCTTTCAGTTGCAGCGGCGAACCCCAGACGCCGGCGACCGACGATTCAAATTGCGCGGGGCCATCACCCGGCGAAATGATCCGGTCCAGGCCGAGCGATGCCACGATGGTTGAAGTCTGGTTCGCCGTCAGGCTGGTTTCCAGATTGAATGGGTTGCCTCGCAACGCCGCAAGATCAAGCCCGCGCGCGAGATCGATACTCGGAGATCCCTTTAGCGTAATCGTACCCTTGAGCTGCGGCGCTTCGATGTTGAGCACAGCTTCCGCATCGCTAAGGCCGGAACGGTCCTTCGCCTTGCCAAGTGTGGCGGCCACCAGCATCACCGCGGATCCGGGCTCCTTCGGAACCGCTGCCAGCCGCTCGGCCAGCGCGGGAGCGAAGGGCGAGACGAGGCTTCCAACCCGCTCCAGCGATGAAGCCGATGCGTACAGCCCAAGCTTGCCTCCCCCCTCAGCGCGATCGAACGATCCTGTGCCGCTGACGGCAAGATCGCTGTTCGCATTGCCAATCTCAATGCGATCGAGTGCGAACTTTGTGGGACCGTAACTCAGACTGACTGCGACCGGACGAACCGTCTCTCCAGCCAGCACGGCGCTCTCGGCATTGAGCGTGACTTGCCCCTCGTCCGGCCATCCGGATTGTGGACCCGCCAGCGCACCTACAAGCGGCGACATCGCATCGAGATCGAAGCTCGGAGCCTTCAGCACCGCCTCAAACCGCGTCTTGCCGTCAGCGACATTCAACAGCGCGAGGCGGCCCTCCATCGTGCCGCCATTGACGTCCGCCTTGATGCCATCGAATGCGACGCGATCCGCTGCGACCGTCGCATCGCCGCGCAGACGCAGTGGCTTCTGATTGCGATACGTCGCGTCGCTCCGGCCCTGCAGCCATGCTGCGAGCACATCCGGATCGGACGATTCGATGCTGACCGGCCCCGTGAAGCGCGCTGATGCACCCGGTTGCGCAACGGTGCCGTTCGCCGAAACACGCGTCGCACCGGGTGCGCGCATCTCCAGTTTTACGATGGTCCACGCCTGCTCGTCGCCGCGCAGTTCGACGGCAACATTCTGGAGCGGCCGCCCGCCGAGCGCGATCTGATCGGCACTGGCTTCGATCTGCGCCGGAAGCGGCATCACCGGCAGCGACGTTACCAGCGTTCGCAGCGCGGGAAATAGCCGCAGCGGTTCGGCGTTCGTAGCCCCTTTCGCCAACAACCGATCGGCATCGAGCTGACGCGCCGACAAGACGAGATGCAGCAGCGGCGATGCACCGAACCTGATATCGCCGCTACCCGTCAGCCGCAGTGCATGGTCTTCGGGGCCATACGCAGCTTCGACCTGCTCGAACGCCGCTGACGACGGACTGGCTTTCACACGCGATGTCAGCCGCCACGGTTGTCCGGATTCGGTGGATTTGGCATCGGCCGGCCGCGCCAACGTCAGGCCGCCCTCGAAACTCGGCACGGCGCTATCGAATGTCAGCACGCCGTCGAGATCGGCCAGCAGCGGCCTCTCTCCCGGCTCAACAACGAACCGCACACGCGTCCCCTTGCCGTCACTGCTCTGCCCCGACGAAATGCGAAATGGCGTCCGCGCTCCGAGCAGCGTGAACGACCCATCCCCGCGCAGGCTGCTGGCCAGCGCGCGCACGTCGCCGCTGAACTTCAGATCGTCCATCAGCAGCGTCTTGCCACTCGACGCATCATGCAGCGCGATCCGCCCGGCGACATTCATCCGGTCGATGGCGAGCGAGCCGAGGTTGAAGCGGCCCGCCGTCGAGGGCCACTCGAAGCGGCCCTGACGGTCGAGGCCGAGGTCGAGCATAAACCCGTCCAGCGACAGCTCGCTGGCACGCCACTCGCCGCGCATCAATGACCCGAGGCTGAATTCGACGTCCAGTTTCCCGGCCCGGACCCTGGCCGGATCGTTGTCGCCGCCGATGGCAACCGACCGCAGCCGCAGTGTCGGCGTCGGCAGCAGAAGGGCATCCAGTTTGCCGCCGACGCGCACCGGTGCACCGACGATGCGGGACGCCTCCGCCTCGAATTGAGGGCGGAACTGGTTCCAGTCGACGAAATAGGGACCGACCAGCGCTGCGATTAGCGCAAGAATGAAGGCAATGGCCAGTCCGAGCAGCGTGGTCTGCAAGGTCTTTCCTCAGTGGGATCGGACATCGGATGGCACGAATATTGAACCTGTGTGTGGGTTAGAATACTAAGTTTAACAGGCTTCGTTCACAACCCTGTAACCCCGTGGGGAAGATGTCCGAGAAGATTGCGCGGCCAGCGGAAAGAACCGGCGCCTCACCCGAGGCAATCATGTCGCATTACGACATGGGCAATGACTTTTTCCAACTCGTGCTCGATCCCGAGATGATTTACTCGTGCGCGCTATTCGGAGATGGCGACGATCTCATTACGGCGCAGCGGCGCAAACTCGATCACCATATCGAAGCCGCCGGTGCAGCGAACACCGCGCGGGTTCTCGACATCGGCTGCGGATGGGGCGCGATGCTCCGGCGGCTGGTCGACCATGCCGGCGTCGCCCATGCGGTCGGATTGACGCTCAGCCCGTCGCAGGCCGCCTGGATCCGCGATGGCAGGAATCCCAAAATCGAGGTGCTGGAACAGGACTGGCGCGACCACAAGCCTGAGCGCCGTTACGACGCCATCATTTCGGTTGGGGCATTCGAGCATTTCGTCCAGAAGGGGCTCGACCCTGCGGCAAAGCTCAAAGCCTATCGCGAATTCTTCGCTTATTGCGACAACGTGCTTGCGATCAACGGAAAGGTTTCGCTGCAGACCATCGCCTACTCCGAACGGACCAAAGTCCAGCCGCTGCTGGACAAAACCTTTCCGGAAAGCGATCTGCCGCTGGAGTGGGAGCCGATCGCGGCCGCCGAAGGCACCTTCAGCCTGATCGCCGCGCGCAACGACGCCGATCACTACTATCGGACGCTGGTGCTGTGGGAGCAGAACCTGCTCGCCAACTACGACAAGGCGGTCGCGCTGGTCGGCAAGTCGAACACCGATGAGTTCCGCCGCTACCTGAGGATGTCCGCCGGCGGCTTCCGTGCCGGCATGGTCAGCCTGATGCGTTACAGCTTCCGGAAGAAATACTGATCGCTGGCCTTCAACTGAACCGGACGCCGATACTGCCGAGCGGATTACCTGAACGGGGCAATCTGGCGAGCCTGACCGAGCACGCCTCGGTGTCGACGCTGTTCACATCCATGGCTATCGTATCGGTCACGACGGCAGGATCTTGCCGGGGTTCAGAATGTTATGCGGGTCGAGGGCGGCCTTGAGCGCGCGCATCGCCTGCACGGCTTCGGGCCCGAGTTCTGTTTCCAAATACTGCTGCTTGCCCTGCCCGATGCCATGTTCGCCGGTGCAGGTGCCGCCCATGGCCTGAGCCCGCTCAACCAGGCGATGGAGAAATCCATCCGCGCGCTGCATCTCGTCCGGATCGTTGACATCGACCAGCATCGAGCAGTGGAAATTACCGTCGCCGACATGACCAACGATCGGGGACAGGAGACCGACAGTCTCCAGATCCTTTTCGGTCTCCACCACGCATTCCGCCAGCCGCGAGATCGGCACGCACACGTCGGTCGCCACCGCCTGCGCACCGGGGCGAAGCCCGCGTACGGCCCAATAGGCATCATGCCGCGCCTGCCAAAGCCGGGTGCGGTCTTCCGGACGCGTCGCCCACTCGAATCCACCACCGCCGCATTCAGCGGCAATCTCGGCAAACATCTTCGACTGCTCGGCGACCTCGGCCTCGGTGCCGTGGAATTCCAGCAGCAGCAGCGGCGTTTCAGGCAGCGACAGCTTTGAATAAGCGTTGCAGGCCTTCACCTGTGCGGCGTTCAGCAATTCGATGCGTGCCACCGGAATGCCGGTCTGGATCGCGAGAATGGTGGCGTTGCACGCCCCCTCGACGCTTGCGAACGAACATGACGCAGCGGCGATGCTCTGGGGAATGCCGCGCAGCTTGAGCGTGATTTCGGAGATGATGCCCAGTGTCCCCTCCGCGCCGATAAACAGATGCGTGAGATCGTAGCCGGCCGAGGATTTCTTGGCGCGCGTGCCTGTGGTGATGATCTCACCGTCGGCGCGCACGACCTTCAGCGCGAGAATGTTGTCCTTCATCGTGCCATAGCGCACGGCGTTGGTGCCCGATGCACGGGTGGACGCCATCCCGCCGATCGACGCATCGGCGCCCGGATCGATCGGGAAAAACAGACCCTGATCGCGCAGGTGCTCGTTGAGCGCCTTGCGTGTCACGCCCGGCTCGATCACGCAATCGAGATCGTCGGCATGCACCGCGAGAATGCGGTTCATTTCGCGCAGATCGATGCAGACGCCGCCCGCCGGCGCATTGACCTGCCCTTCCAGTGAGGTGCCGGTGCCGAATGGAATCACCGGAACGCGGTGCTTCGCGCAAATCCGCACCACATCCTGAATGTCTTCCGTGGTCCGCGCCATTACCACCGCGTCCGGCGGCTGCATCGGCAGCCAGGTGGTGGTATGGGCGTGCTGTTCGCGCACCGCCTGTGACGTGATCAGATTGTTACCGAACCGTGCAGCAAGCGCTTCGATGGCGGCGGAGAGCGCGGATGGTGCGGGACGTGTCAGGACTGCGTTGGAAAAGGCCACGGCTGCTCGTTTCTTTTCTTCGAGGCGGTTGTGGCGGGGACGGTGGCAAAGGATATATTGCCGGTCAAGAGAATGCCGACGCCACCCGGGAATTGAGATGACATCAAGCACCCCTCAGAAAAACAATGCGCCGCAACATATCGCTGCGCCGTTTCTCACCACGGTGATGCAGATCGAACCGCAATGGATCGACTACAACGGCCATCTGAACATGGCCTATTACAACGTGCTGTTCGACCGCGGCATCGACGAGATGTGGCTCGAACTCGGCATCGGTCCCGACTACAAGAAGTCACGCAACGGATCGACTTTCACGGCCGAGGCGCATGTGCGCTACCTGCGGGAAGTTCATCTGGGCGATCCGGTGCAGGTGTCGGTTTATCTGATTGAGGCAGACGACAAGCGCATCCACACCTTCGAGGAGCTGCGCCACGCAACTGAAGGCTGGCTCTCTGCAACGTCCGAAAACATGACGCTTCATATGGACATGAACGCGCGCAAAACCGCGCCGTTTCCTCCGGACATCGCCGCGCGCATTCGCGACGTTGTCGCAGCGCACGGAACGGTCACACGGCCCGATGGCATCGGCCGGCGCATCGCCATGCCGGCCAAATAACGCCACCGCACCGCTGGCCGTCGCATCACGGACCGCTGCTGCGGCGAGCGAGGCTCACCACCGCCGAGATCACGAACAGGATCAGGGCGACGAAGAAAACGATCTTGGCGATTTCGATTGACGCGCCCGCGATCCCGCCAAAGCCCAGAAGAGCCGCGACCAGCGCAATAATCAGGAATGTAACCACCCAACTCATCATGACACGCTCCTGCGTTTCGTTTCGAGCGCGAGAACGGCGCTCCGACTGAGAAAACAATCCGCCAGAAGCGCCGGAGTTCCAGCTCCGGGGCCACGCCCGGAAGGTCAAAAATCAAGCAGGAATGGAACAAAAAGGGCGGGACAGCCTCCCGGCCCGCCTGTTGACGGAGAAAACAGCGGTGTCAGGCAAGCCTAATCATGCCTATATGTCTCCGTACCCTGATATGAAGCCTCCCCTTTCGGGCGTCGCGATGCCATCGTGACGGCAAAGACGAATCGCATGACCGAACCGAACAAGCTGCCGCCGTCAGACCTGTCCCGCGCCGTGCCGAGCCACCAGCCAGCCGCTGGCGGCATCGCTGCGCGGGCACGGGCGTCGGCCGCACCGCAATACCTGACCGCGCTCAATCCCGAGCAGCGGGAGGCGGTCGAGACGCTCGACGGGCCGGTTCTGGTTCTGGCGGGCGCAGGCACGGGCAAGACGCGGGTGCTGACCTCGCGCATCGCGCATATCCTCTCGACCGGCCGCGCGCGGCCACACGAAATTCTCTCCGTCACCTTCACCAACAAGGCGGCGCGGGAGATGAAGCACAGGCTTGGCCAGATGCTCGGTCAGGCAGTCGAAGGCATGCCGTGGCTCGGCACCTTCCACTCCATCGGCGGGCGAATCCTGCGCTATCACGCCGAACTGGTGCAGTTGAAATCCAATTTCACCGTGCTCGACGTCGATGACCAGATCCGTCTGCTGAAGCAGTTGCTGCAGGCCGAGAACATCGATGACAAGCGCTGGCCCGCACGCATGCTGGCCGGGCTGATCGATGGCTGGAAAAATCGCGGACTGACACCCTCGCAGGTGCCGGGGGGTGAAGCCGCCGTGTTCGGCAACGGCAAGGGCGGCAAGCTCTATGCGACCTATCAGGAGCGGCTGAAGATTCTCAACGCCGCCGACTTTGGCGATTTGCTGCTGGAGAACATCCGGCTGTTTCGCGAACATCCCGATGTGCTGCGGCAGTATCAGAACCGCTTCAAATACATTCTGGTCGACGAGTACCAGGACACGAACGTCGCGCAGTATCTCTGGCTGCGGCTGCTCGCACAGGCGCCGTCGCAGTCGTCATTGCCGGGCTTGACCCGGCAATCCATCGAATCTTCACAAGATGGATCACCGGGTCTCGACGCTTCGCGTCGGCCCGGGGATGACAATCGAGAAAAAGTCGCCCCCCTCGCCGCACCCAGAAACATCTGCTGCGTCGGCGACGACGACCAGTCGATCTACGGCTGGCGCGGCGCCGAGGTCGACAACATCCTGCGCTTCGAGCACGATTTCCCCGGTGCGAAGGTCATTCGCCTCGAGCGCAACTACCGCTCGACAGGCCATATCCTCGCCGCTGCCTCGCATCTGATAGCCTACAACGAAGGCCGCCTTGGCAAGACGCTGCGCACCGAGGATGTCGATGGCGAGAAGGTCACCGTCACCGGCGCGTGGGACTCGGAAGAGGAAGCCCGCGGCATCGGCGAGGAGATCGAGCAACTTCAGCGCGCCGGGCAGAAGCTGAACGAGATCGCCATTCTGGTGCGCGCCTCATTCCAGATGCGCGAGTTCGAAGACCGTTTTGTTACGCTGGGACTACCCTATCGCGTGATCGGCGGCCCGCGGTTCTATGAGCGCG
Source organism: Afipia sp. GW823-FHT06G09 (assembly GCF_058794875.1). Classification (NCBI taxonomy): domain Bacteria; kingdom Pseudomonadati; phylum Pseudomonadota; class Alphaproteobacteria; order Hyphomicrobiales; family Nitrobacteraceae; genus Afipia; species Afipia sp. GW823-FHT06G09. The sequence goes on from NZ_JBXAHF010000001.1 coordinate 984,890, forward strand.
CGGAAATCCGGGATGCGCTGGCCTATCTGCGTGTCATCAATTCGCCTGCCGACGATCTCGCCTTTGAGCGCATTGTCAATGTGCCGAAACGCGGCCTCGGCGACGCCACCGTGCAGATGCTGCACGATGTCGCGCGCAAGCGCCGTATCCCGCTGACCGAAGCCGCCCGCGCTGTGATCGAGACGGATGAGTTGAAGCCGAAGGCGCGCGGTAGCCTGCGCGACGTGATGACCAGCTTCGACCGCTGGCGCGCGCAGCGCGATATCGTTCCGCACACGCAGCTTGCGGAAATCGTGCTGGATGAATCCGGCTACACCGAGATGTGGCAGAAAGACCGTTCCGCCGACGCTGCCGGCCGCCTCGACAACCTGAAGGAACTCGTGCGCTCGATGGAAGAATTCGAGAACCTGCAGGGCTTCCTCGAACACATCTCGCTGGTGATGGACCGCGAAGGCGGGGCCGATGACGATGCGGTGTCGCTGATGACCCTGCATTCGGCGAAGGGCCTGGAGTTCGACAACGTGTTCCTGCCCGGCTGGGAAGAAGGCCTGTTTCCGAGCCAGCGCACCCTCGACGAACAGGGGCGCGCGGGGCTTGAGGAAGAACGCCGCCTGGCACATGTCGGCATCACGCGCGCGCGAAAGCGCGCCATGCTCTACTTCGCCACCAACCGGCGCATCCATGGATCATGGACAACCACCATTCCCTCGCGCTTCCTCGATGAATTGCCGTCGGCCAATGTCGAGATCACCGAGAGCAAGGGCGGCTCGGGATGGGGCGGATCTGGCGGCTACGGCGCATCGCGCTTCGACAACGTGGAATCGTTCGGCTCGACCTACACGACGCCAGGCTGGCAGCGCGCGCAGGCCAATCGCGCCCGCACCGGCGGCAAGGGATTTGATGAAACCGGCGCGCGATATGACTCCGGTTCGCGTGGCGGCTTCAGCCGCAAGCCGACGGTGATCGAGGGCGAACTGATCGCCAAATCCACCGGCGCGAATTCCGAGTTCTCCCCCGGCGATCGCGTATTCCATCAGAAGTTCGGCTACGGCCATGTCGCCAAGGTGGACGGCAACAAGCTGACCATCGCTTTCGAGAAGGCGGGCGAAAAGAAGGTCGTCGACAGTTTCGTGACGCGCGCATAGCGGGCGCGACCGCGGCGCATGACAAATTTGAATACGTCGCCATAGAATTTTCAGTGCGCGCATCAGCCCCGCAAGAGGCATTATGTATTGCGCACTGGCTTGCGCGCGCCTATCTCATGCTCCCGCCTCGACAGATTGTTCCCATGTCCCCCATCATCTCGGTTTCCAACGTCTCGAAGACCTATGCGTCCGGCTTCACCGCGCTGAAGAATATCAATCTCGATATTCGCCGCGGCGAGATCTTCGCGTTGCTCGGCCCGAACGGCGCCGGCAAGACCACGCTGATCAGCGTGATCTGCGGTCTCGCGGTCCAGACCGCAGGGTCTGTGACGGTCGATGGGCACGATATCGTCAAGGATTACCGCGCTGCCCGCTCGCTGATCGGGCTGGTGCCGCAGGAACTGCATACCGACGCATGGGAATCGCCATGGTCGACCGCCTCGTTCAGCCGCGGCCTGTTCGGCAAGCCGAGCAATCCCGCGCATATCGAGAAGGTGCTCAAGGAGCTCTCGCTGTGGGACAAGCGGAAGAGCCAGATCATCACTCTCTCGGGCGGCATGAAGCGCCGCGTGATGATCGCCAAAGCGCTGGCACACGAGCCGCAGATCCTGTTTCTCGATGAGCCGACAGCAGGTGTCGATGTCGAGCTGCGCAAGGCGATGTGGGACGTGGTGCGCGAACTGCGCGCCTCGGGCGTCACCATCATCCTCACCACGCATTACATTGAGGAAGCCGAAGAGATGGCCGACCGCGTCGGCGTCATCAACAAGGGCGAGATCGTACTGGTCGAGGAGAAGGCCAAGCTGATGCAGAAGCTTGGCAGGAAGCAGCTCAAGCTGCATCTGCAATCGAAGCTCGCCGAAATTCCTGCCGCCCTCGCCGCGCATCATCTCGAGCTGTCGCCGGATGGCGAGGAGCTTACCTACACCTATGACACCAAGGGCGAACGCACCGGCATCACGGCGCTTCTGAACGACCTGAGCGCTGCCGGTGTCCGCTTCAACGATCTCAACACCACTCAAAGTTCGCTCGAAGAAATCTTCGTCAGTCTGGTGCATCAATAATGAACCTTTATGCCATTCGCGCGATCTACAAATTCGAGATGGCGCGCACCTTCCGCACGCTGCTGCAGAGCGTCGTCTCGCCGGTGATCTCGACATCGCTGTACTTCGTCGTGTTCGGTTCGGCGATCGGCTCGCGCATCACCGAGATCGACGGCGTCAGCTACGGCACGTTCATCGTGCCGGGCCTGATCATGCTGTCGCTACTGACGCAAAGCATCGCCAACGCATCGTTCGCGATCTACTTCCCGAAATTCACCGGCACCGTCTATGAGCTGCTCTCGGCGCCGGTTTCGTCGTTCGAAGCCGTGGTCGGCTATGTCGGCGCAGCAGCAACCAAGTCGATCATCCTCGGGCTCATCATTCTCGCGACTGCAAGCCTGTTCGTGCCGCTGAAGATCGCGCACCCGTTCATGATGCTGACGTTTCTGGTGCTGACGTCGGTGACCTTCAGCCTGTTCGGATTCATCATCGGCATCTGGGCCGACGGCTTTGAAAAACTGCAGGTGATCCCGCTGCTGGTGATCACGCCGCTGACATTCCTGGGCGGCAGCTTCTATTCCATCCACATGCTGCCACCGGTCTGGCAGACCGTGACGCTGTTCAACCCGGTGGTCTATCTCGTCAGCGGCTTCCGGTGGAGCTTCTTCGAGATCGCCGACGTCAGCGTAGCCATCAGCCTCGGCATGACGCTGGGCTTTCTCGCCCTGTGCATGATCGTGGTGTGGTGGATTTTCCGCACCGGTTATCGGCTCAAGACCTGACCCCAAACGAAATACGCCCCGCAAGCGGGGCGTATTGGAAATCGGTCGTGCGGCTCGCTTAGTTCGGGCGCCAGTTTCCGTTGCTGTCGTAATAGCCGCTCGGGCCTGTACCTGGAGGCGGAGGCACCGTCGTCGGCTGCACGGCATTGCTCACACCGGTGCCGACCACGTTGAGCGTGCCGGCCACAGCGCCGACACCTGCGCCAAGCGCACCGCCGACCAGCCCGCCGACCGGTCCGGCCGCGGTCTTACCCTGATACGTTCCTTGTGCAGCGCCGCTGATGGCGCCGTTGATGGGGTCCTGCTGCTGAGCGGCGGCAGGCACTGCGAGAAACGCCACCACCGAAATCGATATGAATGAAGCTGCAATTCTCATGTGAGGAAACCTCCCTGCCCGGCCGAATCCCGGCCTGCCCTGAAGCAAATCAGCAGCGTCAAGGTTGCGTCAGGTTCGGGAGAAACACAATCCGCGGCTGCGCCGTATCTCACCTCAAATTTAGCTCTAAAGCCGTGATCCGCCGGGCCGGCCCACAAGATCGGGACATGAAAATGGCGCATCCCTTTCCGGACGCGCCATTTGAAATGATCTTACATCAGGTTAGCGATAACGCCTGTGATGGCGATAGTGCCGGCTGCGATAGTGGCGGCTGCGGTAACTGCGGCGATTGTCGATACCGAGCACACCGTTCACCCCTCCGACGACACCGCCGACACCTGCGCCAACCGCACCGCCGACAACACCACCGACCGGCCCTGCTGCGCGATTGCCGCGATAGGCACCCTCGTTCGCCCCGCCCTCCATGCCTCTGAAGACACCTTGCGCAGGTGCAGCCATCGGCAATGCAAGGATCGCTAGAGCCGCCGCGATAAACGTAAGGCGGCGATGCGCCGCGGTGAACATGAACAAAGCCTCAGTCTTCGTCTTCATCCTGAAAATCTCCATGAGCGGGCGAACTTTGACCCATCTTGCAACGCCTTAACCGCCGGAAAGTTGCGTCAAGTTTGGCGAAAAGACGCCACAAACGTGCGCCGTTCACGACACCGTATGGCCGCTTCCGTCAACCTTAAGACGAAGACACTGTTAAAAAAGCCGCTTTCCATGCTCTATTAAGAGCGAGGGGCAGAGACGAGGCGACAGTCATGCGTGCGGTATTGATTTCGGTTACAGGCCTGATGCTGCTTTCCGGCAGCGCGGCGCAGGCTGCGGTATCCATCCTCGTCAACAAGGACACGCAGCAGATGACCGTCTCGGTCGACGGCGTGCAGCGCTACACTTGGCCGGTCTCCAGCGGAAATCCATCGCACGAAACACCCAACGGCAGCTTCAAGACCTTCCGCATGGAAGAGGATCACTACTCGAAGGAGTTCGATGACGCGCCGATGCCGAATGCGATCTTCTTCACCAAACAGGGTCATGCCATCCACGGCACCGATGCCGTGAGCCGCCTCGGCACCCCGGCATCACACGGCTGCGTGCGGCTGTCGCGCGCCAATGCGCTGAAGCTTTGGGATCTCGTCAAGGCTGAAGGACTGCTCACCACCACGGTGACGCTTACAGGATCGTCGCGGGTCGCTCTTGCGCGCAATCCGAAGCCGCGCACGAATGTCGCAACCACACGCGGCGACGTCGATGCGTACGGGCGGCCGTTGCAGATCGCACCCAGCGGACAGGACGTCTATAGCGAAGACCTGAACGCCAACACCCGCGCGCGCCAAGCCTCGCCCGATCGCGTCTATCGCGATTCAACCTACGCGCAGGACCAGGCCTATTACGGCCCAAGCGACGCGGGCCCGATGCAGCGCCGCATCTACCAGTCGCAGGGCGGATACTATCAGGGCTACGCCCAGGGTTATGAGCAGGACGCACGCTATCAGCGGCGCGTTCAGTCTCCTCGCGGCGGCTATTATTACTACGCCGACTGAGTAAGCGGACGAACCGCTACTCGTCGGGATTCCTGAGCCTGCGCCATACGGCGCCGAGCACGTTGGAATAATCGTCGGTCCAGACCCGCTGACCTTCGGTGGCTTCCGTCAGCACCCACTTTTCGTCCGACGCGATCTTGCCGACATCGGCCTCCTCGCGCGCCGAGATCACGACATTCGTGGTGAAGATGTAATCGGCGTCGCGTCCGGAATCCTCGTTGTAGACCCAGCTCTTGAGATCGTTCTCCTCGGCGATGCCGACGACAACGCTCGCCAGTTCGAGATGCCGGTTGGAAACATGCATCACCACCGCGCCCTGCGGCGCGAGCTTGGCCTTGTAGATCGCCATTGCTTCTTCGGTCGCCAGGTGAATCGGAATCGCATCCGATGAATAGGCATCGACGATGATGAGGTCGTAGGCGCCGTCCTGTTCCTTGGCGAAGGTCAGCCGCGCATCGCCGATCACCGGCTTCATGCCAGGGTCGCATGCGCTGACGTAGGTGAAGTATTTCGGATCGCGCGCGGTATCGACCATGGTCTGGTCGATCTCGAAATACTTCCAGTCTTCGCCGGGCTGCGATTGACAGGCAAGCGTGCCGGCGCCGAGACCGATCACGGCAACGCGGATCGGACCGCCCTTGCGCTCCCGGATCGCGGCGATCGCGCGGCCCATGCCGCCGTCCTTATGATAGTAGCTGATCGGCTCCGGGCGGCCTTTTACCGGCGAGCCGTCGTCTTCCAGGAATTTCTCCGCGCCGTGAATTGTCGTGCCGTGCATCAGCACGTGATACTGGCCGTTCGAGGTCACCACGATCTTGTGGACGCCGAAGAAGCTGCGCACCGTCTCGACGCGTCCGTCATCGGCGGGATAAACCCGGATCAGGATCAGTCCCAACACAACCAGCGCGGTGATTTGCCAGCGCCCGATCTTCAACAGCACCGCGAGCACCATCATGGCGCACGCAAAGGCCGTGACCATCCAGACCCGGTTGGTTTCCAGGAATTCGGTAACCGTCCCCTGCCGGTAGGCCAACGCGATCAGACCAAGGCCCGCGATCGCCGCGAGCACCCAGAGGCTGAAACCGCCGCGCTCGGTCGGTGCGCCGGCCGGGCGGCACAGCGCAGCCAGCGCCAGCAGGATCGGATATTCGGCGATCCACGAGAAGGTGTAAGGCGCTATCAGGCCCGCGAACAATCCGCCGACCATGCCGCCAAACGACAGCGCAACGTAAAAGCCCGTAAGATAGCGCGCGGCAGGCCGCGTACGCGCCAATTCACCATGGCAGGCCATGGCAATGATGAAGAAACAAAGCTGATGCCCGCCAAGCGTCAGCAGCAGATTCTGTTCGCCGCCGATCACCAGAAGGATCATCACGCCCGCGATAGCGAGTGGCTGGAGAAGCAGCATCAGCCAATGCGGCAACAGCGGGCGCGACTGGAACACCAGCACCCATGTCAGAAGATACAGCGACAGCGGCAGCACCCACAGCAGCGGCGCGGCCGCGACGTCGGTGGATATGTGCGCCGTCACCGCGATCAGAAGACCAGACGGCACGGCGGCCAGAAAGATCCAGCGCAGCCGTGTCGGCCAGCTTGGCGCGGGTGCGTCCCCATCCGTTGCGCTGACAGCGTCAACCGTCATCGGCGGCGAGCGCAGCAGCAAAACGCCGCAGGCCGCGATCAGGACGATGAGTAATGCATAGCCACCGGTCCAGATCACGTTCTGTGTTCGCAGCGAAAACATCGGTTCGAACAGCACCGGATAGGACAACAGCGCGAGGAAACTGCCGATGTTCGAGGATGCGTAAAGAAAATACGGATCGGGGCCGTCAGGATGTCCGGTACGGACGAACCAGGCCTGCAGCATCGGATTGTTGGCGGCGAGCGCGAAGAACGGCAGCCCGATCGAGACAGCGAACAGGCCGAGCAGCCAGAACGCATAGCCGCTGGCCGGCGGCTCCCCCCACCCGCTCGCAATCGACAGCGGCAAGGTGAGCAGCGCGGCGGTCAGCAGCATAAGATGGATGACGACGGGAGCAGTCCTGTTCTTCAAGGTCATCAAATAGTGGGCATAGGCGTAGCCGCCGAGCAACAGCGACTGGAAAAACACCATCGCTACCGACCATACCGCGGGCGAACCGCCGAGCCGCGGCAGCACCATTTTCGTGAACAACGGCTGGACCGAAAACAACAGCAGGGCGCTGGTGAAAATTGCCACTGTGTAAACCACCAGCACAAGCGTATTTCTCGCGCCGGTGGACTGGCTCGCGGTGTCGGACGGCACTGAAATCATGGAAGCTCCGGAATGATCCGGCAAATCACCGGACGCGGGACTGGAGTGGAGCATAGCCTTCACAAGCGGGCAATAACATGCGCGTGACAGAAATCACTCGCGCGTGACGCGACCCGCGATTATGACTGAGGCATGTCGGACTATGATGCGCTCATCATCGGCGCTGGCCATAACGGCCTGACCTGCGCGGCCTATCTCGCGATGAATGGCCTGCGCGTCAGGGTGATCGAGCGCCGCGGGGTGGTCGGCGGCGCGGCGGTGACTGAAGAATTCCATCCGGGCTTCCGTAATTCGGTGGCGGCCTACACGGTCAGCCTGCTCAATCCGAAAGTCATCGCGGACCTGCGGCTGCACCATCATGGCTTGCGGATTGTGGAGCGGCGCGCGCAGAACTTCCTGCCCGCGCCGGACGGTCGCTATCTGTTGACCGGCGACGGCCGCACGCATCAGTCGATCGCCAAATTCAGCGAACGCGACGCGTTGCAGATCGACGATTTCAACCGGGAACTGGAAACCATTGCCGACGTGCTGCGCGCCTTCGTGCTCCGCGCGCCCCCAAACATCGTCGAAGGCTTCGGCGTGCAGGCGATCCGTGAGGCCTTCAATGCTTTCAGCAGCGCCAACATCCTGCGCGGACTGACGCTGGAGAGCCAGCGAACCCTGCTCGACCTGTTCACGCGGTCCGCAGGCGACATGCTCGATGACCGTTTTGAGAGCGATCTGGTCAAGGCGCTGTTCGGCTTCGACGCCATTGTCGGCAACTATGCCAGCCCCTACGCGGCGGGCTCGGCCTACGTCATGCTGCATCACGCGTTCGGCGAGGTGAACGGCCGGAAGGGATTGTGGGGCCATGCCATCGGCGGAATGGGGGCGATCACGCAAGCGATGGCTGCGGCGGCGCGCGCCCACGGTGCGGAGATCCAGACCGGCGCCGGCGTGCGGGAGGTGATCGTCGAGAACGACCGTGCCGTCGGAACGGTCCTCGACAACGGCGAAACGGTCCGCGCGCGCTATGTTGTCTCCGGCCTCAATCCGAAGCTGCTCTACACCAGGCTGGTCCCGGCGGACGCGTTGCCAAAGCCGTTCCTCGACCGCATCGCGAACTGGCGCAACGGCTCCGGCACCTTCCGGATGAATGTGGCGCTGTCGGCGCTGCCCTCGTTCAAGGCGCTGCCCGGCCCCGGCGACCACCTCACCGCGGGCATCATCCTCGCGCCGAGCCTCGCCTACATGGACCGCGCCTGGCTCGACGCGCGCCAGCACGGCTGGAGCCGCGAACCGGTGGTCGAGGTGCTGATCCCCTCCACGCTCGATGACTCGCTGGCCCCGTCCGGCAAGCATGTCGCCAGCCTGTTCTGCCAGCATGTCGCGCCTCAGCTTCCGGGCGGCCGGTCCTGGGACGATCATCGCGACGAGGTTGCCGACCTGATGATCGCCACCGTGGATCGCTACGCTCCGGGATTTGCCCGCAGCGTCATCGAGCGGCAGGTGCTGTCGCCGCTCGATCTGGAACGGGAATTCGGACTGCTCGGCGGCGACATTTTCCACGGCGCGCTGTCGCTCAATCAGTTGTTCTCCGCTCGCCCCATGCTCGGCCATGCCGACTACCGCGGGCCGCTCAAGGGTCTCTATCACTGCGGATCAGGAGCCCATCCGGGCGGCGGCGTCACCGGCGCGCCGGGACACAACGCGGCAGCCGTTATCCTCCGGGACCATCAGGGAATCTTCTCTTGAAGGGCTGGGGAAAGAGCGCCCACCGGCTGTTGAAAAGCTGTAGATAACCCTGTGGATAATCAGTGGATTTCCGCCTGGTTAAAGCTTTACTAACGTGTGGAAAACTCTGGTTAACAAAGTGTGAAGAACCCCGGTATGTTCGGTGCGTAACCGGTGGACAGAGCGTGGGAAAATGGGCGATGCAATCACGATCCTCAGCCCGCTGGACCCGCCCGTGACCTCATCCTCCCCCTCGCCCGCGACGCAGGCCACCTTCGCCATCGGCGACGAACGCACGGCCAGCCGCATCGTGGATGCCATCACCGAGCGCTACCCCAGCCATGACCTCGCCATCGCTGCCTTCGAGGCGCCGGGCGGCCGCTGGGACATCACCATGCATTTCGCCGAAGCTCCGGACGAGGACTTCATCCGGGCGCTGGTCACAGAGACTGCGGGAGACGCGGCGGCCCGGTCGATCGTCTTCGGTACGGTCGAGACCAAGGACTGGGTCAAGGCGAGCCTCGCAGATCTGGTGCCGGTCAGCGCCGGGCGATTCGTGGTCCATGGCAGCCATGACCGCGACCGGGTGCCCCCCAACAAGCTCGGGATCGAGATCGAAGCCGCGCTGGCCTTCGGGACCGGCCACCACGGCACCACACGTGGATGCCTCCTGCTGCTCGATCAGGTGCTGAGCCAGCGAACCCCCAAGCGGATTCTCGACCTCGGCTCGGGAACCGGCGTGCTCGCCATCGCCGCAGCGAAGGCGCTGCGCCGGCGGATTCTGGCCAGCGATATCGACTTCCGTTCGGTGATCGTGGCGGATGAGAACGCGCATCTCAACGGCGTCGGAAACTGGGTCGAGGCCGTCCATGCGACAGGCTTCCATTCACCTCACTTCGCGGCGAATGGCCCCTTCGGTCTGGTGATGGCAAACATCCTCGCCAACCCGCTACGGCGGCTTGCGCCCGACATGGCGCGGCATCTGGCGCCGCGTGCATTCGTGATCCTGTCGGGATTGCTGCCGCATCAGGCGAACAGCGTGGTCGCCGCCTACCGCGGCGCAGGCTTGAAGCTGCTCAAGCCAATCCAGATCGACGGCTGGAGCAGCCTCTTGATGCAACGGCGCTAAGTCTCGCCGACTTGCAGACGTTATTCCCGTTTCATCCGATGCGGTGTGATGTCGGCCTCGGTATAGCCAGCTTCAAATCGTGCCCGCCGTGCCTCGCGCCGCAACCGGCTTTCCGTCAGGCGATCAAGCATCTGGACGATGACCCCGCGCGGCTCCTTGATCGTGACCGCTGGAATGCCGCTCGCCTGATGTAACGGCGGCGAAATCTTCTCAAACATAAATGCTGGCATGCCCTATCCCCTCTTCATTGAGTTGAAAAACACACCCCTTCGCGCTTCCTGGCGGCGCAGTAACCTCAACAGTTGCAGTCGCCAAATCGTTCCCCGTCACCTGTTAGTCCCCACAGCCGTCGTTGGATGCGGGGTTAATTCTGTGTCAAGCACAAGTCATGCCACCATTGAGGGGCAGCGCATTGCCGCCCCCGCCCCGGAATTCTAAGGTCGCCAGATGTTCGAAGCCCAGTTCCAGTCATTCGACGAGCCCGAAGGCGGCGTCGCGCTGACCGCGCGTCTGTCGGCATTCCGCGAGGAATTGCTGCGCCGGCAACTGACAGGGTTCGTGATTCCCCGCGCCGATAGCCAGCAAAACGAGTATGTGCCGCCCTCCGACGAGCGGCTGGCATGGCTGACGGGCTTCACGGGCTCGGCCGGGTTGGCCGCCGTCCTGACGGGAAAGGCTGCCGTTTTTGTGGACGGGCGCTACACGATCCAGGCCGCGAAGCAGGTCGATACGAAAGCCTGGACCATCGAATCCCTGATCGAACCGCCGCCGGAAACCTGGCTCACCGCGAACCTGTCACCGGGTGACCGCCTTGGATTTGATCCCTGGCTGCACACTTCGGCGGCAGCCGAACGCCTTGCCAGGGTCTGCGAAAAGGCCGGGGCGGAGCTGATCGCGGTGGACAGCAATCCGGTGGATTCGATCTGGACTGACCGTCCCGCCGCGCCGCTCGGGGCGGTGAAAGTCCACCCTGCCCAGTTCGCCGGGGAGAGCGAGAGCGACAAGCTTGCGCGCATCCGCAACGAAATCGCCAAGCTCAATGTCGACGCGCTGGTCTTGTCGGATTCTCACGCGGTGGGATGGACCTTCAACATCCGCGGTGCGGACGTCGCGCACACGCCGCTGCCGCTGTCCTACGCGCTGGTGCCAAAAGACGGCAGGCCGACGATCTTCATCGATCACCGCAAACTGTCGAACAGCGTACGCGATCACCTCGAAAAGAATGCGGGTGTCGAGGAGCCCGATGCGCTGATGCCCCGGCTTGCCGAACTGGCACGCGCCAAGGCCGACATCGGTCTCGATGCCGCAACGGCCGCCGATGCACTGAGCCGGATGATTGTCGCCGAAGGCGGCAAGCCGGTGCGTGTGACCGATCCGGTCGCCATGCTGAAGGCCGTGAAGAACGCCGCCGAGATGACGGGCACTCGCGCAGCGCATAAACGCGACGGCGCAGCGCTGGTCCGGTTTCTGGCGTGGATCGACAAGGAAGCACCATCCGGCAAACTCACCGAGATCGACGCCGTCGAAGCCCTGGAAACCTTCCGCCGCGAAACCGGCGCGCTGAAGGACGTGTCGTTCCCGACCATTTCCGGCACTGGCCCGAACGGGGCCATTGTGCATTATCGCGTGACCCGCAAGTCCAACCGCCGCATCGCACCGGGCGACCTGCTGCTGATCGATTCCGGCGCGCAGTATGAGGACGGCACCACCGACGTCACCCGCACCATCGCTGTCGGCGAGCCAACGGACGAGATGCGCGACCGCTTCACCCGCGTGCTGCGCGGACATATCGCGATTTCCCGTGCGGTGTTTCCCGACGGCGTCACCGGAGCGCAGATCGACGCTTTCGCGCGGCAGTTTTTGTGGCACGCCGGCATCGACTTCGATCACGGCACCGGTCACGGCGTCGGCAGCTACCTGTCGGTGCATGAAGGCCCGGCACGCATTTCCAAGCTCGGCACCACGCCACTGAAGCGCGGCATGATCCTGTCCAACGAGCCCGGTTACTACAAGACCGATGCCTTCGGCATCCGCATCGAGAACCTCGAACTGGTGGTCGAGGCGAAGATCGAGGGCGCCGAAAAGCCGATGAACGCGTTCGAGACGCTGACGCTTGCGCCCATCGACCGGCGGCTGATCAACGCCAACCGCATCAGCAAACAGGAACTGCGCTGGCTCAACGATTATCACGCGCGGGTGCGGCAGGAGATCCGCCCGCTGGTCGACGAGGCGACAAAAGTGTGGCTCGACGCGGCAACCGAACCCATGACACACGAGAGATGACGGAAGCTACACGCTGACGACAACCAAAAAGATCCGGACAACGTGACCGATCCAAGGACCGCGGCCGTGAAAGCGGCAAACCCAACCTCGTGGAAACTGCTGCTGATGCTGGTGGCGATGAACGGCCTCGCGCCGGTCTCGCTCTACATCCTTGTGCCGGCGCTGCCGATCCTCGCAAAGACACTGAACAGCGACGTCTCCGCCGTGCAGCTCAATGTCTCGCTGTTCATGGTTGGGCTGGCGATCTCGCAACTCGTGACCGGGTCATTGTCGGATCGCTTCGGGCGGCGGCCGGTGCTGCTGGCGGGGCTCGGCCTTGCGGTGATTGCGACCGTCATCTGCATGTTCGCGCAGACCCTGCCGCAACTGATTGCCGGGCGTTTCCTGCAGGCCCTGGGCGGCGCCACCGGCATGGTGATGAGCCGCGCGATCATCCGCGATCTCTATCCGCGCGAACGCGTTGGCGGGATGATCAGCCTCGTCATCGCGGTGATGATGATTGCGCAGCTTCTCAGCCCGCTGATCGGCGGTTTGCTGGAAACCAGCTTCGGCTGGCGCGCGATTTTCTATTTCATGGCGGCAACATCGGTCGCGATCGCGGCCGGCATCGCGCTGGGTCTGCCGGAGACTCGCCCCGCACGGGGACCGGCTGAGGACAGTGGGTTCTTCAAGGACGTCCGTGCACTGTCGGCGAGCCGTGTGTTCATCGGTTATGTGCTGTGCCAGATGCTGGCGTCAGCGATCATCTTCACCTTCGCGGGCGGCGGCCCCTATATCGTCGTCAACCAGATGCACCGCTCCACCGCAGAGTACGGCTTGTGGTTTGCAACGTCGGGCCTGGCCTACCTGCTTGGCAATCTGGTCTCGGTGCGCCTCTCGCCCTGTCACGGAATCGACCGCATGATCTGGCTCGGGATCGCGCTCCAAATCGGCGGATCGATCCTCAATGTCATCTGGGGCGTCACCGGCCTCAACCAGATGCCGTCATGGCTGTTCGGCACCCATATGATCGTGATGTTCGGCAATGCGTTTGCGATGGCCAACGCGTCCGCCGGCGCCATCAGCATTCGTCCGCAAGCTGCGGGCACGGCAGCCGGCGCGATGGGATTTCTGCAAATGGGCTTCGGTTCGCTCTGCTCGCAGCTCGGGGCGTTCCTCGGCGGTCAGTTCGCGACACCGCTGCCGCTCAATATCGCGATCCTGATCATCTCGGCGTCATGCGCCGTCGTGATCGTGTTGCTCGTGCCACGAACGCACGTCCCGGTGACAACTGAAAAAATCATCGAGGCGGAAGGCGAAGAGACGGGACTGATCTAGGGCAACCACTTCCCTTTAGATCGAGGCTTCGCCACGTCGATGCTGTTACTCCCTCTCCCCGGCGGGGAGAGGGTTGGGGTGAGGGGCTCTGGATCTATCGAGAGATTCTACGCCCTCACCCGACTTCGCTGCCGCGAAGTCGACCTCTCCCACGGGAGAGGTGGGGTTAAGCACCACCCACCAGCGCCAGCCACTCGTCTTCGGTCAGCACCTTGACGCCGAGCTTCTTGGCCTCGGCGAGTTTCGAGCCAGCGCCCGGCCCGGCGACGACATAGTCGGTTTTCTTCGACACCGAGCCGGACGCCTTGGCGCCGAGACGTTCTGCGGTGGCCTTGGCTTCATCGCGGGTGAATTTCTCCAGTGAGCCAGTGAAGACCACCGTCTTGCCCGCGATGGCGGTGTCCTTCTTCGGCTTCTCGGCGTCGCGGATCTTTACCTGCTTGGTCAACCGCTCGACAATGCCGCGATTGTGGCTCTCGCCGAAATATGCCGCCACCGCCTGGATCACCGTGTCGCCGATCTGGTCGAGGTCGTCCATCTCCCCGACGGCCTGCTCATCGCCCTTGGCGACTTTCACGCAGGCGTCGTGAAAAGCCTCCCATGAGCCGTAACCCCGCGCCAGCGCCAGCGCGGTAGTTTCGCCGACATGGCGGATGCCGAGCGCATAGATGAAACGGTCGAGGCCGATGTCACGCCGCTCGTTGATGGCGTCGAACAGGTTGCGCACCGAGGTTTCGCCGTAGCCTTCGATCTCCTCAAGCTTGAGCGTCCTGTTGCGCGCCTCCAGGGTGAAGATGTCGGCGGGCTCCTTCACCCAGCCCTGCTCGAAGAAATACTCGATCTGCTTTTCGCCAAAGCCCTCGATATCGAACGCGCGGCGCGACACGAACAGCATCAGGTGCTGGATCTTCTGGAACGGACAGGCGAATTCGCCGGTGCAGCGTGTGCGAGATCCTTCCTCGCCGGTCGCCGTCTCTTCGCGGACCACTTCAGTGTGTAACGGGCACGGACACTTTTTCGGGAAGTGATATTCCTTCGCGCCCTTCGGCCGCTTGTCCATTACCACATCGACAACCTGCGGGATCACGTCGCCCGCGCGCTGGATGATGACGGTGTCGCCGATGCGGATGTCGCGCCCCTCGCGCAGCACCTCGCCCTTGCCGCCAATCCCCTTGATGTAGTCCTCGTTGTGCAGCGTCACGTTCTGCACGATGACGCCGCCGACACCGACGGGTTCGAGCTTGCCGACAGGCGTCAGCGCGCCGGTGCGGCCGACCTGGATTTCGATGTCCTTGAGCACGGTCGTGGCGCGCTCGGCCGGAAACTTGTGCGCGATCGCCCAGCGCGGCGTACGCGAGACGAAGCCGAGGCGTTCCTGCCAATCGAGCCGGTCCACCTTGTAGACCACGCCGTCGATGTCATAGTCGAGATGCGAGCGCTGCGTTTCGATCTTCCTATGAAACGCAAGCAGTTCCTCCACCGAGCGGCAGACCTTCGTCAGCGGATTGGTCTTGAAGCCGCAATGCTCGAACCACTTGATCATGCCCGATTGCGTATCAGCCGGCATGTCGCTCATCTCGCCCCAGGCATAGGCGAAGAAGCCGAGCGGGCGCGAGGCGGTAACCGCCGGATCCTTCTGGCGCAGCGAACCGGCGGCCGAATTGCGCGGATTGGCGAAGATCGTCTCGCCCGCCTCTTTCTGCCGCTCGTTAAGCTTCAGAAAGGCGGCCTTGGTCATATAGACCTCGCCACGCACCTCGCAGACCGCCGGAATGTTGCGGCCTTTCAGTTTGTGCGGCACGTCGTGCAGCGTGCGGATATTGGCGGTGACATCCTCGCCTTCCGCGCCGTCTCCGCGGGTCGCGGCGGTGATAAGTTCACCGTCCTGGTAACGCAGTGACATCGACAGGCCGTCGATCTTCGGCTCGGCGCTGAACGAAATGGCCTCGGTGTCGCCGAGCTTGAGAAAACGGCGGATGCGGCCGACGAAATCGGTGACGTCCTGCTCGGCGAACGCATTGTCGAGCGACAGCATCGGCACCGCGTGGCGCACCTTTTTGAATCGACCGCTCGGTGCCGCGCCCACCTTTAGCGACAGCGACTCCAGCGTGCGCAATTCCGGGAAGCGCTCTTCGATCGCGTTATAACGCCGGCGCAAGTCGTCGTATTCGGCGTCGGTGATGCTCGGCCGGTCCTGCTGGTAGTAGCGCTTGTCGTGCGCGGCAATATCCGTTGCCAGCCGCGCATGCTCGGCACTTGCCTGCTTCCGCGTCAGGAGCGCAACGGGGGTCTTGTCGGTTTTAACTTTAGGCATTGCTGTTCCGGCGTGCCCGCGGCGAGGATCGAAGCACTAGAGCCTTTTGTTTTGACGCATTTTTCACGCGATCCGGTTTCCAATTCCCACTCGAAAACGCTCTAACCCGCGGCTTTGAGCAGCCGTTCGGCGGCAGCACGCGCCTCGGCGGTGATCTCCGCCCCAGCGAGCATCCGCGCGATTTCCTCCCGGCGATGATCCTTGGCAAGCAGCGCGACCCGCGTGGCAACGCGTTTACCCTTGTCGAGCGCATCCTTGGAAATCAGCAGGTGCTGATCCGCCCGCGCCGCCACCTGTGGTGCGTGGGTCACGGCCATCACCTGAACCTTTTCGGCGAGCCGCGCCAGCCGCGCGCCGATGGCGTCGGCCACGGCGCCGCCCACACCGGTATCAATTTCGTCGAACACCAGCGTCGGCGCCGAACCACGGTCCGAAAGCACGACTTTCAGCGCCAGCAGGAAGCGTGACAGCTCGCCGCCGGACGCGACCTTCATCAGCGGGCCCGGCTTGGTGCCCGGATTGGTCTGCACCCAGAATTCGACGCGGTCGAAGCCCTGCGGGCCGGGTGAGGCCGGATCAGATTCAATTTGCGTCGAGAATTTCGCACGGTCGAGCTTGAGCGGCCCGAGTTCGGAGTTGACGGCCTTGTTCAGCTTCTCGGCGGCCTTGCTGCGCGCGGCTGAAAGCTTCTGCGCAGCCGCGTCATAAGCCTTGTCGGCGGCGGAGGCCGCCTTTTCCAGAACCTTCAATTGGTCCGCACCAGCATCGATCAGCGCGACGTCCGACGCATAACGCTGCGCCAGCGCCGCCAGCCCATCGACCGGTGTCGAGTATTTTCGCGCGGCTCCGCGCAATGCAAACAGCCGCTCTTCGATGCGTTCAAGTTCGAGCGGATCGAAGTCGGCGGCGATCAGCGCCGCATGGAGATGCTGGTCGGCTTCTTCCAGCGCGTTGATCGCGGCGTCCATCGCCTTCACCGCGGGCTCGATCAGCGCGGGCGCGGTTCCCGCACGGCGCTCCAGCCGGCGCACGGCAGCCGCCAGCGACGAGACCGGCGACTGCGGGCCGCCGACCGCGGCCTGCGCCTCGCGCAAATCCTCGGCGATTTTCTCGCCCTGCATCATCACGGTGCGGCGTTCCGCCAGCGAGGTCTCCTCGCCTTCCAGGGGATTGAGTTTCTTCAATTCATCCGAGGCGTGGCGCAGATAGTCCGCCTCGCGGGCAGCGCGTTCCATCCCGGCGCGATGCTCGTCCAGCGCCGTGCGCGCGGTGCGGCGCGCATCCCAGAGTGCTTCGACGGCGCTCACGTCTTTCTCGAGGGCCGCGAAAGCATCGAGCAGCCGCCGATGCGTGGCGGTATCCACAAGCGCCCGCTCGTCATGCTGGCCGTGGATTTCCACCAGTGTGGTCCCGACCGCCTTCAGGGTCTGCACGCTGATCGCCTGATCGTTGAGGAACGCGCGGGTGCGTCCGTCGGAGAGTTGCACCCGCCGCAGGATCATCTCGCCGGTATCCTCAAAGCCGTTCTCGCGGAGGATGGCGCTGGCGGGATGCTTCTTCGGCACATCAAACACGGCCGTCACCTGGCCCTGCTCGGCGCCGTTGCGCACCAGACTCGCATCGCCGCGCCCGCCAAGCGCCAGCGCGAATGCGTCCAACAGGATGGATTTGCCCGCGCCGGTTTCACCGGTGAGGACAGCCAGACCTTTGAGGAAATCGATATCGAGCCGCTCGATCAGGACGATGTCGCGGATCGAAAGCCGGGCCAGCATGCGGGGTTAGTCCTGCAACAAGAAAATCAGCCGAGGCCAACCTTCTTGAATGCGCGGGTCATCCACGAATCCTTGTTGGCGGCCGGTTCGACACCGCCGGACTTTACAAGATTGTAGGCGTCTTTGTACCAGCGGCTGTCAGGAAAGTTGTGGCCAAGCACGGCGGCGGCGGTCTGCGCCTCGCCGACAATGCCGATCGCCATATAGGCCTCGGTCAGACGCGCCAGCGCCTCTTCGACGTGGCGCGTGGTCTGGTACTGAGTCACCACCACCTTGAAGCGGTTGATCGCCGCCGTGTAGTCCTTCTTGTCCATATAGTAGCGGCCGACGGTCATTTCCTTGCCGGCGAGCTGGTCGCGGGCGGCTTCGATCTTCCGCTTGGCGCTGCTGGCGTATTCCGAGGTCGGATACTTGCGGATCACTTCCTCAAGCGCAGCGATGGACTTCTCGGTGCGGCCCTGATCGCGCGAAACGTCCGGAATCTGGTCGAAGTTCGAGGCGGCGATCAGATACTGCGCATAGGCGGCGTCCGGGCTGCCCGGATGCAATGCGACATAACGGTTGGCGGACGAAATGCACTCGTCGTAGTCGCCATTCTCGTAAGCGGCGTAGGCCGACATCAGCAGAGATTTACGCGCCCATTCCGAATACGGATGCTGGCGGTCGACCTCTTCGAACTTCTTCATCGCCGACTTGCGGTCACCCTTCTTGTTCATCAGGTACAAGCCCTCGTTGTAGAGCTTGTCCGCCGGTTCATCGACGAAGGTTTCTTCCTTGGCGAAATACTTGTCCCACAGGGCGCCGGTGCCGCAGCCGCTGAGTGGCACGGCCAGAACCATCAGGCCGAACGCAAGGCGTGCCCGACGGCCGATACGGCTCATCAGGGACGGGTCGGGACTATTGCGCAGTTCGAGCGTCATACGTTTGGGCCGACCTGAATATGAATCCGACGTGGTTTGGGTCGCTGACCAGCCTGCGGCCGCCATCGCGGCAAAAAACAATCCCGAAGCAATCCCCAAGGCTTGTCCAGCGCGCCTATGTAACTGAAAAACGGGCCTTAACCAACCGGATAGGAGGACAATTCGCCGGGATTAAGGCGGATTTCGGCAGTTCAACAATGGCTTGGTTAAACGGTACCCTCGTCAAACGACGAACTGGTTAGACCGGAAGTTCCGAAACCGTCAGCGCGCAAACGGCAAACGCTCAGGAGACGTCCGGGCCGTAGGCTACGGCGACCATGCCGCCCGCGACATCGGCGTGGCCCCGCGCGGCGCGGCGGGCAACGGCCGGGCGTTCCAGCACCGGCTCGACAGCTTCCACGATCCGCCAGGCGTGACGGTCGGCCATCAGCGCGGTGAGCACGGCATGGTTGAGCTTGTGGCCACCACGCACCGAACGATAGAGGCCGATCAGCGGCAGGCCGGCCAGCGCCAGATCGCCCACCACGTCGAGAACCTTGTGACGGACGCATTCGTCGGCGTAGCGCAGGCCTTCGGTGTTCAGCACGCGCGTGTCGTCGAACACGACGGAATTCTCAAGCGAAGCGCCGAGGGCGTAGCCCGCGCTCCAGAGCTTGTTGACGTCGCCGACGCAGCCGAAGGTCCGGGCGCGGCAGATATCGCGGCGGAAGCTGCCGGCGTCGAGGTCGAAGGCGTAAGCCTGTCGGCCGATTGAAGAATTGGCAAAGTCGATTTCCAGCTCGGCGCGGAACCCGCCGGCATGGGGGCGGAGTTCGCCGAACGATTCGCCCATCTCGACCTTTACGGGCTTCAAAACTTCGATGAAACGGCGAGCTGCGTTCTGCTGAACGATACCGGCTCTATCAATCGCATCCACGAAGGGAGCGGCGCTGCCGTCCATGATCGGCACTTCAGGCCCGTCGACTTCGATGGTGGCGTTATCGACGCCCATGCCGCGCAGCGCGGCCAGAACATGTTCGGCGGTGGAAACGAGCGGACCCTGGTCGTCTCCCAGCACGGTCGCGAAATCGGTGGCGATGACGGAGGCCGCGATGGCGGTCACTTCACGATCAGCGCGGGTGAAGATAAAACCTGAATTGATTTCGGCTGGTCCGATCGTCACACTGACCGGAGATCCAGAATGAACGCCGATGCCCGTCACGGTGACCTGCGACCGGAGCGTTGTCTGCCGACTCGATTTCATTCCCGATTGCCCAAAGTTTTAGTCATCCCAAGTCGCTGTAACCGAACTGGTTTCGCCTGTTGAGCCGGCGGTGCGACCGTGGATCGTCCCCAAGTGCGAGAACCTTAACCTCTGCAACAAAGAGCGCCACTCACGCTTGTTTACAGATTGTTACCCCAAACTCGCCGCAATCACGCCGCCGGTCTGGCCATTTTCCCGGTCGCGGGGACGGCTTTCACCCCGGTTCAGGGCAGCCTGTAACCAAATAATTTTATCAGGAAAAACAAATATTTAATTTACATTCCGTCGCCTACGACGGCGCCTCATGAATAATGCCCCGGCTTGTGACCGGGGCATTATTGCGTTCAGCGATTGTAACAATCGTCAGTTGGCCTGACGCCGCAAAAAGGCGGGGATATCCAGATGGTCTTCCCCGCCGCCCTGCGGCGCGGCCGGAGCCGGACGGCCGTGCGAATCAAGGCCCTGAGGTGCCGGACGGCGAGCATACTCAGATACCGGTCCACCGGGTCCGCCGAACTCAGCCGGAACCGGACGTTGCGGCTTGCGCTCCGGCAGCGGCGGCATTGACGGCATGGCCGGGCCGGACGCACGGGCGGCGATCGGGGCTTCGGTTTCCTCGTCACGACGGCCGAGGCCGACATTGGCCAGGCGCTGCAGCAGCGAAGCACGCTTCTGCGGCGGATGCTCCTCGGCGGTCTCGCCGCGCGCCTGCCGGATCTGGTTCTGCGCCGGAACCGGCAATTCCTCGAACTGCGGCATACGCGGCGCACGGAGCGGCATACGCTCGGCAGGCTGCGGAATGAAGGACGCAGGCGGCGCGGCCTCCTGAAGGTTCATCGGCTCATCGTGATCCGGGAACAGCGAGGGCTTCGGCGGAATCGGACGCACGCTGACGTCGCCATAGGCGGCGGGCTGCATCGGCGCCGGAGCCGGACGCTCGGTCGGAGACACGGCTTCCGCGATGGCGGCGAGCGCCGCGCGGTCGATCTGGTCGGCGGTGGCACGCACCGGCGCAGGTGCCGCGGCGGCCTTCTGCTGCTGGGCACGCTCCTGCATGCGCTGATTGTCGGCACGCAGACGCGCGGTCAGCTCGGCCAGGCGGCTTTCGGGCGCGCCCGAAGTGACCACCGGCGCCGGCGCGGCGCGGCTGGCGGCGACAGTGTCGATGCCCGTGGCGACCACCGACACGCGGATGATGCCGTCGAGGCTCTCGTCGAACGTCGCGCCGACAATGATGTTGGCGTCGTTGTCGACTTCTTCACGGATGCGGGTTGCGGCTTCGTCGACTTCGAACAGCGTCAGGTCCTTGCCGCCAGTGATCGAGATCAGAAGCCCGCGTGCGCCGCGCATCGAGCTGTCGTCGATCAGCGGGTTGGCGATCGCAGCTTCCGCCGCGGTCAGCGCACGCTTCTCGCCCGTCGATTCGCCGGTACCCATCATCGCTTTGCCCATTTCGCGCATCACGGCGCGGACGTCGGCGAAGTCGAGGTTGATGAGGCCTTCCTTGACCATCAGGTCGGTGATGCAGGCAACGCCCGAGTAGAGCACCTGGTCGGCCATCGCGAAGGCGTCGGCGAACGTGGTCTTCTCGTTGGCCACGCGGAACAGGTTCTGGTTCGGGATGATCAGCAGCGTATCGACGACCTTCTGGAGTTCGGCGATCCCGGACTCCGCGGTGCGCATGCGGCGCTGGCCCTCAAAGTGGAAAGGCTTGGTGACGACGCCGACGGTGAGGATGCCCATCTCGCGCGCGGTGGCTGCAATCACGGGTGCCGCGCCGGTGCCGGTGCCGCCGCCCATGCCCGCGGTGACGAACACCATGTTCGCGCCCGAGAGATGATCCTTGATCTCATCGATGACCTCCTGGGCAGCCGCGGCGCCAACGTCCGGCTGCGAACCCGCGCCGAGACCCTGGGTGACCTGCGTGCCCATCTGCACGATACGTTCGGCCTTCGACATGGTGAGGGCCTGCGCGTCGGTGTTGGCGACGACGAAATCGACCCCCTGCAAACCGGCGGAGATCATGTTGTTGACAGCGTTACCGCCCGCGCCGCCGACGCCGAACACGGTGATGCGTGGCCTCAGCTCGCGAACATCCGGGGGTGTGAGATTGATGGTCATGGTTGCCTCTCGATTATGCGCGCGCGTGGGGGCTTGGGCTGCACGCCAAAGCGGTTGATGGATTGATCCGATCCGGTGTTGAGATCATCAGAAGCCCTCTCGAAGCCATCTGCCGACCTTTCCGAAATAGCCGTTGGTCCCTGTCATGAGCTGCCGCGTGTGCCGCGGTTCGACGTGTTCAAGATGTGCGAATTGCGGGTAGACTAGGAGACCGGCCGGCACCGCGAACGATGCGCTCTTGGCCTCGTTGGGCAGCCGGCCGAAGCCGAGCGGACGGCCGATGCGGACCTCGCGGCCGAGAATGCGGCTGGCGAGATCCGGAATGCCGGTGAGCTGCGATGCACCGCCGGTCAGCACCACTCGCGCCCGCGGCTCTGCCGCAAAAGGGGAATCCGCGAGCCGGTCCCGGACCATCTCAAAAATCTCCTCGACCCGCTGCTTCACGATGTTCGCGATCGTGGCGCGGGAAACAATCTGCGGCGCGTCACCGTCGTGACCGCTCACCGTCGGCACACTCATGACTTCGCGCGCGTCAGAACCGCCGGTCAGCACGGTGCCATATAACGTCTTGATTCGCTCGGCATCCGCAATGCACGCACCTAACCCGCGCGCCAAATCCATCGTCACATGCTGCCCGCCGACCGCAAACCCGCTGGCATGGACGCACTGGCCGCTCGAATAGGTCGCGATCGTCGTGGTGCCCGCGCCCATCTCGACCACGGCAGCGCCAAGATCGGCTTCATCGTCGGTCAGGACCGCTAATCCGGCCGTGTAAGGTGCGCAGGCCATGGCTTCGACGTTGAGATGACAACGCTCGACCACCAGCATCAGGTTTTTTGCCACCGTAGCGTCAGCGGTGATGACATTCATGTCGATGCCGAAGTGGCGGGCGACCATACCGCTGGGATCGCGGACGCCCCTGACGCCGTCCAGCGAGTAAGTGGCCGGCAGGACATGGAGCACGGTGCGCCCCCGCGGCGTCGCATGATGCATTCCGGCGCTGATGACACGGCTCATGTCGGCGGGTGTTACCGCGCCGCCGCGCAATTCCGAGGAGGCCTCGACCATAGCGCCTTGCAGGCGGCCGGCGGAGACCGACAGCAGCACCGATTCGACGCGGACCTTGGCCATCCGCTCCGCCAGCGCCACGGCCTGACGCACAGCCTGTTCGCACTCATTGAGATCGACCACGGCGCCGGCCTTGACCCCGCGCGACTGGATGTGGCTCAGCCCGATCAGTTCGACGGCATGGGTCCGGCCGCGCAGCGCATCGCTCGGCGGGCATGGCTTCAGCCGCGCGATCAGACAGGCGATCTTGCTGGTGCCGATGTCGAGCGCCGCGACCAGCGCCGTCTTGTTCGGCGGCATCTGGCGGGTCTTCGGGGTCTGAACGCCATCGAGACTGGTCATGCGCTTCCAGCCTTCTTCGGTGTTTTCTTGTCCTTGAGCAGGTCGTTGCGCGCCTTCGCCGCGTCCTCCGACAGGCGAACGGTCAGGCGATCCGGCAGCCTCATGTCGATGGCGGTGATGTCGCGCGAGAACAGGCCGGTCTCCTTGTCCATCTTGGACAGGGTTGCCAGCGCCTTCTCAACCTCGAATTCCGGCAGGCGAACATCAACGCCGTCGGCGAGCCGCAGATTCCATCGCCGCTCACCGACAAACACAATCGCCTTCACCTGCGACCGCACCTGCGGGTATTGCGCCAACAGCCCGAGGAAATCCCTGGCGCGGGTTTCCGCCCCCTTGCCCACCACCAGCGGCAGCGACACGAAACGCCGCGCCACATAGGGCTCAAGCACAGTGCCGTCGGCCGAAATCACGGAGACGCGTCCGTTTTCCTGCCACAGCGCGAAGGGCGAGCGCTCGGTGATGTCGATCTGCAGGCGGCCCGGATAAAGCTTCTGCACGGTGGCGTCAGAGATCCACGGATCGGCCTTCAGCTTGTCGCGCGCAGTCGCGGCATCGAGGAACAGGAGCGACGAGCGGCCATTGACGCCGCCGACGGCGAGGATTTCGTCCTGCGTGAGCTGTTTGCGGCCGGTGATCGCGACGCTGGTGATTCGGAAGCCGACGGAATTGGCCGCAGCGTTGCGGGCGTCGCTCAGCGCGCCGAGCACCTCGTCAGTGTGACCGCCTTTGACCACGCCCAGCACGGCAGCGCCGATCAGCACCACCGCGGTTGCGAAAAGTCCGAAACCGCGCGGACGACGGCGCTCGAGCGCAGCGATCCAATGCGGTTCTTCGTATCGGGTGACGGGTGCATTACCGCCACGGCGGGCCGCACCCTGCGCGCGGGCGCGCGGACGCTGGGCTGCTGAAGCGCCCCTCGTCTGAGGATTAGATTGGGGCCTCTGCGATCTCACCGATCGAGAGAGGCGTCCTCCACCATCCATTGCACCAACTCGTCAAATGTTACGCCTGCGTGAGCCGCAAGCTCTGGAACAAGTGACGTCTCGGTCATGCCGGGTTGGGTATTTACCTCGAGGCAGGTCAGTCCCCCTGTTCCCTCGATGCGATCGTCGTAACGGAAATCCGCACGGCTTACGCCCCGGCAGCCAAGCGCCACATGCGCCGCCAGCGTTAACCTTCGGACTTCCTGGTAAACAAAAGGTAAAATAGGTGCAGGCAGGATGTGTTTTGATGCGCCCGGAGAGTACTTTGCCTCGTAATCGTAGAATTTGATTAAAGGTACGATCTCGATCACCCCGGTCGGCTCGCCGTTAATGACGGCACAGGTGAGTTCCTTCCCCGCGATGTATTTCTCGACCAGAAGCTGGTCGCCATGGGGCCAGTCCTCCCGGAACAGCTCCTGCGGAGGGTGGGCATGGGCCTCGGTGACGATGAAAACCCCGACGCTGGAGCCGTCCGCCACCGGCTTAATGACATAAGGCGGCGCCATGGCGTGCCCCTTGGCCACTTCGGCGCGGGTCAGCGTCAGCCCTTCCGGCACCGGCACCCCCGCTGTCGCCATCACCGTCTTGGCGAGATCCTTCTGCATCGCCAGCGACGACGACAGCACGCCGGAGTGCGAATAGGGAATCCCGAGCGTTTCGAGCACGCCCTGTATGGTGCCGTCCTCGCCGGGCTTGCCGTGCAACATCACCAGCGCCGCATCCGGCTTCAACTGCTCGAGAACGGTCGCGATGTTGCGCTTCACGTCGATGCGCGTGACCTGGTAGCCCTTGCGCTCCAGCGCATCGGCGCAAGCCTTGCCAGAGCGCAGCGAGACTTCCCGCTCCGACGACCATCCGCCCATCAGCACTGCGACGTGTTTGAATTGATTCATGATCTCTCCCGATACGCCTACCTACGCTGATTTGAGCCGATGACCAAGCCGCAGCAATTCAGGTATTGTCGCCGCGACACAGCAATTGGAGCCGGCAGCGGGGCTCAACAAGAAGGCTATTTTCATGATCCGAGCCTGGCTCGACCTGTCCGCCATCGGAATTTTCGCCGTCCTTATCGTGCTTTATTTCGGCTTCTCGCTGTTTCTGGCGCTGATCTCTTTTCGCAGCCCTTTGGCCCGGCACGTGCAATCGCTGACCGGCGTGGTCGCGCCATTCTTCGGTTCGGTTGCAATCCTGTTCGCGCTCCTGACCGGCTTCCTCGCCAACGATGTCAGCGAACGCAACCGCCGCGCCCATCGCGCCGTCGAAACGGAAGCCGGTGAAATACACAACCTTCATACGCTGAGCGTGGCGTCGGTCTCGGACATGCAGTCCATTCGCAGAGCCATCAAAGTGTATGTCACATCGGTCGTCACCGACGAGTGGCCGACGCTCGACAGGGGCCAGACGTCGCCGATCACGGGGGCCGCATACGACGACCTGCTGCACGAAGTAAGTGTCCCATCGATCGGAAAAGCGTCGGGCTCTGCCGTCCAATCCGCAATGCTTGGCTCCGCACTGCGCATCGGCACAACGCGAAACGAGCGCGTGGCCATCTCGTCGGACCACACGAACGACCTGAAATGGCTCGTCGTGATCCTGCTGGCGCTGTTCACGCAGGTGGCGATCGCCCTCGTTCACCTCGAACGCCCGCGCGCATTCGCTGCTTCGATGACCGTGTTTTCAAGCGCGGTGATCGTCACACTGGGAATCATCGCGCTGCAGGAATATCCTTTCAACGGCGCATTCAGGGTCTCGCCGGCGCCTCTGGCGCAGCTCCTGTCGCTGCCCGAAGCGATCACGCCGCGTCCTCTGAACTAGGGCAGCGCGACGCCGATCCGCTTGATCTCCCAATGCAGATCGATACCTGAATTCTCCATCACCCGCGCGCGCACGGTCTCGCCCAGCGTCTCAATGTCGTGACCGGTCGCGTCACCGGTGTTGATCAGAAAATTGCAGTGCATCTCGGACACCTGCGCGCCGCCGACCCGATAGCCGCGCATCCCCGCCGCATCGATCAGTTTCCACGCGCTGTGGCCCGGCGGGTTCTTGAATGTCGAACCGCCGGTCTTCTCGCGGATCGGCTGCGCGGTTTCCCGGTGGTTCTGCACTTCGGCCATGCGCGCGCGGATGGTCTCGGGATCTGTCACGCGGCCCCGGTACAGCGCCGAGGTGAAGATGACCGACGTGTCGACGCCTGAATTGCGATAGACGAACTTCATGTCGGCATTTGAGAACGTGACCTTCTCGCCTGCGCGCGTAATGCCCCTCGCCTCGACCAAAACATCCTTGGTCTCGCCGCCATTGGCGCCTGCGTTCATGCGCAGCGCTCCGCCGATCGACCCCGGAATCCCGAAGTAGAACTCGAGCCCGCCGATATTGGCTGCTGCGGCAGCTTCCGCGACGCGTTTGTCGAGCGCAGCCGTTCCCGCGCGCACCGTATCGCCCTCTGCCTTGACCTCGCCAAAGCCACGCGGCGAGAGACGGATAACCACACCGCTCACGCCGCCGTCACGCACGATCAGGTTCGAGCCAACGCCGACCGTGTAGACAGAAATGTCCTCCGGCAGTTTCGACAGGAAATAGGCGAGATCGTCTTCATCAGCGGGGGTGAACAGAATCTGCGCAGGGCCGCCGACGCGAAACCATGTGAGAGGTGCGAGGGATTCATTCGCCAGCAGACGCCCGCGCAGATCGGGCATCGCAGACTTCAGATCGGCGCTGATGTCGGGAAAAGTCAGTACAGCCAAGAACGATACTCCGGCTTGGTGTCTTTCATATCGTCAAACAACCATACCATGCGATCGACAAACCACGTCTTGGCGGCGATCACCAGTAGCATCGCCAAAACAGTTACGGGCGCATTGAAAGCGACGAGGCCCCAGATCAGCGCAAGCGCGCCTGTCGCCGAAAAAAGAGTTGCAACGCGAGGGGCGATGCGATGCTGCGGGGGCACCTCGCCACGCCTCAGTCCGACCCAGATACGCTCGCCAAGCACCGCTTTCGAAGCCCAGTTGTTCGTGGAAGCCGGAGGTGGAAACGCGCGGGGATTCCAGATCAGCCATGCAACAACGATTGCGACCGGAACGACGGCCCACCAGCCCAGCCACAGACGGCTCCAGATTGCCGCGACCAGCACCGGGAACGCAGCATAACGCGTCCACACGCTCCATGGATTGGCGTGCCGGCGCCAGGACTCGTCGCTGAGAACGGCCATCGGCATCTCGCGTTATTTCAACGCCTGCAATTCGCCCGGCAGAGCATAAGCCCATTGCGTGATGTTGCCCGCGCCGAGACAGACGACGAAGTCGTCCGGCCTTGCGACATCGCGCACGACCGACGCGAGCTTGTCGACGCCTGGCAGCGGAATCACTTCACGATGACCGTGGGCACGCAGTCCGAGCACGAACGCGTCGCGATCAATGCCGGGGATCGGATCTTCACCCGCCGCATAGATGTCCGCGACGATGACCGTATCCGCGTCGTTGAAGCAGGTGCAGAACTCCTCGAACAATGACTGAAGCCGGGTGTAGCGATGTGGCTGCACCACGGCGATCACTTTGCCCTTGGTGGAATCCCGGGCGGCCTTGAGCACCGCGGCGATCTCCACTGGATGATGGCCATAATCGTCGATGATGGTGACGCCGTTCCATTCGCCGGTGCGGGTGAAGCGGCGTTTCACGCCGCCGAAGCCCGCCAGCGCCTTGCGGATAGCCTCATCGGAAATGCCGATCTCGTGCGCGACGGCGATCGCCGCCGTCGCATTCAGCGCGTTGTGACGGCCCGGCATCGGCAGCACCAGATCCGAAATCTCGTGCGTGGCATCGGTCTTGCGGTGGCGGAACGCCACCTTGAACTTCGAACCTCCGCTGAACGGCACGAGATCGACCAGCCGCGCGTCGGACTGCGGGTTCTCGCCATAGGTAATGATGCGGCGGTCTTCGATCTTGCCGACCAGCGTTTGCACCACCGGATGATCGATGCACATCACCGCGAAGCCATAGAACGGCACACCCTCCACGAAGGCCTTGAACGCGTCCTGCACGGCATCGAAGGTCTTGAAGTGATCGAGGTGTTCGGGATCGACATTGGTGACGATGGCGACGTCGGCGGGCAGCTTGAGGAACGTGCCGTCGCTCTCGTCGGCTTCCACCACCATCCACTCGCCGGCCCCAAGCCGCGCATTGGTGCCATAGGCGTTGATGATGCCGCCGTTGATGACGGTTGGATCGAGAGCACCGGCATCGAGCAGCGTCGCGACCATCGAGGTCGTGGTGGTCTTGCCATGGGTGCCCGCGATGGCGATGCAGCTCTTGAGCCGCATGAGCTCGGCGAGCATTTCGGCGCGGCGCACCACCGGAATGCGCAATCCGCGCGCGGCCATCAGTTCGGGATTGTCGCGCTTGATCGCGGTGGACACCACCATCACGTCCGCGCCGTTCACGTTCTCGGCCTTGTGGCCGATGCTGATCTTGACGCCCTTGTCGCGAAGCCGGGTGACGTTGGCGTTCTCCGAGGCGTCCGAACCCTGTACGGTATAGCCGAGATTGCACAGCACCTCGGCGATGCCGCTCATGCCGATGCCACCTATACCGACGAAGTGAATGGGTCCGATCTCGCGCGGCAGTCTCATCAATGCTTCTTTCAGTCGTCGGCGGGGCTTCACCCGCCAGGATGTCTCGTGAGCGCCCCTTCAAACAGACGAAGCTGGCCGGGACAAGCCCGGCCAGCTCGGAAAAATACACGATTCTTTTCAAATCAGGCCGGAAAGGCCCAACCCGTCCGCTACTCGGCGGCCGCTGGGCAGACAACCGCTGGAACCAGCCTGGCGCGCCGCATTTCGGCCCGATAGCTCGCCATTGCGAGCACGAGACCAGCCAGCGGCACCAGCGCCGCGATCCACGGCACCGACTCAAGGCCCGGCCCGTGGTCGATAATAGTCCCGCCGAGCCACGCTCCGATGGCGTTGCCGAGATTGAAAGCGGCGATGTTGAAGCTCGACGCCAGCGATTGCCCGGCACCATGCGCCTTGTCCAGTACCCACATCTGGAGCGGCGGTGCGGTCGCAAATGCGGCGACGCCGAACAGAGCGGCAAAGGCAACCACTGCAATCTTGTTGTGAACCGCGAATGTCATCAGTGCGAGCACAACCGAGAGCGCGAACAGACTGCCAAATACAGTAGGCATGAGCCGCTTGTCGGCGAACCGTCCACCGAGCAGGTTTCCGATCAGCAATCCGATGCCGACCACCAGCAGCATCGGCGACACAGCAGCATCGGCGACACAGCAGCATCCGTGAAGCCGGTGACCTTGGTCAGCAGCGGCGCGAGATAGGTGAAGACAGCAAACACACCAACCCATCCAAGAACGGTGGTGAGCAGTCCTGCAAGCACGGGACCGCGCTTGAGAACCGCAAAGTCTTCCCTGAGATTGAAGGCTTCAGGCGCCTCCTTGCTGGCAGGTACCAGCAGCGCGATGATCGCAAAAGCAACCACGCCGACCAGCGTGACGGCCCAGAATGTCGCGCGCCAGCCGAAATGCTGGCCGAGCCATGTCCCGAACGGCACACCGAGAATGGTGGCAACGGTCAGGCCCGTGAACATGATCGCAATGGCCGATGCCTTCTTGTCGGAGGCGACCAATGAAGTCGCGACCACCGAGCCCACGCCGAAGAAGGTGCCATGCGCGAAGGCCGTCAGCACACGTGCGGCCATCAGGGTCCAGTAGTTCGGGGCAAGCGCGCAGGCCAGATTGCCGATGGTGAAGACTGCCATCAGCACCAGCAGCGCCGTCTTCCGTGGCCAGCGGGCGGTGGCGATGGTCATGATCGGGGCACCAACCACGACGCCGAGCGCATAACCCGAGATCAGCAGGCCCGCAGCCGGAATGGAGACGCCGAGATCGGCGCCGACCTGGATCAGCAGACCCATAATGACGAATTCAGTGACGCCGATTCCGAAAGCGCCGGCGGTAAGCGCATAAAGTGCGAGTGGCATGGAGCATCCCTCAGGCGAATCCGGCCAACCGCCGGCGACTTCGGAGAAGTGGACGCAAAGCCATTCGTGAACTAGACTGCCGTAAGTAACAATATTTGTGAAACAAAGTCACAATGGTACGTCAGGACGTCAACCGATCCGGCGAAATGGAAGTGTTCGCCCGTGTGGTGGAACTGGGCGGCTTTTCGGCCGCCGCGCGCGCTTTCCGGATGACTCCGTCGGCCGTGAGCAAGCTGGTGGCGCGGCTGGAAACCCGGCTCGGCGTGCGCCTTATCAACCGGTCGACCCGCAAGCTGCAACTGACCCCGGAAGGCACGGCCTATTACGACCGCAGCATCCGCATTCTCGACGACATCAATACGGCGGAGCGGGAAGCCGCAATCGGCGCAACCCCGCGCGGCCGCGTCCGCGTCAACACCAGCGTGCCGTTCGGGCTCCACTGGCTGCTGCCGCTGCTGCCCGGATTTCTCAAATTGCATCCCGGCGTCAGCGTCGACGTGGCACTGACCGATACGGTGGTGGACCTGATGGAAGAGCGCGCGGACATCGCCATCCGCGTCGGCCCGCTGCGCGAGTCCCGTCTGCTCGCGCGCAAGCTCGGCGAGAGCCGGATGGTCGTGGTCGCAGCGCCCGGCTATCTCGCGGACCACGGCACGCCGCGCACGCCCGCCGATCTTGCCAAGCACAATATGCTCGGCTTCTGCTTTTCAAAGCAGATCGACGGCTGGCCGTTTCGTGACAGCAGCGGCGGCATCGTCTCGGTGCCACCGGTCGGCACCGCACTGGTCTCCGACGGCGAGGCCATGCAACGGCTGACCGTTGCAGGCGCAGGTCTCTCCCGGCTCGCCCGTTTTCATGTCGATGCGGATATCAAGGCGGGCCGCCTTGTGCCGGTGCTCGAAGACTTCAATCCGGGCGATCTCGAACCGATCCATGCGGTGTTCGTCGGCCATGGCGGACAACTGCCGGCGCGGGTGCGGGCCTTTCTGGATTACCTGGTTGAACACGTGAAGCTTTAGCTAAATTCCCGCAATCTTCGCGGCGAGATCGGCGAGCCGTTCCGCGGCATCGAGGCGTCCGACCGAACGCGCGCTGGTCGCCATCGTGGTCAGCCGCGCCGGATCGGCCGCAAGCGTAGAGATTTCCGACGCCAGACGATCCGGCGTGAATTCGTTTTGCGGAATCCGGATCGCGCCGCCTGCTTTCTCCAGCACGCCGGCGTTAGCGAACTGGTCCTGATCGATTGCGCCGGGGAGCGGCACCAGAATTGACGGACGACCGATCGCTCCGAGTTCGGCCACAGTGCCAGCGCCCGAACGCGAGATCACCAGATGCGTTGCTGCGAGCCGCGCTGGCAGATCGGCGAAGAACGGCGCCAGTTCGGCCTCGATCTTGAGACGATCATAGACCGCGCGCACGCGCGTCATGTCTTCCTCGCGCACCTGCTGCACAAGACTGAGCCTGCGCCACAGCGCCGGCTCAAGTTTCTCAATCGCAGGCGGCACGATGTCCGCCATGATGCGCGCGCCCTGACTGCCGCCGACAACGAGCAGACGCAACGGCCCCGTTGGATCCGGCGAAGCGTAAGGCACCGCAGCGGCAGCGAGGATGGCAGGCCGCATCGGCGTGCCGGTGACCGTCGCTTTTCCAGCCAGCGCCGGATCGCGGTCGAGCACACCAGGCAGCGATGTCGCGATCGCGCTGACCCGCGTCGACAGCAAGCGATTGGCGCGGCCGAGCACGGCGTTGGAATCGTGAATGATCGTCGGGATGCCGAGCAGTTTCGCCGCGATCAAAGGTGGCAGTGTCGGATAGCCGCCGAACCCGATCACGGCTTTCGGCTTCTGCCGCAACAGCAGCGCAAGCGACATAGCGCCGCCGGCCGCGAGCATTGCGCCGGTGCGCGCGAGCGCCCACGGCGTGCGCCCACGGACGGTTTCGCTCGGCACCACATCCATCATGTCGGGAGTGAACATTCCGCCGTAGCGCACCGCGCGCGAGTCCGTCATCAGCCGCACGCGCGCGCCGCGCTTCATCAGCGCCACGCCGAGCGCCTCGGCGGGAAACAGGTGCCCGCCGGTTCCGCCCGCCGCCAGCATAATCAAAGGTCTGTTGGGCATAATCGCCTCGTCAGGCGAAGCCGTGCGCGGCGTTGGCAGCGCCGATCGATTCCATTTCGACGCGCGGACGCTGCCGCGTCAGCGCGAGCAGCATGCCGACGCCGTAGGCCAGCGAGATCATCGACGAGCCGCCATAGGAAATGAACGGCAGGGTCATGCCCTTGGCCGGCATCAGGTGCAGGTTCACCGCCATGTTGATCGACGCCTGGATACCGAACATGATCGCAAGGCCCGCAGCGGCAAAGCGCGCGAACATATCCTCACTGGCATAGGCCCGCGACAGCGCGCGGATCACGATGAAAGCGAACAGCGCCAGCAGCGCGAGGCACAGGATGATGCCGAATTCCTCGGCCGCCACGGCGAACACGAAGTCGGTATGGCTATCGGGAAGAATGCGTTTCACCGTGCCTTCCCCCGGCCCCTGCCCGAACCAGCCGCCATGGGTGAAAGCTTCCATCGCCGTGTCGACCTGAAAGGTGTCACCCGACGCAGGGTCCATGAAGCGTTTGATGCGGCCTGCCACGTGCGGCACCATCATGTAGGCGCCGAACAATCCGACCGCGCCCGCGCCCATCAGCCCGAACACCCAGATCATCCGCATGCCGGCGATAAAGAACAGCGTGCCCCACACCATCAGGATCAGCATGGTCTGGCCGAAGTCCGGCTCCAGCACCAGCAGCGTGACTGTCATCAGCAGCAAGCCGAGCGCCATCGACGTCGCCGGCATTTCGGGCCGCTTGGCGGATTCCGCGAACAGCCACGCGACGAGAACGACGAAAGCCGGCTTCAGGGATTCCGAGGCCTGAATGTTGATGCCGAGGATGGTGATCCAGCGCTTGGCGCCCTTCACCTCCGGCCCGAACAGCAGCGTCGCCAGGACCAGCAGGATGCTGACCGTAAACACGACCAGCGCGGTGCGGCGCACCTGACGCGGCGACAGGAACGACACGCCGAGCATCACGATCAGTGACGGCACCAGAAACAGCACGTGCCGGTTAAAGAAGTGAAACGGATCGAGGCCGATGCGTGCCGCCACCGGCGGACTCGCGGCCAGCGACAGGATAACGCCGCCGAGCATGAGCGTGATGAACGCAGCCACCAGCAGCCGGTCCACCGTCCACCACCATTCGCTCAAGGGTGTGCGTTGTTCGCGGGAGATCATGGGCCGTCCGCCATCTTGCCAGAGGTTAACGGGGTATTACTCCCGCATCATGGTTTCCGGAGGGTTAAGGATGGGCAAATACGAGAAAAAATCTCGTCAAAGTGCAACGGGATAACGGGAGGCTTGCCTCAGGGAGGCGTCAGGCCGCCCGGCAGCGCGTTGGCGACTTCGCGGAAACGGTCGCCCCGCTTCTCGAAATTCGGAAACTGGTCGAAAGAGGCGCAGGCCGGGGACAGCAAGACAACCGGCTCTCCCACACCAGACGCTTGCGCATCGCGTGCAGCATGCGGCACCGCTTCCTCAAGGGTCTTGCTGATTTCGTGCGGCACATCGCCCAGCGTCGCCGCAAACTCGTGCGCCGCCTCGCCGATCAGATAGGCCTTGCGGACGCGCGGAAAGAATTCGCGCAAGGATTCGATGCCGCCGGTCTTCGGCTTGCCGCCGGCAATCCAGAAAATGTCCTTGAACGACGACAATGCGCGAGCCGCGGCGTCGGCATTGGTGCCCTTGGAGTCGTTGACGAACAGCACCTTGCCCTGGCGCCCGATCTGCTCCATGCGGTGCGCAAGGCCCGGAAAGCTGCGCAGTCCCTGCTGCAACATCTCGTGACTGACGCCGAGCGCCAGCACCGCGGCCGACGCACACGCCGCGTTCTGCGCGTTATGTAGTCCGCGCAGCGAACCGATCTCATTGATGCTCGCGATCCGCGACCGGGCTCCGCTGTCGACGCGAACAATGGTGTCGCCTTCGAGACAAATGCCGTCGGCCACCGGATGCTTCACCGACACGCGGACAACATTCTTGCCCGCCTGCGCCACGCGGTCGGCAATCGCCGCGCACCAGTGATCGTCGACACCGACGATCGAGGTGCCGTTCCGCTGCACGCCCGCCACCAGCCGCTCCTTCACTGCGGCGTAATGTTCGATGCTGCCGTGACGGTCGATATGATCTTCGGTGACATTGAGCAGGATGCCAACGCTCGGATCGAGGGACGGCGTGAGATCGATCTGGTACGACGACATCTCGATCACATGAACGCGACCCGTCGCAGGCGGCTCCAGCGACAGGATCGCGGTGCCGATGTTACCGCCCATCTGGGTGTCGTAGCCTGCCTCGCGCATCAGGTGCGCGACCAGCGCCGTGGTGGTGGACTTGCCGTTGGTGCCGGTGATGGCGACGAACGGCGCATCGGGCGCATGGCGCTTGCGCTCGCGGCAGAACAGTTCGATGTCGCCGATCACTTCGACGCCAGCCTGCTTCGCGGCGACCACGGTCCAGTGCGGCTGGGGATGGGTCAGCGGCACGCCCGGCGTCAGCACCAGCGCTGCGAAATTCGCCCAGGAGACCGTCCGCAGATCCGCGGTGATGAAACCGGCCCTCGCCGCTTCCGCCATCTTCGCCAGTGTGTCGTCACAGGCGATCACCTCCGCGCCACCCGCCTTCAGCGCATGACAGCTTGCAAGCCCCGATCCGCCGAGGCCGAACACGGCAACCGTCTTGCCCTTGAAGGAAGTGACAGGCGTCACGCGTTCACCGCAGCTTGAGCGTGGAGAGACCGGCGAGCGCCAGCATCACGGAAACGATCCAGAAGCGGATCACAATCTGCGGTTCGGTCCAGCCCTTCTGCTCGTAGTGATGATGGATCGGCGCCATCCGGAAGAAACGCTTGCCGGTCAGCTTGAAAGACGCCACCTGCACGATGACGGACAGCGCCTCGACCACGAACAGCCCGCCGATCACCGCCAGCACGATTTCATGCTTCGTGGCGACCGCGATCGCGCCGAGCATGCCGCCGAGCGCGAGCGATCCTGTGTCGCCCATGAAGATCGAGGCCGGCGGCGCATTGAACCAGAGGAATCCGAGGCCCGCGCCGAGCACGGCACCGCAGAGCACAGCGAGTTCGCCGGTGCCGGGGACGTAACGGATTTGCAGATACTCCGCGAACACCGCGTTGCCGACGAGATAGGCGATCATGCCGAAGCTCGCGGCCGCGATCATCACCGGCACGATCGCGAGACCATCAAGGCCGTCGGTGAGGTTCACCGCGTTGCCGGCGCCGACGATAATGAACATGCCGAACATCACATAGAACCAGCCGATGTTGAGCAGGAATTCCTTGATGAAGGGGATCGATACAGCCGTGACGGTCGCGTCGCGGCCGAACCAGACGATGCAGGTGCACGCGATCAGCGCGATCAATCCTTCGACCGCGAGGCGCGAGCGTCCGGAGAATCCCTTGTCGGTCTGCTTGGAGACTTTCAGGTAGTCGTCATAGAAACCGACAAAGCCGAAGCCGAGCGTGACCAGCAGCACGATCCAGACATACGCATTGCGCAGGTTGGCCCACAGCAGTGTCGAGACGATCAGTCCCGACAGGATCATCAGCCCGCCCATGGTGGGCGTGCCCTTCTTGGTCACCAGATGCGTCGGCGGACCGTCTGCACGGATCGGCTGACCCTTGCCCTGCGCCAGACGAAGCTGGTCGATAATCCAGGGCCCGAACATGAACACGAACAGCGCACCGGTGACCATCGCGCCGCCGGTGCGGAAGGTGATGTAGCGGAACACATTGATGCCGGGGATGGTGCCGGCCAATTCAGTGAGCCAATAAAACATTCCAATTGCCTTAGTGTGTGGCGCCGTCGAGCGCGGCCTTTTCTGGAAAACGCTTCTGCAACGCAGTCACAATCAATTTCATACGAGAACCAAGCGAACCCTTGACCATAATGGCGTCGCCGGCGCCGACAGCGGCGACAACCTGCTGTTCGAGCGCGGCGGAATGATCGGCATAGCCGCCCTTCTTGGCGGAAGGAAGAGCCTCCCAGAGATTGAGCATCAGCGGACCACAGCAAAATACCGCATCGATATTATTCGCCTTGATGGCGTCGGCGAGGCCGCGGTGCAGATCCGGTCCGGTGACGCCGAGTTCCAGCATGTCGCCGAGCACCGCGATTCGCCGTCCGCGCGGGCCGACCTCGGCCTGACCGAGGACATTGATCGCAGCCTTCATCGAAGCCGGATTGGCGTTGTAGCTTTCATCGATCAGTGTGGCGGTGCCCTCCGTGAGGGCAAGCACCTCGCGCACACCGCGCCCGGTGGCGGGCTTGAGCTGCGCCAGCGCCAGTGCGGAGAGTGCGAGATCGGCACCCGCGAGCGAGGCTGCGACAAGCACCGCCAGCGAGTTCATCGCCATGTGCCGTCCTGGCATACCGATCTTGTAGGTAATATCCTGGCCAAGAATGCTGGCGTGCACCGCCGAGCATGCGGGATGCAGCGAGACGTCGATCAGCCGCGCATCGGCTTTTTCGTCACTCCCGAACGAAACGATGCGTTCGATCTTCGCTGCCTTGGCGCTCTTGGTCAGGCGCGCAAATTGCGGATTGTCGCGATTGAGCACAACGGCTCCACCCGGCTCGACGCCTAAGAAGATTTCAGCCTTGGCGTCGGCAATCGCCTCGATCCCGGAAAAGAATTCCAGATGCACCGGCTCAACGGTGGTGATGATCGCCACATGCGGGCGCACCATCTTCACCAGCGGCTCGATTTCTCCCGCATGGTTCATGCCGATCTCGAAGATCGCAAACCGGGACGACGCCGGGCAACGCGCCAGCGTCAGCGGCACGCCCCAGTGATTGTTGAAGGACGCAACCGATGCATGGGTCTCGCCCTGCGCGCCGAGCACCGCGCGCAACGCTTCCTTGGTCGAGGTCTTGCCGACCGATCCGGTCACCGCGATGACTTTTCCGCCGAGCCGGGCCCGTGCCGCGCAGCCGAGGTCCCCCAGCCCGGCGAGCACATCGTCCACCACGAGCAACCGCGCATCCGCGGCGAACTTGTCCGCATGCGCCTTCGAGACCACGGCGAGCCCCGCGCCGTTCTTCAGCGCCGCCTCAACGAAATCGTGCCCGTCGTGTACGTCGCCCTTGATGGCGAAGTAAGCCTCGCCCGGCGTCAGTGTGCGGCTATCGATCGAGATGCCGGTGATCGCATCGGGCAATGCGCCGCGCGTCGAGGCCTGCATCGCCTTCGCCATCGCCGTGCTTGTCCACAGTGGCGTGCTCATGCGGCGTGCTCCGCCAGTGCCGCCATGGCGGCGTCGTGATCGCTGAACGGCAACACTTTATCTCCAACAATCTGTCCGGTCTCGTGACCCTTGCCCGCGATCAGCAGCGCATCGCCCTGTTGCAGGCCTGCGACGGCGGCGCGGATCGCCTCATTGCGGTCGGCGATATCCTTGGCGCCTTTCGCAGCCGCCATGATGGCGGCCCGGATCGAGGCGGGGTCCTCCGATCGGGGATTATCATCGGTAATGATGACAGTATCTGCGTTCTCAGCGGCGATCGCGCCCATCAGCGGACGCTTGCCAGCGTCGCGGTCACCGCCCGCGCCGAACACCACCACGAGCTTGCGCTTCGTATAGGGACGCAGAGCTTCGAGCGCTTTCGCCAGCGCATCGGGCTTGTGTGCGTAGTCGACAAACACTGGCGCACCGTTACGCTCGCCGACCAGTTCGAGGCGCCCCGGCGCTCCTTCAAGATGCTCAAGTGCCGCGAACACACGCTCCGCATCGCCGCCGGCGGCAATCACAAGTCCAGCCGCAACCAGCGCGTTCTCGATCTGGAATTCTCCGACCAGCGGCAGCCGCACCTGAGTGCGCTTGCCGTCATGCTCCAGCGTCAGCTTCTGCGCAAAGCCATCGACAGCCGCATCAATGAGCTTGATGCCCTCGCCTTTGCGGCCGACCGTGATGATCCGCAGCTTGCGGATGCGCGCGGCATCAATCACCGCCTGCGAATGGTCGTGATCGGCGGCGATGATCGCCGCGCCGCCATCGACGACCAGATCCGTGAACAGCCGCAGCTTGGCAGCGAGATAATGCTCGACAGTCGGATGATAATCCATGTGGTCACGCGACAGGTTCGTAAAGGCGCCCGCACTCACCCGCACTCCGTCGAGGCGATGCTGGTCGAGACCATGCGACGACGCCTCGAACGCCAGATGGGTCACGCCCTCGCCCGCGATCTCGTCGAGTGACCGATGCAACGCGATCGGATCGGGCGTGGTCAGCGAGCCGTAGACATTGCGCTTCGGCGACACGAGGCCAATGGTCCCGATGCTCGCGGCTGCATAACCGAGACGCTGCCAGATCTGCCGCGTGAATACGGCGACGGAGGTCTTGCCGCTGGTGCCGGTGACCGCCGCAATGGTCGCGGGCTGACGTGGGTAGAATCTCGCCGCGGCCAGCGCCAGCGCGCGGCGCGGATTCGGCACGGCAATAAATGCAACGCGACCGTCGCCCTCCGGAATACGGTCGCTGACGACAGCGACAGCGCCGGACGCAACCGCCTGATCGATGAAGCGCGCACCATCGGTCTTGACACCGGCCAGCGCGAAGAAAACATCGCCCCGCTTCACCGCCCGGCTGTCCATGGCAATGCCCGCGACCGCAACATCGGCATGTTGCGCGCCGACCACGGCATCTCCGCTAAAAAGGTCGCGTAACCTCATCTCACCCCGGACTTGAAAGCACAGCGTATTCTAACCGCAAAACCGGCGCCCGCGTTGCGGAATACGTCCACACAAGAACCCGTGAGCGGTTAGCGGCTTTCCTTCGATGCCGCAAGAATAAGGCGGTCGGACGGCGGCAGATCGAACCGCGGCACCATCCCGAGCAGCGGGGCGATTCGCTCGATGACCTTGCCGCCGGTCGGGACCGTGTTCCAGCCCGAGGTGATGAAGCCGTGGGTTTCGGGCAGCGGCTGCGGCTCGTCAAGCATGATCAGCAGTTGATACTGCGGATTGTCCGCCGGCATGATGGCCGTGAAGGAATTCAGCACCTGCTTCTTGGAATAGCGGCCGTTGACGACCTTTTCCGAGGTGCCTGTCTTGCCGCCGACATAATAACCTTTGACGTCGGCCTTGCGCGCTGTGCCCCGCTCCGCATTCAGCCGCATCATGTAGCGCATGCTGGCGCTGGTCTCCGGCTTCACGACCTGCTTGGCGAGTTGCATGGCATCCTCGCGCGATCGCTTCAGGAATGTCGGCGGGATCAGATAGCCGCCATTGACCAGCGCGTTGATGCCCATCACAGCCTGCAACGGCGCCACGGCCATGCCGTGTCCGAACGCGATGGTGATGGTGTTCAGTTCGCCCCAGCGTTTCGGCACCAGCGGCTCCGCGCTTTCGGGCAGTTCGGTGCGAAGCCGCGAGAGCTGTCCCAGTTTGCGCAGGAACGCCTTGTGCGCCTCAACGCCCATCGACAGCGCGACACGCGCCGCGCCGACGTTCGACGATTCAGTGAACACCTCCCACATCGGCACCGCACGCCCCAGATTGTGGGTGTCATGAATCTTGAACTTGCCGTAGGTCAGCGGCGCACGCGCGTCGTAGAGCGTGTTGACGGTGGCGCGGCCGGAATCCAGCGCCATCGCAAGTGTCAGCGACTTGAAGGTCGAACCCATTTCAAACACGCCGGTCGTCAGGCGGTTGATGCGGGTCGGATCGTTGGCTTCGCGCGGATTGTTGGGATCGTAATCCGGCACCGAGACCATCGCGATGATTTCACCGGTGTTCACGTTCGAGACGAGACCCGCGGCCGCCTTCGCCTTGAACTTGTCCTTGGCCTTGAGCAGTTCATCGCGCAGCGCATGTTCGACGCGCAGATCGACCGCGAGCCGCACAGGTTCCTGTTGCCGGTCGGTGGCGAAGCCGGCCCGGTGCAGATCGGCAAGGCCGTTGCTGTCCAGCCACTTTTCGATCCCGGCAATGCCCTGGTTGTCGATGTTCACATGGCCGATCAGATGCGACACCACGGGGCCGCTCGGATACACGCGCTTGTTCTCCCGCAGGAACCCGACGCCGGGCAGACCCAGACGATAGATTTCCTTCTGCTGCGTTGGCGTAATTTCGCGCTTCAGCCAAACGAAGCCTTTTTTGGACGAGAGACGGTCACGCACTTCGCCCGCGTCAAGGTCCGGCAGCGTTCCGGTGAGAAGCTCGATGGCCTCGTCCTTGTCGATGATGCGGCGAGGCTCACCGAACAGCGACGGCGTCTTCACGTCGGTGGCGAGGATCATCCCGTTGCGATCAAGGATATCGGGCCGGGCCGTGGCGACGGCATCCTGCGAGGCCGTGCGCCGCGTGCCGTGACCATCGCCGCCGATCGCGAACATGACGAGGCGGCCGGCAATGATCGCGTAAACCGCGGCGAAAGCGATGATCGCAAGGCCGACGCGCGCGCGCGCCTTGGCCGAGCGGTCCACGTTCTTTCCGTAAAGCAGGGTGCGGATCAGCCGCTGCCGCCAGGGTTCCGGAGGCCGTGTGATTTGCTCGGTCACTGCGCGCCCTCCGGTTTGGGAATCGAACCGGTGAGCGATTCATCTTCCGACGCAGCCTTGGCGAGCGCTTCCAGATCGACACTTTCGATCATGGTCCCGATCGGATCGGGATCGCCCGGCTTGACGAAACTCGGCGGACGCGGCGGCAGGTTTTTCAGCGAGTCATATTGTGTGGCTTCAATCGAACGCAGCGACAGGTGACGCGAGGCCAGCTCCTGCAATCGCTTCGGCGATTCGAGCTTGGCCCATTCCGCCTTGAGGCTGGCAATGGCGTCGCGCTCCTTGCGGATGTCGGCACGCAGCCGCAAGACGCTTTCAGTCCGCACCGTCGATTCCATCTTGATGCGGTAGACGTAAGCCGCGCCGAAGACCAATGCGCAGATTACGAAGAGGTGGACGAACCGCATGTCAGCCTCCCCTCATCACATCGGCGAGTTGCGGCCAGTCGAATGACGCGGTCTCGGACTGCGCGGGCGCATCGGTACGTGCGGCGGCGCGCAGCTTCGCAGAGCGTGCACGCGGATTGTCCGCGACTTCCTCATCGTCCGCCACGATCGGGCGCTTGGTGAGAATTTCAAAGCTCGGCAGCGCCTGCTTGACGTCGGGCAGGTGGCGTGAGCCGCCGCCGCGCTTGCCGCGCTCGTTGAGGAAATTCTTGACGATGCGGTCTTCGAGCGAATGGAAAGACACCACCGCCAGCCGGCCGCCAGGTTTGAGCATCTTCTCGGCCGCAACCAGCGCCGCGTGCAACTCGTCCAGCTCTTCGTTGACGAAGATGCGCAGCGCCTGGAACGTCCGCGTCGCGGGATGAATTTCATTCGGCTTGGAGCGGACCACGCGCGAGACGATGTCGGCCAGCGCGCGTGTCGTTGTAATTGGCGCTTCTTTCCGGGCCGCGACGATGGCGCGGGCGACAGCGCGCGAATGCCGCTCCTCGCCGAAGATATAAATGATATTGGCGAGGTCGGTTTCGGACGCCTTCGCGACCACATCGGCCGCGGTCGGCCCGTCCTGGCCCATCCGCATGTCGAGCGGGCCGTTGAGGCGGAACGAGAAGCCGCGCTCGGACTGGTCGAGTTGCATGGATGAGACCCCGACATCCATCACTACGCCATCGACGGAGGTGATGCCCTGTGACGCGCAGACATCCGCCAGATTGGAAAAGCGATCCTCGACCAGCGTCAGCCGCCCGCCCAAGGAGTCCACGAGATCGAAGCCGCCGGCGATTGCGGTGCGGTCGCGATCGATGCCGATCACGCGGGTGCCGGGAACTTTCAGGATCGCGCGGCTGTAACCGCCGGCTCCGAACGTCGCGTCCACGTAAACGCCTCCGTCGCGCGGCGCGAGCGCCTCAACCGCTTCGCGGCCGAGAACCGGAACGTGGCGTACAGGTGCATCGTCGGGCGACATTTCAAACGCCTGCCGGTGAAAGACGGCCGCATGCCGGCCGGAATATCCGGGCCGATCCGCGAGATCGCGGCCGTACAGCCCCAGATTGGCCCTTTCCGGCATCCAGATCGACCTGAACGCGGAGGCGCTGGCGATGACCCGCCTTAAATTCGAGGTTCCGCATGGGATTTTCTGGCCAGCCATCGAGCTTTTCGCGGGGCTTTTTGCGCATTTAAGGACCACAGCCGCACCCTTCCGGCGCGACTCTCCACCCTTCATTGGCGGCAGTTATCGTTAAGGAATGGTTGACGCAGAGGATTGCCTTTGAAGAAGGTGTTTTCCCAGCGCCGGCGAGCAACCCGGCCATGCGCAATGTTCTGGGGGCTATGGAACCGGCCCGATTGCGCCGGGTGTGCATTACCCTATCACTAGCCGACTACCGCCCTTCTCTCGCCCCGTTTTGAGTACCTCTATGCCGCGAGGATCGTTTGAGTCTGCTGGATTTGGTTCGAAGCGTCAGCGTCCCGATTGTTCACCTGGGGGAACCTGCTGAAATGCCGAACTTCGTGCCGGATTCGTCTGTCGTCTCGAATGTCACGCCATCGCCGAACTACGGCGACCGCAAGGGCTTGCTGTCGCCGAACATGATCGTGCTGCACTACACCGGGATGGCCGATGCCGCGAGCGCGATCGTCCGGCTGTGCACGACGGGAACGGAGGTCTCCGCTCATTATGTCGTGCTCGAGGACGGCAACATCGTGCAGTGCGTGCGCGAATCGGATCGCGCATGGCATGCGGGCGCGTCGTCATGGGGCAACGAAACCGATATCAATTCCCTTTCGATCGGGATCGAGATCGTCAATCCCGGTCACGACCTCGGCTACACCGATTTCCCGCTGCGGCAGACCGCGGCGGTGATCGCCCTGTGCAAAGGCATCATGATCCGCCGCGATATTCCGAAGCATCGCATTCTCGGACATTCGGACGTCGCGCCGGGCCGCAAGAAGGATCCCGGCGAGAAATTTCCGTGGCGGCTGCTGGCGGATTCCGGCGTCGGCCTCTGGGTCGAACCCGCGCCGATCGTCCGCGGCGTGCAGACCATGCTCGGACAATCCGGCGACGACGTCCTCGACCTGCAAAAGCTGCTGGCGAGCTTCGGTTACGGCGTGCCGCTGAACGGACTCTATGACGCCGCCACCATGGATGTTGTTACAGCTTTCCAGCGGCACTTCCGGCCGGAGCGGATCGACGGCATCGCCGATCAGTCAACATTGACCACATTGAACGATCTGCTCGCGCTCATGCCGAAAGAAGCGCTTGTGAGCTGAGCGACGGCCCTAGTTCAGTTCAGAGAGGCGCCGAAGATACAGACGCCGCAACGGTTCGAGACTGGTCGCC
This sequence comes from Afipia sp. GW823-FHT06G09, assembly GCF_058794875.1. Classification (NCBI taxonomy): domain Bacteria; kingdom Pseudomonadati; phylum Pseudomonadota; class Alphaproteobacteria; order Hyphomicrobiales; family Nitrobacteraceae; genus Afipia; species Afipia sp. GW823-FHT06G09. Next base: position 1,028,677 of record NZ_JBXAHF010000001.1, read on the forward strand.
TCAAGTGCCTGCATATAGGAAGCGCGCGCTTCGTCGACACGTTTCAGCCGCCGCAACAAGTCCGCACGGACAGCGGGCAGCAGGCCATAGCCGTCGAGTTCACCACGCGCGGCAAGCGTGTCGACCAGCACCAGCGCCTTGGCCGGTCCATCGACCATCGATATGGCCGCGGCGTGGTTGAGCGCGACCACCGGTGAAGGCGCAATCCGCACCAGCACTTCATAGAGCCCTGCGATCTGCGGCCAGTCGGTCTCGGCAAAACTCGGCGCGCGCGCGTGAAGCGCCGCAACGGCAGCCTGCACGACATAAGGATCAGGACGGCCCGGCGACGACAGCGATTCCTCGACCAGCCGCAGCCCTTCCGCAATCTGGACATGATCCCACAGCGTGCGATCCTGATGCTCCAGCAGCACGATATCGCCCTCTGCCGTCTCGCGGCTGGTACGCCGCGCGTCGTGCAGAAGCATCAGCGAGAGCAGGCCATGAATCTCGCTTCGCCCCGGCATCAAGACGTCGAGCAGACGACAGAGCCGTATCGCTTCCCGCGCGAGGTCAGGCCGCATCAGCTTCTCGCCTGCGGTCGCGGCATAGCCTTCGTTGAAAACAAGATAAACCACGGTGAGCACGCCGCGCAGCCGCGCGCCCAGCGCATCGTGCTGCGGCACTTCATAGGGAATTCCGGCGAGGCGAATCTTCTGTTTCGCGCGGGTCAGGCGCTGCGCCATCGCGTCCTCGTTAACAAGAAACGCGCGGGCGACTTCCGCCGTGGTTAGCCCGCAGATCGTGCGCAGAGTTAGCGCGACCTGCGTCTCGATAGCGAACGAAGGATGGCAGCAGGTGAAGATCAGCCGCAGCGCGTCGTCATCGACGGCGTCCGTCACACCATCGCCGTCCGCAACATCGGCTCCAAGCAGCTCCGTCTCCTGAACGATCTGGCCCTGCTTCGCACGAAACGCGGTCTCGCGTCGGATGCGGTCGACGGCCTTGTTGCGGCCGGTCGTGATAAGCCACGCGCGCGGATTTGACGGCACGCCGTTCTCCGCCCAGCGTTCCAGCGCAGCCGCAAACGCTTCCTGCAACACATCCTCGGCGAGATCGAAACTTCCGACGAGGCGGATCAGCGTCGCAAGCGCGCGACCCGCCTCGTTGCGGAATATGTTTTCGATGTCCGAGGTCTCCATCGCCTCGCCAATCAGAACCGGCACCGCCTGCTAGCTGTTGTACATGTAGATCGGCCGGACTTCGATCGAACCGACCCGGGCACCCGGGATTCGGGCTGCAATCGCCAGCGCCGCGTCGATATCCTTCGCGTCAACAATGTAGTATCCGCCGAGTTGCTCGTGGGTTTCCGCAAACGGGCCGTCGGTGGTCAGGGTTTTTCCGTCACGCACGCGCACCGTGGTCGCCATCGACGTCGGGTGCAGCCGGTCGCCGCCCTTGAAGTTCCCGCTCTGGATAATGGATTGCGTGAACGCGCCGTATTCGTCGGTCATTGCCTTGGCTTCAGCCTCGCTCCGTTTGGCCTCATCTGCTTCGTTTCGATAGATCAGCAACAAATACTGCATGTGGGTCACTCCGTTTGACCGGCGCCATTCGCCGTAACCCTAGACGAACGGACCGAGGCCCGAACGACATCTTCAGCATAAATTATTTGAGAGGTCCGCCGCACCGCATTTGACTTGACGCGACTGCCGGGAACGCTCATGTCCTCATCTGTCAGTCGGCTGGACGGCCGCTCCGGCAAGGATCGAAAGGTCGCCGGGGAGGAAAGTCCGGGCTCCATCGACATACGGTGCCGGATAACACCCGGCGGGGGCGACCCCAGGGAAAGTGCCACAGAGAACGAACCGCCTTCACTCCGTGAAGGTAAGGGTGAAAAGGTGCGGTAAGAGCGCACCGCGTTTCTAGCAATAGAGACGGCATGGCAAACCCCACCGGGAGCAAAACCGAATAGGGACGGCACAGTGGAAAGTTCGCTCTCGGGCGATAACTCCGCGGGGCGATGTCAAGCCCGCTGTCCGGGTAGGTTGCTCGAGGCGCAACGCAACTTGCGTCCCAGAGGAATGGCCGTCACGTCTGCGTGGTGCGAACCATTCAGGCCCTACAGAACCCGGCTTACAGGCTGGCTGATATTGATCGCATGATCCCGATAGGATCATGCGAAAGAAGGAGGGGTTCGGCGGAATACGCCGGACCCCTCGCCAATTTTGGAACCAGGTTCCAGTTCCCTCAATTTTGAGCCTTCCGCGGACCCTTCATTTTACCGGGTGCGGATAAGAGTGGCGCCGGGCCTCGATAACGGGGCTGCAGGAAGAATTGCGTCCGATGGCCATTTCACCGCTGCAATTGCTCCGGCCTCACCGGCTTCCGGATGGCATCTATGTCGAGATCATCAACGATCTCTTCAGTGCAACGCCGTCGATTGTCGTCTTCTTGCTGAGCCAGTGCGTCATCGGCGCGACCATCTTCGCACAGACGCGTGATCCGTACATTCTGGCGCTGACAGTCATTGCGGTGCTGATTTCCTTGGAACGCATCTGGATGATCCGCCGCTATCATCGAGCCGCCGCCGGACGACCGCTTTCGCGCGACGCAGCCATGATCTGGGAGCGCCGGTTCGCGATCCGCAGCATCGCGACCGCTGTGACGGTCAGTGCGATGGGCGTTCGCTGCTTCATGCTCCCGGACCCGACCGTTCACATGCTGATCAGCGGAGTCATTTTCACCTATGCCGCAGGCACGGTGACACGCGTGGCGTATCGCCCGCGGCTGGCACTGCTGAATATCTTCATCGTCGCCATTCCACCAAGCATCGCCTGCATATTGAACGGCGGCCTGATCTATATCTGCCTCGGGCTCATCACGTTCATGTTCCTCTTCGGCGCGTTCGATATCGTCAAGCATGCCTATGCGACGGCGGTCAGCCAATTGACCCTCAAGCGAAAGTTCGCGGGCCTCGCGCAACTCGACGCCCTCACCGGCCTCGCAAACCGGCTCGGCCTCGCCGAAAACCTCGAAACCATCATCGCGGATGCACAGCGCAACGGCTATGGCCTCGCCGTGCACAGCCTCGACCTCGATCGCTTCAAGGCGGCGAACGATCTTTATGGCCATCCAGCTGGCGACGCAATTCTCAGAGAGGTCGCACGGCGGCTGACACGCCTGACGCGCTCAAGCGATCTCCTGGTGCGGCTGGGCGGCGACGAATTCGTGCTGGTGCAGACCGGCGTCGCGGAGCGCGAACAGGCCACCGGACTGGCGTCACGCATCGTCGAGGACATTGGAAGCTATTATAACATCAACGGCTACACCATTGAGATCGGCACCAGTGTCGGCATCGCGCTGCTGACAAGCGAGCAACTCACGCCGGACGAATTGCTCGCCCGCGCCGATCAGGCGCTCTATCAGGCCAAACGAACGAGAAGCGGCTACGCCGTCTACACCGTCGCACCGCATCTGGTCCCCTCGTTGAACGACGGCGACGACTTCCAGGATCACAACGCGGTCAGCCGCAAGACCGTCAAACTGCGCTGAGCCGCAGATCAGCCGATGCGCCGTGCCCCTTGCCGGAACAGTTCGGCGCTCTCCGGCGCGAACTGCATGGCGGTCAGAAAATCATCGACGCGGTATCCGGGAAATCGTTTGCGGATCGCAGCCATTTGAGTACGCGCCTCTTCAAGGCGGCCTGCCAGCGCGAGGCAATAGGCAGCAATCGCCAGAATATGCACGTGCGCATTGGGACGGGCGGCCGCCTTGACGCCCCACTCGGCGGCTTCGTCAAACTGCTTGAGCCGCACCAGCGCCATCGCCCGCGCGCCGAGCATGCCGAACAGCAAGGGATCGAACGGACTCAGGTGACGCGAATGGTCGGAGAACCTGACGGCCGCGCGCGGATCGCCACCCTGCGAATGCACGAATGCGAGCGTGTAGTGGCCGAGGGCAAAGTTCGGACTGAGATCGATCGCCTGCTCCAGCTCGATCAGCGACTGGTCCTGATGGCCGCGCAGCCACAGTGCGCGGCCCATGGCCCAGTGCGCCCCGGGATCGCGGTCGTCGGCCATCAGGCTCTGCCCGGCAGCATCGAACGCGCGCTCCACCTCCGGCTCGCGCTGGGTCCACCCCTGAAACGCGTTCTGGAAATGCGTGAAGGACAAGCCGCCATATGCCCGCGAGAAGGTGGGATCGAGATGCACCGCCGTCTGGAAAAACTGTTGAGCCCGCTCGTTGTCGCCTTTGTTGAATCGGTACATGTGCCACAGGCCGCGATGATAGGCCTCCCACGCATCCAGCGAGTTGGGCGGCTTCAGCATCGCGCGGTTGCGCTCGATCATCTCGATCTCGTTGGCGATGGACGCGACAATCCGGTCACCGATTTCGCCAAGGACAAGGAAGGCGTCGTCCACCTTCTGATCGAAGACTTCTGCCCAGACCACGCGGGCGGTGCGGGTCTCGGCCAGCTCGACCGTAACGGCGAGGCGATTGTCCCGGCGCTGCAACGATCCGCTGACGACATAGTCGACGTTGAGCATGCGGCCGGCTTCTTCCGGCCCGACGTGCCGCTCGTTCAGGGCGAAGACGGAGCCCTGCGCAATGACAAAAAGACTTCGCAGCTTCGCGAGCCTTGTAATCAGGTCGTGGGCGAGGCCACCGGCAGGTCCTCCGGGAGTGATCGGCGCCTCAGCGCTCCGTTCGAGAAACGGCATCACGGCGATGGACGCACGGCGAGGTGATGTGATGATGCTCTCGGCAGGTGTCACACCAGCGCCAGTTGACACGACAACCGCCGGCTCAACCGCCTGAACGTGAAGCTTCGGCAATTCTCCGTGCGCACGCGCAGCGCGCCAGGCCTCCCGGATCGGCGCACAGTCGAGACCTTCGGCTTCAAACAGCCGCGCTGTCGCCGACAGATGGTCTTCCCCTTCACGAATCCGGCCACGGCGGGCGAACGCGCTCAGGAGATTTTCATGAACGCGCAGATCGAACGGCGCGAGCTCCAGCCATTTCTCGAGATATCCGAACACGTCATCACCGGCTTCGCTTTCAACGAGCCGTTCAAGCAAGGCGGCGTGGCGGCTGCGAAACTGGCGGCGCTGCGCGGTGAGCCAGGCATTGAACGCGGGGTTTCGGTCAATCTCGAAGCCATCGAGAAATTCACCATGGCACAGGGACAACAGCGACCGCAGCCGCTCAGGCCGCAGCGTCTCCAGTCCCTCCTGTGTCGCCCGTGTGATCTCGACCGCGTCGATGAGACAATCCGTCAGATCGAACGCGACAGTATCTCCATCGGTCACAACGCGCGGCCGATCCGGCTGGTCAACCACGCCACGCAGTTTGCTGAGACACCAGCGCAGCTCGCCGCGCGGATCGTTCGGGACGTCCCACAGCAATTCGCAAAGCTGGCTTCGCGGCACAGCATGCGGAGCCAGCGCCAGATAGGCGAGAAGCGCGCGCACCTTGCGCGACGCCGGCAACTTCAGCGCAGCGCCGTTTCGGGAGATCGTCAGAGCGCCAAGCAACTGCACATGCAGCGACAAATCACCGCGGCCGGCGCGCCCCAATTCCACGTGCTTTTCCACGCCGGCTACCACGCTCGTCTCCATGTACGGCCGCTACGGTATGTCGAGGAAATGGCGCAGATGGCCGGATCCAATGCTCCGCTCGCGGGGCTATCCCAGGACAATCGGAGAAGAACCATGCTGACTTCCGTCGATACCGTTAGCAAGCCAGCGATCGACTTTACGGCGGTCAAGGCCCGCCAGCAAGGAGCCTGGTCGTCCGGCGACTACGCCGTTGTCGGCACCACTCTACAGATCGTCGGCGAGCAGTTGTGTGAAGCACTCGACATACGCGCAGGGCAAACGGTGCTTGATGTCGCAGCCGGGAACGGCAACGTGTCGCTCGCCGCCGCGCGCCGCTGGTGCGACGTCACCTCGACCGACTATGTGGCCGCGCTGCTCGAGCGCGCCAGGGAGCGGGCAGCGGCCGATCGGCTCAACCTCACGATCCGTGAGGCCGATGCGGAGGCCTTGCCGTTTCCGGATGACAGCTTCGACGTGGTGGTCTCGACCTTTGGAGTGATGTTCACCCCCGACCATGACCTCGCCGCGAGCGAGATGGTTCGTGCCTGCAAGCCGGGCGGCAAAATCGGTCTCGCGAACTGGACACCCGATGGCTTCATCGGCCAGTTGTTCAAGACCATCGGCAAGCACGTGCCGCCGCCGGCCGGCGTCAGGTCGCCAGCGCTGTGGGGCACGCGGGAGCGGATCAAGGAGATGTTCGAACCGCACGCGTCGTCGATCGTGACCGCGCAGCGGAATTTCGTTTTCCGATATCGCTCGGCGGACCATTGGCTGGAGATCTTCAGGACCTACTACGGGCCTGTGCTCAAGGCGTTCGCGGCACTGGAGGGGACGGCGCAATCGGCTCTCGAGCGCGATATCAGAGCGCTTCTCGCCCAGTTCAATCGCTCGGGGGATCACACCGTGGTCGTGCCCAGCGAATACCTCGAGATCGTCATCAACAAGCGCTGAAAAAGGGGACGGGCTGCGAAGCTTTCACGTGATCAGCAGCCCGTCTCGTCGCCCCGCGCGATATAACTGATGTCAGGAAAACCAGATGATAGCCGAACAGCTCATTGACGATATTGACTATGACGAAAGCGGCGATGGACCGACTGTCGTGTTCGTGCCGGGATCGTGCAGCACCGGCGCCGCCTGGCGGCCGGTGATCTCCGCACTGAACGGCCATTTTCACTGTGTGACCACGAGCCTGCTCGGCTATGGCGGAACCACTGAGCGCCGCACCACACGCGATCCCTCGATCTCTCATGAGGCCGAAGTGATCGAAGCCGTCATCCGGCGGACGGGCGGCCCGGTTCACCTGGTCGGTCATTCGTTTGGCGGCCTCGCATCACTTGCTGTCGCGCTCCGCGGAAAGGTGCCGCTCCAGAGCCTGACGATCATGGAGGCTCCGGCGGTCAACATCCTGCGCGAAATCGGGGAGTACCGGCACTACCGCACGTTCCGGGAAATGTCCGATGCCTATTTCGCGGCCTTCCGCGGCGGAGACAGAGAAGCAATTTCATCGATGATCGACTTCTACGGGGGCAGCGGCACCTTCGCGTCATGGCCGTCCCGTGTCCGCGCCTATGCAATGGAGACGACACACGTCAACATTCTCGATTGGGCGAGCGCATATGCTTTCCCGCTATTTCCCTCGGAGCTTGCCGGTGTCGACATCCCCGTCATGGTCCTGCGAGGCGGAGAAAGCCATCCGGCCGTGAAGCGCGCCAACGAACTGCTGAGCATTTACATCAAGGGCGCTTCGCTGGTGACGACCGAAGGCGCGTCGCATTTCATGATCCTGACTCACGCCGAGGACTCTGCGCGCGCGATTGCCGACCACGTCACCCGCGTGCCGTAAATGTCACTGGTCTAACAGACCCACACGGGCGAAATAACGAAGCCGGAATCTCGCGATTCCGGCCTCGTATTGTTGTGCGACGAGGGCTTATTCGGCCGCCGACATGCGGTCGAGTTCAAGCACCTGCCGCTCGAACAGCGAACGGTAGATGCCGCCGGGACGCCGCGCGAGCGATGCATGCGTCCCCTCTTCCGCGATCCGGCCCCGGTCGAACACGAGGATGCGGTCGAGGCTGCGCACGGTCGACAGACGATGCGCGATCACGATCGCGGTGCGGCCCTGGATCAGGCGGTCCATCGCCTCCTGAATCAAGGCTTCCGATTCCGAGTCGAGACTTGACGTGGCCTCGTCCAGGATCAGGATCGGCGCGTCCGCGAGGAAGGCACGCGCCAGCGCCACACGCTGACGTTCGCCCCCCGACAGTTTCACGCCGCGCTCACCCACCAGCGTCTCGTAGCGCTTCGGCAGCCGCATGATGAAGTCATGCGCATTGGCAAGACGCGCCGCTTCCTCGATCTGCGCCATGCTCGCGCCCGGCCGCCCGTAGGCGATGTTTTCCGCGAGCGAGCGATGGAACAGGGTCGGCTCCTGCTGAACGATGGCGATCTGGCTGCGCAGCGACTGCTGCGTGGCCTTCGCGACATCCTGACCGTCGATCAGGATGCGGCCGCCGGTTGCGTCGTACAGCCGCTGCACCAGCTTGACGAAGGTCGTCTTGCCGGAGCCGGAGCGGCCGACCAGACCGACGCGCTCGCCGGGCCTGATGCTGACCGCAAGCCGGTCGTACAGCGGCGTGTCGTGTCCACGATAGTGGAACGTCACATCGTCGAACACGATGCCGCCGCCAGCGACCTTGATCGGCCTCGCGTCGGGCGCATCGGCAATGCCGATCACCTCGTCGTGCATCGCCACCAGTTCCTCCATGTCGTTCACCGAACGCTGGAGATGGCTGATGTGCTGGCCGATGTCGCCGAGATAGCCGTGAATGACGAAGTAGGTCGTCACCACATAGGCCACCTCACCCGGCGTCGCACGGCCCGCGGCCCACAGCAGCAGCACGCCGCCGATCACAGTCACGCTCATCAACACCAGCACGGCATGCTGCGCCGTGCCGACATAGGTGTAGCGCGACCATGTCCGGGTCGCGCGGCGACGCCACTTGCCGAGCACGCCACCGAGACGCTCGTCCTCCCGTGCTTCTGCACCGAACGACTTCACCACCGCATTGCAGGTCAGCGCATCCGCCAGCGTGCCGCCCACTTTTGTGTCGAGCGCGTTGGACAGTTGCGCCGCCGGCGCGATGTAGTTGGTGGTCAGCGCAACCGTCATGCCCACATAGATCACTGTCATCAGGGCAATCACCGCACCCAGCACCGGCCAGTGCCAGCCGACAAGGATGGTCGAGCCGAGCAGCACCACCAGCGACGGGATCAGCGCCATCAGGATGGTGTCGTTGAGCAGGTCGAGCGCCCACATGCCGCGCGTGATCTTCCGCACGGTCGAACCGGCAAAGCTGTTGGCGTGCCAGTCGGTCGAGAAGCGCTGGATTCGCACGAAGGCATTCTGCGCCACATCCGACATGATGCGCAGCGTGAACGGAATGATCGCCTTCAAACCGATGAAGCGCGTAATCATCGCCGCAAGGCCGAGTGCGACGATGGCACCGAAGGCAATCATCGCGCCGCGCTTTGCGGCAGCCGGATCGGTCAGCGCGATGGCGTCCACCAGCTTTCCGGCGAACAGCGGCATGAACACATCCGCCGCCGCTGCGGCGATCAGGCCACCGGCAACCACGGAGAGGCGCACCGGCTGATGAGTCCAGTGGCGGAAGACGAACGGAAGCACCGCGCGTAAGGCGGACTTTTTATTACGAGACAGAGTCATGGCATGTTTCGGCTGCGCGGGCGCAAGCCGACTCCAGAAATTTTGGACGACGCAGCGGCCACGCCGCAGGCAATCGTCACGTGTCAAAGAAACAGGTTGTGGAAGCTGGTCAGCAGGGTCCGCGACAACGCGAACCGGACGACCTCGGACAGGCCATCGGAAAACCGATGGCAGCCGGCAACCTTGCGCGGAGGACCGCGGGGTTAACCGATGGGGTATCCGGACGCCGAGGCGCGAATGCGCATGACTCGCGGGGTCGCGATAAACGCAAACTTCAAATCCATGCGATCCTCCCGTGTTCGAGTCATGCAGACTTACGTTGCGTAAGCCGCTGATGATGTTTTGGGCAATAATTGCGGCAAATTTTGTACCGGCCGCTTAAAATCCGGCAATGTCGGCGCGGCGACACGCCGCACATGCTCACGCCTTGACGAAATACGGGGTGCGCAAGTTCGTAAATGGCCTGAATTCCGCGGTGACGTTATCGCCGATGCTCAGATCAATGTCGCCATGCGCCATCATGCGAAAGCCTTCCGCCATATCGACCAGCAGGATCGCATACGGCACATGAGCTTTCGCCTCCGGCGTTGCCGCACGGCGCACCACCGTCGCGGCGTAGAGCACACCGTTCCCGCTCGCCTTGTGGACATGCGGCGAAGCATTTCCGCAGGACGGACAGAATGCGCGGCGGAAATACCAGAGATGACGGCACGCGCCGCACAACTGATAAAGAATCGCATCGGCGCCGTCGGTCCAGCCCCTGAGTTCTGTCGCCTCGCTCATCGCACGCGCTCCAGAAACATGCTGACATGGGACGACATCACGCCGCCGTCGCCGTGCAGCAGCGCCAGCGAGGCGTCGCGCACCTGCCGTTTCCCTGCCCGTCCCGTCATCTGCAATTGCGTCTCGACCAGATGCGCCATCGCACCGCCGCAACCGCAGTGACCGTAACTCAACAGTCCGCCATGGGTATTGAGCGGCAGCGCGCCCTTGACGCCGAAATCGCCGTTGCGCGCACGCGCGGCGGACTCGCCGCGTTGCGCGAGGCCGAGCTCCTCGATCAGGATCGCCAGCGTGATGGTGAAGCTGTCATAGATGCCGGCATACTTGATGCTGCGCGGATCCAAGCCTGCCTTTGCCTGCGCCCGCTTCAGCGCAACTGCTGCACCGACATCGGACAACGATTTCGCCGCCGTGACGTGCTGATGCAGATGCGCCTGCCCGCAACCCATGATGCGGACATGACGATCGCCGGTCGGCTCGCGGCTGACGATAAAGGCCGCGCCGCCGTCCGACACCGGGCAGCAATCGAGCAGCTTCAGCGGCGAGGATATTTCGCGCGACGCCAGCACATCGGCAACCGTGATCGGATCATGGAATTGCGCGCCGGGATGCAGCATCGCATGATTGCGCATCAGCACCGCGAATTCCGCCATGTCGGCCTGCGTCAGCCCGTTGTCGTGCATGTAACGCGAGGCGAGCAATCCATAATAGGCCGGGATGGTCGGGCCGAGCGGCACTTCGTAGTCAGGATGACCGACCTGCGCCAGCGTGCTCATCGCCGAGTCGCGCGCCTGTCCGGTCAGTCGGTTCTCGCCTGCCACGACGAGAATGGTTTTTGCGACTCCCGCCTCGACCAGTTCATGCGCCAGCATCGCCATAGCCAGACCCGTGGCACCGCCGACCTGAATGGCGTGGGCATAGGACGGCTGCACACCGAAGTGTTCGGCGAACACGGTTGCCAGCATCAGGTGCGGCATGGTGGTGGAGTACCCGGTCAACAGACCGTCGATGTTCGCGCGCCTGAGGCCGGCATCCGACAGCGCGGCCTCAGCCGCTTCGGTCATCAGATCGAGCGTCGAGCGGCCTTCGTGTTTTCCGAAAGACGTCAATCCGACGCCGCTGATGAAGCTCATGTGCCCGCGCTTGCCTTTGCCATGTCCGTGACTGATGTGCCATGGCCACGGCCGGACTTCAATGCGCGTCCGGCGGCGGGCCCATCATGTTCGGCTTCTTGACGAAGAACACCAGCACGCTGAGCGCCAGATAGAAGCATGTGAGGATGAAGAAGGCGTCGCCGAAGCTCATGACAACCGCCTGCCGGTGCACGATCATCGACAATTGCTTCAGCGCCATCAGCGAGGCGTTGCCCGCGCCCTGGAATTTCTGGGTCAGCATGTTGAGCGTCTCGACCGCCATCGAATTGCCCCAGGTGACCCGGTCATGCAGCCGCGAGATATGCAGATCGGTCCGGTGATCGAGCACCGTATTGATGACGGCTAGTCCGACAGCACCGCCGAGATTGCGTGTCAGATTGAACAGACCCGAGGCGTTCTTCAACCGCGCGGGCGCCAGCGTGCCGAGCGCGATATTGTTGACCGGCACCATCGCCATCATGATGCCGACGCCGCGCAGGATCTGCGGCACCAGCAGTTCATAGAAATCGTAATCGCGGGTGATGCCGGTCATCATCCAGGAGCTGATTGCAAAAATAACCAGCCCGGCGGCGATCATCAGGCGCAGATCGACCTTGGTCATCAGCCGCCCGATAATCGGCGCGCTGACGAACATTGCCGCACCCGAAACAAACATCGTCTCGCCGATCATCAGCGCGCTGTAGCCGCGCACTTCGGCGAGATAGCGCGGATAGATGTAGGTCAGGCCATAAAGTCCGATGCCCACGCAGAACGAGAACATGCAGCCAAGCGCGAAGTTGCGGTCGGTGAAGGCGCGGATATCGACGATCGGCTCTTTCTGCGTCAGCGCGCGATAGAAGAAGACTACGGCGGACACAACGCAAACGATCGCAAAGAAGAAGATCGACTCATCCTGCAGCCAGTCGTTGCGAGGCCCCTCTTCCAGCACGTATTCGAGCGAACCGAGGAAGCCGGCCATCGAGATCAGGCCCCACCAGTCGAAATGCTCGAGCAGCGCAAAGTTCGGCTTGTCGAAATCCACCAGCGCCAAAACGCCGATGGTGATGCCGATGCCGGGCACGACATTGATGAAGAACAGCCAGTGCCACGACATCAGGTCGGTGATGTAGCCGCCGACAGTCGGGCCGATGGTGGGTGCCAGCGTCGCGACCAGACCGATGATCGGACCGACGATATGAAACTTGCTGCGCGGAAATACCGTGTAGGCCGACGCAAACACGGTCGGGATCATGCCCGCGCCGACGAAGCCCTGGATCGCGCGCCACAGGATCATCTGTTCGATGGTCGAGGTCAGGCCGCACATGAAGCTCGCAAAGGTGAAACCCGCGGCGGAAATCGCGAACAGCAGTCGCGTGCCGAACGCCCGCGAGAGGAATCCCGAAAGCGGGATCGCGATAACTTCGGCGATCAGGTACGAGGTCTGCACCCATGCGACTTCACTGGTGCTGGCCGACAGGCCGGCCTGGATTTCATTCAACGATGCCGAGACGATCTGGATGTCCAGGATCGACATGAACATCCCGAACACCATGATGAGGAACGCGATCAGCCGGCGGGTGCTGATCGTTTCCGCAGGAGCCGGCGCGGCCGGGGCGCCGTTCATGGTTGGTGATGCGGTGTTTGACGCCATCACTCTTTCCTTGAGGCCCGCGATGCGGAACCTCGCACGCGGTTATCGTGCGGTGATCGGATCGACGTGGTCCGGATTTGGCTTGGTGTTCACCGTGGTGATCACCGACATACCGGGCCGCAGAAGGTTTTCACGCGCCACCGAGAACGGCACGCGGATGCGAACCGGCACACGCTGAACCACCTTGGTGAAATTGCCGGTGGCATTGTCCGGCGGCAGCAGCGTGAACACCGAGCCTGAGGCAGGCGCGAGGCTGTCGACGACGCCCTTGATGGTGCGTCCCGACACCGCGTCGACAGTGATCGACACCGGCTGTCCCGGCTTCAGGCGGCCAAGCTGCGTTTCCTTGTAGTTGGCGTCGATGTAGACATCATCGATCGGCACGACATTGGCGAGCCGCTGTCCAGGCTGCACATAATCGCCGACATTGACGATGCGGTTGGAGAAAATACCGTCGACCGGCGCGCGCACAATGGTGAACGACAGATCGCGCACGGCTTTCGCAAGCGCCGCGCGCAGTTCCTGCAACTGGCCCTCGGCTTCGGCCTTCTGCGACTTGATGACATCGACCTGCGTTTCCGCAGCCTCTAGCGTGGCCCGTGCAGCCTGCACGGCGGCGACGGCCTGATCGCGTCCCGCCTGCGAGACGTCGAAGGTCGCCTTCGAGGCGAAGCCCTTCGTGCTCAGCGATTCCTGACGTTCGAAATCAGATTGTGCGCGCTTGATCCCGGCCTCGGCGGAAACCAGTTGCGCCTTTGCCTGATCGACCTGGCTTTGCTGCGCCGCGACCTGCCGTCCGATACGTTCGATGGTGGCTTCCTGGGTCGCAACCTTGGCGCGCGCGCTTTCGACAGCGAGCTGATAGTCACCGTCATCAATCGTGAAAACGACATTGCCGGCGCCGACGCGCGCATTGTCGCCGACCATCACCTTCGAGATGTGCCCGGCGATCTTCGCGCCCATGGTGGAGTTGTTGGCGCGGACATAGGCGTCGTCGGTGGTCACCATGTAACGGCCGATGACCATGTAGTGGTAGCCGAAATAGATGCCGGCAAGCGCGGCAACCGCGCCGACGCCGACCAGAACTCTCTTGCGGGTTTTGGATTTCGGTTTGGCGGATTGCCCGACGGCATCATCCGATCCATCCGCCACCGGCGCTTCGGGAGCCGGCTGTTCCGCAGGACGTGAACGCTGCTCGATCTCCGCCGCCGGAACGGCGTGCGATGCATCGGTGTCAGATGCGTCAGGCTCAGGGTGAACGACCCTTGCAACCTGGTCTCGGGCAGGCACGGCCATCACGGCCTCCTTAAATTTTCAAACTCAAACGCATGCGGCAAACATCGGGCACCGCTGACAGCACCCAACCTGCGACAAAATTATCATTGACCGAACGGTTCGGTCAATTGTAAATTTGAATCGATACTTGGATACCTCGATCCGGGTTCCCGCATCCTTTCCGGCGGCGCGATCCACAGCGAAACGAAAGAACAGACTAAACGAATGGTTTCACAGACCCATCTCACGGTCGCCTCCGGTGACGAGGACAGCGCGAAACGCCATCAGATCATGGATGGTGCGCGGCGTGTTTTCATGGATCTGGGTTTCGACGGCGCTAGCATGAACGAGATCGCGCGGGCCGCCGGCGTTTCCAAGGGAACGCTCTATGTCTACTTCAACGACAAGAATCGGCTGTTCGAGGCCATCGTCGAGCAGGAAAGCCTCGATCATGGCAAGAAGGCGTTCAATTTCGACCCCACGCTGGATGCCGAAACCAGCCTGAAAGCATTCGGCCGCGCTTACATCGAAATCATCTGCCGGCCCGATGGTGGCTCAGCGGTCCGAACCGTAATGGCTATCGCGGAACGGATGCCCGATGTCGGCCGCCGCTTTTACGACCATGTCATCGCGCACACGATGCGGCTCCTCGCGGACTATCTCGGAGCACGGGTCAAGGCAAAGGAACTCGCAATCGACGACTGCTATCTGGCCGCCGCCCAATTCATCATGATGTGCCAGGCGACGCTGTTTCAGCCTTACGTCTTTCAGGTCAAGCCAGCCCCGACCAAAGAGCAGATCGCAACGGTGGTCGACAGTGCGACGCGGGTTTTCCTTGCCGCTTACCGCGCCCGCCAGAAATAATCAGCGCTCCCGGACGCGGGATTCGTCTTCGATCGAGTCGCGATCTTCCTTCGACAGCGGACCACGCGCGAACATCCGCTTCACACGCTGCCCGATCGAACCGGTAACGCCGCCATCGCGCAGCGCATAACCGCGCGGCGCGGCGCGCTGGGCGATCTCCTCGCCGGACACCGCCGCCGGCTGGCAGATGATGCGCCCGCTCGCGCGGCGCATCAGATCGACGTGAATATGATCGTAGTGATAGACGTTCGATCCCGGCGCCAGCACGGTGTTGAACGTCTGACATGCGGCGGCCTGCACGTCGCGCAGGAAGCCCTGCTCTTCCGGCAATCCCTTCCAGCCATCCTTGACCGAGATGCGACGGCCGTCCGCCAGCGTGAACGAGGCGATGTCGAGCGCGTTGCCGAACGCGTGCTCTGAAATATGCGCGCGCGAATTGCCGTTCATGCCGCGGCATGAGTAGGCCGAAATCTGCTTGATCTCCGCGACCGGCGAGCCGAACCAGCGCTGGGCGGCTGGCTGAACCGCGTCCGCCAGCCAGCGGTCAAGCGCGGATACGATCGGGCACGCCAGCGTCGCAGCCGGCTTCACGGCGACCGCGCCGAACCTGTTCACCGGCGAGCCCTGAGATGGGCCGAAGCGCGGCGGCGTGTAAGGCTGGCTCGCGGGGGGATACGGCTGCGCCGCATAGGGCGCACGGGTTTGCGGGCGGCTGATTGTCGGCGCCGCAGAGTCGGGAGCCGCCGCCAGATCTTCCTCGTCAGGCGGCTCTGTTCCCGGCGCATTCAATCGCATCGGCGCCCCGGCCTGCTCTGGATACGACGGCGAACGCGCTGCCGGATACGGCTGCTGCGATGGATAAGACGACGGATATGATGGCGGCTGCGACGACGAGTAAGACGGCTGATAGGACGGAGACTGCGGTTGCGATGCCGGCCAGCGCGGCTGATTGCCGATGCTGCCGGGCGGACGCAGGTCGTCGGCGTAACCGAGGCTGCTCATCGGCTCGCCGAGTGCCGCCACTTTCAGCGGGAATTCAGCACCGCACGCGCCAGGGCCGGAAATCGGATCGATGCGGACGAGATCGGCAGTCTCCTTGACCGCACCGGATTTCAGGCACGCCTTCTCCGCCTCAGCCCGCCAGGGTTCGCGTTCGGCGGTCATGAAACCGCGGCCGCAACCCGCCAGCGCAACAAGGACAAGGGAGCCGACGACGAACCAACTCACTCCACGCGTCATCCGCGCAAGTTCACTGAAGATAATTAAGGACTCTTCAACGCATTGTTATTCAAGGTTTTTTAACCATGTTGACGCGCCCGGCCGATGATCCGTCAGCAGGTCTGACTTTTTTGAATGGGGAACGTCTTGGTAGCGTCCGCGTTACATGACCCAGCGTTGAGCCAAGGGAGATTCCCCATGACCATCGTCGGACCTCTGAGCGTCGTTGCAGCGTATGCGTCGTTTATTCTGGTCGGCGCGATCGTGCTGGGCATGTTCTAGAGATATTGTCCGCCAAGCGAATCATCAGATTGAGTGACGCGGTCCACCCTTGATCGCTCACAGGAATCTGCAATCATGGTTCCATGATTTTCCGTCAGCTCTTCGACAGCGTTTCCAGCACTTACACCTATCTTCTTGCGAGCCGCCGCGGCGGCGAAGCACTGATCATCGATCCGGTGCTGGAAAAGGTTGACCGTTACATCCAGCTTCTGCACGACCTCGATCTCAAGCTGATCAAGGCGGTCGATACGCATATCCATGCCGACCACATCACCGGCCTCGGCGCACTGCGCGACAAGACCCATTGCATTACCGTGATGGGCGAGCAGAGCGGCGTCGATGTCGTCTCGATGCGCGTCTCCGACGGCGACAAGATCGACATCGAGGGCCTCAGCCTCGATGTGCTCTACACGCCGGGCCACACCGATGATTCCTACAGCTTCATCCTGCCCGATCGCGTTTTCACCGGCGACACGCTGCTCATTCGCGGCACCGGACGCACCGACTTCCAGAACGGCGACCCGCGCGCGCAATACGAGTCGATCTTCGGCCGGCTGCTGAAGCTGCCCGACCAAACGCTGATCTTTCCGGCGCACGACTACAAGGGCGACACGGTTTCGACCATCGGCGAGGAAAAAGCCTGTAACCCGCGGCTTCAGGTCAAGTCGATGGAACAGTATGTCGACCTGATGAACAGCCTGCACCTGCCGAATCCGAAGATGATGGACGTGGCGGTGCCGGCCAACCTGCACATGGGTTTGGCGCAGGACGAAGTCGCGCGGCGCGGCTGGGCGCTGACAGCGTCGCAAGCCCAAGAAATCGCGGGCCGGTCCGACGTCGTGCTCATCGACCTGCGCGAACGCCGCGAGCGCGAGAAGCACGGCGTTATTCCGGGCTCGCTGCATGCGCCCTACCCCGCCCTCGAAGATAATGTGAAACCCGGCGGCATTCTTCACCAGCTCGGCACCACCACCAGCAATCAGTTGCTGTTCTATTGCGCGTTCGGCGAACGCTCCGCGATGGCTGTGCAGGCCGCGCAGGAAGCCGGGCTCACCACCGCCCGCCATATCCAGGGCGGCATCGAGGCCTGGCGCGTCGCCGGCGGCCGGATCGCGCCCGAGCGATGACGCGCGGGGTTTGAACCTCGACCTCTTTCGCATCACAATTGCAATGAAAAATCCCGCTGCCAGAGCGCGTGGCGTTGCATCGTCCTGCGAGGGCTGTCAAAAATGATGCCATTGTGCGGCCTTTCAGATTGCTCCTCGAGCAGGTGAATATCTTGATGCGCTCTGCCCTGCTCGTTGCATCGATGCTGTGCGGCCTCGCCGTTGTGCCCGCCCATGCAGAACCAATCATCCAGCTCGCACAGGCAACTCCCGCACAACCGGCGAGCCCCGCACCCGCACCGGCGGATTCGTCCGCACCGCCTGCGCAAGCGGGCCAGCCACCATCCGCCGATCAGCCTGCAACCGACACCGAAGAACCGGCTGGAAACGTCGCCACGCTGAAGGGCACGGCCACGGTCACCCGCAACGGCATGACCGGTCCGCTGAAACTGCAAGACGACATCTTCAAGGGCGATATTCTTCAGACCGGCAAGAACTCGACGCTCGGCGTCACGTTCAGCGATGACACCACGCTCAATCTCTCCGCCAGTTCACGCGTTGTCGTGGACAATTTCGTCTATCAGGAAGGGGCTAAGGACAACGCCGCGCTTCTCAATGTCACGCGCGGCACCATGGCCTTCGTCGCAGCCGCCGTCGCCAAGACCGGCGACATGAAGATTGAGACGCCGACAGCAACGCTCGGCATTCGCGGCACGACCGGCGTCGTCGAAGTGCCCGAAGGCGCAACTGCCACGGCAGCCAATGCCAACAATGTGGGGATCAAGCTTTATCCCGACGCCGACGGCAAGGTCGGCCGCATCGAAGTCAGGGCGCGCGACGGCGCACCGCTCGGCATGCTGACACAGGCCGCGAGCGGATTCACCGTGCGCGGCACGATGGTGCCGGGCTTCGGCATGCGCATGTCGGCGATGCCGATGGTGATGTCCGCGCAGATGATCGCGCGCGATCGCGGCTTCATGCAGCGCGTTCACACCATGCAGGGCATCGGACGCAACATCGTCTTGCAGCAGCGCAATTTCCGCATGCAGAATCCGAATCGTCCGCCGGCTTTCGGACGGCCCGGCTTCAATCCGAACGCTCCGCAGCGCGGCGGGCTTAACCAGCCCGGCCAACGCCCCGGCCTGAATCAACCGGGTCAACGCGGCGGTATCAACCAGCCAGGCCTGAACAACAGGCCGGGACAGCCTAACCGGCCGGGACTACGCAATCAGCCGGGGCAGCCTAATCGTCCGGGCGTGAATCAACCCGGCCAGCCGGGTCTGCAAAACCCGCCGGGGCAACGCGGCAATTTGCAGCCGGGCACCGGTCAGCCGGGACGGCCCGGCTTGCCGAACCAGGGCGGACTGCAACGGCCGCCCGGTGCACCACCAAATGGATTCCAGCGCACGCCCGGTGCGCCGGGTCAGCTCGGTTCTGGGCCACCGCTTCCGAACCAGCCGGGACTTGCGCGGCCCGGCATTCAACAGCCCGGAGTGCCGGGCGGATTCCAGCGGCCGACGGCTTCGCCAAGCGCACCTGGATTGCAAGGCCCGGCAGGAATTCTCAACCGGCTCGGCGTGCCGAACCGTCTCGGCATTCCGCAGGTGCCCTCCGCGGTGCCGCGTCCAGGCCAGCCCGCAGTCCCTGCCTTGCAGAAAAAGCTGCCGCAAACACCAAAGGACAAGCCGCTTCCGAAAGAGTTGTTGCGGTAAGTCGATCCGGCCTCCTCTGATACGTGGGGTGGCGTGCCGCGGACACCGCCTGTAGCATCGCTGTCGTGATGCTGCCGGAGTCGTTATGCGCTTGAAATTCATCCTGCTCGGGTTGGCGGTGCTTGTCGCATCGTTCGCCGCCAGTCTCTATGCGATGAACAAATTCTGGCCGGCTGAAGTTCAGAAGCCCGTGCTGACAAAACTGCCGCCGCTACCGCCGGTCTCGCGCAATTCCGAAATCCTGACGCCGATTTCCATCTCGATCGCGGCGCTCCGCGACGGGCTCGATCGCGCCGCGCCGCGCAATGTCGGCGGCAAGGCGGACAATCCGGTCAGCCAGATTCTCCAGAATGCCGACATCAACTGGACGGTGGCGCGCGGGCCGATTGCCGCCAGCGGCGTGCAGAACGCGCTGTCCCTGTCGACGCCACTCGATGGCAAGCTGACCGTGCTTGGCTCATTGTCCGCAGCAAGCGGCACCGCACTCGGCAACGCGCTGGGAAATGTTCTCGGCAGCAACGCCGTCAAGCAGCTCGGCAGCGTGAATATCAAACAGCTGAATGCCAATGCCGCGATCCACGGCAATGTCGCGATCACCTCGCGCCCTGAAGTCCTGCGGGAATGGCGGATCGATCCGAAGTTGACCGCGCAAGTCACGCTCGGCGAAAGCAGTCTCACCATCGCAGGCGCCAAAGTCGCGGTGCCCGCGCAGGTCAAGCCGATGATCGACAAGACGGTCAACGAGCAGATGGCGCAGTTGCAGGCGCGGCTGCGCAACGACCGCTCGCTCGAACAGAATGCGCGGCGCGAATGGGCGAAACTCTGCCGCTCGATTCCGTTGCCACCGGCTGCAGCCGGAATGCCGACGCTCTGGCTGGAGATGCGCCCGGTTCGTGCGATGGCCGCGCAGCCGCGTATCGATCCCAACTCGGTGAACTTCATGCTCGGCTTGCAGGCGGAGACGCGCGTTCTTCCGACCGAGACCAAACCGGATTGCCCCTTCCCCGCCAATCTCGACATCGTTCCGCCGCCCGATCGCGGCCGCGTCGCCATCGGCGTGCCGATCGATCTGCCCTTCACCGAGGTCAACAAGATCGTTGAAACGCAGTTGAAGGGCCGCACCTTCCCCGAGGACGGCAGCGGTTCGGTCGATGTCACGGTGAAAAGCGCAAGCGTCTCAGCCGCCGGTCAGCGGCTGCTGATATCGCTGCTCGTCAACGCGAAAGAGAAGAAAAGCTGGCTTGGCCTCGGCGGCGAAGCGACGATCCACATCTGGGGCCGTCCCGTCCTGGATCAGGCGCAGCAGATTCTGCGGCTGACCGATCTCGAACTCGCCGTCGAATCCGATTCCGCTTTCGGACTGCTGGGCGCAGCCGCGCGGCCTGCGGTCCCCTACCTGCAACGCGCGCTCGAGCAGCGCGCCACCATCGATCTGAAAACATTCGCCGCCAACGCGCAGCAGAAGATTTCCGGGATCGTCGCAGACTTCCGCAAGAACGATGACGGCATTCGCGTCGAGGCATCGGTGTCGAGCGTGCGCCTTGGCAGCATTGCGTTCGACTCCAACACACTGCGCATCATCGCCGAAGCGGAAGGTTCGATCAGCGTCGCCGTGACATCGCTGCCGAACCTGCAGTGAACGCCGACGCATAGCTCGCCCGCGCATTCGCATAGCTGCAAGCCGCTCATATCAGTGCATTAATTTCCGCGAGTTCCCGCGTTAATTCTTAGGACACGTTCTCTCCACATTTGCTCCGCATTGGAACCGCTCGCGCCCGTTGCCGTTGAGCCGGGCCAGCCGTCGCGCCGGCACAGATGCCCGCGCTGAACCCATCTCCAAGAATTCATCGCTGAGGATTTACATCATGAAACGAGTCCTGCTCGCCGCAGCCGCGGCGATGATGCTGATTCATCCCGCCAGCGCACAGCGCGCCAACTACGAATCGATGGTTGCGAGCCACGCTGCCGCAAACGGCGTTCCTGCGGAACTGGTGCATCGCGTGATCGTGCGCGAGAGCCGCTACAATCCGCGCGCTGTCAGCAAGGGCAACTACGGCATGATGCAGATCAAGCTCGCGACCGCGCGCGGCCTTGGCTACACCGGCACCGCGCAGGGCCTGCTCGATCCGGACACCAATCTCACCTACGCCGTGAAGTATCTCGCCGGCGCCTATCAGGCGGCGGGCGGCAACCACAACCGCGCGGTGGCCTATTATGCGGGCGGCTACTACTATGCAGCGAAGCGGCAGGGATTGTTACAACGGCAGGCGGCCAACGCCGCGCCGGAAGGCATCACACTGTTCGACGCGAACGCGCAGGAAATTCCGCGCAAGCATCGGCGTCATCGTCACTGACGCAAGGCCGCCTGACTAGAATGTAGAGCCGGCTTCAGTTTGAAGCCGGCTTTATTTCTGGCTCGGCCAAGTGGCGCACCGATGGATCGCGCACATGCGCCACGACGTTGTCGTCGGCGAAAACCTTCTTCCAGCCATCCACATGATCGAACAGTTGCGCGGCCGGGGTTCGCCGCCACAGCAGCGTCGCGTCGATGCGTTCTGACTTGAGCATGTCGAACAGCACGTCCGGATTCTTCAGCATCATGGCGCGATCGAGATCGACCATGAAGCGTTCGCCGTACAGTTCGGTTCGCCCGTCAATCGCAACCGGCACTCCCGACCAGATCAAGTAGCCGCCGAAGTCGTAATCGTTCAGTACCCGCGATACGCCACGATCCTTCAATGCGGCGACGGCCGGCGCAATACCGGACGGCGGCGCATATCGGCCGGTCGCTATCACAAATGCTGTTATCGCGATAACCGGCACCAGCCCCGCCACTGCAACCATCGACCTTGGCCGTGTGCCATTCGCCAGCAGTATCGCCGCCTGTCCGAAACGCGCCGCCAGTGGCGCAGCCAGCACGATCGGCAGCAGCAACGCCAGCACGGCGGCATTGCGCGCGCTCGCCAGCGCCATGTGAAGCAGCCCAAGCGTCAGCACGATCCGCATCAAGGGGAGCTTCAATCCTTTGAACAGGATCGCTCCCAGCCCAAGCAGCAGAACGCCCTCGAAAGCGCCGAAGCGCGTGAAGTCGGCGGGCCGCCATTCGGTAATCATCGACAACGCCGCGCCGAGATTGAGAATGTTGCGGGCCGCGAGCAGCGAATTCCAGCCATAGGGCGTGATGCAACTCGCCGCCAGCGCGATCAAACCAAACACGAACCAGCGCATCAGCAACGGAGCGCGTGCAGGACGCTCTACGTTCATCATGGCGTCGAGCGCAATCGCCCCGACCAGCACGAGACCGAAGACAAAACTGCCGTGAAGATTGGCCCAGAGGGTCATCAGCGGCAGCAGCCAGAGTGACGGCGCAACGCCGCGGTCGGCCGCTGCAATCAGGCCCGCAACCCAGGCCACCATTACCGGCATGGCGAGGGCGTGCGGCCGCACCAGAAAGTGCGGCGACGCAATCGCGAGCGCGGCCATCAGAAGAACGAGCACGACGGACGTATCCAGACGCCGTTCGAGAAACCACGCAAGCAGTGCAAATGCCGCCGCGATCGACGCAGCGGTCAGGACGACGGGCCCGGCCCAGCCCGCGGTCGAGAAAGCAAGCGCGTAACAGGCCTGTGCCAGCCACTGCGTCGAGATCCAGGGCTGGCCCTGCATTGTGAAGGAAAAGATGTCGGCTTGCGGAACAGCCCCGTTATCGAGAATCCACTGGCCGACCTTGATCTGCCAGAACGTGTCGGGATCGGCCAGCATCCGGTTGCCGAGCGTAAGCAATCCCGCGTAGATGCAGACGCCCGTCACCAGCGGCAACGACAACCACCTTGCCGGAACGCCGCTGGCCTGCGTCGTCATCGCGCTGCGCCTTCCGGCGGCTTGACGTTGGGCTGGACGGTGTGGCGCGCGGCTGCATCGCGGACATGGACGACCACATCGTCGTCGGCGAACACCTTGCGCCACCCATCGATCTGATCGAGCAGCAGCGCGGCCGGCGTCTTTCTGCGCAGCAGGGTCGCGTCGATCTTGTGGCGCTCCAGCAGGTCGAAGAAGCTTGCCGGATTGCGCAAGCCTCTTGCCGCACTGTGCTCCACCACGAATTTCTCGCCGTACAGTTCAGTCCGGCCATCAATGTACGGTGCGACACCCTGCGAGATCAGGTAACCGCCGAAATCATAATCGTTGAACACCCGCTGCACGTGATACTGCTTCAATGCCTGCACCGCCGCGACCGGCGACATGTTCGCTGCCGGGCGATATTGCCCCATGGCAAGCGCCGCCACTGTCATCCCGAGCATCAGCACCACCGTGAGCGCTGCCGCGAGTCCTGGAGACTGCGGAAAGGTCAGGCCGGCGTCGCTGCGTCCGCCGAACTGCGCGGCCAGCGGCGCGGCAACCACCATCGGCCCGAGAAGTGCAAACACGTCCGCGTTGCGGATATGCGCCAGCGCCATATACAGCAGGCCGACAAACAGCACCGTGCGCATCAAGGGCAGCTTCACACCCTTGAGAAACGCAAGCACGATGATCAGCAGCGCGCCCGCTTCCAGCGGGCCGAGGAAACTGAAATCGGCCGGGGCCCATTCGCGGATCAGGGTCAGCGCCTCGCCGAGATTGAGAATGGCGCGCGCCGCCAGCAGCGAATTCCAGCCATAGGGTGTGAGGCAACTCGCCGCGAGCGCGACAAGCCCGAACACGAACCAGCGCAGCAACAGCCGTAGCCGCGCCGGGGCTTCGGCGTTCAGCACCGCATCCAGCGCGATCGGGCCGATCAGCATGAGACCGAGAACGAAACCGCCATGCAGGTTCGCCCACAGCGTTATCAGCAAGACCAAGACGAACGGCGGCGCTTGCCGCCGCTCAGCGGCCGAGAGCAATCCGGCAACCCATGCCACCATCACCGGCAACGCCAGAGCATGCGGCCGCGCGTAGAAATGCGGCAGTCCGATGAGGAACGAGACCGGAAGCAGGATCATCACCGGCGTGTCGCCGAAATAGCGGACCAGAAAGCGCGTCAGCAGCATATACGTCACGGCGATCGCCAGCGCCGTCAGCGCGACGAGCCCCGCCCAGCCGAACCATCCATGGACCTGGCTGAAGATCACCTGCGCCAGCCACTGCGTCGACATCCATGGCTCACCCTGCATCGTGAACGAATACACATCTGTCACCGGCACCGTGCGGTGATCGACCATCCACTGCCCGACCGCGACCTGCCAGAATGTATCGGGATCGATCAGCAGCCGGTTGCCGGTGCTCAGCAGCACGGCATAGACGATAAGGCCGACCCATATCGGCAGCGTGCAGCGCTCCGCCGGTGCTGCGTCGATTGCCTGTGCGGTCATCGCGCAGCGCCCTCCGGTTTGATTGCTGGATTGGCCGTGCCGGACTTGCGCACGTGGACGACGGCGATGCCGTCGGTATGGATGCGCTGCCAGCCATCGAGCCGGTCGAGAAGTCCGGCCGCGGGCGTGTCCGGCGTCAGCAGCGTCGCGTCGATCCTGTAACGGTCGAGCAGGCCGAGAAATCCGTCGACGTCCCGGAGCGCGAGCGCATCGAACGTCTTGACGAGGAACGGCGCGCCATAAAGTTCGCCGCGTCCGTCGAAGAAGGTCGGAATGCCCTGTGTGATAAGATAGCCGCCGAAGCCGGCGTTGTGGAGAATTCGCGATGCCTTGCGCGCCTTCAGCGCATCGACCGCGGCAGCCGGCGTCTGGGCGGCCATTGGCGTGAAGGTATGGCTCACGACAAAGGCCGTGGTCGCCCCCACGACACCGAGAACAACAGCGACAACGCCAATCCAGCTTCTCGTCCGCGCAACAGCTTCAGCTCTTCCGAGTTGCGCAGCGAGCGGACCGGCGACCACCAGCGGCGTCAGCAGCGCGAACACTTCGATATTGCGATTGTGCGAAAGCGCCATGTGCAGCAGGCCGAGCACCAGCAGGATGCGGGGCGGCGACAGCACGATGCCGCGCCAGAGCGCACCGGCCACGGCGGCAAAGAGGCAAATCTCGAAGACGCCGAGACTGCTGAAGTCGGCAGCCTGCCATTCGGCGATCAGCGGCATCGCGGGACCGAGATCGAGAATCTGGCGCGCGGCCAGCAGCGAGTTCCAGCCGTAGGGCGTGATCCAGCTTGCAACCAGCGCACAGATGCCGAATGCCGCCCATCGCAGCGCCAACGAAAATCTCTGCGGCGATTGCGCGTTCCACAGCGCATCGAGCGCAAACGGCGCAATCAAGGCGAGCCCAAGCACGAAGCCGCCGTGCAGGTTCGCCCACAGTATAATGAGCGGCAGCAGCCAGAGTGACGGCGCCCTGCGCGCATCGCTGGCCTTCACTAGACCGTAAACCCACGCCACCATCACCGGCAGCGCCAGCAAATGCGGGCGCGCGACGAAATGATGCGCGGACATCAGCACCGCGGCCATCGCCACGATGATCGCATGCACCGCCGAAAAATACCGGCACAGGATGTGAACCAGCAGCGCGAACGCCGCCGCCGTTCCAAGCGCTGCAAGGATGACCGGCCCAGCCCAGCCTGCCGCCGCGTATGATGCGGCATAGAGAACCTGCGCCAGCCAGGACGACGACATCCACGGTGCGCCGAATCTCGTGAACGAATACACATCAGTATGCGGCAGCGCGCGATGATCGATGATCGATTGCCCGACCACGATCTGCCAGTAGGTGTCGGCGTCCTGCAGCGACCGGTTGCCGCCGATCACCATCAGCAGGAAAAGCCCGGCGCCGAACCACAGCCATGCCGGCACCTGGCCGAAGATCCTTTCGGCCGTGCCCGGCTTGTGCCCGATGTGATCGAGACCGGCGATACTCATTATTGATCCTGAAGCGCGGAACCTGTTTCCGCGACCTAACCACCGGCGGCATAATTCCGGGTAAACTCGGGCTGCCGATCTTGCCCGGAACAGGCACAAAACGGCCTCGAATTGCGTCACCGCAAGGTCAACGAACCCTTACTCGCCCGCCGCTCGGCGCTGCCTTCGCGATGCGAAATGCGAAAACGCGTTTCCACGATGCGGAAAAGCCATGCCACATCGCGGGTCCAGCCATTGAAACGCAGGATCATCAGGTCTATCGTATTGATGTTCCGAGGGGGGCTCCGGCGTGGAGCTGAGATACCGCACAATGCGCGGTGACCCTTTGAACCTGATCCGGGTCATGCCGGCGAAGGGACAGGGATGTTACAGAGCGTCAAATCTCCGCAAGGGGAATCTTCCATCAATATTATCGGTGCGGGCATTGCCGGCTCATGGCAGGCATTGCTGTTCGCGCGCGCCGGTTACGACGTCACGCTGCACGAGCGCGGCGACGCCGCCATGATGCAGGCGACCAGCCACTGGGCCGGCGGCATGCTGGCGCCGTGGTGCGAGCGCGAAGCTTCCGAACCGGTCATCACCCGCCTCGGCATCCGTTCGCTCGATCTGTGGCGCGAACAGCTTCCGGAGACGCCGTTCAACGGCTCGCTGGTGGTGTCACATCCCCGCGACCGCACCGATTTCGAGCGCTTTGCCAGGCTGACAACCGATCATGAGCGCCTCGATGCCTCCGGCATTGCGAGCCTCGAACCATCCCTCGACGGACGTTTCCGCGAGGCGCTGTTCTTTCCCGGCGAAGGCCATGTCGAGCCGCGCACCGTGCTGCCGAAGCTGCATGCGAAACTGACCGAGGCCGGCGCCGCGATCAAATTCGAAAGCGACTGCGAACCCGACAAGATCGCCCAAGAAATCAAAAACGGTATCGTCATCGATTGCCGCGGACTTGCTGCCAGAGAATCCGGCACGCGCGATCTGCGCGGCGTCAAGGGCGAGATGGTGATCATCGAGACGCCGGAGGTGCAACTGTCGCGTCCGGTTCGGCTGATACATCCGCGCTGGCCGCTCTACATCATCCCGCGCGACGGCAACCGCTTCATGATCGGCGCAACCACTGTCGAAGCCGAAGACACCGGCGTCAGCGTGCGTTCGGCGCTTGAACTGCTCACGGCGGCCTATGCGGTGCATCCGGCGTTCGGCGAAGCGCGCATTCTCGAATTCGGCGCGGGCCTGCGCCCGGCTTTCCCTGACAACCTGCCGCGTATCGCGATCGACGCGAAGCGCATTTCCGTCAACGGGCTCTATCGCCACGGCTTCCTGCTGGCCCCTGCTCTTGCGGAACTGACGCTGGCCTATGTCGAGCGCGGCGCCATCGACAACGAGGTGATGCAATGTTCCTGATCGTCAACGGCGAACGCGTCGAGACCAAGGCTACGCGCGTCGACGCGCTGCTGGCCGAGCTCGACTATGAAGGCACCCACCTCGCGGTCGCCGTGAACTACGACGTGGTGCCGCGCGCACGCTGGGCCGAGACGCCGCTCAACGACAACGACGCGGTTGAAATCCTCACGCCGCGGCAGGGAGGCTGAAATGAAAAATCACTCCACGTCGTCTCCGCGAAGGCTCGCACCATCTGCTCCCCTCCCCCTTGTGGGGAGGGGTCGGGGGTGGGGGTATCACAACTACCGTCCTTGCAGCTCACCCCCCTCCCCAACCCTCCCCCGTAAGGGGGGAGGGAGTCGCGCGAGGTACGCCCCATGCTGAAATTCTACGACCGCGAATTCTCCTCGCGCCTGCTGATCGGCAGCGCGCTGTATCCCTCGCCGAAGATCATGCAGGACGCGATTCGCGCCGCAGGCAGCGAAATCGTCACGGTATCCGTGCGCCGCGAAACCGCGGGCGGCAAGACCGGCGACCAGTTCTGGTCGCTGATCCGCGAACTGAAAGTCACGGTGCTGCCGAACACCGCCGGCTGCAAGAGCGTGCGTGAGGCTGTGACCACAGCGAAACTCGCGCGCGAACTGTTCAACACCCCGTGGATCAAGCTGGAAGTCATCGCCGACGACGAGACGCTGCAGCCCGACGTGGTCGGCCTTGTCGAAGCGGCCTCCATTCTGATCAAGGACGGCTTCGAGGTGTTCCCCTACTGCACCGAAGATTTGAGTGTCGCCTCGCGTCTGGTCGATGCCGGATGCAAGGTTGTGATGCCCTGGGCCTCTCCCATCGGCAGCGCACGCGGAATCACCAACCGCGACGCGCTGAAGCTGCTGCGCGCCCGCCTGCCCGACATCACGCTTGTGGTCGACGCCGGCATCGGCGCGCCGTCGCACGCCGCTCAGGCCTTCGAGCTTGGCTATGACGCCGTGCTGCTCAACACCGCCATCGCCAAGGCCGACGATCCGGTCGCCATGGGCAACGCCTTCCGCCTCGCCGCCGAAGCCGGCCGCGCGGGATACCAAGCGGGCCTGATGGGCGCACGCGATTTCGCTTCTCCTTCAACCCCTGTCATTGGGACACCGTTCTGGCATGCCGTATCCTGATCGTTTCTATCCCGTGGTCGACAGCGTCGCGTGGGTCGCGCGGCTGACAAAGCTCGGCGTCGGCACCGTGCAGTTGCGGGCGAAGAATCTCGACGACGCAGCGGCGCTCGCCATCGTCCGCGAAGCCCTCGCCGTCACCAAGGGCACGCCGACCAAACTGGTGGTGAATGACTATTGGCGCGCCGCCATCGACGCCGGCGCACAGCATCTGCATCTCGGCCAGGAAGACCTCGACACCGCCGATGTGCATGCGATCCGCCGCGCGGGCTTGACGCTTGGCCTCTCCACTCATGACGAAGCCGAGCTCGACAACGCGCTGGCCTACAAGCCCGACTACATCGCGCTCGGCCCGATCTACGAGACCACGCTGAAGAAGATGAGGTTCGCGCCGCAGGGCGTTGAGCGCATCACAGCATGGAAATTGCTGATCGGCGACATTCCGCTGGTCGCCATCGGCGGCATCAAGCTCGAACAGGCCGAAATGATTTTTGCCGCGGGCGCGAACTCCATCGCCGTCGTCAGCGACGTCACCCAGAACGCCGATCCGGACGCGCGCGTGCGCGCCTGGCTCGACGCGGCCGCGGAGTTGGCGTGATGCGAACAGGAAACAACCGTCATTGCGAGGAGCGCAAGCGACGAAGCAATCCATCCGTTCTTCATAAGAATGGATTGCTTCGCTTCGCTCGCAATGACGACCCAGGATCGACAAACACACCTCAAAGGAGGACGCCATGAACAAACAAATCAACACGGCCGACATCAAGCCCGCCGTCACCACCGGCGGTCTGACGTCGTCGCGCAAGATCTATGTGACGCCCGACGAGGCAGCGGACCTGCGCGTCCCCCTGCGCGAGATCATTCTGTCCGAGGGCGCGGGTGAACCCAATCTGCCCGTATACGACACCTCCGGCCCCTACACCGACCCGAACGTTATCATCGACGTCAACGCCGGCCTGGCGCGCCATCGCCTTGCATGGGTGAAGGAACGCGGCGGCGTCGAGGAGTATGAAGGCCGCCAGATCAAGCCGGAAGACAACGGCAATGTCGGCGCCTCCCATGCGGCCGCCGCCTTCAAGGCGCACCACAAGCCGATCCGCGGCGTCGGCGACGCGCCGATCACGCAGCTTGAATTCGCCCGCAAGGGGATCATCACCAAGGAGATGATCTATGTCGCGGCGCGCGAGAACCTCGGGCGCAAGCAGCAGCTTGAGCGTGCGGAAGCGGCACTCAAGGACGGCGAGAGCTTCGGCGCCGACATTCCGGCCTTCATCACGCCGGAATTCGTGCGCAGCGAAATCGCGCGCGGCCGCGCGATCATCCCGTGCAACATCAACCACGCCGAACTGGAGCCGATGATCATCGGCCGCAACTTCCTGACCAAGATCAACGCCAACATCGGCAACAGCGCCGTGACGTCGTCGGTCGAGGAAGAAGTCGACAAGATGGTGTGGGCGATCCGCTGGGGCGCGGACACCGTGATGGACCTCTCCACCGGCCGCAACATCCACACCACCCGCGAATGGATTCTGCGCAACGCGCCGATTCCGATCGGCACCGTGCCGATCTATCAGGCACTGGAGAAGTGCGACGGCGATCCGGTCAAGCTGACCTGGGAGCTGTACAAGGACACGCTGATCGAACAGTGCGAACAGGGCGTGGATTATTTCACCATCCATGCCGGCGTGCGCCTGCCTTACATCCATCTCACCGCCAACCGCGTCACCGGCATCGTCTCGCGCGGCGGCTCGATCATGGCGAAGTGGTGCCTCGCCCATCACAAGGAGAGCTTCCTCTACACGCACTTCGAGGAAATCTGCGACCTGATGCGCAAGTATGACGTTTCATTTTCTTTGGGCGACGGCCTACGTCCCGGCTCGATCGCCGACGCCAACGACCGCGCGCAGTTCGCCGAACTCGAAACGCTCGGCGAACTCACCAAGATCGCATGGGACAAGGGCTGCCAGGTGATGATCGAAGGCCCCGGCCATGTGCCGATGCACAAGATCAAGATCAACATGGACAAGCAGCTCAAGGAATGCGGCGAAGCGCCGTTCTACACACTCGGGCCGCTGACCACCGACATCGCGCCGGGCTACGACCACATCACCTCGGGCATCGGCGCCGCGATGATCGGATGGTTCGGCTGCGCGATGCTCTGCTACGTCACGCCGAAGGAGCATCTCGGTCTGCCCAACCGCGACGACGTCAAGGTCGGCGTGATCACCTACAAGATCGCGGCACACGCCTCCGATCTCGCCAAGGGTCATCCGGCGGCGCAGCTCCGCGACGATGCGCTGTCGCGCGCGCGCTTCGACTTCCGCTGGGAGGACCAGTTCAACCTCGGCCTCGATCCGGACACCGCACGCAGCTATCACGACGAGACGCTGCCGAAGGAAGCCCACAAGGTCGCGCATTTCTGCTCGATGTGCGGACCGAAGTTCTGCTCGATGAAGATCACGCAGGACGTACGCGATTACGCAGCGACACTCGGCGACAACGAGAAAGCCGCGCTCAATCTCGACGGCAAGCTCCCCGGCGTCGGCATGACGATCTCGGGCGTGATCGCCGACGGCATGGCGCAGATGAGCGAGAAGTTCGTCAAGATGGGCGGACAGGTCTATGTCGAGGCGGAAGCGGTGAAAGAGAGCAACAAGGCGTTTTGATTGCCGACTACGGGCACCCCGATCAAATATCGGGGTGCCCGTAACGAGGAAATTTATTTCTTCGTTATTTTTTTGATTTTTAGCTTTGCATTTGATTTCAAAATGGTGGGAAGAGAAGTTTTTATCATCGTGATGAAGTCACTCCCCCGCGACGCATCATCGTCCCCGCCTAATTTCTCGAATATTTTCTTACACTCGGCGTACGCAACAGCCAGTGCTGCATCCATCGACTTCTCAAGAAGGCCAACCAAGTCCTTTCTTGCAAGCTGCTCTCTCCCTATCACGAGACGAGGCACCAAATAAGCCACATAGTACTTTAGATTATTGCGGTCCTTTCTGCTGGCTGTTTTCGAAGTCAAATAAGCTTCAGTTTTTCCTATCAATTCCGCGCAAAATGCGAAGAACTTTAGATCGGCACTATCTGGAAATACTGCCTTATAGCCTTCCGGAGTGTTCAGAAGTGAACTGGGCCGTGCTCGCGCATCGTTTGGCTTACCAAGAGCTATCGCGATCACAGCCTGCGCAAGTTCATTTATAGAAAATATTTCTGACTTTGGTCTGCCAGCATTTTTGTATTGGTTTTTGCGGCGCTCGTAGAATTTACCGCGAGATTTAAAAAAGCCCTCGATGTCACGATGAAGCTGCTCGGTCGCTCTAAGTTGCGATGGGCCGATCGGCGTCTGCCTATTCGTTGCTCGGATGATCCGATCGCGAACATCCTCATCTTGCGACTTGATTAACCTAACGAGAACGTGCCGAGTGTCCGCCACCTCGCCTTGCAACTGAAAATGTTGCCAAATTTTATTTGCCGTTTGAAGGCCGTTCACGATGAGCGGCCTATCTAAGGAAAATTCTCGTTGCGTATGGGGCTGTATCTCATCACAAAGCAAAGTGATCCCATTATTGAGCCACCAAAAATCGACTTTATCTGTAACTTTGCTCAGTGTTTCAGCGATTTCTTTATTGACCCCCGAGTCGCCTTCGAAGTCGCGTACATTCTCTTCGAAGATGGATGTCAAAAGCTTTTTATCATCACCGGTTATGAGGCTAAAAAACTCATTCATTTGAACAAGACCAACCCAACCATCAGTTGCTCCATCAGAAGCTGGAGCGGCTGCGAAAGTCATTTTCTTGTTTATGAACCTTGGCCGATTGGCCAAATCAATCAGTTCACGCGCGCCCAGCAACCGCACGTCTGAATCAGATTTGAAATATCCCGCCTTCAAAAAACTTATAACGGCATCTCTATCGCTGTGAATCTTGGGACTCGCGGTTGCTTTTTCACCTTTACTTGCAAACACAATATCAAATTGAACAATCGGATTTTTACCCTGCATTCCAAGATAGATGGTACGAAACAAATCCGCCTGCGCCACGACCGAAGCGTTATAGACTTTTTTCAGTTGTGGTATCTTTTTGTCGAGATCAAACAAGTCACAAACAGTAGTCCTCATTTTGGCAAAGGAGTTTTCCGAAAAAGAATTGCTGTTTTTCGTTTGATGAACGATTACCCGAACATTCGCATTGCGACGCGCATCTTCAGCGTCAAATTCCTTCTTCTCCCGAACTAGAAGCCCGTCTACTAAGATGTAAATGGCGTCGATTTGACCATCACCCTCTCCATCGACTATCCCCGATTCAATATCGTCCCAATCCAAGGTAAATTCGCGAGTGATAAGATCGGACACAAAAAGTTCAAAGAAGTCGTCGACCTTAAGGCTCGGATCTATTTGTTTTCGAGCTTCCTCGGCAATGTGATCTATGACTTGAATAAGCGATGACATGAATACCTTCTATGTCTCAGTCCTACTTCAACGTAATGGATAGTCCGTCGAGGTCAACGTTCGCCGTCAACCAACTTTGTGCGCCCAACAACCGGCAGCGCCCCTTGTGATTGGTCAGTATAGTCACACGTGCGCGCCCTCTTACAAGGTTCGCTTTTCAGAGATTCGATAAGCAAGCGTAGCCCGGATGCAGCGAAGCGCAATCCGGGATGGATCGCGCCGCTTGCCCCGTATTCCGCTGCGCTGCATACGGGCTACGATCCTGTCGCTGATTGTGATAGGCTCCGCCCATGCACAACCTCACGCCTCTTTCCGGATTGATCGGCGGCGCGCTGATCGGGCTCGCCGCAGCCATGCTGATGCTGCTGTCCGGACGCATCGCGGGCATCAGCGGCATCTTCGGCGGGCTTCTTGCGTCCGCGACAAGCGATCGCGGCTGGCGGCTCGCTTTCATCGCGGGGCTGATCGCAGCGCCGCTGACCGCGGCACTCGCCACCGGCACGCCGCTTCCCTCGCCCGCAATGCCCGCGAGCCTGATCGTGATTGTCGTTGCGGGCCTGCTGGTCGGCTTCAGCAGCCGCATGGGCGGCGGCTGCACCTCGGGTCACGGCGTCTGCGGCGTCGCGCGGCTGTCCGCGCGCTCGCTTGTCGCCACCGCGATCTTCATGGCGGCAGCCATCGCCACCGTCGCCATCGCGCGCCACATGATCGGAGGCTGATGCGATGCCGCTCGTTCTCGTGAGTTTCGTCTGCGGACTCATTTTCGGCGCCGGCCTTTTGATCTCCGGCATGACGGATACAGCGAAAGTGCTCGGCTTCCTCGACATCTTCGGCGCGTGGGACGCGACGCTGGCTTTCGTGATGGCCGGTGCGGTCACGGTCTCGAGCATCGGCTTTGTGCTCGCACGGCGGCGGGGCGCGCCGGTGTTTGGCGCGCAATCTCTCTGGCCGACGCGCAAGGACATCGATGCGCCGCTGGTCACCGGTGCGGTACTGTTCGGGATCGGCTGGGGGCTGGTCGGGCTCTGCCCCGGCCCGGCGCTGGTCAATCTCGCTGGCCTCAGCCTGCCGGTGATCGTGTTCGTCGCCGCGATGGCGGTCGGGATGCTGGGTCATGATGCATGGAGCAGATCCCGCGTATCGGCGCGACAGACCACGCAAGCCACTGTTGCGGCAGGCGGAGACGGCTAGCGCCGGCGGATCCATCGGCCGCGCCTTCCGCTGAATTATGGCAGTCATGAAAACGCTGCTAGAAAGACAGCGTAGCAAATCACTTGTAGCAAATAACTTGGAGTGCAGACGTGGCTAACGACGCGACCACACGGCAACCTCGGAGCGGACCGCAAGGCCCGCAGGGAAAACCCGGAAAGCCGGGACCGCAAGGACATCCGGGCCGGCCCGGGCCGGAAGGTCCGCGCGGCAAGCCGGGGATGCCGGGCAAAGCAGGACCGCAGGGCAAGCGCGGCGAAGCCGGACCGGCAGGCAAGCCCGGCGCACAAGGCGCGCGCGGCGAACAAGGTCCGCAGGGCAAGCAGGGCCCCGTGGGTGCGCAAGGCCCGCGCGGCGAGCAGGGTCCGCCCGGCCGCCTGCCCTCGTTCGAGGAAATTCTTCCATGGCTGGAAACGATTTTCGACGCGTGGGAAGAGCACCGCCAAAAGCGCGAGCGCGAAGCGAAGGAGCGCGAGGAGCAGGAAGCCGCCGCGCGTTATGCCGCAGCCATAGCGGCTGGCGTGCAAGATGATGATGACGGCGATGACGACGACGATCATCACAAAAAGAAAAAGAAGCATCGCAAGGACAAGAAGTAGCGGCACCGTATTCCGCTGCTCCCTGTGGCCATAGTTCATTGATCAAGCAAAAAGGCCGGGCATGTGCCCGGCCTTTATGATTCAGCGAGCGCCGCAGGTGCGCGCTTACTTCAACGTGATCGCAAGTCCGCTGAGGTCGGCGTTCGCCATCAGCCCGACCTGGCGGCCGGACAGTTCGAGCACCGCGCCCTTCTGGTTGGTCAGCACGATGGCGCGCGCGCCGCCGCCAACCGCAATGCCGGCGCCCGCCGCGCCATAGACACCCGCGACGTCCGACGGACGGTTGATGTTGCTCACCCGGCCGCGCAGCACCGTCTTCGATCCGCCGAACACCAGCCCATAATCGATGCCGCCGGTGGACAGTGCATAGCTCCTGCCGCGGAAGTTAAGCGTGCCGCTGCCGCCCGAACCACCGATGAACCATCCGGCCTTGTAGATGACGAGCGAGACGGTGCCGCTGTCGGCATGAGCGGATGAGAGGCCGGCTCCGATGAGCGCCGTCACAGCGATCAGCGCGGCGCGAATGGCAGATGACAGACGCATGATGAGTTCTCCGGATGTTGGGCAACAGGTGTGAGCAGGAATGTCGCGAAT
This sequence comes from Afipia sp. GW823-FHT06G09, assembly GCF_058794875.1. NCBI lineage: Bacteria > Pseudomonadati > Pseudomonadota > Alphaproteobacteria > Hyphomicrobiales > Nitrobacteraceae > Afipia > Afipia sp. GW823-FHT06G09. Next base: position 1,064,234 of record NZ_JBXAHF010000001.1, read on the forward strand.
GAATCGGTAAAACCGAATCAAGTTTAGCCCATGACGCGGATTCGCAAAACGCTAATGGCGCAAGCGGAACTCTTATAGCGGAAAATCGATCAACAGATTCGGCCCCGCAACGCGTATCGCCGCGCGGATTTCTGTTGTTTAATCGATTCGGGCGTCACAATGACCGACGGGAGGTTCCTGTGAATCGAGTTGAATGGGATCTGCACGCGGCCAAGTTCGAGTCGCTGGTGTGCGATATCGTCACCGACGAGACGAGTGGCCAGATGCCGCGTTTCGTCGCCGCAGCCTGCCGCTCGCGAAAGAATCTTGAACTGGTCGATCTCGGCTGCGGCGTCGGCAGCTTCGTCAAGAAATTCGGGCATCGCTTCGAGCGGATCACCGGTATCGATTTCGCGCCGCGCATCGTCGCGCGTGCGAAGAAGCGGTGCGCGGACATTCCGAATGCGAAGTGGCTCGCGATGGATGTCACCCGGTCGGCGAAGGTCCTCGGCACCGTCGCCGATCTCACGGTCTGCCTGAATGTCATCACCTCGCCGCGTCAGGCCAAGCGCGACGCGCTGTGGTCGACCATGGCCGATGTCACCAAGCCGTCGGGCTTTGCGCTGGTGGTGGTGCCGTCGATGGAATCGCAATTGATGGTCAACAAGCTCGGCGCATCGGCAGACAAGATCAAGGCGGGCGGCCTCGTCCATCGTGACGGCGTCTGGCAGAAATTCTACGAGCGCGACGAGTTGGTCTCCACCGTCTCGGGCACCGGCTTTGAGATGACCCGGATCGCCAAGGTGTATTATCCCTGGTCGGTGGACGGCCTGCGCAAGCCGCGCGGCTCGAAGCAGTTGCCGTGGGACTGGGGCTTTTTGGCGCGGCGCGCGGCGTAACGCGCGGCATCAGCCGCCGCGCGGACATTCCCTGTAGCCGAATTCGTCGATGATCCGTGCGCCGGAGATGGTGCTGAACTCCAGCCTCGCAAGATATCCTTGCGCGACGACGTACTGCCGCAGCTTGGCGTTGTAGGCATTCAGCATCCGCTGGGTCGAACCGGCGTTGATGACATACCTGTTGGGGCCGCGCCCGTGACCGGCGTGAAACAACAGCCGCGCGCTGCGCTCGACACAGACGTTGCGGACGCCGAGAAACAGCGTGCAGTTCGACTGGCAGTGACCGCGGATGCGAAACAGTTCGCCGCTGGCATTCGCATGATCGATGGCGGGCTGGAATTTCTCGATCCAGCCGCCCATGGCGAAGCGGTCCGAGGTGTCGGCTTCCGCGACGGACACCGCTCCGGCCAGCGAGATAGCCAACAGCAGCGCCGTGACGACATGTTTCATCGAATGCCTCCGGGCGGGCGCGATCTTGCGTAAGGTTAACTTGTCGCGATCTGGCAGCAAGACCATTGCGAACGTGAACAGCGAGGCATAGCTTTTATTTCAGACATTGAACGCCCGGCGGTGAGTCGGCGTCCAACTGCCATACGGTCGATCGGAAGGATTATGACAATGTTGGCGGAAATCTTTTTATTGAAGCTTGAAGCCCTGCTGCGGGTCGCGGCAATCGACCGCCGCGCCAGCGATCCAAGGTTCGTGCCGATCGCAATGCCGCGCTCCTGAAGCACTTCGCAACGCAAAAGAAAACGGGCCGGCTCGCGCTGGCCCGTTTTGCGTTTAGCCGAACCGCGCCCGGCTCCGCTCCCGCGCCTTCTCTGCTTCGACCTCACGATCCCGCGCCGGCGCATGGGTGTGCAGCGACGTCAGCAGCTTGCGTGCGCTGGCGGACACCTCGGCGACGGCGCGATTGAACGCTTCTTCATTCGCCTTCGACGGCGCATTGAACCCGGAGAGCTTGCGCACGAACTGCAAGGCCGACGCATGAATTTCGTCTTCAGTGGCGGGCGGCTCGAAGTTGAACAGCGTCTTGATGTTGCGGCACATGGAGCTTCTTCCCTTTCACGCCCTGCGGGCCTGCACTTCACTTTATTTTCCGGCTGTAGGGCGCGCAAATTTTAGGCGTGCTGCGCCACCGATCCGATTTTCCCAAACGATCCCCGGCGGTTCCATCCGGTTCCAATTCGTGAGTTCCATGAACGGGTTACCCCGGAAATTAAGGTCCTGTTAACCATATCGGCCCACCCTTTGAACGGGCTGAGATCGGAGAACCTTGGATATAGTCTGCGTCCCTGACAGGTGCAGCAGTGGTCAGGAGGTCTCGATGACCCAGGAAATGCACGTACGCGCACCGGAAGTATTACCCGATGCGCCGGCCGTGGCACCGGGCCAGGTGGTCCCGCTGCTCATCGGCGCCACTGTCCAGGAAATCGAACGCGAACTCGTTCTGCAAACGCTCGCGCGCTGCGACGGCAATCGCACCCATGCGGCCCGCATTCTCGGCGTCTCGGTGCGCACCTTGCGCAACAAGATCCGGCAGTATTCGGCGGACGGGGCCGAGGTGCCTGCGCATCACTAGCGTGGGCACCGGAGTGGCGCCCAGGCGGAAAGTTAGAATTCGCGCAATCGGGTTTACCGTTTGATGGGCGGGAATGATCAGGTTACGGTTCCCTCACCAGGAACCTGATCATGACCCGACCGCTCGTTAAAGCCCTCGCTGCCTGTGCGGCCATCGCGCTGATTGCCGCCTCATCGGCGCAGGCCGCGGGAACGCCGGAGCAACGCCGTGCCTGCCGCAAGGACGCGATGAAATACTGCCGGGAGTTCGTCCCGGACGTGAAGCGCATCACGGCCTGCATGCAGAAGAACGTCAGAAAGCTCAGTCCGCTCTGCCGAACGCAGTTCAGATAGGAACGCGGCGGGCCCATGCACATTCCCGCGACGCTGGATCAGGCCCGCAGCACCCTCGCCGTGATGCTCGGCATTGCCGCCACCGAGGGACTGCCGACCGAAATCGACCATGAGACCATCGCCGCGGCCACGCGTTACATTTTTCATCTCGAGCCGCAGTTCGGCCTCGCCGGACTGACACCGCTCAGCCCCTATCGGCAGGCTGAGCTCGCCGACGATCCTGCCCTTGCCGCACAAGCCGTGAGCTTCGCCGCGGTCATGGCGTTCGTTGGCGGCTCGATCAATCCCGCAAAGCTGAGCGGGGTTGTGAAACTTGCGGACTCCCTCAACGTCAAGGACGAGTTCGTCCACGATCTCGCGCGGATCGCGCTCGGCGATCTGAAAGACGCCAAGACCCACATGCTCCACGCCAATCTCGAGAGCATAACCGGCCGCGCTTGGGCCGCTGCCGAGATGGCGCCGTGGCTGCAGCCTTACGATGCCGAGCCCGATCCCGCGCTTGCGACACGCTTCCATGCGCTGGCGCGTCTGCCGGAGACCACCTTCGGCCATGCGTTCGCGACGTTCTATCAGGCCAATGGCTACGCCTATCCGGGCGAGCCGACGGCACTGAACTTCGAGTTCGCCGTGCCGCACGATTCTACGCACGTCCTCGCCGGTTACGACACATCGCCGCGCGGCGAACTGCTGACGTCGACATTGACGGCGACCATGCATCGCGCTCACGCGATGGCGGGGCATGTGCTGCCGGTGATCCTGAGCTGGCACCTCGGCATTCCGCTCAACGATGTTGCGGGCTCCGCCACCGGTGCGTTCGAGCCGGAGGAATTCTTCTATGCCTGGGCGCGCGGTGAAGACACCACCGCCGATCTGTTCGCTCCGGAGTGGGATTTCTGGTCGGCGGCCATCCAGCCGATCGACGCGGTGCGCGAAGAGGTTGGTTTGTTCGTTGCAGATGATGAAACCTAGACCGGCGCACGCCTAACCGGGACACGCAGGATGACTTTTAAGGTCCGTCCCGTCGCCTCTTCATCGACGCCGTCATCGCCAGCGTGAAAGAGATGATTGCGATGCCCGCGGCGATCAGCTCGATGGCGCGGAAGACAAAGGCCGTCTCCACCGCCCAGAGCGGCTGCGGTTCGTCCGCGAAGGCAACCGGCACAATGCCTGGCACGAAAAGCTTCTCAAGCGCAGAAGCCCCGCCCAGAACCGCCGCCGAAATCAGAAACAGACGCCAGCCGTCACTCATCGTCACCCCGCTTCGATCCGGTGTTTCAAAGTATCACGCGCCGCCGCGTCGTCCTTGACCGGGATCAAATCACTGCATTCCGATGTGACCGCCCGGCCATGGCAAAGCGATGCGGCACCTTGCGGGCCGGTGAACGGTCTGGATAATGACCGTACACAAACCGGATCCGCACATGAGTAGTCCCGTCGCTCGCTCCCTGACCGTTGCGGCCCTGCTGTCGTTCAACGGCGGTTTCGTCGATACCGCGGGCTTCCTCGGTCTCGCGGGGCTGTTCACCGCACATGTCACCGGAAATTTCGTCACGCTCGGCGCGGCGCTGGTCCATGGCAGCCATGGCATCGTCGGCAAGATTCTGGCGCTGCCCGAGTTCATTCTGGTGATCGCGCTGGCGCGGCTCGCGGGCATTGCGCTGCGCGCGCACAAACTCCCCGCGATGCAGATCCTGCTCGGTGTGAAGGTCGTGCTTCTGCTGGCCTTCTTTCTTCTCGCCGTCCGGTTCGGACCGTTTCCCGATGCCAACACCCCGATGGCGCTGCTGACCGGCTTTGCCGGCGTCGCCGCCATGGCGATGCAGAACGCGGTCCAGCGTGTGCATTTGGCCAGCCTGCCGCCGTCCACCATGATGACCGGCTCCACCGTGCAGGTCACGCTCGATGCCGTCGACCTCCTCACCGGCACGAAGCCCGAAGAGCGGCCGCAGGTACGAACCCGCTTCAGCCGTCTCGCGCTTGCGATCTGCTTCTTTGCGCTCGGCTGCGCGGTCGCCGCGGTGATGTATGTCTATGTCGGCTTCTGGTGCCTCGCGCTCTCGGTTGCCGTCGGCCTTGCCGCCGCTGTGATCCGGATCGAGGAAACGCGCCCCGCATAAAGCCGCTTGCGCCCTACCCGCCCCGGTTGCAGGATAAGGGCGGGCCGGGGATTGCGTTGTGCGCCGTATCGCGTTCGCCATGATAGCCGTCTTGCTGTGCGCCGGGTTGGGCGCGTGTTACACGCGCGATCCTTATGTCGCGACCCCGGTCACGACGGCGTCCGGCAACTGGAAAATCGAAAAACAGGTCGATCGCATCACCGGCGTTCCGGTGCCGAGCGCGATGCTGATCATCAACAACGCCTCGAACAGTTTTGCCGATTACGCCCAGCCGGCCTCGATGCAGCTCACCTGTTTCGACGGCAAGCCGATGGTGCGCTTCGCCTTCGATTTCAAGGTCGGCACCGATCCGAACTCGACGCTCGGCTATCGCTTCGACGAAAAGCCCGGCCACGACAATGTCGCCGCGCGCTTCCTTCAGGAGTACCGCACCGTCGTAATCGAAGACCGCGCGGCGGTGACCACGTTCGCCAATGAACTTTCGATGTCGAACGTGCTCGTCATCCGGATACGCTCGCTTGCCGCGGGGCGCACCACCGCCGAATTCAGGCTCGACGGCGCCCCTGCCGCGCTTGAAGCCGCCTTTGCCGGTTGCCCGCTGACGCCACCTGCCCCGCAACCTGAAACGAAAAAGAAGCGCAGCGCGAAGGCGTGAGCGATGCTGCGCTGCGTCGTGCCTCAACTACGCACGGGAGGAACACCGCGGCTCGCGCGGGTTTGTCTGGACGCCTTCAACCCGAAGTCGGAAACTCACCTGGACGATTCTGATCGCGGAGGATCGCATGAGGTGGCCTGCTCGCCTTGCCCTGATAATTCCGCTGACGCTGTCTGCTGCTTCGGCTCTCGCGGTCGATCGCGGACAATTCGGCGATGTCCCCGAACACATCCGCAAATGGTTCAAGGATGCGCGCAGTCCGGCCGGCGTGCCGTGCTGCGACGTATCGGACGGGCATCGCACCGACTACGATGTGCGCGAGGGCAGCTACTGGGTGCCGATCGAGGGGCAGTGGTGGATGGTGCCGGAGAAAGCGATCATCCGCACCGGCGGCAATCCTACCGGCGGCGCCGTGGTCTGGTACGTGACGATCCGCGGCAACATCGAGATCACATGCTTCGTGCCGGCTGACGGGTCGTGAGGAACGCAGGCGTCTCCCGATCGTCATTGCGAGCGGAGCGAAGCAATCCATAGCTACAGGAAAGAGCTGGATTGCTTCGTCGCCAAAGCGCGTCGAAGACGCGCTAACGGCTCCTCGCAATGACGAGTGTTGGTCTTCAGATGCGCCCTACGCCCTGCCCGGATAGCTCACCGCCATGCCGGCGCGCACGTCCTGCTGCACACCATACTGCGCGAACGGATAGCGGAAACCGTTCTTCGACAGCGCCTTCATCCCGGCGATGGCGCTGACGAGATATTCCGGCGGAGTCGCCATCAGCATTTCCTCGTCGAGCACGCCGCCGTAGCGGCGCTCGGCGAAACACGGGATCGACAGGCTCGGCAGGCGCGTCGTCAGTGCGCGGCCCCATGAATCCGCACAGGCGGATTCGCCGACCACGCTCCAGTCGAACCGCTTGTAGCCCGACCACTGCAATCCGTTGATGAAATAGATCATCGCGCCGGGTGTTGCGTAGAACAGCGCGATGTCGGGCGGATCGAGCTTGCCCGACGACAGCGGCCCGACCGCGAGCGCATCGTATTTTCCGTCCGGCACGCAATGCATCGCTTCCTGATGCGCCTGCGCATCCTGCTGCGTCGAAAACCAGACGCCGGTCATGTGCTGGCCGGATTGCCACGCCTCGGTCTTGGCACCGCCGAGGCCGACCACCGCGCGGCATTGCGCGCCGACCAGATCGTCGCTGGTGATGCCGACCGTCCAGCCGATCCGCGCCGCCTGCGCCACGATCTGATCCAGCGTGTGCACCGATTGCGGCCGGCGAATCTTCGGGATCGCTTCCATGTCCTCGCGCCGCGCGAACATCTTCATGCCGAACGGGATCGAACGCAGCTTCAGCAGCGAGTCGAGGTCACCAACAATCGCAGGCCAGTCATAGGTCATCGCGTTTCTCCCGGATGTTCTTGTTGTTGCCGAGGCTAGAGCATTTTGCGGTGAGGTGAAGCGCAAAAAGAAAAGCCCGGAGCCGCAATCAAGCGGTCCGGGCCTTTGTCTTCAATTGGATCGAGGCAGGAGCGATCAGTGCCCCTCCCCTTCGGGCGGATTGTCGTCGCCGATATCGCCGACATGCTTCTGTTCGTAAAGCTGGATTCCGATGCGCTCGACGAGATCAAGCTGGGTTTCGAGGAAGTCGATGTGATGCTCCTCGTCCTTCATGATGCTCTCGAACAGGTCACGCGAGACGTAGTCCTTGATGCTGTGGCAGTAGGTCGCCGCCTCCTGATAGAGCGTGCGCGCGCCGACTTCCGCGGCGAGATCGCATTCCAGGATTTCCTTGACGTTCTGGCCGATCCTCAGCGGATCCAGCACCTGCATGTTGGGGAAGCCGTCGAGAAACAGGATGCGGTCGGTGAAGCGGTCGGCATGGTGCATCTCCTCGATGGACTCCTTGCGCCAATGCTTGGCCATGCTCTTCAGGCCCCAATGATTGAGCAGCCGGAAATGCAGCCAGTACTGGTTGATCGCAGTCAGTTCGCTGCGCAGCCCTTTGTTGAGATAGTCGATGACCTTGGGGTCGCCCTTCATATTGCACTCCCTTGCGGAACCGTCGCTTGACAGTCCCAATTCAATTTAGAAGCGTTCTAAATGAGATTACAGGCAACTACAACCCCGGGCCGAGGGGACCGGGATCGGCTGGGGAAATTTGAATGTCTGAAGGTGTTTAGCAGGCGGCCTGGGCTAGAAGGACAACCGGCTGCTGGTCCTCGTTGGCCGCTTCATGCTGGCTGTGGGGGCATCCAGAGCAGCAAGCCTTGGCGCAGGCGCCCAGCGCTTCGTCCATGATTTTCTTGATGGTTCGGGCGCAACGGCCGCATTCGGCGCTGCAACCCAGGCAGCCGTAGACCTGCCCGGCCGTGCGCGGGAAATCCTTGGCCTGGGTCACAACGTTACGCACGTCGTGGTCAGTCAGGACGTTGCAGGAACAAACAATCATGGATGTCTGGAGAACCTGTAAGGACTGTTGACCAACAGGTATTAAACCGGAGCCCCCGATGCAAAAGGAAAACAGCCACTTTTAAGCTATTCCAAACTGGCCGCAGGCTTAGTCTGGAATGAGTCTAATCTCGGTTTCATCGACGGAATAGCGAACTGGCGAGTAAACGCACACGCGGCGCTAGAGCGCGCCGAACTTGTAGTTGAAGCCAACACGGACGATGTTGATATCGGGTCTGTCGAATGCCGCCGTAAAGGAGGCCTTGGGAATTCCCGGTCCAAACACGGAATTGTCCAGCGCAACCACGTTCACGGAGCCGCGGCCAAGGTTCACGTAAAGATACTCAGCTTTCAGGGTGAAGTTGTCCCAGAGCGCATACTCGATGCCGCCGCCCGCCGTCCAGCCGGTGGCTGTCCGGGATGAATCACCCAGAAAACATGTCGGCGCGGAGTTCGTGATGGCCTGGCAGCCGTATGCTGACCCTAAGCCAAATGCGCCCTGTTCGGTGAGCGCAGTCACAGTCGATCCCTCTCTGACCTGCGCATAGGCAAACCCGCCGGTCCCGTAGACCAAGAAGCGATCAGTCGCCAAAAAGCCCAGTCGCGCTCTAACCGTTCCGAACCACTCGATATTTTGTTCGATATTGTTCTGCGCGGTTACAAGCCCGAGGTTGTAGCGCCCGCTTGTCGCCGAGCCGCTGATGCTCGTGAAGTTGATGTCGGTTTCGACCCCCAGCACCCAGCGAGAATTGAATTGCCAATTGTAGCCGGCCTGGATGCCGAACACACCGCCGCTAAGACTGGAAGACGTTGGGGGAGCGCAGGTGCCACCCAAAACTCCGCCGCATGTGACGAGCGTGACGAGCGGATCGGCCTGATTGAAAGTGGTTGCGCGGTTGTCGCGCCAGCCGTATCCGGCGCTACCGCCGATGTAGAAGCCGGTCCAGCTATAAACCGCCGGCACCGGAGGCGCTTTCACAGGAAGATCGGCAGCACGTGCCGCACTGTGTCCCCCGAGCGCAAGCAGTGAAATGACCGTGCCCGCGAGCACTCCCTTGATGAGAAACTTCATCCAGCGCCCCAAAATTCCATCAAAAATATGCCTTATCCTAGCACCGCCGAGCCACGAGACATGTAGTAATACAGCAACAACACAGGACTCTTTGGGACCCTTTGACCGGCAAAACATTCCTGCGGACAATGCACCTTGCCGCCGGTTGGAGTAGAAATCCTTAGCATTCGAAGGAGGGTTGGCGTGACGCATATCGGACCTGACGACCTCGGCACCATCTACGCCGCGCCGACCGAGCGGGTGATTGCGAAACAGCTTCCGCGCATCGACCGCCACGCCGCGCACTTCATCGGCATGTCACCGTTCTGCGTACTCGCAACATCAGGTCCCGACGGCACCGTCGATGCCTCCCCGCGCGGCGGCAATCCCGGCTTCGTGCATGTCGAAGGCGAAACGCGCCTCCTGATGCCGGATCGCCCCGGCAACAACCGCATCGACAGCTTCCGCAACGTGCTGTCCGGCAGCGGCTATGTGCAGTTGATCTTCTTCGTGCCCGGCCTCGACGAAACGCTGCGCGTCGGCGGCAATGCAAAGCTCTCGGCGGATGCAGACCTGCTCGCCACCATGATCGAGTTCGGCAAGCTGCCGCGCGCCGTACTCGATATCGCCGTGCGCGAAGTCTATTTCCACTGCGGCAAGGCGCTGATGCGCTCGAAGCTCTGGTCGCCGGATTCGCGTGTCGCCCGCTCGGCGCAGCCGAGCATCTCCGAGGTCATTCACGAACAGACCGGTCAGGGCACGCCGGAAAGTCAGGACGCTGTCGAAGCGCGTTACAAGACGCAGCTCTGATCTGCGCCGATACAAGTATCGGCTCATTCCCGCGGAAGCGGGAATCCAGTACTCAATCTCTGGGTCCCCGCTTTCGCGGGGACGAGCGGAGAGACAGACATCATCTTGCATCAGGACTCTCCTCTCGTACCCCTTACGTCGCCCTCATACTGAAAGTCCCGTTATGGACAAGCTGCTGCCGCTCGCGGAAAAAATCGCCGCATCCCTGATCGCGCGAAAGGAAACCATCGCCATCGCGGAGTCCTCCACCGGCGGATTGATTTCGGCGGCGCTGCTCGCGGTACCCGGCGCATCGGCCTACTACCGCGGCGGCGGCGTGATCTACACGCCGCGTGCGCGCGCGGCGCTGGTGAACATCACAAAAGATGAGATGGAGGCCATCGGCAATCGCGGCGCGACCGAGCCTTATGCCACCCTGCTCGCGAACCGGGCGCGCGAACTTCTCAACACGACATGGGGCCTGAGCGAAACCGGCGCGACGGGTCCGTCCGGCAACCGCTACGGCGACGCCGCAGGGCATTCGTGCATGGCGGTTGCGGGACCGCTCGCGCGCGCCATTACGCTCGAGACCGGCGACAGCAATCGCATCGCCAACATGCGGGCCTTTGCATTTCGCGCGCTCGAAGTGTTCGCCGAAACGATCGGCGCGCCGCGCTGAACTAAACTGCATCGAATCGCGGATATGCGGATTATCCAGCATTTATCGGCAGATTCGGGCCCATTGCGGTTCCTGAATTAACCACGGAACCCGCTTCACCTTTCGTGAGCGAATGTTACGGGGCCAAAAACAGCGTTGTTTTTGCGGAACAAATCCGCCCCCTAAACCTTAACAAAGGGTAGCGCCCCATTTTCCGGGTTTGTTAACCCAACTCATCGCATTTTGGTCACATATGGCACGTACGTCCCCGCCATCATCCACACCATTTTGAAGTGAGAAACATGCGAAAATTGCCAATCGCGATTGCATCTGTTGTTGCCACGTTGGCAATTGCCGTAAGTGCCCCCGCTTCCGCCCAGGACTTCACTGCGTCCGTCGGCTCTGAAGCCGCTGCGCCTCAGAAGAAAGTTTCGATGTTCCAGTCGGCGATGAGCGAAGTCGCCATCATGCGCTATCGCGCGGCGCTGAAGCTGCGCGCCGAGCAGGCAAAGTACTGGCCCGCCGTCGCCAACGCGCTGCGCGTTCTCGCACGCGAGCCGCAGGTCAACGAAGCCGCCGTTCGCCGCTTTGCGCCGGCCGCGTCGGCGCTGTTCGCCAGCCTCGATGAGGACCAGAAGCGCACCGCGATGGGCCTCGTTCAGAAGGCGGGTCTGCAGCAGTACGCTTCGCTGTTCTGATCACAGGCCACGCGGCTTTTTTCCGCGCGGCTTTCGAAAATTCCGGCGGCGCTTCGCTTTTTGCGAGGCGCCGTTTTTCTTAAGCCCGCGCCTGATGATGGCGGAAATCCGGCTCCTCCATTCAGTTCCCGTTCAACGCAACTGTGAAACCTTCATCGCCGGGACCCGTTATCTAAGGGTCACAACGATGAAAGGTGAAAGCCATGCAGAAGATCGGCGCTAGGAAGATCGTCTTGGCAGTTGCCGCTGCCGCCACTGTCGCCGTCACCGCCCTCGCAGCCCCGGCACCGGCCGAAGCGCGCGGCGGACGTATCGCAGCCGGCGTGGGCCTCGGCATTCTCGGCGGCGCCATCGCAGGCGCGGCCATTGCCAACAGCGGCGGTTACTACGGCCCAGGCTACGGCTATTACGGCGCCGGCCCCGTCTATTACGGCGGCGCCCCCTGCTATTGGCAGCGCGAGCGCTTCTGGGACGGTTACGGCTGGCGCGTCCGCCGCGTCCAAGTTTGTAACTGACGCAATCGTTCATCGGGCGGCCATTTTTTGGCCGTCCGGGCTTGGAAGAAAGGTACACTCCGGACGGCAAAAGCCGCTCCGGAGCGTTTTTTGTTAACGGCCCGCGCGCCAGAATCCGCTATATTGGCGCCGGGACAATGCTGAATCGCCGGTGGGGGATGACGCCGGTACTTTCTAACAGGGGCCAAATCGGGCTATCTTGAGGTCCGTCATTGGATTCTTGCAGACCAATCGCCTTGCGCCGGGCTCTGGCGTGATCTGAGGAGAGATAAACATGAAGAAGGTTCTTTCAGCGTTCCTCGCGGTCGCGACGATCGCTGGTTCGCTTGCAACCGCGATGCCTGCCGCTCAGGCGCGTGATGGCGGCGCTGTTGCCGCCGGCGTTGGCCTTGGCATTCTCGGCGGCGCAATCGCCGGTGCCGCGATTGCCAACAGCCGCCCGGCTTACGGCTACGGCTACGCCCCGGGCCCCGTGTACGTCGAAGAACCCGCCTGCCGCCTCGTGCGCGAGCGTTTCTGGGACGGCTACGGCTGGCGTGTTCGCCGCGTTCAGGTTTGCGATTGATCTGAAACTTCTCACGATTGTGTCGTGAGACATGAGTTTCAAAACCCGGCCTCGCGGCCGGGTTTTTTTGAAGAAGCTCCGTCATTGCGAGGAGCGCAGCGACGAAGCAATCCAGCTTGTCTTCTTAAGAGTGGATTGCTTCGCTTCGCTCGCAATGACGAGTCATCGCCCCGCGCTCATCGCGCGCAGCACGTCCGCACTCGGCCAGCAATCGACCTTCAGCCCGGCCCGCTTTTGATAGGCGCCGAGCGCCGCGCGGGTCTGCATCCCCGCCTTGCCGTCAAGTTTCGAGCTGTAGAGGCCGATCCGCGTCAGATGCTTCTGCATCGCTTCCACATCGGTGCTGCGCAACTGTGTCGACGCGGACCACGGCGTGGCGAACGGCTGCCCGCCCGCCATGCGGTCAGCGAGATGACCGACGAACAGCACGTAGAGATCGGAGAAATTGTATTCCTTGATAACGAAGTAGTTCTTCGTGGTCAGGAATGCCGGGCCATAGATGCCCTCCGGCTGCAGCAGCGATGCGTCCTGCGCCTGTTCGGCGGCGGAGAGGCGCAGGCCCCGCACCGGCACAAAGCCTTCGCGCAACCATTGCGAGATCGGCTTGGTCACCTCCGGCACGCCCTGCGCGCAGTCGGCATTGGCCGGCGCACGGACCTCGTACGCCCAACGCAGGCCCGGCTGCCAGCCCTTGTTTTTCAGCTGCTGCGCGGCGGAAGCGAGCGCATCCGGCACCGAGGTCCAGATGTTGATATGGCCGTCGCCGTCGAAATCGACGCCGTGCTTGTGAAGTTCCGACGGCAGGAATTGCGTCAGCCCCATTGCGCCACCCCATGAGGTCCGCAGATCCTTGCGCGTCACGTCGCCGTTCTGGATCAGCTTCAGTGCCTCGATGAATTCGCCCCGGTACTGATCCTTGCGCCGCCCGACATAGGCCTGCGTCGCCAGCACCCGCAGCCCGTCATACGGCAGCGCGTAGCGGCCGTAATCGGTCTCGCGGCCCCAGATCGCCAGAATGATCGTGCCGGGGACACCGAAGCGCTGCTCGATGGCTTTCAGCGTCGCCGCATGCTGCTGCATCAGGGTGCGGCCATGCGCGGCGAGCCGCGCGATGCTCGCCTCCTTCAGATAGTCCGCCGGCACCTGCACGAATTCGGCCTGCGACGGCGCGCCGGTCGATGGCCGGCCAGGCAGCAGCAGATCCGGCAATTTGTAGTCCGGCTCCAGCCCGCGCGTCTCGCGCTCGAACACCGCGCGCGAGACACCGGCTTTCTGCGCCTCGGGCCAGAGCGAGGCGACGAAGTTCGTGAAGCCGGCGTCGGCGGCGCGTGAAGAATGCGGAATCAGAAACAACGTCATTGCGAGGAGCGCAGCGACGAAGCAATCCAGTCTTTTATCGATCATCGCTGCGGGTCCGATATGGATTTGCTTCGCTTCGCTCACAATGACGGAAGAAGGAGAAATTCCATGTTCATCCGTCGCTCGCAATGACGGCTTTCGCGTGACGGTATCAATGCCCGTGATGGCCCTTCGCCCCGTGTCCGTTATGCGCCGCTTCGCCGTTCGGCGCGAGCACCGGCCCGTTCGAAATCCGGTCGACATAGGCGATGCCGATGGCGGAGAGGATGAACATGCCGTGGATGATGGTCTGCCACATCACGCCGGCTTCGGTGTAATTGGTGGTGCGGCCAGCGCCGCCAAGATTGCCCGCCTCGATGAAGGTGCGCAGCAGGTGGATCGAGGAGATGCCGATGATCGCCATCGCAAGCTTGATCTTGAGCACGCTGGCGTTGACGTGGCTGAGCCATTCCGGCTCGTCCGGATGGCCCTTGAGATGCAGCCGCGACACGAAGGTCTCGTAGCCGCCGACGATCACCATCACCAGAAGGTTGGAGATCATCACCACGTCGATCAGACCCAGAACCACGAGCATGATCTGCTGCTCGGAGAAATCGAACGAATGGGTGATGAGGTGCAGGAGTTCTTTCAGAAAGAGAATGACGTAAACGCCCTGGGCCACAATCAGACCGACATAGAGCGGCAATTGCAGCCAGCGTGATCCGAAGATCAGCATCGGAATCGGACGCAACGAGGTATCGCCTCGTGGCGGCATGGGTGTATCGGGCGTAAGGGACATGTGTGCTCCGGCTGGCCGTTTTCAGACGGTACTCAGCTAAGGAACATGTCAGATTCTGTCGAGGCGCGCTCCAGCGGCTTTTCACCGCAGCGGATTTTCCCGTTCGACATCATCGCGTCAGATTTGTCAGGCTGCGGCGCTATTTCACCACCACGATGAAAATCCGCGGAAACCGCAGCAGCACCTTGCCGTCGGCCTGCGGCAGATAGCTTGCGGCGATGCGCGCCGTATAGGCCTCAAGGAATTCCTTTCGCTCCGGGATCTCCAGCGGATCGAGGAACGGACGCAATCCCGTGCCCTTGACCCATTCGACGATCGCGGCGGCGTCATCGAGCACATGGTAATAGACGGTGTGCCAGATATCGATGCGGCTGCAGAGCGGACGCAGCGCGTCGTAATAAACGCCGGGGCCCGGCAGTTCGCCCCTCGCCTCCAGCGCATGCGCGAGTTGGGTATGGAATTGCGGCAGGCGCGCAACCTCGCGCATCAGCACATGCGACGGCTCGTCCATATTGTCCGGCATCTGGACGGCCATCGCGCCGCCGTCCGGCAACGCCATGGCAAGACGCATCAGCTGCTTGATGTGGTTCGGCACCCACTGGAAGATCGCGTTGGCGAACAGCACGTCGGTGCCGGCCGGCGGCGCCCAGTGCGAGATATTGGCTTCGATGAAGGTGTGCTGCGGCAGCCGCTCGCGGGCCTGACGCAGCATGTCCGCGGAGGTATCGATGCCGGTGATCTTCGCCTGCGGCCAGCGCCTGGCAAGAAGCTCGGTGGAGTTTCCGGGCCCGCAGCCGATGTCCACAACACCCCGCGCGTCCTGAACCGGAATCTGCGCCAGCAGGTCGCGGGCCGCCCGCGTCCGCTCGTCCTCGAATTTGAGGTATTGCTGCGCATCCCAGTCGGCCATCGTGACGCTCCACGCTTTCGGATGACCTTTCTACGTCACCCGGCCAGCGATGGCCAGATTACCCGAGCGCGACGTCTGCCCTTCAGCGCCGGTTCAAGCGAGATCGCTGGCGGCTTCGTTGCGTCCCACCCAGACAAAACCGTGTTCGCGCATGAGACGGATTCTCGCCTGGAGATAACCGTGGCCGATGGTCTCCAGCCGCCGCGTCGGCAGCAGAAAGATCCGGCGGCGGTCATCGGGATCGGTCTGACGCACGATCATGCCGCTTTCTTCCATGTCATCGAGATGTCGCGAGACTGTCGCTTCGGTCACGAAGATCTCGAAATAGGTCGCGAGCTCCTTGTGCGTGATCGGACGCTCGGCCAGCCAGCGATGCGCCACGATGCTGAACATCATGTCGGCCTCGAACACGCTGCGCCATGGCCGGTTCAGCACGCCGGCGGCGATCACCGTGCGCCGAAAGTCCGCACGCCACTGAACGTAAGCGACATCGATGGCCAGTGCGGCGCGCTCCTGCGCATCGATCGTGCATTCGCTCTGATGGAATGTGACCGGCGCGGACGCGCTGATTTCCTCAGACGTCAGTGCCTTGTCGTCGTCCCCCATTTGCCCCCGGCCACCCTTGCTGCGCTACCGCGTCAGTTTCTTGTATTTCACGCGATGCGGGATCACCGAATCCTGACCCAAACGGCGCATCTTGTCTTTCTCGTAGTCCTGGAAGTTGCCTTCGAACCATTCGACATGGCTGTCGCCCTCGAAGGCGAGGATATGCGTCGCGATGCGGTCGAGGAACCAGCGATCGTGGCTAATGATCACGGCGCAGCCGGCGAAATCCTCCAGCGCCTCTTCCAGCGCGCGGAGCGTATCGACATCGAGATCGTTGGTCGGCTCGTCCAGCAGCAGGACGTTGGCGCCGGACTTCAGCATCTTGGCGAGATGCACGCGGTTGCGTTCACCGCCGGACAGCGCGCCGACTTTCTTCTGCTGGTCCGCGCCCTTGAAGTTGAACGCCGAGCAGTAACCGCGCGAGTTCACTTCCTTCTTGCCGAGCAGGATCTGGTCGTTGCCGCCGGAAATTTCCTCCCACACGGTCTTCTTGCCGTCGAGCGCGTCGCGTGACTGATCGACGTAGCCGAGATGCACGGTCTCACCGACCGTAATGGTGCCGGCATCCGGCTTTTCCTGTCCGGTGATCATCTTGAACAGCGTGGTCTTGCCCGCGCCGTTGGCGCCGATCACGCCGACGATGCCGCCCGGCGGCAGCTTGAAGGTGAGATTGTCGATCAGAAGGCGATCGTTGAAGCCTTTGCTGAGTCCCTCGAAGTCCACCACGTTGTTGCCGAGACGCTCGGCCACCGGAATGATGATCTGCGCGGTCTGGGTCTGCTTCTCGCTGGCCTGCTTGAGCAGGTCCTCATAGCGCTGATAGCGCGCCTTGGATTTGGCCTGACGTGCCTTCGGGGATGAGGCGATCCACTCCTGCTCGCGGGCGAGCGTCTTCTGATGCGCGGCGTCCTCGCGGCCTTCCTGCTCCAGGCGCTTCTGCTTCTGGACCAGCCACTGCGAATAGTTGCCCTCGTAGGGAATGCCGCGGCCGCGGTCGAGTTCGAGAATCCAGCCCGTGACGTTGTCGAGGAAGTAGCGGTCGTGGGTCACGATCAGGATCGCACCGGGATAGTTGCGCAGATGGCCTTCCAGCCACGACACGGACTCGGCGTCGAGATGGT
The DNA here is from genome assembly GCF_058794875.1 of Afipia sp. GW823-FHT06G09. NCBI lineage: Bacteria > Pseudomonadati > Pseudomonadota > Alphaproteobacteria > Hyphomicrobiales > Nitrobacteraceae > Afipia > Afipia sp. GW823-FHT06G09. Next base: position 1,081,297 of record NZ_JBXAHF010000001.1, read on the forward strand.
TGGTCGGTTCGTCCAGCAGCAGCAGGTCCGGCTGGTCGAGCAGCAGGCGGCACAGCGCGACGCGGCGGCGCTCACCGCCCGAGAGCTTGGTGACATCGGCATCGTCCGGCGGGCAGCGCAGCGCGTCCATCGCCTGATCGACCTTGCTGTCGAGATCCCACAGGCCCGCGGCCTCGATCTCGTCCTGCAATTTGGTCATCTCGTCGGCGGTCTCGTCCGAGTAGTTCATCGCCAGTTCGTTGTAGCGATCGAGGATCGCCTTCTGCTTGGCGACGCCTTCCATGACGTTCTCGCGCACGGTCTTGGTGGCGTCGAGCTGCGGCTCCTGTTCGAGGTAGCCGACCCGCGCGCCCTCGGCGACCCAGGCTTCGCCGTTATAGTCCTTGTCGATGCCGGCCATGATCCGCAGCAGCGTCGATTTGCCCGAGCCGTTGACGCCGAGCACGCCGATCTTGGCGTCGGGATAGAACGACAGATGCACGTTATCGAGCACCTTGCGGGTCGGGTAGGCCTTGGTCAGACCCTGCATGAAGTAGACGAACTGGCGAGCCATCGTGATCCTTTGACGGTTCCGGAAAACCTTCGTTGTGCGGGGAAATTTGCTGCCGTTGATGTAGCGGCGGGAACCGCAAAGGGCAACCGGCGCGGCCCTCCAAAGGTAGGGTTTTGGAAAGGCTGCCGAGAGAATTTTCCAGCGATCTGAGGCCCTTGCCGCGACGAAAACGGCTTTTTAATCGAATCCGCGCAACTTACCGGTTCGAACCGCGGACAGACGCGCCGCGACCAATATTCAGGCGTCAAGAATCAGCACTACAGATCGTCGAGCAGAAGCCATGACGACGCACAGCACACCGATCCATATCGCGGAAATGTCCGCACCCCGCACGGCCCCATCCAAGGGACTGCTGGCCGAGATCGCCGAGTTCTGGCGCACCTTCATCAAGGCGGCCTTCGACCCCTACCACCCGGAACAGCACTATATGCGCGGCCCGGGTCCGGCCTGCGCGCGGAAACTCGGCAAGACCGCGAAGTAAAATTTCCAAGACAATCGTTCGTCATCCTGAGGTGCGAGCACTTGCGAGCCTCGAAGGATGACGACTGCGCGCCGCTTACGACATGCGTCACCTCTCCCCGCTTGCAGGGAGAGGTCGGATCGTGAAACGATCCGAGTAAGGGGCAAGCCGCGCGTGCGCCCCTCACCCCAACCCTCTCCCCGCAAACGGGGAGAGGGAGTGCATCGCGATTTCTTGCGGACATAACAAAGAGAGCAAACAAATGCCCCTGCGCTGCGCCATTCTCGACGACTACCAGAACATCGCGCTCAAGTTTGCGGACTGGTCATCGCTCAAGGACCAGATCGACATCACCGTGTTCGACAAGCCGTTTGCCTCACAGGACGAAGCCGTGCGCGCGTTGCAGGATTTCGAGATCGTCTGCGCCATGCGTGAGCGCACGCCGTTTCCGCGCGAGATGCTGACCGCGCTGCCGAAGCTGAAACTGCTGCTGACCTCCGGCATGCGCAACGCTTCGTTCGACCTTGAGGCCGCGAAAGAGCGCGGCGTCACGGTGTGCGGCACCGGCGGCGTCGGCAACGCCACAGCGGGACTGACCATCGGACTGATGCTGGAACTGACCCGCAAGATCGGCTTCGAGAACGCGCGCATGCACGCCGGCGAGCAATGGCAGACCACCATGGGGCAGGACGTCGAGGGCATGACGCTCGGCGTCGTCGGGCTCGGCAAGCTCGGCACGAAGGTCGCCACGATCGCCAAGGCGCTCGGCATGAACGTGATCGCCTGGAGCCAGAACCTGACGCCGGAGGCCTGCGCCGCGGCGGGCGTCGCCTACGCCAGCAAGGACGAGCTATTCGCCGCTGCCGATATCGTCACCATTCACGTCATCCTGAGCAAGCGCACGCGCGGGCTCATCACGCGCGACGATCTCGCACGCATGAAACTGACCAGCTATCTGGTCAACACCGCACGCGGCCCGATCGTGGATGAAGCCGCGCTGCTCGACGCGCTCCAGCGCAAGGCGATCGCCGGTGCGGGCCTCGATACGTTTTCAGTGGAGCCGTTGCCGATCGATCATCCCCTGCGCAAGCTCGGCAATGTCGTCCTGACGCCGCATCTCGGCTACGTCACCGAGAACAACTACCGGCGCTACTATGGCGACATGGTCGAGGACATCGCCGCGTGGCTCAGCGGCGCGCCGGTGCGGGTGATGACGTAGTGTTCACCTCTCCCCGTTTACGGGGAGAGGTCGGATCGTGAAACGATCCGGGTGAGGGGCGGACGCATCCGTGATGTGGACAGCTTGCCCCTCACCCCAACCCTCTCCCCGCAGGCGGGGAGAGGGAGAAGATATGGCTCGTCGCAATGACGAATGGATGAGCCTTCACCCGCGGATCGCGGCCTCGATCGCGGCCACGTCGATCTTCTTCATGTCCATCATCGCGGTGAATGCGCGCCTGGCTTCCTCGCCGCCTTTGGCCATCGCGTCCGTCAGGACGCGGGGCGTGATCTGCCACGAGATGCCCCATTTGTCCTTGCACCAGCCGCAGGCGCTTTCCTGGCCGCCGTTGCCGACGATGGCGTTCCAGTACTTGTCCGTCTCCGCCTGATCGTCGGTTGCGATGCAGATCGAGAACGCTTCGTTGTGTTTGAAGATCGGCCCGCCGTTCAGGCCGATATAGGGAATGCCCGCCACGGTGAAATCCACCGTGATGGTGTCGCCCTTCTTGCCGGAGGGATAATCGGTCGGCGCCTTGTGCACGGCGTTGACTTTGCTGTCCGGAAATACGCTCGCATAAAACGTCGCGGCCTCTTCCGCATCCTTGTCGTACCAGACGCAGATCGTGCTCTTGTTCTTGGCCATGCGGGTTCCTTCCTCGGTCGTTGTCACTCCATCAAGATCGCAAATTTGCAAAGGTTGCATGTCATGCGCAATAAAAAGCCCGGCAAAACCTTAAGGTCTTGGCCGGGCTTTTGTTTAACGGATCAAAAAATCAGAAGTGATAGTTCGCGCCGATGCGCACGACATGGAAGTCAAGATCGCTGAAGTGCGTGTTGTAAGATGAAATTGCGTTACCCGGAACGCCGGGGGCAGCCGAAGTGATACTGCTGCTTCCAAGATTGACGTAGAGATACTCAGCTTTGAAAGAAACATTTCGCCAGGCCGCGTATTCAAAGCCGCCACCAGCGGTGTACCCGGTCATCACTTTTGTCGTTGGTCCCGTGTAGCAAGCTCCCGAAGCAGGAGGACATGCGGCACCGAAGCCACCGCCCGTTGCGGTATAGCCTATCGTGTTGCTGAGGGTCGAGTTTGCGTGGACCGAGCCGTAAGCCAGGCCGCCCGTTCCGTAAACGAGGAGTTTGTCAGTCGCGAGCCATCCAGCGCGCGCGCGCAGCGTTCCGAACCATTCAACATTCTGCTCGGCGTTAACCTGCCCGGGTCGACCGATGAGCGCGTAGGGCGTGGCCGCCGATCCCTTGATGTCACTGCCCTGAAAATCCGCTTCCAGACCAATCAGCCAATTGGGCGAGACCTGCCAGTTGTAACCAGCCTGCGCGCCGCCAAGAACGCCTTTGACGTCGTATGCAACCGAAGCCGCCGGGTTTGGATTGGAAAAGTTGAATACGTTCGCGGATACAGGGTCATTGGGCGCAAAGGTCGCAACCGGATCGTTAAAGCCATAGCCGACGTTGAGGCCGGCGTAGAAGCCCGTCCAGCTTGAGACAGCCGCCAATGGAGGCGCTTTTGTATAGGAGCGCGCCGCGATGTCAGCAGCGTGTGCGCCGGTTGCGCCAAGAGCGGCAACCGCAGCGGCGGCCAAAAGCATTTTCATGAAATTCCTCAAAAACATCCAACAAAATCTGGCTGCACCTTAGGGAGAGTCGAAGGTCGTTACTGTAGCGCGCGGGCAACAGCGTGGAACTCTGTCGATAGGCTTCTTCGACACTGCGAGCCCAAACAAAAATGCCCGCGACATGCGCGGGCATTTTCATGTGATCTGAAAATCCTGATTTAGCGGATCGTGACCGGCGCGGGCAGCGGCGGCACAGCCGTCGGTCCCTGATTGGCCACGCCCATCGACGCGGTCGGGCGCTGCGGAGGCGCACCGTTCGCCATCGGCGCGGGAGCGGGTCCGCCCTGATACGGCTGCGGCTGGGCAGACGCGGTGACCGGCTGAGGCTGCGGCAAGGCCGGCGGTTTGCCGCCCGGCAGCACCACAACGCGGGTGCCGACCTTGGTGCGCTCGAACAGATCCGTGACATCCTCGTTCAGCATGCCGATGCAGCCAGACGACACGAACTGGCCGATGGTCGACGGCTGGTTGGTGCCGTGGATGCGGTACACGGTCGAGCCGAGATACATCGCACGCGCGCCGAGCGGATTACCGTCACCGCCGGCCATGAAGCGCGGCAGGTAAGGCTGGCGCTCGATCATTTCCGTCGGCGGATGCCAGTCCGGCCATTCCGCCTTGCGGGTGATCTTCTGCACGCCGGTCCAGGTGAAGCCGTCGCGGCCGACGCGCACGCCGTAGCGGATCGCGCGGCCATTGCCGAGAATGTAATAGAGATGCGTGTTCGGCGTATCGACGATGATGGTGCCCGGCGGCTCCTTGGTCGGATAATTGACCTCGGTGCGCCGCAGGTTCGGCGGCAATTCCTTGCGCGGGCCGGTTTCGGGCTGCTCTTCAGGCGGCAATGCCGACATCACGGAGCGGCCGTTGGCGCCCTGCGCCGTGCCGGGCGCCTGCAGATCGAGCGCACCCGTCGGCGCGCCATCGACCACGCCGGGCGGACGCGGGCGGTCGGTAAAATCGGTGCCCTGCGGCGGACCGCGGTCGCTGTAGATCGGCGCGGGGCCGCGATCGGAATAACCGGGCGCCGGCGGGGTGTAAGCGGTCGGGCGGCCGTAACGCGGATCGTCCGGCGACATCACCGGGCCGCGCGGGTCGAGGCCCGGCTGCTGCTGGTAGCTCTGCTGCTGCGGAGCGGGCGGCTGCTGGTAATTCGGCTGCTGCTGGTAGCCCGGAGGCGACAGCGCCGTGCCACGGTCATCGCCATCGAGGCGGTCGAAATCCGGCACGCTGCGGTCGTCCCGCGCGTAGGGCGCTGGCTGGAGCGGCTGCGAATAGCCCGGAGGCGGCGGATAGGACTGCGCCAGTGCAACAGATGCACCTGCCAGACCGGCCACCGCGGAAACCGCAAAAGCCGTCGTGAAGGACTTGGCAGAAAAACCCTTGGAAACGCGATTGAACATCATGCCCCTTATATAGCGCGAACCCGCCACCGTATCGTTAACGGCAATTCGCGCAGGATAGCGGCGCATTCAAGACAATCGTTGAAAAAAGTGCCCGAAAACGGCTGACTTTTTCGCGAGATTGCAGCCGGGCAACAGGTTCCCGCCAATGTGACGCCATCCCCAGCCCCGGCCGAAGTTTTTTCAGGCAAATTCATGGCCTGCGGTATCCTTCCCGGAGGCTTGATTCGTGGCCTTCAGCCGCGCTTCCGGCGTTCAGTTTTCGCTTCTCCAGCGTTCACATGCGTTTCGTTTTGGCTCGAGACCTTCGCGCCTCCACCGCCGAAGGCAGGACACGTCACAATGCTCCCCGGATTTCGAATCCTGTTTGCGACGACCGTGCTGGCGATCTCGATTCTGATCTTCGGCCTCGGCGCGGCCGCGCTGCTGCGCGCGGCGCACGAGGAATTCGCGAGCATGCCGTCGTGGCGGCTGGCGCAGCAGCCGATGCTGGCGCCGCAGTTCGAACTCAGCGGACCGACACTGGCGATGCTGCGGGTCGAGGCGCTGACGGCGAAGCCATCCCCGGACCGGACCATCCGCCAGCAGGCCATCATCCGCGACATTCCGCGCGAACTGCCACCGGCCGAAACCGTAAAGCAGGACGCCGGCGACACACTCAGGGAAGCCGAACAGGCACCGGCCGAACCCGCTCCGGCCCCGGAGACGTCCGCAGCTCTGAGCGCAAAGGCCAGCACAGAAGCTCCGGCAGCGGAAGCTCCGGCAGCGGAAGCGCCGGCCGCGGATGCCAAGCCCTCGGATACCCAGACCTCCGAAGCCAGCGCCACCGAAGCGAAGGTTCCGGACGTGAAGCCTCAGGAAGCCGCGCCGGCGGGCGTGAAGGCCTCCGAGCTCCGGATCTCCGAAGCGAAAGCCGTCGACGCAAAATCCGAACCCGGACTGGCTGATCCGAAGCCGACCGAGGCCATATCCTCAGAGACCAAATCTTCGGTAACCGAAGCGTCCGAGCCGCGATCGACCGAGACGGTCGCGTCTGTCGAGCGATCGACGGAAGCGACGGCCTCCGCGACGATCCCCCGGCCTGCGGCGAAGAAAACCCGCCGCGTCAACACGCTCGCCATCGCACACCGGCGTCAGATCGCACGCGCCCGCGCCGAGGAACGCGCGCGGGCCGAACAGCTGCGCCAACAGCAAAAAGCATTTCCGCTGTTCGGCGGCTAAGGCTGGTTACACCGGCCCTGTCGCCACCGGCGGGCCGCCCTGCTCGCCCCACTCCGCCCATGATCCGTCATAGAGCGCGGTGTCGGCAATGCCGAGGCGATAGAGCGCCAGCGTCAGCACGCCTGCCGATACGCCGGAGCCGCAGCTCGTGACGATGGGTTTGGCGAGATCCACGCCCGCGCCGGTGAACGCCGCCCGCAAATCATCGAGCGGCTTCATCGCGCCTGTGCTGGCATCGAACAGTCCCGCATAGGGAACGCTGCGCGCGCCCGGAATATGCCCGCCGCGCAAGCCGGGACGCGGCTCGGGCACGCTGCCCTCAAAGCGCGCGCTCGGCCGCGCATCGATCACCTGCTCGGCCCTACTCTCCAGATTGCCGATCAACTGCTGGATGCTGCGCACACGCCTGGCATCGAGCGCCGCCTTGAATGACGCGGGCTTCGGTTTGGCCTCGCCACCCTCGACCGCGCGGCCTTCCGCCAGCCACTTCTTCAGGCCGCCGTCGAGCACGCGAACGTTGTTGTGGCCGAACGACAGGAACATCCACCACCCGCGCGGGGCGGCGACCCATCCGCCCGCATCGTACAGCACCACGGTGTCATCGTTGGAAATGCCGAGCGCGCCGACATCGCGACCGAACTGCTCGGCGGACGGAAACATATGCGGCAGCGACGATGAGTGATCCGACACCGCATCGACGTCGAAGAACACAGCGCCCGGAATGTGCTGCGCCAGATAGTCGTCCTTCGGCAGCGGCAGGATGCCGGGCAACTTGAACGTCGCATCGAGAACCTTCACTTGCGGATCGTTCAGATGCGCGGCAAGCCATTCGGTGGAGACGAGAGGATCGGTGGCGGGCATTGTATCTCCAATTTCCTGCAAGCTATCGCTTCACACAGCGTCATTGCGAGGAGCGCAGCGACGAAGCAATCCAGGCTTGCTTTTGCTTCTGGATTGCTTCGCTTCGCTCGCAATGACGAATTCAATCTTACTTCTTCGGCTCGACCTTCTCGATCGGACCGCCGGCGGCCTTCCATCCGGTGAAGCCGCCGCCGAGATGCGCCACGGGAGAGAGGCCCATGTCCTGCGCGGTCTTGGCCGCCAGCGCCGAGCGCCAGCCTGACGCGCATTGAAACACGAACTTCTTGTTTTCCTGAAAGACCGGCTTGGCGTAAGGGCTTTCCGGATCGATCCAGAATTCGAGCATGCCGCGCGGACAGTGAAACGCGCCGGGGATGCGGCCCTCGCGCTCGATCTCGCGCGGATCGCGCAGGTCCACGATCACGACTTCGCTCTGTCCCACGCCGCCTTGCGGAAAACGCTCGACGGCTTCCGCCGCGTTGATGGTCTCGATCTGGGCGTTGGCCTCGTCGAGGAGTTTCTTGTAGCCGCGGGTGATGGTGGAGGGCATTTGGGGGCGGTCCTTTACGAAGTGTCTTACCCGCAATGTGCCGCTAATCAGTTCTAAAAGCTAGCGTCTCTCTCCGTCATTGCGAGGAGCGCAGCGACGAAGCAATCCATCTTTTCTCATGAGAAGGCCGGAATGGATTGCTTCGGCGCGCTCGCAATGACGATACTCTGCACCTGCCGTCAACGTATGACAGGACGCGCTGATGAAACAACCCTGCGTCTACATCGTGGCCAACCAGCACAACGGGACAATTTACACTGGCGTAACGTCGGACTTGCCCCGCCGCGCCCATGAACATCGCGAAGGACTAATTGACGGTTTCACAAAGAAGTACGGTTGCAAGCGGCTGGTCTGGTACGAACATCACGACACAATGGAAGCAGCGATTGTCCGTGAAAAGCAGATCAAGGCTGGAAGCCGGAACGACAAAATCCAACTGATCCAAGCACTGAATCCGGGCTGGGATGATCTCTACGATACGCTGATCTGAATTTCGATGATCGCTCACGGCCCGTCATTGCGAGCGAAGCGAAGCAATCCATGCGAGGCAGCCACCCGAAAAAGATGGATTGCTTCGTCGCTGCGCTCCTCGCAATGACGAGCAAACCGGCCTTCTTCACCTTTGCGCCTACCGCGTCAATTCCTTCATCGCGCCCTCTAGTCCTTCGAGGGTCAGCGGGAACATGCGCTCCGCGAACAGCTTGCGGATGATGGTGGTGGACTCCGAATAGTCCCAGTGCTTGCGCGCGACGGGATTGAGCCAGACCGCGTGCGGATAGGTCCGCGTCACGCGCTCGAGCCAGACCGACCCGGCCTCCTCGTTGACATGTTCGACGGAGCCGCCGGGGACGACAATTTCATATGGGCTCATCGACGCATCGCCGACAAACACGACCTTGTAGTCGTGCGGGTACTTGTGAAGGATATCCCAGGTCGGCGTGCGATCGGAGAAGCGCCGCTTGTTCTGCTTCCAGACGCCTTCATAGAGGCAGTTGTGGAAGTAGAAATACTCCATGTGCTTGAACTCGGTCTTCGCCGCTGAGAACAGTTCCTCGACCTGCGCGATGTGACCGTCCATCGATCCGCCGATGTCGAAGAAGATCAGGACCTTCACCGCATTGCGCCGCTCGGGGCGCATGTGGACATCGAGATAACCGTGGTTGGCGGTTTCCTTGATCGTGGTGTCGAGATCGAGTTCGTCAGGCGCACCGGTGCGCGCGAACTTGCGCAGGCGGCGCAGCGCCACCTTGATGTTGCGGATACCGAGTTCGACGTTGCCGTCGAGATCCTTGAACTCGCGCTTGTCCCAGACCTTCACCGCGCGGAAGTTGCGGTTCTTCTCCTGGCCGATGCGGATGCCTTCGGGATTGTAGCCGTCCGCACCAAAGGGAGATGTGCCGCCGGTGCCGATCCACTTGCTGCCGCCCTCATGGCGCTTCTTCTGTTCTTCAAGACGCTTCTTGAGAGTCTCCATGAGCTTGTCCCAGCCCATGGCCTCGATCTGCTTCTTCTCTTCCTCGGTGAGATATTTCTCGGCGGCCTTGCGCAGCCACTCGGCGGGAATCTCCGCCTTCTCCATGGCGTCGAGCAGGCTCTCGAGCCCCTTGAACACGGTGCCGAACACGCGGTCGAACTTGTCGAGGTTGCGCTCGTCCTTCACCAGCGAGGCGCGCGACAGATAATAGAAATGCTCCACGCTCTGATCCGCGAGGTTGGCGTCGAGCGCCTCCATCAGCGTCAGATATTCACGCAGCGTGACCGGAACCTGCGCGTCGCGCAGCGATGTGAAGAATTGCAGAAACATGGGACTTAGATCGCCTCCGAAGCCGCTTCCGTCAAGGGCGGGCGTCGCCCTCGTGACGGGATTAGAGTGATGAAACTACAGGGTTGCGGGCCATTCGTCTGCCTGCGCCCACCCGGAAAACCGCCCTGCAAGGCAGGCTTGCGTTCGAAAACAGCACTGGCACGGTCTGGATTGGTGTGCCATTTCATTTAAACTGTTGTTTGACGCCTCCCGGACTGCTCCGGCCGGAGACAGTTCGCGGCGTTGACCGGGGACGCGCGACACCCCGCAGCGGGAGTCGCAGCGTTTTAAACAAGGGGTTTGGTCCATGGGCATTATTGCTTGGATTATCGTCGGTGCGATCGCGGGCTGGCTGGCCGGCCTGATCGTCAAGGGCGCGGGCTTCGGACTTCTCGGCAACATCGTCGTCGGCATCGTCGGCGCGGTGGTCGCGGGCTGGCTGCTGCCGCAGCTCGGCATCCGGCTCGGCGCCGGCATGATCGGCGAGATCATCAACGGAGCGATCGGCGGCATCGTCGTGCTGGTCATCCTGTCGTTGATCCGGCGCGCATGACGTTTTAAAGGCTCCTGGAAGCGGCCGCCGATAAAGCGGTCGCTTCTTGTTTGAAGAGATTTCCCGCGGCATCACGCGAAGCAGAACAAACGAACTCAGACAAACTCACCAAGGCAAACGTCGATGAAATTTACCGGTACCAAAAACTACGTCGCCACCGACGATCTGAAGGTCGCGGTCAACGCAGCGATTGTGCTCGAACGTCCGCTGCTGGTGAAGGGCGAACCCGGCACCGGCAAGACCGTGCTCGCGGAAGAAGTCGCGCGCGCGCTCGATGCGCCGCTGCTGACCTGGCACATCAAGTCCACCACCAAGGCGCAGCAGGGCCTTTACGAATACGACGCGGTGTCGCGTCTGCGCGACAGCCAGCTCGGCGATCCGCGTGTCTCCGACATTTCCAACTACATCAAGCGCGGCAAGCTGTGGGACGCCTTCACCAGCGAGAAGCGCCCGGTCCTGCTGATCGACGAAATCGACAAGGCCGACATCGAATTCCCGAACGACCTTCTGCTCGAACTCGACCGCATGGAATTCCATGTCTACGAGACCGGCGAAACGATCAAGGCGAAGCAGCGCCCGATCATCATGATCACCTCGAACAACGAGAAGGAACTGCCCGACGCGTTCCTGCGCCGCTGCTTCTTCCACTACATCAAGTTCCCCGACATCGACACCATGAACGCCATCGTGGAAGTGCACTTCCCCGACATCAAGAAGCGCCTCGTTCAGGAAGCGATGAAGATCTTCTTCGAGGTGCGCGACGTGCCGGGTCTGAAGAAGAAGCCATCGACCTCGGAACTGCTCGACTGGCTCAAGCTGCTGCTCAACGAGGAAATGACGGTGGAACAGCTCCGCGAACGCGACCCGCGCAAGCTGATCCCGCCGCTGCACGGCGCCCTGCTCAAGAACGAGCAGGACGTGCACCTGTTCGAGCGCCTCGCGTTCCTGAGCCGCCGGGAAGTCTGAGCGCGGTCTCTGTTTGCTGAATGGCGTGCGTTCTCGAACGACGCACCATTCCTCAACTGGTCGTCCCCGCGAAAGCGGGGACCCAGACACCCCAGCCCATCGTTCTGGCTTGGCGCTGAAACGGCGGCGCAGGCATCTCGCTTTAACGTGAATTAGGTGATTATGGGTCCCCGCTTTCGCGGGGACGACGCGGAATGCTGAGCGCGCCCGCGCGGGAACAAGGCCTTTGCCACCGGGTCAGAATGAAGCGCGACGCCATGCTGGCCACCGCACCCTGAGCCGCCTAGACTGCCCGCCTCGGATGCGAGGTGCCGCGTGACCAAGAAGCACGTCGATCGCCGCCTGACAGCCATTCTCGCCGCGGACGTCGCCGGCTATAGCCGGTTGATGGGCGCCGACGAGGAAGGCACCCACGCACAGTTGAAGGCGCACCGCCACGACCTGATCGACCGGCGGATCAGGAAACATCGCGGCCGCATCATCAACACCGCCGGTGACGGCCTGCTGGCGGAATTTGCCAGTGCGGTTGAAGCCGTGCGCTGCGCGATCGAAATCCAGCGCGCGATGATTACACGGAACGTGAACGTGCCCGAGGAGAGCCGGCTCGAATTCCGCATCGGCATCAACATCGGCGATGTCATCGAGGACGGCGGCGAAATCTTCGGCGATGGCGTCAATGTCGCGGCGCGGCTGGAGAGTATCGCGCCGAGGGGCGGCGTCTGTATTTCCCGGCAGGTGCTCGATCAGATCGAAGGCAAGCTCAGGCTTCAGTTCCGCGAAATGGGCCGCCAGAACCTGAAGAACATCGCACGGCCGATCGAGGTCTTTGCGATCGATCTCCATGACGGCGCATCCAAGGCCGCGCGTATTCTGACCGGCGCGAATCTTCAACAGGAGATCCGCTACTGCAAGGCGGCGGACGGCGTCCGGCTGGCTTTCGCGAAGGTCGGCAACGGCCCGCCATTGCTGCGCACGGCACACTGGCTGGGGCATCTCGAATACGACTGGGAGCTGCCGATCTTCCGCGGTCTCCTGCTCGAACTGGCCTCGAGCTTTTCGCTGGTCCGTTTCGACGCGCGAGGCAACGGGCTGTCGGATTGGGACGTCGGCAACATCTCGCTGGATCACTGGGTGAGCGACATGGAGAGTGTTGCTGACGCGGCGGGACTCGAGCGGTTTCCGATTCTTGCATTGTCTCAGGGGTGCGCGGTGGCGATCGCCTTCGCGATCCGGCATCCGGAACGGGTTTCGCATCTGATCCTTTATGGAGGATTTGCCGCCGGCGTCTACAAGAGCCCGAACGTGACGCCCGCCGCACGCGAGCAGTTCGACGCAATGAAGGTCCTGATGAAACTCGGCTGGGGCGCGAACGAGCCAACCTTCCGGCAACTCTTCACAGCGTCGATGATCCCCACTGCGACGAGGGAACAGATGGACGCCTTCAACGAAGCCCAGCGGGTCAGCGCGTCAGCTGAATGCGCCGTCAGATATCTGGAAACGGTGATCAACTTCGATGTCCGCGATCTGCTGCCGCAAATCAAGGTGCCCACCCTTGTCATGCATGTCCGCGATGACCGAAGGGTGCCGATTGCGTCAGGCCGGGAGCTTGCAGCAGGTATCCCCGGCGCACGCCTCGTCACGCTGCCGGGCAAAAATCATATCCCGCTCCAACAGGATCCGGGCTTGCCGATCTTTCTCGACGAGATCCGCCGGTTCCTCGGCGTCACCTGAATTCATCGGTTCGCTTGCGCTGCACGCCGGCGCCGCGGGCGCGTCACGCTTCCGCGCGGCGGGCACGTCACATCCTGCGGCGGGCCTTGGCTCGGCGCAGGATGACCATCTGGGATCGCACACCGTAGCCGATGCCAAAACCGGCCACGAACACCAGAACAAGAACGAATACAGCCTCGGACATGGTTGCCTCATGGCGAGGGCCGCCGATCGCAGTATACCGGCCGACGACCCCGTCTTGTCGTTAACGGACATGGGGCAATTGTCCGCAATCCGACGTTAGTCCGACGGTTTGCGCGCGCAACGAAACCTGCGTTTAAACCTTAATGGCCGCCGCGCAGGTTAATTCCGGAACCGAAACGGCATCTACGAGGGCGCTCCGCGTCATTGCGAGCGACGCGAAGCAATCCACTCATCAAACTGGATTGCTTCGTCGCTTGCGCTCTCCGCAATGACGGTGTGGCGACGGCCGCGCGTTACCGCGTCTTCTCGTGCAACTGATAGGTCAGGTGCGCTTTCACCGTCGGCCATTCCGAAGCGGTGATGCTGTACACGACAGTGTCACGCAGGGTGCCGTTCGGTGCGATCTGGTGACTGCGCAGCACGCCGTCGAGCTTCGCGCCCAGCCGCTCGATGCCGCGCCGCGACTGATGATTGAAGAAATGCGTGCGGAACTCGACCGCGATGCAGTTCAGCTTCTCGAACGCATGGGTGAGCAGCAGCAGCTTGCACTGGGTATTCAGCGCAGTCCGCTGGACACGCTTTGCATACCATGTCGAGCCGATCTCGACCCGCCGGTTGGCGGCATCGACATTCATGTAGGTCGTCATGCCGGCGACCTTGCTATCGGCATCCTTCACCGTGAACGGCAGCATCGATCCCGCCGCCTGCAAACCGAGACGACGCTCGATCTCGGACGGCATCGCCTCCGGCGACGGGATCGAGGTGTACCAGAGCTTCCACAACTCGCCGTCCTTCACGGCCTCCACCAGGCCATCCTTGTGATCGCGCGACAGCGGCTCGAGCGTTGCGTGCGGGCCACTGAGTGTGACGGGAGAAAGCCAGGTCATGTGTATTCCTCGATCAACCGGATTCGTCATTGCGAGCGAAGCGAAGCAATCCATCTTAAGGTCTACAAAAGCTGGATTGCTTCGTCGCTTACGCTCCTCGCAATGACAAAATTACTTATTCAGAAAATTCAGCGGCAGGCCGCCGCGCGGCCAGTCCATCGCCACCAGTTCGCCCCTGCCGGACAGCGTGATGTACGCGGTCTTCAGCTCCGGCCCGCCGAAGGCGATGTTGGTGGTGACATTGTCGCCTGTCGGCACCTGCTCGACCAGCTTGCCATCCGGCGCGATCACCGAGATGCAGCCGGAGATCAGCGTCGCGACGCAGACGTTGCCGGAGGCTTCGACACCGAGCGAGTCGTACATCTGATAGCCGCCGAGGCCGGAAATCGGCCTGCCCATTTCGCCGCGATAGATCGGCTCAACCGGCGCGATCTGTCCCGGCGCACCGATGGCGAACGCCCACAGCCGTGCCGTCGGCGTCTCGGCGACATAGACGGTCTTCTCGTCCGGCGAGAGGCCGATGCCGTTGGCGGGCAGCATGTGCGGCACAGCCTCGACAAGTTCTGTGCCGCCCTTCTTCATGTAGTAGACGGCGCCGACATCGAGATCATGCGCGCGGCGCTTGCCGAGATCGGTGAACCAGAGCCCGCCCTCCCTGTCGAACACGAGGTCGTTGGGTCCCTTGAGCTGCCGTTCGCCGCAATGGGTGAACAGCGTCTCGACCTTGCCGTTTGAGAGATCGACACGCTGCAACGAGCCGCCGATATATTCCGACGGACGCGGCGCGCCCGGCATGATGTTGCCGCCCGGACCCGGCGCCCAGGAGAAGCCGCCGTTGTTGCAGATGTACATCTTGCCGTCGGGGCCGAGCGCCGCGCCGTTCGGCCCGCCGGGAATTTTCGCAATGATCTCCTTGCGCCCGTCGGGATAAACCCGCGTCAGGGTCTGGCGGCGGATTTCCACCAGCACCACGGAGCCATCGGGCATCACCACCGGCCCTTCGGGAAACTCGAGACCGGTTGCGATGACACGGACGTTAGACATGAAGACCTCCCGGACAGTGTTTTTGATTTTGACGCGCGAAACCTATCGCGCGGATTCAGCGATGACCAGTGCGTGGATGCAGGGGTGAGTTGTCGAAGTCCGGGCACGATCTGCTCCCTCTCCCCGCTTGCGGGGAGAGGGTGGGGTGAGGGGCCAGGTTTATCGTGCACCAAAAAGATGCCCTCACCCGGATCACCATAGCGCGTCGAAGACGCGCGTAAACGCGCTAATGGTGATCCGACCTCTCCCCGTAAGAACGGGGAGAGGTGAAGAACGTCATTCCTTCGCAGAAAAATCCCGATACACCAGCCCGGCTGCCGCAATATCTGACAGCGCATTGCCGACCGCCTTGAACACGGTGATCTCGCTATCGCTGGTCCTGCCCTTGCGCTCGCCCTTGCACAGCTCATTGAGCGAACCCCGAATATCCTCGGCCGCGATCACGCCGTCGCGGATCGGGTCGAGCAGTTCGCCGCTTTCCTTCAGCGCGTCGTAGGTGTCGAGCCAGACGCGCCCGCGCCGGAACACCTCGTCGTCGGCCTCGCGCATGAACGGCGTGAAGCTGCCGACCAGATCGAGATGCACGCCGGGCTTCAGCCATTCACCCTTGATGATCGGCTTGTGCGCGAGCGTCGCGCAGCTCACGATATCCGCCTCGCTCACCGCGCGCTCCAGATCGGTCGCGACATGGGCGTCGATGCCTCTGGCGCGGAGATCGAACACCAGCCGCGCCGCGCCTGCCTCATTGATATTCCACACCGCGACGGTCTCGATCGGCCGCACCGCGCGAAACGCATCCGCTGTGAGGCTCGCGATCCGGCCTGAGCCGGCCACCAGCAATTTCGTCGCATCCTTGCGTGCGAGAAAGTCCGCGCCGAGTGCGCCGATGCCCGCGGTGCGCCGCGACGTGATCTCGTTGCCGTCGATCAGCGCGATATGCTGCCCGGTCTCCCCGTCGCAGAGCAGATAACTCGAAAACAGCCCCGGCAGCGCTCGCTTGCCGTTCTCCGGAAAGATCGTGACGATCTTGATGCCGATGAAGGCGCGCTGCCATGCCGGCATGATGAGAATGGTCGCGGTCGAGCCGTCGGGCTGCGGCATGAAATGATGGTGGCGCAGCGGCACGTCCGCACCCTCGGTGAATGCCTCGCGCAGCGCCGGGATCAGGCGGTCGAACGGCAGGCTAGCGCGGGTGCGCGCGGCATCGATGACGATGGGAGATGGGGTGGCCGGGGTCATTTACAGTTTCCGAGAATCTCGCGGACGCGCTCCCTCTCCCCGCCTGCGGGGAGAGGGTTGGGGTGAGGGGCATATTGCAAATAATCACGATTTCGCGAAAGCGCCCCTCACCCGGATTGCTTCGCAATCCGACCTCTCCCCGTAAGAACGGGGCGAGGTGAAGACGCGCTCTGCCCCGCCCTCACCGCGTCCATCAGCTTCTTCCGGAAGGCCCGGTCGCGCTTGAGGTGCCATTCGCGGCTCATGGCTTCGTTGCGCGTCTGGAACGGTTCGGTGTGCAGCAGCATCCAGGCCCGGCCGCGTGTCGAGCGCGCGCCGGTGCCGTTGTTATGCTTCGCAAGCCGCTGCGTCACGTCATTGGTCCAGCCGACGTAGGAGATGTAACGGCCCTTGTGAAAGCTGCCGAGCACATAGACGAAGGCGGCGGGTTTTTTTCGCGTGGGACGCTTCGATTTTGATGAAGAAGCAGAGCTCATGGCATGAACCCACCACACGTCGTCCCCGCGAAGGCGGGGACCCATACTCCCTGACGTCGAGTTTGCACGGGATGGTTGAAAAATTTCTCCCGAACGTTCCGCCCGGTGGTTATGGGTCCCCGCCTTCGCGGGGACGACATTGAATATCTAGCGGCGGCCCGTGTCACTTCGCGCCGGGCGCCTTTGGCGCTTCCTTCGGCGCGTCCTTGGCTGCGCCGTTCGGCTGCTTGCTGAGCGCCTGCACCTGCCCCTGCAATTGCGCGACGGTGGCCTGCAGCCCCGTCACCGCGGCCTTGAGCGCGTCGATCTGCCGGTTGGCGGCGTCGATCTTCTGCTGGCTCTCCAGCGAGGCCTTGGTCAGCGAGGCTTTCAGGAAATTCACATTGCTTTGAAGACAGCCGGTGCGGCGCTCCATGGTTTTCTCGGCGGTGCAGATTTCGATGCCGGGCACGTCCTGCGCCATCGCTCCGTGCGGCATCAGCGTCAGCAGCGCAGCGCCAATCAGGAATCTCACCATGTCCGACCTCCTCAAAGCCTTGCTGCATCGTGCACGTTTCCGCGCATCCGGCGCAAACTGTCTCATAACGTGACGGGGTAACCAGCCGAGACCTTGCGCGATCTTAAGGTTTGGAACGCGGGTGGAACGAAACGCGCCCGAATCAGCGATTCATACCACGCTGGTCAGATGGCTGACCGACATCTTGTGTCGCATGCACGCAGCGCGTCCACATCATGCTGTGCGAGGGTTGCGAAGTTCAATCGAAACGTTGAAAACAGGCCATCAATCGTTAACGCCCCCAAAGAGAGCGAAGCCCGCAATGACCGACCAGCGAACAGACTTGCCAAGAGACTTGCCAAAAGACCTGCCAAAAGACTTGCACGGTGTGTTTCCCTACCTCGTCTCGCCCACCGCAACCGACGGCAGCATCAAGACCGATGTTCTGGGCAGGCTCTGCGACGACATGATCAAGGCCGGTGTTCACGGGCTGACGCCGCTCGGCTCCACCGGCGAGTTCGCCTATCTCGGCCGCGAACAGCGCGCCATCGTGGTGAAGGCGACGGTGGAGGCCACAGCCAGGCGCGTGCCGGTGATCGCTGGCGTTGCCTCGACATCGACAGCGGACGCGGTCGCGCAGGCGAAGGCCTATCAGGCGCTCGGCGTGGACGGCATTCTCGCCATTCTCGAAGCGTACTTCCCGGTGAAGGACGCGCAGGTCGAGGCGTATTTCCGCGCCATCGCGGACGCCGTCGACATTCCGGTGGTGATCTACACCAATCCGAACTTCCAGCGCTCCGATCTCACCCTCGACGTGATCGCGCGCCTCGCCGAGCATCCGCGCATCCAGTACATCAAGGATGCCTCGAACAACACCGGGCGCCTGCTCTCCATCATCAACCGCTGCGGCGACAAGATGAAAGTGTTCGCGGCATCGGCGCATATTCCCGCTGCCGTGATGCTGATCGGCGGCGTCGGCTGGATGGCGGGACCGGCCTGCATCGTGCCGCGCGAAAGCGTGAAGCTCTACGACCTGTGCAAGGCGGGACGCTGGGACGAAGCGATCGCGCTTCAGCGCAAGCTGTGGCGGGTCAACGAGGTGTTCGCGCGGTTCAATCTCGCCGCCTGCATCAAGGCGGGGCTCGAGATGCAGGGCTATGCCGTGGGCGATCCGATTGCGCCGCAAACGCCGCTCACGCCTGAGGAACGCAAGATCGTCGAAGGTGTCCTGGGCGGGCTCGGCTAGCCATCCGGGCTGGAACCCGGTGCAGCCAAGGCGTTGAAATCGGCGACGCCAGATATCAAGTTAAGGGTCTTGTTTTCGCCAGCCGCAAACTTGAGGTGCCAGCATGGTCAAGGTGGTCTACGAGATAGTCGAGCACGACGGCGGCTGGGCGTACAAGTTCAACAACGTGTTTTCGGAGACCTTTCCGACCCACGAGGCGGCGCGCGCGGCCGCCACCCGCGCCGCGGCGGAACAGCGGGTGCCCGGCCGGACCGAGGTCATCCAGTTCGAGGACGGCCAGGGCAACTGGCGCGAGGAAACCGTCCGGGGCACCGACCGGCCAGTCACCGAAGTCGTGGACAACAAGAAGGCCCGGTAACCGTCCGGTCCTTTTTGCCGCACCCCGGTTTCCATCTCCGCGCAAATTGGTCTAGAAGACCGCCATGAGAGCGGGCAGAGCACTTCAGAACTGGCTGGATTCGCACGGACTGGGAGCGATCATCGCTGCCGTCCTCGGCATCATCGTGGTGCTCGCGCTCATCCTCGTCGTCGGCGGATACTATATCGTCCAACCATAAGCGCCGGCCTGCCGCGGTTCGCGGCGGACCCGGCGGCACCGGCCGACATCAACTCCACATCAATTCCAGCGAGATCGACAGTGGCCGCCTCGACCGACATCCTGTTCAGTGAAGCGATCTCGTTTCTTCAGGCCGGGCGCACGCGCGAGGCCGAGAAGACCCTTCGCAAGCTGGTGCGCAGGACGTCCGATCATCCGCTGGCGCTCAGTGTGCTCGGCGCCATTCTTGTCGGCACCGGAAAATACGACGAAGCCGAGCGGTTCCTGCGGTCCTCGGTGAAGCTCAATCCGGGCGCTCATGTCGCACTCTACAACCATGGGCTCGCGCTCAAGGCGCTGGGCCGTTCCGACGAAGCGCTGACGCAGTTCACGCAGGCGCTCGCGATCAATCCCGACGACGCCGAAACCCTGAGCAATCGCGGCACGGTCTACAACGATCTGAAAAACTTTGAGGCTGCGCTGGCCGATTTCGACAAGGCGACCGCGCTCCAGCCGAACTATGCGCTGGCCCATCACAACAGAGGCAACGCGCTGTCCGGCCTCGCCCGTTATGAAGACGCGCTGGCGGCGTATCAGCGCGCGGTGGCGCTGATGCCCGGCCTGATCGACAGTTGGGCGGCCATCGGCCTCAGCCTGCAGAAGCTTGAGCGGCACGACGAATCCGCAGCGGCTTTCGAGACGGCACGGCAGCGCGCCGAAGCGGCCAACGCGCGCCGCCATTAGCCGCCGCCCGCAAAGGGGCAGCGGCAGAATCGAACTTACTGCTCGTCGCGGAAATACGGCTCGACCGGGCCGGTCAGCTTGATGGTCAGCGGATTGCCGTAGCGGTCCTTGGACGAGCCTGCGGTCACGCGCACCCATCCCTCGCTGACACAGTACTCCTCCACGTTGTTCTTTTCGACGCCCTTGAAGCGGATGCCGACATCGCGCGAGAGAACCTCGGCGTTGTAATACGGGCTGCGGGGGTCGGTGGAGAGGCGGTCGGGCAATTCGCTCATCGTCGTATCCTGTTTCTTGTTATTCTGAAGTTACAGCGGTCTTAAATCACAGCGTCCCGGTTGACAGGAGCTTTTCGATATCGCGGCTCAGCGCGCTGGGCGAGGTGGTCGAGCCGTACCGCGCGACGACCTTGCCGGCGCGGTCGACAAGGAATTTCGTGAAATTCCATTTGATCGAGGCGCCGAGCAGCCCCGGCTTCTCGCGCTTGAGATGATCGAACAGCGGCAGCGCCTTGTCGCCGTTGACATCGATTTTGGCGAACATCGGAAACGTCACGTCGTATTTCTGCGAGCAGAACGCCGCGATCTCCTGCGCGCTGCCCGGCTCCTGCCCGCCGAACTGGTTGCACGGAAAACCCAGCACCGAAAAGCCGCGCGGGCCGAGCGTGCGTTGCAGCTCCTCGAGCTGCGCGTATTGGGGCGTGAACCCGCACGCGCTCGCGGTGTTGACGATCAGCAGCACCTGCCCCTCATAGGTCCTGAGCGGACGATCTTCGCCGTCCAGCGTCGCAGCCGAGAAATCGTAGACCGTCGTCAATGGCGCTCTCCCGTCATGCCGCTTGCTGTGGGGGCATGAGCTGATCCGAAAACCGGTTCCCGCTTTTCAGGATCATGCTCCTCAGGTGCGGAATCCGCCCTTCTGCTGATTGGCGAGCCAGTCGGACAGCTTCGCCGGAGCTTCCTTCTTGGCGGGCTTCGCCGCTGCTGCCCGTTTCGCCTTGGGCGGGGGCGCCGATGCCGCTTCCGCAGCCTCCTTGGCGAGCCGCAGCGCGCGCAGTTTTTCCATATTGGCGCGCACCGCGCGGCCTTCTGCGTCGTACTGCGCCATTGCGCTGACGGCGTCCTGTTTCTTGTCGCTCATTGATGTTCTCCGGGACGAGGTGATGATCCCGAAACGGGGGAACCTGTCGCTACTGCGCTCCCTTTAACCGATCCGGGCTGCCCTGTCTTGCGCTGCGAAAGTGGCCCCAATGGGCTAATTTACCCGATATTGGCAAGGAGGCGCTAAGGCCTGCTGGGACGGAGCCTCGGAAAGCCACAATTGTTCAACATTTTGCGGCAGACTTGACGGCTTTCCGCGACCGGAAACCCGCGATCGAGAAACCCATTGGCGATCAGGACAACATATCTCGTGCTGATATGCGGCGCAGGCACCCTTGCCGCCGTGGGTGGATGGCTGCTCGGCGACCAGTTGTTCTTCCAGCAGGCATCGGCCTCGCTGACGCCGGACGAGCCTGTGTTCGAGGCTCGGTATCCGGTCTCCAACGCGATGATGAAGCAGGACCGCGTGATCGCCTCGCCTGCCCCTGCCGAGAGCACGGACGCCGGTTTGCCGAATGACATGGTCGAGACCGCGCGCGCCTGGCTCAACGCGCCGGTGACGCTGCCGCGCCGGCTGACCGCGAAATCCGAGAAGCCGTCGCGGCTGTTCCTGAACGACACCCAGATCGCCGGCATCAAGAAGCGGCTCAACCTGACGCCTGCGCAGCAAAAATACTGGCAGCCGGTGGAAAGCGCGATGCGCGAGGTCACGCTGCAGATCGAGGACTATCAGAAGCGGCTGAAGAAGGATCGCGACGATTCGTTCGACACCGAAAGCGACGCCATCGCCCGCCTGAAGACCGCAACGCGCGCATTCTATTCGCAACTCAACGGCACTCAGAAGAACGATCTCGCGCTTCTCGTGCGCATGGCGGGTCTCGGCCCGGCGTTCGCCGAACTCACCGGCACCAAGATGACGAAGAACGAACCTGAGAATTCGCGGTGATATCCCGCAACGTCATTGCGAGCGAAGCGAAGCAATCCACTCTTCAAAAGAAAGTATGGATTGCTTCGTCGCTCCGCTCCTCGCAATGACGGCTAGTTCCTGAATTCGTTGGTCAGCTCGCCGACGCCGTCGATGGCGACGGTGATGGAATTCACCGCCTCCTTCATCACGCCGACGCCGAGCGACGTGCCGCAGGCGATGATGTCGCCGGGCAGCAGCGTCATGTCGTGCGAGATCTTGCTGACCAGCTCCTGCGCCGAGAAGATCATGTCCGAGATCTTGTAGGACTGCCGCTCAGCGCCGTTGAGAACGGTGCGCACCGTGAGCGACGCAGGGTCGATACCGGTCACGATGGCCGGGCCGAACGGGCAGAAGTCGTCGAAGCCCTTGGCGCGCGCCCATTGCTGAAAGGTCGGGTCCTTGTTGAGAATGTCCGCGGCGGTGATGTCGTTGACGCAGGTGTAGCCCAGGATGAAATCGTCGGCCTCTTCGACCGAAACCGCGCGGCAAACCTTCCCGATCACGATGGCGAGTTCGCCCTCATAGACCACCTTGCCGTCGTACCAGGCGGGCTTCCGCACCACCGCATTGGGTGAAGCCGCTGTGGTCGGCGCCTTCAAAAGATAGAGCGGCTCCGGCGGCTCGGGCTTTTCAAGCTTCGCCGCCAGCGCGTGAAAGTTGTTCCACAGCGCCACGATCTTCGACGGCGTGGTGGGCGCGAGTAGCTCGACATCGGCCAGCGCGAGCGTTTTGCCGTTCGCCTTCGGGCTGTCGAACATGTCGCCGTGATGCACGGTGATGTTCTGATCCGACAGCGTGCCGAACCCGATCTGATCCTGATGGCGAAAGCGAACCCAACTCGTCACGGTAAAACCTCCAAACCTTCATCGTCGTCCCGGCGAAGGCCGGGACCCATAACCACCGGCTTCACGATAGAAAACGCATCGCGCATCACAGCTAACTTCAGGGAGTATGGGTCCCGGCCTTCGCCGGGACGACCACAGAGAGTTGGCTCTTACACGCTCAATAAAGTTCCGCGATCTTGGCGCGCTGCGCCACCAGCGCCAGCACAATGTCGATCGATGGCGTCGGGATTTTCGACAGTGTGCCCATCTCCTGAACCACCGTGACCAGCGGATCGATTTCCATCGGCCGGCTGCGTTCGAGATCCTGCAGCATCGAGGTCTTGTGCGCGCCGACCTTGCGCGCGCCTTCGATGCGGCGTTCGACATCGACGCGGAATCTGATGCCGAATTTCTCGGCGATGGTCTGGGCTTCCACCATCATGGACTTCGCAACCGCCCGCGTGCCCGGATCGCTGCCGATCACATCGAGCGTGGCATGGGTCAGCGCGCTGATCGGGTTGAAGCAGACGTTGCCCCACAGCTTGAGCCAGATTTCGTCGCGGATGTTCTCGAGCACAGGCGCCTGGAGCCCGGCCTTGACGAACATCGCCGACAGCGCCTCGACATCGGCGCTCTTCTCGCCGGAGGGCTCGCCGAGCGGGAAGCGGTCGCCATAGACATGGCGGATGACGCCGGGCGCTTCGATCTCGGTCGCGGGATAGACCACGCAGCCGATGGCGCGCTCCGGTCCAAGTTCTTTCCACTGACGGCCGCCGGGATCGATGCTCTCCAGCGCCGAGCCTTCGCACTCGTTGCCGTGCTTGTAGAAGTACCAGTACGGAATGCCGTTCACCGCGGTGACGATGCGGGTTTTCGGCCCGAGCAGCGGCTGCATGGCCTCGATCACGCCGGTGATCGAATGGGCCTTGAGGCAGATGATGACGAAATCCTGCGGACCGAGCTCGGCGGGATTGTCGGTGCAGCGCGGATGAACCACCCGCTCCTCGTCGCCGATCAGGAGCTTCAATCCGTTGGCCTTCATCGCTGCGAGATGCGCGCCGCGCGCCACCAGGCTGACGTCAGCGCCCGCCCGCGCGAGCTGCACGCCGAGATAACCTCCGATCGCGCCCGCGCCGTAAATACAGATCTTCATGGTGTTTCCCGAAATATCGCGAAGCGAAAAAAGATCAGAGCGCAATCACACCACCGGGGAGATCATGTGATCGCGCTCTGCAGGGAGAACCGTCAGACAACAAACGCAGGTTGGGTCGCTTCGAGTTCGGGAATTGCAATAAGGCCATCCACGGCGTTGATATCGCGGATGCTGATCACGCCGATCAGTGTGTGGTCGTCGATCACCGGCACATGCCGGATGTGATTGTCGATCATCAGTTCGCGCACGTGTTCGATCGAGTCGGTGGACTGGCACGACACCAGCTTCTGAACCGAGATCAGCGCGGAAACCTTCATGGCAAGGCCGGCCTGCCCGTGCTCGGAGACGGCGCGCACCACGTCGCGTTCCGAGAACATGCCGACGGCAACATTGCCCTCGGTGCGGCAGACGTCCTTCACGACAAGCGCGCCGACATTGTCGTTGCGCAGCAGCCGCGCGGCAGTGGCGACGGTTTCGTTCATGCGGACGGTGGCGATACGGGTGCTCTTCCTGTTCAGGATGTCTCCGACTCTCATCACAACCTCCTCGCTGGTGGGGATGACCTTCCCCGTGGACGGTTCATGCTGGAGGACAGCCATGTCCTCTCTGATGGGCTGAGATTGGTATACATTATGCCAAGAGTCAATCGGAACGAATTCCTAATTGCGGTGGTATCCCACCGGCGGACCCGGCCGGTTTTCGCGGACGAAACGGCGGCCATCATGCGGTCACCACTCCGCCCTTTGCGGCGGGGTTCGCCACCACTTCGCCTTATGCAGCGATGCGCGCTGTGATCCGATGCCAAGACGTTGAAGGCGCACAGCAATCGTCTCTCGTCTGCTAGAAGTGGAAGAATGATGCGAAATCAACAGATGCGATGCGTTTCCTCGTCATTGCGAGGAGCGGAGCGACGAAGCAATCCAGTCTTCGCGTGATGATGATTTACCTGGATCACTTCGCTGCGCTCTCAATGACACAGCGGGATCAATCGCAAACAAAAATGCCCGGGACGAGCCCGGGCATTTTGATGAATCGCAACGGATGAAAAAGATCAGGGGTCCGTCGTCGCGCGATCACTCGCGCGAACGCTTACCCCTTCAGCACATCCACCAGAGTCTTGCCGAGGCGCGCCGGCGACGGCGAGACACGGATGCCGGCCGCTTCCATCGCGGCGATCTTGGATTCGGCATCACCCTTGCCGCCGGAGATGATCGCTCCGGCATGGCCCATGCGGCGGCCCGGAGGCGCGGTGCGTCCGGCAATGAAACCGACCATCGGCTTCTTGCGGCCGCGCTTCGCTTCGTCCTTGATGAACTGAGCGGCATCTTCTTCCGACGAACCGCCGATCTCGCCGATCATCACGATCGACTTGGTGTCCGGGTCGGCAAGAAACAGTTCGAGCATCGAGATGAAGTCGGTACCCTTCACAGGATCGCCGCCGATGCCGACCGCGGTGGTTTGGCCGAGACCTTCGGCGGATGTCTGATACACCGCCTCGTAGGTCAGCGTGCCGGAGCGCGACACGATTCCGACGTTGCCCTTCTTGAAAATATTTCCGGGCATGATGCCGATCTTGCATTCACCCGCCGTCATCACGCCGGGACAATTCGGACCGATCAGCCGCGAACTCGAACCTTCAAGCGCGCGCTTGACGCGCACCATATCGGTCACCGGAATGCCTTCGGTGATGCAGACGATCAGCGGCACTTCGGCGTCGATCGCCTCGCAGATCGCATCCGCAGCGCCCGGCGGCGGAACATAGATCACGCTGGCGTCCGCGCCGGTGGCCTCACGCGCCTGCGCCACCGTCTCGAACACCGGCAGGCCGAGATGCGTGGAGCCACCCTTGCCGGGCGAGGTGCCGCCCACCATCTGCGTGCCGTAGAGCGCCGCCTGTTCGGAATGGAAGGTGCCGTTTTTGCCCGTAAAACCTTGGCAAATCACCTTGGTATTGCTGTCGATAAGAATGGCCATTACGCGGCTTCCTTCCGTGTGGCGCGAACGATTTTCTGCGCGGCGTCGTCAAGATCGTCCGCGGCAACGACATTCAGTCCGGACTCGGCAATGACCTTCTTGCCGAGTTCAACATTGGTCCCTTCCAGCCGCACCACCAGCGGCACGCCGAGGCCGACCTCGCGCACCGCGGCCACCACGCCTTCGGCGACGACATCGCAGCGCATGATGCCGCCGAAGATATTGACCAGGATGCCCTTCACGTTCGGATCGGAGGTGATGATCTTGAAAGCTGCGGCGACCTTTTCCTTGGTCGCACCGCCGCCGACATCGAGGAAGTTCGCCGGCGTGGCGCCGTAGAGCTTGATGATGTCCATGGTCGCCATCGCGAGTCCGGCGCCATTGACCATGCAGCCGATGGTGCCTTCGAGCGCGATGTAGTTCAGGTCGTACTTCGACGCCTCGATTTCCTTCTCGTCCTCTTCGGTGAGGTCGCGCAGCTTCATCAGTTCAGGGTGACGGTACAGCGCGTTGGAATCGAAATTGATCTTGGCGTCGAGACAACGCAGGTCGCCCTGCTTCGTCACCACCAGCGGATTGATCTCCAGCATCGCCATATCGGTCGACAGGAAGGCGTTGTAGAGCTGCGCCGTGAGTTTTTCGGCCTGCTTGGCCAGATCGCCACTCAGGCCGAGGACTTGCGCAACCTTGCGGCCGTGATGCGCCATCACACCGGTCGCAGGATCGATGGAGAACGTCACGATCTTTTCCGGCGTATCGTGCGCCACCTTCTCGATGTCCATGCCGCCTTCGGTGGACACCACGAATGCGATCCGCGAGGTTTCGCGATCGACCAGCATCGAGAGATAGAATTCCTTCGCGATCTCCGAGCCGTCCTCGATGTAAAGCCGATTGACCTGCTTGCCTGCCGGCCCGGTCTGCTCGGTTACAAGCGTACGTCCGAGCATTTCCTTGGCGAAGCTTGCGACCTCATCGATCGACTTCGCCAGCCGCACGCCGCCCTTCGCGTCCGCCGGCAATCCCTTGAACTTGCCCTTGCCGCGGCCGCCGGCATGGATCTGCGATTTCACGACATAGACCGGACCCGGCAGCGACTTCGCAGCGGCAATCGCTTCATCGACAGTGAACGCCGGCGCGCCCGCCGACACGGTGACTCCAAAACTCTTCAGGACTGCCTTGCCCTGGTATTCGTGGATATTCATCGGATTCCTCCCGTCATGGCCGAGGCCAAAAACACCCTGTTTTCAGGGCTTATGAGATCAGTTTTACCTTCTTGTATTATGTATACCAGAGATTGCCTAGCCGCTCCATGGGAGTCAATCGGGTCGGAAAAAGAAAAAGCGCGCCCATCCCGCAGATGAGCGCGCTTGTTGAGGCTGTCTTCGCCGATCGTATCAGGCCATGTGCTGTGATTTGGCGACCACGACCTTGCGCCATGGCTTCAGCACGATGATGGCAAGCAGCGAGGCGAGAATGTTCGCACCGGCCGCCACGATGAAGACCATGTCCCACGTGCCCGAGCTTTGCTGCATGTAGTTCGCGACGGGGACGAGCAGCGCTGCCGTTCCTTTCGCGGTGTACAGCAGGCCCGCATTGGTGGTCGCGAACTTCGATCCGAACGTGTCCGTGCAGGTCGAGGGGAAGAGCGAGTAGATCTCACCCCAGGCGAAGAACACGAAGCCCGACAGCAGCACGAACCAGAGCGGATCGTGGCCCCAGAGGTACAGCAGGTAGATGCCGATGCCTTCCATGCCGAACGCAATGAACATGGTGTTCTCGCGGCCGATCATGTCGGAGATCCATCCGAAGAACGGCCGTGTCAGGCCGTTGAGCACGCGATCGATGGTCGCAGCGAACGTCACCGCAGTCATCGTCATCGCCATCAGCGTGACCGGGACGCTGTCGACCTTCCAGTCAACCGCGATCGGCTTGAGATTGGCGGTGACCATCAATCCGCCTGCGCCGACGATGACGAACATGAAGTACATCAGCCAGAAAATCGGATGGCGGAGAACTTCGGTCGGCGCGTAGTTGCGGCGCGTCTGCTGAAGCGCTGCATTTATCACCGGCGGCGGCACCTGACCTGCTTTCGGTGCAAACAGGAAGAACGACAGAATGATGATGACGATGCCCTGCCCCAGACCGAAGTAAAGGAACGTGTGCTGGAAACCATCGTTCTTGATCATGGCCTGAATCGGCGCAACGGTGAGCGCCGAGCCTGCGCCGAACCCAGCAGCGGTAATACCGGCCGCCAGACCGCGCTTGTCGGGAAACCACTTCAGTGCATTGCCGACGCAGGTGCCGTAGACGGCGCCGGCGCCGATACCCGCGATGATCATGCCAAGATAGAAACCGTTGAGCGAGGTCGCCTTCGCATTGATCGCCCAGCCAACCGCGCACAGAACGCCGCCGACGAGAACAACGATGCGCGGACCATACTTGTCGACGAACCAGCCTTCGATCGGGACCAACCACGTTTCGAACAGCACGAACAGCGTGAACGCCCACTGGATCGATGCGCGATCCCATCCGAATTGTTTTTGAATATCGGGGACGAAGAACGTCCAGCCGTATTGATAGTTCGCGATCATCACCATGGCGCCAACGCCGATCGCCAACTGGACCCAGCGATACGTATCGCTGACGCGTGCAGCCGCCGGGGCCGCCGTATGAACAGTATCCGTCATCGTTCCTCCGAGTGCGCCCTTGCTCAGTTAAAGTTCGGCAGACGCTACGGCGCGGAGGCTGGTATATGATATGCCAGAATGCAAGAGGTATTCGAAGGAACCTGCGACTTTTTAGCTATGCACTTTGATCATGGATTTCGAAAAAAATGGCCCCGGCAAGCGCCGGAGCCATTCGATAGGAGAATAACATGTCAGGGAGAGGATGCAGCGGACGTGACTGATCCGGAACGCAGTCCCTCCCTTCTCCTTACTTACATTGCCGTTTTCGGCGCGCGCGACAACAGTCGCGCCCACCCGTTCGAGATCAGGGGCCAGAACAGCGCAATCAATCCCAGCGTCATGATCGATCCGACAAGACCGTTGGAGAAGAAGACGCCGAGGCTGCCCTGCGATCCAAGCAGTGCTTGGCGGAAGGCCTCCTCCGCCTTGTCGCCCAGCACGATGGCAAGAACCAGCGGCGCCATCGGATAGTTGCACTTCTTCATCACGTAACCGACCACGCCGAATACCATCATCATCACGACGTCGAAGGTGTTGTTGTGCACGGTGTACGCACCGATGGCGCAGAGGACGAGAATGACCGGCGCGATGATGCTGAACGGAATACGCAGGATCGCAGCGAACAGCGGCACGCAGGTCAGCACCACAAGCAGCCCGACGAAGTTACCGAGATACATGCTGGCAATCAGTCCCCAAACGAATTCCTTCTGCTCGACAAACAGCAGAGGCCCAGGCTGCAATCCCCAGATCAGCAGGCCGCCGAGCAGCACCGCTGCCGTCGGCGAGCCCGGAACGCCGAGCGACAGCATCGGCAGCAGCGCAGCCGTGCCTGCCGCATGCGCGGCAGTTTCGGGCGCGACCACGCCTTCGATTTCACCCTTGCCGAAATTCTTGCCCTGCTTGGACATGCGCTTGGCGATGCCATAACTCATGAACGATGCAGGCGTCGCGCCGGCCGGAGAAACGCCCATCCACACGCCGATGAGGCACGAGCGCAGTGATGTCGCCCAATAGCGCGGGAGTTCCTTCCACGTATCCCACACCACCCGCGCATTGATCTTCGCAGGCTTGCCCCTGAAGTTGAGCCCCTCCTCCATGGTGAGAAGGATTTCGCCGATACCAAAGAGGCCGATGACTGCGATCAGGAAGTCGAACCCGCTGAGCATCTCGGAGAAACCGAAGGTCAGGCGAAGTTGTCCCGTTATGCTGTCAAGGCCAACAGCAGCCAGCGCGAAGCCAATCATCATGGCGACAATTGTTTTGAACGGCGGCTCCTTGCCCATGCCGATAAAACTGCAGAATGCGATGAAGAACACCGCGAATTTTTCCGCCGGGCCAAATTGAAGGGCAAATTTCGCAACCAGCGGCGCAACCAGCGTGATCATGATCACGGCAAACAGTGCACCGACGAATGACGACGTGAATGCCGCGGTGAGCGCCTCGCCGGCCTTGCCCTTCTGCGCCATCGGATGACCGTCGAATGTCGTGGCAACGGACCAGGGCTCGCCGGGTATATTGAACAGCACCGACGTAATGGCGCCTCCGAACAGCGCGCCCCAATAGATGCACGACAGCATGATGATCGCCGATGTCGGAGACATGCTGAATGTCAGCGGCAGCAGGATCGCCACACCGTTCGCACCACCGAGACCGGGCAGAACTCCGATCACCACGCCGAGAACGATCCCGATCACCATGACCAGGATGTTGAACGGCTGCAGTACCGTCGCGAAGCCGTGAAACAGATTTGCAATTTCTTCCATGTCAATGTCCTCAGCCGCAGCGGGAATTTAGAGACCAAGCAACTCTTCCAGCGGGCCTTTTGGCAGCGGAATGAGGAACCATTTTTCGAAGAACATGTAGACCGCGAACGGCGTGCCGAGTGCCACGGCGGCCGTGGTGGTCCATGGATATTTGCCCAGCCACTTCATAAACAGGGCAATGAGGATGATCGACGAGACATAGATGCCGAGATAAGGAATCATCAAAGCGTAGATGGTGGTCGGAACGAGAACGCAGAGAACCTGGCGAAGCTGCGCCCAATCGGCAAAAAGCTGGCCATCGTCCGGCTCCATCAGAAGCTGGATGCAGTTCACGCAACTCGCCAGCACAATGATGATGCCGACATAGAAGGGAAAGAATCCGGATTTGGGACCGTCCGCCCCCCACCCCGCTCCAGCCTTCATGCTGCCGATAATCGTGATCACGCCGAACAGAATGCAGAACACGCCAACGCCGAACTCTGTCCATCGATGCGACGGTCCGCGCTGGCCAACACCGGAAGAATGCTCGCTCATCTTTTTCCCCACGCTGAAGCTTTGCCGGCGGAACATGATCCGCCGGCAGCATCGTTGTTGACGTTATTGCGGCGCAGCCAGAAAGCCGGCGTCCTTCATCAACGCCTGGTGCCGCTTCTGTTCGTTATCGACCCACGCCGAATACTCAGGGCCAACCATCATGGTCTGATTGAAGGCGCCATCCTTCATCAGGCTCTGCCATTCGGGTGTTTCACGAACCTTCTTGAACACGTCTACGTAATAATCGACCTGTTCCTTGGTCGCTCTTGGCGATGTGAAGAAGCCGCGCAGCATGACGTACTCGACATCGAGCCCTTGCGACTTGCAGGTCGGAATGTCGCCCCATGATTTTCCATCGGCGACAGCGTCCTTGTAGGGAAGCGGCTTGGCGTCGAACACGCACAGCGGGCGAACAGCTCCGCCGCGCCACTGTGCGACTGCTTCGATCGGATTATTGACCGTGGAGTCCACGTGTTTGCCAACGAGCTGGACGGCGACTTCACCACCGCCGCGATATGGGATGTAGGTGAACTTGGTGTTGGATGCCTTCTCGATCGCCACCGTGATGATCTGGTCTTCCTGCTTCGATCCGGTGCCGCCCATCTTGAACTCACCGGGCTTCGCCTTCACGGCCTCGATGTAGTCCTTCACGGACTTGTAGGGGCTGTCCGCGTTCACCCAGAGGATGAATTCATCGAGCGCCATCATCGCAACCGGCGTGAGATCCTTGTGGCTGAATGGAATGCCGGTTCCCAATGGCGTTGTGAAAAGGTTGGACAGGGTAATCACCAGCTTGTGCGGGTTGCCTGCCGAACCTTTGACATCAAGGAACCCTTCGCCGCCGGCGCCGCCAGCCTTGTTCACCACCACCAGCGGCTGCTTCATGAGATTGTGCTTGGTGATGATGCCCTGAATGGTGCGGGCCATCTGGTCAGCGCCGCCCCCAGTACCTGCAGGGACGACGATCTCAACGGGC
This sequence comes from Afipia sp. GW823-FHT06G09, assembly GCF_058794875.1. Taxonomy (NCBI): domain Bacteria; kingdom Pseudomonadati; phylum Pseudomonadota; class Alphaproteobacteria; order Hyphomicrobiales; family Nitrobacteraceae; genus Afipia; species Afipia sp. GW823-FHT06G09. Next base: position 1,113,076 of record NZ_JBXAHF010000001.1, read on the forward strand.
CGCGTCGGCTCCCATGCCGCTGAAGCAGGGCTGAATGCGAACCCCACCCCCAGCGAAGCTGCAACACCCAGTGCAACACCCAATGTTCGATAAGACGACCACTTCATTGCGTTTCTCCCACCCGTTGTTTTATGCCGCTCAACGGCGGCTTAATTCCCAAGATCTGCCTCGCGGGCAGTCTGCGGATAATCGATCCCTAGTGACGTCTGTTAGGTTGCCTCCAGGAATGTTTGTGAAGAGTAGTCATGTCTGGTTCCGATGCACGCTGCATGGCAACTTCACAGCCACGCTGCGGCAACAGGTCAGCAAAAATGGTCCTGGGGAAATTCACGCCAACAGCCATGGCTTCGTCGCCCGCCTTTCGGCGCAGCCGCGTGGACACCGCAAGAACGGTATCAGCCATGGTCCCTCTCCCAAGGCGCGCTGTTCCATTGAAGACCGACAGCGGCTGCCTGAGGCGTATCGTTGTATGCGATATGCCAGAGCACAAGGGTTATTCTAGACAGCGCTGTGCGGCGTTGCGGCATTGACTTATGGCCAGCACAACAAAAAAGCCCCGGAAAACCGGGGCCTTTTATGACATTCTCAGAGATGGAACCTGCGGATTATCCGCGAACTCTCAGTAGCTTAATGCTCAGAGCCCAAACCTCGGCAGATCTCCATTCTTCACGGAAATCTGAGCGCTCTTCATTAGAAAATGGTCAACGAAAGCAATGATCTGACGAAACAGCCCGTTTGAAGAAGCGAACCCGACAGAGGCAGTCTTGGACATTGGAGGACCTTTCGAAACCGATGATTTCAGCGTTGATATTGCGCTGCGTCACAATCAATTTAGGTATACCAGATGCCAGGTTCAATGTGAGATTTTGCATAGCAGCATTTGCTGCATTGCATCGCAATATCGGCTTTCCACGCGACAAAATGCCTCAACTTTCCCACACAGCGACGCTGCGCTGAAAGGTAGCCAGGAACCATAAAAAAGGCCGGCGGAATACGCCGGCCTTTTCCTCGCAAGTTGTAGATAACTTACTCGGCTGCTTCGACCTTGCGGGGTGGCGAGAGAGCACCCGAATTATGGGTCTCCGCAACCTGATTGTCGTTGAAGCCCAGCACCTGCTTCAGGATCTCATCGGTGTGCTCACCCAGCAGCGGCGAGCGCGTCACCACCGTCGGGCTGTCCGACAGTTTGATCGGATTCCCGACCGAGATGTACTTGCCGCGGGTCGGATGATCGACCTCGACGAGCGTACCGGTGGCATAGAGAGATTTGTCCTCGGAGATTTCCTTCATCGACAGGATCGGGCCACACGGGATGTCGTCCTTGTTGAGGATTTCCATCGCCTCGAACTTGGTCTTGGTCATGGTCCACTGTTCGATACGCCCGAAAATCTCGTTCAGGCGCGGCAAACGCGCCGCTGGCTTGGCGTAATCCGGATGCGTCTTCCAGCCAGGCTCGCCGATCACGTCGCAGATCTTTTCCCAGACTGGAGCCTGAGTGATGAAATAGAGATAAGCGTTCGGATCGGTCTCCCAGCCCTTGCACTTCAGAATGCGGCCGGGCTGGCCACCGCCAGAGTCGTTGCCGGCGCGCGGCACCGCGTCACCAAACGGAATGCCTTCACCAAACTGGCTGTATTCCTTGAGCGGGCCATGAGCGAGCCGCTGCTGATCGCGCAGTTTCACGCGGGCGAGGTTGAGCACACCATCCTGCATCGCTGCCGTGACCTTCTGCCCTTTGCCGGTCACGGTGCGTTGATAGAGCGCAGTCACAATACCGAGCGCCAGATGCAGGCCGGTGCCGCTGTCGCCGATCTGCGCGCCCGTCACCAGGGGAAGACCATCACGGAAACCTGTGGTCGATGCCGCACCGCCGGTGCACTGGGCAACGTTCTCGTAGACCTTGCAGTCCTCATACGGGCCGGGGCCGAAACCCTTGATCGACGCCACAATGAGCTTCGGATTGATCTTCTGGATGGTCTCCCAGGGAAAGCCCATGCGATCGAGCACGCCAGGTCCGAAATTCTCGACCAGCACGTCGCACTTCTTCATCAGCTCGGTGAGGACTTCCTTGCCCTTCGGGTTTTTGGTGTCGAGCGTGATTGAACGCTTGTTGTGATTGAGCATTGTGAAATAGAGGCTGTCCGCGTTCGGAACATCCATGAGCTGGCCGCGGGTGATGTCACCGACGCCGGGACGCTCCACCTTGATCACGTCAGCGCCGAACCATGCCAGCAACTGCGTGCATGTCGGACCTGACTGAACATGGGTGAAATCGAGAATCCGAACGCCCTTCAGCGCCTGTGTCATCGTTTAATACTCCGTATCGGTCGGACGCCTTCTGACGCCGAGTGCGAGGACTAAAAATCGGCTGGAAGCAATAGGCTTCCAGCCGTGTGAGTTCATCATTTCTTCTTCAAGACGCTTTGCGGATTGAGATTGCCGATGCGCCCGCTCTCGCTGCCCGCAGCAGGATCGATCACGGCATTGATGAGTGTCGGCTTGCCAGAATCCATCGCCGCATTGACCGCGCGCTTCAACTCATCAGGGGTCGTCGCGTTGACCCCGACTCCGCCGAAAGCCTCCATCATTTTATCGTAACGCGCGCCCTTCACGAATACCGTCGGCGCTACATCCGGACCGCCCGAGGGATTGACGTCGGTGCCACGATAGATGCCGTCATTGTTGAAGATGACAACACAGACTGGCAGCTTGTAACGGCAGATCGTCTCGACCTCCATCCCCGAGAAGCCGAATGCGCTGTCACCCTCGACCGCAAGCACCGGCTTGCCGGTCTCAATCGCAGCAGCGATCGAGTAGCCCATGCCGATGCCCATGATGCCCCAGGTGCCGACATCGATACGCTTGCGCGGCTGATACATGTCGATGATGCCGCGCGCCAGATCGAGCGTGTTTGCGCCTTCGTTAACAAGGATTGCGTCGGGACGCTCCTTGATGATGGTGCGCAGGACACCCAGCGCGCCGTGGTAGTCCATCGGCGAGTTGTTGTTCATCAGGCGCGGTGCCATCTTGGCGATGTTATCGTCGCGCTTGGTTTGTACAGTTTTGGTCCAGTCCGCAGACGGTGCCGCCCAGTTACCGCCCATGCCCTGCAAGAGAGCTGAGACACACGAGCCGATATCGCCCACCACAGGCGCAACGATCTCGACGTTGGAGTCCATTTCCTTGGGCTCGATGTCGATCTGGATGAACTTCTTCGGCGCGTCGCCCCATGTCTTGCCCTTGCCGTGCGACAGCAGCCAGTTGAGGCGTGCTCCGATCAGCATGACGACATCGGAATCCTTCAGCACGGTCGAGCGCGCCGCACCGGCGCACTGCGGATGAGTATCAGGCAGAAGCCCCTTCGCCATGCTCATCGGCAGGAACGGAACGCCGCTCTTTTCGATCAATGCGCGGATTTCATCATCAGCCTGAGCGTAAGCTGCACCCTTGCCGAGAATGATGAGCGGCTTCTTCGCCGATTTCAGCACATCGAGTGCGCGCTTCACGGATTCAGGTGACGGAATTTGGGCCGGCGCAGCATCGATCACTTTCACCAGCGACTTCTTGCCGGCGTCCGCATTCATGACCTGCCCGAACAGCTTCGCCGGCAGATCGAGATAGACACCGCCCGGACGACCCGAGACCGCCGCGCGGATCGCGCGCGCGACACCGATCCCGATGTCCTGCGCATGCAGCACACGGAACGCGGCCTTGCACAGCGGCTTTGCAACCGCAAGCTGATCCATTTCTTCGTAGTCGCCCTGCTGAAGATCAACGATTTCGCGTTCCGACGAACCGGAAATCAGAATCATCGGGAAGCAATTGGTCGTGGCGTGTGCAAGCGCAGTGAGGCCGTTGAGGAAGCCCGGCGCTGACACTGTGAGGCAGACGCCCGGCTTCTTCGTCAGAAAACCCGCAATCGACGCAGCGTAACCGGCATTCTGTTCATGACGGAATGAAAGAACACGAATGCCTTCTGCCTGGGCCATCCGGCCGAAGTCGGTGATCGGAATCCCAGGCACGCCGTAGATGGTATTGAGGCCGTTAAGTTTGAGTGCGTCGATGATCAGATGAAAACCATCTGTCAATTCCTGCTCTGCATCATTCGCAGTCGTCGCCTCTAACTTGCTCGCTGCCGTCAGCATCGGTGGCCTCCCTGGTCTCTTTTTTTGATCATTTGGTCTACGTGAAGATTTCCTGTCCATGGGTTTCGACGTAGGTCGCAAGCCCAAGCGTGTGGTCGCGGGCGCGCTTTTCAGCGAGCTCGGTGTCGCGCTCCTCGAGCGCTTCAATGATGGCAAGATGTTCCGGCAGGGACACCGCAGTGCGTTCCACCCGCCCGATCGTCAACTGCCGGTAGCCGCGCACATGCAGCAGGATGTCGTTGGTCATGTCGACCAGAACAGGGGATTCACTCAGCGAGATCAGCGCCTGATGGAACGCGATGTTCGCTTTCGAATACTCTTCGATGTGATCCTGCGGCAGCCGGTCCTTGTTGAAGTCCTTGAAGAAGTTGCGCAGCGCGGAAATGTCTTTCTTGCGCGCCGTCGTGGTGATGAGGCGCGCGGCCATGCTCTCGAGCGCAGCCCATGCCCGGATCATGTCTACGATTTCGGCCTTGGTCTTGCGCACAACAACAATGCCACGGCGTGGAACTGTCTTCACGAAACCATCCTGCTCCAGCATCGCGATCGCTTCGCGGATCGGGGTGCGGCTGACACCCAGATGCTCGGACAGTGCGCGCTCATCGAGCATGACGGGCTCGGGGCTGGCGTAGATGTCCATTTTGAGGATGGCTTCTTTCAAAGCGTCATAAGCCTTGTTCTTGAAACTTGCCTCGGGCGCAATGCGAACGATCGCAATGTCCTGCTCATTCAATGGCGCCTTCGAGATCTTCTGAGTAACCATGAATCATCTCCCTCTCTTCCAGAGGGGCTGTATACCACGGAAGCGGTGTTAAGGTTCTTGGCATACCAGATGCCAGAATGTCAAGCAGGGCTCTCGATATCCAAAGGCCTCGTGAATAGGCTTGACAAAGATGGTTCTTGGCATACCAAATGCCAATGATGGACATTTTGTCTCTGCACGACTCTATATGTGCGGGCAAACGCCAAGATGTGGTGATCTAAGCGCTCGGGAACGACCGTCCGACAACCCGCGCGCAACCCAGATTTCAAAAATGGACGTGACAGGAGGAAGTAATGGCTCATTCGCAGGACGCAGCTCGCAAGATCGACGTCGGACAACAGGCAAAGGCTGAAGTTCGGAGGATTCTCGACACCGTAAAGGCCGACAAACGCACCAGCCTGACGGCGCCGGAAGGCAAACTGGTCTGTGACGCCTACGGAATTCCGGTCCCGAAGGAAGGTGTAGCGAAGTCCGCTGCCGACGCTGCGAAGATCGCGACCGGCATGGGGTTCCCGGTGGTGATGAAGATCGTTTCCCCGGACATTCTTCACAAGACAGAAGCAGGCGGCGTGATTGTCGGTGTGAAAACCGCCGCAGACGCTGAAAAAGCCTATGAGACCATTCTGGCAAACGCCAAGAAGTACAAGGCCGACGCCAAGATTGAGGGTATCCAGGTTCAGCAGATGTTGCTGGGGGGTACCGAAGTCATCGTCGGCTCCATCACCGATGGCTCGTTCGGCAAGCTGGTGGCGTTCGGCCTCGGCGGCGTGCTGGTTGAAGTTCTGAAGGATGTCACCTTCCGCCTCGCACCGGCGACCAATGCCGATGCGCTGTCGATGCTCGACGGAATTCAGGCCCACGAAATGCTGAACGGCGTGCGCGGCGGCGATCCGGTCAACCGCGAGGCGCTTGCCGACATTATCGTCAACGTTTCGCAGCTCGTCAGCGACTTCCCTGAAATCATCGAACTCGATCTCAATCCAGTTTTCGCCACCAAGAAAGATGCGATCGCCGCGGACGTCCGCATTGTTGTCGATTTCGACTACAAGCCGCGCCCTGCTCCGCGCTCAAATGACGAAATCGTCGCTGCGATGAACCGCATCATGCAGCCGAAGGCTGTCGCGGTGATCGGCGCCTCGTCCGAAGCTGGCAAGATCGGCAACTCGGTGATGAAGAATCTCATTAATGGCGGATACAAGGGCCAGATTTATCCGATCCATCCAAAAGCGGATGAGATTATGGGCATCAAGGCGTACAAGAGCGTCAAGGATGTTCCCGGTGTGATCGACACCGCGGTGTTCGCGATCCCTGCGAAGTTTGTCGCAGCAGCACTCGCCGAATGCGGTGAGAAGAAGATCCCCGGTGCCGTGCTGATCCCGTCGGGGTTTGCCGAGGCCGGCGCACCCGAACTCCAGGAAGAAATCGTCGCTGTCGGCAAGAAGTACGATATCCGCCTGATGGGGCCGAACATTTACGGCTTCTACTACACCCCGGCCAATCTCTGCGCGACTTTCTGTACGGCTTATGACGTGAAGGGCCACGCCGCGCTGTCGTCGCAATCCGGCGGCATCGGTATGGCCATCATCGGCTTCTCGCGTTCCGCCAAGATGGGCGTGTCGGCCATCGTCGGCCTCGGCAACAAGTCCGACATCGACGAAGACGATCTGCTCGCCTTCTTCGAGCAGGACCCCAACACCACGATCATCGCGCAGCACTGCGAGGATCTGAAGGACGGCCGCGCGTTCGCGGAAGCCGCCAAGCGTGTCTCCAAGAAGAAGCCCGTTGTCGTGCTCAAAGCTGGCCGCACCTCGGCTGGTGCCAAGGCGGCCTCGTCGCACACCGGCGCGCTCGCCGGAAACGACAAGATTTATGAGGACGTGCTGAAGCAGTCGGGCGTCATTCGCGCCCGCTCGCTGCGTCAGCTTCTCGAATTCGCGCGCGGCATTCCTGTGCTGCCGACCCCGAAGGGCGAGAACGTGCTCATCATCACCGGTGCCGGCGGCTCCGGCGTGCTGTTGTCGGACGCGGTGGTTGACAATGGTCTGTCGCTGATGGCGATGCCGCCGGATCTCGATGCGGCGTTCCGCAAGTTCATCCCACCATTCGGCGCGGCTGGCAACCCGGTGGACATCACCGGCGGCGAACCGCCGATCACCTACGTCAACACCGTGAAGCTCGGCCTGTCGGATGACCGTATTCACTCGCTGATCCTCGGCTACTGGCACACCATCGTCACGCCGCCGATGGTTTTCGCCAGGAACATGGTCGAGGTGAAGAAAGAAATGGAGGCCAAGGGCATCAGCAAGCCGATGGTCGCCTCATTGGCTGGTGACGTCGAGGTCGAGGAAGCCGCTGAATACCTCTATCAGAACGGCATCCCGGCTTACGCCTATTCGACCGAACTTCCGGTCGAAGTGCTCGGTGCAAAATATAAGTGGGCACGCGGCGCGGGCCTGCTTTAAGTTCAGCCAACGAGTGCCGCCCCGGAGGGCGGCACTCACTTGTTTCCCAGCACGACCTTCACCTCTATCCGCGGGCCGTAGGTAGGCGATGAAGAAAAGCGTGATCCGGCGAAAATCTGTCGAGCCGCGGGGCGGCATGGAGACAGAGTCCGAAGCCCGGGATGGCGGCGTCCAGTCCGTCGACCGCGCTTTGACATTGATCGAAACCCTTGCAGAAGACGACGAAGGCTACCGGCTCACCGATCTGGCGGTGCGCACCGGCTTATCCACATCAACCGTACACCGTTTGCTGACGACGCTGGAAAAGCGCCGTTTCGTGCAATTCGACCGCAGCGAAGCCAAGTGGCACATCGGCGTGCGCAGCTTCTCCGTCGGCTCGACGTTCGCGCGGCGGCGGAATTTTGTCGCCCATGCCATGCCGTATCTGCGTAAACTTCGCGACCTGACGCGCGAAACCGCGAATCTCGCGGTGGTCGATGACGAAACCATCATCGTTCTGACGCGCGTTGAAAGCCGCGAGATCATGCGCTCGCTCACCAAGGTCGGCGGTCGCGTGGCCATGGTGGCCTCCGGGGTCGGCAAAGCTGTGCTGGCGACCTATTCCGATGAAGATGTGAGCGCAATCATCCATCGCCAGGGCATGCCGAGGCTGACGGAGAAATCCATCGTGCGGCCTGGCGAACTATTCAAGGCGCTCCAAACGATCCGGAAGCAAGGCTATGCGGTGGATGACGAAGAAGCCCGCATTGGACTTCGATGCGTTGCCGCCGTGGTCTACAACGATTGCAGTGAGCCACTCGCCACGATTTCAGTTTCCGGCATGACCTCCCGCTTCACTGATGAGCGCCTGCCGGTCATCGGTAACATCGTGCGCGACGTGGCGGCCGAACTGACGGTTGCCCTCGGCGGCGTCATGCCGCCTGCTGCACGCAAAAGCTGACCGCACCACGCGATCTGCGCAAAGCTGTTTTCACTTTTGCTTCATCCTAGGCATTTGATCGCGCGAGAGATTTTTGCACGGGCATCATATCGCGGGAAACAAATTCAATGCCGTTGAGCTAGCGTCCACACGTCGCGATGATCGTATCCGAACCTAACCATTCGAGGTGTGACATGGCGAAGATGCGGGCAATCGATGCGGCGGTGCGTATCCTTGAGAAGGAAGGCGTCGTGTGCGCGTTCGGCGTTCCGGGCGCCGCGATCAATCCATTGTACTCGGCGCTCAAAAAACGCGGATCGATCAATCACATTCTCGCGCGCCACGTTGAGGGCGCTTCGCACATGGCCGAAGGCTACACGCGGGCTAAGGCAGGTAATATCGGCGTCTGCATCGGCACCTCAGGTCCGGCCGGCACCGACATGATCACAGGACTCTATTCAGCCATCGCGGACTCGATTCCGATCCTGTGCATCACCGGACAGGCTCCCCGCGCCCGCATCTACAAGGAAGATTTCCAGGCCGTCGACATCGAGTCGATCGCCAAGCCGGTTACGAAGTGGGCAGTTACCGTCCGCGAACCGGCGCTTGTGCCGCGGGTCTTCAGTCAGGCATTTCACATCATGCGCTCCGGGCGCCCCGGCCCGGTGCTGATCGACCTGCCGCTCGATGTGCAACTCGCCGAGATCGAATTCGACGACGAGACCTATGAGCCGCTTCCCGTCTACAAGCCGGCCGCAACGCGCAAGCAGGTCGAGAAAGCACTTGAAATGCTCAACGCTGCCGAACGCCCGCTGATCGTGGCGGGCGGCGGCGTCATCAATGCCGACGCGTCTGACCTTCTCGTGGCGTTTGCCGAGATCGTCAATGTTCCCGTGGTGCCAACGCTGATGGGCTGGGGCGCCATCCCGGACGATCATGTCTTGATGGCCGGTATGGTCGGCCTTCAGACCAGCCACCGCTATGGCAATGCGACCATGCTGGAGGCGGATTTCGTGCTCGGCATCGGCAACCGCTGGGCCAACCGCCACACCGGTTCCGTCGAAACCTACACCAAGGGCCGCACGTTCGTGCACGTGGATATCGAGCCCACACAAATCGGCCGCGTGTTCAATCCGGATTTCGGCATCGTGTCGGACGCCAAAGCCGCGCTTGAATTGTTCGTCACGGTGGCGAAGGAGTGGCGCAAGGCCGGAAAGCTCAAAGAGCGCCAGGCGTGGCCCGCGGCCGTTCAGGACCGCAAGCGCACCATGCTGCGCAAGAGCCACTTCGATAACGTGCCGATCAAGCCGCAGCGCGTTTATGAAGAGATGAGCAAGGCGTTCGGCCGCGATACCTGCTACGTCAGCGTGATCGGCCTGTCCCAGATCGCCGGCGCGCAATTCCTTGGCGTCTATAAACCGCGCAACTGGATCAACGCCGGTCAGGCCGGCCCGCTCGGGTGGACGCTGCCCGCCGCGCTGGGCGTTCGCGCCGCCGATCCGAACCGGGAGATCGTCGCTCTGTCCGGCGACTACGACTTCCAGTTCCTGATCGAGGAGCTTGCCGTCGGCGCGCAGTTCAAGCTGCCCTACATCCATGTCGTCGTGAACAATTCCTATCTGGGTCTGATCCGTCAGGCGCAGCGCGGCTTCGACATGGACTACCACGTGCAGCTTTCGTTCGAAAACATCAACGCGCCCGAGCTTGGTGTCTACGGCGTCGATCATGTTGCCGTCGCCGAAGGGCTCGGCTGCAAGGCGATCCGCGTCACCCATCCCGAAGATGCGCAAGCCGCGTTCGCCACGGCGCGCGAAATGATGGAGGAATACGGTGTTCCGGTCGTGGTCGAATTCATCCTCGAGCGTGTCACCAACATCGCGATGGGGACCGAGATCGACAACATCGTCGAATTCGAGGAAGTGCTCGACTTGCCGATTGATGACACGCCACCAAGTCCGGAGAAGACATCGCGCGGCAAACTGCTGCCGGTCTAGCAACAAGACAAACAAAAAAGGACATTCCGTGTGCCAAAGTTCGCAGCCAACCTGACCATGCTCTTCAACGAGTTACCGTTCATCGAACGCTTTGCGGCAGCGAAAGCTGCCGGGTTCACGGGCGTGGAGTACCTGTTTCCCTATGAATTCGAAAAAGCGGTGCTCGGGGAGCAATTGCAACAGCACGACCTCACCCAGGTGTTGCACAATCTGCCCGCCGGGAACTGGGGCGCAGGCGAACGCGGGATCGCGATCCTTCCCGATCGCATCGCTGAATTCCGGGACGGCGTAAATCGAGCGATCGAATACGCCAAGGCGCTGGACTGCCGCCAGGTGAATTGCCTTGCCGGCATTGCGCCGGCCGGCGCCGATCCATCCGAGCTTCGCGCCGTGTTCGTGGAAAACCTCCGCTACGCTGCCGATGAGCTTGCAAAGCAACGTATCAAACTGCTGATCGAACCGATCAACACCCGCGACATTCCCGGTTTCTTCCTCAAGGGAACAGAACAGGCGATCCAGATCATTTCGGAGGTCGGGTCCGAGAACCTTTTTGTTCAATATGACATCTATCACATGCAGATCATGGAGGGTGACCTCGCCCCCACCATGAAAAAGTACCTCGGCCGTATCGCGCACATCCAGCTGGCGGATAATCCCGGCCGGAACGAACCTGGCACCGGCGAAATCAACTATCCCTTCCTGTTTCGCCATCTCGACGAGATCGGGTATCGTGGCTGGATCGGCTGTGAATACAAGCCGAAGACCACCACCCTCGAAGGTCTTGGGTGGTACGAACCGCATACGGTCGATGCATAATCAAGAATAAGCAGGGAGATAAGGAATGACCGATATCGGCTTTATCGGATTGGGCATCATGGGGCGGCCCATGGCGGGCCATCTTCAGGCTGCCGGACACCGCCTGTTTGTGCTGGAGAGATCCGCCGCCGCGAAAGACCTTGTTGCTACAGGTGCCACCGCCTGCAAGTCAGGCAAGGAAATCGCCGAGAAGGCCAGCGTCGTGATTGTCATGGTGCCGGATACGCCGGACGTTGAATCTGTACTGTTCAGTGCAGGCGGTGTTGCCGAAGGGCTTTCGAAGGGCAAAGTGGTTGTCGATATGAGTTCGATCTCACCGATCGCAACGAAGGAATTTGCAAAAAAAGTCAATGCGAAAGGCGCTGATTATCTGGACGCGCCGGTCTCCGGCGGTGAAGTCGGCGCGAAGGCTGCATCGCTGACCATCATGGTGGGTGGGCCACAAAGCGCATTCGATACCGTCAAACCGCTGTTCGAGAAGATGGGCAAGAACGTCACCCTGATCGGCGGTAACGGTGACGGTCAGACCACCAAAGTCGCCAACCAGATCATCGTCGCGCTCACTATCGAGGCCGTCGCCGAGGGTCTGCTGTTCGCCTCCAAGGCGGGCGCAGACCCAACGCTGGTCCGGCAGGCGCTGATGGGAGGACTTGCCACGTCGCGCATTCTCGAATTGCACGGGGAGCGCATGATCAAGCGCACGTTCAACCCCGGCTTCCGCATCGAACTGCACCAGAAGGATCTCAACCTCGCCCTGGACGGAGCGCGAGCGCTCGGCCTGTCTCTGCCAAATACGTCGACAGCCCAGCAGCTCTTCAATTCCTGCGTTGCCCACGGCGGCAAGGCCTGGGATCACTCCGCGATGGTGAAAGCCTTGGAAACAATGGCCAATCACGAGGTCGCCAAGGCTTAATATCTACGGTCCACGCCCTGGTGGAATCTGACGGCGCGATGAAACAACACCGCGCCGCTTTTCCATGCCCGCCCCAATCGATTAGGCTCCCTGGCTATCCACCGCCGGGAAAAGCCGCTCTGGTTAGAAAACGCCTTGGGGGAGACACATGATTGTCGTGACTGGAGACGCGATCGCCAAGCCTGAAACGTTTGACGAGGTCCGCAGGCTGAGCCTGGAACATGTTCACCGCTCGCGGACAGAGCCCGGCTGCATATCGCATGCCGTGCAGATCGATTGCGACAATCCGCTTCGCTTTGTGTTTATCGAGCAATGGGCCGATAAAGAGGCTCTGCTGGCGCACTTTCAGGTGCCAGCGTCCCGCAACTTCGTCAAAACCCTGCGCGGCTTACTTTCGGTATCGTCGACAATTCAGATCTACGACGCCGCGCCTTTACATATGCCATAGCAGCGCGGTGAACAGACCAATGGCTAGTCGGCTGTCCATCCACCGTCGATCATCAAGGACGATCCCGTCATCAGTGCTGACGCATCGCTGGCGAGGAAGACAATCGCGCCCATCAGATCCTCGACCGTACCGAGACGCCCGAGCTTGATCTTTTGCAATACGCTTTCCTTGAACGCCGCATTTTCAAAGAAAGGCCTCGTCATCGGCGTTTCAATGAAGGTCGGACACAGCGTGTTGACGCGGATCTTGCTGGCAGCAAGGTCAAGCGCCATAGCCTTCGAGAAACCTTCCATCGCCCACTTCGACGCACAGTAAAGCGAACGGTTAGCGCCACCGACATGGCCCATCTGGGACGACATGTTAATGATCGAACCTGACACTCCGGCCGCGATCATCTTGCGGGCAACGGACTGCGCAGCGAAGTAAGCCGCCCGCACATTCAGGTTCATGACAACGTCAAAGTCCTCCACCGGCACATCGGTGAAGGAATTCGGGCGGTTGGTGCCGGCGTTGTTGACAAAGGCATGGTACGGCTCGCGAGCTTCGACCGCCGCACGAAATGCCACAATGTCCGTCACATCGAGCGCAAGCGCATCCGCCGAGAAGCCCTTCTTGCGAAGTGCCACGGCAACGTCATCGATCTCACTGGCGGTGCGAGCGCACAGCGTGATATGTGCACCTGCTTCCGCCAAAGCTGTCGCCGCCGCGAGCCCGATACCTCGGCCCGCCCCGGTGACCAGCGCCCGCCGCCCGTCGAGTCGGAAGGCTGGTGTTGTCGGCAAGCCGCTCATTCCGCCGCGCTCGCATACGGGACGTTTCGCCCGCCATAGCGCCGGACGCGGACATTGGCCTGCTCGGCATGGCCCACGAAACCTTCCAGCATGCACAGGCGCGAACAGTATTCGCCGATCATGGCGGAGGCTTCGTCGGTCAGGACACGCTGATAAGTCACGGTCTTGAGGAACTTGCCGACCCACAGACCGCCAGTGTAGCGCGCCGCCTTATTGGTCGGGAGCGTGTGGTTGGTGCCAATCACCTTGTCGCCGTAAGCCACGTTGGTCCGCGGTCCGAGGAACAAGGCGCCATAGTTGGTCATGTTCTTCAGGAAATAGTCCGGATCACGGGTCATCACCTGCACATGCTCGGAGGCAATTCGATCGGCCTCCGTCACCATCTCCTCTTCGGACTCGCAGACGATCACTTCACCATAGTCTTCCCACGCCTTCGCCGCGACGGCGCCGGTCGGGAGAATCTTCAAAAGGCGCTCGATCTCCGCCATGGTCTCGCGCGCAAGCTTCTCGGAGTTGGTGAGCAGGATTGCGGGCGAATTCGGGCCGTGTTCAGCCTGTCCAAGCAAATCTGTAGCGCACATCTCGCCGTCTACCGTGTCGTCGGCGATGACAAGCGTCTCAGTCGGTCCGGCGAAGAGGTCGATGCCGACGCGACCATAGAGCTGCCGCTTGGCTTCCGCCACGAAGGCATTGCCCGGCCCCACCAGCATATCGACCGGCGCAATCGATGCCGTTCCGATCGCCATGGCACCGACGGCCTGAATGCCGCCGAGGCAATAGATCACGTCCGCCCCCGCCAGATGCTGCGCAGCGACGATGGCCGGGGCCGGCTTGCCCTGGAACGGCGGCGCACAGGTGATGATGCGCGAGACGCCGGCAACCTTCGCGGTGATCACCGACATATGTGCGGATGCCAGCAGCGGATACTTGCCGCCCGGCACATAACATCCGACGGAATTGACCGGAATGTTCTTGTGACCCAGGACGACGCCCGGCAACGTCTCGACCTCGACATCCTTCATCGCATCGCGCTGGTGCTGCGCGAAATTGCGCACCTGCTCCTGTGCGAACTTGATGTCGTCGATGTTCCGTTTGGACAACTGCCCGACGCAATCCTTGATTTCCGCATCGGTCAGCCGGTAGTCCTTGCGGTCCCACTGATCGAACTTTACCGACAGTTCACGAACTGCATCATCGCCGCGCTTCTCGATGTCCGCGAGAATTCCTTCAACAGCCGCACGGACTTTCGTATCGTCTTCGGCCCGCTGGGCAGCGTCGCGGCTGCGCTTGAGATACTTTGCCATCAGATATCTCCTCGTTACTTGATTGCCTGAGGATTGATCGGCGATCCGGCCGCGCCGGGCAAATGCATCGGCGGCGCCGCGAAAAAGAACTCATAGACCTTGTCCTGCGCGCAATCTTCCGCCAGTTCCTTCAGATAAAAGATCTCGCCCATGGAGATTCCGATGGCCGGGATCACCACCCAGTGCCACGGCTGGTTGGCCTCATTGGTCTCATTCGGACGGACCTCGCAGCCCCAGGTGTCGGTGCAGATCGCCGCGATATCCTTCTCGCGAATCCAGTAACAGGTTTCGAACGCCATGCCCGGCGCATCGCCACCGGCGTAACCCGACCAGTCCTTCTTCTTCAGGCAACGCTCCTGATGACCAGTGCGAACGATCACAAAATCGCCCTTGCGGATCTCCACACCCTGCTGTTTCGCGCAGGCATCCAGATCCGCATTGGTGATTGCATAACCATCATCGAGCGACTCGACGCCCTTGAACCGGGCGACATCGAGTAGCACGCCGCGGCCCGCCATCTTGTCGCGCACGTGCTCGATGCCGAGCTTCTTCGCGCCGCGCGCATCGACCAGCTTGGCATCGAAGCCGTTATACATCTTGTCATCGAGGAAGATGTGGCAGAGAGCATCCCACTGCGTCGAAGCCTGGCAAGGCATGTTGATTGCGTCGTCGGCGTAACGCAGATACGGCGAAGGAACGTCCTGGTTGCCGGCTGCGGCGTCAGTGCCGGTCGCCAGCATGGTGTGGATCGGATTCCAGCGGCCACCGAACAGTCCCGACTGAATCGGCTCCTTCAATGAAAGACCGAGCGCAAACACCTTCCCCTTTCTGATCAACTTGCCAGCGTTGACAACGTCTTCAGGGCTCACATTGTTGAGCGTCCCGATCTGGTCGTCGGCGCCCCAACGGCCCCAGTTCGAGAGCTTCTTGGCGGCTTCGTAAATAGCGGCTCTATCGACTTTCATGTTCCTGTTCCTTATTTTATTTATCGAATGATAATTTAATTGACGAGCGAAGGCCAGGGTAGCCTTTCCGGGCTACACCGAGCAGTAACGCTCCTTGATTTCGTCGTCGGCCAGCAACGCGGCTGCGGTCGCGTGATGGACAACGGACCCCTGGTCCAGCACATAGGCGCGATCGGCGATATCGAGTGCCAGCTCGACGTTTTGCTCAACCAGCAGAATCGTCGTGCCTTCCGACTTCATCTTGCGGAACAACTCGAACATCTCATCGACAAGCACCGGCATGATGCCCTCGGACGGTTCATCCAGCATGATGAGGTCGGGCTTCGAAATCATCGCGCGTGCAATCGCCAGCATCTGCTGTTCGCCGCCGGACATCGTGACGGCTTCCTGATCCAGACGCTCTGCCAGACGCGGAAAAATCTCGGCGATCTGCGCAATGCGGCGAACCTCTTCCTTCTTCTCCGGCGATGCAACGAGGCCAAGCCGAAGGTTCTCGCGCACGGTCAGCCCCTGCACAATGCGGCGCTCCTCCGGCACATACGCCAGACCGAGACCGAAGCGGACATGCGCGGGCTGGCCCAGGACTTCCTTGCCCTTGAACGTGACCGATCCCCGTGTCTTGTCGAGCAAGCCAATGATCGACTTCAGGGTCGTGGTCTTGCCCGCGCCGTTGCGGCCGATCAGGCAGACGATCTCGCCCTTGTTCACTTCAAGGCCGATGTCCTGCAGCACGTGGCTTGCGCCATACCAGGAGTTCAGATTTTCGACGCGCAACATCGCTTCAGTGCTCCCGCTGGCCAAGATAGACCCGCTTGACCTGCTCATTCTGGCGGACTTCGGTCGGAGTTCCCTGCGCAAGCAGTTCACCGTGGTGAAGCACGAGTACCCGGTCGCTGATCCCCATCACCAGCTTCATCTTGTGCTCGACCAGAATGACGGTACGCTCCTTCGACAGTTTGACGATCAGATCCATCATCACGCGGGTTTCTTCCGGGCTCATTCCCGCCGTCGGCTCGTCGAGCAGCAGCAGTCGCGGGTTGGCTGCCAGCGCCATCCCGATCTCAAGCGCACGCTGCTCGCCGTGCGCCAACTCCTTCGCCAGACGCTCGCGGCGATCCCAAAGGCCGACCAGCGCGAGCAGCGCATCCGCCTTTTCAATCAAACCGGGGAGCCTGGAACGCGGACGCCAGATATCGTAGCGGGACACAAAGGCCTGCAACCCGACGCGCACGTTCTCCCGGGTCGTCAGCAGTGGGAACACGTTCGTAATCTGGAACGACTTCGCGATGCCCATATGCGCGAATTCGTGCTGCGCGATGTTCGTCACATCGCGCCCCTCGAACTCGACCTTGCCGCTGGACGGAGGAAACGCGCCTGACAAGAGGTTGAAGTAGGTACTTTTGCCGGCGCCGTTCGGGCCGATGATGGATGTGATCGCATTGCGCGAAAACTCAGCGGAAATGTTGTTCAGGGCCACGAACTTCCCGAACGACTTGCTCACGCCGGTGGTGCGCAGGATGACCTGCGATGTATCTGTCGAAGTCGTCATTTGTTGATCCGCTTCAAGATCGTGCCCCAGATACCGGCCGGGAAAAACAGAACGCAGATCATGAACACTGCGCCAACGATCAATTGCCAATGGACAGTCCACAGCGACACCAGGTTCTCCAGCAACAGGAAAACAGCAGCGCCCACGAACGGACCGAAGAAAGTACCCATGCCGCCCAGCAGAGACATCATGACGACCATGCCTGAGGTCTCGATGTGCAGGATTTCAATCGGCACAATGGACAGATGCAACGCCATCAAGGCGCCGGCCAGTCCGCAGAACGCACCGGACAGGATGAACGTGATCAGCCGTGTCAGCGTCACGTTATAACCGGATGCCCGCGCCCGCGCCTCGTTCTCGCGAACAGCCTCGATCACAGCGCCGAACGGCGATGCAAGAATCCGCGATAGCACGAACAGCGCCATAATGACGAATGCCGCGACAACATAGTAGCGCGTCAGCGGATTGATAAAGTCGAACTTGTAGCCAAGGATATCGACCACGCGAACGTTGATCCCGCGCAAACCGTTTTCGCCGCCGGTCCAGTCCACCGCCTGATAGAATAGATAGAAGACACACTGCGACAGCGCCATCGTGACCATGGCGAAGTAGATTCCACGGGTGCGGATCGCCAGCGAACCGATCGCGGCGGCCATAACGGTGCCGCCGAGAACGCCCATTCCAATCGCGACATACCATGGCCACCCGAAATGAACGATGGCGATACCGCACAGATAGGAACCGGTGCCGAACAGCGCGGCGTGACCGAACGACAGCAGGCCAAGATATCCGAACAGCAGATTGAAGCCGACGGCATAGAGCCCGTAGATCAGGATGTTCACCGCCAGTGCCGTGAACGGCATCACCAGCGGAAACACCAGGACGAAAATGCTCGCCAGAATCGCGCGGTTGCGCTTGGCGAAATCGAACCAGCTTGCCGAAGCAACGGCCGGCTGGGTCAAGGTCTGAGAAATTTCATTCATCTCTTTAATACCCGCCTCAGCTCATAAGACCCGCACGGCCGAAGAAGCCTTGCGGACGGATGAGGAGAACAACTGCCATCAGGGCGAAAATCGAAACCTTGGCCATCTCGGGTGCGAACAGCGAGGTCATGCTGACGACCACACCAACCAGCAGACCGGCGATAACCGCGCCCCCGATCGATCCCATACCGCCGACGACCGTGACGACGAAGGCCTCGGCGAGGATGGTCGCTCCCATTTCGGGGATAACACCCTGCAAGGGTGCAGCAAGAAGCCCGGCCAGCGCGGCGATTCCCGAGCCGATGCCGAATACGAACAGCCAGACCCGCGCCACATTGACACCAAGCACACGAACGATCTGTGGATCGCGAGCGCCGGCGCGAATGATCAGACCGAAGCTTGTCCGCTCGAGGAAGAGCCATAGGCCAAGCAGAACGGCAGCCGCAATGCCGATCACGAACAGACGATACAGCGGGAAATATCCAACGCCGATATTCACTGCACCCTGAAGAAGCTCCGGAGTATCGAACGGGTAGCCGCTCTTGCCGAACGCGATGCGCACAAGTTCGACCATCACGTAGCTCAGACCGAACGTCAGGAGCAACGGGTAGTCGATGCCACGGCCATAGAGCGGACGGATCAGGAACCGCTCGACGACAAGCCCCATGGTTCCGACAATCAGCGGGACGGCAACCAGACACAGCCAGAAATTCCCTCCCAGCGAGAGAAGGAACAACCCGACATAAGCGCCGACCATATAAAAGGCACCATGCGCAAAGTTCACCACGGTCAGCATGCCGAAAATCAGCGACAAGCCGATGGCGAACAACACATAGATCGCGCCGAGCGCCAGCCCCGTGAAGAGTTGCAGGGCGATCAGATCAAAGCTCATGCCGGCCATAGATATCTCCAGGTGAGACGCGCGTCCGCGGCGGACGCGCGTCTGCTAGTTCACAGATCAGGACTTGTGGCCGAGCGCTTCGCAGGTGCGCAGGTTCTTTTCGCTTGGCTCTTCGGTCGCCAGCACGTTGAACACGTCGGAATCGCCCTTCTCCGGCTTCGACTTTGACTCGATAATGAGAACCGACTGCACGGCCTGGTGGTCGCACTTGCGATAGTATTCCGGGCCCTTGTAGTAATCGTACTTCAATGCCTCGACCGCGGCGATAACCTTGTCGGTATCGAGGCTTCCGGCCGCCTTCGCTCCCATCAGCAGCGTCTTGACGCCAGCATAGCCGAGCGCGCCGTAATCCGACGGCACCTTGCCGCCATGCATCTTGCGGAAACGATCATTGAACGCCTTTGCGGACGCGACCTTGTCTTCGATACCCCAGTAGTACGAGGTTCCACCGACAACGCCTTCGAACGCCTGTGCGCCGGCGGCAATCCGGCCGGTATAAAGCAGGATCGGCGCAACGATCTTCATGCTCTTCTTCATGCCGAAGTCGGTCGCCTGCTTCAGCGCGATCTGCTGATCGCGGCCGAAATTGCTGATGACGAGAATGTCCGGCTTCAGCGCCTGAATACGCGGCAGCAGCGCGGAGAAGTCCGTGGTGCCGAGCGGATGGCGGATATCGACAAGGCTCTCAATTCCGAATGCCTTTCCGGCTTCCTGGAAACCGCGCACCATTTCGTGGCCGTAGGCATAGTCAGCGGTGAGGAACGCGACCTTCTTGCCGAATTTCGAGAACGCATAGCGTCCAACAGCGCCGGCGGTCAGGTGTGGCGTGAGCGCCTCGTGGAACGTGTATTTGCTGAAGTCTTTCGCTTCGTTGATTTCGTCCGACTGGCTGATTGAATTGTAGATGATCCCGCGCTCCTTGGTGACGTTGTTCACCGCAAGCTGAACCGACGCCGACAGACTCCCGACGATGAAGTTGACCTTCTCCTTTTCGATCAGCTCGAGCGTGCGGGTTGCCGCTTCACCGGGATTGAGCTTGTCGTCGCGGACGAGCAGTTCGGCCTTGCGGCCATTAAGACCGCCGCCTTCGTTGAACTCGGCAATAGCGACTTCCGCCGCACGAACCTGATCCTGCGCTTCGGTGCCGTATGGTCCGGTCAATGGAACGGGAAATCCGACCTTGATGGTCGCTTCCTGCGCCTGGAGAAGATTGATACGAAACGGCGACGCCGCCAGAACAGCGCCGGCGCTGGCTGTAGTAAGCAGACGGCGACGCGAAATCGAGTTCGAACCAGTCGTTTTCTTGGCCATGTATTCCTCCGAGGTTGATATTGTTGTGACGTTGATCAGATGCGTCCGAGAGCGGTGAGAATAACGCGCGGAGTGAGCGGAATTTCGGCAACGGTGACATTGAACGGTGAAAGCGCGTCATTCACGGCGTTGGCAACAACAGCAGCCGCCGCTGCAGTCCCGGCTTCCCCGGCTCCCTTGGCACCGAGTTCGCTTTCCAGCGTCGGCGAGACGATATGCCCGACATCGATATCCGGCATTTCACCAGACATCGGTACCAGATAGTCCGCCATGTTCGCGTTGGTGAGCTGCCCGCGTTCATCATAGATGCAGTGCTCATAAAGCGCGGCACCAAGCCCCTGCACCACACCGCCGCGAATCTGTTCGTCCACAAGCTGCGGATTGATGATCGTTCCGCAGTCTTCCACCACCCAGTGCCTGAGCAACTTGATAAAGCCGGTCCGGGTATCGACCTCAAGCCACGATGCCTGAATGCCGTTTGTGAAGGCGAATGGGTACTCCCGCGGCACGAAATGGCGGGTCGCCATCAACTCCGGCTGGAAGCCCGGCGGCAAGGTATCAGGCCGGAAATAAACGATACGGGCGAGCTCGTGCAACTCAATGCGCGTCTGGGCCCCTTGAGCATCAACGACGGCGTTGCCGGCGATATCGAGATCTTCCGGCTTGGCTTGCAAGATAGCAGCTGCAACATCGAGAATGTTCTTGCGCAGGATCTTGGCCGCCTGCAGCGCGGCTTCGCCACCAATACCGGCACCACGCGACGCCCAGGTGCCACCGCCATAGGGCGTGTTATCGGTATCGCCGAGGATAACGCGCACGCGCTCCATCGACACGCCGAGCACGCTGCCGACGATCTGCGCAGTAAGAGACTCTGATCCCTGCCCCTGCTCAGTGATACTGGTCTGGCAAATCACGCGGCCAGTCGCGTCCAAACGGACCGCGACGCCGTCCTGCGATGAAATCCGCGCGCCGCCAACGCCATAAAATGCCGCGCTGGGGTTAGTCACTTCGATGAAACTGGCGATTCCGATGCCGCGATAGATACCCTGCTTGCGCAATTCCGCCTGCTCGGTCCGCAGTGCGTCGTAATTCATCATTGCGTACAGTTTGTCGAGGGACGCGTGATGAGAAAGCGCCTCGAACTTCAGGCCCGACGGGGAGCCGCACGGATAGGCATCGTCAGGGATCAGATTGCGCCGCCGAATCTCGAACGGATCCATCCCGATCCGTTGCGCCGCGAGATCGACAAGCCCTTCCGTGATCGAGCATGCAATCGGATGCCCGACGCCGCGATACTGACAGGTGACGTTCTTGTTCTGGAAAACCACCCGGGTCCGCGCCCTGTAGTTTTGCGTCGTGTACGGTCCGCCGACCAGATTGACAACCTGATTGGCTTCGATGGCACTGGTACGCGGATACATCGAATACGGGCCAATACCCGTAACATCATCGATCTCGAATGCGTTGATGGTTCCGTCTTTACTAACACCAATACGCGCCTTGCAGATGTGATCGCGAGCGTGAATATCCGTATTAAAGCTCTCGACCCGATCCGCAACGAACTTGATCGGACGACTAAGCAGCTTCGACAGCGCAAGAGTCGCCATCTCGTCGGCATAGATGTGGACCTTGATGCCGAACGATCCGCCGACATCTTTGCAGACAACCCGAACCTGCGCTTCATCAAGACCGAGGTGCTTGGCTGCGATGTTCTGCACCATATGCGGCGCCTGGGTGCCCAAATAAACCGTCAGACGTTCGTCGCCGCTGTTCCAGTCGGCAACGACAGCGCGCGGCTCCAGCGTGACTCCGGTGTGGCGGCCGAAAACAAACTCAGCCTCAACGACCTCATCCGAGTCCCTGAACGCCTGGTCGACAGCACCGGCATCGAGATTGCGCTCGAAAGCCAGATTATCGCCCAGGTCGGAATGAATCACCGGCGTACCGGGGTCGAGCGCCGTGCGCATGTCCGTCACAGGAACGAGCTCTTCATAATCCACCGAGACAAGTTCGGCGGCATCCTCGGCGAGCGCGCGGCTGGTCGCAATGATGGCGGCCACCGCTTCGCCCTGCCAGCAAGCCCGGTCGACGGCGATTGCATGCTGGGGCGCAGACTTCAGGCCCTTGAGATGTGACAGGACGCCAACCCATGGCGAGATGACCTTCGCGAGCTCCGCGCCGGTCACGATCGCGATCACGCCGGGCATCGCTTTCGCCTCGGTCGCGTCGATCTTCAGAATCTTGGCATGAGCATAGGGCGAGCGCAGAAACACGGCATGCGCCATGCGCGGCAGACTCATGTCGCTGACGTACTGGCCTCGCCCCCGCATCAGCCGGGCAAGATTCGGGCGGGGCACGGTCTTCCCGATATACGAATTCGGGCGATCAAGAACTGAAAGAGCGGGCTGCTTTTCGCGGCTATCGTTCATCACGCCCGCCCCGCACGTGCGCGCGCCGTCGCTTCCACGGCATCGACAATCGCATGATAGCCCGTGCAACGGCAGTAGTTACCGGACAGGTGTTCGCGAATTTGCTCGCGGTCGGCGTGCGGCTCATGGATCAGGATGTCCTGCGCAGCCATCAACATTCCGGGCGTGCAATAGCCGCACTGAAGGGCGTTCCGATCCTGGAAGGCAGCCTGCAAGTCGGAAATCTCGCCGCTATCCGACAACCCTTCGATCGTTTCGACCGACGCATTCTCGGCCTGCACTGCGAGCAGCAGACACGCGCGCACAATGTCGCCATTCACGCGAACTGTGCACGCACCGCAAACACCATGCTCGCAACCGACATGCGTCCCCGTGAGGGACAGATGCTCGCGCAGAAAGTCCGCCAAATTTAGCCGGGGAAGCACATGAGCAGAAACGCGCTCGCCGTTCACGGTCAGCGAGATGGGCATCAGATCAGTCATGCGAGCTTTCTCGTTTCGAGATCGGGCCGCCCGAGCAACGTCACGACACATTGCTCCATGAGCTGACGCGCCAGATAGCGGCGCATGGAAACCGAAGCCTGCTGATCCTCCTGCGGATCAAGCTCTTCATCGAGGGCAGCCTGTGCATCGGTAAGCATCGATGCCGTTACAGGCTTTCCGATGAGATGCTTTGATGCGCCTGCAAGCATCGGCTTGTCACCCACCGCAAAAAAGCCGAGCCTGAGATCCGTGAGCACGTCCCGCTCAAGGACCCCGGATGCCGCCAATCCCACGATGGCGTAGTCGCCCTTGCGACGCGCATATTCGTGAAAGAAGTGGACGGAGCTCGGAGTTGCGACAGGAACCTCGACAGCCACCAGCAATTCTTCCGGCGACAGCAACGTCTCGTAGATTCCCGTAAAGAAGTCGGCCGCCGGGATGCGGCGCTCATTACCCTTGCCCCGCACCACGATCGTTGCACCGAGCGCGATCGAGCATGCCGGCAGTTCCGATGCGGGATCGGCATGCGCAAGGCTGCCGCCGATGGTGCCTTTGTTGCGAATCGCAGGGTGCGCAACGTGCGCGATGGCCTCGGTCAGAAGCGGAGCGTGTTTTGCGATGTCCGGAGATTTCAACGTATCGACATGCCGGGTGAGCGCTCCGATTCTGAGAACGCCGCCGGATACCGAAATTCCGCGCAACTCGGCAATCGCGCCGATATCGACCAGCAGAGCCGGCGCCGACAGTCTGAGATTCAGGGCCGGCATCAAGCTCTGGCCGCCTGACAAAACCTTCGCCTGATCGCCGTGCAACGCAAGTATCTCTAATGCGTCGTCGACGCTTGAAGCACGCGTATAGCTGAAAGCCGAAGCTTTCATTCCGGCAACCTCCCTCACTCGCCACAATTTATGATGGGCTTGGATTTTATTAGAGGATGCCAGACATCAAAGGTCAAGCGTTGTTTATCGAACGATTATTTCGCGGTGATGAACAGGTCACGACACTGGCAATTGAAGAACCGTGCGATCCGCCGGTTCAGCACAGACCGGCGGGGCACGACAAATCAACGACAAGGTTACGGAATTCCAAACCGGGAAATGCTTTGAACGACCGTTATCGCGCTGCACAAATTTTCTAGCGGCGCCCCGCTGTCCGAACAACGCGCCGTCGCAATATCTGCTGCACACCAGCGCGTTTCTCAAAAACAAGACGCGAGCGCTCAGCCTCCATTTTGAGGATTTCGGCGAACAAGGCCGCCGCCGGAGACATCATCTTGCGCGCCGGCTCGATCAGAACGAACTCGGAATAAAACGGCGGATCATCGAGCGGCCTGACATCGAAGCGTCCCTCATCGAGGTCCGAAACCATCATCACGAACGGCAGAATCGCGACCCAGTCAGTTGCTGCGACAAATTGCAGCGTACCCATCATCGCGTCGAGTTCGAGCCGCTGCGCGACAGTAACGCCATTGGCGCTGAAGTATGTTTCGATATTGCGACGACGTGTATTCTGCAGGCCGGGCAATACCACCTTGAGCGGCCCGAGATCGGAAAGCTTGACCGGCTTTAGATTGTTTTTGGTCCGTTTTGCGCTGACAAACATCTCACGATCACGGGCAAGAAGGCGATGCGATATCCCGGTTGCGCCCTCAAACGCCGGCACGATGGCGAAATCCAATTCGCCCTTCAGGATCATGTCGGTCAAAACCCCCGAATAGGCCTCGATAACGCTGATCTCCGAGCCCGGGGCAGAAGCCAGAAACCTGTCGAGCGCGGGAGCAAGCAACGACCTGGTAAACGTCGGCATCAAGCCCACGCGGATCGCACCACGAACATGATTGACCGCGACACTTTGCTGCGCGGCCTCCAGTTTCTTCAGAACATCGACGCACTCGCGATAGTAAAGTTTCCCGGCCAACGTTGGTTCGACGTCACGCCCATTGCGTTCGAGCAACACCGCTCCAAGCTCGGACTCAAGCTGTTTGAGATGCTGCGAAATACCCGATTGGGTCGCACCCTCCCGTCTCGCGGCCGACGTGAACGAGCCCTCCTCATAGACCGCGACAAAGGACCTGATCTGGCGGAGTGAAACCATCCATCAACTTTCTTAATGTGAGAGAGTAAGAATAATCATTTTTCTAATAGCCCACAATCGCTACTCTTGCGTCCAATCACAAACCTTCTCGGGAAACGCGCAATGAAGCTGGGCTTTTTCACCATGCCGATCCATCCGCTGGATAAGGACTGGCGACAATCTCTGGCCGAGGACCGCGACGCATTCCTTCTCGCGGACGAGCTCGGATTCACGGAGGCTTATGTCGGAGAACACGTCACTGACAAGGCCGAAAACATTACATCCTGCGTGACGTTCCTGGCATGGATCGCTGCCGCGACCAAACAGATCAAGCTGGGTACGGGCACCGTCAACATGCCCAACACCCACCCTGCGACGGTCGCAGCCACCATCGCAATGCTCGACCACATGCTCGACGGCCGCTTCATTTTCGGCATCAGCCCCGGCGGACTTCTGTCCGACGCCGAACTGTTCGGCAATCTCGATTTCAACCGCAACGAGATGTTCCTCGAAGCAATCAATCAGGTGCTTGGCATCTGGTCGGGAGAGCCGCCCTACAACCTTCAGGGCAAGTACTGGACGGTGTCCACACAACGAACGCAGATCAAGGAAATCGGCCAGGGTTACATCCCTCGCCCGCTGCAACGGCCGCATCCGCCGATCGTCGTGACCGCGGTCGCACCGTTTTCCAAAGGCGTCACGGAGGCTGCAGTTCGCGGCTGGGACCCGATCTCGGCAAACTTCCTAATGCCCGCATGGGTCAAAAGCCACTGGCCGAAATACGTTGAAGGCTGCGAGCGCGGCGGGCGTCTTGCGGACGCTGCAAACTGGCGGGTCGCCAAGAGCGTGTTCGTGGCTGACGATGCCGCAACAGCCAAGGCCTATGCCACTGATCCGAACGGTCCTTATGTGAGCTATTATCGGTCGCTGTTCACCAAGCTGAAGAAAAACGGGCGCATCGAGCTGTTCAAGACGCGCCGCGATCAGCCGGACGACGAGGTGACCCTTGAGATGATCTGCGACAAGCTGATCATCTCCGGCACGCCGGACAGTGTTGCCGATCAGCTTCTTGCTTTTCAGGAGGAGGTCGGCACATTCGGAACGCTGCTCTATGCCGGCAAGGACTGGAAAGACCGCCAACTCGGGCGCAGGTCCATGATCCTTGCGGCGGAGAAAGTCCTGCCGCTGGTGAACGCAGGTTCGCCGAAGCAGGCCAGAGCCGCAGAGTAATTGGTAAAGCAGGTATCTCCATTGACCCTCACTGATCGCGTTCCCTATCAGGCTCTCATCGATCGCCCCAAACTTGTTCTTCCTGGCGACAAGAAGCTGGCAGTCTGGATCATCTTGAATGTCGAGGAATGGCGGATCGAAAATGCGATGCCGCGCACGGTTCTCAGCCCGCCGATGGGTCAGCCGCTGCTCCCCGATGTGCCGAACTGGGCGTGGCATGAATACGGAATGCGCGCGGGCTTCTGGCGCCAGTTGAAAGCGCTGACCGACCGAAACATTCCGGGCACGCTGGCAATCAACGGCAACGTCTGCACATCGTATCCGCGTGTCGCGGCCGCGGCACGCGATGCCGGTTTCGAGTTCATGGGGCACGGCTTCCTGCAAGGGCCGATGCACAAGCTCGACAATCAGGGCGACGCCATCAAGCGCGCCGTGGACACTATCGCAAAATTCGCCGGCAAGGCGCCACGATCGTGGGAAAGCCCTGGATTGACGGAAACCAACGACACGCTCGATCTTCTCCGGCTGAACGGGATCGAATACGTCGCGGATTGGGTCATCGACGATCTGCCGCAGGACATTGAGACCCCGCACGGCCCGATCACCACGATTCCTTACACTGTCGAAACCAATGACATTGTCGTCCACGCGCTGCAGCACATGGCGTCGGACCAGTTCATGCGCCGGTGTATCGACCAGTTCGACCGGCTTTATCTCGAAGGCGCCGAGAATGCCCGTGTGATGGCTATCTCGATTCATCCCTACATCACAGGCGTTCCGCACCGCATCAAGTATCTTGAGCAACTGCTCGACTATGTGATCGGCCACGACGGCGTCGCCTTGATGACCGCGAGCGAAATCGGCGACTGGTATCGCGGCCAGATGGCCAAAGTTTAAAATCGTGACTGGAGTGCAGACATGATCCGAGCCGCCGTTGTCGGACTGGGATGGTGGGGACAGACCATTGCCAGCAATCTTTCAAGCAGCGAGGTCATCAAACCGGTACTGGGCATCGATCCGCTGGAGCCCATGCGCGCGAAGGGTTCCGCATTAGGACTCGAGACATCCGCTCGCTTCGAGGATGCGCTGGCACGCTCCGATATTGACGCCGTTATCCTCTGCACTCCGCAGGATCGCCACGCCGCACAGATAGAGGCCGCAGCCAAATCCGGCCGTCATGTGTTTTGCGAAAAGCCGCTTTGCACGACGGGAGCCGATGCAGAGCGCGCCATAGCCGCTGTCACAAAGGCGAAAGTCCAGCTCGGTATCGGGCACGAGCGGCGTTTCGAACCGGCCGTCATCGAAATGCGCAAGCGTTTCGCAGACGGCGAGTTCGGCAAAGCGCTCGTCCTGGAGGGAAATTTCAGTCAGGACAAGTTCCTTAATCTGCCGCCGGACAACTGGCGTCTGTCGAATACGGAGAATCCCGTTGGCCCACTGTCGGCGACCGGTATTCATCTGGTCGATCTTTCGATCGCGATCCTTGGAAAGCCCACCCATGTCTGGGCGCGGCTCGGCACGCTCGGCAGCCATTTCGCAAACGGGGACACGCTCTCAATCACCATCGGCTTCGAGAACCGCACGACGGCTACGCTGAACGCGGTCCTTGCAACACCCTTCATGGGCCGTCTGGCGCTGCTGGGATCAAAGGGCTGGATGGAAATCCGCGACCGGACCCATCCGGAAAATCCGACGGGCTGGGATGTCACGCGCGTCCAGCGCGATCGCTCACCGGAAACCGCTTACTATCAGCCTCACCCCGCGGTGCGGGACAACCTCGAAGCTTTCGGGCGCGCTGCGCTTGGCGGGAGCCCATATCCCGTCACACATGAAGAAATGCTGATGAACGTTCGGGCGTTCGAGGCAATTCAGCGATCAGTCGCCAGCGGCGGCATTGAACCGGTTTGACTTCACAGACGGCCGCTTGGCGCTATTGCCGGACACGCGCGTGAATCCGGCCAGGTATCCATCAATCGCATTGGCGATCATTTCTTCTTTTTCCTGAAGCGGCTCCATCTCATAGATGTACCTTCGGACGCCGTAATAGAAGATACCGCCATGGAAGACCCACGCCATTTCGATCTCGGATGCCGTCGGCTTGGCCTGCGCAGGCAAACCCGCCTCGAACCTGACCTCCTTGATGATGCGCGTGAGGATTTTGTCGCGAACGACGCCGACATACCAGCGGTTGATGTCGAGACCTTTAAGGCCCGAGAACAGATAGATCCTCAGCCACTTCCGCGAAAAGATCACATTGGTATAGGTTTCGTAGAACTGCACCAGACGTTCGCGAATGGGGCGCGACCGGTTGGTGAGGAGCTTCTCCCAGCCGGTGTCGAGCGGCTCGAGATAGACCTTGCGATAGACTTCCTTGATCAGTTCTTCCTTGCTCGGGAAATAGCGATAGAGCAACGGCTGGGTCACACCCAGCCGGCGCGCGAGTTCACGCGTACCGCCGTTGAATCCCTCCTCGGAAAAGAACTCAGTAGCCTTGCGGACGAATTCCTGACGCCGGTCTTCGGGAGACAGGCGCTTCTGTTTGACGCGCGCAACCGATGGTGACGGTTTCTTTTTCATAAGACCCGCTGGGATTATGCCCCAGGAACAAAGTGACCAAAACTTCCGCGTGCAAACAGCAGCGGCTCTGCCCGGTTGTAATCGTAAGCCTCGACCGCACCAAGGAAAATAACGTGGTCGCCCCCGTAATAGCGGTCGGCACTACGACACTGAAAGGTTGCCACCGCATCCGCAAGGACCGGCGCATCCCCCAACCCGGGCTTCCATGAGACCCCAGCGAATTTGTCCTCGGCGCGCGTGGCAAATTGTTTCGCCAACTCCTGCTGCGACGCCCCCAGCACGTTGACCGCAAAATGGCTCGCGTTCTGAAAGATGCTCATGCTTGGCGAATAGGTCACCAGACTCCACAGCACGAGTGGCGGGTTGAGCGAAACCGACGCGAACGAATTGCAGGTCAAGCCTGCCTGCTTGCCGTCCGGCGTCGCCGCCGTGATGACAGTAACGCCGGTCGCATAAGCCCCCAGCGCGTTCCGGAAATCGCGCGGATCAATCGATGAACTGTCGCTCGAAAGCTCGTTCCTGAAGTCGGCCGGATTCTGCGAAGCAGCAACCATGACCCGCACCTCTTAAAGGGTCAGATTTTCGGACGGCAGATCAAGCGCGACGCGGCCGTAGTTGGTTCCGGATGCATCGAAGCTAAACGCAATGTGTGCATTAATCGCATGGGCATCGCGGAATTGCCGCTGCAGAGCGCCAGTCGTGTAAAGGCCCCGCGCGCCGCTCGCCGAAAACAATGTGGAAACCGCTTCGGTGCACAGATTGACCGCATATGCGCCGTCGCGCCGGTATCTGGTTTTCTCCGAAAGGTCGGGGACGACGCCGCGACGGGCGTCGGACATCGCCTCAATGCAGGTCCGGCGCATGATCAGACGCGCTGCATCAACCTTTGCAGACGCCTCAGCGATCTTGATCTGTGTTGTCTGCAGATCACCCAGTTTCGCGCGGTTGTAGGTCGAGGCGCGATGCTTGGCGATCCCGACGTAATCATCAAGGCAGGCCTGGGCATTACCCAGGCCTGCTCCCGAGAGAACGAACGGAAACAGTGAAAAGACTGGCAAGGCGTAAAGCGCACCGGGATTCACTGCGCTTCCGGGTGTCGCTCCACCACCAACGTCCCTGACCGCAAGGGTCATGTAATCCGGGACAAATACATCCTTGGCTTCGACATCGTTGGATCCAGTCCCCTTGAGGCCGGTCGAACTCCATGTGTCGAGAATCTTGTAGTCAGACTGCTTCAGCAAGAAGATCCGGTATTCCACACCATCCGCATCATCATCGGACGACACGATGCCTGCCAGCATGTTCCAGCTGCTGGAATCGACGCCCGATGAGAACGGCCAACGGCCTGACAGGGTATACCCACCGGCGACCTTCGTGGCGCGGCCGGCAGGGAATACGAACGACGATGCAATCAGGGCATCGACATTCTCGTTCCAGATCAGGTCCTGCGCACGCACATCGAACATACCCAGCATCCAGTGATGGCTGGCCAGATTCGCGAGATTCCACGCAACCGACGCATCGGCAAGTGCGACGACGTCCGCGAAATCCACCAGCGCCACGTAATCGAGCTCGGAGCCACCCACCCGCTTGGGCTGAAGAATCCTGAACAGGCCGGCTTCATGAAGCTCTCGCTCGGTTTGCGGAGGAAGGCGCCGCATTTCCTCCGTCTTTGCAGCACGCTCCCGCAATTTCGGAACCAGCGCGTGCGCACGCTCCAGCATCTCCGAATATGCATCATCCTGACCGTTTGAACGACGGTCCAGACCAAGCTTATGAACGGTACCCGACATGCTCGCCTCCCTAAAACTATCGCGCCGATGCTTTCCTCGGAGCATTCGGCTTGATATGCGGACGATCGAGATAGAGCGAAGCCTTCAGTCCTTCGTCATCCTGCGTCGCAAATTCGGACAACAGTTTCATCTCCGGAATCCGCGACCGGTCCAGCGTGTTCACATCCGGCCAGTCGATCTCGACCAGATTGCCGGCGGGATCACGCAGGTACATCTGAACACACCCGTCGGGGAGCTCGTTGACGGAATTGCGAAACGCCGAGGAATCGAGCGCTCCGATAGCCTTCGCTTTCTCATAAGCCGCATGAAAGTCGTCCACATCGAGCGCAAAGTGCTGATACACTGGGACGCTATCCTCAAGTTCAAACAGGTGCAGTTGAAGATCACCGCAACGCAGATACTTGGTTTTGAAGCCGAAATTATAGGTCGGGATCAACTCCATGCCCAGCACGGTCTGATAGAAGCGGGCGGACTCTTCGAGGTTCTTCGCGCCGATGGAAAGGTGGTTGAAACCAAGGACTTTCATGCCTGCTCTCCCGTAAACTGATTGATGCTTTTTATTTTATCACCTGATAAATAACGCAACGTCGCCGGAATTGCAAGCACGGCTCTGCGCAGTGCGCCGCACAAAGCGTGAAGCGCGCCAATCCGTCCTGCAAAATTTCGAATTTCCTGATGCGAAGCGGGCCTTTAGGCTCCTCGCGGTAGCCTAATCTGGCCTGCCCAGCGCTCGCAGTATCTGCGCGCGCGACGAACGCGGGCGATGAATTCCGCACAATGCTGCCTGCAAATCCTGGACGCGTTCTGCGTTGCTGTCGGCGCGGCTGCCATCTGCATTCATGAAGCTGTTCTCGAAACCGATCCTGCAATGCCCGCCCATGGCTGCGGCCGCAACCAGCGACGCTGTCTCAGACGCACCAAAAGCGCAAACCCACCAGTCGAACCGCTCGGTACCCCCGTTGTCGCGAACTTTCGCAACGAACGGTGCGAGTTCAGCGGGATCGCTTTCCTGCGCGACAGCATAGCGGCCAAGCGGGAAGATAACGGAGTGCCGGCGACCGGGGATGATCCCGCGTTTCATTAGATCGAGCAGATGATCAAATTCATTCGCAGCATAAACGATGTGCTGGACTGCAATCTTCTGCTCATGGGCCCATCGGTAGAGATCCGCAGCAGCGGCTTCCGCGCTCGCGTCCGGGATCAACTCCTTGGTCGCAATGCTCACAGCCTCGGGACGAACGGCCCGAACCACCGCGATCTGCTCATCGGGCCTGAACATGCCGACTGCCTCGGTTGTGATCTGGATAACGAATTCCGGACCAACGAGCCGCCGCACCGCTTCGGTCGCAGCCAGATAGCGTGACGCATCAAGCGTATGACGCCCGTCCGCATCGCGAACGTGCATATGAACAGCCTGCGCACCGGCTGTCTTGCACGCCAGCGCATCCGCTGCGATCGCTTCGGCTGTCAGGGGTAGATTGTGATGTTCCGCATGGCCTTTGCGTGCGCCGTTCGGCGCAACCATGATTGTCAGATCGGCCATGCCGTACCTTTCGAAGATACTTAAGCTCAAGGATGAGAGGAAGCGCCGACGGCTCTACGGCTTGAGCGTCTTCCGGTCAATTCCATGCATGGTTTCCAGCACGGCACAAACCGCAGCGGTGTCCTGCTCCCGGCGCCCGAGCGCCGAGCCAGCGTGATAAACTTGCGACGCCGCCGCATAAACCGGTAAGGCACAGTCGAGACCGGCCGCAAAGGCGTCGATGATTGCAATATCCTTAAGCTGCATGCGGATCGTTGCAGTCGGTTCATCATAACGCTCGTCGCGCATCAGCGGACCGCGCATCTGGAACATGCGGGATGTACCTGCGCTATCCGCCAGCGTATCGTAGACAATCGCGGGGTCAATTCCGGCCTTGATGCCCAGAACCATCGCCTCAGCCGCCGCGACGTTGTGGATCGTCACCAGATGGTTGGCGATATACTTCATGATACTCCCGCGCCCGAACGGCCCCAGATAATGCTGCACGCGGGACATGCCGGCAAAAACCGGAGCGCAGCGTTCAAAAGCCGCCTTGTCACCGCTGCCCAGGATCACAAGGTCCTTTGCGACCGCCTGAGCCCCTGTGCCGCTGATCGGACAGTCGAGAAGCACCTTGCCGCTCTTCTTCATGACATCGAACGCAGCCTGCTTGATATCCAGCGGCAACGTGGAGCACTCGATGACAATCTGCCCGGTGCCTGTCGCATTGGCGACGCCATCGGCGCCGCCAATGACTTCGGTCAACGCTTCGGCTTTCGGCAAGGACATGATGGTGATCGGCGCCGCTTCGGCAACCGCGCGCGGAGAAGCCAGCGCCTGCCCTCCCAGCGAATTCAGGCGCGCGGAGGCCGCGGGCACGGGATCATATCCAACGACGGTAAAGCCTGACTCGCGCAGGTTACGCGCCATTGCGGTGCCCATAATCCCGATACCGACGATACCAACAGTTTGATTCATTCTGCGCGCCTCTCGTTAACAGCAGGAGTGATGCGCGCAATATCAGCAAGGGTCTTGATCTGACAACAGCAAACTCTCACCAGGCGATCATCATGCTCACGACGCCGCGGCCTCGTTGAGGATCCATGAACGGAAAGCCGATATCCGCGGATCGTCAGCCCTGTTTTCTGCACCAACCAGCCAGTAAGAAGTCGCGCTGCAGCTTCCCAAACCTCGACAAGATCACGGGAAGCCAGGCGACACAGCAGCAGCCGGCTCACCGAAGCGTTCGCCGGGCTTTTTCTTCAAGCAGCCTGACCATGACAAGAAGCGCCCGATTGGTTGGCGTCGGAATCGAAAGCTCCTCGCCCCTCCGCACGACATATCCGTTCAGATAGTCAATTTCGGTTTTCTTGCCGCGCGCTAGATCCTGAGCCGTGGATGAGCATTGGTTTGGCATCGAGTTGGCCAGTGCCAGAACGGTTTCACTGATGTCTCCCGGCACGGCAACGCCCAGGGCCGATGCGACCGCCGTGCATTCCGCGACGACGCTCCTGACAACTTCAGTTACACCGCTGACCTCGAACAACTGCCCATAAGGCAACTGCGCCACCGCCGACAGCGCATTGTACGCACAGTTCGTGATCAGCTTGATCCAGAGTTCATCGATAACCTTGTCAGAGACCACAGTAGGTACGCCAGCCTGTGTGAAGGTTGCAGCGAGATCAGTGCTTGATGGAGAGGCCCCTACAATCAATTCGCCCCTGCCATGATGCTTGACGTGACCTGGTCCAGCCATTTCAGCCGCCACGTAGACGATCGCAGGCACGGCAATCTGATCGACCGTCGTTTGCAGGCGGTCCGCGTTGTCGACGCCGTTCTGCAGGCACAAGATCACCGCACCCCGCTTCAGATGCGGAGCGATCAGCCGTCCGGCAGCTTCCGTATCAGCCGATTTCACGCAGAACAGAACGACATCCGCGCCCGCAACACCGATGGCGTCAGTCGTCGCGGCAACCTGCACGTGGTCCTTGAAATCACGATGTTCGAGTAACAGACCGTGCTGCTTGACTGCCTCCACATGCTGGGACCGACCTATCAAGGTCACGACATGCCCCGCCCTAGCAAGCATCGCGCCGAAATAGCAACCGACGGCTCCGGCGCCCATCACTGCGACTTTCATGCTTCGCCTCGAACCCGTTAACACCGCGCATAGGACGGGTCTAGTTCCCGCCCTTCCTGATGTTGCCCTGCGTAATAAGGCGAGCGCTGCGCTGTCCGCTGACATAGATCCACAACCAGCTCAGCGCGACGGCAAGACGATTGCGCAGTCCGATCAGGAAGAAGATGTGAGCGATACCCCACATCCACCAGGCGATGCGGCCCTTCAACTTGATCCAGCCGAAATCGACAATGGCTGCGCGCTTCCCAATCGTGGCGAGGTTGCCCGCGTTCCTATACGCGAACGGCGCACCTGGGCTGCCACCCTTCAGCCGCGCTCGAATCACCTCCGCGACATAGTGCCCCTCCTGCTTGGCCGCCGGTGCCACGCCAGGTATCAGCTTTCCATCCGCCGTTTCAACATGCGCGGCATCGCCAATCACAAAGATGTTCGGATGTCCCGGCACCGTCAGGTCAGGCTGCACAAGAACCCGGCCTGCACGATCTGCCGGTGTATGCAGCCACTCCGCGGCGGGCGAAGCAGCTACTCCCGCTGCCCAGATGATGGTCTTTGCGGCAAGGAATTCGCCGTCAAGCTCGACTCCGCCTTCTCCGCACTTTGAAACCGCGCGCCCCAGTTTGATCTCGACTCCGAGCCGCGTCAGCGCCCGTTGCGCATAGCCCGACAGATCTTCGCTGAAACTGGAGAGGATGCGAGGTCCGGCTTCGATAAGAACAACCCTCGCGCTTCTTGTATCGAAATTGCGAAAGTCACCTCTCAACGTGTCGCGCGCGAGCTCGGCGATGGTGCCTGCAAGTTCGACACCGGTCGGCCCTGCGCCAACAACGACAAAGGTCAGAAATTTTGCACGCTCTGCCGCGTCCGTCTCCCACTCGGCCTGCTCAAACGCGGACAGAATACGCCGCCTGATTTTGGTGGCGTCTTCCAGCGTCTTGAGCCCGGGTGCATATGGCTCCCATTCGTCGTGACCGAAGTAGGCATGGCGGGCCCCGGTCGCCAAAATCAGGACATCAAAAGCGATCGGCTCCTCGCCGTCCAGCATCACCTGCTTCGCCTCGACGTTCACGCCGGCGACACTCCCGAGCAGCGTCGTGACATTCTCCTGCCTGCGGACAAGATGACGGACAGGCCAGGCGATTTCCGAGGTGGCGAGCGTTGCGGTGGCGACCTGGTAAAGCAGCGGCTGAAACAGATGATGGTTGCGCTGGTCAACGATCGTGATGCGCACAGGTGCGTCGGCAAGACCCCGCGTTGCCTCAAGCCCGCCGAAGCCGGCTCCGACGATGACGACATGGGGACGGGAGGGATCAACAGCCATCTGACCGGCCATGTATCACCATCCTCTCCACAATGAGCCACGCAATCATTTTTTTGCCGTCACAAGCGCAACAGCCGCCTCGGCTGTCAATTGCCGAAACGTGAAGGTTTCCTGCAAATAGAGATCAACAACTGAGCTGGAATGGCTGAGATAACCAATGGAGAAGTCCTGACCGATATCCAGTTCGAAGTCCCCACCGCGCGTGGTGAGCACGAACCCGCCCTCAATGGCAGGCGCCCAGATGATCCCGCCATCCACCACACGCTCGATATGATGAAAGACCGGATACCCATCGTCGCTTCCGCCGGACACGGCTGCGTATGCGCCCGCCCCAAGCACAAGTGCATATGGTCCATCGCAGCCCGCGAGGCGCAATTGGCTGACGGCTTGCGCCACAGCGTCCGGATAGCCCTTTACGCTGCCCGGAAGTGTCACAACGGCATTGCTGCTGCCTTCGCGGATGCCTTGAATTCCGGCCGCAGCATATCCATTGAAAACGGAGCGATCTTCGGCAAATGCGATCTTCCTCGCCGCCTCCTTGACGGGCGACCAGTCCGAATCCGTTGCACCGCGCTCTACGTCATCGATCGCCTGTCGCGTAAGTTCGAACGGGACACGTAACTCAACGAGCGCCCTTACCTCGCGTTGCGTGGTCTGGATTCCCTCGCCAGGCGCCGGGATCTGCTTGACATGACCTGTCCCGACCGCGGAAAAATCGAATCCTTTCGGGCCGACAACGTCAACGACACGGCGTGCTGCCAGATGACGCTTGAGGGTGCGGGACGCCTCCTGCTCGATTTGCTCCCATGCTCCCTCCGAAACGGGCGCGAGGTGCCGATAGAGATTATTCATGTCCAGCCTCTTTCTTCAGGGATCCTATACCGAGTGAGCCATCGCCAGGACGAGCATCCGATTTTAGCCGAGGCTCAGGAGCCTCTTTCGTCCCGCCCTTCGCAACTGGCTGCGCCTCGGCACCAACGTCGTCCAGAAACGTCGCTGTCGGCACAAAGAACAGAGATCCTGTTACCGCACGGCTGAAATCAAGCAGACGGTCATAAGTGCCCGGCGGGTTACCGACAAACATGTTTTCCAGCATCTTCTCGATGCGATGAGGCGACCGCGCGTAACCGATGAAATAGGTGCCGAATTCGCCCTTGCCCACCTCGCCGAACGGCATGTTGTCGCGCAGGATCTGAAGCTGCTCACCGTTCTCTTCGATCGAGGTCAGAACATTGTGCGCATAGGGTTTCTTCATGGAGTCGGGTTGTTCGATATCGGACAGCTTGTGCCGGCCGATGATGTTCTCCTGCTCCTCGACGGGCACCTTGTTCCATCGCTCCACGTCGTGAAGGTATTTCTGCACGATCACATAGCTGCCCCCGGAAAAGGCGGTGTCCTCATCGCCGACAAGGGCGGCCAGTTCGGCAGCCTGTCCCACCGGGTTTTCAGTCCCGTCAACGAAACCGATCAGATCGCGGTCGTCGAAAAACTTGAAGCCGTGCACCTCGTCCACGGCGGCGACCGCACCGGCGAGCCGCGACATAATGTGCGTTGCCAGTTCGAAGCACAAATCCATGCTCGCCGCACGAATGTGAAAGAGGATGTCGCCAGCCGTCGAAACGGCGGTGTGCACACCACGAATTTCACGAAAGGGATGCAGGTCCTTTGGTCTCGGCGTTCCGAACAGCCGGTCCCAGGCGTCGGAGCCAAACCCCATGATACAGGACAACTGTCCGTTCAAATCGCGAAATCCCACACCGCGCAGCAGGCTGGAAAGATCGCCGCACAGACCGCGAACGGCCTCTTCAGAAGATGGCCCCGGATTGATCGTCACGACAAGGAAGATTGCCGCACGCGTAAGCCCGACAGCGACCGACTGGGACACGGGAGGCGGCAAATTTGAAACCATACTCGATCCGTTCGATGCCATTTGCAACACATCGCCAGTTCATCGAACGGCGCGCAAAAGTGCAAGTCACATCGTATCCGCGCCAAGCACGCGACGCCAGAATATTGGGTCCATCGCTGCCAATCGCGGCGAACCTCGATGCGCCGCGCTCTTGGAAGAACAAACCGGATCGCGCCACCGGCTAATCCATGTCCCGAAAGGCGTGTCCGGAAGCTGCTACGCCCTCTATGACGCTCGGAGGAAGCAGGTCTTGTGCAGCACTGCCATCAAAAACCCAATCAGCCTTGTCGGCGAGATCCGGAAGATTTGTCCCTTTGCGCACGTAGAGGCCGATGGCTGGCTTTTTCGCGTTAATGTAGAGATCATACT
Organism: Afipia sp. GW823-FHT06G09; assembly: GCF_058794875.1. Lineage (NCBI taxonomy): Bacteria > Pseudomonadati > Pseudomonadota > Alphaproteobacteria > Hyphomicrobiales > Nitrobacteraceae > Afipia > Afipia sp. GW823-FHT06G09. Next base: position 1,151,182 of record NZ_JBXAHF010000001.1, read on the forward strand.
GTTGCATCGAGGTGACTTTCCTAATTGGCACACCAAAACGGAAATGCGATGGGTCGAAGACGAGCGGCCCGCGTGACTGCCTCGAGGAATCCATCACAGCCTGACGGGCCGACCCGACGACTCCTCCTCCAGAGTTACGGCAATGTCCGCATTCGCGGACAGGCGCACCTTGTCCCCTTCTACGCCGGCGACAAACCCCCTCTCGATGTAATGATGATGCCCCTCGTGCTTCCCGAAGCTGTCACTTCTTTTGAGCTTGATGCGATCACCTTCGACGCGATCAACTGTACCGACGTGGACACCATCAGCGCCGATGACTTCCATGTTTTCCTTGATCTGATCTTTCATCACAACGTCCTCCTCATTGAGTTAGCGTGCATTGAAAATCATCCCCCAAGAAACGCGGGCACCAAGTCTTCCTCAACAATGATCTGCGCAGCCTGGGGCGTCTGGTTGCTGCCCACGAGATCGAGGCGTGTCGCCGCCTCAAACAATAGAGCGCGAACATCATCTGGCGAGAGGACATTCTTCGCGACAAGCTTGCGCACCAACGCCTGCAGGATGAGGGAGTCGATTTCGCCGTGTCCCAGCGTGGCCAATCTTCCGCTCATTTTGGATCTCCCGGCTTAGCTCGCAGCTTCGGTGACTAGCCTGCGCTGCAAATCTCGCACCTAAGGTGAGGACTTCTGAATCTCCCGTTGCAACTCCGCGAACGCGCGGCGCAGTCCGTGAAGCTGATCCATCAGATGAAGAATGACGTCGATACCCTCGTCGTTTGCTCCCAGATCGTTTTTCAGATCATGGATAAGATGGGCACGAGCAACGTCGACATCGGAGAACTGAACGCCCGCGGCGGTTTCTTCGGGAATGATCCACTGCTGATCCAGCCAAATATCCAGCGTCTGTGCCTGGAGACCCGAATAAGACAGAAACTCCTGCTTGTTCATGACGTCCTGTCCTCACGTGGATTGAACTCCCTGCCCTTCTCCCAATTCGAGACAAATGCCTCGAGTTCGGGGTCCGGCGATTTAGGCAAAACCACCTTCAGCTTCACGAACTGATCGCCTTGGCCGCCGCCGCGACGGGGGGCGCCTTTCCCTCTCAGCCGCAAGGTCGTTCCGGTATTCGAACCTTTTGGCACTGACATCGACACATCGCCTGTCGGCGTCGGGACGCGAATCCGCCCTCCGAGTACGGCCTCGGATAGGGAGACGGGTAATTCTATAGATATGTCGTCCCCCTCGCGTGTGAAGCGCCGATCAGGCACGACTTCGACCTCGATCAAGGCATCGCCGGGCTCACCCTTGCCGGTGCCTGGCGCTCCCTTGCCTTTCAGGCGCAAGACCTGTCCATCCACCAAACCCGGCGGAATTTTCACGTCGAGCGAGCCGCCGTCCGGCAGCGTCAGGCGCTTGTTTGCACCCGTAATCGAATCCGTAAAATCGATTAGCAAGGTGTAGTGCAGATCACGTCCACGCCGGTTCGCCCGCGCTCTTTGGCCCCTTCTCAGGAGTTCAGCGAACGCGTCGTCAGTGTCCATGTAATCGGAAAAACCGGAACTGTCCGCGTAATGATGCCCCTCGTCCGAGGTTGCAAAATCCCGATAATAATGGTGCTGCGGGCGTTCCGCCCCGGTTGCATCGACCTCGCCACTATCAAAGCGCTTCCGTTTCTCTGCATCGCTGAGAAGATCATATGCGCCGGCGACTTCCTTGAACTTTTCTTCGGCTGATTTGTCGCCCGGATTCAGGTCCGGATGCAGCTTCTTCGCCAGTTTTCGATAAGCCTTCTGGATATCCGCAGAAGAAGCCGTCGGGGAAACGTCAAGAACCTCGTACGGATTTCTCACGACCGTCTCCCGGAGCACGTTGGCCTGCCTGGAAATCCGAGAATACGAACTAACGTCACGACGTCGCAACGTATTTCGCATTGCTGAAGATCGTATCGCTCCGCTGGATGCCCAAAGGCGGCTCAACCGCGCGGGCGGCGATGCTTCAATCCTGCCGATGCTCTACGGCGTCCGCTAGAAGAACATAAATTCCGAAATGGAATGCAAGCTTGAGCGCGAATTTCTGACTTCGGGATCAGATATCCTGCTCCGATCCAATCGCAGGAAATCGGCTCCCATGAACCTGACACTTAAGGCAAAATCTGGTTCCCCTGCCTCATACTTTTCATCGTACGGCCTTGGTGTGGTCAAAGCTCGATGCCTCCCTGTGCACGGACAAACCAGAATGTCCGCCACGCATCGCCACGGAGAGCCCATGCAATTCAAGTTGCAAGACGCGGATTCACAAATCGACGATCCGCACGACGTCATCGTGGCGCAGCTCCGTGACCTAGCACCACGTCTTGCGCCCGATCCATCCGGACTCAACGTTCCGTCTCCAGTATCCCCCGAACCGGCAGCTGAACCATTGCTCCGTGCAGATCCATTGAATGACAACACCGCTGCCATCCGCAATCTGACACCACGCACGGGGGGCCGTCGCGGCACCATCCTGGTCATCGTCTGCGCGGGTATCGCTGTAGCTGCAGCCTGGTATTCCTATGGGGGAGAAGCGAGGCAGAGAGTTTCGGATCTGGTGCTGCAACTTATTCCAGGCGCGGTCGCTCCGGCGCAAAGCGCCGCTGAACCGCAAAACACGGCGCCTCAAGCCGCCGCGTCCCAACCGGCCGCCGATCCAGCTCCCGCGCAGGAGGCAGCGGAGACCGCACCGACGCCACAGCCGGCGACGGCTCCCGCCACAGCGGCGGTGGACGCACCTCCTGCGCAGGGCGTGGTTCCTCCCGAGATTACGCAGTCGATCGAATCGATGACGCGTGAAATCGCTTCGCTGAAGCAAACAGTCGAGCAATTGCAGGCCGGTCAGGCGCAGCTAAGCCGCGACGTCGCCAAAGCCACGGAGCACGAAGCGCGCCGCAAGCTCACCACGCAAGCATCGAAGCCAGCGCCGCCGCGACCTCAGCGTGCACCCGCCGTAGCCCAGCAAAGTCCCGCGCCGTATTCACCGCCAACCTACTCGCAACGGCAACCTTACCCGCAGGGCACTGCACAGCGCGAAGCCTACATTCCGCCACCAGCGCCTACGCAGCTTCCGCCGCAACCCGGCGACACCAGCGTTCCGCGGCCGCCAATGCCGCTGCGGTAATCGGCCAGCACTCAGCTGACGATCTTGTCGGACCACGACGCGACCGCCTTACCGAGGGTCTTCAAATGATCGGCTGCTGAAAAGCCCGATACACTCTTTCGCGGCTTCAAATCGTGATCGCCGTCTTCCAGCCAGAGGATGTCGATGCTCTTCGACAACCCGTACGACCGGACCTCTTCCCGAGAGCCAAACTCATCGCGTGTCCCCTGCACAATCAGGGTTGGCGTTCTAATCTCAGCAAGATGCTGGGTCCGTAGCTGGTCGGGTTTACCCGGCGGGTGGAACGGATAACCCAGACAAAGAAGAGCTGAGATTCGCCGGGACGCATAAAGCTCATCGCTGACCATGCTCGCGACGCGGCCACCCATGGACTTGCCGCCGATGATCAGCGGCCCTTTCACATCGAGCGCATCAATCGCAGCGACGAACTCCGGCTTCAGCTTGTCGGCGCGCGGGGGCGGCTTTCGGCCAACGGACGTGCGGCGGCTCGCCATATAATCGAATTCGAAGCGCGCAACGCGAAAACCGGATTCAGCCAGGATCTTCGCCATCGCCGTCATGGCGGCTGAATCCATCGCCGCGCCGGCGCCGTGCGCAAGAAGAAGCGTGAATTTGGCATGCTCCGGCCCATCCATCAGGAACATGATCGCCATCCTTTCGTCCCGTTATATCGTGAGCAACAGAGGTGCGACAACTGCGGTCGAAGTCGGCATAGCTCATCCACAGATCCATTTTCCTTCGCAATGGGGTTGATGAATCGCCGATCTGTGGTCCATAAGCCGTTTCCGCGGTCACGATTCACGAACGCGGTTTCTCGCTAAGGAAGACACTGCGTGGCAAAGACAATATCTCAACGGATCGCCGAAGAACTTGATGTACGCGAACAACAGGTCGAGGCCGCAGTTGCGCTGCTGGATGGCGGCGCCACCGTTCCTTTTATCGCGCGCTACCGCAAGGAAGCCACCGGCGCGCTCGACGACGCGCAGTTGCGAACGCTGGAAGAGCGATTGAACTATCTCCGCGAGCTTGAAGACCGCCGTGTCACCATCCTCAACTCGGTTCGCGAACAGGGCAAGCTCGACGCGGCGCTTGAAGCTGCCATTCTCGCCGCGGACAGCAAAGGCCGCCTTGAGGACATCTATCTGCCGTTCAAGCCAAAGCGCCGCACCAAGGCGGAAATCGCCAAGGAGGCTGGGCTTGAGCCGCTCGCAGACTTGCTGCTCACACAGCCGCAGAACGACCCGCAAGTCGCCGCCCTGTCTTTCATTGATGCGGACAAACAGGTCGCGGACGCGGCGGCGGCGTTGGATGGCGCGCGTTCAATTCTAGTGGAGCGCTTTGCGGAAGACGCAGACCTGATCGGCGGCCTTCGCGAACACATGTGGTCGAATGGACTCCTCGCCTCGAAGCTGCGCGACGGCAAAAAGGAAGCCGGTGCCAAGTTCAGCGACTACTTCGACTTCAATGAACCCTTGAACAAGCTGCCATCGCATCGAATTCTTGCGATGTTTCGTGGCGAGAAGGAAGAAATACTCGATCTACAGATGCTCCCGGAGGCACCTGCCGCGACGCCTGCTGCCGTCAGCTCCTACGAATTCCGGATCATGCAGCGCTTCGCCATTGCGGACAAAGGACGCCCCGGCGACCGATGGCTGGCTGAAACGGTGCGCTGGGCGTGGCGCACCAAGATCCAGATGCATCTCAACATCGACCTGCGGATGCGGCTATGGACCGCCGCCGAACAGGAAGCGGTCCGCGTCTTCGCGTCAAACCTGCGGGATTTGCTGCTGGCGGCCCCGGCTGGTGCACGGGTTACCATGGGCCTCGATCCGGGGTATCGCACCGGCGTCAAGGTTGCCATTGTCGATGCAACCGGCAAGGTCGTCGCCACAACGGCAATCTTCCCGCATGAACCGCAGCGGCGCTGGGACGAGGCCCTCGCGATTCTCGGCAAGCTTGCGCGCGAGCATCGCGTCGAACTGATTGCAATCGGTAACGGCACGGCATCACGCGAAACCGACAAGCTCGCGACCGAACTTGTGAAGCTGCTTCCGGAGCTGAAGATGTCGAAGATCGTGGTGTCCGAAGCCGGCGCCTCGGTCTATTCGGCGTCCGCATTCGCGTCCGAGGAACTTCCGGGACTGGACGTGACGCTGCGTGGCGCCGTCTCGATTGCGCGGCGATTGCAGGACCCGCTGGCCGAACTCGTCAAAATCGATCCGAAATCGATTGGCGTCGGCCAGTATCAGCACGATCTCGGCGAAGCCAAGCTGTCCCGTTCGCTCGATGCGGTGGTCGAGGATTGCGTGAACGCGGTTGGTGTCGATGCAAACACTGCCTCGGCGCCGTTGCTGGCGCGTGTATCGGGTATCGGATCGGGGCTCGCGCAGAGCATCGTCCAGCATCGCGATGCGAATGGGCCGTTCCGGTCGCGCAAGGCGCTCAAGGATGTGCCGCGCCTCGGCCCGAAAGCGTTCGAACAGTGCGCAGGATTTCTGCGCATCACCAACGGTGAGGATCCGCTCGATGCATCCGGTGTCCACCCGGAAGCCTATCCCGTGGTCCGCCGAATTCTCGCCGCCACAAAGAGCGATATCAAGGCGCTGATCGGCAACGCCGAGATACTGCGGCAGGTCAAACCACAGTCGTTTGTCGATGACACATTCGGCCTGCCGACTGTGACCGATATTCTGCGCGAGCTGGAAAAGCCCGGCCGTGATCCGCGCCCAGCCTTCAAGGCCGCAGTCTTTAAGGATGGCGTCGAGAAAGTCAGCGACCTCAAGCCTGGCATGGTGCTGGAAGGTGCGGTCACAAACGTCGCCGCGTTTGGTGCGTTCGTGGACGTGGGCGTGCATCAGGACGGACTGGTGCACATTTCGGCTATGTCCAGGACCTTCATCAAGGATCCGCGAGAGGTCGTGAAGCCCGGCGATATCGTGCGCGTCAAGGTGCTGGAAGTTGACGTGCCGCGAAATCGGATTGCGCTGACGCTAAGGCTCGACGATGAACTCGGCGCAAAGCCAGATCGCAGGAACGAATCCCGGGCCGACACCCGGCCGTCTGCCAAAACGCCGGCCCCGCGCAAGGCGCCGCAACCCGCCTCGTCCGCCGGTGGGGCGATGGCCGAGGCGCTGCGCCGGGCGGCGGAGAAGGCACAAAAGCGATAGCGACGCCTGCGCAGTCACTTCAGCCGAGCTATATGATATTGCCTTGACGCTCCGTTTTTTGCCGCGGCTTTCGATGCCACGATCAAGATGTCTCAGTTGTTCACCGCCGGGCCACGCGTCGGCTGGGTTTTCAGCCCGCAGTGGACGGTCTACGCAACTGGCGGTTACGCACAGGCTTCCGTTTACTCCTCCTTCTTCGCCAAAGGCTTTCCTAATGCCGGGAACACGGTAGAGAGGCGACCGACCGGCTGGTACGCCGGCGGCGGCATCGACTACCTGATTACGAACTGGCTCTACGCGGGCGTGGAATATCGCCACATTGAACTCGATACCGAGATGCACAAGACAACTGCGATCCCGACCGTCGGCGCAGCGCGCTTTATTTCACCGAGCGTGGACCTTGTTCAATTCAGGCTTGGCCTCAAGTTTTCGGGTTTCTAGCCCTGCAAGCAGTAGACCGAATTCTCGACGGTTGGCCTTCGCTTACCCAGCAAGGACTTCACCCTCGCTGCATACGTCATTGACACGCTCCTTTTGAACGGAGTCGTCAGAATTTGTATGTCGCAGCGGCGCAGGCGCGAAATGTATGCGCGTCTACGGCCCGAATAGTTGGACACGCTGTCATTACAACCTTTGCGGCGCTCGGCCGTTTCATTGGCGAAACATTGGCGGAGAATGTCGTAGTTCGAATCCTGCTACCGGCGACGCAGTGTTGATCGCGCGTATGGAGCGATTTCAGTCCCACACATACAACCTGATGTGCAGCCATGGATGCCGGTCAAGGGCGCCCGTCGTCAGACCATCTTGCCGACAATCGTCGTCATGTCCGCAGCAGAGAAGGCTCGCAACGATTCGGTGCGTACGTTGCCGAGTGCGCCAAGACTCAAGCTAAGCGACATGGCGGAAGCCTCATCTGGCGCTTCGACGATTGTCACGACGTCATACCGTCCCTGCGTCCAGAAGATGTCCTTCACGGTCACTCCAAACGTCTTTGCTAATTGCTTGAAGGCATCTGCCCGCTTTGGAGACTCCTTAGCACTGCGGATTCCTTGATCGGTGAACTTGGCAAGCACGACATACGTTACCATGATCATCCTCCCTGGTTAGGACCCTATGCAACCCGGCTTGAGCGGTTCTCATAAATCTCAGCATAGCACAGTCACGCGGTGCAAACTTCAGTGCCAAAAATCCCCTTGGTATCAATGGTGTTATCATGAGAATGATGCAACCGGCTGACCACAACCTTCCGCTCGCCCACGGCGTTCGACGTCGGCTGACCTCGTGCGATCGTATCACTACCTGAGAAGAGCATCCGTTTTGGCGACATCGTCCAGAACTTCGGTGAGCCGATCCACCGCCCAGTCGACTTGTGACTCATCGATGATCAAGGGCGGAGCAAAGCGTATCGTGTTGCGGTGGGTATCCTTGGTCAACACACCCGCCCGCAACAGGCGCATGACCACGGCGCCCGCACTCGCCAAGTCGCGATCCAGTTCGACCCCGGCGAACAGGCCGCGGCCTCGCACATCGCGGATGATCGGGTTCTTGATCGAAGCGAGCCGATTGAGAAGATGGGCGCCGACAGTCGCAGCCCGCTCGATCAATCCCTCGTCAATCAGCGTTTCAAGAGCGGCCAATCCGACCGCAGCAGCGATCGGATTTCCACCGAACGTGCTGCCGTGATCTCCCGGTGTGAAAACCTTCATGACCTCGCGACGCGCGAGAAACAGCGACACTGGCAGAAGCCCGCCGCCGAGCGCCTTGCCGAGCATCAACCCGTCTGGCAAGACCCCCTCATGTTGACACGCCAGCAGTCGGCCGGTGCGTCCCAGGCCACTTTGGATCTCATCGCACAGCAGCAACACGTTGTTTGCCCGGCAGATGCGCTCGGCTTCCGCGAGGTAACCCGGCGGCGGCACGTTAATGCCGCCTTCCCCCTGTATCGGCTCGACTAGGAAGGCCGCTGTATTCGGTGTGATCGCGGCGCTTAGTGCAGCTGCGTTACCGAACGGAACGAGCCTGAAGCCGGGCGGGAATGGCCCAAAGCCATCACGATACTGGGCAACGGATGAAAAGCCGACGATGGAAATCGTCCGGCCGTGAAAATTGCCCTCTGCTGCAATGATCTCGGCCTGACCGTCTGGCACGCCCTTGACCTTGTAGGCCCATTTGCGCGCGGCCTTGAGTGCAGTCTCCACCGCTTCCGCGCCGCTGTTCATCGGCAGCGCCAGATCCACGCCGGTCAGGGTGCAGGCCCGCGCCAGAAAAGGCCCCAATCGATCACTGAAATATGCGCGCGATATCGTGTCGAGCTGCCTCGCTTGTTCGGTCAGTGCCTGAACGAGACGCGGATGGCAATGGCCGAAGCTGGCCGCCGAGTACGCCCCCATCATATCCATGTAGCGTCGTCCGCTCTCGTCCCACACGTAAATTCCGTTGCCGCGGACGATCGTAACCGGCAACGGCGCATAATTTCCTGCGCCGAAACGGGCTTCGAGGCTGGAGAGATCAGTCATGGTGCCACTCCCTTCAAACCCGGGCTGAAACACGTCGCGCAGCAACCGTTCGGCATGCCTCGAATGATCGCCCGACGGATTATGCAGGCGTCATCATGCGTGCCGGCGCCAGATGCCCGACCACCGAAATCTCATAGCAACGCGACACCATTGTGAGATCGCCGTTCATGCGCGCTCTTCCGGCTGGGTGCATCAACGCCAATGTAGGCAGAGCCGCACAAAAAAACAGGTACGCCAGATCCACAACAGGTGCCTGACGTTTCGCACTTCTGCTATAATCAAACCCATGACGATCGGGATCACCGGGCCAGAGCGGCAAGCACCGCGGCGGAACGTGGTGGTGGCGCTCCTTATTGCGGCTATCGCCGGAGCTGTCAGCCTAGTCCTGCTGGGGCTCACCGGTGCCATTCTGGTCGACTGGATGTGGTTTTCCGCGATCGGTTACTTGCACGTCTTCTGGACCACGATCGGTGCAAGGGCTGGCGTTTTTTTCACAGTCTTCGCCGCGACTGCCGTCGTGGTATCGGCAAACGCGTGGCTCGCGCTTAATTTTGCCCGGCAGCAAGTCCAGCCTCGCGTTCGCTTCGCACGGAAGCTCACCGCCACCACAACATCATCCGATCTGCTCGAATTTCTGCGTGATCGGCTGCCATGGCCTCTCTCCATTGCTGTTGGCGCAGGACTTGTCGCGTTGCTGGTCGCCTCGGGAGAGGTCAGCCACTGGATCGTTTTTCTGCAGTTCATCTATGGCGTGCCCTATGGCGCGAACGATCCGCTCTTCGACAAGGACATTGGATTCTATCTCTTTTCTTTGCCCGCTTATATCGCCGTCAAGAATTGGATGTTGCTCACGCTCTTCATAAGCGCACTTTTTACTGGACTGATCTATTGGGCGCACGGCGACATCGAATACCAAGCTCGGCAACGATCGATGTCGCCAACATCGATTGCCCACGGCTCAGTGCTGCTCGGATTAGTTTTTTTCGTGAAGGCATGGTCCTATAGTCTCGACCGCTACCTGCTGCTCTACGGCGACAATGGAGTCGTGGTCGGTGCAAGCTACACTGACGTCCACGTCGGGCTTCCTGTCCTCTGGTTGCTGATCGGACTTTCGATCATCGCAGCATTCGCCGCATGGGCGAACCTGCGAGTGCTCAGCTACCGGCTCCCAACTGCGGCGATAATTCTCATCTTTAGCGCCGTTTTCCTATTGTCCGGCGTGGTCCCCGGATTGTTCCAGCGATTGCTTGTCAAACCGAACGAACTGGAGTTGGAGCGTCCCTACATCGAACGCAACATCAAGCTGACCCGGGAGGCCTACAATCTTGACAAGATCGCGGCAAAACCATTCCCGGCCGAACAGAACCTTACCTTCAAGGCGCTTGAATCCAACAAGGCGACTATCGACAATATACGGCTGTGGGACTGGCGGCCGTTGTCGGATACGTACGCGCAACTGCAGGAGATTCGCACCTACTACAAGCTTCACAATCTGGATGTAGATCGCTACTGGCTTGGCGGGACCTATCAAAGCGTGATGCTTTCGGCGCGCGAACTTAAATCCTCGCTGCTGCCACCTAACGCACAGACGTGGGTCAACCTCCACCTCCTGTTTACCCACGGCAACGGCGCGGTGATGAGCCCGGTCACCCAAAAGAGCAGCGAGGGGCTCCCACCCTTGTATTTGCGCGATATTCCCCCAGTTGCCGACGGAGGTCCTGAAATCCGCGAGCCACGCATCTATTATGGGGAGCACAAGAGCGACTACGTTATCGTTAAGGGAACTACGCCGGAGTTCGACTATCCAAAGGGCAAAGATAACGTCTACGCAACTTATGACGGCGCCGGTGGCGTCCCCCTGTCGGGAATGGTGCGGAAAATCATCTTCGCCCACCACTTCAACGATATGAACCTACTTCTCTCAAGCTACGTCACCGACGACAGCAGAATAATGATCCGGCGCAGTATTCAGGAGCGGGTACGCGCGATCACCCCATTCCTGACCCTTGATCGTGACCCCTATCTGGTCATCAGCGAGGGCCGGATGTTCTGGATGCAGGATGCCTATACGACGAGCGACTATTTTCCTTCTGCGCAGCCTGCGCCTGACCTCAATCTCAACTACATCCGCAATTCCGTGAAGATCGTCATTGATGCCTATAACGGCAGAGTTGATTTCTATCTGACAGACTCGACAGATCCGATCGCCGCTACCTACCAGCGCATCTTTCCGGGGTTGTTCAAGCCGCTTGCGGCCATGCCGGCGGATTTGCAAAGGCATATTCGCTATCCAGAAGACCTCTTCCTGATTCAAGCGCGGCTTTATCAGGCCTACCACATGGAAGCGGCCGACGTTTTTTATAACCGCGAGGATCTTTGGCAATTTCCGCGCCAGCCGGACGGCGATGGTGGCGTGGCCTTGATGGTCCCTTACTACATCATCATGCGGCTACCCGGAGAAACCCAAGCCGAGTTCTTTATCATGATCCCCATGGTGCCAAGCCGCCGCGACAACATGATCGCGTGGCTCGCAGCGCGATGCGACGCGCCCGACTACGGCAAACTGATCGTCTATGAATTTCCCAAGGAGAAGCTCGTCTACGGACCGTTCCAGATTGAGGCCCGGATTCATCAGAACACCGAGATATCCCAGCAGATTTCGCTATGGAACCAGATGGGTTCGCGGGTGATCCGGGGAAATTTGCTTGTCATCCCAATCGATAATTCGATCCTCTATGTATCGCCATTGTATTTGCGGGCTGAGCAAGGACACTTGCCGGAGCTCAAGCGCGTAATCGCGGCCTATGGCGAAAACGTCGTCATGAAGGAGACGCTTGCCGAGGCCTTGTCGGCGCTATTCATAGAGGCTGGCACCGCGCCGACAACGCCGAGCGATGCAGCGAAATTGCCAAGCACGGGCTCTGCGATGAATCAAGCGCAGCAGGCGCTCGATCGTTACAATCAGGCAGTGGAGCGATTGAAATCCGGCGATTGGAAAGGGTTTGGCACGCAATTTGATGCAATGCGCGAGCTATTGGAGGAGATGAACCGACAATCTAGCGGCCATTAGGGTTCGCGCGGAGCAAGGCTCTCGTTACTTAGAATCAAGAGCTAATTCTGACCGGTGGAGCACTATCGACGGCAAACGGCGCAGGGAAGTGAAACAGGAGAGCTCCGTCTATGATTGAGGGGATCAGCGCAATCACACTGGCCACGCACGAAATGTCGCGAGCTGTCAGATTCTACCGGGCGTTGGGGTTTGAGGTCCTGCATGGTGGCGAAGAATCGTCATTCACCAGCTTTCGAGCAGGGAAGAGCTATCTTAACCTCATCGCCCAGCCTGCAGAGCGGCGCTGGTCTTGGTGGGGGCGCGTGATCTTTTACGTCACCGATGTTGATGCACTTTACAACCGCGCGCTCGCAGCAGGGTGTCAGCCAACGACCGCGCCCTGCGATGCCGAATGGGGTGAGCGCTTCTTCCACCTGACAGACCATGACGGCCACGAACTCAGTTTCGCGCGGCCTTTGCGCCCGGTTTAATAGCAACTCGAAGCAGCCTGCCATTCCAACAGGTGCTGGGAGCGCGTATGGCGCTCCGATGAACAATGGCACATTACGTGTTTCAACGCCGTTTAACGGCAGCAAAGCATCGGTGCACGTCCGGTCATACATCTCAGCAGCCGCGCCATGGCCTTTCCGAAAATCGGATGCGCACGTCTGTGCGGCCGATTCTGCACGCCGCAACACTTCGCGTCGCGCGGTTCTAACGACCGGCCGAATAGGGCGCGCCGGTTGTTTTTTCGCAGATTTTCCGCACGCCCCTTCTCACTTTACCGTGGCGATCGCTTGTCAACGAGCTATTCTGGTACAAGATCGAGACAACTACCTGCGAATACAGACTTCAACCATCCGCGAGTGATCCGATGCGCACGTCACCCGTTGCTGAGTTTGACCCGAGCTTTGTCCGAATGGATTTGCCGGATCTTCGGATTAACTACGATCCGGTCGATCCAGACCAGTTCGATCGGCCCATCGTTTCCTTTTATCTGGAGACAAATAAGGATAATGACGAGCTTCCGCTTCATTCCCATAAAAAGGGCCAACTTGTGGTTGCGTCACATGGATCGGTCATGTGCCGCGCCCCTGGCGGTCTATGGATAGTGCCACCGCAAGGCGCGGTATGGATTCCCGCCGGTGTGCCACATAGCAACTGCGTGTCTGATTACGGCAAGGTTTACGTGGTATTCATCGATCCGAAGGCCAGCACGTTGCCGAGCATGTGTTGTACCTTCACCATTACTTCGCTTGTTCGCGAACTCATTCATCGGCTGGCCGTTTTTCCGCCTTTATATCCGATCGATGGACCGACCAGCAGGCTGGGGCGCGTACTCCTCGACGAATTGGTGCAGATGTCGACAGAAGAAATGTATCTACCAATCTCGGCGGACAGCCGGCTTCAGCATCTCGCAACATCGCTACTCGACGATCCCGGCGATCGCAGCACGGTTGAGGAACTTGCCGCGCGCTATGCCATGAGTGAGCGCACCTTCGCGCGTCTGGTTGCAAAAGAAACAGGAATGACGTTCGGACGCTGGCGACAACGGTTGCACATTCTGGTCGCCTTGAAGCGCCTGTCATCCGGGTCATCCGTGCAGGCCGTCTCGCTCGATCTGGGTTACGAGACGCCGAGCGCCTTCATCACCATGTTCAAGAAAACCATGGGCAAGAGCCCTCGCCGCTTCCTGGCCGACCGGTCCAGCTTCGTCAATCACGAACCGCCCCCCTGACAGGCCATCACGAAGGACTGTGTTTAAAGGAAACGGTCCCTGACAGCATGTGCGGGGGCGCCTTCTATCGTGTCGTGATATTTAGCGCTTGCTGTACGGCACCAGCGGATATTCGAGCGTTGCCTCTGCAATGGCTTTCGGCGCGACGACCCGCGGCTTGCTCTGCAAACCCTGCAACATCACCATCGAGCAGTTGATGTTCTGGCCCGTGGCATCGAACTTTGTGTTCTCGCCATACATCAGGATAGGCTTCATGTCTGTCGTCCTGAGCGCGCCGTGAATTGCCACCGACTCCGCCGAAGCGGCCCGCTTCACGGCGTCACCGACGATCTGCACGGCTTCGAACGCACATCCGGCGTTCGCGTCGAACCAGTCGTTCGGATAGTCGGTCGCGAACATCTTCATAATCTTGTCGGAGTTCGGTCCCTTGGGATTCAGCCACAACGCCGCGAGGATCGGGCCGTTGCCGTACTTTCCAAGAGCGTCGTGATACGCCTTGTCCGAAACACCGTTCGAGTTTGGCGAGAACACCATCTTCGGATCCCAGCCCTGCTTGATGCACTCGCGGGCGATCATAATCGCGTCGTTGACACGCGTCACCGAGACCAGCGCATCTGCACCCGACGCCTTGGCTTTAGCGACCTCGACCGACAGATCCTTGGCTTTTTCATCGTATGGCACGTACTGCGCGATCTTGAGAGGAACGCCGACTTCCTTCCAAGCCTGATCAATGCTCGCTGCTGTCGACTGGCCCATGGTGTTGTTGAGATGGAGCACGGCAACGCTGGTTGGCGGAGCCTTCAGCGTGGCAAGCACCGACTTCAGTTCGACAAGCGACTGTCTGACAATTGTCAGGGATGTCGGGTAGTAACGGAAGACCTGCGTGAAGCCCTGCGAAGTCACCTGCGTCGCGCTCGCGATGTGCACGACCATAGGCACTTTTGCCGCCTCGCAGGCCTGAAGCGCGGAGATCGTCGCGCCGGAGTCCCACGCGCCGATGAGCACCGTGCAGCCTTGCCGGATCAGACCCTCGGCTGCGATACGGCCGTTTTCAGGACGGCTCTGCGTGTCAGCATGAACAATTTCGATATCGAGACCGTATTTCTCACGCGCAAATTTCGCTCCGAGATCGATGCCGCGCACACACGCCTGTCCCGGGAACGCAAGGACGCCGCTGCTCGGCATGATCGCTCCAATCTTCACCTTAGTCGGCGTTGCCTTCACAGGCCACGACATTAGTCCGGCCGCTGCGACACCAACGCCGCTGCCGAGAACGGTACGCCGCGTAAGACCTTTTCCGTTTCGAATCGTCATATTACTCCCCTTCCATTGTCTGCAATTGCGATTGAGTTGATCCTTGGCAACTCCTTTAAACGAATGCGCGGTAGGGCTTGTCTCCCGCCGGCTTGCCTTGCCTTTCGGCACGCCGTCAGCCCCCCATCTCCGATTTGATCATTTCCTCCTCGGTCTCGTCATAGAGCGTGTCGATCAGTGATCGGTATCTCTCGTGAAGCTGCTTGCGACGCTTCTTCCGCGTCGCAGTCATCACGCCCGTATCAGGCGACAGTTCCTCTGGAAGAATACGAAAGGCCTTGATCTGCTCGGCCCGCGCCAGTCGGCTGTTGGCCTTTGAAACCTCTTCCTCGATCATGCGAACGACGACTTCGGAATTGGCCAGATCGGCGTATTTCTTGACCTTGAGATCGCGCGACTTCACCCAATCCATCGTCGCTGTGGCATCGACCTCGATCAGCGCAGTGAGATACTTCTTACCTTCGCCGATGACGGCTGCTTCCGAGATGAAGGGGCTACGGCGAATCTCGTTCTCGATCTGAGTGGGGCTGATAGACTTTCCGTTCGAGGTATTGATGATCTCTTTCTTGCGATCGACCAGTTTGAACAGCCCTGTCGGACCGACCTCGACAATATCGCCGGTGTAAAGCCAGCCATCGCGTAATGCTGATTTCGTCTCCTCCGGTTTGTTCCAGTAACCGATAAACAGGCCGGGGCCTCGGGTGATCATTTCGCCGTCTTCGAGAACCGCCGTCTCCCAGGCAGGATCGTGCAGAGGAACGCCAACAGTACCGGCCTCCGGCCACTCGGCCATTTGCACCAGATTTGCGCCAACCAGCTCTGTCTGACCATAGCATTCCTTGAGCTGCAGTCCCCACAACTGCCACAGCGACATCAGCTCAGATGGCATTGCAGCGGAGGACGTGTAGGTCACGGACAGTCTGTCGAAGCCGACCTCGGCCAGCAGTGGACGGAAGATCTGCTCTTGGCAGACCTTGTAGAGCCCGGCAATGAAGGGATCTGGCTCTCCGCCGGACTGGCGATTGTCCAGAGCCATACGCGCGATCTTCATCGCGAATTGGTAGTCCTGCTTCTGCTTTTCCGAGCCAGAATGGACCTTGCTAAGAATGGCCGTCGCATAGCGCTGGAAGAAACGCGGCGGAGCCATAAAGTATGTTGGACGCACTTCTATGATGGTCTGGGCAAAGTTCGCACTTGTCTCGCCAAAGTAGGGAACCATCTTGATGATCAAGGGTAGTGTCGTTGCCTGCGCACGCGCAACTGTGTGCGACATTGGAAGAAAAACGACAACGGTATTGTCTTCCATGATGCGCGGCGTAAATCGCGTCACGCTGTGGGCGCCGGCAAGCAACGAAAGATGCGTCAGCATCGCGCCCTTCGGAAATCCGGTGGTGCCGGAGGTGTAACCGATGCTGACCAGATCGGTGGATTTGGCTTTCGCCGCCTGCTCCTTGAGGAACGCGTCGGCATCAACTTCGATATTCCCGCAGAACTCCTTCATTGAAACGACGTTCGCTGCCTCGTCGCCCTGCGGTGTCCAATCCGGATCGAGCACAATGATTTTCTTCAGCTTCTCGGCCTGTCGGGATGCGAGAAGGATACCCAGCTGTATTTCTCCGCCGACGAAGGCGAATCTTGAACCGGAGTCGCTGAGATAATATGCAACCTCTTCCGGCGACGATGTGAAGTACACCCCCACCATGACGGCTCCAACACACAGCGTTGCCATGTCCGCGATCAGCCATTCCTGCGCCACGTCGCCCATGATGGCGACACGGTCGCCGCGCTGAAGCCCCTCTCTCTGCAACGCAGTCGCCAACATGCTAACGCGGTCCGAATACTCCTTCCACGTCACGGCGATCCAATCGCCATGACGCTTCTGATAGTATGCAGTGACCGCAGGCCTCTCCATTCTCCGCGCTCGGAACAGCTGAGGAATGGTGATGTCGGCGAGCTGCGCTCCCGATGTGAGGGAATCGACGTTCATTTTATTTCTCCGCGAAGCGCTTGCGCTTCTCCGCGAAGGCAGCAACCGCCTCGCGACGCTCGGGAGACGCAAACGTCAGCATCTCAAGCGCGGCCGAGGTATCGAGCAGCAGATGAGTATACTGCTTGATGATCTTGTTGACACTGTACTTCGTCCAAATGATCGACTCTTTCGGACCGCTCGCCAGAAGCTCCGCGTAATCGATTGCAGCATCCCGGACATCCTTGTCGGAGACGACCTCATTTATCATGCCCATAGCAGCCGCCCTCTCGGCGGAGAGGAAATCGCCCGTCATGAGGTAGTGCTTTGCGCGCACTGGCCCTATCAGCAGCGGCCAGATCACCGCGCCGCCGTCACCGGCAACGACGCCCGCATTGACGTGGGTGTCGGCGAACCGCGCGGTCGGGCTCGCGAACACCACGTCGCAGAACAGCGCAAGCGTCGCGCCGAGACCGACAGCGACACCGTTGACAGCCGCCACGATCGGCACTTCGACTTCGAGCATATTACGAATGAGATGACGCCCGCTGCGGGTAGGAGACGGCAGCGTCCCCTTATCCAGCGAAGTCTGATCGCCCCCCGAGCAGAAACCGCGTCCGGCGCCCGTCAGAACGATAGCGTTGACCGACTTTTCGTGATCGAGCTTGATGAAAACGTCTTCGAGCTCTTCGTGCATTTCCCAGTTGATCGCGTTCAGGATCTCCGGGCGGTTCATGGTCACGACCGCAACGCCGCTCGCGCGCTTTTCGACGATCAGATATTTGTAGCTAAGCTGAGACATTGGTCTTTCCGTTCTGTTTTTTCTGATCTTAGTTTTGGGGCCGCATGGCCCGGATTTTTCCAAGGATTTCCTCAGTCGGACGCACGACATTGTTCCGATCATTGAAATGCGGGATCACATAGCGGCCGACCATTTCGATGGCCTCCATGATTTTTTCGTGAGGCACCGAATCCATGTGCAGCAAGATTTCGTCTGCACCCATGGCCTGGAACCTCTCAAGCTGGCGGATGATGGTGTCCGGGCTTCCGCAAACCGTCGTGGCCGATTCGTTGACCAGATAGTCCCAGTCGTTCGCGGCACGCTCCATGGAAGGAACGCTTTCGCTCATGTACTTGTAGTCGTCGGCGATCTTCGCGAGGCGCGGATATGCGTCGGTGGAGATCTTTGCGTAATGCATCAGCGGCCCGGCGTAGTCTTCCTTCGCTTGCGCGTCCGTCTTGCCGATGCCGATGAACAGCGGAATTCCGATTCGGGAACTTTCGAGCGGCCCCTGCTCGTCGCGCTTCCAGCTCTTGCGATAGATATCAATCAGTTTCTGCTGAACTTCCCAACCCTGATAGATGTTGCTGCTCATCACCGCAAAGCCTTCGGAGCCTGCCCAGCCGTGGCTGCGTTCGCTCGTCGCCGCGATGCCAATCACCGGGTGCGGCTTCTGGAGCGGTTTCGGGACGAGCTGGCGCGGCGGAATCTGGTAGTACTTGCCTTCGAAGGTGAAGATGTCATCCCGCATCGATTTCTTCAGAAGCGCGAGACCTTCTTCCATCTGCTCGAGCGTCTCATTGGGATCGACATTGAACGCACGCATCGCGATGGTGGTGTTGGCCCGCCCGCCATAAAATTCCATCCGACCGTTCGACAGGATGTCCGTCACGGCAAGGCGTTCAGCCGTTCGCAGGGCGTGGTTGATCCTGTGCGGCATGAGCGTCACGGCGGAGCGAAGCTTCACGCGCGAGGTCACCGCGGCGAGGTAGCCGTAGACCACTTCTGGAGCCGAGCTAGAGATACCACCGAGGGCGACGTGCTGCTCGGAGAGTGCGACGCAGTCGAACCCCATCTTCTCGGCGAGGCGCACCTCGTCTACCAGTTCATGAAGCCGGCGCGAGTAGCTGTGGCCGACCTGGGTCTCCTGCTCCGACCAGAACCCGAACGTAAGTGCCATTTTCTTATCCTTTGGGAAATTCCTGACAGGCACAACGTTTCATAAGCGAGGCAACATTTTTGGCCGAAAGCTATTGGGCGCTATCGATCTTTCCGAATTTTATGCTGCGGACTGGCTGGCGACGTCGCTTGCGCCAATGCGTGCCGCCAGATTATTTCCGGAAGGCGTTGACCAAAAGATCGGCAATCGCATCAAAGCATCGCTCGCCGATGGCAACACTGGACCCATGCGGATCGCCGATGATGCCGTTGTGCGTCACGGACTTGATGCCGTTCGCCCACATGTCGCGGAGTTGCTCCTCCGAGAGTGTACCGAGATACCCGGCCTCGAACCGGTCCGGGCGCACACTTTCCGGCCTGATAACCATCATCAGCGACGTCTCCGCGATATCCGCGTGGCCGCCGACATGATCCGGATCGCCACCTGCCCCGGCAACCGCTCGCCGCCATGCCCCGATCCAGCCGGTGGAGTCCGTAAAGGCAACCACCTCCACACCGGCTGGCATCGCCTGCCGTAGCCCCGGAAGCATCTGCTGAAACACAGGAAAGTTTCCGATATGGCCCGAGAACAGTAGAATACGGCGAAATCCGTGTCGGACGAGGCTAGTACAGTAATCCAGACAGATCCCCTCGAACGTCTCGGGCCGAAGCGAGATCGTGCCGGGAAATGCGAGATGATGGGCCGAACAGCCGACCTTGATTGTCGGGGCGATCAGCGCATCGTCGAGCGACCTAGCGATCCTCTCAGCAAGCGCATCAGCGTGATCCGCGTCCATGCACAAGGGCAAGTGCGGTCCGTGCTGCTCCACGGCTCCACAAGGGATAACAACGGTGCTGCAACCTCGCGCCAAAGCTTCCGACACGTCCTCGAAGCTCATGAGCTCCAGGCGGACCTGATCCTTTCGCCCGAGCCCGCTCATGCTAATTCTTCCTGGCGCTCTTCAAGAGAAACCGGGCGCGCGCATCCGCGGAGCTATTCTCGGTCAGATAGGCGCCGAGATCATCCACCGTCATGGCTTCGAGAGCCTGGTCGCTCATCTGGCTGGTCAGATTCAATGACCGCTTGATGGCAGCAAACAGCTTCCGGTCCTTTCCCCGAAGTCTCCGACAGACATCCAACGCACGCGTCGACACCTCAGCGGTCGCAACGATCTCGTTGACGGCGCCGATGTCCTTTGCCGTCTGCGCATCGACAAGGTCTCCCCAGTACAGAAGCCTCTGAGCACCTCTGACGCCGAGCTTCTCCGCCGCGCGGCGGATGCCCTTTGTTACAGGCAACAGGCCATGATTGATTTCGGGAAAGCCGACCTTGCATTCATCGTTGGCAACCACGTAGTCGGCATGCAGAAGAAATTCGAGCGCGCCGCCGACCGCATAACCTCGAACAGCACAAACGATCGGAGCCGGATACTGCTCCAGCGCGCAGAGCAGCGCGTGGAAGATCCTGATGCGAGGCGCCGCGATCTCGATGCCCACGACTTCCCTGATATCGCCGCCCGCGCTGAAGAAGCGATCCCCGGTCCCGGTGAGCACGATGCCGGGCGGCGCATTCTCGCCGGCGAGCGTTCGGAGGGTGTTCAGCAGCGCAGAAATGAGATCGAAGTTTACGGCGTTGGCCGGAGGCCGGTTCATGGTCAGCGTGACCAGATCGGCCTCGCGATCGACGATGAGAATGCTGTCCTTGTCCATGCCACAAAGCTAAGCAGCCGGCTTCAAAATAGTTTGCCGTAGAAAACGCGTTTGTGGACAACGGCGGGACAAGAATTCTGAAAAACAGAGCGTCGCAGCATATTCTGCTTTCGACCCGCAGCTTCACATTCCGAGATAGGCGCGCTGCACGTCGGGGTTGTTCAACAGCTCTTCGCTCGGACCGTGAAGGACGACGGAGCCGTTTTCCAGCACGTATCCCCGATTGCTCAATGCAAGGGATTTCGCGACATTCTGCTCGACCAGCAGCACCGTGGTTCCGTGCTGATGCAGAGACTTGATGACCCCGAACATCACGTCCGTCAGAGCCGGAGATAGACCGATGGAAGGCTCGTCAAACATGACGATTTCCGGCTTCGACATCATCGCGCGGCCGATTGCCAGCATCTGCTGCTCGCCTCCAGACAGCGTTCCTGCCAGTTGCCGGCGGCGTTCACGCAGCCTGTCGAACAGCTGATAGACCGACTCGAGTGTGGTTGATTGATATGCCTTCGCGCGCTTCAGCGATCCGCCAATCAGCAGATTTTCCTCGACCGACAGAGCGCCAAAAATCTGACGCCCTTCCGCAACCTGCGCGATTCCGAGTTCGCATATCTTCCACGGCTGCTGCTTCGTGATGTCGACGCCCCTTACCTTCACAGTACCACTCAACGCCGGAACGATTCCCGCAATGGAGCGGATCAATGAAGTCTTGCCCGCGCCATTGGCGCCTACAACACAGATCAACTCGCCCTTTCGGATCGCCAGCGAGACGCCGTGCAGAGCACTCGAGCCATCATAGGCAACACACAGGTCTTCGACTAAAAGAAGAGCATCATCAGGCATGGAAGCCGGCCCCCAGGTAGCTTTCGAGCACCTTCGAATCTGCGACAACATCAGCAGGTGAGCCTTCGGCGATTTTTGCTCCGTGGTGCAGCACCACGACTGTCGAAGCCACCTCCATAACAATCCGCATCACATGTTCGACGAGCAGAATTGTCAGACCGTTCTCTGTCAGCTTCTGAAGCACCCGAACGACCCCTGCAGCCTCGGTGGGCCGCAACCCGGCCATCACCTCGTCAAGCAAAAGCAGCTTCGGCCGCGTTGACAGCGCCTTGGCCGTTTCGAGCATTTTCCGATCCGGCAACGTCAATTGATCGGTTTTCGCATGCGCCTTGTTTGCGAGCCCCACGCTTTCCAGCGAATCGTATGCGATATCCCGCGCATCGTTGACACTTGTCGTCCAACTGAACGCTCCGACCATCGCATTCTCGAGCACCGTCATATCGCGCATCGGACGCACAATCTGGAACGTTCGCGCGATTCCCATTCTGCACACGTCTTCCGGACGTCTGTTCTCGATGGCCCGCCCCTCGAAGAACACCTGCCCGCTGGTCGTTCTCAAGGCACCCGCGACCAGATTGAAGCAAGTCGTCTTGCCGGCACCATTGGGTCCGATCAAGGCCGTGATACGCCCGCCCCGAAGTGAGAAGCTCACATCATTGACCGCGATCAGTCCACCGAACGATCGTGTAAGATTCCTGACTTCGAGCAGATTGGTCATTCCTCGACCTTCCTCGGTTGGGAAATCTTCAGCCGAGGCAGAGGCGGAATCGATCGATAGAGCCGGACGATGGCCGGCCAGATTCCATCTGGCAGAACCCACACCACGAGGATCAGAATGATCCCGTAGGCAATATTGTTCAGACCCGGAATACCTAAGCTGTCTCCGATCGCACTCATCGTGTGGTTCAGTGGAATCGCCGCGAGCGATCCGACAAAGGGGCCAAAGGCCGTGCCCAGACCTCCCACCACGGGACCGATCAGAACATCGACCGAAATGCCCATTCCCATAATGGAATCCGGAAAGATTGACCCTTGAACAAGTGCAAGAATGCCGCCGCCGACGGCCGCGCTGCCTGCCGATATCGAGATCACGATGATCTTGTGCCGGAATGTGCGGACACCCAGCGCGCGAGCCGCCTCGTCATCGTCTCTCATCGCGCGCCAGACATAGCCAAGATACGACCGCGAGATCAGCTCGGTTCCCAGAACGCCGATTGCGGCGACACCCAGCGCGACGAAGTAGTAGAAGCGCGCGTCTCCGCGAAGCATCAGGATGTCCGTCTTTCCGGTGGGCGCTTGAAAGAACATTCCCTGCATCCCGCCGACGAACTCCCAGCCGCTGAACATGATCCGGGCAAACTCCGCTGCGGCGATGGTCAGCAGCGCGAAGTAGATTCCACGAACCTCAAAGCGAAAACTCAGCCACGCCAATAACGCGCCGACAAATCCGGCGATAGTCAATCCCACCACGAGCCCGATCCATGGCGAGATTCCGTACTTGATGTTCAGAACGGCCACAGAATAGGCGCCAAGTCCGACGAACAAGGAATGACCGATCGACAATTGTCCGCCGATGCCAAGCATCAGGTTCCACGACTGTCCCATGAATGTAAAGAGCAGGACAATCGTCATTAGCGATATGACATACGAATTCGATAGAAAGCCAACCAGAGCGAGGATCACGAAGACGCCTGCTCCGGCAATCCATCGCTTCTGATCGGTTGCTTCATTAAATTTCTTTGGCACCGAAAAAACCCCTCGGACGGAATATCAGAATGATGATCAGGAGCGCATAAGGCAGCGCAGTCTTCATCGAGGGAGCGAACATTAGCGCGGCAACAGCTTCTGCCACGCCGATGGTGAGACCTCCCAGCAAAGCTCCGCTGAAGCTGCCAAGGCCGCCCACAATCACCGTCACGAATGCCAACAACGTGAAGTCGACCGCGAGATAGGGTTGCGCGTCGAACAGCGGAGAAATCAGAGCACCGGCCACTCCGGCACACCCGGTGCCGATACCGAACGTGACGGCGTAGATCTGCGGAATGTTCAGACCCACGACCAGCCCGCCCAGCCGGTTGTTAGCTGCGGCTCTCAGTGACCGGCCAAACGCCGAATACTTAAGATATGCACCGAGCAGAATGATCAGCAGGCCCGCAGTCGCCGCGGCCTGAAGCCGCGCGAGATCAAGCTTGAGCAGGCCAATCGAGACCGTATGAAACGACAGTTGGGACGCAGTGGGGCGCGGGTCCGGACCGAACGCGACCAGCAAGAAGCCGCTGAACAACAGCGCCAGACCGATAAAGACGATGAACTGGTAGTGATGCGGCCGATTGACAAAACGCTTCACGATCAGCGTTTCCAGCAGATATCCAAAAACGAACATCACAACGGCGGCGATGGCGGCTGCGACGATGATTGGGACGTCCCAGAGACGAACCGACCAGTACCCGATGTAGACACCGAACACGACCATTTCGCCATGCGCGAAGTTCACGACGCGCATCACGCCGAAAATGATGGTGAGACCAAGTGCGACGAGTCCGTAGACGAGCCCAAGAAGCACTCCGCTAGCGAGAACATTGAGCCAAAGCGATAACATCAGCGGACGCTCATATTGTCAGTTGTTGACAAAGAAGGCGCCGCTCCAATCGGCTCCGAATCAGGCACGATCCGGAATCGGTTCGATACGCCGGCGTGTCGCAGCCCGGCAGGTTGACGCTCATACATAGTGGGCCCATACCCCTCTCCTTTCGTCAGCGTGATGTCCGTCTCAGTGCAACCCATCGTGAGACTTTGGCACTGCGAATGAGCCCTTCACATAGAGAAGCGGCTCACGGTCCTTGCTCGTCGTCTGCGCAACAACCTCGCCGATGAAAATCGTATGGCTACCAGCATCGTGCGCATGCACCATGCGGCAATCGAAGCTGCAGATCGCATCGATCAGGCTTGGCGCGCCCGTTTCGAGTTCCTGCCAGAGGCTATCCGAAAACCGCACATCACCCTTGCTGCCATCCTGTCCGGAAAATTTGTGAGCCAGCGCCGAATGCTCCGCTGCTAGGATGTTCCAGCAGAAGGCCTTGCTCGCCTTAATGGTGTCGTGCGCACCGGCTGATTTGTTCACACAGACCAACACGCTCGATGGATCAGTGGATAACGAGCATCCCGCCGTGAGGGTCAGGCCGTGGCGGCCGGGCCACTTGCCGGTGGTCACGATGGACACGGCACCGGGAACATTGCGCATGGCATTGCGGAATTCTGCTGCGTTAAACGGCGGTATTTCTTGTATCGGCATCGGAGAAGCTCGCAAGATCATGACGGCTATTGCCTCGATTAAACGGATCGGAATTAGGACGCGGCTCGCATCGCCGTGCTACCTGGCCGCACTGAAGAACTGGATCACATTGCCAAGCGGATCTGTGACGCGCGCAACACGGCCGTGCGGACCCATGTCGCGAATTTTCTCCGATACCCTGGCGCCCGCCTCGCGAGCACGGTCCATCGCTGCCTCCAGATTCTCGACTTCAAACACCAGAATCGCATCTCGCGAATGAGCGGACACCGACTCACCCGGACCAGCGATACAGAACGCTGTTTTTTCACCCGCGAACTGAATCCACTTGCTCGCATCCGCGAAGCGCACGGTCAGGCCGAGAGCCTCATAGAAGCTGGCCAGACCTTCGGGCTGTTGCGCGGTGAGATAAACCTGCTTGAGTTTCACTTTCACATGTCCGGTTCATGGAACGTCTGCCAGTCTGCGACGTCTCGCGAGCTGCAACTGTTCGACGATAGTCACTCCGGCCCTTCAGCATTAATGCCCGAACAGATCACCGCCTAAGTGACGGAGCAGCATTTTATGCTGGTCCGGTCGGCCCACCGAAACGAACGTCCTACAGATGCCTGCAAGCAAAGGACTTCAGCGCACTAGTGAATGCATCGCGCCGTTCTCGGGATCGACCGTATGCTTTAAGGTGCCGCACGACAGACACCGGTTTGACAGTCGCGTGAGCATCACGCGCTCAATCTACCGGCAACATGACTGACTTCCAGGCTGAAAGTTAGGTCATCGATGTTGCGTCGCCCGAACAGATTCCGTGACAGAGCATGAAGGAGCAGAGTGTCGTTCCCGATGCCGGCGCTCATCCGTCGCTCGTCCGCGGAGAGCGAGCAAGTGAGCCGCGACGCGACTGACGCGCGGTTCAAGATCCGCGCGTTCTCGACAAATGACCTTGCGCTGGAGCCAGCCGGCAGCGCTGAGGCACCGCAGAACTGAGTCCGAAGCGAGATAAGTGAATCGCGCATTTCTCCGCGACGGCTTTTCCGTCGGGGTCCCATCTACATCAGGCGTGATCGAGACATGCTCTTTCGTCTAACGTTATCAATACAATAGTGAACGCCACGCGCGCCTATTTTACCGATCACCTTGGGTGCAAAGGCGCGTAAATACCTGCAAAAGCAAAATGACTGTTTTTAGATACAAGTCGTCATTTTATCGAAATTCGACAGATCGAACTGCGGCTAGCATCCACGTCATCGGGATGTCACCGCGCGAAACAACGGGTGGGGCCGGGCCTCGAAAAGCTACCGATTTGCCCTGGGAGACACGTCATGACCACAACAGTTCTCGACAGAATTGATATCAAGATTCTGAATGAACTTCAGCAGAATGCGAATTTGACAAATGTCGAACTCGCCTCCCGCGTCAACCTCTCGCCGTCACCCTGTCTTGCACGGGTCAAGACGCTCGAAAAGCTCGGCGTGATTGACCGACGCATCGCAGTGCTCGATCCGGCGGCTCTCGGTATCGGCGTTACCGCATTTATTCAGGTCAAGCTCGAAAAGCAGGTTCAGCTTACCCTCGACAACTTCACCCGCTCCATCGATCGCCTCAGTCAGGTGATGGAGTGCTACCTGATGACGGGAGACAGCGACTACCTGTTGCGCGTGATGGTGTCCGACATAAACGATCTCGAAGATCTGATCGTCAACAAAATCTCGCGCATTCCCGGCGTTTCCAGCATTCGCTCGAATCTAGCGCTGAAGCGGATTTCTCACAAATTGGTTTTGCCGATCGACGCCAACCGGCCTATTACCGTCAAATCGTGCAATGCTGCAAGACACATCGAGCGTCCCATGAAACCACGGTACAGTGCAGTTGCAGAAGACCGGATGGACCGCGCGGTCACAGGCGATTCATTTCGTGCGCTGAGCACTGCGGGAGTTTAGGCACCCGCAACGCCGTCAGATCACGGCATAAACCCGCATTGCTAACAGTTGGCAGCGCTGCATTTTCGATTGTGTACGCACGTAAAGAATGTCGTTCCACAAGGTTTGTGGCCAGGCCTGACTCGCCAAGGCTACCCGTATCTACCAACCTGGCGCGAGCACCTGATGACGAATCCAATCTCCGAAACCCTGAAGGCCTTTGCGGATGGCGAGATCGTCGTCGTTACCGATGACGACGACCGCGAAGGCGAAGGCGATCTCGTCGTTGCTGCATCGCTCTGCAGTGCCGAGAAGATGGCATTCATCATCCGTCACACCTCAGGCATTGTCTGCGCGCCAATTACATCCGACCGCGCGCGCCATCTTAGGCTCGATCCGATGGTCAGCAACAACGATTCAAACCACACGACGGCGTTCACGGTTTCCATCGACTACAAGCCGGATAATGGCACCGGAATTTCTGCCGAAGAGCGCGCATCCTGTTGCCGCGCATTGAGCAATCCCAATGCTGGCGCAAACGACTTCGCCCGGCCGGGGCACATCTTCCCGCTGATTGCCAAGGAGGGCGGCGTGCTTATGCGATCCGGCCACACCGAAGCGGCGGTTGATTTGTGCAACCTCGCAAAGTTGCCTCCGGTCGGCGTTATCAGCGAGTTAATGAACGATGACGGCTCCGTGATGAAAGGCTCGCAAGTCACCAAGTTTGCAGGCAGACATAGCCTGAAGCACGTAACCATCGCCGACATCATTCGCTTCCGGCAGGGGCGCGAAAAATTGATCGAACGGGTTTCAGCTGTGACCGCGGATAGCCCCATCGGGCCGTTACAAGGTTACTCCTACCGCTCGCCGTTTGATCCTATTCATCACGTGGCTTACGTCTACGGCGATATCGCTGATGGAGAAAACGTACTGACGCGGTTTTACAAGCCTAACATCATACGCGATATGTTTTCCGGGCAGGCTCAGGTCAGGATGAATGTCGTGCTGGAAAGGTTCAGGGATAACGGAAGCGGCGTGCTGGTATATCTGCGGGATGGCGCTGCCGGTGTCCCGCGGGTCTCCATTGAACCGTCAACCTCGATCGAAGCCGACCGCAACCGGCAGTGGCGCGAAATCGGGGTAGGCGCACAGATCCTTCGGGATCTGGGCATCACATCGATCCGCCATCTCACGTCTTCGATTCATCATTTCAGGGGACTGTCCGGCTTCGGCATCGAAATCGTCGGAAACGAAAGGCTTTAGATTCCGGGTGACAGGTCCACAGCACTAAACGTGCATCAAGTTAAACATTTGGCCAACACCAATGCGAAACGTGTCAGGAACCACGTATTCCATAACCGCTCATTATGCGTTTGGCGCAGAAGTCGCATAAGGCGCGAAATGCGAGCGCGACTCATCAATGTTGAGTTCGCGGCCAATCGGCGGAAACGCGCGCTGCGGACAATCCAGCCGTTCGCAGACCTTGCAACCCATACCGATCGGCGTCGCTACCGCCGGATCAATATTCAAACCTTGCGAATACACGATGCGTTCGGCGTGGCGCACGTCGCAACCCAGCGCCACCGCGAAAGTTTTCGTCGGTGCGCCATAGCCGCCCTGCCCATGCGACACCGTGCGCGCGATCCACAGATAGGTCCGCTCATCCGGCATCCGCGCTAACTGCGTCAAGACGCGGTCCGGATTTGCGAAGGCCTCGTAGACGTTCCAGAGCGGACAGGTCCCGCCGACGCGGGAAAAATGGAAGTCCGTCGCGGATTGCCGCTTTGAGATATTTCCAGCACGATCCACCCGAATGAAGAAAAACGGGACGCCGCGCGCATTCGGCCGCTGCAACGCGCTTAAGCGATGGCAGACGGTCTCGAAGCCAACGCCGAAACGGTGGCCGAGCAGTTCGATGTCGTAGCGCCAGCGCTCCGCCTCATCCAGAAACATCGTGTAAGGCAGCACCATCGCGCCCGCGAAATAGTTGGCCAGCCCGATCCGTGCCAGTCCCCGCGCCTCGTCATTGGTGAAACCAGCCTTGTCGATGATGGCGCGCAATTCGTTGTCGAATTCCAGAATCGCGATCTGCGTCGCGAACTGGAACGCCTGCTGGCCGGGGCGCAGCCGCCGCGAGAGCTGCATGATCTTCGCAGTCGAATCGAATTTCCGCTGCGTGCCGAATGGCAATTCCTCGAAGGTGTCGAACACCGCTTTGACGCCATGACGCTGCTCAAGATAGTCGGCAAGCGCGGCCGCCATCTGTCCGATGGGAAATTTCATCCGCGTGGCGATGGATTCCGCCGCCTCGTCCAGTTCGGGAATGTGGTTGTTATGCGCGTAAAAGAAGTCGCGCACCTCCTCGAACGGCGTCGACGGCAGAATCGCGGACGCCGCCTGACGGTCTTCGCCGAGCCGCGCGGACAACGCCGCGGTCTGTTCGGTGGCCTGACGATACTTGCGGCTGAGCGTGACCAGCGCGCGTCCCACCGCCGGCATGTTTAACGCAAGTTCGCGCAGATCGGCGGTGGCAATGGTTTCACCCAGCGCCGGATCGGCCAGCGCCTCACGCAGATCAGCAATCAGCCGCGCCTCGTCGTCGTCTGAAAACGACTGCACATCGAGACCGAAGGTCGAACTCAGGGCAAGCAGCACCGGCAGCGTCAGCGGCCGCTGATTATTCTCCAACTGGTTGAGATAGCTCAGCGAAATGCCGAGCTTGGCCGCCAGCGCAGCCTGCGTCAGCCGTCGCTCCTCGCGAAGCCGCTTAAGCCGCACACCCATGAAGGTCTTTTTCATCTGACATCCATCTTTGCAGACTTTGCAACTTTGCAAACTCAACCCGAAACCTTTGCAAAACTTCGCTATTTCAGGCGTTTTCAAGCACCTCACAGTGCAGATATTGCGAAGTTTAGGCGGAATGACAATCCGTCCGGAGTGCTTCACATGCAATTATCTGCGACCGCCACCGAGGCAGCACGCGAGACCCGTTTCGTCGAAATGGTGTTTCCGGGCCTGTCCAATCACTACGGCACACTGTTCGGCGGCGATGCGCTGAAGCTGATGGGCAAGGCCGCGTTCGTCGCCGCCGCGCGGCACGCGCGGTGCAAGGTGGTGATGGCGGCCTCCGACAGAATCGAATTTCACCAGCCGATCCCCATGGGCCAATTGATCGAGATCGTCGCCCGCGTCGCGCGCGAAGGCCGCAGCTCGATGACGGTGTCCGTGGAGATGATCCGCGAAGATCTCGCCGGCGGGCAGCGCGACGTGGTGACCCGCGGAAATTTCGAGATGGTTGCCGTCAACGACCACGGTCGTCCGGTCGCCCTCGCGCAAACCGCAAAACCCGATCTCAAACACCAACTGACCTGACAGGGAAAGACCACCGTGAAGCAGCATACCGTTCGCACCTACAAGTCCGCCGAGACGCTCGATCGCGCCGACCAGCTCGCATGGAAGATCGCGGAGGTCGCCTCCGATCCGGTGAAGGTCGAGACCGAGGTGGTTGAGATGATCGGCAACCGCATCATCGACAATGCGTCGGTGGCGGCTGCATCGGTCGCGCGCCGTCCGGTGGCGAGCGCGCGGGCACAGGCCGAAGCGCATCCGTTCCAGCCGGGATCAACCGTGTTCGGCCTCAACAAGAGCCAGCGTATTTCGCCGGAATGGGCGGCATGGGCCAATGGCGTCGCGGTACGCGAACTGGATTTCCACGACACGTTTCTCGCGGCGGATTACTCCCATCCCGGCGACAACATTCCGCCGATCCTCGCCGTCGCGCAGCATTGCGGGTTGTCCGGCGCTGACCTTGTGCGCGGCCTCGCCACCGGCTACGAAATTCAGGTCGACCTCGTGAAGGGAATCTGCCTGCACGAACACAAGATAGATCATATCGCCCATCTCGGGCCATCGGCGGCTGCGGGGATCGGCACACTGCTGAACCTGCCGGCCGGGACGATCTATCAGGCGGTGCAGCAGGCGCTGCATGTCACCACCACCACGCGCCAGTCACGCAAGGGCGAAATATCGAGTTGGAAGGCCTATGCACCGGCCTTCGCCGGCAAGATGGCCATCGAGGCCGTGGACCGGGTGTTGCGCGGCGAAGGTGCGCCCTCGCCCGCCTGGGAAGGCGAAGACGGCTTCATCGCCTATCTTCTGAGCGGCCCGAAGGCGCAGTACACCGTGCCGCTGCCGGAAAAGGGCGAGCCGAAGCGCGCCATTCTCGACACTTACACCAAAGAGCACTCGGCCGAGTATCAGAGCCAGGCGCTGATCGATCTGGCGCGCCGCATGGGGCCGAAGATCGGCGATCTGTCGAAGGTGGACAGCATCGTCATTCACACCAGCCATCACACCCATTATGTAATCGGCACCGGCGCCAACGATCCGCAGAAGATGGACCCCAAGGCGAGCCGCGAAACCCTCGACCACTCGATCATGTACATCTTCGCCGTCGCGCTGGAAGACGGCGGCTGGCACCACGAGAAGTCCTACGCGCCGGAACGCGCCAACCGCGCGGAGACCGTTGCGCTCTGGCACAAGATCTCGACGGTGGAAGATCCCGAGTGGACGCGGCGCTATCACAGCCACGATCCGAAGGAGAAGGCATTCGGCGGGCGCGTCGTCGTCACATTGAAGGGCGGCTCGATCATCAGCGATGAACTCGCAGTAGCCGACGCCCATCCGCTCGGTGCGCGGCCGTTCCAGCGGCCGGACTACATCAAGAAGTTCCGCACGCTGTCGGACGGCGTGATCGCGCCATCGGAACAGGATCGCTTCATCGCCACGGTGGAACGGCTGACTTCGTTGAAGGCCGGTGAACTGACCGATCTCACATTCACCGTCGATGCGAAGCTGCTCGGCAGCCGCTCGTCCCATGGCATCTTCGATTGGCCCCACGACGCGCCGCTCAAGCGCGCCGCCACCCGGTAAAGGAGGAACTGCGATGGACGTGAAACCAGCGCCCACGAACGCGCCCAAGAAATCCGTGGCCTTGTCCGGCGTCGTCGCCGGCAACACCGCGCTGTGCACGGTGGGCCGCACCGGCAACGACCTGCACTACCGTGGCTATGACATTCTCGATGTCGCGGAGACCTGCGAGTTCGAGGAGATCGCGCATCTGCTGGTTCACGGCAGCCTGCCGACCGCGTCCGAACTGCGCAACTACAAGGCCAGGCTGAAATCGCTGCGCGGCCTGCCGGTAGCGGTGCTGCGCGCGCTGGAGCTTCTTCCGGCGGCGGCGCATCCGATGGATGTGATGCGCACAGGCGTCTCGGTGCTGGGTTGCGTGCTGCCGGAAGCGCACGATCACAACCAGCCCGGCGCGCGCGATATCGCGGACCGGCTGATGGCCTCGCTCGGATCGATGCTGCTGTACTGGCATCACTACGCGCATCATGGCCGCCGCATCGAGGTCGAGACCGACGACGAGTCGATCGGCGCGCATTTCCTGCACTTGCTTCATGGAAAGAAACCATCGGCTTCGCACGAGTGCGCGATGCACACCTCGCTCATCCTCTATGCCGAGCATGAGTTCAACGCCTCAACCTTCACCGCGCGCTCCATCACGGGCACCGGTTCCGACATGTATTCGGCCATCGCCGGCGCCATCGGCGCGTTGCGCGGACCGAAGCATGGCGGGGCCAATGAAGTCGCGTTCGAGATTCAAAAACGCTACGACAGCGCCGACCAGGCAGAAACGGACATTCGCCACCGTGTCGACGCCAAGGAAGTCGTGATCGGCTTCGGTCATCCGGTCTATGCGGTGGCCGATCCGCGCAACAAGGTCATCAAGGAAGTCGCGCGGCGGCTCAGTCATGAGGGCGGCAGCACGCGGATGTTCGAGATCGCGGACCGGATCGAGGCGGTGATGGCCGAAACCAAGAAGATGTTCGCCAATCTCGACTGGTTCAGTGCGGTGTCCTATCACGCCATGGGCGTGCCGACCGCGATGTTTACGCCGCTGTTCGTGATCTCGCGCACCTCCGGCTGGGCCGCGCATGTCATCGAGCAGCGCATCGACAACAAGATCATCCGGCCGTCGGCGAACTACGTCGGCCCGGAAAACCTGACATTCGTGCCGCTCGGTGAACGGGGGCAATCGCCCTCGTCCGCCCGCGCGGCGTGACGGCTTTTTCAAGGAAATCCTGTATGCCTTATCTCGTCGCCTCCGATCTTCCCGCCGAAAGCGCGGGCCGCCGTTTCCGCAGCTTGCTGCAACGCCCCGGCATTCTGCGTCTGCCGGGCGCTCATAACGGGATGGCCGCGCTTCAGGCCAGGGCCGCGGGCTTCGAGGCGCTCTATCTGTCGGGTGCAGCCATGACCGCGTCGATGGGCCTGCCGGACCTCGGAGTCATTTCAGTTGACGAGGTCGCGTTCTTCGTCCGCCAGATCGTGCGCTCATCCGGACTCCCCTTGCTTGTAGATGGCGACACCGGCTACGGCGAGGCGCTCAACGTCATGCATATGGTCCGCACCTTCGAAGACGCCGGCGCCGGCGCCGTGCATCTCGAGGACCAGCTCCTGCCCAAGAAGTGCGGCCACCTCAACGACAAGAAACTCGCCGATGCCCACGATATGGCCGCAAAAGTAGCTGCTGCCGCGAAAGCTCGCCGCGATCTGATCGTCATCGCACGAACCGACGCGGCCGCAACCGAAGGACTCGATGGCGCGATCGCGCGAGCGAAACTTTACATGGAGGCGGGAGCCGACGCAATTTTCCCCGAGGCGCTGAACACCGAGGAGATGTTCAGCGCGTTTGCCAAGCGCATGCCCGGCGTGCCGCTGCTCGCCAACATGACTGAGTTTGGCCGGACGCCATTCTTTACCGCGCAGGAATTCCAGGACATGGGTTATCGCATGGTGATCTGGCCGGTGTCGTCATTGCGCGTCGCAAACAGGGCGCAGGAGCTTCTCTATAAGGCCATCGCGCGCGACGGCGGGACGCACAAGACCGTGGACGTCATGCAGACTCGCGCCGAACTCTACGAGATGATCGAACTTCACAAGTACGAGGCGCTGGACAAATCCATCGTTCAGACCATTGTTCCTGAAGGCATGCCGCAGCGCTGAGTGAGGATTCGGCGCAACCTCGCCGACCAATCACCACTGTGCCTCTGCACCGAGTCTTTACCCTCCATTCAACATTCCATAACGGTTCATTACGCGAAGAACCCGATCAAAAGCGATTGGATATCGACCGATAAATGAAAAATTGGTTGGCTCGCGGAGCCATCACACCGCTCTTGCTCAACCTATTGAAAACGTTGGTGGTGCACGCAGTGATTACCCAACCAGTCTCGCGGCGGAAATGGGATAAATAATGGGAAAATCGCGCAAATAGTGCGATTCGAATTTGCAAAATGCAGAAAACCCCTGCGGCAGAGGCCAATTTTCCGGAATCCGAACAAAAAATAATTGGGAAAACACATCGTAAAATTGGGAAAATCAGCCAAAGAAATGGGAGGCTTTCCCAATATTTTTGATTCGCGATTCGTGAGTGCACAATCTCTGCAAATCAGGCTTGGGGGGCGCTTTGAGCACGCTGGCCATCAAATATAAAGACCCGCGCAAGCTCAAACCTCGCCTCAAGAATCCCCGTACGCATACGCCCCGGCAGATCAAACAGATTGCCGCCAGCATCCAGGAATTTGGTTTTATCAATCCCGTCCTGATCGATGGCTCGGACGGCGTCGTAGCGGGCCACGCCCGGATTACTGCTGCCATATCCCTAGGCATGGCGGACGTTCCGACCGTGAGGGTCGACCAGCTCAGCCCAACCCAAATCCGGGCCTATGTTATCGCAGACAATCGGCTTGCAGAGAATGCAGGATGGGACCCCAACCTGCTTGCCCTTGAACTGCAGGAGCTTTCTGTCCAGCCGAATTTCGATGTGACGGTCACTGGTTTTGAGATGGCCGAGATCGATCTGATAGTCGGCCAGGCGAGCGACAGCGGACCGGACGAGGCAGATGCCATCCCCGAGATCGATCGCTCCCTCCCCGCGGTATCGCGGCACGGAGACTGCTGGCAGATCGGTGACCACTTTCTACTGTGCGGAGATGCCCTCAAGCCGAAAAGTTATAAATGCCTCCTCCAGGGCAAACGAGCACAAGTGGTGTTTGTTGACCCGCCCTACAACGTGCCGATTGCAGGCAATGTTTCTGGTCTGGGCAAAAAGCAGCACCGGGAATTTGCGATGGCATCAGGCGAGATGAACCGGCAGGAGTTCACGAACTTCCTGCGGCGCGCCTTGAAGAACCTCGCCGCGTTCAGCGTCGACGGCTCAATCCATTTCGTATGCATGGACTGGCGGCATATTCGAGAATTGGCCGATGCTGCCGATGATGTATATACGGAACTCAAGAATATCTGCGTCTGGTCGAAAAGCAATGCCGGTATGGGTTCCTTATACCGCTCCGCTCACGAGTTCGTTTTTGTCTATAAGAATGGCCGCGCCAAGCACATCAATAATGTTGAACTGGGGCGCTTCGGACGAAGCAGAACAAATATTTGGCATTATCCCGGCATGAGCAGTTTCGGGAAGGACCGGGACACCGCGCTTGCCGGGCACCCGACACCGAAACCACTTGCACTGGTCAGCGACGCCATTCTCGATTGCTCAAAACGAGGCGGCATCGTTCTGGATGCGTTTGCCGGCAGCGGCACCACATTGCTCGCGGCTGAAAAGACTGGCCGGCATGGATACGGCATTGAACTGGATTCGCATTATGCTGATCTCATCATTCAACGGTTCAAAGAGATCTATAGCCTGAAAGCCATACATGTAGAATCTGGCTTGAGTTTCGATCGAGTTAAGGCCACGCGGACGGAGCACGACAAGAATGGTCAAGCGGGTACAACGGCTAACATCAGAGCAAAAAAGTCGGATCGACAAAAAATCCTCGAAGGAAAAGCAAACGCCTCGCGCAAGAGCAACGCACGACACCGACGCTCCGGCCGAAAAGAAAGATAAATATTCGGTTGGACGCGGCAAGCCGCCGAAACATACCCAATTTAGAAAAGGCGATGGCCGACCTCGACCGGGTCGCCCCAAGGGCAGCAAGAATATCGTTACTCTCGTAATGGAAGCTGCGCGCGATCAGGTCACCGTCGCCATCGACGGGAAACGGCGGAAAATATCTAAAGCACAAGCAGCGGCGATACATTTGGCAAACGCAGGTGCAACGGGAAATGAAAAGCTATTATTGAAATTCATCGACGTGATTGCAGACATCGAAGCGCGTGCCGAGGCAGCCAGACCTTCCGAATATCCTTTTAGCGATACCGATCAAATAGTGATCCGGGCAATCTACAAGCGCCTGCGGCCATACGATCAGCGGGAGAGCGACTGATGACTCTATCTCCGGCAAGGATGGTGGCCGAAATCTATCGGCAGGATCTGCTTGCATTCATCCATCGTTCCTTTCTTGAGCTCAATCCAGCGGCGACATTCGAATACAACTGGCATCAGGAATTAATTGCTCGAGCCCTCGAAGAGGTTGCCCACGGCAGTTGCAAACGTCTGATCATCAATGTTCCGCCGCGGCACTTGAAATCTCACTCCGCATCCATCGCGTTCCCTGCCTGGTTCCTGGGACACTTTCCGGAGAAGCAGGTGGCATGCGTCTCTTACGCCCAGGATTTTTCCGATACTCTGGCACGACAGTCTCGTCGCCTCATGGGCAGTGCATTTTATCAAGCCCTGTTCAACACCAGGATTTCTAGCAAAAGAGACACCGTAGCTGACTTCGAAACCACACAAGGTGGTTTCCGGTTCTCTACTTCAGTCGGAGGTGGATTTACGGGTCGTGGCGCAGACGTCATCGTGATCGACGATCCTTTGAAAGCTGATGAAGCACTGTCTGACGCAAGACGCCAAGGCGTGAACGAATGGTTCAATAACACCTTGCGCAGCCGTCTCAACAAGCAAGTCGAAGGTGCGATCATCATAGTCATGCAGCGATTGCACGCCGATGATCTGGTCGCTCATGTCCAGAAGATGGAAAACTGGAAAGTATTGTCGTTCTCAGCGATCGCCGAAGAAGACGAATCCTATGAAATTCGAACACCGTACCAAACGACCCAGTTTCGTCGAAAGGCAGGAGATATTCTTCAACCATCCCTGATGCCGCGATCGTCCCTAGATACGCTTCGCGCGTCAGTGACGCCATATCATTTTGCTGCCCAGTATCAACAGAACCCGCAACCGCCGGAAGGCCACATCGTCAAGCGCGAGTGGCTAAAATTCTATACGGCAAACGAAAAGCCTGACGATTTCGGAACAATTCTTCAAAGTTGGGATACAGCCGTGAAGGATACTGAAATTGCAAATTTCAGCGTCTGCACGACTTGGGGGGTTAAGGACAAAAAAGCTTATTTGCTAGACGTTTTTCGCAAAAGACTTTCATTCCCCGATCTAAAGAAATCCGTCCAAAGCCAAGCTGAGCGTCACCATGCGACGGTCGTTTTGATTGAGGACATGTCATCCGGGTCTTCTTTAATCCAACAACTACGCGCCGAAGGCCTTTCGAAAGTGCAGGCTGCGCCGTCCTTGGACGGTAATAAGATCATGCGATTGTATGGCCAGACGTCAGTGATCGAAGGCGGATTCGTTCTTTTTCCAAAAACGGCAGATTGGCTCGATACCTATTTAACCGAACTGCTTTCGTTCCCGAGTTCCAACTATGACGATCAGGTCGATTCTACGGTCTACGCGCTAGCTTGGATCGCTCAAAATCCTAGATGGTCCGGCAATATCATTAAGCAACCGTGGCTTCACTATTACAGCAAGCTACCTGAGGATCAGCGGTATAAGCGCGTTTTTATGTCTTGGGACACTGCCCTTAACGATGGCGGGCAGAGTGACTGGACTGTGTGCACGATTTGGATGCGACTTGGCGACAATTATTATTTGCTACACGTAGAGCGCGGCATCTACGAATACCCCGAGCTGCGCAAAGTGTTCGTCGAACTCGTACAAAAGTACAACCCAGAGCAGATCCAGATGGAGGAAACCGCAATAGCAAGAGCGCTCAAAAGCGAGCGCGACTTACCACGGCGCTCGTCAATTAAACTTCAGCCCATCGAGCAAGATCGAAGAGGTCGGCTCTATACCCAGCAATCCAAATTTAAAGATGGCAATGTGCGGTTTCCCAAACAAGCTACGTTCATGTCTCTGGTCGAAAGAGAACTTCTCAGCTATCCGCACGGCGAAACCGATGACATCGTAGATAGCATCAGTCTAGCTCTCCAATACGGTGGTACGGGGTATGATACCACTTTGAGTTGGGTAGGATGAGAAATCTTAAAAATCTAGCGACTGCGCTTGCATTTCTGCGATCCGGAAGTCTCGACAGGCATGCCTGCTATTAATCCAAGTCCGTTAGATGAGCCGTTTCCTCAGCCGTTAAGCTTATGCGAACGACGTAATAACTCATGTTCATTTTCTGGTCTTGATTTACATCGGCTGAGAAAAGCGTGCCGAAGCCTTTGACTTCTGGCATCGTCCGTTGAACGCGGCAAAGCGCATCACAATGGCTGCCCCACGCGTAACTGGTTAATATCTTGCGATGGCACCTTGGCTTCGACAGTTGATTGATAGGTCTCTGGAACGATCAACATCAGCGGCTGGTTGGCATTGGCTCCCCCAACCGCATGGATTTCCAATTGGTGTACAACGCCATCTTGAAGAGCTCGTATGTCGATGCGTTGAGTTGTTCTCCGGCAGCAACTTTGTACTCGACGAGCTCTGCATACTTTCCCTGAATTTCTCTGAGCTCTTTCGCGACCTTACTTCGGACGTCTGATATGCCTCACGCTACTTAGTCGAAATTACCTTCCATTGCATCTGGCAAGGGACCGCCGGTAGCCCAATCAAGCAACTCCACCGTATGAACAATCGGAATAGCCGTCCCGGCGCCGATTTGCGTGATGCACCCGAGATTGCCGCTCGCGATGATCTGCGGCTTCAGCTTTTCGATATTCGCTACCTTGCGCGACCTGAGCTGGCCGGCAATCTCGGGCTGCAGAACATTGTACGTACCTGCCGAGCCGCAGCATATGTGGCCTTCTGGAACATCACTAACAACGAACCCCATTTGAGTCAGAAGGGATTTCGGTTGATCCACGATGCGCTGACCGTGCTGCATCGAGCAGGCCGAATGATATGCGACCAATTGCCCTGTAGCTCTAGTCGGGCCTTGAAGTCGAAGTGTATGAAGATATTCCGAGATATCTTGTGCAAGCTCGGACACGCGCGCAGCCTTGCTAGCATACGCCTTGTCCTCGCGAAGCATGAACCCATAATCTTTGACGGTCGTTCCGCAACCCGACGCTGTGACGATGATGGCATCGAGTCCATTCTCGTCTAGCTCGCGTGTCCAGACATCGACGTTGCGCCGAGCCGCATCCAGGGCTGAATCTTCATAACCCATATGGTGCACAAGCGCGCCGCAACACCCCTCACCACGCGGACTTGTCACCTCGATGCCGTGACGCCTCAACAACCGGATCGCAGCGTCGTTGATACCGGGAGCGATGACCTGCTGGGCGCAGCCTGTCAGGATCGCAACCCTGCCGCGCCGGTTTCCTTCGTTCAATTCCGGAGGAGCATGTTTACGCGGCCTCAAAGCCGGAGCGAGATCGATCATCGCGCCGAGTTGTGTCCCGCCGGGGAGCCGAACCAGCCATTTCTTTATCGGCCTGACAACCGATGCCGCGAACAGCGCAGGCCTGAGCCATTTCGGATTCGGCAACACCGCGGCCAGTGCGCTCCGCAGAACACGATCGATCAAGGGACGTTTGTAGGTCTCTGTAATGTGAGCCCGCGCATGATCCACCAGATGCATGTAGTGGACCCCTGAGGGGCATGTGGTCATGCACGAAAGACAGGAAAGGCAGCGATCGATATGCTTGACCACCTTCTCGCTTGCGGGCTTCTCATTCTCGAACATATCCTTGATGAGGTAAATTCTCCCGCGCGGACTGTCGAGTTCATCTCCCAGCAACAGATAGGTCGGGCATGTGGCGGTACAAAAACCACAATGAACGCAAGCACGGAGAATTTTCTCCGATTCACGCATGTGCGACTCGGCAAGCGCGACCAGCGAGAAGTTCGTTTGCATGGAATTCCTGTTTCTATCTCAGATGCCGGAATACATTCTTCCGAAATTGAGAATACGGTCGGGATCGAACGCGAACTTGATCCTTCGAGTCAGCTCAGTAAGCGCCGGTGAAAGCGGCTCGAATACATCCACGGTGCTTCTCACCTGGGGCGATGCGCGCAGAAGCGTCGCGTGACCGCCGAGACCGCGCATCGCGTTCCGGACAACCGTCGAGCCCGCATCTTCCGATGCGTTGACAGCGAGCCAAACCAAACTGCCGCCCCAATCGTAGAAATGACGCGCATCCAGCACTCGTTTGATGTGGTCAATGACGCCGGGCGCCTTCGAAGGGGCCAGCGAAAGCCGCCATATGGCGCTCTCAGCAGGATCGACCAGCCACCGCGCATCCCGCACGTCCGACCAAACATCCGTGCCGACCGTCTCTTCCAGAAGATCTGCATCTCCATATGGCCGCCAAAGCTTGGCGATTTCCCCGCAACGATAGATCACGGACGATTCGAAGCCTTCGACGCGGACGATGGTCAGGGGTTCGGACACCACTTCCTTCGGCAGGTGCGCTGCTGCGGAAACGGAGAATGGAGATCCCATGGCCGCCGTCAATGCGGCAATCGCCGTCGCATCGTTCAATCCGCGCAGGACGAGCGAGGATGTCGATTCCGGTTTTGGCAAAACCTTGAAAATAACTTCACTGAAGACACCGAAGGTGCCCCACGCTCCGCAATTGAGCTTGACCAGATCGAGACCTGTCACGTTCTTCATAACCCGGCCGCCAGACTTCACGATGTCGCCGCGGCCATTGACCAGCCGTATGCCGATCAAACTGTCGCGGCAGGCTCCAGCCATGACCCGTCGCGGACCAGAAACATTTCCGGCCGCGATTCCGCCGATCGTCGGCTCGTGATCGCCACCCAGAAGCGCCCGATAATCCATCGGCTCGAACGGCAGCATTTGATTCCGGCTTGCCAGTGTCTCGTTGATCTCGGACAGCGCGGTTCCGGGAAGAGCTCCGATCACCAACTCTGTCGGCTCATAGATCGATACTCCTCGCATGCGCTGGGTTGTAACGGATGTCGCATATCCGTTCGGCCTGCCTATTTGCGATTTGCTGCCTGCTCCGCGGACGACGAGCGGTACATTCCATGCGCCCGCCATTTTGATCGACTCGGAGAGACTCTTTTCGTCGTGCGGCTTCAAATCTCCTGACATGGGAAATTTCGTCCAGCGTTACGCTTGATTTCAGCAGTCAATGGGAAACACCTTGTCTCTGTTGAGTAACGATTTTGGATCAAACGCTTCACGCAAACGCATCTGCTGGTCCAAATCGATCCTGTTGAATTGATATCTCATCAGATCGCGCTTCTCCAATCCGACACCGTGCTCTCCCGTGAGACAACCACCGACTTCAACACATAACTTGAGAATGTCGTTGCCTGCAGCTTCCGCTTTCGACTGCTCCGCCGGATCGTTGGCGTTATAGAGAATAAGAGGATGCATATTCCCATCGCCGGCGTGAAAGACGTTAGCTACACGCAATCCGTAGCGCTTCACGATCTCGGTGATCTGCGCCAACACGTAGGACAGCTTCCCCGTCGGCACGGTACCGTCCATGCACAAGTAGTCCGCAACGCGCCCGGTCGCGCCGAACGCCGACTTCCGCCCCTTCCATATGGCCGCTGTTTCAATCGCGGATCTGCTCTCCCGCACCGTCTGCACCCCGTTGGCTCGCGCGATCGATATGATCCGTTCAAGCGTCGCGTCCATTTCCGCCTTCGAGCCCTCCACTTCGATGATCAGAAGCGCTTCAGCGTCGAGCGGATACCCCGC
This sequence comes from Afipia sp. GW823-FHT06G09, assembly GCF_058794875.1. NCBI lineage: Bacteria > Pseudomonadati > Pseudomonadota > Alphaproteobacteria > Hyphomicrobiales > Nitrobacteraceae > Afipia > Afipia sp. GW823-FHT06G09. Next base: position 1,192,726 of record NZ_JBXAHF010000001.1, read on the forward strand.
CCTGGAAAAGGCTTCGCAGATTTCGATCGCGGCCTTGTCCATGTACTCAATCGCGACCGGAATGATTCCAGCCGCGATGATTTCCGCAACTGTGTTGCCAGCTCCATCGCATGAGGAAAATCCGAACAGAACGGGGCGCGCGGCTTCGGCAGATCTCAGTATCCGGACGGTAGCCTCGGTCACGACCCCAAGCTGACCTTCAGATCCAACCACGACACCAAGCAGGTCCAAACCGCCGCTATCGTGACTGTTTCCGCCAAGGTCGATGATCGTTCCGTCCATAAGCACCATTCTGACGCCGAGAAGATTGTTGGTCGTCACACCGTATTTCAGACAATGCGCACCGCCCGAGTTGTTGGCGATATTGCCCCCGATGGTGCAAGCAAGCTGTGACGACGGATCCGGCGCGTAGAAAAAGCCCCTGTCCGCGACCGCTGCGGTAATTTTTAGATTGGTGACACCCGCTTCGACACGAATGAAGCGGTCATCATAGTTGATCTCCAGCACGCCGGTCATTCTTGAAAGCCCAAGAACAATGGAGTCCTCGGTGGGAATTGCCCCTCCTGCAAGCGAGGTGCCCGCGCCGCGTGGCACGACCTTCACCCCGTGGTCATGGCAAAATTTGAGAACAGCACTGACTTCGTTCGTCGATGCCGGCAGCACAACGGCGAGCGGCATCTTGCGGTAGGCGGTGAACGCGTCGGTTTCATACGCCCTGCACTCGTCCCTGTCCGTGATAAGCCCATCGGAAGAAACCAAGCGCGCCAGATGCCCCACGATGGCTTCACGGCGATCGAGTATGTCCTTGTTCGGCTCGGAAAACATCGTCGCGTTCAAGAGCATCTCCTTCCTCGGAACACGCGGGCGCACACTTCAAGGTCCGGGGAGAATCTTCTTCTCGTCCAACACGGATCTTGCAGTGCACGCTCCAGCCTCTAGCCAGAAGCCAAGACACGCTCCGGGTGTCCGGACCATTTCCATGCGAGCGTCGGCCTGGAAATGCCAAGCATCATTCCATCGAGCGCACTCGGATGAAGCCAGATCTGTTCGGGCTCCCGGCCTTCCTCCCGCTTTTCCCGCGAATCCAGGGTCAGGCCTGCGCCGTCCGCCCTTGCCGACCGCTCGATACCGCCGACGTCGCGGCTCTCCGCGTACGCCATGTAGAACGACACGCCCTCACGCGCGCAATACCGGCCCATCGTCTTGGACGCATCGGTGGGGGTGATGACTTCGAATCTATCGAGACGATCCGGAGAAAAGAGAGTGAGAACGCCGCTATATCCGAAAAGCTCCGATGTGATTGCGACAAAATTCTCCCGGTTCAATCCGAAGACGCGCGAAATCTGGTTCACCGCGGCGGACTGGTCCGCCACGAGCAATGTGACTTCGTAGAGGAAATCCAGCTTCCCAGCCGGCTTCACATCGCGTAGCGGCGAGATCACAAAGTGCACGGGACTGCCTTCGATCTCGATGCGAATGAAATCCTGGTCACCTTCTTTGATATGCTGAGCACCGCCATTGATCGCATTGCTGGCGAGACCGGGCATGTCCAACGATGTCGCACCGGCGCCGAAAACATGAGACCGCCCGCGCCGGACCAGTTCATGCTCCACAATCCCGGTGCCATCCGGCTCCAGAAGTTCGACTTCGCCTGTTCCTACGCGCAGCGTGGTCCGTCTGGCCCGAAGCGCCTTGATAACGTCAAAGGAAATCTCCTCGGCGCCCAGTCTGCGGCGCCAGGTTTCCGCAACGCTCTTGGCGTCCCGCGTGGCAATCTGCACGCGATCGATCGTTGTCAACATCCCAAAAATCCCTTGTTGGCATTCTAAGGCAAGGCGCGATTGCTTCCGGTCGATCTACCGCATTCGTTATGTATCTCCGCGACGAACAGCCCGCGGCCGATGGCGTGATTGCCATCTCTTCGTTGTCACGCTTTCGCGCCAAACATGTTTTTCCAGGATTCCGTGCCCGGTTTTGCTTCCCACTTTTTCGTCTCGGACATGACGGCCAACCCCTCCTGCACAGCGGGACGAACCTTGATGGCGTCAAACCAGCGCTTGAGATTGGGATAGGTGTCAAGCTCCTGTCCCTGCCATCGATAGGGCCGAATCCAGGGAAAGGTCGCAATATCCGCGATCGAGTAGTCGCCGGCGAGATATTCGCGGTCGGCCAGGCGACGATCGATCACGCCATAAAGCCTCGCGGCCTCCTTCGTGTAGCGCTCGACCGCGTAGGGAATCTGCTCTGGCGCATAGCGCCGGAAATGATGAGCTTGACCCAACATAGGTCCGGCGCCGCCCATCTGAAACATCAACCATTGAATGACTTCCATCCGTGCCCGCGCATCGGACGGCAGCAACTTGCCGGTCTTCTCAGCAAAATACAGAAGGATGGCCCCCGACTCGAAAACGGACAGCGGCTTCCCGTCCGGGCCATCATGATCGACAATGGCCGGGATCTTGTTGTTCGGACTGATCTTGAGAAACTCGGGGCCGAATTGATCACCCTTGGTGATGTCAATCGGCAGAACCCGATAATGCAGGCCGAGTTCGGCCAGCATTATCGTGATTTTGTATCCATTCGGCGTGGTCCAAAAGTAGAGGTCAATCATATACCAACGTCCTGCGAAACAGCCGAATGGATAATGTCGTTCGATTTAAGCCTTGGGCTTGTCGAACAGAATGCCTGGATTGAGCACCCAGTTTGGATCGATCTCGCGCTTGTTGGCTTGCATCATGCGGATGAAGCCCGGATCGATCTCCTTGTCATACCAGGGCCGGAAGCTGCGTCCGACGGCATGGTGATGCGTGATGGTGGCGCCGAGTTCGAGCAAGGCGTCGGAAGCCACCTTGTTCAGGGCCGCATAGTGCTCAATGTTCTTCTCGTGAGAAGACGGAGCCATGATCGAGTAGTACGGCGCCGGTCCATCCGGATAAAGGAACGAGAAGCGACGGCAGACAATGCCTCCACCGCAAATCTTCTTTTCCGCTTCAGCCACCCGCCGCATGACTTCCGTGTCGAGCGCCTCAAACTTGTCCCACGTATAGGCCGTTTCGAAGGTGAAGCTGACAATGCCCATGGCCGCGCGAACGTGCATGAGATAGGGCAGATAGCGGAACTGGTTGCGCCAGCTGCCCTGCGCGCCCGATCGGCTGGTTTCGAGAGCATCGCTGCCCGTTCCGGCCTTTTGCTTCACCGTACCGCCGAAATCCCTGCAGATTTCCAGCGAGCGATCCAGCCACGCATCGACCGGATGATCGGCCGATTCATAGCCGATCAGCAGCACCGATTCCGTGCCATCGCCAGCTCCATAGAAGAACGCGTCCTTCTCATCGAGATAGCGGCAGTTTGCGGGATAAAGACCGGCCTGGGTGATCTGCCGAACGGCCTTCGCACCCTCGTAGAAAGTCTTGAACGACACAGAGGCGTTGGCGCGGAACTTCACCCGGCCCTGTAGACGCATCCAGGCTTCGGTGATGATTCCAAGCGTACCTTCTGATCCGATGAAGGCGCGATCTGGGCTCGGACCGGCGCCCGAGGCCGGCAGCCGGCGGTTCGTGATCGTGCCGGTCGGCGTGACGACGCGCAGACTCTCCACCATGTCGTCGATATGAGTCAGATGCGTCGCATAGTGACCGGAAGAACGGGTCGCGATCCATCCACCGAGTGTTGAGAACTCCCAGGACTGCGGGATGTGGCGCAATGTGAAGCCGTGCGGCTTCAGCTGCTCCTCGAGCGAAGGACCGAACGTGCCACCCTGGATACGAGCAGCACGCGAGGTCGGATCTACCTCCAGAACGCGATTGAGATTCTCGAGGTCGATCGTGACCACGCCCTTGTAGCTGCTGTCGTCCGGTGGATTGATGCCGCCCGTGACGCTTGATCCGCCGCCGAAAGGCACGGCCGCGTAGCCATTTTCACCGCACCAGTCGAGAACGGCCGCAATGTCTTTCTCGTCGCGAGGATAGGCCACGACATCCGGCGGATTCGGATACTTGCGCTTGTAGATCATGGCCAGATCGCGGAAGCTCTTGCCATAAGTATGCGAGACGCGATCCCACTTTTCCGTCGTGCAGAAGCTCGCAAGGGACGCCGGTGGCTTGATCCGCGGAGCGCGCAACTCGATCTCGTCAAGAGTCGGATCCGGCAGAACTGTGAAATCGCTCATTCCGAGACGCTTGGCGACGCGTTCGTGCATCGACTTCACTTCAGACTCGGGAATGTCCTGGCCTTCGTAACCCCAACTCCAGAACTTCCTACGCTGCCCTTTTGGCATATTCAGGGGTGCATTCATTGCTTCGCTCCTTGTCCTCGCTTGTGTTGAACCAGAAAGTCAGTCCGACCCGATTCGTACGGCCCGATAATCGGGAGGGAAATCTTTGGTCGACTACTGGCCAATCCAGATTGGTAATACCAATTAATGCCCGGCGAGTTTACTTGTCAAGCGTATCTTCAATCGCCGATCGACAATTTCTTCGCTGCCGCAGGCCTTCTTGCGAGACCATGGCCCCATCAAGCGGGCGTGGCAGAGCAAACCCGCCGGCGTCCGCGCAACGAAGCTCTGGAATTTCAACTGGCGGGAGAAAGCCGCGAAGCCGCGATGATCTTCGTGGCTCAGCTATTCATTTGAGTAACGAACTTGGTGTTCAGATAGGCCTCCATGGCTTCCGTCCCGCCTTCGGAGCCGTATCCGGAGTCCTTGATGCCACCGAACGGGGTTTCAGGCAGCGCAAGACCATGATGGTTTATCGACATCATTCCGCTTTCGACGCCTGTGCTGACGGCGCCAATGACAGAGGCCGATTTGGTATAGGCATAAGCAGCCAGGCCAAAAGGAAGACGATTCGCTTCCACAATGGCTTCATCGAGTTCTGAGAAGACGCTGACGGGTGCAACCGGACCAAACGGCTCTTCATTCATGATGCGCGCGTTCAGCGGGACGTCCGTGAGCACGGTCGGTTCAAAGAAGAATCCCTCGTTTCCTATCCGCTTGCCACCGGCCCTGATGCGGCCGCCGCACGATGTGGCGTCGGCGATCAGCGCCTCCATTGCCTCGATACGGCGATGATTGGCCAACGGACCCATCTGACTCGCGGCGTCGAGACCGTTGCCAACCACCAGATTCTTTGCAGCCGATGTGAAGTGGTCGACAAATTCCTCGTAGACACTCTTGTGCACGATAAAACGCGTAGGCGAGACGCAAACCTGACCCGCGTTCCTGAACTTCGCCGCGGACAACAGTTTGGCGGACTGCGCAACGTCAGCATCACCGAACACCAGCGCCGGCGCATGCCCTCCCAGTTCCATCGTCACGCGCTTCATATGGGATCCCGCCAGAGCGGCGAGTTGCTTGCCGACTTGGGTCGAGCCTGTGAATGAAATCTTGCGAATGACGGGGTGAGCGATCAGATACGAAGACACTTCGGCTGGCACGCCGAAGACGAGGGTGAGCACGCCGGGCGGCAGACCAGCATCGGCATAGGCCTGAACCAGAGCGGCACAGCTGGCCGGCGTTTCCTCAGGTCCCTTGAGAATCACGGAGCAGCCGGCGGCGATCGCAGCCGAGATTTTGCGAACAGCCTGATTGATCGGGAAATTCCACGGCGTGAACGCCGCCACCGGACCGACCGGCTCCTTGATCACGACTTGCTGCACTGCTCCGGAACGCGAAGGAATGGCGCGGCCGTAGGATCGGCGAGCTTCCTCGGCAAACCAGTCGATGATGTCCGCACCCAGCAGCACCTCCAGCTTCGCTTCCGCCAGGGGCTTTCCCTGCTCGAGGGTGAGAATGCGAGCGATTTCGCCGGCCCGCTCCCGCAATTTTTCGGCAGCCGACCGCATCAGCTTGTAGCGGTCGAACGCGGACGTCTTGCGCCATATGCCGAAGCCGCGCGATGCGGACTCCAGCGCGCGGTCAAGGTCGTCGACGGAAGCGTGTGGAACGCGCCCAATCGCAAGCCCGGTTGCCGGATTCAGCACGGCGCCCGACTTGCCGTGCGATCCCTCGCACCAGGTCGCGTCGATGAACATTTTGATATCCGGATAGGCCTGTTCCTGATTCATGGCGATGTCCAACGGCGCTTGATGAGAATTGGGTCTGGAAGGACTAGACGGCTAGGCCAGCTGTTTCGGCATATTTCTTCAAGTCATGCTTCCGGATCTTGCCGTTTGGCGCGACCGGAAGTTGCGGCATCACGATGATCTGCTGAGGCTTCTTGTATCGCGCAAGCTGTTCCTCGATAAGCGTGAACAGGTCGTCGGTTTCTATGCAGCTTCCAGGAACAGGCTCAACAAAGGCGATGATCTCCTCGTTGCCTTCAACCGACCGCCCGACGACCGCAGAGTTGAGAACCGTCGGATGCGTATTAAGCACCGCCTCGATCTCGGGCGGATAAACGTTGAACCCGGAACGGATGATCAATTCTTTCGATCGCCCCTGCATAATCATTTCGCCGCGCGCGTTGCGGCTGACGATGTCTCCGGTCTTCAAGTAACCGTGCTCATCGATAGCATCCGCGGTCAGTTCCGGCTGACCGTAGTAGCCAAGCATCACATTCGGCCCTCGCACGAGAAGCTCGCCAGGCAAGCCGTCCTCGACCTCGTTGCCGTCCGCTCCGACAATCTTGATCTCGACTCCGGAAATGGGCGGCCCGATATTGATTTCGTCGCTTCCCTTTGCATATTGGGTCCGGCTGATCGTGGGTGACGTCTCCGTGAGACCGTAACCGTTGTGAAGAACGACCCCAAACACGCGTTCGACGTTTTGGCGCAACGAAAGGTCGAGCGGAGCCGTGCCGGTATAAACATATCGAAGCGTGTTCGGTGTGAGCCGAAGCCCGGCCTGGTCAACGTGAGCGACAATACGCGCCAGCAACGCGGGAACGGCGGTAAATATCGTGAGCGTCTTGCTCAAGATGGCTTCGATAGCCTGCGTGAGCGAGAATCTCGGCATGATCTTCAGATGCGCGCCTGCGAACAGCATGCCCTGCATGAGCGTCAGTCCATACGAATGGGAAATCGGCATCACGCACAGCGAGACATCGTCCGGATGAATTGTATCGGTCCTTTTCCCCCGGCAAGCGACAAACGCCAGACTACGATGACTGAGCATCACCCCCTTTGGGCGGCCGGTTGTGCCCGTCGTGTAAATAACAACGGCGACCTGCCGGGAGGGATCCTGGTGCGTCCGCTCCGCAACCGAGTCCGCATCGAGCTCTCCGACTTTCACCTTCCCTATGCCGGTGAACGACTCGATGTCCGCATTCCGGCGACAAGCATGAGCATCAGCATCGGATGAAACGGCATGGGTATAGAACACACGCCGTGGCCGACAGTCACGCTCTATCAAATTCAGCTCGTTCTGGCTGAGACGTGCATTGGTGATGACCGCCCAGGCGTCGAGCCGGCTCGACGCATAAAGCAAGACGATTGCAGCAATCGAATTTTCACACACGATCATGACCCGATCGCCCGGACGAACACCGAGCCGGCTCATTTCAAGGGCGACCAGTTCAACGACGTCTATCAAGCGGCGATAAGACCAATCGACACCGCGCTCGTCGGTAAACGCAATCCGAGAGGCGTCCCCCTTGGCGCCCTCATCGAGTATCCCGTGAATGCGGGCGGGCAAATTCGATATCAGATCCATATTGTCAGCCTGTTTCTTGGCCGCTGCTAAGTCAGAGCCGCATCCGCATCGCGTCATCGCTACGCGGACACGGCTGCGGCTCAAGTCTGCAGCTCCATATTGGTACTACCAATTTGGTCTTCTCGATCGCGCGATGTCAAGCGGTATTTCTTGGACCGCGTCTGTCCGCCGGTCCGTCTCCCCGGCGTCCTAGAGGCAAGAGCTCTCGGCGGCTATTCCGCCGCCTCCCGAACGTAACGGTGGGTCGGCGTTCGCATCGTCACCAGTTCCTCGGCAGAGGTGGGATGCAGCGCCATCGTGGCATCAAAGTCGGCCTTGGTTGCTTTCATCTTGATCGCGATGGCGACAGCCTGAACGATCTCGGCAGCTTCCGGACCAACGATGTGGCAGCCGAGGACACGGTCGGATGTTTGGTCGACGATCAATTTCATCAGAACGCGGCCTTGGCTGCCTGACAGCGTGGCCTTGATCGGCCTGAAATCGGCCTTGTAAATATCCACATGCGTGAACTGCGCCCTCGCCTCGGCTTCAGTCAGCCCGATCGTTCCGACCTGAGGCTGCGAGAACACCGCCGTTGATATCTCGGTATAGTCAACGCGCACAGGCCGCTTGCCAAACACAGTATCGGCGAAGGCATGTCCTTCGCGAATTGCGACCGGCGTCAGATTGACCCGGTGGGTGACGTCGCCCACCGCATAAATGTGCGGCACGCTGGTTTGCGAAAAACCGTCGACGGCGATGCCGCCGTTGGCCGGATTGAGCGCCACGCCCGCCTTTTCAAGCCTAAGGCCCTTGACGTTGGGATGACGGCCAATGGCAAACAGCACCTGGTCAGCGGCGATCGTTCTTTCCCCGGACAGATGCGCGGTAAAGCCCTCGCCGCGCTTCTCGACCTTGTTCACCGTGCAGCCCGTGAGAACGGAAATGCCCGCCGCTTCGATCTCTCCGCGGACATGCGCGCGAACATCCTCATCGAATCCCCGCAGGATGTTATCGCCGCGATAGACGAGCGTCACGTCGGCGCCGAGACCTGCGAAGATGCTGGCGCACTCCAACGCGATATAGCCACCGCCCTGGATTACGATGCGCTTCGGGAATGCAGGCAAGTGGAAAATATCATCCGACGAGATGACATGCTCGATGCCGGGAATCGCCGCGCCGTGATTGGGCGCGCTTCCGGTGGCGATCAGAATGTATTTCGCGCGCACCGTTTCGCCGGTGGACAGCCGAAGCGTGTGCGCATCCTCGAACACCGCACGTGCCTTAACGACACTCGCACCGGCCTTCGCGGCATTGCCGGTGTAGGCCGCTTCGAGCCGGGCAATTTCTCTGTCCTTGTTGGCGACCAGCGTCGGCCAGTCGAATGTCGCGGATGGAATGTTCCACCCGAAACCCGCGGCGTCTTTGATTTCCTCGTGGACGTGCGAAGCATAGGCAAACAGTTTTTTCGGCACGCAACCGCGAATCACGCAAGTGCCGCCCATGCGATACTCTTCGGCAAGCATGACCTTGGCGCCATGATTGGCTGCGATCCGCGCGGCGCGAACGCCGCCCGAACCGCCGCCGATGACAAACAGATCGACGACGTAGTCAGTCATGGCGGTTTGGGGCTTGCTGGTTTGCCCGATGGGCTCCAAAGATTTCAAATTTATCAACCTGATAGCAAGGAACTATACGCGGACGGGCATTTTTTCTGGATCCCGGCAGTTTAGGTCCTACCAATCCGGTATACCAATCTTACATGCCCGGTGAAGAGGAATCAAGCGACCGCCGTGCGGGGCCGCAATTTGGTTTGTGGATTCGGGGCGCCCGATCCGGGCCCGGCGCGCAAAGCACCTGTCATGTCATCGCCACTCGAAATAGAGTGAATATCACTTAGATTCGTGACTATTGGAGGGGCCGGCATGAAAAGGCTTGACGTACCAGTCCCCTCCCGGGCGCAGAAAGAGCAGACGCAGATGACCGAGCGAAACCGAACCGACAAGCCTGAGGCTCCCTCGAACGCCATTGGAAAAATCCTTTCGTTTATCCGTGAGCGCCGCTATCAACCCTCCGAGCGCCTGCCGTCCGAACGAGACTTCGCGGAGAAATTCGAAACAAGCCGGGGCGCCGTCCGTGAGGCGCTGGCCGCTCTGGAGGTCATGCGCGTCATCGAGAGACGGCCCAACTCGGGCATCTATTTGCGAAACTCGGATGAAAGCAGCATCGAAGCTCTGGTCCTTCACGCCGAGTCCGGCCTTCCATTCCAGGCCAACGAGATCGCCGATGTCTTCGAGGTACGGCGTATGCTCGAAGTACAGGCCGCTCGGCTGGCCTGCACCCGCAGGACGCCTGACAATATCCGCGATCTGCGCGCGATTTTAACCGCCACCGAGAAGCGTCTTGCGAAGAAGCAGACGATCGAGCTGGAAGACGAGGCATTTCACCTAGCGATCTTCGCTGCCACCAAGAATGATATCCTGCTTCGCGTTGTAAAATCATTCTACGAACTGTCCCGGCAGCGCCGCCGCGTTTATTTTTCCGATCACAACCGCGGTCGCCGCTCTTATGAGGATCATTGCGAAATCCTTGAGGCCATCGAGGGACGGCGCGTCGGCCAGGCCGAACAGAAAATGAATGAGCACCTGTCTCAAACAATCGAAACCTGGCAGACGCTGCTGGGAGAGCCGAAGATACCTGTAAGACGATAGGCTTTCTCCGCAAGCCCGCGCCGCTCAAGCGGCCCACGCCGGTTCGGGGCGCCAGCGCGCACCGAACCATGCTCTGCAGACAGATGCCGCCTACCCCTTCAGCGCGCCTGCCGTAAGTCCCGCGACGAAATAGCGGTAGCAGAACGTAAAGATTACAAAGAGCGGCAACGCAATGAGGGACGCACCGGCGAGGATTTCGCCCCAACGCAAATCCTGCGCTCCGAGCATCGACGCAAGGGCGACTGGAAGCGTCTTGTTTTGGTCGCTCATGATGAGGATGAGAGCGAAGACATAGTCGGCCCAGGACAGCAGGAACGAAAAGATTCCGACCGTGATCAGACCCGGCGCGGAAAGCGGCAGGACAACCTTGATGAATGCGCTGAATTGCGAACAGCCATCCACCATTGCGGCTTCTTCCAGGTCAAATGGCATCGACTTGAAGAAACCCCACAAAAGCCAAACGCCCAACGGAAGCGAGATTGCGAGATGAGCGACCAGCAAGCCCCACAGGCTGTCGGAAAGACCCGCCATGCGGAACAACGCTGACATCGGAATCGCGAGCATCAATGGCGGGAACATGTAGGCGAACAACATCGAGGCGACCAATGTTGTTTTGCCGCGAAACCTCAACCGCGTCGCGCCATAGGCGATAAACGCCGAAAGCGTCGTGGAGACGATAATCGTCGCCATCGCCATCAGGGTGCTGTTGAGAAAATTGGCCGTATAGTTCGTGAGTTCCAGCAGCGACCTGTACGACGACAGATCCGGCGGCCAGAACACCAGCGATGTGTCGAGAAACAACCGTTGCGGTGCCCGGAGACTGGATATGATCATCCAGTAAATCGGGAAAAACGAATAGACGCAGATTAAAATGACAGCTGAGTAGAGTGCGATGGGGCCGGCAAGTTTCTTGATCGGCTCGCTCGCCCAGCCGAACGATTTCTGCCCGGATACAGGCGATGATATCTCCGTCGGCAAAGGCTCAGACCTGGATGAATGGCGAAGGAATGGCTTCTGCCGCGGATCGGAAACAGCCGCAACGACGGAAGGATGTGAATATTTCTGCGTCACTGTCATCGCCCCTGCTTTGCTTCGTCGATCGGAAAGAATCTGAGATAGATCAGAATGATGGACGCCAGAAGAAGAAACGAGATCGTTGCAACCGCCGCTCCGCCCCCTAGATCGAACTCCAGGAACGCGCGTCGATAGGCCAAGATCGGAAGCGTCTCGGTCTGGTTCAGCGGCCCTCCCTTGGTCAGCAGCCAGATCACGTCGAACTTGTTGAACATCCAGATGCCTCTCAGCAGAATGACCACAATCAACACAGATCGGAGGCCCGGCAACGTAATGTGCCAGAACTGTTTCAGGGCTCCGGCTCCATCGACCCGCGCGGCTTCATAAAGCTGAGCCGGAATTGTCTGTAGACCGGCAAGCACGCATGTCACCACGAACGGTGTCCATATCCAGACACTGACGAGAACAACCGTTCCCTTCGCAGTTGCGGAGTTTGCGCCCCAGTCGAACATGCTGGATCCGAACGACGCGAGGACACTCTTGATCAGCCCATAGTTTGGATCAAGCATCCATTGCGCGATGAGACACGCAACAACTGTCGGCAAGAAATACGGAACTATCGACAACGCCCGGACAATCGTCTGCCCGACGAACTGACGATTCAGAACGAGCGCAATAGACACACCGAGCACGACTTGCGAAATAATCGCAAAAATGGAAATCACCAATCCATTCATGAGCGCGGCCCAGAAGCTCGGGTTCTTAATCGCGGCTAGGTAATTATCGAGCCCGACCCACCGCGGCGGAGCGATAAACGACTCCGCCGCGTAGAATGAGAGCTTGATGGAATACAGGAGTGGCCCGCCGACAACGGCGCCGAGTATCAAAACACCCCCGACGAACAAGCCAATAATTCGCCAATCCTGCCTCATGAAGAACCTACTTTCCCGTCAACAACTTCAGCCGATCGCCCGGATGCGATCAGCGGCCGTTTTCACACAGTCGGCCGACGACATGTTCTTGAGCACCTTGTTTTGCAGCATTTCCGGCATGATGTTCGCGTCAAACACCTTGCAAGGCCGCAGGTCGATCGACGGCCCGATCAGGTCAACCGATGAAAGCCTGACCTTGCTGTCCGGGTCGATGAACGACTTCATCTGCATCATCGTTGCCCAATGCTTCTGAATCATCGGGTGCTTCTTCCAGCGAGGGTCTTCATAGACATCCAGGCGCACAGGCTGGAAGTTCATCCAGGCGGAATGCAACCAGTCGATATAATGCTCGTCGATGAACCATTTGAGGAACTTCATTGTTTCCTCACTCTGCTTGGTCTTGAACGCGACGAAGCCATCGAAGGCGAAGGGCAGCGCGGACTGTTTGCCACCGCTATCCGGCGCAGCGAAAATTCCGTACTTGTCTGCAAGTTCCGGATTTCGTGCCTCGAGCGCTTCGACCACTCGTCCCGAGTAAAGCGTATGCGCGACCTTCCCGGTAACGAAGAGACTCATAAGCTCCGCGTAACCCACCGTGTTCAATCCGGGAGGCATTGTCTTGTAGAGCTCGCCGAAAAGATCGAGGAAGCGGCCTGCGCGGCCGGCGTTCTCCGGCGCATCCAGAACAACGTTCCACTTGTCGTCGTAGAACTGCGGAGCTTCCGCAAACAGATTGCCAAAACTTGCCCAGTTGGTAGCGCTGTCGCTCGCCAGAGGAATAACGCAACCGCCGCGTTCGATATTTCCGTCTTTTGAAACGGTCAGCGCCCGGCAGTTTTCGAGATACTCTGCCCAGGTGGTCGGGACTTTGAGACCCTTCTCGGCATAGAGATCCTTTCGATAGTAGCACGTCACCAGGTTGTAATCGTAGGGATAGAACCAGTTCTCACCCTGGTACGTCCACGCACCCATCTTGCCCCACGAATGCTGCTTTACAAGCTCCGTCATCGGAAGAAGATGACCACCACGGGCGTACTGAAGAATATGAGCGATATAACCTTGGGTAGAAAGGTCATAAGGCGTGCCCGCATTGATCGCCGCCATGGTCTTCGCATAGGCACCGCTGATCGGCGTCGAATCGACAATGATCTTGACGCCGAACTTGCTCTCGTACGCACTGCAAGCATTTCGCAGGACAGTCTGGCTATCGGCCGCGGTCTCATTGTTCAGAAATCTGAGCGTTACCTTTGCCTGCGCATTGACGTAGGGAGCTGCAAAAGAGCTTGCCGCCCCCGCCATCACGGCGGCCGATGTCTTCAGGAAGCTTCGCCGGTTAAAGCCGGAAGACTTACCCTTGGACTTCCATTCGCTTGGGTTGTACTTGGTCATAATTCTCCCTCCCTTTGTTAATTTCATTTATCGATTTTGATTGTCTCAATGTTTTTCCGCTGTCTCGCGAGAACAAGTGAAGCTGCTGCGCCGGCAGAGCAACGGGAATCCTGTCGCCGGCCGCGAGCACATCGTCGCGCGCGAACACCGCACGAAACTTCTGACCGAATATCGTTCCGAGAACATATGTTTGCGCACCGATTTGCTCGACCAGGCTGACGACCATATCGATGCCGGATGCTGAATCAGCGCGCGTAATGTGTTCCGGCCGAATGCCGAACGTGACGTTCTTTTCAATCTCGACAAACTCGCCGTCCGGAAGTTCGAGCACCGTTTCGCCCGCGCGGACCTTCATTCCAGCACTGTCGCGGATCAGTTCACCCTCGGCCAGATTCATTTCGGGCGAGCCGATAAATGCTGCCACGAAAGCGTTGACAGGCCGGTCGTAGAGATCGAGCGGGCTACCGACCTGCTGGATCAAGCCGTCCCGCATGATGACGATCCGATCACCGAGCGTCATGGCTTCGACCTGGTCGTGCGTCACGAAGATCATCGTGGCGCCAAGCCTCGCATGCAGCGTCGCGATCTCCTCGCGAGTCTTCACGCGCAACTTTGCGTCAAGGTTGGAAAGAGGCTCGTCCAGCAAAAAAACGTCGGGGTCGCGAACGAGCGCGCGACCGAGCGCGACGCGCTGCATCTGACCGCCCGACAACTGTCGCGGCTTCCGCTCGAGCAACGGCTCCAAACCAAGACTCGACGCCGCGCTTCGCACACGACGATCGATCTCGTCCTTCGACTCGCCCCGGACACGCAGGCCGAACGCCATGTTGTCGTAGACGGTCTTCTGCGGATAAAGCGCGTAGTTCTGGAACACCATCGCGATGTTGCGATCTTTTGGCGGCAACGCGGTTACATCCCGCCCGCCGATCAGAATCTTGCCGGACGTCACATCGTCAAGACCGGCAAGCATGCGCAGCGTCGTCGACTTCCCGCAGCCGGACGGCCCGACAAAAACAATCAGTTCGCCGTCGGCAATATCCAATGAGAAATCCTGAACGGCCCAAGGGCCTCGATCTCCGCCAAAGGATTTCGACACATTCTGGAGAGTGACTCGCGCCATACAGCAAACCTCACTTCGCGTTGCCTCTAGTTATTATCGTTATGCGGGAACCAACCACATAACCGGCATCCAAATTGGACAGACCATTTTGGTCTTCCATACGTCCGCCCCTATCGGCTGTCAAGCAATCTCCCCGTTCAGCATCAGCAAAATCCAGATCGTTCAGCAAAAACTTGCGCCGGAGTCGGCAGCCCGGATCGGACTTCACAGACCAGCCTCAATTTTGTTTGGTTTGACCAATTTGGTCAATCCAATTATAGATCGAAGAAACATGCGATCTCTCGAGAGCAGATTTCGCCGCATAAACTGACAAGGAAATGTCATGGCTGGACCTCTGGTTGGTTACCGAGTGCTCGATCTTTCAAGAATTCTTGCCGGACCATGGTTGGGCCAGTTGCTTTCCGATCTCGGCGCGGAGGTCTGGAAGATCGAACGTCCCGGCACCGGCGACGACACGCGGCAATGGGGTCCTCCGTTCCTGAAGGACGGAGACTCCAACGACACAACCGAAAGCGCCTATTTTCTCAGCGCTAACCGCGGCAAGCATTCGATCTGCGTCGATATCGCAACCGAGGAAGGCAGCGAAATCGTACGCTCGCTGGCGCAGCAAGCCGACATCGTGATTGAGAATTACAAGGTCGGCGACATGCGTCGGTACGGACTGGACTACGAGTCCCTCCGGAAACTGAAGCAAGATATCATTTATTGCTCCATCACCGGCTACGGTCAGACCGGCCCGATGAAGGACGTCGCAGGATACGACATGGCCATCCAGGCAACCGGCGGACTGATGAGCATTACCGGTGAGAGCGACGACAAACCGGGTGGAGGCCCTCAGAAGGTTGGCGTTCCGATCGTCGACATTCTGACCGGCATGTACAGCGCGACGGGTGTCCTTTCCGCGCTGCTGCATCGCGAACGCACCGGCGAAGGCCAACACATCGACATGGCTCTGCTCGATGTTCAGGTGTCCGTGCTTGCCAATCAGAACATGAATTATCTTACGACGGGGCGTCCGCCCAAGCGCTACGGGAACGCGCATCCGAACATCGTCCCCTATCAGGTATTCAAGACAAAAGACGGTTCATTCGTGCTCGCGGTCGGAAACGACCAGCAGTTCAGAAAATTTTGCGCGACGGCGGGATTTGCGGAACTGGCCGCCGATACCCGTTTTGCCACGAACACCGACCGGCTTCATAATCGTGATCAACTCATCCCGCTTCTCGATGTCCATCTGGCCAAGCAGACGACGCATCACTGGGTATCGTTGCTGGAACCGGTCGGCGTTCCTTGCGCGCCGATCAACACGCTGGATCAGGTGTTTGCTCATCCGCAAGTGATCCATCGGGAGTTGCAGATCAATCTTCCGCATCCTTCCGGCGCCATTACGCCTCTCGTCGGCAACCCGATCAAGTTCTCGAAAACGAAGATCGAATATTCGAAGAGCCCGCCGCTTCGAGGTGAAGACACCGAACAAGTTCTCAAAACCGTGCTAAAGTTTGATCAGGCGAAAATTCAGAGGCTCAGCGACCGCCGGATCGTCGATACTGGAACGCATCCGCAGCATTCCAAATCCGGGCTGCCCGAATAATCCGGGTGCATTGTTGGCAACCACGGACGTCGCGCCGATACGCCAGGCCGAATATCTGGCAGCGGAGAGCCTCACTAGTGACCGAGGGCCCAGACCGTCTTTTCAAAGGCCGATCTTTCTTGTGGCGACATACTCGCCTTCCAATGCTGCAACCCTTTCGCCGACCAGAAAAAAACGGCACAGGCTGCCGCAACAAGCATGACCGTAAACACACGAGTGATCACCGAAGCACCTCTCTGTTGACGCCAGAGTCGCTACTCTTATAATTGGACATACCAAAATGGTAATCCAAACTGACTTAAAAACAATGGCAAAATTCGTCGCTGCAATCGCAAACGACT
Source organism: Afipia sp. GW823-FHT06G09 (assembly GCF_058794875.1). Taxonomy (NCBI): domain Bacteria; kingdom Pseudomonadati; phylum Pseudomonadota; class Alphaproteobacteria; order Hyphomicrobiales; family Nitrobacteraceae; genus Afipia; species Afipia sp. GW823-FHT06G09. Next base: position 1,209,451 of record NZ_JBXAHF010000001.1, read on the forward strand.
GACGCTACGCACTTCATGCCAGATCAGCCGCACCTGCCAGCCGCGCGCGTTCCCAGGGGGATTCGAAAATGAAACTATCCGGATATGATTACATCATCGTCGGCGCGGGATCCGCAGGATGCGTGCTGGCTTCGCGACTGAGCGAAGATCCAAATGTCAACGTCCTCCTGATCGAGGCCGGAGCCCCCTCCGCGTCCATCTTCGTCCACATGCCCGCTGGCATTCGGGTGCTCTATACGAGTCCGAAGTATAACTGGCAGTTCTGGACGGAGCCTCAGGCCAATCTCAACAATCGAAAGATCTACATTCCGCGTGGACGGGTTGTGGGCGGCTCGTCCTCCATCAACTCCATGATTGCAATCCGAGGTAATGCCTGGGACTACGACTCGTGGGCCGCGCAGGGCCTACCGTCATGGAGTTACGAGAACCTGCGCCCATATCTTAGAAAAATCGAGGACGCGACTTTAGTCACCGGGGAGAGAGATCAGGATCGAGGCTACTCTGGCCCTATCCGGCTGTCCTACGGCACTCTGCAACATCCCATTTCGAAAGCATTCATTGAAAGCGCGGTGTCGGCCGGCTTGCCGGAAAACAACGGCTTCAACGGTCCGTCCCAAGTCGGCGCGGGCTTCTACGAACTCACCATCGCGGAAGGAAAGCGATCCGGAGCCTTCAAGTATCTTGATCGAGCGAAGGGACGGCGCAATCTCACTCTTATGGCCAACTGCAGAGTTCGCCGGATCGCCATGGAGGGAACGCGCGCGCGGGGCGTCGTGATCGAAAAGGGAGGACGCGAGGTCACCATCCCGGCGGAGCGCGAGGTATTGCTGACATCCGGAGCCATCGGCTCACCACAGCTATTGATGTTGTCGGGCATCGGTCCGGCGGATCACCTGCAGTCGCTCGGCATCAAGCCTGTTCTTGATTCCGCCGGCGTCGGAGACAACCTGCAGGACCATCTCGACTGCGCGATCCGCATGGAGGCATCTCAGCCGGTGACGCTGACGCCTTATCTCGGCTTGATCAAGGGCGGCCTCGCAGGGGCGCAATATATTCTTCGTGGTACAGGCCCCGCAACGTCCCAGGGCGTCGAGGCCGGCGCCTTCTGGGGACCCGACCAGGGTTCATCGCTGCCGGAGTGGCAAGCTCATCTGATCGTCGCGCTCCGGAATCCCCCACCCAACGAACGCATCGCTCATGGTTTCGCGATTCGCGTTTGCCAGCTTCGGCCCAAGAGCCGTGGAACCCTGCGATTGCGGTCGGCCAATCCATCCGACACTCCAGCTATCGATCCTCGTTTTCTTTCTGACGAGTCGGATTTCGTCAGCATGCAGGAAGGGGTCAGGCAACTGTGCGGAATCATCGATCAGCCGGGTCTGAAAAAATTCGTCAAACGAAAAATCGACATCGATGCGTTTACCAGTGTCGATTCCCGAAAAAAATGGATTCGCGCGCGCGCCGAAACGATCTACCATCCTGTTGGCACTTGTCGCATGGGCGAAGACAGCAACGCTGTTGTCGATGGCCAATTGCGAGTCAGGGGAATCGACAACCTGAGAGTCATCGATGGTTCAATCATGCCGACTGTGATCAGCGGAAATACCAATCTGCCGATCATGGCCATGGCCGAGAAAGCTGCCGAGTTGATTGCAGGTAACAACAAGACGAGCCAATTTCAGGCGCACAACAGCAAAGCCCGGTCCGCCTGACTCCCGCTATCCGGCCCTAACATTTTGGAATGCAGAGCACACGGCTTGGCGCTCGCATCGCGAGGATGAATCATGACTGAGCGGCTAGAGCCGTATCGTGTAAAAGCTTACAACACCGCCAAGCTGTCGGAAAATAAGATGCACGACGACTCCGTGGCCCTGAAATATGGCTTCAAGGGCGGATTGGTGCCCGGCGTCGATGTGCTCGCCTACATGATCCACGTTCCCGTTGCGAAATGGGGCCGGGCATTTCTCGAACGAGGATTGATCGAAGCGCGCTTCGCCAAGCCCGTCTATGACGGCGAGATGGTGCTGGTTCAGGCCGAGGAGTCCGGCGAAGTGATGGCCCTGACTGTCGGAAGCGGTGAAATAGCAGCAACCGGAACAGCCTTACTTGCCGCCAAAGCGCCGTCATTTTCGCTCGCCGATTATCCCGACACCGCGCCTGTTGAGACGCGAACGCCAATCGACGCAGAATCCTATCGGCTCGGTAAGTGGCTCGGCACCGCCCCAAGATCTTGGCAAGGTGAGGTAGGCGCGGAGTATCGCGCCGAGGTGCGAGACGCTGAACCAATTTATGCGCGCGAAGGTCTCGTCCATCCAGGCGTGCTACAACGGATCATGAACAGGGTCCTTATGGAAAATGCTCTCCTTGGACCATGGATTCATGTCGGCAGCCGCATGCAGATGTTGTCAGCCGTGGCGGACAGCGACAACTTGGCCGCCCGCGCATGCGTAACAGCTAATTACGAGAAGAAGGGTCATTTGCTTGTGGAATTAGACGCACTTATCGTGGCCAACCAACGCATTCCTGTCGCCCATTGCCAACATACGGCAATTTATCAGCCCCGCGCAGAGGCCTTATGAGGTGCCATGCCAACCTCAAATCCCCAAAATGGGTGAATCGCCCACTGTTGACTGCCTGAATGATGTCTGCGGGCACCTTAACTGCTCTATTTTTCTGCCATCTCCAGTTCACGAACGACATAGAGATTTTCGATTTCCAGGGCATACTTCTTCTGAACGTTGGCGCGGCGAACTTTCATCGTCGCGGTCACTTCGTCATCGTCGTGATCCAGCTCTTTCGTCAGAAGATGGAATTTACGAATTTGCGAAACCTGCGCAAGCTGACCATTCGCCGTATCGATCTCTGACTGAATCAACTCACGGAGGCTTTCGTTCTCGGTGAGATTCCTGAAGTTGGTATAGGCGATGCCCTTCTCTTCCGCCCACTTGCCGGCGAGGTCGTAATCGATCTGGATCAACGCTGAGACATACTTGCGCGCCTCACCGATGACGATGCATTCCTTGATAAAAGGGCTGGCCTTGACGGTATTCTCGATTTCCGACGGACTGAGATTCTTCCCGCCAGCCGTGATCATGATGTCCTTCAGGCGATCCACAATGCGGAAGTGGCCATCCTTGAACTCCGCGACGTCGCCGGTATGCAGCCAGCCATCGCGGATTGCGACATTGGTGGCTTCGTCGTTTCGATAGTAACCGACAAAAACCGTATCGCCGCGCAACAGCAGTTCGTTGGAATCTCCCAGCCGCGCATCCATTAAGGCGATGCCATAACCGACCGTCCCCACCCGCCGATCCGTCAGCACTTGCCCCAGCGCAATCCCGGAGCTTTCCGTAAGACCATAAACTTCGATCAGCGGCACACCGATGGTGCGGAAGAAGTGCACGATAGCCGGCGAAATCGGCGCCGCACCCGTCATGGCAATGCGGGTTTTGCGCAACCCGATAAAATTCTGCAGCGCCCGAAAAATCAGCCAGTAAGACAGACCGAACCTGATCATCTCCGACAACGTCCTGTCCGCTGCGTTCTTCTCCGCAAACGGCTCGCACGCAGCATAAGCGTACTCGAACAGCGCCCGGCGAATGCTTCCGGCTTCCAGCAATTTGATATGGATGGACGAATGCAATTTTTCCCAGATACGTGGCACCCCGAGGAACATGCTTGGTGCGACTTCCCGCAGGTCTTCCTGCACAGTGCGGATCGACTCGCCGAAATTAACCAGCGAACCGAGATAGACCGGCACCATCACCGTCGTCATCTGTTCAGCGACATGACATAGCGGCAGATAAGACAGCAGGCTCTCGTCTTTCGACAGACTGAGACGATCCACCGAGGCGATCGCCTGCGCGCGGATGTTCTTGTAGCTCAGCATCGCGCCCTTCGGCTTCCCGGTCGAACCGGACGTGTAGATAATAAGCCCGATCTGCGCCAACGTCTGCCTGTCGATCGTTGTGTCAACGAGCCCCGCATACTTTGTCTCGAAGGCAGCGCCCAGCGCTTCCAGCGCGTCGAACGACATCACCTGATCCGGCGGATAGTCCCGGATACCCTTGGTTTCCACGACAATGATCCGCTGCAGCTTCGGCAACTCGTCGCGGCGTTCGAGAACCTTGTCGACCTGTTCCTGATCCTCGCAGACGATGACTTCGGATTCGGAGTGCGCCAGAACGTAGGCCACTTCATTCGACGGACTCGTCGGATAAACGCCGACTACGATCCCATCGACGATGTTCGCGCCAAGCTGGGCCAGCACCCACTCGATCCGGTTTTCGGACAAAATGGCGACATGTCCCCCTTTGTTGAGTCCAAGCGCGCGAAACCCAAGACCCACATGGCAGGCGCGCTGATAGTAACGCTGCCAGGTCGAAGGATTCCAGATGCCGAATTCCTTCTGGCGGATCGCCACGTCTTCCGGCGCCCGGCGTGCATTATCGCGCAGCATTTGCGGCAGCGTGAACTCTGGAAATGTCTCGCTCATGCAATCCTCACACAGCCTCAGGACAGCCAGCGCTTACGGCGCTTGTAATGCTTGATCCCGCGAAAGCTCTTTGTCTCGGCATTTGCCGCACCCACGCCGAGATAGAACTCGCGAACGTCCTGGTCGCGGATCAGCTGTTCCGTTGGCCCGTCGGTCACGATCTTTCCGGATTCCATGATGTAGCCGTAGGTGGAGACGGCAAACGCCACCGCGGCGTTCTGTTCGACCAGAAGCATCGAAACTCCCTGCTCCCGGCTGATGCGCGCGATGATGGTGAAAATTTCCTCCACCAGTTTTGGCGATAGTCCGAGCGACGGCTCATCCAGCAACATCAATTCCGGCTGCGCGATCAACGCGCGGCCGATGGCCAGCATCTGCTGCTCGCCGCCGGAGAGATAGCCGGCGCGGCCGGTGCGCCGCTCGAACAGCCGGGGGAAATAGGTATAGACAAGATCGAACGGCGTCTTCGCTCCGCTGCGGCCGGACATTGCGTAGGTCGCAGCAGTCAGATTTTCTTCAACCGTCAGATCCTCAAAAATCCGTCGCCCTTCCATCACATGGAAGAGTCCGCCCCGCACCAGTTGATGCGGAGCGAGACGCGATACGGAACTGCCCTTGAACAGGATTTCACCTGTTGTGACCTTGCCATCTTCCAGTTCGAGTAGATTGGAAATGGCCTTCAGCGTGGTCGACTTACCTGCTCCATTGGAGCCCAGCAATGCGACCACCGCTCCCTTGTCGACTTTCAACGACAGGCCGCGAAGCACCTGGACCGTCTTGTTATAGACGACCTCGATATTATTGACTGAGAGAAGGTCATTCTTCAGCGAAATCGCTGCTTGTTGATACTGCGCTTGCTGCATTTCAGCAAAGAGATTTTCTGCGAGCATGCTCGTCACTTCGCGATCTTGATCCAGTCGGAGACCGGCTTCATGGTCTTGTTCGCGCCGTCATACTGATAGACACGGCCGACGGGCACCGTGTTGCCTGGGATCGAGATCGGCACGCCGATGATGCCGCCGGTATCGAAGTTCTTGATGGAGTTCAGCGCCGCTTTCATGTTCGCTGCCGTAAGGTCCTTCTTGGCATCGAGCGTGCGCTTTACAGCCTCGATCATCAACATCGCGGTCAGAAAGCCCTGCGTATAGTACGTCGGCTGATATTCCCGGTGCAGCTGCCGGATCTTGTCCAGCATCGGTGAAGATCCCTCTGTATCAAAATAGTATCGATATGGCATCACGCCCATGTAGCCGTCAGCGACTTGAGCCGAATTCGCCCAAATCCCATTATCCATCGACCAGAATGTGCCCATGAACTTGCTCTTGAGGCCCAGCTGCTTCATCTGCGCCATGAATTCCGGCAGTGGTGCAAGAACGTAGCCGTGGAAGATGGTGTAATCCGGATCGGCACGACGCAGCTTGAGTACTTCGGTGGAGACGTCGATGCTGGTTGGCGGCGTCGCGATCTTTGCGACGATCTTCAATCCCAAATCACCCGCACGCTTTTCGGTTGCTGTAACCGGATCGCGGCCGAACTCGGTGTCCGAGTTGACCAGAGCGATCCTCGCGCCCGGCTGGGTCTTGGCGATGTATTCCAGCAGAATGCCGATCATTTGCGAATAATCGGGTCCAGGAATGAATTGAAAAGGAAATTCTTTCGGATCGTTCAGCTCGGTCGCGAAGGACGTTCCAGCCATAAGAATATTGCCGCGCCGGTTCAGTTCGGCATTGACGGTTTTTGCGAAGCCCGTGGAATCTCCGTAATAGAGGCTTATCTTCTCGCTGGCGGTGATCCGGTTAAATGCTGCAATGGATTTATCAACTGCGTAAGAGGTATCCTCGGGTATATATCTGATCTTACGACCATCGATTCCACCGGCGTCGTTGATGATCTTTACATAATCCTGGAATCCTACGTTGAGAGGAATACCAGCAAATCCAAATACGCCCGTCATCGGCATCGACGCGCCTATTACAATATCATCAGCGGCCCACGCCTGCATATTGATTCCAAATGCCAGGCAACCTGCTGCTGCGTAGGATAGAATTTTTCGACGCCTCGGAATGTGTTTCATTACTGTGTCTCCCTGTGTGTTATTTCTTGAATGGCCATAAATGAAAGAAACGTCGGACGCGGCGCCAGATTTCGGCGAGGCCCTGCGGCTCGAACAGCAGAAAACCGATGATCAGCAAGCCGAAAACGATTGTCCGGATCGGCGACAGTTGCGCCACCGCATTCGGAATGAACGTCATGTAGGACACCGCAATCTTGAGAATCTCCGGCACCATGGTCATGAAGATCGCGCCAAGGATCGCGCCGAGGATCGTGCCCATGCCGCCAACGATGACGGCGGCGAGGAAGAAGACCGAATAGATCAGCGGAAAGCTCTCCGGCGTCACGACGCGGAAGAAATACGCCCACATGCCGCCCGCGACGCCGGCGTAGAACGACGACAGTGCGAACGAGAGCAGCTTGTATCTCAAGAGCGGAATGCCGAGCACTTCGGCGGAAATATCGCGATCGCGGATTGCGATAAAGGCGCGGCCGATCCGGGTCCGGAACAGGTTGGCCGCGGCGAATACGGCGAGCGCCGTCAACGGTATGAACAGCCAATAAAGCTGGAACGGACGCGCCAGATCGTAACCGAACAGCCGCGCAGGTGGCATGCTCAGCCCTTGCGTACCGCCAAGGAATGCAGGGCCATTGGCAAATATGAAGTGCAGTATGAAGGATGCGGCAATGGTCGCGATGGCGAGATAAAGGCCCTTCACGCGCAAACTCGGCACGCCGACAACAAGACCGACGGCGGCGGAAACAAATCCCGCGACAACGAGATTAATGAAGAACGGCGTACCGATCCGGATTTCCAGAATAGCGACAGTGTATGCGCCGACGGACATGAAGGCCGCTTGGCCCAGGCTGACGAGGCCGGTATAGCCGGTGAGAATGTTCAGGCCGGTCGTGCTGACAATGTGGATCGCCACCAGACAGGCGAGATAAATCCAGTACTGATCCACGAAGAATGGAAACAGCACCAGCGCCGCGAGCAGCGCGACCATCATTAGACGCTGCACGTTGGTATCGAGCAGCGATTCCGCCTGGGCGTAAGTTTCGTGTACCGCGCCGATCCGCATCAGAGTCGCTCAATTTCAACTGTGCCGAACAACCCGTAAGGACGGATCATCAAGGCAACCACCAGAATGCTGAAAGTGACGAGCAGCTTGTATTCGCCGCCCATGTAGGTTCCGACCAGCGCTTCAACGACACCAATCGCGAGGCCAGCGACAAGCGCACCAGCGATCGAATCCAGACCGCCTACAATGACAGCGACCAGCACCGAGAGGCCAAACACGCCCATGTTTGGTGAGATGCCGCCGATCGAGCCAATAAGAATACCCGACCCGGCTGCCGCCATCCCTGCGACAATCCACGACACCGAGAACACCGCTGGAACGTTGATGCCGCAGGAGAGCGCCGCGCCTTGATCCGTTGCCGTCGCGCGGAGCGCAACGCCACCTCGCCATGTCCGGAAGACCAAAAGAAATACAGCGATCAGGATAGAAGCAATCGCAAAACACACGGCGATCTTCGGCGAGACATAAGCATCGCCGATGAAGATCGGCTTGGATGGCAGGAAACTGGGCAGCGTCCTCGGATCGCCACCCCAGATGAACTCGACAAAACCGATTAGCACCGAGCTCAGACCGACCGTAACCATGAACACCGAAATCGGGCTCTCGCCGAGCATCGGACGGATCAGGACGCGCTCGAAGACGCCGCCAAGAATGCCCCCACCCACCAATGTCAGGATAACAGCGAGCCAAATCGGGAGCATCAGGGAAATCGTTAGACCGAAGAAAAAGTAAGCACCGAGCATCAGCATTTCGCCGACGGCGAGATTGATCACCTTCGTCGCCTTGTAGATCAACACGAAGGCAATGCCGGTCAGCGCAAGCAATGCGCCCGACCCCAATCCCGACAGCACCACCTCGAAGAGAAACAGCCAATCCATCACGCTGCCCTCTCGCCTGCGATCCGACGCGACAGATCGCCGACGTCCCCCGAACCGAGATAGGCCGCAATCACGTTCGGGTTGTTCTGGATTTCTGCGGGCTTTCCGGCCGCGATCACCTGCCCGAAATTCAGCACGACGACATGGTCGGAAATGTCCATCACCAGACCCATGTCGTGTTCGACCATCAGAATGGTGACGCCCCACTCCTCCTTCACATCGAGGATGAAGCGCGCCATGTCTTCAGTCTCTTCGCGGTTCATGCCCGCCACCGGCTCATCGAGCATCAGCAGGCGTGGCTGCATCGCCAACGCACGGGCCAACTCGACCCGCTTGCGCAGACCATAGGAGAGCGACGCGACCGGCTGGTCACGAATATGTTCCATCTCAAGAAAATTGAGAACCCGTTGCTCGATCTCGGACCGCAGCGCAAGCTCCTCGCGCCGCGCGCGGCCGAAGTACCACAACGCATCGAGCACGTTGGTCTGCATGTGCGCATGACGGCCGAGCTTGATATTGTCCAGCACGGTCATGCCGCGAAACAGCGCAATATTCTGGAATGTGCGAGCGAGTCCGATCTTGGCGCGTGCAGGTGGGTGCAGCTTGCTGATGTCCTCGCCGGCAAACTCGATCGCACCCGCCGAGGGGCGATAAAAACCGGAAATGCAGTTGAACAGCGACGTCTTGCCGGCGCCGTTCGGGCCGATCACCGCCGTGATCGATCCCGGAGCAACCGAGAACGAAACATTGGTCAACGCCTTCAAACCGCCAAATGACAACGACAGACCGTTGACGTTCAAGTCAACGGAATATGATTCCGCTTCTCCGGACAACTACCCCTCCGTTAAATTTGGCGCTTTGCACGCTCTTAGGACTTATTGTTTTCGACGCTATCTCCGCATGATCCAAACGAATTTCATTTGGATGCTCCAACAAGTTCTTGGGCGAATTGCATCTATGGAGTTAACCGCTCTTATTCATCGAATCTTTCTCCTGCATTTCATCTCCGAAAAGCACGAGATGTCGCAAAGAACGTCTGAAAGATTCTGGTGAGTATCTGCATATCGGCGCAAACCGTCAGTTGACATGCAGATTCAGCAACGCTGTTCGAATGTCGTCGCTTGTGAGTTGCCAGTCATTTCCCAGGTTCGCAACGATCTCTTTCATGAATCCATTAGCGAGAGAGAGTGCCTTCTGCGAATCGCCAAGATACTCACTAAGAATCGCTAGAGACAGTTGCATCGGCGCATCGCCTTCGTAACCCCACTCGAAGAAGCCGCCATCATACGTTTTAATCTGGAGAGCCCGATCCAACGGTCGCCCATCGACAGTCACTTCCACGCCGTTAATCGTTCTCGAACCTTCAAACGTACTCATGCCCTTGCCCTTGTGGTTTCTTCCCCGCGAGCGAATAAAAATCGCTCAATGAAAACCCGTCATCCCCCCGCTCACAGCTGCTGGGGAAACCCTCGATATGCCAAAAATCCACCGTCGACCGGCAGCTCTGCCCCATTGATGTATGAAGCCGCATCAGTCGACAGAAACACTATTGCTTCAGCGACTTCAGGAAAAAGCCCAGTACGACCCAAGGGGACGGACTGCAAAAGTTTTGGACGTAACTCCGGGTCCGCAGATGCAACGGATGTGCGCATTGGCGGCATCCAACCGGGAATAACGGCATTCGAACGAATATTGTCCTTTGCATAGCGCCCCGCCGCAGATTTCACGAGCAGGAGTATCGCCGCCTTTGCGGCGTTGTAGCCCATGTGAACGTAATCCGCGCCGATCTTTCCAGCGATGGATGACGTGGCAACAATAGAACCGCCACCCGCCTGCGCGATCACCGGCGCAGCATGCTTAATGCCAAGGAATGTTCCACGAGCATGGATCGACATCAGACGATCGAAATAATCTGTATCCATGACATCGGGAATCATTCCGCTGATTCCCGCATTGCTAACAAGTCCGTTGAGTTTGCTATAAGTTGACACAACAGATTTCACGGCATCAATCCACTCCGGCTCATTACGGACATCTAGATGAACGGTTGATGCGGATCCGCCGTCAGACACGATCGACTGAGCAACGCGGGAAGCCTCTTCGTCGAGTATGTCACCAATCACGACATTGGCTCCCTCTTTGGCCATAAGGCGAGCCGTACTCTCTCCAAGGCCACTTGCTGCGCCCGTCACAAGGAATGTTCTGCCTTTTAACCTCATCGACTCCCCTTACTCCGCGTTGACATCGCCGGAACTCATTCCACCGATAGGCCCTTTGTTGTTGAGTTAGCTGTTACGTTTGACGTTGCCTTTGCGTTTGACGTCCGGAAATACCCAGATGGCAAAAACCACAAACATGCCGACCCCCAATGCCACTGCGGCGGGTGGGTATAGTCCGATGCGATAGTCATAAAACGCGATGCAGGCAGCGACGAGAAGAACGAGAGTCGAAATCACAAGCTTTATCTTGACCAACATGACCTTCTTCCTCGCTCACAACGACAGTGCATTTGCGAAATGTGCGGATTGGCCCAACATCATCACTGCCGCTGCTTGAATACAGAGCAAGACCAGCAATCCCGCGTAACTGTCGAGCCACCGCTGTGGAACGACGTTAAAAATGGCTGGCGCAAAAAGAAATATCCAACTCCCCATCAGGATGATGCTCGATAAACGAAGGGTGGATGCGGCAAATACAACCGTTCCTATCAGCAACAGGACCAGCAATATTGCGTTGCCAATCACGAGGCCAAATCCCAACGGCGCTGAACTATTTGCGCGAGCACCCAACGGCAGCAGACCAGAAATGATCAACCCGCTAAGAGAACAAGCCGCCCAAAGAATAGCGAAGCATCCAAGTGACCTGAGGTCCGGCTCAACCGAACGAGCAACCGAAAGCACAGCTTCCATCGCTTTCCTCCAACGTTACGAGGGCACTTTCGGTGGATTATCTGCCGGCCACTGCAACCTTGGGAGGAAGCTTGTCAGCTGCCTTCGCTGTTCGCCGCAGATTTGACTTCACATGTTCCCAGCTATTGCCATTGAAAACGTGACCAAAGAAGCCGCGGTCAAGATCGGACGTACCGTAAACCCAATCAAAGATCGGCGTCCCGATACCCATGTTGACCTCCATCATGATCGAGTGATCATGATGGGCTCGATGGTGTCTGCGGGCAGTATTGACGATGGGGCAATACACGAGGAACCAGTTGTCCTCGACATGACAGCAGAAATGAACGAACTCGTACCACATATAGCTGCCAATCACGCTCGCCATCACCAACCAGCCGGCGTTCGATGAAATGAGCAAACCCACGATCACCGCGCTGGGCAACGCAATGAGAAGCATCGTCGCCATTGTGAATGGGGGAAAGAAGGTCACGCGCCAATCCATATGATCGGCGAAGCGCATCTCGTCGTCCGTAAAGAACTGATGATGCTGCAGTGTGTGGCGGTTGTAGAGCTCCCGCAGCGCTCCATTACGCGCAGGCCGATGAAGCCACACACGATGGGCCCAATATTCTCCGAACTGATACGTCAAGAAAACAGCAGGAATGACGCCCCACTGCCACCAAGCAACGTCGCTCAAATTAGCAGAGCACACGTAAATGATGGAGAAGCCGGCAATAAAGATAACCGAGACATGCAGCCAGCCGTTGTACCACGTCGCAATCTGCTGACGATAAGTCGCGCGGAAAGCACGCTGCCTGTTGGACATAGATGAGTTTCGCAGTTCCATGGCGCTACCTCCGATCGAATACAGCCAGCCTGTATGCCGACATGTGAAATATCAGTTGTCGTCAGATAATACGGTCGTGCCAATACGCTGTCAAGTTGGATTGCAACTAATTATTAATCAGCCGCCTTCGAAATGTTTGTGTCGTTGCGATCGGACAAATGTGGGCTAAATGTGTTTTTGGATATCGAACAAGAAAGTCTCTTTTGATGCTTCGCAAAACTGACGTCCGCCAACGGCAAAAGCCTGTCGCCCCCGAGAACGCCGACGCTAATTCAGACATCAGTTTAGCTGAACACGCCTACCGCACCTTGGAGGAGCTGATCATCACCTTGCGACTGCAACCGGGGGCAGCTCTTTCCGAACAAGCTCTCGCCAGTCAATTGAACATGGGAAGAACACCGATCCGCGAAGCTTTGCGACGATTAGAACGCGAAGGACTTGTTCTCATTCTCCCTCGCAGGGGAGTCCTTGTGAGCGAATTGAATGTTCACAAACAGCTTAGTCTTCTGGAAATGAGAAGGGAGACGGAGCGTTTGCTTGCGCGACTATCCGCTGAACGCGCTACCCCTGAACAGAGAATGGAGTTCGCCAACATTGGCTTGAGTTTGCGGAGTTTCAGCGATGATGACGATGAGACGCTATTTAGTCGTTGGGACAGCCGTCTAACCGAACTTGAATACGAAGCTTCTCAAAATGAATTTGCTGCAAAATCCATGGCACTCATGCATGGCCTATCCAGACGTTTCTGGGTAAAATATCATAACAAGCATGCAAGTCTCGCCGAAACTGCCGCCCTGCATGCCAATCTGGCTGAACAAATCGCTCGAGGCGATACGAGCGCAGCAGCAGCGGCCTCCGACGAATTGTTGGATTACATCGAAGAATTCACTCGAAATACGGTGGCTTGACATCGACACTACCCGCTTGACGCTCCTATGAGCATTAGCGAATTCCGCCGGCAAGCCGTAAAATAGTATCGATGCAGCCAAACCTCTGCCCTGCGGCATGTCGTTGTGCTGAGGGAAAGCACGCCTGATCCGTGAGTCCGGTCTGGATGAAGCGCTCTGGTGGGCCAAATGTAGACAGGCTGGCGCTGCCGAATGTCGAGCTTTCCGAGAAAATTCCTGCCGAGCTTTACAAGGGAGTCGCGGCAATCTTTTTCTTGTGATGCGGTTGACGAAAAAATTGCGCTAAAGTGAAGGCGGAGGTCCGAAAAATCCAATCATCTTGATCAAGCGACCGTCGGGCCCGATTTCGCCGACGTCGATCGATGTATCTCCAAATGTGGCGTCAGCGTGCACTAGACGCCAGAGAAACCGTAGCACATTGTGATGCGTTTCAATGCCGCTCATGAACTCGAGATGCGCACCGGGACGCCCCATCTGCACTTTGGCGATATGACGTGAAAGATTGTCACGTCCCAAAATCTCGACATTTGGGTCCACATAAATACCGTTGTCAGCCCAGCAGGCGGCCAGCAATGCGTCGCGATGGGTGGTATCAGCCTCATTCCAAGCTGCGGCATATTTCTTCACTTTCTCGGCTGTATCGCTCATTGGCTTTATCTCTCCGTTCTTTTGAATGATAAGGTGTTTCATTGTCGTGCTTTAACACGAAGCACGCCAGTTGCCCGCCAAATTACGTCATGACGATCACTACAGCGGAGACTATTAGGTGCCGCTATCTTCTGGCACTAGGGGGTGCGCTTGGTCGCTTGCTCAGCAACCTTCTCGACGTTGAAACCGTCATAGTTGTCGAAGACGCCCATAAATCCCGCAACGGTCCCGTCGCGCATCCAGTCGCGCTGGAGCTCGCAATACATCTGGACGCGGCTTATGAGGTTCGCTCCAGCCTGCTCGACGCGCCGCAACGCTGCCTCATGTGCAGTCACGGAAGTGCCGCCTACGGCGTCAATCGGTACATATACCTCAAAGCCCTCCTGAATTGCATCGAGAGCTGGGAAGGTCAGACAGGCCTCGGTCCAAAGCGCGGTCATAATGAGTTTTCGGCGGCCGATCGCCTTCACCGCCTGCTTGAAGTCAGCATCTTCCCAGCTATTGATGGAAGTTCGGTCATAGGTAGGCAGATGACCTATTACATCCTGCAAGTCTTGGATCGGTGGTTTATTACGCCCAGTCGCAACGTTAACCGTCGAATGGACGATAGGAAGGTTGTAGTTTACTGCGGCCTTAGCAACACTGACGATGTTAAATACGAGTTCCTCGCGCGGCATCGAACGGATCGAAGAAACTTGGATCGGCTGATAGTCGATAATAATGAAAGCAGCGTTCTCTGGCGTGAGGAGATGATCGGTTTTAGGATTTCGAATTACTTCGCTAGTCATTAGCAGGTCCTTTCCTCGATTGGATAAATCGCGCAGGGAACGGGCAAATGCCCTTGATCATATGGAGGAGCGAGCGCGGTGCCCCTCCGCTAGAAGGGGCCAACCCCAATGGGAAATCCGCTCCTGAATTGCCTTGCCACCGCTGTGAAGAAGTGACCGCCGCTGAGGCCGACGATTCGGTCATATCCGTGGATTCCTGGCGGATTCATCATTTTTACCCGTCGCTACAGGAATCGTTCCGCCAAGCGCCAATGTTATTTCGATGGCGACATCCTGCACGAGCTTACCGAGTATAGGCAATCGATCATCGGGAACCCGCGACGCCGTACCTGAGACGGAAATGGCGGCGAGCGGCTCACTGCAATTGTCATAAATCACGGCGGACACACAGCGCAATCCAATCTGCGCTTCCTCGTAATCTACGGAATAGCCGCGCTGGCGAATGTCATGTAGAGATTTGCATAGGTCTCCGGCGCGGACGATTGACCTTGATGTCAACCTCGGCATGCCTTCTCGGTGAATGATCGCGAAAACGTCTTCCTCGGTGTAAGTAGAGAGCAACGCTTTGCCAAGTCCCGATGCAACCATTGGCACACGACCACCGACTTTGGTTACAGAGCGCATAATCTCGCGGCTTTCGAGACGGGTGAGGACCAACATCGCGCCGTTGTCGACGACGGCGAGATTTACAGTTTCGCGCGTTTGGTCTCGCAGCTTACGTAGATAGGGGATGACCTGCGTTAAGAAATTTCTTCGGCGAACGAATGTCGCGCCGACCGCGAAGCTCTGAGCACCAATATGCCAACTAGCTTGCCCGCGGTCGAATTGTACAAAGCGGCGCCTTTCTAATGTGATGAGTAAGCGGTGAATCGTTGACCGTGACAAACCTGTGCGAATGGCTAGGTCCGTCAGCCTATAGCCCTCATCGTCCTCGGCCAAGGTCTCGATCAGCAGCATTGCGCGATCAACCGATTGCACGCCACTGTCTTTAGCGTGTGCTTGATAATTGGATTGATCACCGGACTCGGACCGGAGTTCAACGTGCTTGCGCCGAGCAATATCTCTTTTCATCGCGTCGAATTCCGCCAATGGAATATGAAGGTCGCCTGGCCAGTCCAACTCTAGGCGAGGGAATTCCCAATGTGCTGCATTCACACCCTCGCGCGAAGGACACAAGGACGATATCAGTTATTCCAAAACCTTGTTTAACGGAGCTTTGTGGTTGCTCCTTTACCTAATATTACTAGATATTTGGCACCGACTGCCTTCGCAGACGCAAGCTTAATTTGGACAAGAACGAATTCTGCGAGCAATAAACCGTTATGGATAGAATTCGCGAGATCGGCGTTTTTACAAGAGTGGTCGAACTCGGCAGCTTCTCTAAGGCTGCTGACGACCTCACAATTTCTCAGTCGACTGTAACGAAGAGTATTGCCCAGCTTGAATTGCAACTCGGGGTACGGTTACTCAATCGCAATACGCGTGGTATCAGTCTCACCGAATTAGGATCATTATATTATGAGAAGTGCAAAGCGGCTTTGCACGAACTCGCCGAAGCTGAAAACATCATCAGCCAGAGACGTGTTCAGCTTGAAGGTACATTGCGAATCTCTACATCGGTTGCGTTTGGTCGACGCATCGTAACTCCTCTGCTTATTGATTTCATGAATCGTAATGCTAGTCTTCGAATTGATCTAAGTTGTGATGACAACTACGTAGATCTTGTCTCGCAAGGCGTCGATATCGCACTCCGCATGGGCCGACTTGCAGATTCTTCACTTGGGGGAAGATACCTCGGTCGCAATCCATGGGTTATGGTGGCTTCACCAGATTACGTCGAAAATCGTGGGGCTCCCTCTGAACCAGCTCAGCTGAATAAACACGACTGCATCGTTTACACGACCGTGCAGGGGGATGCTGTCTGGCACCTCCAGGAGTCAAATGGCATTTCTTTTCCTGTTTATGTTTATGGAAGATTGCGATCAAATAACCTTTCAACAGTCCTGGCAGCCACAGAAAATGGACTTGGAATTTCTATCTTGCCCCAATATGTCGCACAGAAGGCCCTTCGCCGTGGCCAACTCGTGCAAGTTTTAATAGATTACATTTTACCGGAGCAAGAATTACATGCGGTGTTTCCCTCGCCAAAATTGGTATCTAACAATGTTTTGTCTCTGATCAATTTTCTCAAACCGAAATTTCAAGGCGATTGGTGGTTTGATCTGTCGGCTTAGTGTTGGCGGAAATCCGTCAACTCCAAGCAAATCTTGGCTCGGGCTGCCAAGACAATCATGGGCTGCAAGTTTCCCAAGGCCACTTTCGCTTGCACGTCAGCATCGTCATCTGATTTAAGACATACAAGGTTACGGGAAGCAATTTCACTCACGACCGAACATGTTTCGTCACAAGAGTTGCTTTCGAATTCAGCTGCGAAAGCTCTAGCGCTTTAGGCGCAATATCCCGCAAGACCTTTGCTTGCTTTCAAAGCGGCGCTGAAGAAGAATCGAGAGGCGCAACAGTAACGGGAATTTCCTTGGAGACGATAAGCAATTTGCCCTAGGGGCGACCTACCTCGAAAACTGGCACATCAAAGAATTCAGAATGGAATGATCAACCGTCTCATCATCAAAATGCCGCCTCGGTACCTAAGTTTTTGACGGTAGGGCAACGAATGGACCAGCCTTACCGCTAAAGTTTGCGGATCGATGAGAAGCGCATGGTGAAGACCGGGCTCCTCATCGACCCTGCCAGGGTCACGCTCATTTCTCTCACGCAATCGACTTTTGATGGAAAGAAATCACCAGAGAACCGGACGGTATCACCTCTCTTCATTGCAGCCAGAGACTTAAAGAGCTGACTCTCCGGATCGATCAAGGTTTTGTCAGAAAAATCAGATACGGCGTTGTTCCAGGTCGATACCTGCAAGTTTGGGGCAAGCTCGAGGGTAACCACACCTTTGCCATCCCCATTTGTTGATTGATCCGCAACCTTCGCGATCCAGCCGGAAACGTAATTGCCTTGGAGGGCGTTGCAAACCGCCTGCTGTCTGCTGTTGCGAAGACCTCCTGCAGCCAGCTCATTTGCGGCCGCAATAAACTGGGAGCGCGCCTTTGTGACGGCCTCAATAAAACGGGCCTGATCAGAGGGAAGCGGCACGCTCGGAGCTGGCGGAGGAGCGCTTTTCCCGCCGCCGACCAGAGCTCCGACAACGATAAATCCAAGTGCACAGCCCAAGGCCGCCTTCACCGCAATATTCATGGACCATCCCCGCTTACTACTCGATTTGCCCTCCCGCCGCCTCATGAACGACCCGGCGTGGACAGGTCAGCACATCGCTTCCCTTATTACCGAAGTCCACAAAACCCTCGGCTGCCGCGATCACTATCGGTAGGGTCGGTTAATATAATCCTATTTTGGGATAATCCATTTTCGGGATCAGATTACTTGCCGCCGATTCACGGCCTTGGCGGCAAATGCAGAAGACCCTCAAATCCGCAGATTATGCCCGGCTGATCGACCTGCTTGTCGCAGTGCGGAAATCAGCGGACATTCGCCAGCAGGCGTTGGCCAAAAAACTCGGCCGCCCTCAATCTTTTGTCGCAAAGTATGAGAATGGCGAGCGTCGCCTTGATATCATCGAGTTCACGGCCATTGCGCGCGCTCTTGGCGCCGATCCCGTTAAGCTTTTTAAGGACCATGTTGCCGGAAAAGGCGCGCCGAAGGCCACCCCAAAGCGTCCGACCAAATAGGTCGTAGAGCCTTGGGCTCTTTCGGATCATTTTGTGATCCGGACCGGCTGATAAGAGCCACTAGATTGCTGCGTTTCCGCTCGACTTCCCCGGCACGTGGAGCGTCACTGTCGCCGTAAATCGGAGGCAATGATGGATCGCAAAGTTACCGAACAGGCAATTGGCCTGATCTTGACCGAAATTGGTATTCGCCTCGGCGAGGCCGCACGGATTGCCAAGGCTGCCGAGGCCTGCGCGCTGGCCGGTAGTGTAAGTGAAGGAGTGAGAGTTTCGATGGATCTCGAGCAAATGTTCTACGAAACGCACCGGTTGCAGGACGCAGCTTCGCTGCTCAACCGTTTGTCGGGCGAATAGGAGCTCTCCAAATCTCAAGGCTCCCCTGCCCGTCAGCAAATGACGGGCCTGCGGCCATGGCAGCACAAGATGCTGTCGCTTACCTCGGCCGCGTCAACGGAATCATTGAACGCTCGACCTGGGCGACCGCATTCAATCGCGTCTGAACCAATTCACGCGTCAAAAAGCAGAGGTTCGCCCATCGAATGTTATGGAATTTCGCGCTGTCGCTGATCGCATATCCGATGTTATGGAATATCGAGGCAACTGATAAGTTTTGCCACCACCTTATCAAGAGGCCAAGCCTTCGGCCGGCGCATGAATGACGTAATCCGCCTCCATGACGAGCGAAACGAACTGTCCTCGAACGAAAGAACGCATCGATTCCAGTCGTCGCGCGTCGTGCAGCTCATGCGGCAATGCCACATTGATCTCGCGGGCAAGGCCAGCACAACGTCTGTGAGTGTGCTATAGAGAGGTACAATCAGGAGCAGATGAGACGAATGGCGAAGAAGCCGGGGATCGGGAAATGCGTACACTGCCTCAAGGACCATGTCGAACTCACGTCGGATCACATGTTTCCGAAATCTTGGTACCCCGATGCGACGCCTGACAACCTAGAGAAATGGCAATTTCCGTGCTGCTTGGAATGCAATCAACAGTATAGCAAAATTGAAAGTGACTTGCTGAACCGCTTTGCGCTTGCGTTGGATGCGAAACACCCGGCATCCCAAGGCCTCATCGAAACTGCGTTGAGAGCAATGGACCCGAACGCTGGAAGGGATGAGAAGGACGCGGCCGCCCGAACCCTCCGCTGCCGGAAAATCTTGGGCGACATGTTTAAGGGCGAGGAGATACCGGAAGACCAGATCCTGTCCGGACTCGGCGAAAGATGGGGCCGAGCAAAAGGCGAGCAACTCGCAGTGCAAATTCCACGTTCCGGTGTTGATAAAATGACGGAGAAGATTGTCCGTGGATTAGTTTATCGTGAGGACGGTCGCTTTATCGAAACTCCCTACGAGGTAAGCACTTACGTTGATGGAGCGGAAGCGGATTTTGCAAGGGAGATGATTCAAAAGGCTGGAAAGGAATATAAGCGCGAGCCGGGCCTTGAGATACGTCGTGCAACAGTTGATAGCGACCCGCGGACTGCAATCTACGAGATAACATTCTGGAAGCAGTTCAAAACGTACGCGACAGTTGGATATGATTGCCCACCCGGCAATCACCTCTTAGACAGAAGTGAGGCGGTCACAGCGGGTGATCTTTGGTGTCATCGAGGTAAAGTGCATAGAATATGGTTGCCTGCCAAGCTGTTTGGAAAGCAGCTACCGAATAACGACTATTGCAGGAAGGCGTTTTAACCTGCCGGTTGAAACACTCCGCTGGCAATTCGTCACAAATGCACATCATGTATACGAAAATGAAGGTAACCGCCTTGGGAGACTTTGCAGAGATATTGAGCCGAGAGTTTAGGTGGCCTAAGCCAGGTGACCAAGCCTTCACAAAATCTAGCGATTGGCAGCAAAATGCTCTGACTACTCAGGGAGTCCATGGCCGTCTCGTGCTCATGATGACGGGATACAAAGAGGCCGCTGACACCCTGGTAGATGAGGCCCAACAGTCGGGGTTCAAGCGCGATACTTTAATTTATCCAGTTATTTTTCTGTACAGGCAGTTCATAGAGCTGGAGCTTAAATATCTAATCTACACATTTGGCGGGCGCGTTGGCGTTGAAGCCAATTGGAAATCGCATGACATCGCGTTCCTTTGGACTGAATTTGTCAAAGTATTGGCAGGCTATGGAGTTCAGGATCCTGACAAAACAGATGCGGTGGTGAGCTCTATTGTAGCCGAATTTGCGAAGGTTGATCCGCAGTCTTACTCATATCGCTACCCAGTCGATACGCGGGGGCACGAGGTCCCGCTCGGTGTGGATGTTCTGAACCTTAGTGCTCTCAAGGACGTTATGGACGGGGTAGGTGGATACTTCACCGGTTGCGACGGATACCTTGATCACCTAGCCGACTAAGACCGTCGCCCAAGGGTATACGCGGCTTTCAGCTCTTCAATTGAGAATGGCGGCTGCCTACGATGTGCCATTCGGTGACAATTGGCGCAAAGTGGCCGAACATCCTCGACTGTTAGGGAGACGACTGTTCCGGCTTCTTGGGCTGCTAGGCTCAACGGATGAAGGTGGTGGACTTCAATGTAACCAGTCCCGATTTCTCCGTAGGTTTCCTGAAAATCAAAACTGCACACCACGCAACGTAGTCCATGCGCCTTTATGGCGTCGTCCCGTAAGGCGGCATTCCGAGCAAAGAAGGTACGCTCACTTCTAAACGCTTCACCTTCCTGATACTCCCTGATGCTCGTAACGATCTCACTTGGACTAGTCGCCAGACGCCCGGTGTAAACGTCAAAGATCTCGACGAGGCGATTCGTAAGCTTTCCCAGGTAAAGACCTTGAGCAACACGGATTCCAGAGCCGTACGTCGCATAGGGATGATGTTTTGGTCTGTTCGGATAGATGTCCTGCCTGATGCTGTCGAGGTTGCCGCTCTCTATCTCTCGCAACAACGGCTGGTGGGACAACGGCGCGAAATTGCGCAGTGGTATCCGATAGTACGCTGGAAAGTCTGCCCAAGCACCTGGCTCAGGCGGTGGCTGCAGAACGCGCTGAGCATTTCCCGATATCTCGGATACTCCGACCAGGGCTCGCCCAGTGTCGATAGTGATCAAGTGGTATACTACGTCACCGAGGACGGGCTCTCGCATTATCTCGTAACGCTTATTGTTGCGTCGATCGGCGGCTGGACTCCAAAGGCAAACACCCAATTCCCACCCTGGGCCACCGTGCCCGTGCGATAGAGCCGAGATTTCGACCCAATACTGCGGCACCTAATTTAGTCCTGCGCTGGTTTCTGGTTTTGAATGAACTGAACTGTTCCGCTGTGTTTGTAGAACAAACGGGCCTTGTTTGAGCCGTTGTAGAAAATCTTGATGTGGTGAATCGCCTTCGGGAATTTGTCCGGCTCAAGCTGAGTTTTGCCGAGAAAGCCTTTGGCACGCGAAATCGCTGCCTGATCGTAGGTATTGCCCTTGGGCACCGGAGAGGATTTGTGGATTGCGAGCGAACCGATTCCGTTGGGTTGGACCATTTCGATGTAGTCGATCAAGAAGTCCGGAATCGCTTGCGGACCGATTTTATCCTTGAGCTCACACAGTGTTTTGGTGCTGGCTTGATCCAGCAATAGCAAGGCCTCCAGCGACGGGTTGTAGTCAAACATTTGAAACGACATCTCGCCCTTATCAAGAACGACCGTGGCGTTGTTAATGCTTGCTTTGGATGCGACTGAAACGCGGCTATCGCCGACCCAAACGGGAGAGCCAAGCTTGTTCTTGATCGTAGCCAGTGCAAGCCGGTGGAATACGAAGCACCTATGCCAATTCGCGTACAACTGCTTGGGAATGGTCAACTCGAAGTGCGGCAAGTACTCCCCACGGGCTCCGAACATTCTCGCGCGCTGAATGTACGTGTCTTGCTGTAGTCTGTTCGCGACATCCCGAGTGAAAAACATTGCAAGCAGGTTCGGGAAGGTCACACCGCGCGAGACGATGTTTCCGCCGATTATGATCGTGAAGGGAGAAGTGGGCTCTGTGGCGGAATCGCCTGCGGCCACTCTGTCACGCTCGCTATTTAAGACGACGGTTGACGCGCGAGAAATATTCTCAAGGGCCCACTTGGTGATCGCGTCAGCGTCAGCCTTCGGATAGAGCGCGTCCGCATTTGTATGAACCTGCGTCACCAGGTGGGCAAACGCCTTGTCGTTGGTGTCGCTGAGGGCGTAAATCAGGTTCTCGATGGTTTTTAGGTCGCTCTCGTGGTCTTGCTTCTTGCCACTGGTGTGTACCAGAAGCGAATAATTCTGCTCCTCGCTGTTGAAGTAGAGGTTTAGATACGCCGAAGTTACCAAGAAGCGGATCAGTGCTTGTTCTGCGTCCTTGGGATCGCCTGACTGGTCCAGCAGCTTCAGGCGGTAAGGAATCTTCTTCTGATCCAAGGGAAAGAATACATCCTGTCCGGTGTATTTCGCATGGGCGGGAAAGTTGACCCATTTTTCAGCATCATTGTGGAACGTATTGTTGAGATCTAAACGGGCCGGCGTTGCGGTTACTCCCGCATAATAGCCGCTCGGACCGATCAACTCCCCTACAAGCTTGTTGATTTTCGTCTTGGTACCTTTGTTTATCTTTGCGTTCGGACTGGCGTAGTCGGCTTCGTCATCGATCACGACCACCGATTTTACACCTGCGAGACGCTCAATAAGCTTCTCGAGGTCGCGAGCGTTCTTTTTACAGAAGATAACCGCCTCTTGGGTCTTTAGGTTCTTGTTTGTGTTCAGCAGCTCCGAAGAATTCTTGGCGGCTGGCGCTAGGCCCGAGCCTTTAAAGCGTCGGAGATTCTGCGTGAGGAGGTCCACGCTATCGTTCATGAGGTGGACAATCGTCTTGTGTCCGTCGTCCAAAAGCTTTGCCGTGAGACAGATCATCATCTCAGTTTTGCCGCTTTGCGGCTCCCCATAGATGATGAGCGAAGATTTCTTTGCTGTCTTCAGATTCTCAATTGCGCCCTTAACGGCCTCCTCAATGCAGTCGGTGGGAATTCCCTTGCTCTGAAGGCGATACAGCTGCTTTTCGTAACGCCCCGAAAGCTTCGTAGTCTTCTTGAATTTTTCAACGTTCACCGCCATTTTCAATTTTTCTAACTAATTCTTGGTGAACGTGAGCACAGTCTCTGTGCGCATGCGCTTACTGAGCGGGCCCGATGTGAGAGGCAGGTAGCGGCTTCGCTCAGGAAGGTCGCGCTCTACCTTGCTTGTGACTATTAGTCCCGCTCGCTCTCCTGCACGGGCTACCCCCTCGGAATTTCGAATAAAGGTACCCTTCAAACACGAGTTTCCGACCACCAAAACTGCCTTACCGTTGGGCTTCAATACTCGCGCGATCTCAGCCATCATGGTGCTTACGTCTTGAGCATAGCGATCGATCATCGCGCGATGTCGATTTTCCATCCCCTTCGTATTGGCCATCGCCCGCGCGACATCTTGAACCGATGTGTCGGCGGCGCTAGGGCCGCGCTCTGCGCCGATGCTTTCCGATCTGATCGTCCGTAGATCTCTCAATCGATAACCGAGCCAAACAAGCGCAAGGCGATGCCCTCGCATGTAGTCGATAGCATTCAGATAAGGTGGGGAGGTCACCACAGCATCTACGCTATTGGCGCGTAAGGTGAGTGATCGAGCGTCTCCCAACTGAAGCTTTACATTGCCCTTTGGAGGGGACGACAAAAGCAGCCGCGATAGATTGTTGATGGCTTGCTCAAAACCAGCAAAGACATCGTAATCAGATTTGGTCGCAACCTTGTGGGGACGGCTGTGCGAAGTATCTCTCGCGAGCGAGGCGCCTTTTTCTTTGGTTACGATAATACGGCTCAATGCCAGCTTGACGACATTAAGCGCAGTAACTTGGTTTTCCGGGTGGCGCGCTTCAAATGTATATAGCGCGTAGGCCAGCCGTTTGAGGCACCGCCTTTGTTTGAGTCCGAACCAATATTTTACGAAGGCGGCAGTCTCCTCATCTTCCATCCACGGAAGAGAGGCATTTCCGGCCCTTGCGCTCCTGGCTATTTTGAGCACGGCCGCCGCAACGCTGCTTATCTCGTTTGACTCGACCGGTGTGGTCCAGACACTAGCCATTAGGACGGCTAAAGGATCCATGTCGAAGCCCAGGGCACGCAATCCCAATTCCGAGGCATGCCTGATCACCGTGCCAGAGCCGGCCATCGGATCGAGCACAATGCTATTGGGCTTGAGACTGGTAAGCTCGCCTATAGCAAGCTCAGGGGCCATTCGAGCGGGGAACGGGTGAACGGGGCGAATCATTTAGACTTCTCCGACGCGGTTGTTTTTGTTTCGTGCAATGCTTCCAACTGGCTGGAGACCGCTGCGGCAACCCTTTCAGAGCTGGCATTGATGATGATCTTATCACCCTCGATACCGATAAGGTCGGGCACGAGAATGGATAGGCCTTTCACGAGAGCAATGACATCGTCTTCTTTTACGGCCACGGCGTTCAGGTGCTGCCGGCAGGCCATGACTACGGTTGAGGCGGAGAGGCTGTCAGGAACAACATTCTTCAGATGGTCAAGGGCCTTCAAGAATATGTCGATCGTCAATATTCGCTGAGTCTTGAGGGCCTTGCCAAGGTCAAAGACCCATTCCGCTAGCTTTTTGGGGTCGTGGAAGCTGAATATCTGTCGAAGTTTTGGTAGGGGAAGTGCACCATACTCGACGGTGTATTCCAACAGCCGACCGAGATCGTGGGCGGTCATGGGAGTGATTCCCAGGTCTGTACAGCGATTTACAAGGGCTCCGTCGCTGTATCCTGGAGCCACAACGAGCGCGTAGTCAGCACCGTATTTCTTCCGGTGCTCATTTACGGCGTCGAGGCTGATATTGCCGGTTTTGGCGACCTCGTGCTTCGACGATTTCGCGTCGAACGTGAAACTGTAAAGAGGTGGGTTCGGCTTGTCGGCGGTCGGTGTCTTGAGCGTCGGCGAGGCGAATGCACTGGCAACACCCTCTGGCTCTCCAGATTTTGCCAGATCCCTTACCGAGAACCCAAGATATGTAAGAGCATCGGACACCACCTGTTCGAGGCGTTTGCTGTTCTCACTGTCGTTTTGCATTTCGCGCAAGAGGCGGGCGATGTATGTGCCGGACCGTCGTTGTTGCATGGCGCGGAAGCGCAGGAGCCTGTCGCGATACTGCCTAATGTTGTCTAGGGCCGAAGTTTCAACGCCAACATCCAGTGCGTAGACATCGGTCAACAGATTGACCATCGCAAACGTCCGCACGAGCTCCTTCTCGGCCTTGCTTCGACTATGCTCGACTACGAACGGGTGATTGTTGTTAACGACAATTGAGTTATCGGAGATTCGAAACTTCACGAAACTGTCGTCGTCAGCCTTCTCGTATTTGACCTCTCCTAATGCGCTCTTGATATTATCGGCTGTGTTCTTCTGCCATGACTCCTTTTTCTCGGCTCGATTCTGAATTCCAGAGTCATCGAACATGTCTTTTGGCAATGCGCGAGTTGAACTAAGAACCTCAGACACAATGTTACGCAGTGGGTTGAGAGATACGACGCCGAGCGATTTGACGAGGACGTCCCCGCCGTCGGGCATTCGTGCATCGTCATCGCTGTCGTACTGACTTCTGGACTTGTTGAAGATCTTGCGTAGAAATCCACGGAATATCTGCAATTCGCGCGTTTCTCTGAACCTTTCGCGGTCGGTGGTGAGCAGGCCATTGAGGCCATCAGCACGGACGGTCATGCGGAAGCGCGCCCACGCCGCATGACTAAGGTTTTCCTCGCCGAAGCTAGGGTCGTTTTGGTTTACCACGCGGCCAAGTACGTTTACGTGAAAGCCATTGGAGGCACCGCGTTCTTCACTCTTACCAACGGCGATAGAATCGCGGAAAAGCTTTACCTGGCCAGTTATCTTCCCAACTTGGGGGATAACCACGTGCGGCACGGGTTTGTCGAACGCTTCGATTTTGATTGTTTCTTCTTTGGTCGTTTGGCCACCGGCTCCGTCCGGTTGAGCCATCTCAAGCTCGAATTCTGTCAAACCCAGCTGGGGACCAATGATCCATTCTTTAGAGACAGGCGCGTCAAACTTCGAGGAAGTTAGCACCTCGCCGTTGATGCTGATGGCCATCTCACTCCCGAATGGAAGGGCCGCCTCAAGCATCCTTCGCAGCACGCCAAGTTTCAACTGCCGCCCGACAGGCTTTAGTTCCGAGAGGACAACTAGGGTCCACGCCTTGGAAGATGGCTTTTGAAGCGCACTTTTTTCCGCGCCGAATTCGTCAATTGGAAGCGCGTCTTGGGGCTTTGGAACGCCGCTCTCAATCAATTTGAGCAGTTCGGGACCACCGTAGACGGTCTTCAACGCCTCCCCTAGGTCTTCAGGGCTAACGTCAAATAGATCCAGCTGCAGGGTGCTCAGAAGCTTCCCAGATTTCTTGCCGGTTTGGTCGATGGAATTATAGTCCATCGTGACGCGCCGGATCTTTCCGTCTGCAGCTTTGCAAATATAGGTAAGCTTGCCGGCGAGTACGTAGGTTGCAAGCTTGCCGATCCCAAACTTTCCTATGACGTGCCGGCCGTGCTGTTGCGGCTTGTCCGTCTTGGGCGAGAAGGCAATGTGCCAGAGTTCACGAAGGCCAGCCTCATCCATCGACGCCCCGTTGTCGAGGACGCAAAGCGTGGCTGCGGGATCGTGCAGATTGTCGGGTATCCGGATGTCTACGCAGTCAGCGCCTGCATCCCAGCCATTTGAGATCAGCTCCTCAAAGGCTTTTTGAGGTGACGAGTATAGCTGTTCGCTAAAATGCTTGAGGAACTGGGCGCTGAGCTCGACCGGAATCTTAGTCGGCGCCTCCTTTCCGATCGTGTCCGGCAATATTGGCAGCGCCTGGCTCTTGGCCGGCGCCGCTGGCACCTGATTCATTTGCCCCGCCCGTTAGTCATTTCTATATCAGGATAGCACCACAACTAATGTGGGTGGACAACCCTACACACAATCGCGGCAAAAAGGATGGTGCGACCGCTGGACTCGAACCCGGCCGCAGTCGAATTTTGTGCTACGCGCGTGCTAGGCTACTTGCAAAAGTCAAAGGGTTAGACCCTCGCAGGATGAAAGAAGACATCCCGACGCATTGATAAACTCAACGTACTGTGCCGCAAATTTCCGACCATTCTGGCCAGCACTCAGTGCGATCGAACCCGTCTCCGGCCTAGGTCTTCTAAAACGGGAATATTTTATTAGACGACCGGAGAATACTGACCCCATTTCAGTCGGCTTGGCGGAAACTCGGTCTATGCTGAGGATACCATCGCGTGAAAAGCCTGCTATTGGCGGCCTTTCTCGCAACTAACAGAGAAATTCTCCAAATCACACACTGGCTGGCTGGGGTGGAAGGATTCGAACCTAGACCCTCCCATTTCGCATTAAAAACCGCTGGCAATCAGGCACAAAAGGAGCATTGCTATACGCGTCAGCCGCCCAAAAGGCGGCCCCTGAGGTCACCCCGCCGAGCGTGGGGTCGAGGTCGTGCGGCAGACGTTGCCGCGACAATCTCAGGAGATTTCCGTGACAAAAGCCAAGAAAGCCTCTCCGAAACGCGCAAAGAGCTCACCCCGACAGACAACTTCGCATTCCGCACCGCAACGAAGAACCAAGCCAATTGGCTCCGCCTCGTCCCCAGCTGAAAGAGTAGTTAGCCGCGAAACTAAACGCGAAAAAGTGCTGGTGATGCTTCGGTCCAATCGGGGCGCGACGATAGAAGCAATTGTGAAGGCGACAGGCTGGCAACAGCACTCAGTGCGCGGCTTCCTAAGCGGTGTTGTGCGCAAGCGGCTGAAACTAGACCTTGCCTCGGAGAAGCCAGGCAAGGATCGCATCTATCGCATCAAAGCTGCACGATCATCAGCAGCCAAAGCTACCGCGACTGGCTCCATGGCCTAGCCATGGTCCGCACGCGCGGCTTGAGGCAGCCTTTGAAGAACTCGATCGAAGAAGAGATCGCGCAGTTGCGCGGTCTTGATCTGCGCGGGTTGCAGGCCCGCTGGAAGATCACCTTCCGAAAGCCTGCCCTCCCCCATCTGCCGAAACACTTGCTGTTTGGCATCCTTGCATATCGGCTGCAGGCTGATGCATTCGGCGATCTCGACGCGGCGACAAAAGCCGCACTTGAACAGAGCGGCGGAGCCAAGTCTCGGGGCGTAGTCGCATCTCAGCTTGATGATCATGATCAGCGACAGGCCAAGCCGGAAGCTGGCACTGTTCTAATGCGGGAGTGGAAGGGCCGCGAGCACCGCGTCATGGCGATGGCAGATGGCTTTGCCTGGAATGGGAAAACCTACAGGAGCCTTTCCGCAGTTGCATTAGCGATGACAGGCACGCGTTGGAACGGTCCGAGGTTTTTCGGTCTGCGAGACGGCACCATAGACAAAAAATCAAGGACTGACCGATGAATGATCGCAAGAGCATTCGATGTGCGATCTATACTCGCGTTTCGACCGATTTAGGCCTTGATCAGAATTTCAACTCTCTCGATGCCCAATACGAGGGTGCATCTTCTTACATCAAAAGCCAAGCACACGCGGGATGGATCCAGCTTCGCAAACGGTACGACGATGGTGGTTTCTCCGGAGGATCGACTGATCGTCCCGCACTCCAGCAACTCCTAACTGACATTCAGGAAGGGAGGATCGACGTCATTATCGTTTATAAAGTCGACCGCCTGACGAGATCACTCGCCGACTTCGCCAAGCTTGTTGAGCTTTTCGACAAGCACGGCGTCTCGTTTGTTTCGGTTACGCAGCAATTCAACACCACGACCTCCATGGGACGCCTGACGCTCAACGTGCTGTTGTCCTTCGCCCAATTTGAACGAGAAGTTACGTCAGAGCGTATTCGAGACAAGATAGCGGCCTCAAAACGCAAGGGACTTTGGGTTGGGGGCGTCGTTCCACTAGGGTACAAAGCCAAGGATCGCAAGATCACCATTGCCGAGAGCGAGGCCAAGACTGTTCGTCATATCTACCATCGCTATCTCGAACTCGGCAGCATCAACGCTCTCCTTGAGGATCTAAGAAAAGGCAAGATCACGACGAAGCGCCGATCTCTATCGACCGGCAAGGTCATCGGAGGTATTCCTTTCGGCAGAGGGCCGCTTTCTCACCTCCTCCGCAACCGTTTCTATATCGGTGAGGTCAAATATAAGAACGAGATATTGCGCGGCGAGCAGAAGCCGATCCTTGATCGTAAGTTGTTTGATGCCGTCCAGACCAAACTCGACCAGCAACGTCAAGCGACCGCCACAGCCCGAAGCAACTCAGGGGCTTTCCTCATGGGCCTCATCTTCGATGACGGTGGCAACCGAATGACACCTACATCGAAAATCAAGAAAGGTGTTCGCTATCGCTATTACATATCGACCGCACTCATTCAGGGCGAATCCCGCAAGGCCGGCAGTGCGGCGCGAGTGCCGGCCCCACTAGTCGAGAAGCTGGTGATCGACGCCGTCCAGAAACGACTAAAGCAGAATGAAAACGACGCCGCGTTGGTCGTTCGTGACCACATTGCGCGGGTCGAAGTGGGGCTGAAAACCTTGAAGATTCATCTCGCGACCAAGGCTAGCGAACGAAAAACTACGCAAAAATCACAACGTAGCAAGCCAAACATTCTCCTCGTACCTTGGTCTAAGCCGTCCTCCAAAGTCGCAAGAGAAATTATCCCGCCAGCAAGGTCATCACGGCGCATCGATAAACGACCAATCCGATCTGAAACACGAGCAAAGCTCGTCCAGGCGATCGCTCAAGGCCGATGTTGGGTCGATGAACTCGTCTCGGGCAGCGTAACATCTACTCAACAAATCGCCTCGCGCGAGCAATGCAGCCTGCGGCAAGTTAATCTGACGATTTCGCTAGCGTTTTTGTCCCCCACCTTGGTCAAGGCTGCTGTGGATGGGCATCTTCCGAGAGGAATTGGAATCTCGAACATTCGCGATTTGCCATACCTCTGGGCAGCCCAACACCGAAGCCTCGGCCTGCAGGCTTAATTGGCTGGCTGGGGAACAGGATTTTTCGGCCGCAGAGACAAACCGGCCAATTTGGCTGAATGCGGGTCTCTGAGACCAATTTAGCGACAGGCAGTTTCAGAAAGCCCGCCAATAGCGGGCTTTTCTCGTCGCTCTCGCGATGTCGAAGATATTGAAGGACTGTGTGGTGGGCCCGGCAGGACTCGAACCTGCAACCAGACCGTTATGAGCGGTCGGCTCTAACCATTGAGCTACAGGCCCCGCCGGCTCGTTCCGAGCAACGGTGCAACCTCCCCATACAATGACCGCAGCAAGCGGGCAACCTCAGGCAACCTCGCTCGTCAGATCATCGATAGCGCTGTACGCTTGGTCCAGATCGTCCGCGGTGCTGCAATAGGGTGGCATAAGGTAGATCGTGTTGCCGAGCGGCCGGATCAGCAGGCCGCGCTCGAGAAATCCGCGGTAAAGCCGCGGACCGATATCCGCCAGGTAGCCGGCATCCTTCGCCACGATATCGAGCGCCGCGATGGTTCCGATCTGGCGAACGTCGGCGAAACGTTTGTCGCCGCGAAACCGATCGAGCTTCTCCTTGTGGAGCGCGGCAAGCCCGTTGATACGGTCCATAACCGGCTCGCTCTGCCAGACTTCCAGATTGGCCAGCGCTGCTGCGCAGGCAATCGGGTTCGCGGTGTACGAGCTGGAGTGAAAAAACGTCCTGCTGCGGTCCGTCGAGTAATGCGCATCGAAAATTTCGGAACGGCAGAGCGTTACCGCCAGAGGCACCGAACCGCCCGTCAGCCCCTTCGAGTAGCAGGCGATATCAGGCGCGATCCCGGCCTGCTCGCATGCGAACAACGTGCCTGTGCGCCCCCATCCGGTCATGACCTCATCGGCGATGAACAGAACCTCGTGCGTCTCACAGATGCGCTTCATCTCGGCCAGAACATTCGGCGGATAGATCAGCATGCCGCCCGCACCGAGAATAAGCGGCTCGACGATCAGTGCAGCAACATCGCCGCGCCTGCATGCCATTGCCAGCGCATCGAACGTCTCCTGCTCGCGACCGGATGCGGGGAACGGAATTCGCTCTACGTCAAAGAGAAGCGGGTCGTAAGGCGCATTGAAGACGCCGCGTTCACCGACAGACATGCCACCGATCGTGTCGCCGTGATAGGCGCCTTCGAGCGCGAGGATGCGGCTGCGTTTTCCGCCGACGTGACACCAGTAGCCCAATGCCATCTTGAGTGCGACTTCAACCGAGGTCGATCCGCTGTCGGAGAAGAAAACATATTCAAGCTCTGGCGGCGTGATCGCAACGAGATGCCGGGCAAGCTTCTCTGCCGGCTCATGGGTAAACCCGGCGAAGATGACCTGATCGAGCTTGTCGGCCTGGTCCTTGATCGCCTGCATGATACGAGGGTGACGATGACCATGGGTCACCACCCACCAGGATGAAATCGCATCAAAAATGCGCCGGCCGTCAGCCGCCTCGAGCCATGCGCCCTCGCCTCGCGAGATCAGCGTCGCTTCGGGTGGCACCGCATGCTGCGTGAACGGATGCCATACCGGAGATCTGGATATCATCAGGCCACGTCCTTCAGAAAGTCACCGGGTGAAAAATGCTGTGCGAACGCCGCGCGCAACGTCTCGTGTGTGAGCGAGGCCAGATGCGGCAGCCTACCAAGACGCCGCACCTGTCCCATGCTGGCAATCACTGTTTCCGACTCAACATTCTCATCGCCAATGAAAGCTATGCCGAGCAACGGGATGTTCCGCGCGCGTAGCGCTTCGACCGACAGCAGGCTGTGATTGATAGTCCCGAGCGTCGTGCGCGCGCACAGCACGACCGGTACACGCCATTGCGCCATGACATCTATATATGTGAGGCTTGCTGTCAGCGGCACCATCAGACCGCCCGCCCCTTCGATCACCAGCGGCCGATCAACTTCCGGCAAGGCAAGCGCTTCCGGATCGATAGTGATGCCATCGATCTTCGCCGCCAGATGCGGAGAGGCAGGCGTTAACAGCCGATAGGCCTCACGCAGCACGCGTTCCTGGGAGAGACCTGACAACCGCGCGACGGCGTCGCGATCGGTCTCTTCTTCGACGCCGGCCTGAACCGGTTTCCAGTAGTATGCATCGAGTGCGCCCGCGAGCGCGGCTGAAAAGACTGTCTTGCCAATTCCGGTATCGGTCCCGGTGACGACGATACGCGCGCTCATGCCGCTTTCCGCATGTCTTCGGCCAAAGCCTCGAACAGCGACGCGACTGTGGCCTCATCGACATTCAACGTCAGCGCGATACGCAGCCGCGCCGTCCCTTCCGGAACAGTGGGCGGACGGATGGCGCGAATATCGAAGCCTCGTTGTTGCAAGGATGCCGCGACGGCGACCGCTGCGCGATCCGCGCCGATGATCACCGGAAGAATTTGCGAACCGGACGGCGCGACGCTGCAGCGGCGATAGAGTTCATCGCCCGCGAACCGGACCAGCCGCGCAAGCCGCTCGCGGCGCTCCGGATTGGTCCTGGAAATATGAATGGCCGCACGGGTGATCGCCGCGATCAACGGCGACGGCGCGGTTGCAAAGATGAAGGGACGTGCGCGGTTGACGAGAAAATCACGGATCGTACGCGGCGCGAGGATGAAGCCGCCGACCGTGCCAAGCGCCTTCCCGCAGGTATGCAATGTAATGACATTGTCCCGTCCCTCGCATGCCGCAGCAAGCCCCCGCCCTTGCGGCCCAAGCACACCGGTTGCATGCGCCTCGTCGATGACCAGCATCCCGTCATGACGATCGGCAACGGCCATGAGTCCCGCGATGTCCGGGCTGTCGCCATCCATGCTGTAAAGGCTCTCGACCGAAATCCAGGGCCGTCCCTTGCCGCCGGCCGCACGCCAG
This sequence comes from Afipia sp. GW823-FHT06G09, assembly GCF_058794875.1. Lineage (NCBI taxonomy): Bacteria > Pseudomonadati > Pseudomonadota > Alphaproteobacteria > Hyphomicrobiales > Nitrobacteraceae > Afipia > Afipia sp. GW823-FHT06G09. Next base: position 1,242,694 of record NZ_JBXAHF010000001.1, read on the forward strand.
CGGACGATAGCGGCGTCGAAAGCATCGATATTGTTGTGCGGAATACTCACGGTTTCAGCGCGTCCGCGGCGCATTCCTTCATGGACGCTGGCGTGGATCAGTTCGTCATGGACGACGAGATCGCCCTGCTGCGGCAGCGTTGAAAAGATCGCGAAGTTCGCAACATAACCGCCGCCGAAATAGAGCGCGGTCTCCGCACCGAAATAGGAAGCGGCTTCACTTTCGAGCGCCTCATGCTCGTCCTGATTTCCGCGCAGCAGACGGGACCCGCCGGATCCAACGGGTACGCCGCGCGCGATCGCCTCGGTTGCGGCGCACTTCAGTTCATCGGACTCGGCGAGGCCCAGATAATCGTTCGACGTGAAATCGATTCCGGTGCGGCCACGAAGCGATCGCAATCGGCCCTTGCCCGCGAGATCGCGCAAATCGGCTTCGAACTTCTCATGCATGCATCAAATCCCGTCTGCAACGATGGAGGATGGATGCGGGCACATGCCGCAAGTCTACAGCTTTTGATTCTTTTCATTGACGAGAACCACGCGGGGCTGATGCTGCCGTGCCTCGGTTTCATCAAAATTCGCATAAGCGACGATGATCACCTTGTCGCCCATCATCGCCAGCCGCGCGGCGGCGCCATTCAAGCCGATGATGCCAGAGCCCGCAGGCGCTTCGATCACATAGGTCGAGAAACGCGCGCCGGTGTCGATGTTGTAGATGTCGACCCGCTCATTGACCAGAAATCCGGCGGCGTCGATCAGAGTGCGGTCGATCGAAATCGAGCCTTCGTAGTGCAAATCCGCCTCGGTCACCCGCGCGCGGTGGATCTTGCCCTTCATCATCGTGACTTGCATCGGCCTGCCCTGGTTCCGGCGCGGACGCCTCGCGCGCAAGTCCGTTAGGACGGGCGCTCGCCGGGGTCAAGACTTTAGGAGGAGATAGCTGTCAGGCGAGCGCCATGCGCCGGCGGGCGCGGAGCAATAACGCTACGACAATAGCAATATTCAAAGCGTTCCAGCCTACACCATTCAGAAAGGCGGCGGCGTAGGAACCGGTCGCATCGAAAATCACACCGGAAATCCACCCCCCGAACGACATGCCGATAACCGATGCGAAGATGACGATACCGACGCGGGTTGCGGCCACGCTGGAGGGCATCGATTCCCGGATAATGATGGCGTAGCTCGGCACGATGCCGCCCTGAAACAGGCCGAACATCGCGGAGATAATGTACAGCGACGTCAGCCCGTCGAAAAACAGATAGAACATCAGCGCGACGCCCTGCGCGATCGAGCCGACCAGCAGTGTGCGTAACCCGCCGATACGGTCGGCCAGGAAACCGGAGCCGATCCGGCTGACGATTCCGAAGGCGAGCATCAATGACAGCATCTCGGCGCCGCGCGCCACGCCGTAACCAAGATCGCCGCAATAGGCGACGATATGAACCTGCGGCATCGACATTGCCACGCAGCAGGCGATAGCCGCGATGCCCAGCACGGCGGTGAGCGCATTGGTGCCGATCTGCAGATCGACGCGCGGCGGCGGCGCATCTGCGTGCGAGCGCACGGTTTCACTGCCGATCTGCCAGCGCAGAACTGCGACAACGATCGCCATAACGATCGTACAGCCGATTCCAATCGCGATATGTGTGGCGCGCCATCCAGCATATGCCGTGCCGCGTTCGACAACAGTGGGCCAGAATGTGCCGGCGATGTAGTTTCCGCTGGCGGCGATGGTGACGGCCAGCCCGCGGTGGCGATCGAACCAGTGCGATGCCTCGGTCATCAGCGGCCCGAAGGTCGCGGCGGCGCCGAGCCCGATCAGGAAGTGCATCAGGTTGAATTGCCACAGCGCTGCCGCATAGCCGGCACCGACATAGCCCAGCAGCATGGCGACGATACCGATTGCGATCGCAGGCACAATGCCAAAGCGGTCCGACAGCTTGCCCATTACCACACCACCGAGGCCAAACCCGAGCATGGTGCAGGTGAAAGCCAGCGACGCCGCGCCCCGGGTCGCGCCGAAGTCGGCCTGGACGATGGGGATGACCACCACCACCGACCACATGCCGACGCTGCCGATCGAGCCGATAATGAGGGCAATACCCAGCCGTGCCCACGCCGCACGTGAGTCCGGCGTGAAGACCGCTGGATGAGAGTCAGAATCGATGGAGACCGGCACGGATGCAACTTCGTCGGCCTTATGCTGCCGGTCAAGTCATTCTCCGAATGGGGGTTATGCGAGAATAACATCCTCCTGCGCATGACATTATCGGCCTTCGGCTTTCTCGTTAACTCTTTGCTAACCATAAACTGGGCAAATTTTGCCGGGTGAAGTCGAGTGTCGTCGGTCGCTGAACGGGGGAAATGCCCGTGGATGCCAGTGCGGTGCCTCACTTTAGGAACGGCGGCCCTTCGGCCGCCGCTCAAACCTTTGGGGCTCGCGAGCGACATTCGCGGGGGGAAGCGGCGACAATGGTTGATGTAACGGCGGGCCAGGGCACTGCGGCAACCGGCTCCGGATTTCCCAGCCTCAGCGACATCGGCGGAATGCTCAGGCGCGGCGACCTCGCGCTGGCTTTCGGTGTTCTCACCATTCTTGTGGTTCTCATCCTGCCGCTGCCAGCGGTGGTGCTGGACCTGTTTCTGGCGATCTCGATCACGCTCTCGATCCTGATCCTGATGACGGCGCTGTTCATTCAGACCCCGCTGGAATTCTCGGCATTCCCGACCGTCCTGCTGATCTCGACCATGCTGCGGCTGTCGCTCAACCTCGCGTCCACCCGCCTGATCCTGTCGCACGGCCACGAAGGCACCGCCGCCGCCGGACACGTCATCGAAGCGTTCGGCAATTTCGTGATGGGCGGCAATTTCGTCATCGGCATCATCGTCTTCACGATCCTTGTGATCGTGAACTTCGTCGTGATCACCAAGGGTTCGGGCCGCATCGCCGAAGTGGCGGCGCGCTTTCACCTCGACTCGATGCCCGGCAAGCAGATGGCGATCGACGCCGACCTCTCCGCCGGCCTGATCGACGAGAAAGTCGCAAAGCAGCGCCGCAAGGAATTGGAAGACGAAAGCGGCTTCTTCGGCGCCATGGACGGCGCCTCCAAGTTCGTGCGCGGCGATGCCATCGCCGGCCTGCTCGTGGTGTTCATCAACGTGATCGGCGGCATCATTATCGGCGTCGCACAGCAAGGCATGGGTTTTGCGGATGCCGCACGCACCTACACTTTGCTGACGGTGGGCGACGGCCTTGTCACGCAGGTCCCGGCGCTGATCGTCTCGACCGCTGCCGGCCTGCTTGTGTCGAAGGCGGGCGTCACCGGCGCCGCCGACAAGGCCATGATGAAGCAGTTGTCGGGCTATCCGCAGGCGCTCGGCATGTCTTCCGGCGTGATGCTGGTGCTTGGGCTTCTGCCAGGCATCCCGATGCTGCCGTTCCTGCTGCTTGGTGGCGGTGCGGGCTGGCTGGCCTGGAATGCACGCACGCGCAATCGCGCGGTCAAGGTCGAGGAAGCCCGCGAGGCAGCCGCTCCGGCAGCGGCTGCGGCTGCCGCAGCCGCCGCCGAAGAACCGATCTCGAGTGCGCTGAAGATCGACGACCTCAAGATCGAGCTTGGTTACGCGCTGCTGCCGCTGGTCAACGGACCGGATGGCACCGACCGCCTCACCGACCAGATCAAGGCGCTGCGCCGCTCGCTCGCGACAGAGATGGGCTTTGTGATGCCGGCCGTGCGCATTCTGGACAACGTCCAGCTCGAGGCGAACACCTACGTCATCAAGATCAAGGAAGTCGATGCCGGCACCGGCCGCATCTGGGCCAACCAGTTCATGGTCATGGACCCATCGGGCAACCAGGTGACCATTCCCGGCACCCACACCACCGAGCCGACATTCGGATTGCCGGCAACCTGGGTCGATGCATCGCTGAAGGAAGAGGCCTCGCTCAAGGGCTATACGGTGGTGGATTCCGCCACGGTCCTCTCTACGCATCTCACTGAGCTGCTCAAGGGCAATATGTCCGACCTGCTGTCCTATGGCGAGGTTCAGAAGCTCCTGCGCGACCTGCCCAAGGAACAGGGCGAACTGGTCAAGGATATCGTCCCGAACCAGATCACGGTCTCCGGCATCCAGCGCGTCCTGCAATTGCTGCTGGCCGAGCGCATCTCGATCCGCGACCTCTCGACCATTCTTGAGGGTATCGCCGACGCACTCGCCTTCTCACGTAATCCGGCAACGCTGGCCGAGCATGTGAGGACCCGTCTGGCGCGGCAGATCTGCGCGCAGAACACATCGATGAACGGCTACCTCCCGCTGATCGCACTCAGCGCGAAGTGGGAGCAGGCGTTCGCGGAATCGCTGATCGGCACCGGCGATGAACGCAGCCTCGCGATGCAGCCGTCCAAGCTGTCCGAGTTCATGACCGCGGTGCGCGACCGTTTCGAACAGGCGGCCCGTGAAGGTGAAGCGCCTGTGCTAGTTACTTCAGCGGCGATCCGGCCTTTCGTGCGCTCTCTGGTGGAACGTTTCCGGGCCCAGACGACTGTCCTGTCGCAGTCGGAAATCCATCCCCGGGCGCGCCTGAAAACGGTCGGAAGCATCTGATCCGGCATTGGATTTCCATAGGAATGCCTGCGACAAAATCGTCACAGACAAGCTTTTCATGAAATTTTGGAAATCTTCACAGCCGCGCGCTTTCCTCATCAACTTGATAAATATCTGAAAGTATTGACATATTTTAGAGTGGTTTACTGACCTCTCGGAACTTCAAGACATTTCACTCGTTTGTGAACGATGCTTGGAAACGAATCCCTGCCAATTACGTTGTTGAGAGCGTGGGGTTGAACCCTCGGGCATGCGAACGAGACAAACGTTCGACTGCATCAAAAGGCGGCGGGAGGTTTTTATGAACCATTCGTTTTACAGTGCGGACCGCATGACCCATTTGAAGATCGTCGTGGTGGCTCTGGTCGCCGCGATCGGTGTTGCGGGTCTCGGAATCTCTGCTCGCCTTTCAGATACCGGCCTCACTCAGACGGCTAAGGTTACAGGTCCGGCGTTGAAGGCTAACAAGGCTGTTGTCATAACCAGTTCGGAGCAGTCGGCCATCCGCTAACGAATCACGAATTCACGAGGCTCTCTTCCCCGCCCCCCGAAGTCGCCTTGTGAGTGCTCAGAAGACCCCAAGTCTGAGAACAGAAAACGCCCGCTCCCCACGGGCGTTTTTTGTTGCGCTCACTTCAAGATATCAGCGCGGCTGCGCAGGAAGCGCTGGCACGCTCTCGATCAGCTTGCCCGTGTAGACGATCGGCCCGGTTGCAACTCCGGTCGGCGAGCCACCCTCGGGTTCAATGGTTACAGCATAGGTGGCCTTGTTGATCGTATCGGTGTCGTACGCTGCCAGCCCCGGGCGGATGGTGAAATCACTGCCGCCGATGACACCGAGTGAGCGCGGACGTTGCAGCTTGTCCGAGACCAGCCAGAGCTCATAGCTTTTGCCCGGCTCCGGCGCAGCGCTAACCTTGCGCACGGTGAAGTTCTTCGTCGCCGTATCCACGGTGAGAATGAAAGCCGGCGCGGCAGCGTTCTGCTGGAGCACAGCGACGAACTGCGCCGCCGGCGCGGGTGGCTGCGCGGGCGCCGCGACCTCAACGACCTTGATCTGCGGCTTGACCCGCAATGGCTCCGGCAGCAATTCAGGCCGGTTGGCCTGAAGCGCGATCACTCCGGCCAGCGATGCTGCAACCGCCGTCATGACCCAGCCGAACGCCGACCCGCCGCGCTTGCGAGCGGCCAGCGGAACGACATTAGACGGCGGGACCACGACCGGCTCCGGGACGATCTCGGGCGACGCCGCAACCGGAGGGGCTTCTGCCGTTACATCGGTTGATGGTGCGACGACGGATTGCTCGGGTTGGGCGGGCTGCTCAGCAACCGCAGGCGTCGGCTCCGGCAGCTCCGCGGCGACAGACTCTTCCTTGGGTTCTTCAACCGGCTCCGGCTGCGGTCCGACGAGGCCGAGCGCGGCGCTGATGTTATCCCACAGATGCGCCGGCGGCTCGATCGGGGCAACCATCTGGTGCAGCGGACTGAGCTTGCGATCCCACGCATCGACCACCTCCATGAAACCGTGATCGACGATCATCATGGTTTCGACGAGGGCGCGCTCGTCGGCACTCAGTGTGCCGAGGGCATATTCCGCGGCAAGCGCGATATGGTCTTCGCTGTAGTTCATCTCATCCCAAACCAAGACATCCGCGAATTTCAATCATGCTGCGACGTAGCCAGGTCTTCACGGTGTTCAGCGGCGTATTGAATTTCTCCGACAGCTGTTCGCGGCTCCATCCATTGTAATAGGCCAGCAGCACGAGTTTCTGGCGCTCCGGATCGAGCTGCCCGACGCACTCCAGAATGCGCTTCAGCTCCTCCGTCATTTCCCGCCGCGCCAGCGGATCCGGAATATCCGACGCGATCTCCATGGCAGACGGCTCGTCTTCGATCGACGCCTCGCTCCGTTTACGCACGACATCGATCGCCCGGTTGCGTGCGATCGAAACCATCCAGGTAATCGGAGAAGCCAGCGAAGGATTGAACTGGCCAGCACTGTGCCAGATCTTGACGTAGGCTTCCTGGACCACCTCCTCGGCAAGATCCTGACGCCTCAATATACGGAGCACCACGCCGAAGAGTTTCGCCCGTGTGGCGGCGTAAAGGCGCTCAAATGCCGCCTCATCCCCCTTCGCAACCGATGCGAGCAGCCAGATCAACTCAGCCGGCGTCAGCATTAAACGTCCTCAAATATACGTCGCTCTATCGTACCCGGCAGAGTCGAAAATCGAAGTCACTCTTGCCGTCGTATCACATCTTGCCAGCATCGGGTCCAGCGTCCCGCCATGAGATAAGTCGCGAAAAAGCAAAACCCGGGCTTGCGGCCCGGGTCTCATATCACGGAAACAACTCACAAAAACCAGCCTTGTGAGCTGAGACTTTAGAACCAGCGGCAATCAGGCAGGTTCAGCGAGGCGAATGGGTTCCGGCCGCTGTAGCCACCGGACGCTCCAGACCTCAGGCCATCGCTCCGATCCGCGAGCGCATCAAACCGATGCTGTCGAGATCAGCCTGCTCCCGGGCGCTTTCCTCGGCGCGTTCGCGTGCCTGGTCGCGCTCGTCCAGCAGTTCCACCTTCTTAAGCTCCTCGAACGCCTCGCCGAGCACCGCCTTCGCATCTTCGAGCTGAACCCGCAGTTCGTCGGCGGAGCGGGTCAGATTTTCGCGGCGCTGAATGGCTGCCTTGGCATAGGTGGGATAGGCGAAGTGTGTGGGATCATTAATGCCAGCGCGGTCCTGCTCGTGCTGGATTTCGCGCTCCAGGTCGACCGACATGCGCTGGAAGTCGGCGATCATGCCTTCGATCTGCGCAACCCTTCGGCGCTTTTCGTCGACCTGAAATTTCTTCAGGCGGATCAGCGTTTCACGTGACTTCATCGACTCGTACTCCCCAGAAGTCCCAACCACAAAGCGGGACGGAACCGGCATCCCCCCAAGGGCCCCTCCGGTCAAACACAGATGGCGGGATCATGGCGCGACAAAGTTAGCGTTCCGTTTCCAAGGTTTGCAGGATTTGCTCCAATCGGCGATAGCCCTCCCCGATCCCGGTGGATTCATCCTTGGCCTGCCGCAGGAAGGTTTCGAGCGGCTCGTGCAGCCGGATGGCCTCATCGACCTCAGGGCTCGATCCGGCCCGGTAAGCACCAAGGCGGATCAATTCTTCCATGTCCGCATAGGTCGCCATGACCTGCCGGGCCCGGGTGACGCTGGGGAGGAAAGCCGGATCGGCAGATCGCGGCATGGTTCGGGAAACCGACTTCAGGATGTTGATCGCTGGATAACGGCCGCGCTCGGCGATCGAGCGCTGCATCACGATATGGCCGTCGAGGATGCCGCGCACCGCGTCGGCCACCGGCTCGTTGTGGTCATCGCCGTCAACCAGCACCGTGAAGATGCCGGTGATGGTGCCTTCACCCAGTCCAGGCCCTGCCCGCTCCAGCAGCTTCGGCAGTTCGGTGAACACCGTCGGCGTATAGCCTTTCGCCGTCGGCGGCTCTCCGGCGGACAGGCCGATTTCACGCTGCGCCATCGCAAAGCGTGTCACCGAGTCCATCATGCACATGACGTCCTTGTCCTCATCGCGGAAATATTCCGCGATGGCCAGGGTCAGGTAAGCCGCCTGCCGCCGCATCAATGCGGGCTCGTCGGATGTCGCGACCACCACCACCGAGCGCGCCAGGCCTTCCTCGCCGAGATCGTCCTGCAGGAACTCCTGCACCTCACGGCCGCGTTCGCCGATCAGGCCGATCACCGAAACATCGGCATCCACATTGCGCGCGAGCATCGACAGCAGCACCGACTTGCCGACGCCGGAGCCTGCGAAGATGCCCATGCGCTGGCCGCGGCAACAGGTCAGGAAAGTATTGAGCGACCGCACGCCGAGATCGAGCGGCGGACCCACCCGCTTGCGGGAATGCGCAGGCGGCGGCGCGTTCCGGTAGGTCATCGGCGACGGGCCCTGAACCAAAGGTCCCTTGCCGTCGATCGGCTCGCCCATGGCATTGACGACACGCCCGAGCCACGCCGCCGACGGACGCACCTGGCTGGCGGCGTTGGCAATCACCGCGCGGCAGCCGCGCCGGACACCTTCCAGTCCCGCGAACGGCATCACCACGGCATTGTTGCCGGTGAAGCCGATCACCTCGCATGGGATGAAGCGATTGTTGCCGGTCTCGACCACGATGCGCGCGCCGACCGACATCGCATGGATCGGTCCCGCGATCTCCACCATAAGTCCGCGCACACCGACAACGCGGCCATAAATATTGACGCCGTCGATGTCGGAGATCTGTTCCGCGAGGGCCTTCATTGCGAAAACCTTAAGTTTCCGCGATTTCGCGGCATCCCCTTAACCCTGTGTTTACCCGCATCGTTAATCATTGCGTCACTGTCTTTGATGACTGAGAGCGCTTGACCTTCAGAACGAAGGAGCGAGTCGCAGGAGTCGGTTAGGCCCGGCTCTTAATGTGGAACTTGAACGACGCGGGTGCGAAAAGCTTCTTGACCGCAATATCTTAGTGCGATTCGACAAAAATTGCACGATAGAGCTTGCAGACACGAATCAGCATTTGTTAACCATATGTCGTCAGGATCCGAATCAGTTGTTCAAAGGCGTTTCCAGTGCCGCGAGTAGGCGGCCGGCCTGACGCCCGGAGCGGCGACTATAGGGGACTGGCATGCGCGTATTGCTGATAGAAGATGACAGCGCCACTGCGCAGTCGATCGAGCTGATGCTCAAATCCGAGAGCTTCAACGTCTACACGACGGATCTCGGAGAAGAGGGCGTCGACCTCGGAAAACTTTACGATTACGACATCATCCTGCTCGACCTGAACCTCCCGGACATGTCCGGCTATGATGTTCTCAAGCAGCTGCGTGTCTCGAAGATCAAGACACCGATCCTGATCCTCTCCGGCCTCGCCGGCATCGAGGACAAGGTCAAGGGTCTCGGCGTCGGCGCCGATGACTACATGACCAAGCCCTTCCACAAGGACGAACTGGTCGCCCGCATTCACGCGATCGTCCGCCGTTCCAAGGGTCACGCCCAGTCGGTCATCCAGACCGGCGATCTGGTGGTCAATCTCGACACCAAGACCGTCGAAGTCGGCGGCCAGCGCGTCCACCTGACGGGCAAGGAATACCAGATGCTGGAGCTGCTCTCGCTCCGCAAGGGCACCACCCTCACCAAGGAGATGTTCCTCAATCATCTCTACGGCGGCATGGACGAGCCCGAACTCAAGATCATTGACGTCTTCATCTGCAAGCTGCGCAAGAAGCTTGCGAACGCTTCGGAAGGCCGTAACTTCATCGAAACCGTCTGGGGCCGCGGCTATGTGCTGCGCGAGCCGCACGACGACGAAGTGCGCATTCCAGCCTGACACCGGGTTGTATCGAGAGCCTGTGCGGCTCTCACCTCCCAGACTGAACCCCGCCGCGAATGGCGGGGTTTTTGTTTGGAAAAGGCACAATCCCGCCGCGCCGCAGCCGGCTTTCCGACATTTGCCCGATAAGGCGAACCGGTGGCGATCTCCGGCCGATAAGGCAATGCGCGCCGGTTTTCTCCAGAAGCCCTGTAATCAGAGTCAGAGAGCTCCGGCGAAATAGAGCAGCACCCCTGCCGAGGCACAGGCGGCCAGCGTCTGCAACATTCCTGCATTGAAGCGAAAGATCGCGGTCGCCGCCGCGACGGAAAGGGCGAGCGCCCACGGATCGACACTCCACAGCACTGGAGCATCGAACGACATTCCGAAACTGCGCACCGGAAATGTTTCCCGGAAGACGGTGTGAATCGCGAACCAGATCGCAAGGTTGAGGATCACGCCAACCACCGCCGCCGTGATCGCCGACAACGCACCCGCGAGAGCCTTGTTTCCGCGCAGCACCTCAATGAACGGCGCGCCGAGGAAAATCCACAGGAAGCACGGCGTGAACGTCACCCATGTCGCAAGCAGTCCGCCGAGCGTTCCTGCCACCATCGGCGGCAGTGTTCCCGGATCGCGGAAAGCAGCCATAAAGCCCACGAACTGCAAGACCATGATCAGCGGACCGGGCGTGGTTTCCGCCATGCCCAATCCGTCGAGCATCTCATGCGGCCGCAGCCAGTGATAATTTTCCACGGCCTGTTGAGCGACGTAGGCCAGCACCGCGTAGGCTCCCCCGAATGTCACCATGGCCATCTTGCTGAAGAACACCGCGATCTCGGAGAACACGCTGCCCTTTCCAAGCATCAGGACGAGCAACGCCACCGGCGTCAGCCACAGAAGGAGCCAGACCGCGGCGACCCGTAACGAGCGGGCGACAGTCGGGTGCGCATGCTCGGGCAATTCATCACCCAGCAATGCATCGACCAGAGCGGTCGGCGTCTTGCTGTCATGCCCGCCGCCCGCTGCAAACGCAGGCAGCCCGGCCCGGCCTCCGAAATAGCCGATCAGCCCGGCGGCCAGAATGATGACGGGAAACGGCACGTTGAAAAAGAAGATCGCGATGAACGCGGCCGCCGCGAGACCTTGCAGGACCCGATTCTTGAGAGCCCGTTTGCCGACACGGACAACCGCCTGGATCACGATCGCCAGCACCGCCGCCTTGAGACCGAAGAACAGCGCGGCGACAAATCCCACATTGCCGAAGGCGGCATAGATGTAGCTCAGCGCCATGATGGCGATAACGCCAGGCATGATGAAGAGGCCGCCCGCCATGATCCCGCCGCGGGTACGATGCATCAGCCAGCCGATGTAGGTGGCGAGCTGCTGCGCCTCGGGACCGGGCAGCAGCATGCAGTAATTCAGGGCGTGCAGGAATCGGCTCTCGGAAACCCAGCGCTTCTCCTCCACCAGAATGCGGTGCATGACCGCGATCTGTCCGGCAGGGCCGCCAAAACTGAGCATCGCGACCCGAAGCCAGACCCCGAAAGCTTCTTTCATGTCCGGAAAGCCCGGCGTGCTCCGTGGAGCGGGAATCGCCGACGGCGTCGTGACGTCAGTCATGCTTTGACCTTTGCCTTGGCCTTATGCGAGGGCCAGTTATGAGTTTCATCGGTCGCATCCCTGCACCAGCGATAGAACGTATCATAGAGCGCGAGTCCAGCATCGAGCTGTTCGAGATCGTCCGAATACATCCGCGACAGGCCCAGAGATGCCGCGAGCAGGCCGGGCGCTTCCGGCGAAAGATCGGGACGTGCGGTATCGGCCGCGCGCACGATAGTCGCCAGACGCTTGAGCGGCTCTGTATCAAGACCGAACTCCTCGACCATGACATCAAAGGTGCACAGTTCACCGCGATGGCTCCAGAACACATTTTCAATGTCGAACGGCGCCGCGCCAAAGCGCTGACCGACCTCCTCCACTTCGGAAGCCGTCACAAAGAGAAAAATCGCGGACGGATCGACAAAGCGCCGGATCAGCCATGGGCAGGCGATGCGGTCGACTTTCGGCCGCGAGCGCGTCACCCAGAGCGTGCGCCCCTGCCGATCGCGCGGCGGTAGTTTCGCAGCAGGCACCAATGGAAGCTTCGCGTTCGCCCAGGCTTCATGGCCCCCTTCCAGAACGTCGGCTGACGCTCCGGCGTGACGGAGCCAGGCGGCGACTCCCTCGCTCAGCTTCCCGCCTCTCTTGCATATGACAACGGCGGCACGGCCGGCGAACTCTGACGCCCAATCGGCAACCGACGCATGGTCCCGGTGACATGCGCCCGGAACGAATTTCGGCTCGGCGGCAAGATCGTCGGCAAGGCGAACGTCGATAAGGGCCGGGCACCTGGGCGTGCCGGTCAGCCGGGCGAGTTTTTCGGGTGAGATCGAATTGATGGAAGACATGATGCGTCCCTCTCAAGAGAATGGACGCGATTCTTGGGCATGTCGCCTCGTGGGGAGATCGCTTTCCCCATGCCCTATCTTACACCCCGGCGCGGGACGGTTGTCAACGACACGCGCCTCGACGATGAACCGTCAGCTTGCCGCGAATGCCTTCTGGCTACGCATCATCCCGGGCGCCAGAGAGGGCGAGGACACGCGTGCAGGATTCGGCATATAGACGCCGCGCAGGTCCGGGGCGGCCCGGTAGGCATCCGTCAGTCCGATCACGGTCTCGGCTGCGCCAAGGAAAAGGAAGCCGTCCGGCTCATTCACCTTCTGCATGCGGCCGAACACGTCGATCTTGGTCGGCTGATCGAAATAGATCAGAACGTTCCGGCAGAAGATAATGTCGAAGACGCCGAAGTGCGAGAAATCCTGCAGCAGGTTGGCCTGCTGGTAGCGGACCATGGCGCGGATATCCGGATTGAGCTGCCAGACATCCCCGACCTGCTTGAAATGTTTCACCAGCAGCTGGATCGGCAATCCGCGCTGAACTTCGAACTGGCTGTAGATCCCCGCCTTCGCCTTTTCGAGAACTTCGAGCGACAGATCGGTCGCAACGATTTCCGCGCGCCAGTCCGGCGGCAAGGCTTCCTTCAAAAGCATGGCGAGCGAGTAAGGCTCCTGCCCGGTCGACGCCGCCGCGCACCAGATGCGCAGGCTGCGGCGGCTGGCGCGCGCCTTCAGCAAATTGGGAAGCACCGTATCGCGGACATTTTCGAACGGAACCTTGTCGCGGAAGAAGAACGTCTCGTTGGTCGTCATCGCCTCGACGACATCGACGGTCAGGGATTCCGAACCCGACTTGATCTTCTGCACAAGTTCGCTGATGCCAGAAATACCGGCCTTGCGGGCAAGCGGCAGCAGACGGCTTTCGATCAGGTACTGCTTGTCCGAAGACAACAGCAGACCGGAGCGATCTTTCAGAAGCTTGCGCAGATACTCGTAATCCAGTGGCGTCACCCGCGAACTCCTGAAAACACGCGAACAATTTTGGGAGCGATCTGGTCGAGCGGCAGAATCGCCGCGCAGACACCTGCATGGGCCACAGCGCCCGGCATACCCCACACAACGCTGGTGGCTTCGTCCTGTGCGATGACGTTGCCGCCGGCGGCGACGATGGTCCTGGCGCCCTGCGCGCCGTCAGACCCCATCCCGGTCAGCACCACGGCGAGAATGCCGGCCTGCCAGACTTCCGCTGCCGAGGCGAACAGCGGATCGACCGCCGGCTTGCAGAAGTTGATCTGCGGCCCGTCATCGAGAGCGATCACCGTATTCGTCCCCGAGCGCACCACGCGCATATGACGCCCGCCCGGCGCAAGATAGATTTGTCCCGCCTTGACCGTCTCGCCATCGACCGCCTCGTGAGCGGGACGCCCGCTCGCGCGCGCCAGATGTTCGGCGAGAATGGTGGTGAAGGTCGGCGGCATATGCTGGGTGATGAGAACCGGATGCTGGTCGACCACCGGACCGATACCGGCGACCAGAGTCATCAGCGCTTGCGGTCCGCCGGTCGAGGAACCGATCACCAGGACGCGCGGGATAACCGCACTGAACGGCCGCACCATCAGCTTGGGCTGCGCGACCGGCGGCATCGTGGCCGTGGAGGTTCGCGGCAGCGGCGTCCGCACCGGCTGCGCAACCGGCGATAGCGGCGGACTGGCAACGACAGCCGGACGGCGCAGACGCGCGCCGAGGTGGCGGATCTTTTCGATCAGATCGTGCTTGAAGATGTCGGCCGCGGCGATCTCACGCGTGCTCTCGGGCTTGGGGATGTAATCCGACGCGCCGAGCGACAGCGCCTTGAAGCTGATCTCCGCATTCCGGCGGGTCAGCGTCGACGCCATGATGATCACGAGGTTGCGCTTCTTCTCCAGCAGCAGCGGCAGCGCCGAGATGCCGTCCATATCCGGCATCTCGATATCGAGCACGACAACATCGGGATCGACGCGCACGACCTGGTTGACCGCATCGAGCCCGGTGCGGATCGATGCGACGACCGTGAGATCCGCCTCAGCCTCGATCCAGCGGGAAATCAGACCGCGGATGACCGCAGAGTCGTCGACGACCATGACGCGCAGCGGCTCGTGCCGCTGTGCGGACGAGCCCGGTGGAGTCAAAACTGCAACGCTCATGAACAACCAACTCTACGCAACGAACAACACAACACGCGGCTTCAGAGCGCGAGCCTAGATCAGACCGACTTCATGAAATTTCGCCGTCACGATTTCCTTGTCGAACGGCTTCATGATGTATTCATTGGCGCCGGCATGGAGCGCACGGGCGATGTGGGCGACATCGTTCTCGGTGGTGCAGAACACCACCTTCGGCCTGTCGCCGCCCGGCATCAGACGCAGGTTGCGGAGGAACTCGTATCCATCCATCACCGGCATGTTCCAATCGAGCAGGATGGCCTCCGGCATTCCGCGCTTGCAGACTTCCATGGCCTTCTCGCCGTCCTCGGCTTCGACAATCTGGAAATCCAGCCCTTCCAGAATGCGCCGCGCGACTTTCCGGATGACGCTTGAATCGTCAACAATCAGACATGTTTTCATCTTAGCCTCTTTTTTCCTCAGTTCCCGTGTGGGCCGCTGTCACGGGGCTTGCGTTGCTTCCCAAAATTATTTTTAGGCGGCGAGCATATCCGGATTGATTTCCAGAACGCGGTCGACGTCGAGAACGACCATCAACTGCCCGTCGAGCCGGTGAACGCCGCCGGCCATCTTCGCCATGCGCGGGTCGAGATTGACGGGATTTACCTCGCGGCTTTCGTCCGCGAGCTTGAGGACCTCACCGATGCTGTCGATCAGCAAGCCGTAGGATTCGCCGCGCAGGTCGACGCCCACCGCCATCGGCGGACGGCCGTCTTCGTTCTTCGCCAGTCCAAGACGGGCGCGCATATCGATCGCGGTGACGATCCTGCCGCGAAGGTTGAGAACACCCGCGACGTCCGCGGACGCGAGGGGAACTCGCGTTAGCCGCTCCGGCATGAACACATCCTGAACCCGCGAAATCGGCAGTCCGAACAACTGTCCGCCGATCATCGCGGTGACGTATTCGGTGATACCACGGTCAGCGCCGTCAACATTCGTATCCATTGTCATGTTCCTTACGCCGCCTGCCTGACGTCAGCGGTCTGTTCCTTCAGCGCGGCGATCAGTCCCGGCCGGTCGAATTTAGCGACATAGTCATGGAAGCCGGCCTGGCGGCCGCGTTCGATAGCCGCGGGCGACACCACGGACGACAGCGCGATGATCGGCATCGACTCCATCTTGCGATCGGCGCGGATCGCTTCGGCGAACTCGAAGCCATTCATGTCCGGCATCTCGATATCGGTCAGAATGACGTCGAACTGGTTGCCGGAGCGCAGCACCGACAGGCCTTCGTGGCCGTTCTGCGCAACCGTGACCCGATAGCCCGCCGCCTTCAGGACGGGCGCCAGCATGTTGCGGAAGAACGCGGAGTCGTCGACCAGCAGAACGGTCTGCGCCGTGGCCGACAGACGCATTTCCTTGCGGCTGAACCAGTCGGCGAACGCCATCGGCAGGAAGTGCCCGACGTCGATCACCTCGGTGGCCTGGCCCTTCACGACCGCAGAGCCAAGCACGCCTTCGCGCGTGCTCGCCACTTCGATGCTGAGCTGCTCCTCGACGATATCGATGATTTCATCGACTACGAGTCCCATCGAGCGTCCATCGTCGGCGAAAACGAGAATCGGCTGAACGCCGCTTTCGCGGATCGTCACGCCTTCCATCTCGACCAGCGGCATCAACTGCTCGCGGTACTGGACCATGTGACGGCCGTTCGAGAGTTCGATTTTGTCGACCGAAATCTCCTCGAGCCGTGTGACCAGAGCCAGCGGCACAGCCTTGGGCTGGGACGAGCCGGACCGGAACACGAGAAGCGAGGTGAGCTGGGCATCGGAGCTGGAGCGCGCCGCGGCGTTCTCGTCGCCGATCTCGCTCTGGGTCGCAGCCGCCGTACCGAGCGACTGGGCAATGCCGTTCGGATCGATGATCATGATCACGGCGCCGTCACCGAGAATGGTGTTGCCCGAGAACATTCCGATATGGCGCAGCTTGGTGGACATCGGCTTGACCACGATTTCCTCGGTGTGGAAAACGCCGTCGACCACGATGCCGAAGGTCTGGCTTCCGACCTGGGTGACCACAATGAAGCCGTTCTCCGGATCGATCGACGCGCCGTCGTCGATCTTGAGCAGCTTCTTCAGATGCATCAGCGGCAGCAGCTTGTTGCGCAGCCGCAGCACCGGCGTGTCCTTGATCCGCTCGATGCGATGATCGGAATTGGAGCGCGCGCGCACCAGCTCGACCACCGACAGCTGCGGGATCGCAAAGCGGTCGCCGGCGGCTTCCACGATCAGCGCCGACACGATCGCCAGCGTCAGCGGAATCTTGATGGTGAAGCTCGAACCCTCGCCCGGCACCGACTTCACGTCGATGGTGCCGCCGATCTGATCGATGTTGGTGCGCACCACATCCATGCCGACGCCGCGGCCGGACACGCTCGTGACTGCCGCAGCCGTGGAGAAGCCCGGCGCGAAAATGAACTTGTGGATCTGCGCCTCGGTCATCTTCTCGACTTCGGCTTCGGTGACCAGACCGTTCTGCACGGCCTTCTGCTTGATGCGCTCGGTGTTCAGGCCGCGCCCGTTGTCGGCGATGCAGATGATGATATGGCCGCCCTCATGATAGGCGGACACGCGGATGGTGCCCTGCTCCGGCTTGCCGGCGGCGACGCGATCCGCCGTGGTCTCAAGGCCGTGGTCGGCGGAGTTGCGGACCATGTGCGTCAGCGGATCCTTGATCAGATCGAGCACCTGGCGATCGAGCTCGGTGTCGGCGCCGTGCATTTCCAGTTCGATCTGCTTGCCGAGTTCGCTCGACAGGTCGCGCACGATGCGCGGCAGCTTCTGCCAGGCGTTGCCGATCGGCTGCATGCGCGTCTTCATGACGCCTTCCTGCAACTCGGCGGTGACGTTCGAGAGCCGCTGCAACGGCACCTTGAACTCGGAATCCTCGTTACGGCGGCTGATCTCGAGCAACTGGTTGCGCGTCAGCACCAGTTCCGAAACCATGGTCATCAGATGCTCGAGCGTATCGACATTGACGCGAATGGATTGGTTCGCGATCTTGTCGCTCTCCGTCGTCTCATTCTCGATGACCGGCTTCTTTGCCTTTACCGCGGCCTTCGTCGCATCGGCCTTTGGAGCTTCGGCCTTTGGGGCGGGCTGCTCAACCGGCGCAATCGATGGCGATGCGACTTCGATTTCGGTTTCGCGGAAAGCGCGCTCAAGTTCGTCGAGCGAAACTTCACCGGGACGCAGTTCGCGTTCCAGCGTCTGATCGACCATCATGCCGACGGTCACCGGCTTGGCTGCAACCGGCGCAGGTGCGGCTGGCGCAGGCGCAGCAGGCGCGGCTGCCATCGCGGCCATGCCCTGCTCGACCATATGGTGAAGCGCGTCGATCAGATCGACATCGGCGCCTTCCGGCTCCGCCTCGGTTGCCTCGAGCTGGCCGAGAATCTCCTTGATGCGGTCGATGGTGCTCAGGATCAGCGTGACGGCTTCGCCGGTCACCGGCATGCCGTCGCGGAATTTGCCCATCAGCGTCTCGGCTGCGTGAGCGAGCGCTTCAAGACGCGGCAATCCGAGGAAGCCGCACGTGCCCTTGATGGTGTGAACAAGCCGAAAGATATTATCGAGAATCTTCGCGTTATTCGGATCCTGCTCGAAACGAACCAGTTGGTTGTCGACGGTATCGAGACTCTCGTTGGTTTCGGTCAGGAATTCCCGCAGCAAATCGTCCATGAAGCCGGCCTTCTGGCAAGGGAGGCATGAACGTCACGCCTCCTAGATGCCGGCCAGTGTCGGGGCAAAGCGTTTAATATTGGTTGAGCAATCAGAAAAGAACGCGCTGAATAAACGCCTAACGCAAATGCCAGCGGCACCGGCATTTTCCGGCGCCCGCATCATTAAGAGTTCATGAAGATATCGTCAGGCCGCGGTCAAAACCACGGCGTCCGGCTCGGCGGCCAGCGACACCTTGAGCCCGCACGCCTGCGCCAGCAGCGCCGTGTAATAGGGCTGTACCGCATGCGCGGAGACCGATCCGGCATTGTCGAGATTCAGTTGCGCCGCGACGTTCTGCGGCTCGCGCGCATTGGTGCCAGCGGCGCGAAGACGGAATCCCATCGTGTCTCCCTCGCCGATCGGATCGACGATGAGCTGACCTCCGCGCGGAATCGCCTGCTGCGCGATGACGAACATGTTCAGCAGCAGCTTGACCCGGTTTTTCGCCATCAGGACGTGCGGCAGATTCCAGACGATCTTGGTCTTCTCGTCCTCAAGATGATTGCGCGTCATCTTCTGCGCCTCGCCGAGATCGATCTGGGAACCGGCAGAGCCCGCGGCGCCGTAGGCGATGCGGCAGAACTGCAGCCGTGCCGAGGTGGATTTCGCGCTCTTGCGGATCAGATCGAGCGCAAACTCCTTGTCGTCTTCCTTGTTGCTGCTGTCGAACACCTCAAGGCCGTTGACGATGGCGCCCACCGGGTTGATGAGATCGTGGCAGACGCGCGAACACATCAACGCGGCGAGTTCGAGAGCATCGGGTGTAGGACCGGGAGTTGACGTGCCAGACATGAATTTCCTCGGATTTTCCAGCGATTTCCTGCAATCACGGGGGCCACAGGATGCTGACGCGGCGAATCAAGCGTGCTTTATAATTTGATACACTGCGGCTGGCCCTGCGGCCACCGACCACAGCGGAATTGAAGGCTGACATGTACGCAACCGAGACCCATCAATGACCAGCCCTGCAATCGACCGCGACGCCGCCGCCCTCTTGATGGAGCCGCTGACCGACATCGTGGTGGCGGCGGGAGCGGCGATCCTCGCCGTCAGCCGGTCCACCATGCAGGTGACCGGCAAATCCGATGGCTCTCCCGTCACCGAAGCGGACATGGCGGCACATCACATCATCGCGGAAGGCCTGAACAGGCTCGTGCCAGATGTTCCGGCCCTGTCCGAGGAGCGAACCGACCTGGCCGCACGCCCCTACAAGAACAGCTTTTTCCTGGTCGATCCGCTGGACGGCACCAAGGAGTTCGTGGCCGGGCGCGACGAATTCACCGTCAACGTCGCGCTCATCACCAATGGCTCGCCGGTGCTGGGAATTATCGCAGCCCCCGCCCTCGGCCTGGTCTGGCGGGGAATTGTCGGCCGGGGAGCCGAGCGACTGATGATGACCAAGGACGGCAAGGCCCGCTCGGCCCAGCCGATCCACACCCGCCCTCATCCGGGCCCTCGCACGGCCTGGATCGTGGCCGTGAGCAGGTCCCACGGCGACAAGCGCACCGAAGCCTTCATTGCGGCCCGCCCCGGAGCGATCCGGCAGGCCCTCGGATCGGCGGTCAAGTTTGGCCGGATCGCCGAGGGCGGCGCCGACATCTACCCCCGGCTGTCCCCGACCTCCGAATGGGACGTGGCGGCGGGGCATGCGGTGGTAACCGCGGCCGGCGGGCTGATCACGGACAGCAAGGGCGCCGCGCTGTGCTTCGGGGAAGCGCGCGAGGATTTTCTGGTGCCCGAGTTCATTGCGTGGGGCGATCCCGCCGCGGTCGATCAGTAAGCGGAGAGCGTTTCGACCAGCGCCGGCCATTTGCCGGCCGCCTGTTTGAGGACAGCATCCGGATCGGCGGCAAAGGCGTTGAGGTTGTCTTCGCGGCTGAACAGATACAGCCGTTCACCGGACACCAGCCACAGCCGCGCCTGCCCGGCGACGGTCTTGCCGCGCGCCACGTCGACCGGGTCATAGCCGCCGAACCGGGGTCCGTAGATATCCGGATGGCTGAGGAAAACGGCGCGGTTGGCTTCGTTCCGGAAACGCCAGACGGCGCCATCCCTGGACGCCTCGATGTCGGGCTGCCCCTTGGCCGCCTCAGCGTCGGTGAAATAGGCCACAGGGTCGAAGCCATCGATGGCAAGGCCGCTATGGCGGTTCACGACCACCCGCTCGGTGACCGCCGATGCGCTGGTATACGGTCCGGCCAGCCCTGCAAGGACCGCAAGACAGGCGATTCCAAGGCGCTGCCCTTTATTTTCTTGCCGCCGTGCCGTCATAGTTGATGCCGATAAACAATCGAGTCGGGGACGTGGGACCGCAGCTTATGCCATTGCTTCTCAGCAAGGCGTTAAGCGATGGACATGCAACTCGGCCATCTGTGGTCCAAGGGGTTCTTTCATGACCTTTGCTTTGCGCATCGCGGCGCTGGTGTTTGCGGCGACGATTTCCCTGGCCGTGCCGGCCTCGGCCCAACAGCGCGCCCCAAATACCTATGGCCCGGACGAACTGGTCGGCGCGGGCCACCGGTTCTTCGGCAACGTGTCGCGCGGACTGGCGTCCGTGATCGAGCGCGCGGTGAGCCAGTGGGGCCTGCCCAACGGCTACGTGCTCGGCGAGGAAGGCAGCGGCGCTTTCGTCGCGGGACTGCGCTACGGCGAAGGCACGCTCTACACCAAGAACGCCGGCGACCTGCGGGTCTACTGGCAGGGACCGTCGGTCGGCTTCGACTGGGGCGGCGACGGCGCGCGCACCATGGTGCTGGTCTACAACCTGCCCGCGACCGACGCGATCTATCAGCGCTTTGCCGGCATCGACGGCTCTGCCTACATTATCGGCGGCTTCGGCATGACGGCGCTGACGGCGAACGGCATCGTGCTGGTCCCGATCCGCTCAGGCGTCGGCCTGCGGCTCGGCGCCAATATCGGCTATCTGAAGTTCACGCCCCGCGCGACCTGGAACCCTTTCTGACACTTTCCTGACAGGATGACCGGGGCATCGCCCGCCTGCCTTCAGGGAGGCGGGCTGATTCACGTTAACACGCTGTCCCGCTAGCTTTTTCCCGGCCCGCCGTGGCATGGTGAAACAGTTAATATTTTCTCACGCAGGGGTACGCATATGGTCGAACCGATCATGTATTTGGCGATCGGTTTTCTGGTCTCGATGCTGTTCGGTCTGATGATCGTGCCGCTGGTCCATAACCGCGCAGTCCGGCTCACGACCAAGCGCCTCGAAGCCGCGACCCCGCTCTCGATGGCCGAGATCCAGGCCGACAAGGACCAGTTGCGGGCCGAGTTCGCGATGTCCGCCCGCCGGCTCGAAATGAGCGTCGAGCAGCTCAAGAACAAGACCTCGAGCCAGCTCGCCGAACTCGGCAAGAAATCGGATGCGATCAACCGCCTCAAGATCGAACTCGGCGAAAAGAACGCGGCGATTTTCGCGCTGGAAGCGCGCGAGAAGGCGCTGAAGGATCAACTGCGGGCGACGGAAGAAGAATTCAGCGCCAAGACGCAGGCGCTGCGCATCGCCGAACAGCAGCTCTCGGACAAGCAAGGTGAACTCGGCAAGCTCAACAGCGAGCTCTCCCAGCGCTCGATGACGGCGGAAAGCCGTCAGGTCGAACTGCTGGCGGTCCGCAGCCAGATCGAAGCCCTGCAAAGCCGCGTCAACGACGCCGAGAAGGAAGTTTCCAGCAGTCAGCAGCGCCTCACCGATCATCGCAACGAGGCCGAGATCGCGACCCGCGAACTCAGCGATGCGCGCGGAAAGGTCGAGGACCTGAGCGGGAAGGTCACCGACCTCGATCGCCAGCTTGTGGTGCAGACCAAGGAAACCGAGATGCTGTCGACGCGGGTCACGGACCTCGAAAACCGTCTTGCCTTGCAGGGCAAGATTCTCGCCGAGCGCGAATACGAGAACACCCTGCTCCGCCAGCAGGCCGAGACCGCGAAACAGACCGAGCAGAAGCTGCGCGAGGACATGGCATCCGGCACCGGCAATTCAGCGGCGGTAGAGAAGCTTCGCACCGAGAAGGCCGCGCTGGAGGAACAGCTCACCGTCGCCCGGGATGAGCGCGCCAAACTTCAGCGCGACATCAATCTCATTCAGCAGCAGGCGGAAAGCTCGTGGTCCACAGAGCGCATGGAAAACGCGCTGCTGCGCGAGCGCATCAATGACATCGCAGCCGAAGTCGCCAAGCTTGCTGTGACGCTGGAAGGACCGGACTCGCCGATCGAGGCGATCCTGGCGTCCGAAGAGCAGAAGCCCGCCATCAGCACAATCGTCAAGGCAACGACCACAAACGGCGCGGCCCCCAACGGAGCGGCACCGGCGGCGACAGAGCCGCGCGGCACGCTGGCCGAACGGATTCGGGCCTTGCAGGCCCACGCCTCGCGGGCACGTCAGCCGGGCTAACTTGATTATCCAGCACATCGGCTGGATTTGAGCCGATTTCTGAAGCACACAGGCCAGCTGCGCTTGACACCTGTGCCCCTGCTTTCGTAAATCGCCGCTCCGAAAGATATCCGGTGGTTCCGGGCGCATAGCTCAGCGGGAGAGCGTTCCCTTCACACGGGAGAGGTCCAAGGTTCGATCCCTTGTGCGCCCACCATTTTCTCACCAGACGTTTTCGGCGCGTTCACAGAAATCGGACCCGTTACCCGGCCAGCGCCGCCTCGCGCGCGCGCATCGATGCGGTCAGCCGATAACCCAGCCGGATGAACGGCTTTTCAACGAAGCGATACGACAGCGCTGCGAGCGGCAGCACGGCCGCGCTCGACACGACAAGCATGATCAGGAGAGCCAGCCATGGCGGGCATCCGGCCTGCAGCGCCGCGCCAAGCTCCTTCTCCATCTGCCAGCAGATCATCAGCATCAGCGGATGCAGCAGATAGAAACTGTACGACACCCTGCCGAGAAACCTGAGCACGGCATTGTCGCGCAGGACCGTCAGCCATCCACGCAAGCCCAAAGCGCCGCCGGCAATCATCAGGCACGAGGCGATCGTCACCCAGGCGTCCCTGACGTTGAAGTGACGCGCGAACAAGGTCACGCCGGCGAAGAACAGCACCACGCCGAGGCCGAACAGCGCATTGGCATGACGGGGCTGTGCACGCGGCAGGAGAACATGGGTGAGCGCGCCGAACAGAAAACAGTAGAGGAATATCGCCCGCGGCTCGCCGCCTTCCAGCGGCAGGATCACCTTCATGGGATTTGTCAGAATGGCCATCACCGAAGCGATGACGAGAATCCTGAAAATCTTCCCGGCGGCGATCCAGTGGAGCGCGATGAGAAGAACGGGGATCGCCAGCAGCTCGGTCTGGATCGACCAGCCGACGCCGTCGATCGAGACCGACAGCAGCAGGATGTTCTGAATTGTCTCCGCCAGCGACGGAACGACACTCAATGTTCGTCCCGTCAGCCAGTAGACTCCGACGAACATCAGGATGGCGAATATCCACGCCGGGTAAATCCGGAAAATGCGCGCGATCGCGAACGGCAAGGCGATTTCAGCGACGGGGCGCGGCGTCCTTTGCAGCGAGGCCGTCAGCACAAAGCCGCTCAGCACGAAAAAGAACACCACCGCGGGCTGGCCCTGAAACAGGATCTTCAGCACATCCATGGCCGCCGACGGCATCGCCTTCAGGATGACGGACTCGCCGCCCACCAGCGCAGGCGATTGGGAAATGTGGAATCCGGCAACGGACAACGCGGCCAGCCCCCGGAGGCTTTCCAGCTCCGGGTGGAAACGTCGCGCGCCCGCCTCGCTCATGTGCATCCCCGCCCAAGACCCGTTCTGTCTTAGGCTGTCTGCACGCCGGAGCGAAAGGCAAAATTTGCTGGCTGGAATGGCGCCGGCGGAACGCGCCGGCCGTCGGATCAATCGAACGCGGCCTTGACCGTGGCGTACTTGCCGCCGAGCGTGGTGCCGAGACCGTTGACCGCAGCAACGATCGCGACCGCGATGCCCGTTGCGATCAGGGCATACTCGATCGATGTCGCAGCCTTCTCGTCACGGATAAAACCAAACACCGTCTTCATCGGATCAGCCCCACTGCATTTCTTGCACATGACGGCTTCGCCATACGAGTGCTCGCTGAAGCCACGGCTAACCTAGCGGCAAGAAGCTGCCGAAGACTTAACTAAACCTTTCCATGATACCGCCTCAGTCGTGCGGGACCGACTTCAGCGCCAGCAGGGCCAGCAGCTTCATGCGCTCCGGGTCACGCTCCCCCTGCGACGCAAGCTCGATGATATTTTTTGCCAGCGCCTGAACCCGCGCCGACCCCACCGGGAATGGCAGGGTCTCGACGGCCTCCTCGAAGGCCTGCGTCATGGCGGCAATGGTGTCGGGGCTAAAGGACGAGCCCTGAAAGACTTTCATCTCAGGAACCCCCGCGAGAAATGCTCTTGCGTATTCAACGCAAAAGCCTCGCGCAGGGTTCCTTCTCTTGTTGTCGGTTACATCACGACTTCGATCAGCCGCGGACCCTTTTCGCGCACCGAATTGGTCAGTGCGTTCGAGAAGTCCTCCGCCGTGGTGACCGACTGCGCGGACACGCCCATGCCCTTGGCCAGCGATACCCAGTCGAGGGCGGGATTGTCGATGTTCAGCATGTCGAGCGCCTTGCGGCCGGGCTCGCCCGCATCGACGCCGGCGAACTCACCCTTGAGGATCTGATAGGTGCGGTTGGCGAAGACGATGGTGGTGACATCGAGTCCCTCGCGCGCCTGCGTCCACAGCGATTGCAGCGTGTACATCGCGCTGCCGTCGCCGACCATGCAGATCACCTTGCGGTCCGGGCAGGCGACCGCGGCGCCGGTCGCAACCGGGGTCGAGAAGCCGATCGATCCGCCCATGTTCTGAAGCCAGTCATGCGGAGCGGCTGCCGCCGTCGGCGGAAAGAAGCCGCGGCCGGTGGTGATCGATTCATCGACCACGATGGCGTTCTCCGGAATGGCCATCGCAATCGCCTGCGCGATCGAGGCGTGCGTCAGCGCGCCGGTGGGTTTGGACAGCTCCATCAGCTTCTGAGGCTGCGCATCCGCCGCCTTGGCGCCGAGCGCATCGGCCAGCGCGTGCAATGCCGCCACCGAGTTCTCGCCGGATTCGCACATGCGATGCACCTCGCAGCCTTCCGGCTTCAGGAGGCTCGGCTTGTTCGGATAGGCGAAGAACGCCACCGGATCGTTGGTCTCGACCAGGATGATGTGGCGGAAATCCTTCAGGATCGGCAGCGCCTGCTCGATCACATAGGGAATGCGGTCGATGGAGAACCGTCCGCGCCCGCGCGCCATGCGCGGATTGTAGGTCTGGCCCATGACCTTGCATCCGGTCTTGCCGGCGATGCGCGCGGCGAGCGCCAGTCCTTCTTCCGTGAGCGCCTTGCCGGTCAGCAGCAACAGCGTCTGCTCACCGCTGCGCAGAACGCGCGCGGCTTCATCGACCGCCTGCGGCGAATAACTGGCGCGCTGCGAATCCTCCGGCACCTGCGCGATGCCATCGGCTTCATTCCAGGCGGTGTCGGCGGGGAGAATAAGCGTCGCGATCTGGCCCGGATGGCTTCGCGCCGCCGCAATAGCGGCAGCGCCGTCGCGCGCAATGGACTTCGAGTCCGGCGAGGTGCGAACCCACGCCGACATCGGCCGCGCGAGACCTTCGATGTCCGAGGTCAGCGGCGCGTTGTATTCGATGTGATAGGTCGCATGCTGACCGACGATGTTGACGATGCCGGAATGCGCCTTCTTGGCGTTGTGCAGATTGGCGAGGCCGTTGGCGAGGCCGGGCCCGAGATGCAGCAATGTCGATGCCGGCTTCCCGGACATCCGATAATACCCGTCGGCGGCGCCGGTCACGATGCCTTCAAACAGCCCGAGCACACATCGCATCCCCTCGACACGATCCAGCGCGGCGACAAAATGCATCTCCGATGTTCCCGGATTGGTGAAGCAGACATTCACATCGCCCGCGACCAATGTTCGCACCAGACTTTCCGCGCCGTTCATCATTCCACTCCCGTTCGAGGCTTTTTGTTGAAGTATCGCTAGATGAACCATCCTTATGACAGTTCGTCAAAGCCTGCGGTAGGTTGGAACAGCAGCATGACTGTGCGGATGTGGCATGTCTCGCAGAAGTCACGCCCTCGGCGGATAATGGGCTGCCCCGAAGCCTTTCACGCGTCCGTGGGTTGCGAAGACAGGCAAATTGTGGCCTTTCTCGCGGAGTTCATGGCACCTGTTCCCGGTTCGCCAACATTTCCGCCCCGGTCTGACGATCTCTTATGAGGATTCTAATGACGCGCCTATTGTCCGTAATTCTTACCGCAGCGACCTTGTTGGGCAGCAGCAGCCTTGCGATGGCGGATCAGGAGTTCAATCCGCTGCTTCAGCTTTTCGGCGGCGGCGGAATGGGAGGCGGCTCCGGCCCGATTCCGCGCACCACAGTTAGTTTCCAGGGCAACTATGCGCCGGGCACCATCATCGTCGATACCAGGGAACGCCGGCTGTATCTGGTTCAGGAAGGCGGCCGGGCGCTGCGCTATGGCATTGGCGTCGGCCGCGACGGCTTCCGCTGGGGCGGAGTCCATCGCATCACCGCGAAGAAGGAATGGCCGAGCTGGACGCCGCCGGCACAGATGCTGCGCCGCCGTCCCGATCTGCCGCGCCACATGGTCGGCGGACCCGACAATCCGCTCGGCGCACGCGCCATGTATCTCGGCTCGACGCTCTATCGCATTCACGGCTCCAACGAGCCGGAGACGATCGGTCAGGCTGTCTCGTCAGGCTGCTTCCGCATGGTCAATGACGACGTCATCGACCTCTACAACCGGGTGCAGGTGGGCGCGACGGTCATCGTCAAGAACTAAGGTCCGGATGGCCCGCTCGGGTCCTGCCGCAAGCTCTTGCAGGCCGGCCCCTGTGGCCGGTCTTCGCATTTGTAGACTGGCCGCGAACGCTCTTGCGCGCGAGCGGAGCGACGGCTAGCTCAGGTTGTCATGGAAACGTCTTCAACAATGCGGCGGCTGATACCGGGCATCGTCCTGCTGGGCAGCCTGACGCTCAGCACGACATTGTGGTCGCCGACCCTTGCCGAAGGGCCCAATATCAGCGCACGCCAGCGCAACGAAAAGAAGACCTTCACCGACAGCCAGATCATCGACGGCTTCATGAAGACGGCGTTCGGCGCGGAGTATCATCTGGCCGGGCGCGTCGACCGCATCCGCAAATACCACATGCCGGTGCGCGTCTTTATCGACGGTGCCCGCGCCGACCGGAAAAAGCAAATCGGAAAGGTTGTCGGCGACATCGCAAGGCGGGTTCAGCATCTCGACATTGCGGTGACGAACAAGCGCGACGAGGCCAACACCATCATCACGCTGGTTCGCGACCGCGATCTTCAGAAAACCATCACGTCGTTCTACGGCGCTGAGAAGGCCAAGGAAATTCACGACACGCTGGACCCGCAATGCCTGTCCGGATTTCGCAAGAACGACAACTACGAGATCCAGCACTCGGACGTGATCCTGACGGTCGATAGCAGCGACTTCGTGTTTCTCGACTGCGCCTATGAGGAATTGCTGCAATCCCTCGGGCCGATCAACGACACCGACTCAGTGCCATGGACGATGTTCAACGATGACGTCTCGATGGGGTTCTTCGACGTCTACGACCAGTACATCATGAACATCCTGTACGATCCCCGCATCAAGGCAGGCATGACCGTCGATGAAGTCCGCGATGTGCTGCCGGCCATTCTGCCGGACGTGCGGGCATGGGTCGCCAAGGTCAACATCCTGCCACGGTAGCCTTGCATCGCCCGAGCGCGGCTTTGCGCTTCGTCATTGCGAGGAGCTCTTGCGACGAAGCAATCCAGCTTCTTCTTTTTAGAATGGATTGCTTCGCTTCGCTCGCAATGACGTCGAGGTCGCCTAAGCCGTCTTCTCGAACAGCTCGCGGCCGATCAGCATGCGGCGGATTTCGCTGGTGCCCGCGCCGATCTCATAGAGCTTGGCGTCGCGCAGCAGCCGCCCCGTCGGGTAGTCGTTGATGTAGCCGTTGCCGCCGAGCAACTGGATCGCATCCAGCGCGCACTGGGTTGCGCGCTCCGCCGCGTAAAGGATCGCGCCAGCCGCGTCCTCGCGCGTGGTCTCGCCACGATCGCACGCTTTTGCGACGGCGTAGACGTAGGCGCGCGACGCATTCATCGTGACATACATGTCGGCGACCTTGCCCTGCACGAGCTGGAAGCTGCCGATCGGCTCGCCGAACTGCTTGCGCTCGTGGACATATGGCATCACGACATCGAGGCAGGCCTGCATGATGCCGAGCGGTCCCGCCGCCAGCACGGCGCGCTCGTAGTCGAGGCCGGACATCAGCACGTTGACGCCGCGCCCGACATTGCCGAGGACGTTCTCCTCCGGCACTTCACAATCCTCGAACACAAGCTCCGCGGTATCGGAACCGCGCATGCCGAGCTTGTCGAGCTTCTGCGCCGTGGAGAATCCCTTCATGCCCTTTTCGATCAGGAATGCCGTCATGCCGCGAGGACCGGCTGCCGGGTCGGTCTTGGCGTAAACAACAAGCGTCTCGGCAACCGGACCGTTGGTGATCCACATCTTGTTGCCGTTGATGATGTACCGATCGCCCTTCTTGTCGGCGCGGGTCTTCATCGACACGACGTCCGACCCTGCGCCAGGCTCGGACATCGCCAGCGCGCCGACATGTTCGCCGGAGATCAGCTTCGGCAGATACTTACGCTTCTGGGCGTCGTTGCCGTTGCGGCGGATCTGGTTGACGCACAGGTTCGAGTGCGCGCCATAGGACAGCCCCACCGAGGCGGACCCGCGCGAGATTTCCTCCATCGCGATGCAGTGTTCGAGATAGCCCAGCCCCGAGCCGCCGAATTCCTCTTCAACCGTCATGCCGAGCAGGCCCAGTTCGCCCATCTTCGGCCAGAGGTCGCGCGGAAACTGGTTGCTCTTGTCGATCTCGTCGGCACGCGGCGCGATCTCGTTCGCCGAGAAATCGCGGACGGTTTCGCGGATCGCATCCGCGGTCTCGCCGAGATCGAAATTGAACATGCTGTGCGCGTTCGGAATCATCAGGTTCTCTCCCCGGGGGTCGCCCCTTTAACGAAGGCCAGCCCTTGTTTGGCGGACAATGCCACGGGCCGGTTGCGGGGAGAAGAGCGGAAGCGCCGGAACATGCCGGCACCTTCCCGACAGCAATCCTGCCCCGAGTCTGCGGGGAGATGGCCATAAAGCGGGATGCCGAAATGTCTTGTGGCTGACATTTCGGCGGCAATTTCGCAGGCGTCACGCCAGAGCGCGCGAAGCCTCCCGCACCTTGCGGGTCGATTCATCGACCGAGCGGGTCGCCTCCGCGATATCGGTCATGTTGGCGTTGATATCGGTCACACCTCTCGCGGCGACCTGCATGTTGGACGAGATGCTCTGGGTCACCGACGCCTGTTCCTCGACCGACGCCGCGATCGCCGCCGAGATTTCGTTGATGCGGGAGATCGTCTGCGTGATGGCCTCGATAACACTGACAGCGCTGGTGGTGGTACCCTGCACCTCGGCGATCTGCGCGCTGATTTCGTCGGTCGCCTTCGCGGTCTGGGTCGCCAGGCTTTTGACTTCCGACGCGACGACGGCGAAGCCCCGGCCCGCCTCGCCCGCACGCGCCGCCTCGATGGTGGCGTTGAGCGCGAGCAGGTTGGTCTGTTCGGCAATGTTGTTGATGAGCTTGACCACATCGCCGATCTTTTGCGCCGCGATGGCGAGACCCGAAACGATGGCGCTTGTCTCGTTGGCCTGCTGCACCGCCTGAAGCGAGATGGAGAGCGCATCCGACGCCTGGCGGCTGATTTCACTCACCGAAGCTGCAAGTTCCTCCGCACCCGAGGCAACGGCCTGCATATTGGACGACGTCTGTGTCGAGGCGCTCACCGCCGACGTCACGCGCTCGGAGGTCGAGGTCACAGCCTCGGTGATCTGTCCGAGGTCGAGGTCGATGGACTTCTGCAACTCGCCGCGGCGGATTCGGTCCTCGACCTGCGCCGTGGTGTCGGTGGCGAATTTCACCACCTTGACGAGCTTGCCATCCGCGCCCCGGATCGGATTATAGGACGCCTGAATCCAGACTGCCTTGCCGCCTTTGCCCACGCGCTTATATTCGGCGGCCTGATAGTCACCCCGGCGCAGCGAATCCCAGAAATCGCGGTAAGCCGCGCTGTCGCGATACTGAGGCTCGACGAACATGCGGTGATGCTTGCCCTCGATCTCGTCCAGCCGGTAGCCGAGCGTTTTCAGGAAATTCTCGTTCGCTGTGATGACAGTGCCGTCGAGGTTGAACTCGATCACGGCCTGCGACTTGTGAATGGCCGCGATCTGGCCTTCGTAATCGGCGCTCTTCAGCTTCTGTTCGGTGATGTCGGTGGCGAACTTCACCACCTTGTACGGCTTGCCGCCGCGGCCCAGCAGCGGATTGTACGACGCCTGGATCCAGACCTGGCGCCCGCCCTTGGCGATGCGGAGAAACTCGCGCGACTGGTGCTCTCCTCGGCGCAGCGCGTCCCAGAATTCGCGATATTCGGGCCGGTCGCGCAGTTCAGGATCGACAAACATGCTGTGGTGCTTGCCCTGAATTTCGTCCAGCCGATAACCCATGGCGTTCAGGAAATTGGGATTTGCGGTCACGATCGTGC
Source organism: Afipia sp. GW823-FHT06G09 (assembly GCF_058794875.1). Classification (NCBI taxonomy): domain Bacteria; kingdom Pseudomonadati; phylum Pseudomonadota; class Alphaproteobacteria; order Hyphomicrobiales; family Nitrobacteraceae; genus Afipia; species Afipia sp. GW823-FHT06G09. Next base: position 1,273,723 of record NZ_JBXAHF010000001.1, read on the forward strand.
CATCGAGGTTAAACTCGATGACGGCCTGCGATTTATTGAGCGCGTCGAGCTTTTCGGTAAGTCCATGAGAAGATTTGAACAATTGCATTTCCTGTGCCCCTGACTCAGATCGACGCACCAAGGCTAGGGTTAACTGGTTAAGCAACTTTTACGCGAACATCTTCGTAATGGTTCCCTCCGATGGCACCGGCATGCTCCTACCGTGGCCGCGGCGGGGCGGCAAAACTGCGACTTGCCGGGCTGCCAGCGAAGCTGATGTAATTCCCCAAAACACATGCGTCAGGGATCAACCCGTGAGCGCAATCAGGGAGAAACGGCGATGCACGGGAGCCTCGATTCTTCACACGATTCCGCATTGAAGGCGGCGCGAGACGAGGCCTATTCGACGCCGCTTGCGGAGCTCAATCCCGGCGATCCCGACCGTTTCCGCAACGATACGTTCTGGCCGTACTTCGAGCGGTTGCGGAAGGAAGACCCTGTCCATTACTGCAAGGACAGCGAGTTCGGCGCGTACTGGTCGGTCACCAAGTACAACGACATCATGCATGTCGAGACCAATCATCAAATCTACTCCTCGGAGTCGAGCCTCGGCGGAATCACCATCCGCGACGCGCCGCCCGAGTTTCGCCGCCCGATGTTCATCGCGATGGATCAGCCGAAACACAGCGCGCAGCGCAAGACGGTCGCGCCGATGTTCACGCCCACCCATCTCGACCAGCTCGCCGGCACGATCCGCCAGCGCGCCGCGCAGTGTCTGGATTCGCTGCCCCGCAACGCCACCTTCGACTGGGTCGACCGGGTCTCCATCGAACTGACCACCCAGATGCTCGCGACCCTGTTCGATTTTCCGTGGGAGGAGCGCCGCAAGCTGACGCGCTGGTCCGATGTCGCGACCGCCCTTCCCGGCAACACCGAGATCATCGCATCCGAGGATGCCCGGCAGGCCGAACTGCAGGAATGCGCCGCCTATTTCTCAAGGCTCTGGAACGAGCGGATCGATGCCGAGCCGAAAAGCGATCTCATCTCGATGATGGCGCATGCGGAAGCGACCCGCGACATGGACCCCAAGACGTTTCTGGGGAATCTCATTCTCCTGATCGTCGGCGGCAACGACACCACGCGCAACTCGCTGTCCGGCGGACTTTACGCGCTGAACCAGAATCCGCGCGAGTATCAGAAGCTGCGCGACAATCACGCACTGGTCGACAGCATGGTGCCGGAAATCATCCGCTGGCAGACGCCACTGGCGCATATGCGCCGCACCGCGTTGCAGGACACCGAGCTGCGCGGCAAGCAGATCAAGAAGGGCGACAAGGTCGTGATGTGGTACGTCTCGGGCAACCGCGACGACGAGGTGATCGAGAATCCCGACAGCTTCATCATCGATCGCGCCCGGCCCCGTCAGCACCTGTCGTTCGGCTTCGGCATTCACCGCTGCGTTGGAATCCGCCTGGCGGAATTGCAACTGAAGATCGTCTGGGAGGAAATTCTCAAGCGCTACGACAACATCGAAGTGGTCGAGCCGCCGCATCGGGTGTATTCCAGTTTCGTCAAGGGCTACGAGACCCTTCCGGTACGGCTGGCGTCATAGCAAGCCGGCATCCGGCGATAAGAATTCTGGCGTCAGAAACACTCACGCCTTGGGATAAGGGAAACGAACGATGCATGGAACGATCAGCATGGCCCGCGACGAGCGCCAGAAGGCCGCGCGCGAGAAGGCCTATTCGATGCCACTCTCGGACTTCCATGTCGGCGCGCCTGAACTGTTCCGGAGCGACACGCTGTGGCCCTACTTCGAACGGCTGCGCAAGGAAGAGCCGGTGCACTACTGCACCACCTGCCCGGTCGGCGATTACTGGTCGGTGACCAAGTACAACGACATCATGCATGTCGACACCAATGCCGGGATTTTCTCGTCCGATGTGAAATACGGCGGCATCAGCCTGCGCGACGTCGGCGAGAATTATAACTGGCCGAGCTTCATCGCGATGGACGAGCCGAAGCACGGCCCGCAGCGCAAGACCGTGCAGCCGATGTTTACGCCGGTGCATCTCGACCGCCTCGCCGTTCTTATTCGTGAGCGCTCGGCCACCATCCTGGACAATCTGCCGCGCAACGAGACGTTCAACTGGGTCGATCGCGTCTCCATCGAACTCACGACGCAGATGCTGGCGACGCTGTTCGACTTCCCGTGGGAGGACCGCCGCATGCTGACGCGCTGGTCCGATCTTTCCACGGCGCTGCCAAAGAGCGGCATCTACGAGAGCGAGGAACAGCGCCTGCGTGAGCTCGGCGAATGCGCCGACTACTTCACCCGCCTGTGGAACGAGCGCCTCAAGAATCCGGGCAACGATCTGATCTCGATGATGGCGCACAGCGACGCCACCCGTGAGATGAACCGGGATGAACTGCTCGGCAACCTGATCCTGCTGATCGTCGGCGGCAACGACACCACCCGCAACTCGATGAGCGGCTCGGTGCTGGCGCTGAACGAGAACCCCGACCAGTACGACAAGCTGCGCGAGAACCATGCGCTGATCGACAGCTTCGTCCCCGAGGTGATCCGCTGGCAGACGCCGCTGGCCCACATGCGCCGCACCGCCCTGCAGGACACCGAACTCGGCGGCAAGAAGATCAGGAAGGGCGACCGCGTGGTGATGTGGTACGTCTCCGGCAACCGCGACGGCGAGATGATCGAGAACCCGGACAGCTTCATTATCGACCGCGCCCGGCCGCGCACGCATATGTCGTTCGGCTTCGGCATCCACCGCTGTGTCGGCATGCGGCTGGCCGACCTGCAGCTCAAGATCATCTGGGAAGAAATCCTCAAGCGGTTCGACAACATCGAGGTGGTCGGCGAGCCCAAGCGGATCTATTCGAGCTTTGTGAAGGGCTACGAGGAACTCCCGGTGCGCATCAACGCGTAACCGCGTCTGATGCCATCTTTCGTGGCGGGCCTCTTGTGGCCAGTGGCTGCGCCACGGATGCAATTTCGGAATATGGCTGCGCGTCCCAAACCGCTGGAATACAGGCTGGCGATCTGCCAAACACACCCCCATGACACATCACGAGCAAGACTTTTCCGACATCCGCGAATCCGTTGCCAAGCTCTGCGCGCAGTTCCCCGGCGAGTACTGGCGCAAGCTGGACCGCGAGATGGCGTATCCGAAGGAATTCGTGCAGGCGCTGATCGACGCCGGTTACCTCTCGGTGCTGATCCCCGAGGAATACGGCGGCTCCGGCCTGAAGCTGTCGGCGGCGGCCGCGATCCTCGAAGAGATCCAGCGCTCCGGCTGCAACGGCGGCGCCACCCACGCCCAGATGTACACCATGGGCACCCTGCTTCGGCATGGCAGCGAGGAGCAGAAATCCAAATGGCTGCCGCGCATCGCCAGCGGCGAACTCCGCCTGCAGGCCTTCGGCGTCACCGAGCCGACCAGCGGCACCGACACATCCTCGCTCAAGACCTTTGCCAAACGCGAGGGCAACGACCACTACGTGGTCAATGGCCAGAAGATCTGGACCAGCCGCGCCGAATATTCCGACCTGATGATCCTGCTCGCCCGCACCACGCCGAAGGACCAGGTGGCCAAGCGCACCGACGGCCTGTCGGTCTTCATCGTCGACATGCAGGAAGCGAAGAAGTCCGGCGGCCTGACCATCCGCCCGATCCGCACCATGATGAACCATGCCACCACCGAGGTGTTCTTCGACAACATGAAGGTGCCCGCCGAAAACCTGATCGGCGAGGAAGGCAAGGGCTTCCGCTACATCCTCTCCGGCATGAACGCGGAACGCATCCTGATTGCTTCCGAATGCGTCGGCGACGCCAAATGGTTCATCAAGAAGGCCAGCGACTACGCCAAGGAGCGCACCGTGTTCGGCCGCCCGATTGGCCAGAACCAGGGCATCCAGTTTCCGATCGCCAAATCCTACGCCAACATGCGTGCGGCCGAACTGATGGTGAAGGAAGCCACCCGCCTCTATGAAGCCGGCAAGGATTGCGGCGCGGAAGCCAACATGGCGAAGATGCTCGCCGCCGATGCGTCGTTCGAGGCGGCCAATGCCTGCATTCAGACCCACGGCGGCTTCGGCTTTGCCGAGGAATACGATGTCGAGCGCAAATTCCGCGAGACGCGGCTCTATTCGGTCGCGCCGATCTCCACCAACCTGATCCTGTCGCATCTGTCCGAGCATGTGCTCGGCATGCCGCGGTCGTATTGATCAACATGCCGTCATTACGAGCGAAGCGAAGCAATCTTGCGCTTTCTTCTCCCTCTCCCCTGTGGGGAGAGGGTTGGGGTGAGGGGCTCTAAATGTCCGAATTGAAATTCGACCCCCCTCACCCGGATCGCTGACGCGATCCGACCTCTCCCCCTCGGGGAGAGGTAATGGCTTCGCTTCGCTCGCAATGACAAAAGCAGGACCTGAGCTTTGGGACATTCATCATGCTGCCGCTTGAAGGACTGACCGTCATCGCCGTCGAGCAGGCGGTCGCCGCCCCCTTCTGCACCTCGCGTCTCGCTGACGCAGGCGCGACAGTCTACAAGGTCGAGCGGCCCGAAGGCGACTTCGCGCGCGGCTATGACGCCGCCGCCAAGGGGCAGAGCAGCTACTTCGTCTGGCTCAATCGCGGCAAGAAGTCCGTGGTGATCGATCTTGCCACCGACGAGGGCCGCAAGACACTGGAGCGCCTGATCGCCGGCGCGGACGTGCTGGTGCAGAATCTCAAGCCCGGCTCGATGGACAAGCTCGGCTTCACCCGCGAGCGGCTGCGCAGGGATTATCCGGGCCTCGTCATCTGCACCATCTCGGGTTACGGCGATGAAGGTCCCTATGCCGAGCGCAAGGCCTATGACCTTTTGATTCAGGCCGAGAGCGGCCTTGCCTCGATCACCGGCGGCCCGGAGACACCTGCGCGCGTCGGCCTCTCCATTGTCGATATCGCCACCGGCGCGACCGCTCATGCCGCGATCCTTGAAGCCCTGATCGGTCGCTCCAAAACCGGACAGGGTGCGGACATCCGCATTTCGATGTTCGACGTGATGGCTGACTGGCTGACCGTGCCGCTGCTCAACGCCGAGAACGGCCAGCCGCCGAAGCGCATGGGCCTCGCTCATACCTCGATCGCGCCCTACGGCGTGTTTCGCTCCAAGGATGGCCGCGACCTCCTGATCTCGATCCAGAGCGAGCGCGAGTGGAAAAAGCTCTGCGCCGATGTGCTGAGCATGCCGGATCTGCCGAACGATCCGCGCTTCGCCAGCATGGTCGAGCGCGTGAAGAACCGCAAACTGACCGATGACACCGTGGCCGGTGTGTTCGCGACCATGACGCGCGACGACCTGCTCAAGCGGCTGGACGATGCCGATATCGCCTTCGCCGAAGTGAACACGATGGACGATTTATCGACGCATCCGCATCTGCGCCGGATCGAGGTCGCAACGCCGAACGGCACCGTCGCCTATCCCGCGCCCGCATCCATTGTCGTCGGTGAGCAGCGGCACTACGGCGCCGTGCCTGCTGTCGGCGATTCCACCGGCGAAATTCCGCGAGGCAAGACATCATGAGCGCGAAACCCGATATCGATCATCTGCGCCAGTGGGTCGGCCGCACCCAGGAAGCATCCGACGTCATCACGGCGCAACTGGTGAAAGGCCTGCGCGCCACGCTGTTCCTCGACATCGGCAATCCCGCTGAGGGCGATGCCGCGCCGCTCACAACGCACTGGTGCCTCGCGCAGCCGGTGGCGCCGATGAGCGAAATCGGCGCCGACGGTCACCCCGCACGCGGCGGCTTCCTGCCGCCGGTGCCGCTGCCGCGCCGGATGTGGGCCGGCGGCCAGATCGAGTTCATCGATCCGCTGCGCGTCGGCGATGCCGTGACGCGCTCCTCGCGCATTTCCGATGTGAACCTGAAGACCGGCTCGACCGGCACGCTGTGCTTTGTCTCGGTGGAGCACACCATCACCACGCCGCGCGGTGTCGCCATCCGCGAGCGCCACGATATCGTCTATCGCGACATGCCCGCGCCGGGCGACCAGAAACCCGCCGCTGCGCCAGCACCTGCGCCCGCCGGAAAGATCCGCGAAACGCACATGGCCGATCCGGTGCTGCTGTTTCGCTATTCGGCGCTGACCTTCAACGGCCACCGCATTCACTACGACCGCGATTATGTCACCAAGGTCGAGGGCTATCCCGGACTGATCGTGCATGGGCCGTTGCAGGCCTCGCTGCTGATCGAATTCGCCGCCCGTCAGCGCGGCGGCAAGGCGCCCGCAAAGTTCGTTTATCGCGGCGTCAATCCGCTGTTCGATGGCGCGGAGTTCAGCGTCAATGGCAACGAGACGGACGGCGCGCTGGAGGTCTGGACTGCGAACGCCGCAGGCGCGCCGACCATGAAGGGCACCGCGAGCTGGTGATCGCAGGCATGATTTACTCCCTCTCCCCAGCGGGGAGAGGGTTGGGGTGAGGGGCTCTAAATCTATCGAGAGATTCTACGCCCTCACCCTCCCGTCTTCGCTCGCTGCGCGAGCTTCGCCGGACGACCTCTCCCCACGGGAGAGGTAAAGAAACCTACTTCTTCCCGAAGGTCTCGCGCATCGCGGCCTGAATCTTGGCCATGCCGCCGATCCAGCGATCGTAGTTGTCGGTCTTCTTGCGCATGTAATCGAGCACCTGCGGATGCGGCAGAATCAGGAAGGTCTCGCGGTCGATGCCGTCCAGCGCGCATTGCGCGACTTCTTCCGGCGTCAGATTGCCGTCATGGGACTGCGGCCCCTTCGGCATGCCCCGGATCATGTTGGTCTCCACGCCCTGCGGGCAGAGGATCGAAACCTTGATGTTATGCGCCCGGTGCGAGATTGCGAGATTTTCCGCAAACCCGACGGCGGCGTGCTTGGTGGTCGAATAGGCAGCGCTGCCGACCTGCGACAGCAAACCGGCGGCCGAAACGGTGTTGAGGAAATATCCGCCGCCGCGCGCTCTCATGCGCGGGATCAGATGCCGCGCCGCATAGACATGCGCCATGACGTGGATGGCCCAGCTTCGCGCCCACGGCTCATCCGACGTGCCGCCGGCATTCTCCGACATCATGTCAAAGCCGCCGCCGATGCCTGCGTTCGAGCAGAACAGATCGATCGGGCCGAACTGCTGTTCGGTTTCGTCGATGACACGGAGAATGTCGGCTTCCTTGCCGACGTCACAGGCGAACGATGCGCCGCCGATGGCGTCGGCCACCGTCTTGGCCCGCGCGCCGTCGAGATCGGCGACCACGACCTTGGCCGCGCCTTCGCGATGGAAAATTTCAGCGAGCGCCTGGCCGATGCCATTCGCGCCGCCGGTGACAACGACAACTTTTCCAGCAACTTTCATACAAATGTTTTAGATGGGAACGGTGGAGAGATCAATTGGCCTGGAGTCCGGCCGGCCATGCGAATGCCCGTTCCGGCCGTCATTGCGAGCGAAGCGAAGCAATCCACGTTTGAAACAGAAAGAAAGCTGGATTGCTTCGTCGCAAACGCTCCTCGCAATGACGAAGGGAAAACTCTGTTCAGGCCGCGACCAGAACCATATCGAGCACCGCAGTGTAGTGCAGCGCGGCGGCGAGCAGCACGAAGGCATGCCAGATCGCATTCTGAAACCGCAGCCGCTCCCAGGCATGGAAGATCACGCCGAGCGAGTAGATCAGGCCGCCTGCCGCGATCAGCCACAGCGTCGAGTTCGGCAGCGACGCCACCAAGCTGTCGTAGGCGATGACGCCGCTCCATCCCATCGCGAGATAGAGCCCGACCGACAGACGATCGAACCGGCCGGGCAGAAAGATCTTGAGCGCGATACCGGCGGCGGCGACCGACCACACACCGATCAGCAGCACTGTCGACATGAAACGATCGTGCATCTGCGCGAGGAACGGGGTGTAGGTGGCGGCGATCAGAATGTAGATCGCGGAATGATCGAAGCGGCGTAGCAGCCACTTGGCGGGCGAGACCGGCCACAGATTATAGGTCGCGGACAGGCCCAGCATCGCAAGCAGCCCGGCGACGTAAACCGACACCGAGACGATTTCCTTGGTCGAGGCATACAGCGCGGCAAGAACGACAAGGGCAATCGCGGCGATCAGCCCGAAGGCGATGCCGAGAACATGAACGACGCCGTCCGCAATCAGCTCGGCGCGGTCGTAGTCCCAGCGCACCACACCACCGCCCGCGACGCGGGCATGAGAACTGAGCTGCTTCAACCGGAAGATCGTCATGTGCACAGCCGGGTTATCGGTCCACCTTACATAAGCACCAATGATAACTTGGTGACGGTCAACGAACCCTGAAAGGGACGGGATCAGGATTCAAACCGGTCTTAAACTTGATTTTCGCGCCGTAAATCGCCAGCTTCATAAAACTGTCGCGCCTTGTTTCTCTCATTGATCCCTCAGTCCGATAAAGTCTTGATCGAATTATGGCACCCAGCTTTTCGGACATTATCGAAGACACCCGCCTTTCCATCAGATCTCTGATCGACTACGGCGAAAGCCTGTTCAATCCCACCGTGCGGCTTGGCGTCACAGGCCTGTCACGGGCCGGCAAGACCGTCTTCATCACGGCACTCGTCCATGGCCTCTTGCGCGGCGGCCGCTTTCCGGTGTTCGAGTCGCTGGCGACGGGGCGCATCGCCCGCGCCCGCCTCGAACCGCAGCCCGACGACGCGGTGCCGCGCTTTGCCTATGAGGGACACGTCCGCACCTTGATCGAGGATCGGCGCTGGCCGCATTCGACCACCGACATCAGCGAACTGCGCCTTGTGATCGAGTACCAGCGGCAGAACACGGCGACACGCACGCTGACGCTCGACCTTGTCGACTATCCGGGCGAATGGCTGCTCGACCTGCCATTGCTGAACAAGAGCTATGAGCAGTGGTCGGCGGAAAGTCTTGCACTGTCCCGCCGCGATCCGCGTGCGCGGCTGGCGAAGCAGTGGCACGCCCATCTCGCCACACTCGAACCGAAAGAGCGCGAGGATGAGCAGGCGACACTCACCGCCGCGAAACTGTTCACCGACTATCTGCGCGCCTGCCGCGACGAACGCTTCGCCATGAGCCTCTTGCCGCCGGGCCGCTTCCTGATGCCGGGCAATCTCGCAGGCTCGCCGGCGCTGACCTTTGCGCCGCTGGATGTTCCGCAGGACGGCGCGGCGCCGGACGGCTCGCTGTGGGCGATGATGAAACGGCGCTATGAGGCCTACAAGGACGTGGTGGTGCGGCCGTTCTTCCGCGATCACTTCACGCGGCTGGACCGGCAGATCGTGCTGGTGGATGCGCTCGCCGCATTCAACGCTGGCCCAGAGGCATTGAAGGATCTCGAAGGCGCGCTGTCCGGCATTCTCGATTGTTTCAACATCGGGCGCAGCACATTCGTCAGTTCGCTGTTCCGGCCGCGCATCGACAAGATCCTGTTCGCCGCCACCAAGGCCGATCACCTGCACCACACCAGTCACGACCGGCTCGAGGCGATCCTCAAGCGCATGGTCGAGCGCGCCGCTTCGCGCGCCGAATATGCCGGTGCATCGGTGGACGTGGTTGCGCTCGCCGCCGTGCGCGCGACACGCGAAGCCATGGTGCAGCAGGGCCGCGAGAAGCTGCCCTCGATCCTCGGCACGCCGGAAGAAGGTGAGATGTCCGGCGATGAAGTCTTTGACGGCGAGACGGAAGTGGCGACCTTCCCCGGCGACCTTCCGGTGAAACTCGACGATCTGTTCAGCGGGGACGGCGCATTTCGCGGCCTGACCAACACGGCATCCAACCAGACGGACTTCCGGTTTCTGCGATTTCGCCCGCCTTTGCTCGCCCGCGAGGGTGGCGAAGAGCCTGCGCTGCCCCATATCCGCCTCGACCGTGCGCTTCAGTTTCTGATCGGAGACAAGCTGCAATGAGCGACAAGCCGCATCACCGCAAGCCGGCGGCATTCAAGCTCGACGATCCCCGCGTCATCCTGATGGATGCCGAGGACGATCCCTCGCGCCCCGCGCGGGGCAAGGTTCACATCACGCCGGAAACCGATCCCGCCCTGCTTCCGGTCCCCATCGACGAACCGGCCGTCCCCGCGCGCAGGGGCTTCGGCTGGGGCGGCGTGTTCTGGACCGCGCTCGCCGGTCTGGTCGTGCTCGGTCTCGGACTCGGCATTTCCAATCTGGTCGAGGACCTGTTCAACCGCAGCACCAGCCTGGGCTACATCGGGCTCGTGTTCGCGACCCTCGCCGTCGTGGCGCTGGTGATCATCATCGCGCGCGAGGCTTTAAGTCTGGCGCGTCTGGAGACCATCGAGAAGCTGCATGCGCGCGCCAACGCGGTGCTCACCAGCGACGACCGCAAGGAAAGCGACGCCATCGTCCGCGACCTGCTCAAGATCGCCCATGACAATCCGAGGCTCGCCCGCGCCCGCGCCGCGCTCGAAGAGCATGGCCGCGACATCATCGACGGCGCCGACATGGTGCGGCTCGCCGAGCGCGAACTGATGACGCCGCTCGATCAGGAAGCGCGGCGGCTGGTCTCGAGCGCGGCGCAGCGCGTGTCCATTGTCACCGCCGTCAGCCCCGGCGCGGTCATCGATATGCTGTTCGTGTTCGCCGCAGCGTTACGGCTGGTGCGGCAACTGGCGCGGCTCTACGGCGGACGGCCCGGCACGCTCGGCATGATCCGGCTGATGCGCCATGTGATCGCGCATCTGGCGCTGACCGGCGGCATGGCCGCCAGCGACAGCCTGATCCAGCAGATGCTGGGGCATGGCATCACCGCGAAGCTGTCGGCCAAGCTCGGCGAAGGCCTGCTCAACGGGTTGCTCACCGCCCGGCTCGGCCTCGCCGCCATCGACGTGACGCGGCCGCTGCCGTTCGAGGCGCTGCCGCGCCCGGCGCTGTCGGACCTCGCCAAGGACCTGCTGAAGCGCGTGGGCGGCGATGATCAGAAATCCTAAAACCTGAGGCATCTCAACGCCGGAAACACCGGTGAACCTGTTTCCTGACCGGCGCGACCAATCTGCAAGGGGTGGATTTCGATCAACCCGCGCAGATCGCGCACTTCAGGAGAATGACCATGTTTCGCAAGCTCACTCTCGCACTCGCTGCCACCGCAGCCCTCGGCGCAGCCGCCCTCGCTCCCACCTCCGCGTCCGCAGGCGGCTGGCATGGGCATCACTGGGGTCATGGCTGGGGCCACGGCTATGGCTTCGGTCTCGGCTTCAGCCCCGTCATCGTCAGCGGCGGTTATGCCGATGACGGCTGCTATGTGCAGCGCCGTGTGCGCACGCCTTACGGCATCCGCTGGCGGACCGTGAACGTCTGCTACTGAGCTCAGCTTCGTCTGAATCGGAAAATCCCGGTTGCTTGATGCAGCCGGGATGTTTCGTCAGTTGAGCAACCGCCATTTGTAAAACAGCGAGTCCGGAGGTGGCGACAATTCGGGCGCCCATCCGGTAACCGTCTTGAACGCGAACGGCTCGATCACAACGCCGCGCCACGTCCGGTCGGCCTGCCCGACCAGTCTCAAGGTCGCAGGCGTTTTCGTCTCGATCACATTGCCGTCGTTGGGTGCGCTGTCGACATACAGCCCGATGCCGGATGTCATGGCCGCGCTTGCGGTATCCCTGAATCCGATGAAGCGGCTGCGCTCATTCACCTGCACCACCGGAATGCTGTCCTTCAGGTGCCAGCGCAGCTCCGCGTAAATGCGGTAGTCGAGCGTTGCGATCCACGTTGCCCCGACCTTCTCCGCCATTGCCTTCGCCTGCCGCGCGATCTCGCCGTAACCGGCTTCCTTTGCAATCGGGTCTTGTTTGGCCGCAACCGCGAAATTGCTGACGCCGTAGTAATAGAAAATCGCAACATTCAGCACCACGCCGAGAACGATCGCAGCCCTCGCCCATGGTTCAGCGGTGCGAAGAATCCAGTTTGAGCGCTGCTCCTTGCCGATCTCGGCAAGATTGATCGCTGCCGCAGCAAAGGCGAACGGCCAGATCAGCATCGGCCAGGTGTCGCCGATCCGCAGCGAGAACGATTTCCAGAAGAAGTAGGCGAACGGCGCCAGCGCACAGGTCGAGATCAGAATGAACGCCGGATTCTGCTGCCGGTAGCCGCGCCATGCCAGCATCACCGATCCGGCGAGCACCACCGGAAACAGGATCGGCCCGACCAGCGCGAGCTGGAGCCCGAAGAAATCACCGACGGTCCGCGCCGAGATGCCATGATCCGCACCGGCACGGATGAACTGGAATTTGAACGACGCCCAGTCGTGCTGCCAATTCCAGATCAGCACCGGCGAAAACACCAGGAGCGCAATGACGACAGCAGCCCATGGATAAATACTGCGCAGCCAGCGCCATCGCCACGGCGGCACCAGCAGGAACGCAGCAATGGCCGGCGCGAAGAACACCGCCGTGTATTTCGACAGCAGCGACAATCCGCCGAACAACCCGGCCGCCAGCCACCAGCGCCCGTCATTGCCCTGCGTCAGCCGCACCAGCGACCAGACCATCGCCAGCGAAAACGGGATCAGGGCCACGTCGGGCAGGATGCGCGATGCGAACAGGCCGTATTCAGGCGCCGCGAACGGCATCACCACGGCGAGAACCACCGCACGCCGGTCCCGCGTCAGACGCCAGACAATGTCGCCCAGGATGGCGACGGCGATCCACATCGCCAGCAGCCCGCCAAAGCGCGCGCCGAAATTGGTGTCTCCGAAAATCGCCGTTCCGAACCGCACAAGCCAGGCGATCATCGGCGGATGATCGAGATATGACAGCACGTTTTCTTTTGAGAGCGTCCAGTAATAGGCTTCATCCGTACGCAGATCGGCGGTCGCGGCGTAGATCACCTGCAACGCCACAACAACAGCCATCGCAGCCGCCGCAGCCAGCATCACGCGCGGCGTCAGACGCCCTGTTTCCGTCGCTCCGGCAGCGTTGACTGTCCCCATGCGGCTAGCTTTTCCGCGACCCCGCCGGTGAAGTCAAACACACGCTCGCTTCACCGTCTTGTCAAACGGCGGCACGACCATCGGCCATGGCGCTGCCGCAACATCTCCGTTAGGATTCCGCCGCCTCCGGACGATCCGGGGCGCGGTATCATCCGGTTGCATTCACCGGCTTCGGACCCTTGACGCATGGCAGAGATCGCCGCATCTCCCTTTCGCCGCCTCATCCGCGGCATTGGAATCCGGCAGGTGCGGCTGGCCACCGGCCTTGTCCTGTTTGCCTATATCGTCAGCCATTTTACCAACCACGCCCTCGGCAATATCTCGGTCGGCGCGATGGACGGCGCGCTCTACTATCATGCGATGCTCTGGCAGAGCTGGCCGGTTCTGGTTCTGCTCTATGGCTCCGTGCTGATTCATCTGAGCCTCGGAATCTGGGCGCTGTATGCACGCCGGCAATTTCGCTGGACGGGCATCGAACTGACCCAGTTGATCTTCGGCCTCAGCATCCCGGCCTTCATCATCAGCCATGTGATCGGCGTCCGCCTTGCCGGCGTCATGTTCGGCCATGAAAAGGATTATCCGCAGGTCTTTTTCGCCTACTGGGTGTTCCGTCCGTCCATGCAATGGACGATGTATGCCGTGCTGCTGGTGTCGTGGGTCCATGGCTGCATCGGCATCTACTTCTGGGCCCGGACCAAGTCCTACTTCAGGAAAATCTCGTCGCTGTTGCTCGCGCTCGCGGTCATCCTCCCGACCCTCTCCATGCTCGGGCTTTATCAGGGCGGACGCGCCGTCCAGCGCGCGAGCACCTCTCCTGAATGGCGGGCCGACAATCTTTCGCGGGACAAGGTCGGAACCGGAGACGAACAGGTCACCCTCGAACAGATCAGCTCCGCCGTGCTTTATGGATATCTCGGGCTGATGGGCCTGGCCATTGCCGCACGGGGCGTGCGGGCGCTGGTGGAACGCCGGCGCGGCCTCGTCAGGCTGTCCTATGGCAACGGCAAGACAGTTCGGGTCCCGGTCGGCCTGAGTGTCCTTGAGGCCAGTACGCGCTTCAACATTCCTCATTCGAGTGTCTGCGGCGGCCGGGCGCGATGCTCGACCTGCCGCATCCGCATCATCGGCGATTGCACCGCGTTGCCCGAACCATCGAACCGCGAGACCTTTGTGCTGGATCGCGTCGGCACCGGCGGCGATCCCGCCATTCGCCTGGCCTGCCAGCTACGGCCTCACACCGATCTTGCGTTCTTCCAGATCTTTCCCGCGCATACCGATGCGTCCTCGGCTGCAACCATCAGGCCTGCGCTTCCGGGCCGGGAACGCTACGTCGTCAGCATGTTCGTGGACATGCGCGGATCGACCAAACTCGCCGAAAAACTTCTGCCGTTCGATACCGTTTTCATCATCAACCGCTTCCTGACGGCTGTCTCCCAGGCCGTGGTCGAATGCGGCGGACAGCCGAACCAGTTCGTCGGCGACGGCCAACTGGCGCTGTTCGGCCTGTCCACCAATCCGCAGACGGCCTGCCGGCAGGCGATCGAAGCCGCGTCGCGGATCGCGATTCATGTCGATGCGCTGAATGAATTTCTCGGTGACGACGTGCCGGAACCGCTGCGGTTCGGGATCGGCATTCATGCCGGCGAGGTCATCATCGGCGACATCGGGTCCGAGGAACACACCGTCTTCACGGCGCTGGGCGATTCCGTGAATGTCGCTGCGCGACTGCAGGACATGACCAAGGCCCTGTCCTGCGAGGTCGTGGTGTCCGCGGACGTGCTGAAAACGGCAAATCTTGCGGCAACCAATTTGCCGCAGGTCGAGGTCCCCATCCGCGGCCGGGTCGAGCCGCTGATCGTCTACACGGCCGAAAAAGCCGGAATGCTGTCGGATCTGGTCGCCGATTTCGCAGTTGCAGCAGCGTAAAACCGGCGAATTCGAGCAAAGTTTAAGCGAAAGCGACCGGCCCAAATCGCCATTTTCGCTATCAAGGCTCGCACTTACCGCGTATCGTGCGCGCCGTTGGACACGCCCATCCGCGGGGTTCGACACTTACTATGGGTCTTACCCTCTGGAGACTACGGAATGGCTAAAGGTACTGTGAAGTGGTTCAACCCGACGAAGGGCTACGGTTTCATTCAGCCCAGCAACGGCGGCAAGGACGTGTTCGTTCATATCTCGGCAGTTGAGAAGGCAGGTCTTTCAACCCTCAACGAGGGACAGTCGGTCGAGTACGAAGAAGTCGCAAACCGCGGCAAGACTTCCGCGGAAAATCTCAAGGTTTGATAGGAAGGTCCGATTCAGAAGAACTGGATCGGACCTTTGATTGTGATCTGCGACGCGTGATCAGCCCTTCTCGTTAACCCCAGGGGCCACGCGGTCTGCCACTCGCATTTGCCGGCGCGGTTGCGAAGTTTCCGCGCGGCCCGAGTTCGCCAGCAAGGCGCTGCAACTCGCGGACACGGTTCTCGGTCGACGGATGAGTCGAGAACAGGTTGTCCATCCCCTGCCCCGACAACGGATTGATGATGAACATGTGCGCGGTCGCAGGACTGCGCTCTGCATCCATGTTCGGGATCTGATGCGCCGCGTTGTCGATCTTGACCAGCGCCGACGCCAGCCACATCGGCTGCCCGCAAATCCGCGCGCCCATATTGTCGGCCGAGTATTCGCGCGTGCGGCTGATCGCCATCTGCACGATGGTCGCGGACAGCGGCGCCAGGATCATCATCGCCAGCGAGCCGACGATGCCCGGACCATTGTCGCGGTTGCCGCCGAAGAACATCCCGAACTGCGCGATCATCGAAATCGCACCGGCGATGGTCGCGGTGATCGTCATGATCAGCGTGTCGTGATTCTTGATATGCGCCAGTTCGTGCGCGATCACGCCCGCGAGTTCTTCGCGGCTCAGCATCTGCATCAGCCCGGTCGTCACGGCCACGGCGGCATGATGGGGATCGCGCCCGGTCGCAAACGCGTTGGGCTGCGGATTGTCCATCAGGTAGACCTTGGGCATCGGCAACTGCGCACGGCCCGCAAGCTCGGCCACAAGCCGCACCAGTTCCGGCGCACTGCGCTCGTCGACTTCCTGGGCGCCGTGCATCGACAGCACCATGCGGTCCGAGTTCCAGTAGGCAAACATGTTGGTCGCTGCGGCGATCACCAGCGCAACCACAGCGCCGCCCGCTCCGCCGATCAGATAGCCGACCCCCATGAACAGGGCCGTCAATCCGGCAAGCAGAACCGCAGTTTTGAAATAACTCATTTCCTCCTCCCGACCGGCGTTTTGCCGGGGATATTTTCTCCACTGTCATAAATGGTGAGGACATCGGTCCTTCTTCAAGATGGACCCCTGCGGCGGCGCGTCGCGCGCCGCGTTCCTGAAACCCTCACTGCCATGTTCCTGCCGCAACCGTCACCCGGCGAAAGCGGGGAGCTCCGGGCGAGTTTCGCTTTGATTGAATGATGATCGTCATATAAACGAAGGCCAAAGAAGGGGTGCCCAGATGACCGTTCAAAATGCCGACGCCGGAGACGAACTGATCTCCGCTCGCGCGCCGACATCGATTTCCGCTGACATCGTCGTTCTGGCCGCACTCGCCGCAGTCGGCTCTTTCGCAACCAGCATCCTGCTGCCCTCTTTGCCGGCAATCGCGAAGACGCTCAATGTCTCAACGGCCGCCGTAGCTTCGGCCATCAGTGTCTATCTCGCAGTCTTCGCGATCGGGCAGCTGATCGTCGGGCCGTTGTCCGACCGTTACGGACGCTGGAAACCGGTGATGTTCGGCCTCAGCATCTTTGTGGCCGGAAGCATCTGGTGTCAGTTCGCCACCGACCTGCCCATGCTGCTGATCGGGCGCACGATCCAGGCGCTCGGCGCCTGCTGTGCATCGGTCCTCTCGCGCGCCATCGCCCGCGACCTGCTGAGCGGCGAAGCGCTGACGCGCGCACTGGCCTTCATCATGGTTGCCATGTCGGCGGCTCCCGGCTTCTCACCGCTGATCGGCGGTCTTCTGGACACGACCTTCGGGTGGCGCTCGGAATTCTTCGCTGTCGCCGTATTTGGGGCGATCGTCGCGCTCGCCTATTACCGTTATGTCGGTGAGACGCATCGCGCCGATGCAAACGTGTCGATACATTTGCCGGCCATCCTGCGCGGGTACCGGGGTCTGCTCACCGATCTCCGGTTCATTGCACCGGCAGGCGCCATCGGGCTGTTCATGGGCGCCCTCTTCGCGATGTTTTCAGGAACGCCGCGTGTCCTGATCGACGGGCTCGGTTTCTCGCCGGTCCAACTCGGCCTGTTCTTCGCAGGCACCGTGTTCGTCGTCTTCGGATCCGGGATGGCGGCGCCGCATCTGGCGATGAAGATCGGCCATGCCCGCGCCACGGTGGTCGGGCTTGCCATCGCAACTGCGGGCGGCGCCCTGCTGCTGCTGACTCATTGGGTCACCCCGACGATCTGGAGCTATCTGGTCCCGGTGACCTTCTTCCTTGCCGGGTTCGGCATGGTCACGCCGCTCGGGACTGCGACCGCCCTGCAACCGTTCGGCGACCGGGCCGGCCTCGCCTCGGCATTGCTTGGCTTCCTGCAAATGGCGGGAGCATCGATCGGCGTCATGCTGACAGCGTCGATCGCCAGCGCCACGCTCGCCATCGGCGTCGTACAGGCGGCGCTAACCATCCTCGGACTGATTTTGTATCTCGCCGGTCAGCGCGCGGTTCCCGCGCGCCAGAATCCCGCTTAGCAGGACGCGCCCCACCCTTTTGGGAACGGGATCATCGGCCAGGCACCGGAATCGGCACCCGAACCGGAACAATCGGACGCCTTGTCACCCGGCTCGAGCACGCCGCCGCAATACGGGCAATTGTTGTCGTTCGCTGCCGACGGCACGCCATCAGATACGTCGGTCACCTCGTGGGCGAAAAAATTAACCACATGGAGGCGCGGAATCACTCGATATGCAGGCATGCTCATCCCTCTTCATCAGAGGCTGCATCATGCCCGCGAGATCATGCCGGTCCGTTCAGGGGAACGCTCAAATTTTAGCGGTCCCGCGCTTTCTGACAGGAAGATGAAACGGGTTCCCGACAGTCTTAACGCGAGATAATCAGGCCGCGGCTGGTCACGACGACCCAGCGGCCGTCCTGACGGCGGATCGCATCGACCCGGCCGACGCCCGGAAGCGGATCGCCCGGAATCACATCGAAGATTCCCTGTCGGCCGGTCACCGTTGCGATGCCATCCGACACTTCACGCAGTGTCCAGCCTTCAACCACCGGAAGCCGGCCCAGCTGCGCAGCGGCAGGCTTGATCGAGCCGGTGGTTTCCGGAGCAGCGTTCGCTGTCTGCGCCGGCGCCTTCAGCTTTTCAACGGCCTCGCTCAGCTTCGCCAGCTTCGCGGCAGGCTCGGCCTGGGCTTTTTCGACCCGGTCGATGCGTTCGGCGATCTTCGCCGATTGCGCAGCGCTGCTGGTCTTGAGAGCAGAGATATCGGCATTGATCTTTGCGAGCGCGCTTTCGACTGAACGTGCCTGCTCGGCAGCGGTGACGGCCGCAACCGAAGCGGTCTGATCGTTCTTCAGGTAGTGGCCGGCGCTCACGGTCGCCAGCGAACCGCCGATGGCGCCGACTGCTGCTGCGATAGCGACGATGGCGGCGATCGAGAGACGGCGGCCCGTGGCAGGCGCGGCGTTGAACTGCTGCTCGCGCGCGGCGCTTTCGTTGACAATGTCTTCCCAAGAGCTGTGCGGCGTCAGACGCTGCAGGGTGATTTCCTTGGACGGCTGCCTGGCGGCATGCGCCACTGCGCTTTCCTGCGGCGCATCCGCCGCCTTCGTCTCATGCGCAGCCATATCGCCGGCATCCGGCACCAGCGATGCTTCGCTGTGATTGCTGGAATCCTTGATCTCGCCGTCGGCAGTGTGGTCGGTCATGAGCGCTAACTCCGAATAGGTTTACTATTTGGTAACCACGAATTGGTTGAGAATTCGTTACCTTCCGGAATTCGCGCCGATGTCACGCCGCAAGCGCCCGGCAGGCTGCTTGCGACGTTGTATCGATTACAAAATGAACCCAGTATTTATGAAGTTCGATTTGTGGTCGCGCACGATCTCGTCGAGCAGCCGTTTCGAGTCATCGGTCTGCTTCGCCGCGATCATCGAGCGGATCGAGAACGAGCGCAGCGCGTCGGTGACCGAGAGCGTGCCCTCCGCCGAATCCTTGCGGCCGGTGAACGGGAAGACATCCGGCCCGCGCTGGCACTGGCAGTTGATGTTCACCCGGCAGACCTGATTGACCAGCGGATCAACGAGTCTCCCAATGGTCTCTGCGTCCTCGCTGAAGATCGACACCTGCTGGCCATGTTCGGACGTGATGACGTAGTCGAGCGCCGTATCGATGTCGTCGAATGCCATCACCGGAACGATCGGCCCGAACTGCTCCTCGCGGTAAAGCAGCATGCCTTCCTTCACCGGATACACCACCGCGGGATAAAACAGCGTGCCGGCGCTTGTGCCGCCCCCTTCGTTGATGACCCTGGCGCCCTTCTCCATGGCGTCGGCAACAAGACGTGTCATGTGCTCGACCTTGCCGAGTTCCGGCAACGGCGTCAGCGTCACGCCCTTGTCCCACGGCATGCCGGCCTTCAGCCTGGCGAGCTCTTCGGTAAAGCGTGCGAGAAATTTGTCGACGATCGAGCGGTGCACGATCAGCATCTTGAGCGCCGTGCAGCGCTGGCCGTTGAACGACAGCGATCCGAGCAGGCACTCCTTCACCGCGAGTTCGACATTCGCATCCGGCAGCACGATGGCCGCATTCTTGGCATCGAGGCCGAGGATGGCGCGCAGCCGGTTGACCTTCGGGTGCATCTTCTTGAGATGATCCGCGACGCGGCTCGATCCGATCAGGGTCAATACATTGACCTTGCCCGACTCGAGCAGCATCGGCACGACCTCAGAGCCTTTGCCGTACACCGTGTTGATGACGCCTTTCGGGAAGGCGCTGCGAAACGCTTCGAGGAGCGGCTGAAACAGCAGCACGCCGAACTTCGGCGGCTTGAACACCATCGTGTTGCCCATGATCAGCGCCGGGATCAGCGTCGCGAAGGTTTCGTTGAGCGGATAGTTGTACGGCCCCATGCAGAGCACGACGCCGAGCGGCGTGCGGCGGATCTGACCGATGGTGCCTTCGACAATGGTGAAGCGCGAATTGTCATTGTCGAGATGTTTCAGCGCCTCGATGGTCGCCTTCATGTATTCGACCGTGCGATCGAACTCCTTCTGCGAATCCGGCAGCGTCTTGCCGATCTCCCACATGATGAGGTTCACGATCTGCTCGCGGCGCGCCACCATCTGCCGGGTGAAATCCTGCATGCAGGCGATGCGCTGCGCGACTGTCATGGTCGGCCATTCGCCGCGCCCGCTATCGTAGGCGGCGACCGCAGCATCCAGCGCAACCTTCGCCTCGGGAATGCCGCCGACCGGATAGCTGCCGAGTTCGACCTGCTCCAGCGAGCCGTCGGCCTTGCGCACGCAGATCGCCGAATGCACGGTCTCCACCGGCCCCGTCCACGGCCTCAATTCTCCATTCACGAGGGTCTCGCGCTGAAGGATCGGCGGCGGCAGGCCGCAATCCTTCAAAGCACTTTCCTCGGGGAACAATTCTTTCAACTGCTGCGACGTGAGCATCGGACACCTCATCGATTTGGCGTGGTCCGCACATGCCTGGCGAAAATTTGCCGGGATTGAACAAGGCGGATGACCGGCGTGAATCGTCCGGTCTTTTGAAGGGACCAGACTAGTCTGCCTGACGAATGAGTCGAAATGATTATGTGGCTGACTTTTTTATGAGCAGCTACCGCCGTCATTGCGAGCGAAGCGAAGCAATCCACTTTTTTGGAGAAAGCGTGGATTGCTTCGTCGCTTATGCTCCTCGCAATGACGCACACGAGAATGTGAGCCTATCGCCGACAAATTCAGCGCGCCTAGCCGCGGTAAATCCGCTTGAACTGACGTTCCGCCGATGCGATCGCGCCCTTGAGGTCTTCGCGCCCGGAGCAGTAGTTGGCGAACATGTCGACGACGACGAAATCCGCAATCGCAGCCGCCGCGCTTTCGTTGAGCGTGCCGATGCCCGCCGGTGTCGACGCCAGTTTGGCGACATCGCGATACGGCGTGTTCTTGGGATCGGCGGTCCAGATCGGATTGGCATCGTAGGCGAGCAGGAAGTGCGACAGATAGCCCTGCGCCGCCTCGATCCACGGATTGAACTGGGGCCCTTCCATCAGGAATGCGGTGAACGCCTTGCAGGCCTGCGGATATTTGGTGAAGTTGAAGATCAGGATCGGAAAGCCGAGATGCTGCTCCCGCACCTGACCGCTGATGCCGACCGGCAGATGCGCGTGATCCATGTCCGCCGCGATCGCCGGGTTCTCCTTCTTCGCCGCGACATAGATTGAGATGCCGTTGGTGGTGAGATGAAGCTGGCCGGCCAGGAACGCCTTGTTGTTGGAGCTGTCGTTCCAGGAGATGACGCCGGGAATGAAGTTCTCATAGAGCGACTTGACGTATTCCAGCGCCTTCGCCGTCTCCGGCGAGTTGATGATCACCTTGTTGTTCTTGTCGACAGTGTAAGCGTTGTGCGCCCACATCGCCCAGGCGAGCCAGCCGTTGGCGTCGCCTGTCGCATGGCCAAGCGCCATGCCTGCCGGCGTTCCGTTTGCCTTGAGACCCTTGATCAGTTCGCGGAAGCCGCCGAGGTCTTTCGGAAATTCCTTGAAGCCGCACTTCTGCATGGCGGCGACGCGGTAGTTCACAAGGCCGCCGCTCGCGGCCACCGGAATGCCGAGCCACTTGTTGCCGCGCTTGCCATAGGCCACGCCGGACGGCGCCCAGCCGCCGTATTTCTTGCCGAGATATTCTGCGACGTCGGTGACATCGACACACTTTTCGGGAAACAGATGCGGCAGCGAGTAAAGCCCCCACACCATGTCGAGCCCCTGCCCGGTATTGGCCGCGACCGAGGCCTTGGGCTGGATGTCGTCGAACGATTCATTGGAGACATTGATCTTGACGCCGGTCGCCTTCTGGAAGGCATCGACGATCTTCATGAAGGCGACGTCCTCGGCCTCCACAAAGCGTTTCCACCGCAGCATGTTGATGGTGGCGCCAGCTTCCGGCTTCCATTGCGCGGTCTGCGCCCAGGCCTTGGCGTAGCCGAGCATCTGGTCGGCTGACATGGTCGCCGCAGCAGCCAGAGCCGCGGCGCTTCCTTTGAGCAGAGATCGTCGATCCGGCGTAAACTCGGTCATGTGCATCTCCTCCCTGATGATTGGCCGTTAGCCGGCCAATGTTTTTCAAATCGATGTGGTCGTGAGCGAATTCCTTCTTGAGTGAGCTCGGGCAACCCGCGCCCCAGCGCGCCGATGTAATCATCTGCCCGATGCGCGATCAATGCGCGCAGGATGAGAGTGCAGAGCACAATCGATGCGACGCCTTAACTCGACGATTTCTTGAGGAGGTTTGCGGTCTACCTTCGGCGGCGCACAGGCGGCCGCGAGAGACTGGCGCTCCCTAGGGGAATCGAACCCCTGTTTCAGCCTTGAGAGGGCCGCGTCCTAACCGCTAGACGAAGGGAGCAAGCGCTGGAGAGGGAATAGCCTCGAACGGCCGCACCTGCAAGGCTTGAGAGCCGGCGAAATCCACATATGCGCCCGCTTCACGGCCATCGTCCGGTGGCCAGCGTACGAACGAATGGAACGACGGTTAACGACCTGGCGCGGAACGCTTACGGCTCGGCCGCGAATTTCAGCCGCCCCACCGGTTTCAGCGTCTTCGCGTCATAGGTGCGGATTTCGGTTGTGCCGCCGATCTCGACAGTCACCGCCAGCCGCTCGCCCGCGCTTGCCGTGGAGACGATCCGCGCGCCCTTCGGCAGCGTGGCGGTCACATCGGTGATCTGAACGCTTCCATCGCTGCGGAAAAGGCGGTAGCCGATAGCGACCAGCAGAGCCCCCACCCCGATCGCCGTGGTCAGGCCGGCAATCAGCATCATCCGTCGCACCCGCGCGATCAGCGCGGCTTGCTCGGGGGTCGGATCGGGCGCAACAGTTTCAGTCATGCAGCAGTCTTCCGAAAATACGCGTCACAAGGTCACGGTCGAGGGCGATGAAGGATCGCAGCGGCTGGATCGCGTGCTGGCCGTGCGCAGCCCCGACCTGTCGCGCTCGCGCCTGAAGGCGCTGATCCTTGCGGGCCAGGTCAGCGTCGGACCTGCCCCGGTTCGCGACCCCGCTTATCATGTCAAAGCGGGCGATACGATCACAATCGACGTTCCGCCCGCTGCGCCCGCCGAGCCCGAGGGCGAGGATATCCCGCTCGACATCGTGTTCGAGGATGACGACATCATCGTCATCGACAAGCCGAAAAACCTCGTCGTCCATCCCGCCGCCGGACACGAGACCGGCACACTGGTCAACGCGCTGATTGCCCATTGCGGCGCAAGCCTGTCCGGCATCGGCGGGGTGAAGCGGCCCGGCATCGTCCACCGGCTGGACAAGGACACCACCGGATTGATGGTGGTCGCCAAGAACGACCGCGCGCACCAGTCGCTGTCGGCGCAATTCGCCGACCACGGTCGCACCGGCGAAATGCGGCGCGGCTACATGGCGTTTGTCTGGGGAGCGCCGGCCTGGAGCCGCGGCACCATCGATCAGCCGATCGACCGCCATCCCTACTCGCGGGACAAAATGGCGGTGCGGCAGGGTGGCCGCGACGCGGTCACCCATTGGGAAACCATGGAGAGCTTCACCGGGCGGGACGGCAAACCGGTCGCCTCGCTGCTCGCCTGCCAGCTCGAGACCGGACGCACCCATCAGATCCGCGTCCACCTCGCCCATCTCGGTCATCCGCTGCTCGGCGACGACGTCTACGGCTCCGGCTTCAAGACCAAGGCCCGCCAGCTCGGCCCGCAAAGCCAGGCGGCGCTCGCCGCTCTTGGCAGGCAGGCCCTCCATGCTTATTTGCTGGTCCTGGAGCATCCGGCGTCCGGAGAAATTCTTCACTGGGAATCGCCGCTGCCGGAGGATTTGGTCCTCCTTGAGGCCGCCCTCCGTAGCACAGACTAAAGGTGGTGCGCTAAAAAGCCGCATGGTTACAAACCTTTAACCCGGGTCACGGGTTCGTGACCCCGTTTTGTTCTTCCCTCCCCCTCGGGTTTTGGAGTATGCTGCACCTGCGCTCGGGATCGTCCCGGCGCGGAACATTGCAGTGCTTCTGGCTTTGACACAGCAGATGGCCTGCCTCGCCCGCCGCTATCGGGGGCGTGAACTCTGGAGGGGCGCAACATGGCCCGTGCCGCTACTTTACCGGTTCTCAACGGAGAATCCGGCCTTGCACACTACCTGACGGAAATCCGCAAGTTCCCGATGCTGGAACCGCAGGATGAGTACATGCTCGCCAAGCGCTGGCGCGAGCACGATGACCGCGACGCCGCGCACAAGCTCGTCACCAGCCATCTCCGGCTCGTGGCCAAGATTGCCATGGGTTATCGCGGCTATGGCCTGCCGATTTCCGAGGTTGTCTCCGAAGGCAACGTCGGCCTGATGCAGGCTGTCAAACGCTTCGAGCCCGAGAAGGGCTTCCGCCTGGCCACCTACGCAATGTGGTGGATCAAGGCGTCGATCCAGGAATACATCCTGCGTTCGTGGTCGCTCGTGAAAATGGGCACCACCGCGAACCAGAAGAAGCTGTTCTTCAATCTCCGCAAGGCGAAGAGCAAGATCTCCGCGCTTGAAGAGGGCGATATGCGCCCCGAACAGGTGAAGCAGATCGCGACCCGCCTGGGCGTAACGGAACAGGACGTGATCGACATGAACCGCCGCCTCGGTGGCGACGCGTCGCTCAACGCTCCGATCCGTGACGACGGCGAACCCGGCGAATGGCAGGACTGGCTGGTCGATACCTCGCCCAACCAGGAAGCCATCATGGCGGAGAACGAGGAGTTTGATCATCGCCGCAACGCGCTGACCGGCGCGATGGGCGTGCTCAACGACCGCGAGCGCCGCATCTTCGAGGCGCGGCGTCTGGCTGAAGAGCCGATGACGCTGGAAGACCTTGCCGCCGAATTCGGCGTGTCGCGCGAGCGCGTGCGGCAGATCGAGGTCCGCGCGTTCGAGAAGGTGCAGGCGGCGGTGAAGACCGCCATCGCCAAGCAGGAGCACGCCGCACTGGAAGCGGCGTACTAACCTCTCGCGCATCACGACATACGAAAGCCGGCCTTCGGGCCGGCTTTTTTGTTGTGCGGTTACGAACCGTCGGATTCCGCGCATGCCTGATAGCTCCCTCTCCCCGTGGGGGAGAGGGTTGGGGTGAGGGGGTTCCGATCTCAAAACTGGCATGCGATCCCCCTCACCCGGCGCTACGCGCCGACCTCTCCCCGCCGGGGAGAGGTGAAGAAACATCGTCTGCGCGGGGACGACACCGAAGATGTAGCGACACACACGCCCTCATCATGCCCACTCCCGCTCCCGCATTTGCTTTCGCAGCAATCGCATCCGCTGCAATTCGTCATAGGCGAAATCGATCGCAGCGCCCTGTTCGAGAAATCCGAGGAGGCGCGGATTGCTGTTGTCCGCGCGGCAGGAAAATTCCGGCCCAAGACAGCGCCGCGCGCGGCGGCAGGCGCGGTCGGGACAATCGCGCCAGGCGCGCAGAAACTCCATCTCGGCACGCGCGACAACACGGCCGCAATAATCGCAATCGCGCGCGGTGTGCGCGGCGGGTGTCTCGCCGGTCAGGCGCGGATTCTCCGCGCCGCTGAAACCGTAAGGACCTTCCAGCCTGAACCGCGCCGTCATGAGCAACGCTCCCGTTGATGGATTTGATGACGTGGAATGAGCGCGCACGCGCCGTCTGTCGCACACATCGCGCACGGCGGCCTCGCCTCACATGGCCCCCTCGCAAGCATGAGGGGACGGAACGCCGAAAGGCGCACGTAGGTGGAGTCGCGACGCGGACAAGCCGCACCGCGCATCGCCTTTCGGCGCTCCGCCGCGGCGATTTTTGGCGACGGGATCGTTCTTCCGGGACAGGACGGACGCTTTCACGCCCCGATCCGGCGGGCTTTCGCCTGCCTTCATCCTGTCCGCGTCCAGCCACTGAAGGCGGGGCCACGTAGTTGGCCCGGACGATGACCCGAAGCCTCCCGGACGCACGAGAGACCGTCTCTCCCGCGCGCGCAGGCGCCGCATCCCGCCCCGCGCTAACAAGCGTCCCTGGCAACGCCCCTCAAGTGAGGCGGGATGGATGGAAGATGGATTATCGCGGGGAAATTGTCAAGGAATTTATTCCTTGAATGATTCAGCCTTGTTGAGGATGATTACTCATAATCAAGTGAAGATGCGCAATGTCCTCTCTGGTCAGGCTTATCTCCAACAAGTAATTGCCGGATAGACGCAACCGAGCATCGCTGGAGAATTTTACACCTTCAATTCTTCCATTTCGGAATGAGCACTCAAGTCTTGGCTTGCCAGCATAAAGGTCGCCTTGCCAATGGGGTGGTATTTTAAGCCGCTGTAATTTTGATCGGACCAATTCTTTCCAGCCGCAATTTCTACTCCACCCTTGTACTTTCACTTTCATTGAAAACTCCCGAAATATTTGATTTTCACCAAGTTGCCGCTGCCTTGATGACCGCGCCAAACTCCGGCTTCGTCGTAAAGCTAACTAATTCCGGTCGTCCCCGCGAAAGCGGGGACCCAGTCTTAAAAATTTCCGCCTTCAATATAAAGCAAAGATGGATCCCCGCTTTCGCGGGGATGACCGGGTGATGGCCACGATGACCGGTTGAGGATTTGCTGCTTGTCGGCATTACCTCGTGGCTGAACGCGCGGCCGCAGCGCCGTCATTGCGAGCGGAGCGAAGCAATCCATCTTTGCAAAATAAAGAAAGAGTGGATTGCTTCGTCGCTTCGCTCCTCGCAATGACGATTTACCCTGCTCCGCCTCAGGTGGAGCCCTAGCCCCTACTCCACCCTTGCTCCGGCGAACTTGACCACCTTCTCCCACTTGTCGGTTTCGGAGACGATGATCTTGCCGAAATCCTCCGGCGTTCCGACCAGCGCGACGCCGCCCATGTCCGCGATCTTCTTTTTCATCTCGGGCTCGGCGAGGATCGCGTTGATCTCCTTGTTGAGCTTGTCGATGATCGGCTTCGGCGTCTTGGCCGGCGCGCCCATGCCGAACCACGCGGAGGCTTCATAGCCCTTCACCGTGTCGCCAACGGTCGGAGTGTCCGGCAGCTCCGGCGAGCGCTTCTCCGTCGTCACCGCAATCGCCCGCAGCGTGCCCGCCCGGATGTGCGAAATCGCCGACGGCATGTTGTCGAACATCACCTGCACGCGGCCGCTCAAGAGATCGGTGATCGCGGGCGCGGAGCCACGATAGGGAACGTGCAGCATCTCGACGCCGGTCATCGCCTTGAACAGTTCACCGGACAGATGGATCGAGGTGCCGTTGCCGCTTGAGGCCATATTGACCTTGCCGGGATTGGCCTTCGCATAGGCGATGAATTCCGCCACCGTCTTGGCCGGAAAATCGTTCGGCACGATCATCACATTGGGCACGCGCGCGAGCCCGGCCACCGGCGCGATGTCGCGAATGAAATTGAAGCTCAGCTTCGCGTAGAGCGAGGCGTTGATGCCGTTGGCGGGATTGACCAGCAGGACCGTATAGCCATCGGGATCGGCGTTCACCACGGATTCGGTGCCGACATTGTTGCCCGCGCCCGGCTTGTTCTCGATGATGAACTGCTGACCGAGCCGTTCCGACAATCGCTGGCCGATCAGCCGCGCGAGAATGTCGGTCGCACCGCCGGGCGGATAACCCACCACCCACTTCACGGGACGCGTCGGATAGTCCTGCGCCGAAGCGCCGCCTGATGAGAGGAATGCAGCAAAGCCCATCGCGATCAGCCCGATCGCGGCGCGTCGTGAAGCCATTTTTGTTACCCTCTTGTTTCCCCGGCTGCCGCGACTTGGCGCGCGGTCAGCATGTGTTGATGGACAACACGTGAAGCGTAACAAAGAAAAACGAGCGCGAACAAGCAGCGTGATGCGCGCTGCCTGCTTATGGCAGCGCACAACAGGCGTACCAGGTTACAGATGGTCCGAAGCTACAGATAGTCGCGGAAGTAATCCGCCAGGCTGTCGTTATCGTTGGTCATGCCGAAGTCGATCGGCTGATCCAGCAAAAGCGCGCTGGCCTGCGTCTTGTAGTCCGGCGAGACATCGTCAGCGCCCGGAAGCGGCTGCCGCAGGATATCCAGATAGGATCTGTAGTTGTCGAGCGTGCCGCTGAAAATGCAGTTGCACATGCCGGGATCGGCATAGACATACCGCGGCGTGCCGCCCGCCTTGTGAATCACAAAACGATGCGGCGGCAGCGCCTTGAGTGCGCGCTGTCCCCCCGCGTCATTGGCGAGCTGGATGCGGAACCCGGCCGAGCGCAGATAGAACGCGTTCTTCTCGAGGAACGGCTTGCTCGGCGTCACGTGCTGCGCCGCAAGCGGCCATGCCAGCAGCACCATCGTCAGCGCCCCACACAACGCAAGCACGCGCCACGCGGCTCGGGACATCGTGACTGGAACCATCATTGTCGTCGAAAGCATCTCAACCTCGCAAAAAATATCAGAATCAAATTCCCGATCAGTTCGTCCGGCCTTCGGGCTTCTGAACCGGCACGCCCATCGCGAGCGCATTGTTCAATGTGTCACGCAGATTCACCGCGGCGGCGGCGGTCATGCGCAGATGCGCCACCGCTTTCACACGGCTTGCCACTTTTCCATGGGGGGCGGAGTCGATCAGGCCGGTCGCAAGCATCAGGTTGATCAGCCCGCCGTTGTTCCCGAATGTCGGGCACACCTCGAAGAAGATGATCGGTGCCTCCATCGTACCTTCGATCGGCACGAAATGCGGATCGGCTTGTGTTGCGGGCGTATCGGCCATCACGTCTCCTTGTGTGTTGCGTGAATTGTGGCGCGGGAACACGGGCGCATCACCCGTTTGCATTCACGGTTTCGTCGCAGGTGTGAAAGCATGCATCGCACCGCGCAAATTGTCGAATCGCAGACACAAGATGTGGTGCGATTCCCATGACAAATCGTCAAAGTGCGCTGCGGAATCTTCATCACCTTGAAAGAAATGTGACTGGAGCCTTTCCAATTTCACATCGATGCATGCGCATTGCAAATCGCGATGCTGACTCACATCTGCCCCATTGCGGAAGCATGGTCCGCCCGCTCACCGAAGGCGCGATCGCAGAGATAAAGTCCGATGCAATCACGCCTTGAAATGTCCGAAGAGGAGAAGCGCATGGTCAATCGCCCACCGGAAAAATTCGATCCGGATTACGTCGCCACGTTGAGAAAAATTCTCGACATCGCCGTCGAGCAGATCGCGCTGGAGAACCGCACGCCCGCGACCAAGGCGAAGATGGCACAGACAATCGTTCGCCGCGCCGCCGACGGCGTCACCGACGCCAACGACCTTGTGTCGAGCGCGGTGCGCGCCGGCGAGACCCGCGCGGCGTGAGTCTTGATCCCTCCCCCTTGCGGGGAGGGTCGACCGGCGAAGCCGGTCGGGGTGGGGGTACAGTCACAACGCTATTCGACTCGAAAAATATGGATCCCCGCTTTCGCGGGGATGACATGGGGTGAGATGCGATGTGGTTGAAAAAATTCGACGGAGAACTGAAGACGCCGGAACTTACGATCCCGACGCCGCGCTCTTGGGCGCGGCGTGAGGCTTTTCCCTGTCGAGCCGCGGCGCGTTGGTCGCGAACTGCTCGTCCTGCGGCATCGACGGCAGATTGCCGCTGGTCTTTGCCTGATCGATCACCTGCGCCAGAAGCCTGAGGCCGAGCGGCGCCAGCGCCCGCTCCCACAATTCGCGCGCGGTCTCGTTCTTCTTCACGAACACCCAGTCCTGCGCGGCGATCGCGCCCGCATCGAGCCGGTCCGACAGGTGATAGATCGTGCCGCCGGCAATCGCGTCGCGCTCCTTGATGGTCCATTCCACCGCCGCGATGCCGCGATGGCGCGGCAGCAGCGACGGATGGTAGCCGATGCCGCCATGTCTGGCGGCTTTCAGCGCACCATCGCTGACCATCGCATGGCTGTGGGCGGTGACGATCAGATCGGTGCCCGGTGCGATTTCCGAAGCCACGATGAGCTTGGGCTTTGCCTGCACCACGACCTCGATGCCGGCGGCGCGGGCCGCCGCGGCGAGACGGTCCTCGCCGTCCGCGACCACAACACGGATCACCTCGATGCCGTGACCGCGCATCATGTTGAATGTCTCGACGCCGAAATGACGCGAGCCAGCGAGTGTGATCTTCATAATGTCACTGCCCCCAGGCCGTGAATGCTTCGTTGAATGCGCGCTCGCCCGGCGCGCCCTTCTCGATGGCGATGATCGAACGGCGCTGGTTGGCATAGACCAGCGGAATATCGAACCACGACCGCTCCTTCAGGAGCTGCAGATTGCGCGCCTTGTCGGCCTCGACATTCGACAGTCCGACCAGGAAGAATCCGTCGGTGACTTTCACCGCGAGGCCGGCCAGCGGCGTGCCGCGCGCCTGCTCGTTGGACTTCATCAGCACACCAGGCACGTTGGCGATGGTGGTGCCGAAATCCGGCGGCAGCACGAAGGTCAGCTCCGCAGTGTGGCTCGCGGGCAGCGACGCATCGGTGTTGCGGCGGATCGAGAGCGACATCTTGATCTTGCGCTCGGGAATATCGATGTCGGCGCGCACGCCGATATCCGGCGGCTGGCCGGCGGGCACCTTGACCGCTTCGGTGCGCCAGATCACCGAGCCGACATACTGCTTGCCCTGCGGCGCCGAGGGGTCCTCGTCGTAGAGCACCACGCGCTGCGCCACCGGCGCAATCTGCGTCGAGCCCGGCTGCCCCACCCGGTCGGTGATTTTCGGCCGCGTTCCCGCCGCATCCTTCGGCGCGGTGTCGGCCTGCTGCGCGGGCTTGGTGGTGAGCGACTTGATCAGTGAATACGCCTTGGGGCCGCCCCACACCGCGCCGCCGATCGCGATGATCGCGACACAGACCGCGATGGCGGTCTTGACCGGAAAGCCGCGCTTCTCCGTTTCGGGTTCGTCGCGGGAGGCACGCGCGCGCGGCGAGCCGTTCGGCTGATAGCGTCCGGCTTCCTCGATGGATTCGTCGTAGCTGTAAGGCGCCGTACCACGCTGATCGGGAAAATCCTGCGCCTGGCTGCGCCGCGCGGAACGGGTCGCGCCGCCGAGATCGTTGGCATCGGCAACCACATCGCGCATGCCCGAACCCTGCGGCGGGCGGCGCTGCGCACGTGCATCCTGCGTGAACTCATCGAGCATGCGGGTGTCGTCGCTGCGCTGATCGCGCGCGCGGACATCGCGCATCGACGACGGCAGGCCCGGCTGAACCGGCGGCTGCGGGCGGGCCAGCGGCGGCGGCTGATCGCCGCGCAGATTCCGCGGCGGACGCTGGTCCGGCGCTCCATTGGCCTCGGGCCGTGGAGCGGGCCGGCCGGGGGCCGGCGGCGGAGCGTTTCCGGTACGTGCGCTGCGTGCGCTTTCGCGCAGGGCATCGCCGGGGCGCGGACCGTCACGCCGGCCGGGCAGCGGCGCGCGCGGCTGGGCTGACGGCGAAGGTGGCGCAGCAGGGGGCGGCGGGGCGGCTGGACGCTCGGGCGGCGCTTCGCCGGACGCGGCCTGATGCGCGGCCGCGCGGCGGACGGCGTCGGCCTCGACCCGGCGCACCGCGTCCTCGAGCGCCAGCCGCTCGCGCGTGATTTCGGCTTCGCTCAAGGCAGGCTGCACGCCGCGCAACTGGGAAATCAGCGCCGTTCGCGCGCGCTCATAGAGCGCACGACGTTGCTCGCCGGGGGCACTGGGGTCCAGTCCGGCGATGGCACGGGCTATGAGCGGGTAGTAATCAGCCATCCTTGTCCAGTCTGCAGGATTCTCGACGAACCCTGTACTTAAAAAACGTCAATCAACAGAACACAGTCCACCCATGACAGGCCATTTTGTTCAAGCTTCGAACGGGTTTTGCACGAGGATCGTATCCTCGCGTTCCGGGCTGGTGGACAGCAGCGCGATCGGGCAGCCGACCAGTTCCTCCACCCGGCGAACATATTTGATCGCCTGCGCAGGCAGATCGGCCCACGACCGGGCATTGGCCGTCGGCTCCTTCCAGCCTTCGATGGTCTCATAGATCGGCTCGACCCGTGCCTGCGCGCCCTCACCGGCAGGCAGGTGGTCGATCTCCTTCCCGTCGAGCTTGTAGCCGACACAGACCTGGATCTCGTCGAAGCCGTCGAGGATGTCGAGCTTGGTCAGCGCAAGGCCATGAATACCGCTGGTCCGGGCCGTCTGCCGCACCAGCACCGCGTCGAACCAGCCGCAGCGGCGCTTGCGTCCGGTGTTGACGCCGAATTCCTTGCCGCGGCGGCCGATTTCCTCGCCGATCTCGTTGTTGAGTTCGGTCGGAAATGGTCCCTGCCCGACGCGCGTGGTGTAGGCCTTGCAGATGCCAAGCACATAGCCGACCGAGCCCGGCCCCATGCCAGTGCCCGTCGCCGCCTGAGCAGCCACGGTGTTGGACGAGGTGACGTAGGGATAGGTGCCGTGATCGACGTCGAGCAGCGCACCCTGCGCGCCCTCGAACAGAATGCGTTTGCCTTCGCGGCGCTTGTGGTCGAGCAGATTCCAGACCGAGTCCGCGAACGGCAACACCTTCGGCGCGATCGCCGACAGTTCCTTCAGGATATCCTTACCATCGACTTCAGGAAGATTGAGGCCACGGCGCAGTGCATTGTGATGCGCCAGCAGGCGATCGATCTTGTGCGGCAGCGTCTGCGGATCGGCGAGATCCATCAGCCGGATGGCGCGGCGGCCGACCTTGTCTTCATAAGCAGGGCCGATGCCGCGCTGGGTGGTGCCGATGGCGTTGGCCTTGGCAGCGTTCTCGCGGATCGCATCGAGCTCGCGGTGCAGCGGAAGGATCAGCGTGACGTTCTCGGCGATGCGCAGATTGTCGGGCGAAATCTTCACGCCCTGTCCCTGCAGCTTCTCGAGTTCGGCGAGAAACGCCTGCGCGTCGAACACCACGCCGTTGCCGATCACCGAAAGCTTC
Source organism: Afipia sp. GW823-FHT06G09 (assembly GCF_058794875.1). Classification (NCBI taxonomy): domain Bacteria; kingdom Pseudomonadati; phylum Pseudomonadota; class Alphaproteobacteria; order Hyphomicrobiales; family Nitrobacteraceae; genus Afipia; species Afipia sp. GW823-FHT06G09. Next base: position 1,306,870 of record NZ_JBXAHF010000001.1, read on the forward strand.
GACGGCCGCAGCACGCCCGACGGAAGCAGCGCCAGCTTGTAGGTGTTGCCGTTGATGACAAGCGTATGGCCGGCGTTGTGGCCGCCCTGAAAGCGGACGACGATGTCGGCCTGCTCCGACAGCCAGTCGACAATCTTGCCTTTTCCTTCGTCGCCCCACTGGGCGCCGACGACGACAACGTTAGCCATTTCGAGACATTCTCCCGCAACCCGCAAATCCGCTGGAAACCCAGCGCCTTGCAGCAGGGCGCGCGCTTGCGAGGCATGTCACCGGATAACGGATGCGCGCATGGGACGCAAGCTCCAACGGGTGTTGACGGCTCTGCTGAAAGGGGCGCAAATCATTGATATCCCCAAATAATTCCGGCCAGTCCCGGCCTTCCTTGTAAAGCCCATAATCTGCCGCCGACATGAACGAGCCCGCCCCGCGACCCGCCGCACACTGGCTGATGAACCGGCCCTATCTGCTATTGACGCTGTCATCCCTGTTCTGGGCGGGCAATGTCGTGCTGGGACGCTTTATCGCAGCGGATTTTCCGCCGATGGCGCTGTCCTTCCTGCGCTGGGGCTTCGCCTGCCTGCTCGTTCTGCCCTTCGCATGGCCCCATCTGAGGGCCGAGTGGCCGATGATCCGCAAGCATCTGCCTGTCCTGACGCTGCTGACCCTCACCGGGCTCGCCGGTTACAACGCCATCGCCTATCTCGGGCTGAAATACACCGAGGCGCTGAATGCGCTGCTGATCCAGTCATCGGGGCCGCTGATCGTCGCGCTGTGGTCGCTCGTGCTGCTCGGCATTCGCCTCACCTGGCCGCAGACCATCGGCATCGGAATTTCGCTGCTTGGCGTCCTCACGATTCTGACGCGGGGCGATCCGGCTGCCCTTTCCTCGATTCACCTGAACAAGGGCGATCTGATCTTCACCATCGCGCTGATCATCTTCGGACTCTACTCCGTGATGGCCGTGAAACGCCCGGCGATCCATCCGCTCGCCTTCATGGCGTTCACCTCCGGCTACGCGACGGTGTTGCTGATTCCCGCCGTGATCATCGAAGCTCTGAGCGGGCTGACGCCATCGCTCAGCATGAACAACGCGCTCACGCTCGCCTATGTCGCAATCTTTCCATCGATCCTCGCCTATGTTTTCTTCAACCGCGGCGTCGAACTGATCGGCGCCAACCGCGCCGCACCGTTTTTCCATCTGATCCCGGTGTTCGGATCTGTGCTCGCCATCGCCTTCCTCGGCGAGCGGCCGCAACTATTCCATTTTGCCGGCTATGCGCTGGTGCTGACCGGTGTGATCGTCGCCGCGCGGCGCACGTCGGCGGTCGCGGAAGCCTAGCAGGAAGAAGCAAACACCGCGCTGATGCCCGTCTGGCGCAACGGAGCAATCCGGGTTTGGCGGTTGTGAAAGGTGCGAAACACCGGCACAACTTCACACAGCCTCTTTCCCAAAGCCCCATGACCGTCGCCGATCCGCCCTTGCGCCAGTCCTCGCTTGCCTCACGGCTGGCGAACCAGCCCTATCTGCTGCTCAGTCTGATGGCGCTGTTCTGGGCCGCCAATATCGTGCTCGGGCGCTTCGTCGCCGGCCATGTCCCGCCGTTCACACTGACATTCCTGCGCTGGGCCGGAACATCCCTCGTCGTGTTTCCTTTCGCGTGGCCCTACCTGCAACGTGACTGGCCGGTGATGCGCAGGCACTTGCCGCTGCTGCTGGTTCTCGCGCTGACCGGCTTCGCCTTCAACAACGCCCTGTCCTATTGGGGACTGCAACACACCCAGGCGCTGAATGCGCTGCTGATCCAGTCGTCGGGACCGCTGTTCGTGGCGCTGTGGGCGCTGGTGCTGTTCGGCGTACGGCTGTCATGGATGCAGACGGCCGGCATCCTCGTCTCGCTGCTCGGCGTGCTCGTGATCGTTCTGCGCGGGAATCTCGGCGCGCTGGCAGACATCCAGATCAACGCCGGCGATATCAGCTTCGCCGCCGCGCTGTTCGTGTTCGGACTGTACTCCGCCCTGATGACGCGGCGCCCGAAGATCAATCCGCTCTCGCTGATCGCTTTCACCACCGGGTCCGGCGCCCTGATGCTGGTGCCGCTGGTGGGATGGGAAATCTCGGTTGGCGACAGGCTGATACTCGACAAGCTGACGATCGCCACCGTCGTCTTCGTGGTGATCTTTCCCTCGACACTGGCCTACATTTTCTTCAACCGTGGGATCGAACTGATCGGGCCCAACCGGGCCGCGCCGTTCTTCCATCTGGTGCCGGTGTTCGGTTCGGCCATGGCGATCGTGCTGCTCGGCGAGAAGCCGGAGCTGTTCCACCTGGTCGGCTATGTGCTCGTGCTGGCGGGCGTGATCACCGCATCGCGGCGCGGATCGGCCGGGAAACGTCCCGCCTCCTAAAATCGCATCACTCGCTGGCAATCCCGCGCAACTTCGCGCAATCTCTGCCCCAAGCGTTCGGCGCAGTCACCGCCCGGTGACATGACGACCGGCGCATAAAGAAATGACAGGGCGGAGACACCATCCATGAACTTCCTGAAATCAACGATATCACCAATGACCTTGGCGCTGGCCGTCACGGCGGGCGTTCTGGCTGCCGGACCATCGGCTGCGCAGACGGCGTGGCCCGCACCGGGCAGGAACATCACGCTGGTGCTGCCGTTCGCCGCAGGCAGCGGCACGGACACCACCACGCGCCTGATCTCGAAGGAACTCGCCACCGGTCTCGGCGCCAACATCGTGATCGAGAACAAGCCCGGCGCCAACGGCTCGATCGCGGCGAGCTACGTCGCGCGCTCCGAGCCGGACGGCTACACGATCTTCGTCACCACCAACACGTCGCATTCGGCAAATCCGTATTTGCTGAAGAACATGACGTACGATCCGATCAAGGACTTCACCCCGATCGCGCGCACCGGCGACCTGCCGTTCATGCTGGTGATCGATCCGAAGCTGCCGGTCAATTCGGTCGCCGACCTCGTTGCGCTGGCCAAGAAGGAGCCGGGCAAATACTCCTACGCCAGCGGCAGTTCGTCAGCCATCGTCTCCGGCGCGACGTTCGCCACGCTCGCAGGCATCGACCTGCTGCATGTGCCCTACAAGAGTTCGCCGCCGGCGCTGACCGACGTGATCGCCGGCCGCGTGAGCATGATGTTCGTCGACGTCCCGACCGGACTTCCCCATGTCAACGCGGGCGCGCTGAAGGCGCTGGCGGTGACGACGATCAAGCGCTCCGCACTGCTGCCGCAGCTTCCCACCATGGACGAAGCCGGCGTGAAGGGCTTCGACATCACCTCATGGCAGGGCTATCTCGGCCCGGCCAACATGCCGAAGGATATCGTGACAAAGCTGAATGCGGAGATCCGCAAGGTGATCGAGCGGCCCGACATGCAAAAGGAACTGGCCGGCCGCGGCATGGAGGCCTTTTCCGGCACGCCCGAGAGCTTCGACAAATTCCTGAAGGAGCAGCTGGTGGTGTGGGAAAAGCTGATCCGCGAAGCCAAGATCGAGAAGCAGTGAGTTAAAGCTGACTTTCGAGCAATCCCCGATGTCGTCCCCGCGAAAGCGGGGACCCATAGCCTGTAAGCGAACTTGTGGTGACCGAAGACGGGGTGACGTACCACGTCTACATTCTCGCGAGCCAACCCAACGGCACGCTCTATCGGCATTACAAACAATCTCGCTCTTCGGCTATCTCAGCACAAGGGCGGACGCGGATCGGAATTCGCGCAACGCTATGCCGTTAATCGTCTTGTCTATGTTGAAGGGTACGACACGCCCTCAGATGCCATTCGCCGGGAGAAGCAGCTCAAGAAATGGAACAGGGCCTGGAAGATCGAACTCATCGAAAAGAACAATCCGGATTGGCGAGACCTGTCTGACCTCGCCATCTCAGGAATTTCCAAGAAAAGGTGGGTCCCCGCTTTCGCGGGGACGACATCTTGTTTGTAGTAGCGATACTTCGCCACCGAGGCATCACGCTGCCCGCACCTTGCCGAGGAACTCATCCACCGCCGAACGCAGCATGCCCGATTGCTGGTCGAGATCGCGGGCGCTGGTGAGAACGACCGACGCCGCATTGCCGGTGGCCGATGCCGCCGCGCTGACGCCGCCGATGTGATCGCTGATCTCGGCCGAACCCGCCGCCACCGACTGGATGTTGCGCGCGATTTCGCGGGTGGCAGCGCCCTGCTCTTCAACGGCGCTGGAGATATTCATGGTGATCTCGCTCATGCGCGTGATCGTCTCGGTGATGCCGCCGATCGACACCACCGCATCGCTGGTGGTCGCCTGCATCGCCGCAACCTGAGCCGAAATCTCCTCGGTCGCCTTGGCGGTCTGCGTCGCCAGCGCCTTCACTTCGGACGCCACCACGGCGAAACCACGGCCCGCCTCGCCGGCGCGCGCCGCCTCAATGGTGGCGTTGAGCGCGAGCAGATTGGTCTGCGCCGCGATCGAGTGAATGAGCTGCACGACTTCACCAATCTTTTCCGCGCCGCTGGACAGAACCTGCACCGTCGCATTGGTGCGCTCGGCATCCGCCACCGCCTTGGAAGCGATTTCATTCGACTGGTTGACCTGACGCGAAATCTCCGCGACCGAACTCGACAGCTCTTCCGCCGCCGCAGCCACAGTGCCGACGTCGTTCGAGGCCTTCTCGGAGGCCGAGCCCACTGTCGCCGCGCGGGCGCTGGCGTCGGTCGCCGAATGGGTCATCGATTGCGCCGTGGTCTGCATGCCCGCGGCGGATGAGGCCACCGAACGCACGATGCCGTTGACGCTGCTCTCGAACTCCAGCGCGATGGCATGCATCGCGGCCTTGCGCTCCTCCGCCGCGCGCTCGCGCGTCGCGGCTTCGGCGCTTTCAAGATCGCGCATGCGAACGGCATTGTCCTTGAACACCTGCACCGTTTCCGCCATCGAACCGATCTCGTCGCGCCGGCCGATGCCCGGGATTTCCTGCTCGAGTTCGCCATCGGCCAGCGTCTTCATGCGCAGGCCGAGCAGGCCGAGCGGACGGGTGATGCTGCGGCCGACGAACCAGGCCACCGCGCCGGAGATCACGCCGATACCGAGGATCGCCGCGCCCAGCGCCATCACGATCTGCATCAGCTTGGCGTCGAGATCGTCGACGTAGGCGCCGGTGCCGACGAACATATTCCAGCCCGGAATTCCGGCCGCGTAAGATATCTTCCGTGACAATTCCGGAAGGCCCGGCTTCTGCCAGAAGTAGTCGATCGTGACATCGCCCTTCGCCGCAACACCGTCGCGCATTTCGCGGGTGGACTTGCGGCCGTTCACTTCGTTGTCGAGGTGACTGGTCCCGATCTGCTTCGGGTTGAGCACTGCGACCGCGATACCATCCATCGTATAGGCGAACATGTAGCCGGCGCCGTTGTCGTAGGTCATGTTCTGGATCCGCTGAACCCACTGCTCGATCGCGGCATCCTTGGTCAGCTTCCCGGCTTCGACCTGCTTCTGGTATCCGATTGCCATATTCTTCGCGGTATCGACGATCGCGCGGAGTTGCTCCTTCCGCGCGCTGAACATTTCATTCTGCATCATGCGCGCGGCAAAAAAGCCCGCCGCACACAAACCGATCAGGGTCACGCACACCAGAACGCCAAGCTTCAAGGCGACGGGCCAGTTGTTCAGGAATTTCACGCGGCTTCTCCGGGAAAATCGGCGCAGGCTCGCGCCAGAAGTAAGAATTCACTTCTTTTATAGAAAGACTGTTGAATCTTTCTTACCCGTCGTCCGCCTGACGCCCACAGGTAACGCCGCACGTACTGAGACAAAAAAGCGCGGCTGCCTTTCAGCAGCCCCGCTTCCTGTTCGTTAGATGGTATTCGATGCTTCCGGAGATTACGCCGCCCGCACCTTGCCGAGGAATTCGTCCACTGCAGCCCGCAGCATGCCCGACTGCTGGTCGAGGTCGCGTGCGCTGGAGAGAACGTCCGACGCCGCCGTACCCGTCGCGGCCGCGGCCGCGCTGACGCCGCCGATGTGGTCGCTGATCTCGGTCGATCCCGCCGCCACCGACTGGATGTTGCGTGCGATCTCGCGGGTGGCAGCGCCCTGCTCTTCGACGGCGCTGGAGATGTTCATCGTGATCTCGCTCATGCGCGCGATGGTCTCGGTGATGCCCTGGATCGAAACGACCGCATCGCTGGTGGTCGCCTGCATCGCCGCGACCTGCGCCGAGATTTCCTCGGTGGCCTTGGCGGTCTGGTTGGCCAGCGCCTTCACTTCCGATGCGACGACCGCAAAGCCGCGGCCAGCCTCACCGGCACGCGCCGCCTCGATGGTGGCGTTGAGCGCGAGCAGATTGGTCTGCGCCGCGATCGAGTGAATGAGCTGCACCACCTCGCCGATCTTCTCGGCGCCGCTGGACAGAACCTGCACCGTCGCATTGGTGCGCTCGGCATCGCTGACAGCCTTGGTGGCGATCTCGTTCGACTGGCTGACCTGACGCGAAATTTCCGCGACCGAGCTGGACAGCTCTTCCGCAGCGGCGGCCACGGTGCCGACGTCGTTCGAGGCCTTCTCCGAAGCCGAGCCCACCGTCGCGGCGCGGGCACTGGCATCGCGGGCCGACGAGGTCATGGATTCCGCCGTCGTCTGCATGCCGGCCGCCGATGTCGCCACCGAGCGGACGATGCCGTTGACGCTGCTCTCGAAGCTGCTGGCGATATTGTTCATCATCTCCTGGCGCTCGGCGGCGGCGCGGTTCTGGCGCTCCGCTTCCTGCTCCTCCAACCCGCGGATGCGGATGGCGTTGTCCTTGAACACCTGAACCGTCGCCGCCATCTTGCCGATCTCGTCGCGGCGGTCGAGGGCCGGGATAGCGTCGTCCAGCTTGCCGTCGGCGAGCGACTGCATGCGGGCGCCGAGCTGGCCCAGCGGAACCGTGATGCTGCGGCCGATCAGCCAGGCGATGGCGCCAGCGAAGGCGGCAATGGCGAGAATGGCAAGACCAAGCGCAATCACAATCGGCATCAGCTTGGCATCGAGATCGTCGAGATAGGCGCCGGTGCCGACGAACATGTTCCAGCCGGGAATCGCCCCCGCGTAGGACACCTTGCGGATCAGGTCCTTGGTGCCAGGCTTCTCGTATTCATAGCGCAGCGTGACATCGCCCTTGGCGGCGACGCCGTCGCGCAGTTCGCGCGCCAGCTTGCGGCCGCCGGTTTCGATATCGAGACGGTTGGTGCCGATCTGCTTCGAATCCGGCGTCGCCAGCGCGATGCCGTCCATGGTGTAGACGAACATGTACCCGGTGCCGTTGTCGTAGGTCATCGTCCGCGCGAAACGGCTGAATTCCTCGATGGCGGCTTCCTTGGTCATTTTCCCGGCTTCTACCTGCTTTTGCAGCCCGATCGCGGCGTTGCGTGCGGTTTCCACCAGCGCATGGGTCTGCGCCTCGCGCGCGCTGAGCAGTTCGCTCTTCATCATGTAGGCGGCAAACAGGCCGGCCACGCACAGACCAACGACGGCGACACCCACCAGGATACCGAGCTTGGGGGTGATCGGAAGATTCTTCAGAAATTTCACGGGCTTCTCCGATGCGGGACCGCGCTTCTGCACGGGTTCGACACATCAGTTACCGAAACTTCCTTTCGTGTTGGTTACCCCGTACCGCCTTCGGAAAACGCCCAAACGCAAACGGGCCGGAGAACTCCGGCCCGTTCATATCCGGTGCTGCGATATCCCGCTTAGAACGACAGCGCCTTGGCCTGCTTGACCTGCGGCAGCGCCGCCACCTTCGCGAGAACATCGGCCGGCACCGCGCCGTCAACCTCGACCAGCGCGATGGCATCGCCGCCCTGCTCGTTGCGGCCGAGATGGAAGGTCGCGATGTTGATCTTGGCGTCGCCGAGCAGCGAAGCGAACTTGCCGATGAAGCCCGGCTTGTCCTCGTTGGTGATGTAGATCATCGACTTGCCGAACTCGGCATCGACGCGGATGCCCTTGATGTCGACCAGGCGCGGCTTACCGTCATGATAGACCGTGCCCGATACCGAACGCTCCTGCCGTTCGGTGGCCACCGTCACCGTGATGAGGCTTTCATAGTCGCTGCGGGCGGCTCGGGTGACTTCATCCACCACCATGCCACGCTCCTTCGCCACCACCGGCGCGGAGACGACGTTCACGTCGCCCAGCATCGGACGCAGCATGCCGGTCAGCGCCGCAGAGGTCAGCGCCTTGATCTTCATGTCCGCGACAGCACCTTCATAGGTGATCGTGACCTTGGTGATGCCGGTTTCGGTGAGCTGGCCCGCGAACGAGCCGAGCTTTTCGGCGAGTTCGATGAACGGCTTCAGCTTCGGTGCTTCTTCCGCGGTGATCGAGGGGAAGTTGACGGCGTTGGAGATCGCGCCGGTCAGCAGGTAATCCGACATCTGTTCGGCGACCTGCAACGCGACGTTCTCCTGCGCTTCCGTGGTGGAGGCGCCGAGATGCGGGGTGCAGATGACATTCGGATGACCGAACAGCACGTTGGTCTTGGCCGGCTCCTCCACGAACACGTCGAAGGCAGCGCCCGCGACATGCTTGGAATTCAGGGCATCGACCAGCGCCTGCTCATCGACCAGACCGCCGCGCGCGCAATTGATGATGCGCACGCCCTGCTTCATCTTCGCGATCGAGGTTGCGTCGATGATGTTCTTGGTCTTGTCGGTGAGCGGGGTGTGCAGCGTGATGAAGTCGGCGCGCTTGAACAAGTCGTCGAGCTCGACCTTCTCGATGCCGATGTCCTTGGCGCGCTCCGGCGACAGGAACGGATCGAACGCGATCACCTTCATGCGCAGGCCCAGCGCACGGTCGGCAACGATCGAACCGATGTTGCCGGCGCCGATGATGCCGAGCGTCTTGCCGGTGATTTCGACACCCATGAAGCGGTTCTTCTCCCACTTGCCGGCCTGGGTCGAGGCGTCGGCGGCGGGAATTTCGCGGGCCAGCGCCAGCATCAGTGTGATGGCGTGCTCGGCGGTGGTGATCGAGTTGCCGAACGGCGTGTTCATCACGATGATGCCCTTCGCCGTGGCGGCGGGAATCTCGACGTTGTCGACGCCGATGCCGGCGCGGCCGATGACCTTCAGGTTCTTGGCCTTCTCGAGAATCTTCGCGGTCGCCTTGGTGGCGGAGCGGATGGCGAGGCCGTCATAGTTGCCGATGATCTCGGCGAGCTTGTCCTTGTCCTTGCCGAGATCCGGCTGGAAATCGACCTCGACGCCGCGATCCTTGAAGATCTGCACGGCGGCCGGGGAAAGTGCGTCGGAAATGAGAACCTTTGGTTTGGTCATGGGATGTGATCCTGAAAAGCTGATGCATTTGCTGAACGTCACCCGCGGGCCTGACCCGCGGGTCCATCTTTTTGATGGATGGCCGGGTCAAGCCCGGCCATGACAATCGAACGTGATGGAAAGTTACGCCGCCTTGGCGAGCGAAGCCTTGGTCTCGGCGAAAGCCCAGTCGATCCACTGCGTCAGAATCTCGACGTCCTCGGCCTCAACCGTCGCGCCGCACCAGATGCGAAGGCCCGCGGGCGCATCGCGGTAGTGCGCGAAGTCGTAACCGGCGCCTTCCTTCTCGACGGCGGCGACAAGCTTCTTGGCGAAATCCGCCTGCGCATCGGCGGAGAGTGCCGTGATCGCCGGATCGATCACCTTCAGACACACCGAGGTGTTGGAGCGGATCGCCGGATCGGCCGCAAGGAAGTCCACCCACGGGGTCTTCGCCTTCCAGTCGGCGAGCACCTTGGTGTTGGCGTCGGCACGCGCGATCAGCGCCTTGAGACCGCCGACCGACTTGGCCCAGTTCAGCGCATCGAGATAGTCCTCGACGCAGAGCATCGACGGTGTGTTGATCGTCTCGCCTTCGAAGATGCCGGCATTGAGCTTGCCGCCCTTGGTCATGCGGAAGATCTTCGGCAACGGCCACGGCGGCGTGTAGCTCTCGAGCCGTGCAACAGCGCGCGGCGAGAGGATCAGCATGCCGTGCGCGGCTTCGCCGCCGAGCGCCTTCTGCCAGGAGAAGGTCACGACATCGAGCTTCGGCCAGTCGAGCGGCTGCGCGAACGCGGCGGAGGTGGCGTCGCAGATGGTCAGGCCTTCGCGGTCGGCCTTGATCCAGTCGGCATTCGGAACGCGCACGCCGGAAGTGGTGCCGTTCCAGGTGAACACGATGTCCGAGTTCCTGTCGGCCTTCGACAGATCCGGAATCTCGCCATAGCCGGCGTGAAGCTTCACGACGTCCTTGAGCTTCAATTCCTTGACGATATCGCTGACCCAGCCCTCGCCGAAGGATTCCCAGGCGATGGTGGTGACAGGGCGCGGCCCGAGCAGCGACCACAGCGCCATTTCGACGGCGCCGGTGTCGGACGCGGGCACAATGCCGATCTTGTAGTCGGCAGGCACCTCAAGCACTTCGCGCGTCAGTTCGATCGCGAGCTTGAGTTTCGCCTTACCGACCTTCGCACGATGCGAACGGCCGAGGGCTGCGTCCTTGAGATTTTGGGGGTTCCAGCCGGGGCGCTTGGCGCAGGGGCCGGAGGAAAAATGCGGCACGTTCGGCTTTGAGCCGGGCTTCGCTACAGTCATAATCTATCCTTCCAGATAGCTAGCCTCCCGTTGGGGGGAGGTGTCCCGCCGCCGTGAATATGGAAGGTTTCGGATTTCGTCAAGAAACTTCGCCCGGCTTCATTCACAAAGCTGGGATGCAGACGCCCTCCCCGCCCCCGGTCAGGCTGGCTTGCGCCACTCCTCCAGCGGGATATTGGGCATCTCGAAGCGCTCCGTCGTGCGGGTGTACCAGCCGCCTTCCATACGCCCGATCAGATCGAGTTTTTCCGCGTCGATGTACTGCCGCGCGGCGTCGATCACGGCGTGATCCTGCACGTGAATCATCAGGATACGGCCGAGCACGAGGCTGAAGCCGCCGAGCGCCACCTCCTGCATGAAGGTGCATTCCATCGAGACCGGGGAGGCTGCGATCCGCGGCACCGCCACCCGCTCCGAGGGAACGAGTTTCAGATCCGCCTCAAGCGGCTCCTCCACGCCCTTGGGAAATGCGATCGATGTGATCCGCATCTGCTGGGCGAGGCTGTAAGGCACCAGATTCACGACGAACTGCTCGTTGGCGCGAATGTTGGCGCGGGTGTCCTTAGGCTCGCGGGGCCCCTTGCTGCCGATGCCGACGCCGACGGTTGCCGGGTCGGACCCGAACACATTGAAGAACGAAAACGGCGCGGCATTCACGGCGCCATTGCCGTCGCGCGTGGTGATCCATGCGATCGGGCGCGGCAATACGGTGGCCAATAGCAGCTTGTAACGCTCGCCGGGTTTCATTGCTTCGAAATCGAACTGCATGGACCCCCCTCGCGCGAAGCCGTATCGGCATACGCCGCTGCGTTCTCAAACAACTTGCAATTCGCAAGTCTGACAGACGGGGACAGTAAATGCTTTTTTAGAACTTACAACGCCGCACAAGCCCGCTTGACGCTTTGCATGGGGGGTCTGCGGCGTCCTTCCGCGCCCGGCTTTAGAGGCCGAGCCGCTTTTCGGACTCGCCGATCCATCGCTTGACCGCGTCATAGCCGTCGAGATGGAAGCCGCCCTCATGGGCCGCGCGGGTGTAGGCCAGCAGCGCCACATCCGCGAGCGAGAACACATCCTCGACGAAGAATTTCGTTTTCTGAAGCTGGTGCTCCATCAGCGCCAGCGCGGCATAGCCCCGCTTGACCTTCTCCGGATCAAGATCGCCCAGCGACTTGCCGAGATAGACCATCTGAAACCGGCAGACCGCGATATACGGCTCGTGGCTGTACTGCTCCCAGAACAGCCACTCATCCATCTTCGCCGACAGGAACGCCTCCGCGGGGATCAGGTCGGTGCCCCGCGCCAAATACCGGATGATCGCATTGGACTGCGCCAGCGTGCGCCCGTCGTCGAGTTCGAGCACCGGCACCTGCCCCGCGCCGTTGAGCCTGAGAAACTCGGGCGTGCGGCTTTCGCTTTTCATGGTGTCGACATCGACCCAGGTGTAACGGCGCGAAAGCTTGTCGCACACCCATTTCACCTTCAGGCAATTGCCGGATTTCAGATCGCCATAGATCTTCATGACCGCACCTTCCCGATGGTTGCCCTGCCGCAGACGGAACGACAGCCCAACAGGCAAAACGGCCCCTGTCAACGACAGGAGCCGCAAAAGCGAATTCGGATTACCGCGCGATCAGAACTTGTAGCCGAGACCGCCGCGCACGGTGCTGACATTGGTGTCGATCGAGCCCGAGAAGCGGACATACTCGTATTCGGCGCGCGCAAAGATATTGCCGAACAGCATCATGTCGACACCGGCGCCCGCCGAATAGCCGACCAGCAGATGGTTGCCCTGGGTATCCTTGGCGCTGACCGTGGCAGGCGCAGCCGCCAATGCGTCGGCCTGGGTCAAGCCCCAGCGATCCGTGACCGTGACGGAGCGGGTGATATTGGCATTGCCCAGCGCCACGCCACCGAACAGATACGGCAGGAAGTTTCCATAGACGTAACCGGCGCGGCCGCGGATCGTGCCCATGTCGGTGATTTCCATCGAACCGGTGGACGTTGCGGTTACCGCGTGGAAATTGCCGTCACTCAGCGTCGCGCCTGAGATGCGCGAGGCGGAGGCCGTTGAGTTTCCGTTGAAGTTGACGTGGAGGTAGCTGGCCTCGACGCCGACCACGACATCGCCCCACTGCGAATTGTAGCCGGCGAACCCGCCGAACGCCGATCGCTTGTCCGATGCCTTGCCGATGAACAACGGCCACTGCGACACCTGCATGCCGTTTTCGATGACCGTGTTCGCCAGAAGCCTCGCAGTCATGGCGCTGTTCGAGCCGGTGAAATTCATGTCGGATGCGCCGTAGCCAACCTGCCCGCCGACGTAGAAGCCTTGCCATCTGACATAGCGCGGACTTTCGCGGAGCATTCCGCGCAGGACCGGCGGATCTTCGGGATAGTCGGCGGCCTGCGCCCCCTGCACGGCTCCCGCCATCATCATCGCCAACACGATCCGACGCATCACGAAACTCCCGTCATAAACGCTTAACTACGTTCGATCATGCCGCGTTAACCCTAATCATTCGTTATCGCTGCGCTGTTCGCGCAAAAGAAAACGGCGCGGAAAAATCCGCGCCGTTTGAGTTTGGCAGGAGAGACAAAGCGAGAAGAAATCCGATCAGCCCTTGCGGATGAGCGGCGGCAGCACCGGCGGAGCGTAAGCCGGCACCGGATCGATCGCCCAGCGCACGCCGAACTTGAGATCGTGCGAAGTCAGGTTCTTGAAGTGCATCGGGTTGTTGACGTTGTTGGTGCCGTCCCAAGCGTACATGTCGCCGGTGATGCCGTCGCCGAGATCGACGTAGCGATAGGCCAGTTCGAGGGTCAGGCTTGGATTGACCTTGTAGCCAAGACCGGCGTGCACGGCCCAGGCGAAATTCCATTTCGTCGCGGTCGGGCCGAATGCCAGGCTCGGAGCAGGCTGTCCCGTGTCGGTGAAGCCCGAGATGGTGTTGGCGGAGCCGCCGATACCGACGCCGACGAACGGCGTGATGCACCACCAGGTGCCGAGATCCGCATAGACGTTGGCCAGAACCAGCCACTCGGACTTGCTGCCGGTGTAGGTGTTGGTGCTGCTCGGCGCGCCGTTGAACGACACGACGTCAACGCCGTGGAAGTTAGCCTTGCCGCGATACTCACCGGTGATGTCGCCGCGGAACCAGTTGTTGAAGCGATAACCGACGCCGAGGCCGAAGATGCCTGCGCTGTCGAAGCCGAGGCCGGTGTTCTGCACCGTGGTGCCGGGCGTGTAGTACAGCGCGTTGTCGAGGCGCTTGACCTGCTGATTGCTGAAGCCGATGTCGCCGCGCAGATACCAGCCGCCGAAATCTTCAACCGGAGGCGGGACATACATGGGCGGCGGCGGCAGATCGGCCGCGAGAGCCGCCGAGGAAATGAATGTCGCCGCGCCAGCGGCAAGAAGATTCTTCAGAGTACGCATTGGTCCGGTCCTTTCGCCGGTGAGACAGACAAAGCCTCACGCTCAAAACTCATGAGCGGACCATGGCACCAAATGCTTAAGCGGCACTTAACCCTAATTCTTAACCGTGATTTTTAATCCGGCTTAAGCGAGACGGTAAACATTTACACAACGCGCGCGGCATCGCGCGCCGCAAATCCTAACGATGTGTTGACGGATGAGTCAGGAATGCTGACGCAATGGCGGCGAAGTCTGCATCAGACTCTTCCGTCATTGCGAGCGAAGCGAAGCAATCCATTCTTGGACAAGCTGGATTGCTTCGTCGCTGCGCTCCTCGCAATGACGAGGCGGATCAGAGCTTGTGGCGGTTGATCTGCGGCAGGAAAATCGCGAGCAGGCCGATGGTCGGAAGGAAGGCACAGACCTGATAGACGAAGTCGATGCCCTTCCAGTCCGCGATCTGGCCGAGCACCGCGGCGCCGAGCCCGCCGAAACCGAACGCCATGCCGTAGAACAGTCCGGAGATCATGCCGAGGCGATGGGGCATCAGTTCCTGCGCATAGACGATGATCGCGGGCGTCGCCGACGAGATGATGAATCCGATCAGGATGCTCAGCACCGCGCTGGAGAGCAGGCCGACATAAGGCAGTGCGAGCGTGAACGGCAGCGCACCGACGATCGAGAACCAGATGACGTACTTGCGGCCGAAGCGATCGCCGAGCGGCCCGCCGAAGAACACGCCGACCGCGCTCGCGCCGAGGAACAGGAACAGATAGATCTGCGATGCCTGCGTGGTGACGCCGAACTTCTGGATCAGGAAGAACGTGTAGTAGCTGCCGATGCTCGCCGTGTAGAACGCCTTCGAGAACAGCAGCACCATCAGCACGGTCAGCGCAACGAGCGTGCGCGCCGACGACCGCTCTTCCCCTGCCACCGCATGGGCGCTCTTGCGCTGCGCGACACGCGGTTTGTACCAGCGGCCGATCCGCCAGAGGATCACGATGGCGAGCGCAGCAACCAGCGAGAACCACGCGATGCTGCCCTGCCCGAACGGCACGACGATCAGCGCGGCCAGCACCGGACCGATCGCGCTGCCGAAGTTGCCGCCGACCTGAAACACCGACTGCGCCATGCCGACACGGCCGCCCGATGCCATGCGCGCGATGCGTGAGGATTCCGGATGAAAAACGGCTGAGCCGGTGCCGACCAGACCGGCCGCCACCAGGATGACCCAGTAATGATGCGCGACGCTGAGCAGGATCAAGCCAGCAAACGTGAAGCCCATGCCGAGCGCCAGCGAAAACGGTTTCGGATATTTGTCGGTATAGGCGCCGATCAGCGGCTGCAGCAGCGATGACGTGAACATGAAGGCCAGCGTGATCATGCCGATCTGGCCGAAGTCGAGCGCGTAGTTGTCCTTCAGGATCGGATAGACCGACGGAATCAGCGACTGCATCAGGTCGTTGAGAAGATGCGAAAAGCTGATGGCGCCGATGACGGCGAACGCAGGAGCGGTCGCAGGCGGCGCCTGCGGCGCATCGACAACGATCGGTGCAGCGAGGGTGTCTTCCGACAGGATAACGGGCTTGTTCACGGCAGCTTCCGGCAAATTCAAAATCGAATGGAATTCAAATACAAATTCGGCGGCGAGGTCACCAGTCGCGATTCCCCATGGCTGATGTGCCGGATTGATCAGACTGCGGTGGAGAAAGACCTACGTCGTCCCGGCGAATGCCGGGACCCATAACCACGAGGCCCGCAATTGGGCAGCGTGATTGGACATCCTTTCGCAACAACATCGACAGGGAGTATGGGTCCCGGCATTCGCCGGGACGACGTAGAATTTTAAGCCGCCGCGGATGCGGTCCCCAAAGCCGAGACGATCATGTCCACGGCTTCCTCGACGAGATCGCGATTGTCGCCCTCGCCCATCACGCGGATGACAGGCTCGGTGCCGCTCGGGCGGATCAGCAGCCGGCCGCTGCCGTTCAGGCGCTTCTCCGCATCGACGATCGCGGATTTGACGCCGGGATTGTCGAGCGGCTTGCCGGTGCGGTAGCGCACGTTCTTGAGAATCTGCGGCATCGGCTCGAAGCGGTGGCAGACTTCCGAAACCGGACGGCCAAGGCGCTGCACCACGGCAAGAACCTGCAACGCCGCGACGAAGCCGTCGCCGGTGGTTGCGAAGTCGGACATGATGATGTGACCCGACGGCTCGCCGCCGAGATTGTAGCCGCCCTTCTGCATCTGCTCGAGCACGTAGCGATCGCCGACCGGTGTGCGCAGCAATTCGATGCCCTGCTCTTTCAGATAACGCTCGAGACCGAGATTGGACATCACGGTGGCGACGATGCCGGGCTTCGCCAGCCGTCCGTCGTCCTTCCAGCTCTGCGCGATCACGGCGAGAAGCTGGTCGCCGTCGACCACATGGCCGCGTTCGTCGGTGATGATGACGCGATCGGCGTCGCCGTCGAGTGCGATGCCGATGTCGGCGCGCATCTCGCGCACCTTGCGCGACAGCGCTTCCGGCGAAGTCGAGCCGCAATCCTTGTTGATGTTGAAGCCATCCGGCTCGACGCCGATGGAGATGACGTCCGCGCCCAGCTCCCACAGCGCTTCCGGCACCACCTTGTAGGCCGCGCCGTTGGCGCAATCGACCACCACGCGCAGGCCGTCGAGACTCAAATCGCGTGGCAGCGTGCGTTTGGCGAATTCGATGTAGCGGTCATGCACGCCGTCGATGCGGCGGGCGCGGCCGAGACTGGCGCTCTGGGCGAGGCGCTTGTCGAGGTTCTCGTCCATCAGAAGTTCGATCTGCGCTTCGACGTCGTCGGACAGCTTGAAGCCGGCGGGGCCGAACAGCTTGATGCCGTTGTCGTCGAACAGATTATGCGAGGCCGAGATCATCACGCCGAGATCGGCGCGCATCGACTTGGTCAGCATGGCGACGGCCGGCGTCGGCATCGGGCCGAGCTGGAGCACGTCCATGCCGACGGATGTGAAGCCCGCGATCATCGCAGTCTCGATCATGTAACCGGACAGCCGGGTGTCCTTGCCGATCACCACGCGATGACGATGGTCGCCGCGCTGAAACACCAGCCCGGCGGCCTGCCCGACCTTGAGAGCCAGTTCCGGCGTGATCAGACCGTTGGCACGGCCACGGATACCGTCGGTCCCGAAATATTTGCGCACCATGAATTCCCCTGCTCCGCCGAGTCTCTGGCCAGGACGTCGAAAAGCGCCTGCTTGGCTCTGGCGAATGTCCCCATTCTAGCGGAGAGGACGTTATAAAGCCTCTGTCGGCCGGATTTCTTCAAATAATATGATGAATCATTACCGCCGCCCGGATCGGGCGACGGCACCCATCTATTTGATTTTTTTAGAAATATTCCAAAATCGTCCGGAGTTACCCTTTCCGCTTGCTGTCCTCATCGTGCCTGGACGGGGACGGCTGGGTCACGCTGACCGGATCAGACCCCGGAAACGATTCTTCGAGCCCCTGCTCAAGCTCGTCGTCGAGCTTCTTTTTCTCCGGGTCTTTCGGCTTGTTTGGGTTTTTCGGCTTGGTGTCGGCCTCAGCCATGATGTGCTCCTGCGTGGGTTCGCAGGAATAACGTCCCGGGACGCCGCCTGTTCCGGATCTTAGTCCTTCGGACGAGGTTCGGCGTGCGGATCCGGCTGGGTCAGCTTGACCGGATCGGAGGCCGGGAAGGTCTCTTCAAGCGCCTCGTTCAGTTCGTCATCGAGTTTGCGCTTTTCTGCCTCAGCCTTTTTGGCGGCTTCCGGATCGGCCTTTTTCGTGGTCATGGCGCTCTCCTGGCGTGTACGGCTGTTTGCGCACGCTGCAAGCATGATAGATGATTGCGGGAACAAAAAATTCAATGAGGAAGCGTCCATGAAGAACATTACCTGCATCGAGGACCTGCGGCAGATTCACAAGCGCCGCGTGCCGAAGCCGTTTTTCGATTATGTGGACGGCGGCTCCTATGCGGAAGAAACCCTGCGCGCCAACATCAGCGACATGCAGAAGTACAAGTTTCGCCAGCGCATCCTCGTGGACATCTCGAAGCGGCAACTCAACACGACCATTCTCGGCGAACCGGCTGCGCTGCCGCTGATCCTCGCCCCGATCGGCTCGGGCGGACTTCAGTACATGGACGGCGAAATCTACGCCTGCCGAGCTGCGCAGAAGGTGGGCATTCCCTACACGCTTTCGACCATGTCGATCTGCTCGATCGAAGACGTCGCCGCGAATGTCGAGAAGCCGTTCTGGTTCCAGCTTTATGTGATGAAGGACCGCGGTTTCGCGAAATCGCTGATCGAGCGCGCCATCGCCGCGAAGTGCAGCGCGCTGGTGCTCACGGTCGACCTGCAAGTGCTCGGCCAGCGCCACGCCGACGTCAAGAACGGCCTGACAGTGCCGCCCAAGCTCGCGACGCTGCGAAACCTGATCGACTTCGCGACCAAACCGGCCTGGGTCATGGGTATGCTCAAAGGGAAGAGCCGGAATTTCGGCAACATCACCGGCCATGTGAAGGGCGCGGGCGATCTCGGCTCCACCTCGGCGTGGGTTGCGTCGCAATTCGACCAGTCGCTGAACTGGAAAGATGTCGAGTGGATCCGCTCGATCTGGCCCGGCAAGCTCGTCATCAAGGGCATTCTCGATGTCGTCGATGCGCGTGAAGCTGTGAAGACCGGCGCGGAAGCCATCGTGGTCTCGAACCATGGCGGACGTCAGCTTGACGGCGCACCCTCTTCGATTTCGGTGTTGCCGGAGATCGTGCAGGATGTCGGCTCGCAAACCGAGATCATGTTCGACGGCGGCATCCGCACCGGCCAGGACGTGATGCGCGCGCTGGCGCTCGGCGCCAAGTCCTGCATGATCGGCCGCGCCTATATCTATGGCCTCGGCGCGGGCGGACAGGCCGGCGTGGAATTGGCGCTCGATCTGATCGGCAAGGAGCTCAGCACCACGATGGGCCTTACCGGAATCAACCACATCAACGAGATCGATCGCCGCGTGCTGACGGACTACATGCAGACCAACGCGGTGAGCAGCCCGCGGAATTGAATCGGGGATTGATTCCTTCACCTCTCCCCGCTCGCGGGGAGAGGTAAAGTTCACATCGGCGGGGTGAGGCCATCATTGCCTGCGACGGTGCGGTCGATGACCGCGTTCGTCCCGCAGGTGTTACTGACAACTCCAGGACGTGGTCACCTTGTCCTCGGCCATGGTCGCCGTGCAGTTTTTCTGCTCAATTTCGTTCGAGCCCGGCGTCTTCAGCTTCACAAAGCCGGCAAGTTCGCGGGGACCGCGACGGAGCATATTGATTTCCGTGACGGTGATGTTCTTGGCAGCAAAGTCATCCTGCATGCGCTTCTTGACGTCTTCGATGAACGCCGGGTTGAAGCCCTGCGCGCCCTGATAAACGGTGGTGGCGCTGTAGATCACCAGCGCAAGCGCGGCGAGCACGACGAATTTTCCGGTTCTGTTCACAGACATCCCTTCATGCTGAAGGCGCCCCTTTAGCGTCGTACGGTGAGAATCTCAAGCTGTTGCGGTGTCGCGGATCTAGCTTCGTGTCAGGTCGGCTTCGACCAGCGCGCGCAGTTCCGGCGTCACCACAGGGCGTTTGCCGAACCACAGTTCAAATCCGCGCACGGCCTGATGCAGCAGCATGCCGAGACCATCGGCGGTTTTCAGGCCGCGCGCCTTGGCTGCCTTCAGCAGATCCGTTTCGAGCGGCACGTAGACCAGATCAGCGACGGTCGCGCCTGCCGGGAGCGCACCGACATTCACCTCCAGCGGCGGCTGACCTTTCATGCCGAGGGAGGTGGTATTCACCAGGAGACCCGCGCGCGGCAGCACGTCTTCGACGCGCTCCCATGCCAGCGGCTGCACCTGCGCGCCGAACTGATCTGCCAGCAACCGCGTGCGCGACGCGGTCCGGTTGGCAAGATGCACGCGCCTGATGCCGCGCTCGATCAATCCGAAAATCACTGCGCGCGCCGAACCGCCCGCGCCGAGCACCAACACGTCCTCCGTGCGATCCCAGCCCGGCGCGCTGGCGTCGAGATTACCGATGAAGCCCTCGACATCGGTGTTGGTCGAATGCAGGTCACCACCGTTGAAGTAGAGCGTGTTGGCCGCGCCCACCGCCCGCGCACGCGCATCGGGCGCCGAGAGTGCGAGCGCCTGCTCCTTGTGCGGGATGGTGACATTGGCGCCCTTGTAGCCACGCGCCGCAAGGTTTCCGATGAAATCCGCGAACGCCGCCGGCTCCACCGCCTCGATGCGATAGTCGCCGTCGATGCCGAAGGACTTCAGCCAGTATTTATGGATCAGCGGCGAGCGCGAATGCGCCGCGGGCCAGCCGATCAGACATGCGGCAGGTGTCACACTCACAAATCGCGCTCCGGTTCGATCAACCCGCATCTGCATCAAATGCGTACGTGGATCGGTCAAATCACGCAGCCCCCGGCGCTGTCAAATCGTTTGATCCAGCCGTTTGATTTCAGCGACGGCGCTCGCAATGTCGGAGCGGTATTTCGCCTGTGGCGGCCGCGCGCCATAGGACAGCAGCGTTCGCCGTACGGAAGGCGATGCGCCGGTGATGAACACCCGCACGCCATGACGCCGCGCCTTGACCGCGATCTGCGCGATGGCATTCGCCGCTGTGGAGTCTAGCAGCGGTACCGCCTTGAAGTCGATCACCAGCGCCTTGTAGCCGGACAGGCGATCAAGCACGGACGCGACGGCGGCGACCGCGCCGAAGAAGAAGGCACCGCTGATGCGATAGACCATAATGTCGCGGTCCGCAGCGAGGGCGGGATCGTAGGGTTCGCGGTCGCCGTTCGACCTGTCGGCCTTGTCGTCGACGGTGAGCGGCGCGTAGGTGTCGATGCCGGTGATCTGCGACATGCGGTGGATGAACAACAGCGCGCCAAGCGCGAAACCGACCACGATGCCTTCGGTGAGATCGCGGAACACGGTGAGCAGGAATGTCGCGAGCAGCACGACGGCATCGCCCCATGACGAGCGAATGAGTGTCGCGAACTCATGCTTCTCCGCCATGTTCCACGCCACCACGGCGAGCACGCCCGCCAGCGTCGCCAGCGGAATGTAACTCGCGAGCGGAGCAGCCAGCAGCATGAAGGCCAGCAGAAACACCGAATGCAGCATGCCGGCGATCGGCCCGCGCGCGCCGGCGCGGACATTGGTGGCGGTGCGTGCGATGGTGCCGGTGACGCAGATTCCGCCGAACAACGCCGAGCCGATATTGGCAAAACCCTGCGCCACCAGTTCAGAGTTGGAGCGATGACGGCGGCCGGTCATGCCGTCGGCGACCACGGCGGACAGCAGCGACTCGATCGCGCCGAGCAATGCGAAAGCCATCGCATCCGGCAGCACCGCCTGAATCTTCGCCCATGTGATGACGGGAAACGACGGGGCCGGAAATGATTGCGGAATGCCGCCGAAACGCGTGCCGATGGTTTCCACCGGCAGCGACAGCAACGCTGCCGCGAGACCGGTCACGACGACGGCGATCAGCATGCCGGGCCAGGCCGGTCGTAATTTCCGCAGGCCTGAAATGATGACGACGGTTGCGGCCGAGATCGCCACGGCCGCGATATTCGTGGTGCCGATGGCGCGCCCCAGCGCCTCAAGCTTCGGGATCAGTTCGCCCGGCTCCCTGCCCGCGAGTGTGATGCCGAGCAGATCGCGGATCTGGCTGGCGAAGATGATGACCGCAATGCCTGCGGTGAAGCCCACTGTCACCGGATAGGGAATGAACTTGATATAGGTGCCGAGCTTGAGAAATCCGGCCACGATCAGGATAAGCCCGGCGATCGTCGTCGCCAGCAGCACGCCCTCGATGCCGTGACGCGCCATCGATGCCGCGACGAGCACAATGAACGCCCCCGCGGGACCGCCGATCTGGAAACGGCTGCCGCCGAGCAGCGAAACAAGGAAGCCGCCGAAGATCGCGGCGTAGAGGCCGCGATCAGGCGTCGTGCCGGAGGCAATCGCGATGGCCATCGACAGCGGCAGCGCGACAATGGCAACTGTCAGGCCGGCGACAGCGTCGGCACGGAAGGCATCGAGGTCGTAACCTTCGCGCAGGACGGTGACGAATTTCGGCGTGTACAGTTCGGCGAATGTTGGCTGCGGCTGCCGCGCCTGTGTTCCCGATGCATCCATGTATTTGCGCCCGCGTCTCACGCCGGCGCACCGCCGGCCCTCTAACTTTGCGACGGCTCCCTGAACCGCACACCCCGGCCCCCGCCTTCGCTTCTGGCGTTGTCACCGATCAGGTCGATGCCCGCGCGATTCAGCGCATCGGCGACCTTGGTCAGCGAGTCGACAACACCGCGAACAACGCCGCCGCTGGCTTCCATGCGCTGGATGGTGGGAAGCGACACACCGGACAGTTCCGCGAGAGTCTTTTGGTCGATGCCCAGAAGGGCCCGCGCGGCGCGCATCTGCGATGACGTAATCAATGGCAGGATTCCATTCTGGCAGGCCAGGATGCAACTAAAAAACGGCCTTAGTGATGTATAATACATCACATAAGACCGTTTGCACGCTGATTTTTGACAGGGAACTTTGATTGTCGCCTCTCCCGCGGCCGGGGAGAGGCGACCAGTTTCATTTCTGGCTCGTCGCCTGCGCGACGTTGCCCGCTACGCTGCGGCGCGATGCGCGGCGATGATCTGCTCCGCCGCGCGGCCGGTCACTTCCGACATGTGGTCGAACTGCCGGGTGAAGCCGCCGGCGCCCGCGGTGGCCGAGCGCAGTTCGACGATGAGATCGCCGATCTCCGCTTCGGGCATCATGGCCCGCACCCGATCCCAGCCGGTCCACCCGTCGCGGGTGTCGAAGCCGAGAATCTGGCCGCGCCGCCCGGACAGGATGGAGTTGATCTTCGCAGTCGCCTCCGTCGGACAGACGATCTCGACCACATGGATCGGCTCCAGCAACACCGGCGCGCATTGCGGCAGAGCCTCGGTCACGCCGATACGCGCCGCCGTGCGGAACGCCTGATCGGAGGAGTCGACGCTGTGATACGAGCCGTCGGTCAGCGTCACTTCGAGATCGATCACCGGGAAGCCGAGCGGCCCGCGCATCATGCCGTCGCCGACGCCTTCCTCCACCGCGCCGATGTAGTTCTTCGGCACCGCGCCGCCGACGATCTTTTCCCGGAACACCACGCCGCTGCCGCGCGGCAACGGCTTGATGTCGAGCACCACATCGCCGAACTGGCCATGGCCACCGGACTGCTTCTTGTGACGTCCACGCTGGGTGATCGTCTTGCGGATGGTCTCCTGATAGCCGACCGGCGGCGCATGCTGCTTCACGGTGACACCGAAGCGGTCCTTCAAACGCTCAACCGCGACACGCAGATGCATCTCGCCCTGTCCCCACAGCACCATTTCGTGCGTGAGAGGATTATGGACAACGCTCAGTGACGGATCTTCCTCGACCAGACGTGTGAGCGCCTGCCCGAGCTTGACGTCGTCCTTGCGATCCAGCGCAGACAGCGCCGTCGCCAGAACGGGCGGCGTCGCCGTGACATCGGCCAGCGCAGCGGGCGTGGTCTTGCCCGTCGTCAGCGTCTCGCCGGTGTGGACCGGATCAAGCTTGCCGAGCGAAACCGTCTCGCCGGCAGCCGCGGATGCACGCTTGCCGTCGGCACCGCCATTCGGGATTGAGATTCCCGACACGCGGCCGCTGCCGCCGCCTGACGACAGCACAGTGTCGCCATCGGTAATGTGCCCGCGCAGAACACGCGCCAGTGACAACTTGCCTCCATGCTGAAGATGCGTGGTCTTCATCACGTAGGCGAGTCCCGTCTTCTCGTCGTCAACGCCGAGGCGCTTGGCGGTGGCCGTGACATTTGGCGCTTCGTGGCGCAGCGCCTTCATCAGCCGCAGCACGCCGTTCTCCCGCGTCGCGCAGCCGAGCAGCACCGGACAGATCTGCCCCTCGCGCAGTTCGCTGGCGAGATCGTCGAACACCGCATCGCGCGGCGGCGGGATATCTTCCAGCAACTGTTCGAGCAGCCGGTCATCGTGATCGGCGAGTTTCTCCAGCATGGTGAGCCGGGCTTCCTTCTCGCGGTCGAGATCGCCGGCATCGAGATCGATCACCTCGGACGGCATGTGCTCGCGATAGACAAAGGCGCGCTCCAGCGCGAGGTCGACGAATCCGGCGATCAGATCGCCTTTCCAGATCGGAATCTGACGCAATACCAGCGGCGTGCGCGAGGCCGGCTGCAACGTCGCCAGCGTTTCGCGGATGCGCTTGTTCGCCTTGTCGATCTTGTTGAGGAACAGGAAGCGCGGAATCCCGAGGTCTTCGAGCTCGCGCATGATGATCTGCAATTGCGGCAGCTTGCGCTCGTCGGCCTCGCACACGATGACCGCGGCATCGACCGCCGGCAGCGCGGCACGCATGTCGTGCGCGAATTCAACGGACCCCGGACAATCGATGAAGGTGTAGCTGTCGCCCATGAAGGTGGTGGTCGCGGCTGTCAGCCCGACACTCATGCGATGGTTACGCGCCTCCGGAGACTGATCCCCGACGGTGGTACATGCTTCAACGGTGCCTGCTTTGGGAATGGCCCCGGTCCGGGCCAGGATCGCTTCAAGTAACGTGGTCTTGCCACTCTGGAATGGGCCCACCAGCGCAATGCACCGGGGACCACGGGGACTTCTCAGGTTGTCTTGTCCCATTTGCCGTCTCCTCATGGAGTACGGCCCGCATCGAGCACTTCCCGGCGAAGGGTTCATCCGGTCGCCGCCGGAACACTCTTAACTCATGTTGGGCGCATTCCGCTCGCGCCAATCCCACTTCTGCTGAATGCGCTCATGCGGGTCGGCACCGTGATCGTCTCAAGGCGCGGTACGGTTGGCAAGCGGGAAACATGCCGCTGCGCAGCAATGTGATGTCGTCATTGCGAGCGAAGCGAAGCAATCCACTCTTTGAAATCTCAAAAAAGGGATTGCTTCGTCGCAAACGCTCCTCGCAATGACGAATGGAACTGAGAATTCTCAGAACCGGCCCGGACGCAGTTCCATGCTCTGCACGCCGCCAGCGACGCTCAAGCCGGTCTGTCCCTGCACGCTCAGCGGTTGCAGGGCGAAGGAATTGGCCGAACCGCCGAGCATGGCGTTGCCGCCAAGACCGACGCCCACCGCGGCACTGGCGTCGACGCCGGCGTAATTGCCGGACAGGTCGCCCATGCCGATACGCGCGGTCGGCGCGAACACCGCCCATGACAACGCGGTCTCAGTCGTGATGCCGAGATCGACGCCGATCTTGGTGATGCGCGCGGTATAGAGATCGTCCGGGCGGCCGTCGGAGCGGAAGACGCATCCGAGATTGGTCACCGAACCGACAATCATGCCGACATTCGGACCGCCGCGGCATTCAAGCACGCCGACCTGGGTGCGCCCGGACTGCGCATGAACGAGGGCAGCCGTCGCGACGAGGGCTGCCGAAGCAACGGACAGGACGGTGGAAAGGCGGCGCATGGGATATCTCCGGCTATATGGCGCGAATTGAAGGATCGATGTGAAAAAGACCGTGAAAGGTCCGCGCATCTAGTCATACCGGCGGGTAATGTTCAATTCCCGCCCTGCCGATAGCCCTTAAAGAGCAACAAAAAAGGCCCGCATGTGCGGGCCTTTTTCATTCCGTTTTGTTAACTCAACTGCTTAGTGGCGGTGACGGCGATGCTTGCGCTTCACCAGGCCCGCCGGCTCAAGATCAAGGCCGACAACGCCGCCGGCCACGTTCAGGCCGGTCTGGCCCTGCAGGCTGAGCGGCTGGAGGGCGTAGGAATTCTGCGAACCGCCCCACAGCAGATTGCCACCGCCGCCGAGGCCGAACGAGACGTTGCCGCCGACGCCGCCGTAGCTGCCGGAGAGATCGCCGCGGCCGAGCCGCTGGGTCGGCGCATGCACGGCCCATGCGAAGGTGGTGTTTTCGGTTACGCCGAGGTCAACGCCGATGCGGGTGACATGCGCCAGGTAAGGCTCGGGACGGCGGCCTTCGCTGCGGAAGACGCACTCGAGGGTGGTCTTGGACGCGATGACCATGCCGACGTTCTGGCCCCCGCGGCATTCCAGCACGCCGACCTGAACGGCCTGCTGTGCATTCGCCGTGGCGAACGAGGCGACGAGTGCCGCGAACGCGGTACCGAGAGCTGATGAAAGACGCATGGAATTGAACTCCAGATTGATTGTTTTGATTGGCGCGCGGACAAAAGGGAAGCGCCGTGTCAAAAACATGGCGCTTTCCTTATTTCCAATCAAACTGCTGACGTTATTCCGGCAGTGTTGCTTTAGCGCAAGTTACCGCAGAACCGCTGGATGCGCTTGCAGGCTTCCTCGAGATCCGAGGTTTTGGTGGCGTAGGAGATACGAAACGCCGGGCCGAGGCCGAATGCGGACCCCTGCACCACCGCGACGCCTTCGGTTTCCAGAAGCTCGGTCACGAAATCTTCATCGGTCTCGAGCTTTTTCCCCGACGGCGCGGTCTTGCCGATGGTGCCTGCACAGGACGGATAGACGTAGAACGCGCCTTCCGGACGCGGGCAGTCGATGCCGCTGGCCTGGTTGAGCATCGCGACCACGAGATCGCGGCGCTCCTTGAACACCTTGTTGTTCGCCGCGATGAAGTCCTGCGGTCCGTTGAGCGCCTCGACTGCCGCCCACTGCGAAACCGACGACGGGTTCGAGGTCGATTGCGACTGGATGGTCGCCATTGCCGAGATGAGCTGCTGCGGCCCGCCCGCATAACCGATACGCCAGCCGGTCATGCAGTAGGCTTTCGACACGCCGTTCACGGTCAGCGTGCGGTCGAACAGTTTCGGCTCGACCTGCGCCGGCGTGGCGAACTTGAAGTCGTCGTAGACGAGATGTTCGTACATGTCGTCGGTCATCACCCAGACATGCGGGTGCTTCACCAGCACATCGGTGAGCGCCTTCAGTTCGGCGTGGGTATAGGCCGAGCCGGTCGGGTTCGACGGCGAGTTGAGGATAATCCACTTGGTCTTCGGCGTGATCGCCTTCTCCAGCGCGGCCGGCTGCAGCTTGAAGCCGAACTCCGCGGTGCAGACCACCGGCACCGGTTCGCCGCCCGCGAGCGCCACCATCTCCGGATAGCTCACCCAGTACGGCGCCGGGATGATGACCTCATCGCCGGGGTTCAGCGTCGCCATCAGCGCGTTGTACAGCACCTGCTTGCCGCCGGTGCCGACCGTGATCTGGTTCGGCTTGTAGGTCAGGCCGTTCTCGCGCTGAAACTTCGCGATGATCGCGTCCTTCAGCTCGGGAATGCCGTCCACCGCGGTGTACTTGGTCTTGCCGGCCTCGATGGCATGGATCGCCGCCAGCTTGATGTTGGCTGGCGTGTCGAAGTCGGGCTCGCCTGCGCCGAGACCGATGACATTGCGGCCCGCGGCTTTGAGCTGACGTGCTTTATCCGTGACCGCGATGGTCGCGGACGGCTTCACACGGTCAAGCGCAGCGGACAGAAACGGCATCGTGTTCTCCTAAAGGATGCTGAGGGTCGCGAAGGCCCGGATTCGCGGGGTTTAGCGGGCGGGGCACCCTAAAACGGGCGACGCTGCATCGCAAGAAACTTCGCCGAAAACACACGAAATTGCGTGCCGGACTAAGGAAACCTTAAAGCGCGCCGCCTAGGGTCGATGCGCGCAAAAGGCCCCCTGCAACATTCATAAATCCTGGCGAGAAAATGAGCCATATTTGGCAAGCCCTGCGGACCGGAAGCTGGCTCACGCCGGCCCGTATCCGCAACTATGCATTGCTGGTCCTCGCCATTTCAGTGGCCGGGCTGATCGGCCTGCTCGCCACCTCGGACCACATGATCGATCGCAACGGCAAGCCGATCGGAACCGACTTCTCCAACGTCTACGCAGCCGGGGTTCTGACCCTGTCGGGCAAGGCGGCTGACGCCTACGACCCTAGGCTCCAGCACGCCGCCGAGATCGCGGTGTTCGAGGGCCGCGATGTCCCGTTCTTCGGCTGGCACTATCCGCCGTTCTTCCTGATGGTCGCGGCAGCCCTGGCGCTGATGCCCTACGGCTTCGCGCTCGCATGCTGGCTCGCGGTGTCCCTCCCTGCTTTCATGGCAGCCATTCACGCCATCGTGCCGAGGCGCGAGACGTGGCTGGTCACGGCGGCGTTTCCGGCCGTGTTCGTCAATGTCGGCCACGGCCAGAATGGATTCTTCACCGCAGCCCTGCTCGGCGGATTTCTCACCCTGCTGGAGCGGCGGCCCGCACTGGCCGGCCTTTGCCTTGGCCTCCTCTCCTACAAGCCGCAATTCGGAATTCTGATTCCGCTCGTCTTGCTCGCGACCGGCCGCTGGACCACGATCATCAGCGCCGCCGCGACGGTGATCGCGCTGATCGCCATGTCGACGCTGCTGTTCGGCATGAACGTCTGGCACGCTTTCGCCGAGTCCGCGACCTTCACGCGCACCATCGTGCTCGAAGCCGGCGGCACCGGCTGGGAGAAAATCCAGTCGCTGTTCTCCGCGGTGCGGATGTGGGGCGGCGGCATCGATCTGGCTTACGCCGCGCAAGGCGCGCTCGCGCTGGTGCTCGCGGTCACGGTCGTCAGACTGTGGCGCTCGCAGGCCGCATTCGAACTGAAGGCCGCGGCGCTGGCCATCGCGAGCCTGCTGGCGACACCCTATGTGCTGGACTACGACCTCGTGGTGCTCGGCATCGCGATTGCGTTCCTCGCACGTCACGGATTCGCGCGCGGCTTCCAGCCGTACGAAATCTCGCTGCTGGCGCTGGCATGGGCCGCTCCATTCCTCACGCGCAGCATCGCGGGCCTGAGCGGCGTTCCGCTCGGACTCATTGTGATGATCGCACTTTACACGATGACGCTGCGGCGCGCAGCGAGCGATCTCGGCATTCATGCAATCGGGAGCAGCCGTCTTGTCAAAGCTTGATCGCGTCCGCGACGAAATCGATGATCTGTTTCCGCAGAGCGCCATGGTGCGCAACCGCTCGATCGCGGTGCTGCTGCCCTGCTACAACGAGGAAGCCGCCATCACCGCTGTGATCGAGGGCTTTCAGCGCGCGCTGCCCGGCGCGCGGATTTACGTCTACGACAACAATTCCACCGACGGCACTTATGAGGCCGCGGTCGCCGCAGGCGCCATCGTCCGCCGCGAAACGCTACAGGGCAAGGGCAACGTGGTCCGCCGCATGCTGGCGGATATCGAAGCCGACATCTACATCCTCGCCGATGGCGACGCGACCTACGATCCGACCGCAGCAGGCGCGCTGATCGAGGCGCTGGTGACGCGCAACCTCGACATGATGGTCGGCACCCGCAACGGCGGCGACGGCGCGTTTCCGCGCGGACACCGTTTCGGCAACCACCTGTTCAACCGCATCCTTGCGCACATGTTCGGCGACGGCTTCACCGATATTCTTTCAGGCTATCGCGTGCTGTCGCGGCGCTTCGCGAAATCGTTTCCGGTCACATCGAGCGGATTCGAAATCGAGGCTGAGCTGTCGGTTCATGCACTCGATCTCAAGATCGCCACCGGCGAGATGCCGCTGCCTTATGCGACGCGGCCCGAGGGATCGCAGAGCAAGCTGAGGACCTATCGCGACGGCACCCGGATTCTGCTGACGCTCATCAAGCTCTACAAGGAAACACGGCCGCTGCGGTTCTTCAGCGCGATCGGCGCCATGCTGCTGCTGATCTGCCTCGGCCTCGGCGCGCCGCTGATCGTCACGTATCTCGAGACCGGACTCGTGCCGCGTTTTCCCACCGCGATACTCGCCGCCGCCATCGCGCAGCTCGGCTTCCTCTCCTTCGCCATCGGTCTCGTGCTTGAGGCCATTGCGCAGGGCCGCCGCGAAGCCAAGCGGATGCGCTATCTCGATCTTGACGCAGTTGCGAACAAACTTTGACGATCACAAAAAACCAGCATTTTCTCGCGCTGTTTCGCGCGAAATTGACGCACTGACCCACATTCCGCAGAATAAAATCTCTCATGGCTACGCGGCTGTGAGCGATTTGACTTTTTCTAACGCAAAGGCCTTGCGGCGAGGGTCCCAGAACCTCATTGTTACATCGGCCTGGGGGCAGGCAGGGGTGGCAGTCCGGTTCGCGCCGTATGTCTCCGGCGGTACTTTCGAAGGCCTGTATGTACAAACTTTACTCGATGCAGCGCTCCGGCAACAGCTACAAGGTCCGCCTTGCGCTGGCGCTGTTGAATGCGCCGTATAAAGCCATCGAGGTCGACATTCTGCGCGGTGAAAGCCGCACGCCGGAATTTCTCGCGCGCAATCCCTCAGGACAGGTGCCGCTGCTCGAAGTCGCCGACGGGCGCTATCTCGCAGAGTCCAACGCGATCCTCTGGTATGTGGCGATCGGCACATCGCTGGCGCCCGAGGACCGCATCGATCGCGCGCAGGCGCTGCAATGGATGTTCTTCGAACAGCACGCGCTGGAGCCGAGCGTCGGCGCTGCGTATTTCTGGCTCGTGCTGGTGCGCGGCGGCCGCGACCTGCAGACCCATTCGCTGGAAGACTGGATGGAGCGCGGCTACGCCGCGCTGCGGGTGATGGAAAATCACCTCAAGACCAACGACTACTTCGCCGCAGGGCATCTGACCGTCGCGGACATCGCCATGTACGGCTACACCCACGTCGCCAACCAGTGCGACTTCGACCTCTCCGGCTATCCGTCCGTGAAGGCCTGGCTGAAGCGGGTCGAAAGCGAGCCGCGCTTCGTGTCGATGGCGTGGAAGCCTGCCGAGGTCGCGGCCCCCGAAACCGCCCCGGGAACCGAGACCGGCCTGACCGCAGAGGCCTGAAACCAGCCGAATCGGAGCGGGATAATGGGCATAACCTGCTGATTTTTCAGCCCCTGCCTTGCTTCTGCCACGTTTGGCTAGGGCATGCCGCAATCTCGACAGCGAGTCCTGACACATTCCGGGCAGTGGTGATTCGCCGCCCGATTTGAGGATGCCCGACCATGATCCGGTCGCCCGTTTCAGGAATTGGTTTCGGACTGCGGTCCGCGCGTGTTGCATCGTTCCGACTGACGAACGCCGTCGCCGCCTCGCTCGCGGTGGCGTCGCTGTCATTGTGCCTGCTCGTCACCGTTACGGCGCTGTCGATCAAGGTCGTGGCCGCCATGCCGATTGCTGGCTGAGCCGCTTTTCCCTGCGCACCCAGACTACCCCGCGGCCGCGCGAAGACGCGCGCGGTGGAGATACACGGATGAAGACGTCTCTCGTTGTGGTTTCAGCGTCGCTGACGCTCGCGATCATCCTCGTTGCAGGATTTTTGATCGCGACGCAGGCGCGCAGCCATGACTACGGCGACGGTACTCACGACCATTTATGGAAAATGAAGAATGCGCCCGCCGCGATGAAGGCGAAGCCGATCGCGTGATTCCAGCCGAGCGGCTCCTTCAGGTACAGGACCGAAAAGCCAGCGAACACCACCAGCGTAATGACTTCCTGCATCGTCTTGAGCTGCGCCGCCGAATAGACCGCGCTGCCCCAGCGATTGGCCGGCACCGCAAGCCAATACTCGAAGAAGGCGATGCCCCAGCTCACCATGATGACCAGCGGCAGCGAATGCTCCTTGAACTTCAAATGGCCGTACCAGGCGAAGGTCATGAAAATGTTGGAGGCGAGCAACATCAGGATCGGCAGAAGAAACGGCGAAACCGTCGTGGGCATGGGTATCCTTTCGAAACAAACGTCCATATCGCCCGCGAAAGCGGGGAACCATCATTCCTGAAGCATACGTTGGCGATCACGTTTTCACCAACGCCGCCCTGTGGTTCTGGGTCCCCGCCTTCGCAGGGACGCCACAGCTGTTGAGCACGCTGGCAGCCCTGCCTGTGGACAATTGGCGCTGTCATAGCGCTGTTACGGTCGGCCCCTAGCCTGCGGATGCGTGTGGTCCGGCCCCCGTCATCGATCACGCGTTCGAGCGGTCCCCGGTCGCGTAAATCCCCTCTGCGCTGTATCCGGCCGGGGCCGCGCCTTTTTTGTCCGAACTGCCGCCGGTCTGTTGTTCGCTTTCGCGGTGTGCGATGCGCCCGCTATGATATGATCAATACCTCGTCACGATTTCCCTGAGACCGATACGCACCTCATGATCCGCACCATCTGCGCCGGCACCCTGCTGGTTCTCATCGCCCTTCTGCTGCTGCCGTTCCAGCTCGCGGGAATCCTGCTCAACAGCCGGCTCCAGCGCATCGTGCCGAACCTGTTTCATCGCGCGACCTGCGCGATCATCGGCATCCGGATCACACAGGTCGGCGAGCGCACGCGCGAAACCCCGGTGCTGATCCTGTCGAACCACGCCTCGTGGCTCGACATCACCGTGCTCGGCGCGGTCGCGCCGGTGGTGTTTGTCGCAAAGTCCGAAGTTGCGAACTGGCCGCTGTTCGGTCAGCTCGCCAAATTGCAGCGCACGGTTTTTGTCGAACGCGAACGCCGCCACAAGACCGGCGATGCCGCGCGCGCCATGGGCGACCGCCTGCTCGGGGGCGACGCCGTCGTGCTGTTTCCCGAAGGCACCTCGAGCGACGGGATTCGCATCCTGCCGTTCCGGTCGGCGCTGATCGGCGCGGTGCACCATGCCATAGGCGATTCCACCCATCATGACCGCGTCACCGTCCAACCGGTGTCGATCGCCTATGTCCGCTTCGGCGGCGTGCCGGTCGGCCGCGCACTGCGCGACAAGGTGGCGTGGTATGGCGAAGCCGAACTGGTGCCGCATCTGCTGAACGTGCTGGCGAATGGCGCGGTCGACGTCACGGTGAGCTGGGGCGAGGCGATCGGGTACGGCATGGCCGCGAACCGCAAGGAGATCGCGCGGGATGCCGAAACCGCGGTGCGGCGCATGACGGCGCGCGCTTTGCGCTCGCCTCCGGCGCAGCCGTCAGGTACGGAAGAAGGATTGCCTCCTGCCATTCCGGCCCTCGACCAGACCTGACGGGGTAAGATCATGGAAATCAGAAATCTCGGCGGCTCCGGCCTGCGCGTGTCGGCTGTCGGCCTCGGCTGCAACAATTTCGGCCAGCGCACCGATCTGGAGACCTCGCGCAAGGTGATCCACAAGGCGATCGATCTCGGCATCACGCTGTTCGACACCGCCGACATCTATGCCGGACGCGGCGGCTCGGAGACCGTGCTGGGCGAAGTGCTCGGCGACCGCCGCAAGGACATTGTGCTCGCCACGAAGTACTCCAAGGCGATGAGCGACGACGGCACCAAGCAGGGGGCATCGCGCCGCTACATCATGAGCGCGGTGGAGGACAGCCTGCGCCGCCTGAAGACCGATTACATCGACCTTTACCAGCAGCACGATTTCGATCCTCTGACCCCGATTGAAGAAACACTGCGCGCGCTGGAAGATCTGATCCGTCAGGGCAAGGTGCGCTACATCGGCTGCTCGAATTTTCCGGCATGGCGCGTCGCCGAAGCACAGTTCACCGCGCGCGGCATCAACACCCATGCGTTCGTGTCATGCCAGGACGAATACAGCCTGATCGTGCGCGACCACGAGAAAGACCTGTTTCCTGCAGCGGAAGCTTACAATCTCGGCATCCTGCCGTTCTTCCCGCTGGCGAGCGGACTGCTCACCGGAAAATACAAGCGCGGCGAGGCAGCGCCCGCCGATACCCGCTTCGCCAAGATGCAATATCTCAGCGACCGCTACATGACCGACAAGAATCTCGACATCGTGCAGAAGCTTCAGGATTTCGTGAATGCGCGCGGAAAAACCATGCTGGAGCTGGCGTTCTCGTGGCTGGCGGCGCGGCCGCAGGTGTCGAGCGTGATTGCCGGCGCAACTCGCGTCGAGCAGATCGAGCAGAATGTCAAAGCCATCGGCTGGAAGCTGACGCAGGAGGAGATGGCGGAGATCGATCAGATCACGAAGGGCTGACTGTTTCACTCGCTCCCGTCATTGCGAGCGAAGCGAGGCAATCCACTCCTGAAGGCTGGATTGCTTCGTCGCCTGCGCTCCTCGCAATGACGACTTTGCTCCAATCTTGCGCTAAACCACCAGCCCCTGCATCGCTTTCACCGCCCCGCTGTCGGGAAACACCGTGTCCGCCAGCACGCGCTCACCGAGCCCGAGGTGATCGCGCAGCACGCCCTTGATCACACCGCGCAGATCGGTGGTGGGCTTGAGATCGCGGCCCTCATAAAGATTCGCCAGCTTGAGTCCCGGCCAGTCCGAAATCACCCGTCCGCCGTTGACCGCGCCGCCCGCAAGCAGCGCAATCGTGCCGGTGCCATGATCGGTGCCGTCGGTGCCGTTAATCCGCGCCGTGCGGCCGAATTCGGTGGCCACCACAATCACTGTGTCGCGCCAGCGCTCTCCGAGAACGGTCTCGAATTCCGCCAGTGCTCCGTCGAGTCCGCCCAGCAATTGCGCCAGCCGCCCCACCGCCCCGCCTTCATTGGCGTGGGTGTCCCAGCCGTCGAATGCGAGCGCCGCAATGCGCGGGCCGTCGTCCGCCGCCATCAACCGCGCCGCGCCCTTGGCCGCGAGCCGCATCGCGCCTGCGCCGTTCATGCCCGGTTTCGGCTTCATGGCATCGTCACGCGCCGCGATCTTGTCGATCTGCAAGCCCTGTGACAGCGCTGCGGCCAATGCGGGATCGCGGTGGGTGTAGAGATTCATCAGGCGCATCGCGGTGTCGTCGGCGGCCTGCGGCAGATACGGCGGCACCCAGCCGACCGTCGGGGCGGCACCGCGCAGCACCAGCGGCGTGGTGGGGCCGACCGCCAGTCCGCTCATGACGCGCTCGCCGCGCGGCAGTGCCTCCAGCGCGCGATTGAGCCAGCCGCTTTGCACGCGGCCCGGCCCGGCAAAGCCGCTTTCCAGCACATCCTGCCCGTCGAAATGCGAGCGCTCGCGGTAGGGCGTCGCCACTGCATGAACCACAGCGGCTTTCTTGTCCTTATACATCCGCGCGAATTCCGGCATCGACGGATGCAGCGCGAAGAATGAATCCAGCGCGGTCGCGGCGTGTGCGCCATCCAGCGAGAGCGCGATCAATCCATGCAGCGCGGCGTAATCGGGATCGCCGACCGGCGCGACGGTGGCGAGGCCATCGAGCGCACCGCGCAGGATGATGGTGACGAAGCGCGGATCGCGGCCGTCCTTCGCGCGCGCGAATTTCGGCAGGTAGGCCCAGGCCGCGAAGGTCGCCGATCCGAGCAGCAGCGAACGTCGCGTCAGCCCGCGCGCGGTATGGCTTTCGCAGCAATCATCGGGAAGGCTGGACATGCTCATCTCCTCTGGAATTCGGGCGACATCAGCAGCAGCGCGAACGCCTGCTGCTTCGATTCCGCCCGCTCGATGGTTTGCCGCGTCTCGGCCGAAGCAGCGTCCCCGGCGACCACATCGAGCAGCGCGCGCGGATCGATGCTGTCGGCGATCCGCGACGAAATCTGCGACGCGATGTCGAGCCGCAGCTTGATGCCTTCAGGCGCGGCCCAGGCCGCATTGGTGTCGGCAAAACCATTCGGCCCGGCGGGCGTCCACAGCGGCTGGCCGAGAACATTCAATCCACCGAGATAACGCTGCGGGTCTTCCGGGATGCGTCCCATCATCCGCCCGGCCGCCACGAGATATTCGTACGGCATGCGGATCTTGGTCATCGGCGCCCGCCACGCCTCATCCGCATCGACCAGCGCCAGCGTCATCGCATGCAGATCGCCGCCGGTTTTCCTGAACGTGCTTTCGAGCTTCGCCACCAGCGCGGGCGGCGGGTCGTCGGCCACGAAATGGCGCGCGAATTTCGTGGCGATGAATTTTGCCGTCGCCGGATGCCGCGCGATGTCGGCAAGCGCCGTCTCGCCTTGCGCGAGGCCGGTGTCTTCATAGACCTTGCCGAGCAGCTTTTGCGGTCCCGGCTCATGCGCATTGGCGTTGAAGATGAAGGTGCCGGGCGCACCCAGCTTTGCCTGCCGTCCTGCGAAGGTCCAGCCGGTGATAATGCGCGCCAGCGATGTCACGTCGGCCTGGGTGTAGCCGCCGTTCACGCCGAGCGTATGAAGCTCCATGATCTCGCGGGCGAGATTCTCGTTCAGGCCCTTCTTGCGGTTTTGTCCGGCGCGCGAGTCCGGCCCGATCGACTGCTGGTTGTCGAGAAAGAAGATCATCGCCGGATGCTGCTCGACCGCGCGGAGCATCTCGCCGAAGTTGCCCAGCACATGCGGACGGATCGCCTCGCGCTCGAACGCCCCAGCCCACATCCGCGCCAGCTCGCCCTTGTTGGCGGAGGTGCAGAAATGATTGGACCAGAACGTCACCAGCCGTTCGACGAATCCGCACTCAGCCATGGTTGCGCGCTGAAGCCGCGCCAGCGCCTCGGCCCGGAACGTCTTCTGGATGATGTTGAGCGGCTTCGGCGGCTCCTTGGCCGGCGCGGCGTTCGGCATCGCCGGCTGCATGGCGTCGGGCGGCATCATTGCCTTGGCAGGATCGGGCTTCATATCCGTTTCGGCGGCTTTCGCCTCCCCCGGCGCAGAGGCCATCGCCTGTGCGGTTTTCGCCGCCGCTTCGCGCTGCTGCTTGACGTCCTTCTGATAATCGAACACCGCCTGTGCCAGCGCGGGCGTCGGTTGCAAACCGGGCGCATCGAGCAAAGCCGCGTTGGGCCTGCCCAGTTCCGCCTTCACGAAGCCGCGCGGATCGGAAGCTGCACTGGAAAAGTCGCTGGCCGCGCCGCCGCGCGCGCCAAATCCGAACCGGTTGAGTGCGATGAGAGCGCCTTGCGGATCACGCGCCATTGCTGGAACTCACGATTGATCTCAGAAATCGGTTGGCCGAATATGGTGCGAAGTATGCGCCATGGGCGCCTGAACGTCACATGAAGGATTCGGCAGAATCGTGAACGAGACCGTGACCAAGCCACCCGTTGATCCCGCCGGGCAGCGGACGGTGAGTTGCGCGCGGTGCGGAACGGCGTTCACCTGCAACCTGTCCGGCCCCTGCTGGTGCTCGGACGAGACAGCGAAACTGCCGCTGCCCGCCGAGGGCGAGGACTGTTTGTGTCAGGCGTGTTTGCGGGCGGCGGCGGAGCGGCGCGCAGCGACCTGATTCACGTCATTGCGAGCGAAGCGAAGCAATCCATTCAAATTCTCGATACAAAAGATGGATTGCTTCGTCGCCAACGCTCCTCGCAATGACGATCTTTCTGCACTACACCGCATACCCGGGCGAATTTCGCGCCATGCCGCCGAACGCATCGAGCAGCTTTTCGCGCCAGGCATAGACCGGATCGTCTTCCTTCAGCAGCCTGAACGGGCTGGTCGCGCGCGCCCACTGGAACGGGCCGAACACAATGTAGTCGGCGTAATTCGGCGACTCGCCGCCGATGTAAGGCTGCGTCTTGAGCGTGAGCCGCATCGGATTCAGCGCGTTGCGGAATCCCTCGACCGCCTGATCGCGGTTGGATGCCGCGTCTTCCAACGTCTTGCCGAGACGCGCCTCACGGGTCTTGCGGAAATACGCCTGATCGGCCGGCCGCAGATGGGCATGAATGTCGACGGCGATCATCGGAAAAATGCCGCCAAGGACAACCGTATCGCCCCACCAGTTCAGCATCCGGCCCATGGCGCGGCCCCCCTCGCCGCCGAACAGCGACGGACGATCGGGATAGGTGTCCTCGAGATAATTCGCGATCGCCCATGAGTCGGCGACGGAGGTCTCGCCGTCGATGAACACCGGCACCTTGTCGGACTGATGCGGCGCGATGGCGTCTTTTTCGCTGAACCGCCACGGAATCGTTTCGGCCTTGATGTCCTTGTGCGCCAGCGCCATGCGCGTGCGCCAGCAGAACGGGCTGAACACACGCTCGGTTTCCGTGCCGCAGAGTTCGAAGAGCTTTCGCGCAACAGCCATCGCCTCAGCCCTTCACGACAGACGCTGTCTGCCCGAACAGCACCTTCTTCTGCTCGTCGGTGAAGGTCTTGCCAAGGCTGGGGTTCACCGTCGGGCCCACCGCGTAGGCGCGAACCGTCGCAGGCCGGGCACGGATGGTCTCGAACCAGCGCTTGAGATGCGGGAAGTCTTCCAGCTTCTGGCCCTGCCGCTCATACGGCACGATCCAGGGATAGGCCGCCATGTCCGCGATGGAATAATCGCCCGCGACAAACTCGCGATCCGCAAGCCGCTTGTTGAGCACGCCGTAGAGCCTGTTGGTTTCGTTGACATAGCGATCGATGGCGTAAGGAATTTTCTCCGGCGCATAGTTGCTGAAATGATGGTTCTGGCCGAGCATCGGGCCGAGACCGCCCATCTGCCACATCAACCACTGGATCACATCGAAGCGCTTGCGCAGATCGGAGGGCAGGAACTTGCCGGTCTTCTCCGCCAGATAGATCAGGATCGCACCGGATTCGAAGATCTTCACCGGCGCGCCGCCGTCGGCGGGCTCCTGGTCGATGATCGCAGGCATGCGGTTGTTCGGCGAGAATGCAAGAAACTCCGGCTTGAACTGGTCACCGGTGCCGATGTTGATCGGGTGGATCTTGTAGGCGAGGCCCGTTTCCTCGAGAAACATCGTGATCTTGTGGCCATTCGGCGTCGGCCAGTAATAGAGATCGATCATCTTGCTATCCTTGAAATGGCGGCGTGAGGCAGTCTCGCAAAGTCAATGCGATTGCATGAACCTTGCGCTTCGCGCCTGCGAAGTCAATGCCGCGCCGCGGATATCAAGTAAATTTCATTGCCCGGAGCCGAGGCTCGTGAAAGATTTTCATCGCTTCACTCCAAACAAGAAACAGTCCCTCTCACGTCCCTGACGATAGAGTTCCGGGAAAATCCCGACTCGGGATCAAGAAAGGTCGAAAATGACGAAAGAATTCGCACGGCGTGATTTCCTGAAACTTTCCACCGCAATGGGTCTCGCCGCGACAGGCGGCTTCTCATGCATGGGCATTGCGAGCGCGGCGCCGATCCAGGTGCCGACCATCGACAAGCTGTCGATCCGCGTGCTTGTCGACCAGCAGCACGACCAGTTCCTGAAAGGCTCAACCGTGAACGGCGTCGTGCACGAGGGTCCAGGCGGCGGCCGCAGTGCCGATGCCCGCAACGTCCTGCACAACGAATGGGGCCTGTCGCTGTTTCTGGAATCGCAGCGCGAACAGGAACAGCGCAACATCCTGCTGGACTTCGGCTACACCTCACCCGCGATCATCAACAATATCGGCCTGCTCAAGGTCGATCCCGCGAAAATCAACGCACTGATCGTCAGCCACGGCCATATCGATCACTATGGCGGCCTGATCGGCTTTCTCGAGAAATATCGCAGCGTGCTGCCCGCCGACGTGAAGCTCTATGCCGGCGGCGAGGACAATTTCTGTCACCGCGTCAGCCGCGCATCCACCGGCCAGTTCGGCGAAGGCGGCGTGCTGGACCGCAAGCAGATCACGGCGCAGAAAGTCCAGACCGTGCTCTGCGAAACCCCGACCGTGATCGAAGGCCACGCCTTCACCACCGGCAAGATCAAGCGGAGCAGCGTCGAGAAAATCCTGCCGAACACCTTTGTCGACTACAAGCCGGAGAGCGCTGGCTGCGATTACGGCCACTACACCGCCGCCGAACTGCAGGGCAACTTCGTTCCGGACGAACATGTCCACGAACACGCGACCTGCTTCAACATCCGCGGCAACGGCCTTGTGGTGATCTCATCCTGCGGCCATGTCGGCATCGTCAATTCGGTGCGGCAGGCGCAGGAAATCTCGGGCGTGCAGAAGGTTCATGCCGTGGTCGGCGGCTTCCATCTGGGGCCGGCCCCTGCGGACTACCTCAAGCAGATTGTCGGCGAGATCAAGGCGCTCCAGCCGGATGTCGTGATCCCGATGCATTGCAGCGGGCTGAACTTCCTGCTCGAAGCGCGCGCGCAGATGCCGGACAGCGTGATCAACGTCTCGACCGGCAGCCGCCTGATCTTCAGCGCGTGAGCGCGCGCAGCCTCCCAGCGACATGGCGCAGGACCGGCGCGGCCATCATGGCCGCGCTGCTGTGCGGTTTTTGGGCTGCGTCTCCCGCATCGGCGCAAGGCTCAACACGCTCCGCCGCCGAGCTGATGGACGCGGTGATGTGGAATCGCGAGCCGATCGGCGGCGCGTTTGCGCTCAAGGACCAAACCGGCAAGATCCGCACCGACGCCGATTTTCGCGGCCAGCTCATGCTGGTCTATTTCGGCTTCACCTACTGCCCTGACATCTGTCCGACAGACCTCCAGCAGATCGGGCTCGCCATGGAGCAACTCGGCGACGATGCAAAAAGCGTGCAGCCGCTGTTCATCACGCTCGATCCCGAACGCGACACGGTCGAGCATCTCGCGCAATATGTTCCGCTGTTTCATCCGCGCCTGCTCGGACTCACCGGAAGGGTCAAGGACGTGTCGCAGGCCGCCGACGCCTACAGGGTCTACTACACGCGCGTCTCAACGGGACCGAAGCCGGACGACTACACCGTCGACCATTCCGCGTTCATCTATCTGATCGGCCGCGACGGAAAATATCTCGGGTTCTTTCCGCCCGGCACGGACGCCGCGAAGATGGCCGGGATGATCCGCCCGCATCTGGCCGGAAAGCCCGTGCGATAACGCGGTTCCGGGAAGCTCGCCTCTCCTTCCCATAGGAACAACTGGCTTTCTCGAAGGTTCAATGCCGGGGACACGTACCAACCGGAGGAACCATCATGAGGAAATTTGTTGTTTTGTTTGGTGCTGTAGCGATGCTGGCCAGCGCAACCTACGCGCAGGCGGCGGAATTCTATGTCGTTCAGGACACGTCCACAAAGAAATGCACCATTGTGGACAAGAAGCCGACAACCACAACGACGGTCGTCGTTGGCGATGGCAAGGTGTTCACGACCCGCACCGAGGCAGAGGCGGGAATGAAAACCATCAAGGTCTGCTCGAACTGATCGCACACAAGGAAGGGGACATGTGTCCCCTTCCTTGTCCTCGAACGAACGCGCGCGCTGCGATCACCAAGTGCCGCGCCGAGTTGTGACGCCTACTCCACCGCCGCCTTCTTCGGCTCCACGACTTCAAAGCCGGTCGAGAATTCATCGAGCAGGCCAAACAACTCGCGAAGCTTGAGCGGATTGCCGCCGACCGACACATCTCCCGTCAAAATGCTGCCGAGGAAGGTCCGTTGTTTGAGCGTGATGGCGTCGAGCGCGGCGCGGGTCAGGGTCACGCTGGCATCGGCCTTGTCGGAGAGCTTGCCCGCTGTGTGCGTCAGCGCGGAGTTCTCCAGATTCATCACATAGGTCTGGTCGAGATCGGTGAAGGTCCAGTTGATCACGATGGTCTT
This sequence comes from Afipia sp. GW823-FHT06G09, assembly GCF_058794875.1. Taxonomy (NCBI): domain Bacteria; kingdom Pseudomonadati; phylum Pseudomonadota; class Alphaproteobacteria; order Hyphomicrobiales; family Nitrobacteraceae; genus Afipia; species Afipia sp. GW823-FHT06G09. Next base: position 1,348,274 of record NZ_JBXAHF010000001.1, read on the forward strand.
GCCCTCGGCCTTGGCTGCATTGAGCCGCACCCCCAGGAAATCGAACGCCAGATCGATGGAAATGCCTTTCAGCAGTTCGGCATTCACCAGCGCGGGCGGCTGCGGGCCGACACCGCCGCGCAGTTCCAGCGCGCCCAGCAGATAGGCGTTACGCCAGGTCGCCGCCTCGCTCTGATAGCCGAGCTGTTCGAGCGCATCGGCGCCGAGTTCGCGCGCGTCCCTGTTGGCGGGATCGGCGAACACCACCTTGCTCATGACGCTGGCGACCCATCGATACTGGCCGGCCTTGTAGTCCTCGCGCGCACGTTTGATGGTCGCCTCCGCGCCACCCATATACTCCACCTGCTTCCTGGCTTCTTCCGCACGCGGCAACGGATTGAGATCGGCAGGATTGGCGTCGTACCAGCCGAGATAGAACTGATAGACCGCCTTGGCGTTGTGGCTCAGCGTGCCGTAGTAGCCGCGCGCGGCCCAGTCATTGGCCAGTGACGGCGGCAACTTCAACTGCTCGGCGATCTCGGTCGGCGTCAGGCCGTGGTTGAGCAGACGCACGGTCTGGTCGTGGATGAACTTGTAGAGATCGCGCTGCTTTTTCAGGAACGCGACGATGCGCTCGTTCCCCCACATCGGCCAGTGATGCTGCGCGATCACCGCATCGGTCTTGTCGCCATAGCGGTCGATGGCATCGTTGATATAGCGCGACCACAGCCGGCCGTCGCGAATCTCCGCGCCGCGGATGGTGTAGAGATTGTGCATGTTGTGGGTGGCGTCTTCCGCCATGTTCAGCAATTTGAACTGCGGGAAGTACATGATCATCTCGGACGGGGCTTCCGAGCCCGGCACCAGATGAAACTCGATCTCGACGCCATCGACCTGGCGCGTCTCATAGGCCTGCTTGATCACATCGTTCGGCGGGATCAGCGAAATCGAGCCCCGCGCCAGCGCCTTGCCGAGGCCCGTGTCGATCTGCGCCCGGTCGCCGACCGGCAACGCGCTGCCGAACTGATACTGCGCGCGGCGTGACATGGCGTTGCCGGCGATGACATTCTCCGCCACCGCATGCTCCATGAAGCCGTCCGGCGCGATCACCTTGACCTTGCCGGACTTCGCATCGTCCTCCGTGATGACGCCCTTGGCTCCGCCGAAGTGATCAGCGTGGCTGTGGGTGTAGATCACCGCCGCGACCGGCTTCGCCGGCCGGTTCTTCAGATACAGATCGAGCGCCGCCTTCGCGGTCTCGTTGGACAGCAGCGGATCGATCAGGATCAGGCCGCTATCGCCCTCGATGATGGTCATATTGGCGATGTCGAGCCCGCGCACCTGATAGACACGCTCGGTGACCTTGAAGAGGCCGTTGATGGCGTTGAGCTGCGCCTGCCGCCACAGGCTGGGATTGACCGTGGCCGGGACCTCATCGCTTTTCAGGAAATCGTATTGTTTTGTGTTGAACGCCGGCTTGTCGCCGAGGCCGGGGACGATGCCATCCGGCAGTGTCGCGATGAAACCGCGCTTCGCATCCTCAAAATCCGCGCGGTCATTGAAGGGCAGCGTCTTGTGGAAGGTGTCGTTGACGGCGCGGCTGGCGGGTTCGGCATCCTTGGACTGAGCGAGCGACGGCGAAGTCGGCGCAATGGCGAACAACGCGGCAGCCAGCAGGCTGGCGGTGCATTTATACGGCATGTGACCTCCCGGACTGTCACGCGGTTCTCGGCACTGCCCGCGCGTAAGTTCCAGCCTATCAGGGGACATGCGTAAGTTTCATCGCAAACTTCATCCCATGCGCCGAAGAAAATACCCTTTTCTCTCCGCACTCCGCGCCCCATATTCCGCCCATGGCGAAGAACCCCGATTCCGCGAAGAAGCCCCCCAAAACCCCGAAGTCGAAAGCCCATCGTCCCGATGTGCAGCCGATCGGGCCTGCGCTGGCGGAGCTTTTGAACCCGGCGATCAATCGCGGCGATGCGGGCATGGGATCGGGCACCGGCTTGCAGCCGCCGCCGGACAATTCCAAGGACCGCCGCTCCGGCGGCGAGGCCGCGATCCATCGCGCGCGCAAATCGACGCCGAAGGATTTCGTCGAGGGTGAGCCCCGCCCGACCCCGCTCCAGCCCGCTCCGCAGCCGCCCGCTGCAAGAGTTCAAAAGCCGGCAGGCTTTGAGGAAGCCCCGCAGGCCAATTACGGCACCAGCGCGCCGATCCCGACCCTCGATCCTGAACTGGCGAAGCAGCTCGGCTATGATGTCGATGATGACGACTCGTTCCGCCCCGCGCGCAACAAGATGGAATCGCTGGGTGTGCAGGCGACCGCCGATGCGCTGGAAAACCTGATCCGCGACGGCCGCCCCGAATTTCGCAAGAATGACGGCTCGCTGAAGGTCTGGACACCGCATCGCCCGCCCCGCCCGGAGAAATCCGAAGGCGGCGTGCGCTTTGAACTCAAGTCCGCCTATGAGCCGAAGGGCGACCAGCCGACCGCGATCAAGGAACTGGTCGAAGGCATCCAGCGCAACGACCGCACGCAGGTGCTGCTCGGCGTCACTGGCTCGGGCAAGACCTACACCATGGCGAAGGTGATCGAGGCCACGCAGCGCCCCGCGATCATCCTTGCGCCCAACAAGACGCTCGCGGCCCAGCTCTACGGCGAGTTCAAGAACTTTTTTCCCGACAACGCGGTGGAATATTTCGTCTCGTACTACGACTACTATCAGCCCGAAGCTTACGTCCCCCGCACCGACACCTATATCGAGAAAGATTCCTCGATCAACGAGCAGATCGACCGGATGCGCCACTCGGCGACGCGCGCGCTGCTGGAGCGCGACGACGTCATCATCGTCGCCTCGGTGTCGTGCATCTACGGTATCGGTTCGGTCGAGACCTACACCGCGATGACGTTTGCGATGAAGCGCGGCGAGCGCGTCGATCAGCGCCAGCTCATCGCCGACCTCGTCGCCCTGCAATACAAGCGCACCTCGGCGGATTTCAGCCGCGGCACCTTCCGCGTGCGCGGCGACACGCTCGACATTTTCCCGGCGCACTATGAAGACCGCGCCTGGCGCGTGAACATGTTCGGCGACACGATCGAAAGCATCGAGGAGTTCGATCCGCTCACCGGCCACAAGCAGGACGAGCTTGAATTCATCAAGATCTACGCTAACTCGCACTATGTCACGCCGCGGCCGACGCTGATCCAGGCCATCAAAGGCATCAAGAGCGAACTGAAGTGGCGGCTGGACCAGTTGAACGCGCAGGGCCGCCTGCTCGAAGCGCAGCGCCTCGAACAGCGCACCACCTTCGATCTGGAAATGATGGAAGCGACCGGAAGCTGCGCCGGCATCGAGAATTATTCGCGCTATCTCACCGGCCGCAAGCCGGGCGAGCCGCCGCCGACGCTGTTCGAATATGTGCCGGACAACGCGCTGGTGTTCGCCGATGAAAGCCATGTCAGCGTGCCGCAGATCGGCGCGATGTTCAAAGGCGACTTCCGCCGCAAGGCGACGCTGGCCGAATACGGCTTCCGCCTGCCCTCCTGCATGGACAACCGCCCGCTGCGCTTTGAAGAGTGGGACATGATGCGCCCACAATCGATCGCGGTGTCGGCGACGCCGGGCGGCTGGGAATTGAACGAGAGCGGCGGCGTGTTCGTCGAGCAGGTGATCCGCCCGACCGGACTCATTGACCCGCCGGTCAATATCCGCCCCGCCCGCACGCAGGTGGACGATCTGGTCGGCGAGGTGCGCGAGACCGCGCGCAACGGCTATCGTTCGCTGATCACGGTGCTGACCAAACGCATGGCGGAGGACCTCACCGAATACCTGCACGAGCAGGGCATCCGTGTCCGCTACATGCACTCGGATATCGACACCATCGAGCGCATCGAGATCATCCGCGATCTTCGCTTGGGCGCGTTCGACGCGCTGGTCGGCATCAATCTGCTGCGCGAAGGTCTCGACATTCCCGAATGCGCGCTGGTCGCGATCCTCGATGCCGACAAGGAAGGCTTCCTTCGTTCGGAAACATCGCTGATCCAGACCATCGGCCGCGCCGCGCGTAACGTCGATGGAAAGGTCATTCTCTACGCCGACCAGATCACCGGCTCGATGGAGCGCGCCATCGCCGAGACCGACCGCCGCCGCGAGAAGCAGGTCGAGTACAACACCGCCCACGGCATCACGCCGGAAAGCATCAAGCGCGACATCGGCGATATTCTCGGCAGCGTCTATGAGCGCGACCATGTACTGGTGGAAATCGGCGACGGCGGCATGGCCGACGACGCGGTCGCCATCGGCCACAACTTCGAGGCGGTGCTGGCCGATCTCGAAACAAGGATGCGCGAAGCGGCCGCCGACCTCAACTTCGAGGAAGCCGCGCGGCTGCGCGACGAGGTCAAGCGCCTGCGCGCCACTGAGCTGGCCGTGGTGGACGATCCGACCATCAAGCAGCGCGGCGTCGCGGCGAAAGCCGGCGCCTACGCCGGCAAGAAAAAGTACGGCGACGCCGCGAATTTGCCGGCGCAACTTGACAAGGCGGCGGCGAAAATGAAATCGCGCGCGCGAAAGCCGACGCTGGACGAGATGGGTCCGGGGATGGAAAGCAAGATTTTCCAGCCCACCAACTCACGCCAGTCCGGGCCCGAATTCTCAGGCCGCTCCACCGGCGGCGCGCCGGGCAAGCGCGGCGGATGGAAGAAGCGGTAGTGAACTTCGCGCACTGCGGCGGCATGGCGGTTGCGGATTCCATCTCCATATAAGCGGCACCATCCCGCCTGCCTGTCGCGCTGGACGCTGCTCCGGCGCATCCTTCCCGACTGCCCGCTTCCAGTCCGAGAGTCCCAATGACACCTCTGTCCATCCTCGACCTTGTGCGCGTCACCGAAGAAACCGACGCGCGCGGCGCACTCGATAATGCCCGCGATCTTGCCTCTCATGCCGAAGGCTGGGGCTACCGCCGCATCTGGGTCGCCGAACATCACAACATGGCGGGGATCGCGAGCGCGGCAACGTCCGTCGTGCTGGCGCATATCGCCGCCGGAACAAAGACCATCCGCGTCGGCGCGGGCGGCATCATGCTGCCGAACCACGCGCCGTATGTGGTTGCCGAGCAGTTCGGCACGCTGGCGCGGCTGTTTCCCGGCCGCATCGATCTCGGATTGGGGCGCGCGCCGGGCACCGATCAGTTGACGCTGCGCGCCTTGCGGCGTTCGCCCGAAGCCGCCGATAATTTCCCGCAGGACGTGCTTGAAGTGCAGGCCTTCCTGGCGCCGGCCGGTCCGGGCCAGCGCATCCAGGCGGTGCCCGCAGCCGGCACGAACGTGCCGCTGTGGATTCTCGGGTCGAGCCATTTCGGCGCGATGCTCGCCGCCGAACTCGGGCTGCCTTATGCGTTCGCGTCCCATTTCGCGCCCGGCGAATTGCTCCCCGCGCTGGAGATTTACCGCAGCCGCTTCAAGCCGTCTGAACAGCTCGACCGGCCGTACGCCATGGTCGGTGTCAACGTGATCGCAGCCGAGAGTGACGGTGAAGCACGGCGGCTCGCCACGACACAGCAGATGTCCTTCACCAATCTCCTGCGCGGCACCCGCAGCCTCAGCCAGCCGCCCATCGACGACATCGAGACCTATTGGTCGCCGCCTGAAAAGGCGCAGGCCATGCGGATGCTGGCGCGCTCGATCGTCGGATCACCTGCGACGGTCCGCAGCGGGATCGATGCGCTGGTGAAAGAAACCGCCGCCGACGAGCTGATCGTCGTCTCCGACATCTATGACCATCCAACACGCCTGAGGTCGTTTGAGATGATCGCCGAAGCAACCCGTTAACGCCCATCCGATCGCAGATTTGCAATCCCCCCTCAGCGCCTGCTAGGTCATCATCCAGATTTTCTGCATGTGACCTATCTGAGGAAGACCTGGGGGACTGACCAAATGGCCGACGCCGATCTGGATGCGATCATCCGGCAGCTTGCGAAGCAGCAGCAAAAGACTCTGACCGCCGCCGTCAAGAAGCAGCGGGACCGTTACGCCGCCCTCGCCGCCAAGGCGAAGGACGGGACGGCGAAGCAGCTCAACAGGCAGCTTGCGAAGGACGCGCTGGAGATCGGCACGGCGACCGTGAAGCGGCTGCAGATGTCGGCGGACAACGCCGCCTACAGCCACGCGCGGTCGATCCGCCAGGCCACCGAAGCGGCCAAGGCTGTCGCTGCGAAAGCGGCAAAAGAGGCGAAGGCAGACAAGCCAAAGAAATCTTCGAAGAAGACGGCAAAGAAACCATCCGCGAAATGAAAGAGCCGGGGAAATCCCCGGCCTCAGCACCTGCGCCAGACATCACAAATTACGCCGCCGACTTTTTCGTCGCCACGCTTTTTTGTTACGTCTTCAGTTCGCACCGCGTCATCGCGGGCTCTCCGAGAAATCTCGGTGCGCCGGACTGGACGTCTTGAAGCGATCATGCTGTCTCTGGTTAAGGACAGCGGTCCCTTCGTCCCGTCGGGAGCTGGAATAATACTAGCACCGGACGCAATTCTGTCTATCCCGAACGTCGATGCGCTCCCCGCAGGCAGCGACAACCTTGCTGACCTGAATTGTCTCATCTAGACAACAGGATGTCGCAGCGGCGCTGCGTGTTCCCTCTGCCGCGCTGAAGACGCGACGCATCATTTCCGCCAAAGCACGAACACAAATCGATGAATGTGATTTCCTCCATTACTTATGACGACTTCGCCAAGGTCGATCTCCGCGTCGGGCGTGTTCTTGAGGTTCAGCCGTTTCCAAAGGCGCGCAATCCGTCGTGGAAGGTACGCGTCGATCTCGGTGAGCTTGGCGAGAAATGGTCGAGCGCGCAGATCACAAATTACACGGCGGAGCAGTTGACCGGTTCGCTGGTGGTTTGCGTCTGCAACTTTCCTCCGCGCAACATTGCGGGCTTCATGTCCGAGGTGCTGATCCTCGGCGCACCGGATGCCGGCGGCAAGATCATCCTGCTGTCGCCGCGCAGGGACGACTCCGGCCACGGCATCGTCTCGCCCGGCGCGAAGGTGTACTGACGCGCATGGCGCGCCTACTTCGCCAGCACGCGCGCGAGTTCGATCAGATTGGTTGAGATCGGCTTGGTGCGTCCGGCAATCTCGGCCAGCGGCGTGCGCGCGATCTCCCCGCGCTGCTCGCCGATCAGCACGCCCGACACGCCTTCCGCCAGCGACGTCAGAGCCGCGACGCCAAGCCGCGTCGCCAGCAGCCGGTCGAACGCCGTGGGCGGCGCGCCACGCACCACATGGCCGAGCACGGTGGCGCGCAGTTCGAATCCGGCCATGCCCCGGTTGCTTTCGAAGTACGTCAGGATATGCGCGGCATTTTCCTTGACGCCTTCGGCGATCACCACGATCGCATGGGTCTTGCCGCGTTCATAAGCCGCCCGCAGCCGTTCCGCGATCTCGAACGACGACACTTCGAATTCCGGTGTCGAGATCACCTCCGCGCCGCCGGCGAGGCCCGCCATCATGGCGAGATAGCCGCAGTTGCGCCCCATGGTCTCGACCAGAAACGCGCGGGTGTGCGACGAGCCCGTGGTGCGCAGATTGTCGATCGCGCCCACCGTGACGTTGATCGCGGTGTCGCAGCCGATGGTGACATCGGTGCCGTAAAGATCATTGTCGATGGTCGAGGCGATGCCGACCACGGGAAAGCCGAGGCCATGCAGCGCGGCGGAGCCGGTCTGGGAGCCGTTGCCGCCAATCACCACCAGCGCATCGATGCCGCGCGTCGCCAGATTGCGCAGCGCTTTCGAACGGCCGCCTTCCTCGCGGAATTCCTTCGAACGGGCACTGCCGAGAAATGTCCCGCCGATCTGGATGATGCCGCCGACATCGCGCGCGCTGAGCCGGGTCATGCGATCGTCGATCAGGCCCTGCCAGCCTTCACGCACACCGTAGACCGCGATGTCGCGATTGAGCGCGCTGCGCGTCACCGCACGGATCGCCGCATTCATGCCGGGGGCGTCGCCGCCGCTGGTCAGGATCGCAATTGCTTTCATGAAATGTGCCCCGTGAACCGGATCACGCGAACTTATGATGCCATCGGCGGAACGTCCATCCATGCGGCCATGGACGTGAGGCTGGATGTCCCTGCCCTCATGCCGGCCTGCGCCTGCTGGCGTTCTTGTTTGCGTGATCGCCCTTCGGAACAGGCGGAATGGCATCGGTCATGCGATCCTCCTTTAGGAGGACAATGCACGTTGCGGGCAACCGTTCCTGATTTTCCAGTTCCGTAGTAAGGTCAGACCGCCCAGACGACACATCACGGTCCGAACAATGACACTCATGAGATTCATGTCCGGCGTTCTGCTGATCTGCGCTCTGGCCGTTACCAGCGCCAACGCCGCAAAGAAGGCCGACAAGCCCGCCAAACCGGCGGAGCCGGTGGCGCAGGATACCTCGCTCAACAATGTGAAGGATGCACCGGCCGCCCCGTCGCTGGCCTGCGAAGGATCGTTCGCGAAGGACGCGACGCATGCGAAGCTGGTCACCGAGTTCGGCACGAAGCACGTCGCATTCAAGGACGTCGAGGTCACGAGCGGTGTCCTGACCAAGGCAACCGTCATTTTCGACGATGATCCAACCCGGCGCCTGGTGATCTACTGGAAGGACGACAAGACCCGCTCCAGACCCGCGTCCATCGTTGTCGAAGCACCCTCGACGTGGACCGGTCCGGGTGGCATACGCAATGGCCTGTCGTTGAAAGACCTCGAGAAGCTCAACGGCGATGCCTTCAGCGTGACCGGCTTTGGCGGTATCGGCGGCGGCGAAGCATCGAAACTCGGCGGTCCGTTCGTCAACCTGCCGGGAGACTGCACGCTCACGATCCGTTTCGAGCCCGGCATTGCCCGTCCGCTGCCGCCGCGCTTCGCGTCGGTGACGGGCGACCAGCTCATTGTCTCGAAAAATCTGATCCTGCGCCGGGTGCGTCCGCAGATTTCGCAGTGGAGCGTGAACTACCGGTAAATTCCTGATGCCGCGGCCGTCAGCACGCCGCGGATACCGTTGCGAAAATCGTCGGCACATTGGAGAGACTTCGTTAAACCTCGCATCGCATGCGGCTTGATCCTCATCGGGTTCCCTCTTACGGAACCCGCCAGCTTGGGGGAGAGAAACGCAATGAACAGTCAACAGTCCGAACAATGTGTGCGGACTTTTATCGACGCCTTCTATGCCGGTGACGCGGCACGTATGGAGCAATGCTGCGACGACGCGTTTACATCCCTCACCCACGCGCCGGTCGAGGTTTTTCCGCATCTCGGCCTCAAGCAGGGCAAGGCGTGGATCGCGAAGGCCATCCAGATCCAGCACGAGCGCTATTCCAGCAGGCGCCACATCATCGATTTTGTCGTCGCGAATGAAACGCACGGCGCTGCCTTCGTGCAGGCGACGCTTACCAAACGCAGCGATCAGCGCATCGTGCGGCTCAACGTCGGCGAGTTCTTCAAGCTCCGCGAAGGCCGCATCGTCGAATATCACTCGCTGTTCGATTCCTTCGACCTGGTGCAGCAGTTGATCGGCGACGATCTGACCGGCGAGTTCGCCGTCCGGGTCAAAAACGCGATGCGGCAATAGTCGGCCGCCGCGCGGGCTCACCGCGCCGCCGAGACGCCGAGCTCCCGCACCAGCCCGAACCACAGCGCGGTCAGTTCGCGCGCCGCAGGGTCCTTGTTCGGCTTCAACCGGACGGCGGTGTGCACCAGCACGAGCTTCGACGCCGGATCGACGAAGATCGCCTGACCGTTGGTTCCGAGCATCGCGAACATCCGGCGCTTGGCCGGCATGATCCAGGTCTGGTAGCCATAACCATAGAATGGCGTCGCCACGCGCGGCGCACGAAACGAACCTTCAGGCGCAGTGGTCGCTTCAATCACCCATGCTTCCGGAATGACACCGCCGCCGTCCCTGGCGAGCAGAAGGCCGAAGCGCGCATAGTCGCGCAGCCGCGCGGCAAGACAGCAATAGGCCTGCTCCTGATTGTGGCCGTCGACCGTCCAGCTTGCCTCGTCCTCCGCGCCCATCGGCTTCCAGATTTTCTCGGACAGATAATCGGACAGGCGCTTGCCGGTTGCCGCCATCAGCACGAGGCCGAGGGTTTCGGTTTGCGATCCGGCATAGGCGAATTTCGTTTCAGGCGGCGCAGCGCGGGTGTTGTAACGGCGCAGCAGGTTGGCGGCGTCCGGCAGGTCGGACCGGCGCAGGTCGCGGCTGAAAGCGAAGGCATCGTCGGTGCCGTCGTATCGTTCCGAAAACTCGACGCCCGCACTCATGGTCAGAAGCGCGCGCAGTGTGGTCTGGCCGTAGGCGCTGCCCTTCATCGCCGGCACATAGTCCTGCGCCTTGTCTTCGATGGAGCGGATCTTGCCCTCCTTGATGGCGATCCCCACCAGCATCGCCACCATGGTTTTCACCATCGAGTTCGACAGCAGCCGATCGGTGTCGCGCCGTCCGTACTGATAGCGCTCCAACAGGATGGTCGAATCCCGCGCGATCAGCAGCCCCGTTGTGGGATGCCGCGCAAGGTACTGATCGATGGTGCGGCGCTCGCCGTCGAAGTCATAGGACCACGAAGCGCGATCGCAATCGCGCGCCAGTGGCGAAGGCGTCGCGGGCGGCAAGACCGCGTGAGCCGGGAGCAGTTTGTCGAAATTGCTGAAGGTCGCGACCATGCGGTCCTGCCGCCGGCGGTCGGCGATGGTGCCGAGGGGATAGTTCTCGGCGGCGCCATAGGCTTCGGCATCCGGGCCCGAACGGGAGAACGACGGCTCGCAGGCGGCCTTCGCCGACCCTGCCGCGCCAATAACCAGCAGCGCACACACACATGCGGCCGCACGCAGCCGATCCAGGGCAGATGAAAATCTCATCGGTCTTCCGAAGGTTTGCTGAAAAGTCCTTGGTGCTTATGCGCCGAGGATGGCGCGGGACGGTCCGGCGTTCAAGCCGGTGATCCGGCGTTGCGGATGAACCCGCCAGCCCTTGCGAGCGACGAACCGATATCCGGGACCTGGCCCCGGATCACGGGGGACATGATGAAGACAATTATTCTCGCGGCTTTGGGGACGGTCGTCGGCCTCGTTCTGGGCGTCGCCGCAGGTATTCTGGCCGGTGTCGCCTGGGTCAGCATCTTCAAGACCAGCGACTTTGAGGGCTACAGCGGGATGCTGGTGTTCTTTACCTTTGCCCCGGCTGGCGCCCTGCTCGGCGGACTGACCGGTGCGATATGGGCCGCTTATGCCGCGTCCCGCACCCGCCTTCGGATGGAAAATGACACCTGAGGCCGGATTTGCGTCCTCGAGATCCTGATGACGTTTTGTGCTTCCTACACGCGGTGATTGAAATTTGAGCTGAACCCGCGTTTTCGGCATTTGTGCATTGCAATATCGCAAGTTGTCAAACGGCCGAAATCCACTATGTCCCGTACCATCAGATGAGAATTCCAGCATTTTGGCGAGAGCGTCATCGACGACGCCTCGGAGCCCTTTGCTGTTTGGCTAAGCGACATTTCAGGACTTCAAAATGACAGAGCACAGTCTCTGGCGTGTATCGCGCGCATTTCACCGCGCGCTGAGCGAACGTCAGACCGATCAGCTTGAATCCGTCCTCGATGACAACGTGGACTGGGCGATTTACGGGCCGATCGACATGTTTGCCTTTTTCGGCCCCCGGCGCGGCAAGCGGGCGGTGATCGACGTCGTCCGCGAGATTTCCAGCATCGTGACACTCCACCGCTCCGACCGTGAATCTATTATGCTCGGAGAGGACTCGGCGGCTTCGATGATGCGGTATTCGCTGATGCCGGAAGCGTCCGGTAACCCGATCAGCGTCCGCGTCGCTCTCTTCGTCCAGTTCAAGGCGGGACGCCTGACCAGTCTCCGCGCCGTCATCGACACCTTCGACCTCGTCGAACAGACCCTTGGCCGCCAGATTCATCTGCCGAAGATCGCGTAACCGGCCTATGACCGCACGGTGACATGCCGCTGCCCGAAGCCCCGCTTGCGCGGGGCTTTTTATTTGGGCATGCGCGTCGATCACGGCGGCTTGAACCCGCGCAACACAATTGCGACAAACACACTTGAAAGATGATCGCCGGAAGCCGCGACTGCTGCGTCGAAAGACGATATTAACCTGCATAGCGCCTGATCGGCCGTGATCGACTTGCGAATGCCGGACGCGATGCAATGACGCCGAGAATGCCGCAGCTTGCGAACTCCCCAAACCGGATTGTAACGGCACTGGCGATGGCCTGCGGCCTCTGGGCCGCCGCTGCGGGTCATGCACAGGCGGAAGACGGCACACCTGCGGAAACCGGCGAGACCACCGCACCGGAGTTTGTCGAACCGGCGGATATCGACTGGAGCATACTCAACAGCGATCCAAGATCGCTTTATGAGGCGCCCTCTGCGGTCGCACACGCGTCAATCGTAAAGCCGATCGAAGATCCGTGGTCCTGGACCCGCTCCGACAAGCCGGACGGATCATCCGCCGTCGCGATCAAGCAGCCGATCACGCCCTTCTGGGACACCCGCGTCGGCGCCGATCTCAACGTCACGACGAAGATGCCGACCACCTCGTCGGAAGTCCTCGCGGAAAAAATGGCGCACAACAATCAAATCTCGCAATCGTCGGGCAGCGCGTGGGCCGCGATGACCGCGCCGGGCCTCGGCTCGATCTGGGACAAGACCGCCGTCGAAGCGCGCACCGATCCGGCGCAGGAGCAAAGCAGGTTCGGAACGTCGCTGAGCAAGTCGCTGCCGTTCGGCGGCGATCAATACGCGCTGACCTTGCAGCACGGATACAATGTCACGCAGCAAACGCTGGTGCCAGTGTTCGGGCTCGGTGCATCGTCGCGCATTTACGAAATCGATCAGTCCGCGAAGCTCGGTATCGCGGAAACCGGCACCAGTTTCATCGCGGGCCAGACGCATTCCAGCGCCGACGACAAATGGCTGCGCCGGATCGGCGCGGAGCAGAAGCTGTTCGGCGGCGTCACCGTCACCGGATCGGTCAGCGAGACCCCAAGCGGGATCGCCAACGGCAGCCTGACCGCCGGCTTCAAGACGCGCTGGTAGGTTCCGCTTAACCGGATAGCTACCATTCCGGCCTTTCCCGTTTTGTCCACTGTATGAATCCGACCTCGCCGCATCCTCGCCGCGTTTCGGTCACGATCGGCTGCACTCATGTACCCGTACTCGTCGTGCGGGGGACTCCGCGCTCGCTCAACCTGCGAAACAAGGAACAGCCGATGAACGCTATGCCAGCAGAAAAATCCGAAATGACCGAAGAAGACAAGAACCTCGCCGCCGTCAACGACGTCGAAGCCGGCATTCGCGATTTCGTCCGCAAGGATGTCGCCTATCTTCGGCGCGCTCCGGCAGCTCCGGGCACTGACGCGCCTGCTGCGGATGCATCCGCTGATGCCGCTGTCGGCAGCGTCAACAACCTGATCAATCGCGTAGCAGGTGCTTCGCTCAGCGAAATCGAGACGCTGATTGCGGAGCTCGAAGGTCTGCGCACGCTGATGCACAACGAAGGTCAGCGCATTCAGCGTGAACTGGCCGGCTACGCCCAGCTCGGACAGACCGCGATGAAGTCGACGCGGATGATCGCCGACAATCTGGCGCAGTGGAAGCGCACCGCGCCCGAGCCGCGTCAGGACTGAACGATCCTCTGACCGCGGCATCCAGACCGTGCCGCGGTCACCTCCCTGAGACTTGCCGCCCCTTGACAGAGCGGGCGGCATTTTTCTGTCAGGTGGCGGGACGGCGCGGCGCGAACACCGAACCCAAGAATGAGAACGCCAGTTCGCCGCGCTGATTGACGCCGGTGTTGTAGAAGCCGACGAAGCCGAATTGCGGACGCGACTCCAGCGGGCGCTTCGACGTGATCTCGGAGACGTAAGTCAGCGTATCGCCCGCCAGCACGGGCTTGAGCCATTTCAGTTCGCGAAATCCCGGCGACGGTCCCGACACGATCGGCTTCTCGCCCCGCGCCGCCTGTTCAGCGGCTTCACGCTGGAAGCTCGCCACCGTGAGCCGCATGTACGTCGCCGCCACATGCCAGCCCGAAGCGGCGAGACCGCCGAACACGGAATTGCGCCCGGCTTCCTCGTCGAGGTGAAACGGCTGCGGATCGAACTTCGCGGCGAACTTCTTGATGTCCTCCGCAAGGAACGTAAACGAGCCCAGCTCGCGGCGATCGCCGATCTTGATGTCTTCGAAATATGGCATGGCTTGTCCCTACCCCGCGCCGGCCGCGGCGCGGCGCAACACCATCAGAGGCAACGTCGCCAGCATCAGCGTCTGCCCCGATGCGTTGCGCATGTCGTTCTTGATGTAAACGAACCCGACATCGGAACGGCTCTTGGATTCACGCGTCGAGACCACGTCGACGGATATCGTGAGATCGTCGCCGGGCCGCAATGGCGAGACCCACCGCACCTCGTCGACGCCTGGCGAACCTGCCGAGGCGATGTTGTGGATGAATCCATCCCAGCAGATCCGCATCAGCAGCGAGCACATGTGCCAGCCCGAGCCCGACAGACCCTTGAGGATGGTGCGGCTGGCCGCCTCCTCGTCCAGATGCATCGGCTGCGGATCGAACTCGGAGGCGAAGGCGATAATGTCGTCGCGGGAAACATGGTGCGGCCCGAACGTGCCGAAATGGCCGAGCTTGAAGTCTTCGAAAGTGAGTTTCATCGTTTCAATCGCGTTGTGGATAGGCGCAGTTTGGCCGTTATTTCAGGACACCTCAAGCGGTGCGTTGCGTGGCCGCCTTCCGTCCTTTCCGGCGATATGCGACAACCCTGGCCATCCGGAGCGGTTCGGTCCGTCGCTGATTCGCCCACCGTCTTCTGTCTTTTTCGGCTCATCTGGAGAAAGCCCATGTTTCATTTCCAGGATCTCTTCCAGTGGGACAGGTTCATCACACCCACCATCATCAAGGCCTTCTACTGGCTGGTGATCGCGCTGATCATCCTGTTCGGGATCGCAGGCATATTCTCGGCCCTGACCCTGATGGCGATCAGCCCGTTCGGCGGGTTCATCCAGTTGCTGTCGGCGCTGGCCGGCGTAGTGGTCGGGATTATCTTCTCACGCATCAGCGCCGAACTGATCCTGATCGTCTTCCGGATCAACGAGCATCTCGGTGCGATCCGCGACCAGGGCCGCGACCGTCAGATGTAAGGACACGCAACGCCCTCCATGAGATACGTCATGCGCGGGCTTGACCGGCGCATCCAGCTTAAGAAAGCAATTCTCAAAAGATGGATTGCCGGGTCAAAGCCCGGCAATGACGAATGTGAACCGTCGGTGCCTCAGGTATTGAACCTGAAATGCATCACGTCGCCGTCGGCGACGACGTATTCCTTGCCTTCCAGCCGCAGCTTGCCGGTATCGCGCGCGCCGGACTCGCCACCATTCGCGATGTAGTCGTCATAGGCGATGGTCTCGGCGCGGATGAAGCCCTTCTCGAAATCGGTATGGATCACGCCGGCCGCCGCGGGCGCCTTGGTGCCCTTGGTGATGGTCCAGGCACGGGCTTCCTTCGGGCCAACGGTGAAATACGTGATGAGATGCAGCAGTTCGTAACCGGCGCGGATCAGGCGGTCGAGACCCGCTTCTTCGAGTCCCAGCGTGTCGAGGAAGTCGGCACGCTCCTCGCGTGACAGCGTCGCGATCTCGGATTCGATCTTGGCGGAAATCGCCACCGCGACCGCGCCTTCCTTTTTGGCGTGCTCGAACACCTGCTGCGAAAACGAGTTGCCGGTGGCGGCAGCGCCTTCCTCGACATTGCAGACATAGAGAACAGGCTTGGACGTCAGCAGACCGAGCATGCGGAATGCGCGTTCTTCCTCGGCCTTGCGCTCGAGGAAACGCGCCGGCTTGCCATCGCGCAGCAGCTTCAGGGCGCGATCGACCAGTTCGAGCTGCTCCTTGGAATCCTTGTCGCCGCCCTTGGCCTTCTTGGTCAGATTGTCGACGCGTTTCTCGAGGCTGTCGAGATCGGCGAGCATCAGCTCGGTCTCGATGGTCTCGATGTCGGCCAGCGGCGCGATCTTGCCTTCGACATGGGTGATGTCGGAATCCTCAAAACAGCGGACCACATGCGCCACCGCATCGACTTCGCGAATGGTCGCGAGAAACTGGTTACCGAGGCCTTCGCCCTTCGACGCGCCCTTGACCAGACCCGCGATGTCCACGAACGTCAGTTGCGTCGGGATGATCTGCTGCGACTTCGCGATCGCCGACAGCTTGTCGAGCCGCGGATCGGGCACCGCCACCGCGCCGACATTCGGCTCGATGGTGCAGAACGGATAGTTCGCCGCCTGCGCTGCCGCCGTTTCCGTCAGCGCGTTGAACAGTGTGGACTTGCCGACGTTGGGCAGTCCGACGATGCCGCATTTGAAACCCATAATCTTCTTTCGACTTTGACGTACGGTGACCGCTTCGATTTCATTTCGTCATACGCGGGCTTGACCCGCGTATCCATCTTCTTTGGAAAGATGGATCGCCGGATCAAGTCCGGCGATGACAATCATTTTTTGGGCGACGGTTCGCTGTCGTCCTTCGATGTGAATCCCTTTGCATCCATCGCAAGATGCACCTTGTTTGCAAACGACGCGTCCTGCCCGGTGACGATAAACGCCGCGTTGTCGGCAATCGCCTCGCACAGCGCGGTGACCCAGGGCATTTCGCTTTTGGCGAAATCGGACAGAACGTGCTGATGCACCAGATCCTTGACGCCGGGATGCCCGACTCCGAGCCTCACGCGGCGATAATCGTTGCCGACATGCGCGGAGATCGAGCGAAGTCCGTTGTGTCCCGCAATGCCGCCGCCGATCTTGACGCGCAGTTTCGCGGGCGGCAGTTCGATCTCGTCGTGAAACACCGTGATGTCGCCGACGCTCATCTTGAAGAACTTCGTCGCTTCGCCGACCGCGTTGCCCGACTCGTTCATATAAGTCGTGGGCTTCAGCAGAATGACGCGCCCATTGCCGAGATTGCCTTCGGAGGTCTCCCCCTGAAAGCGACGGCGCCACGGACCAAATCCGTGACGCCGTGCGATCTCGTCGACAGCCATGAACCCGATGTTGTGCCGGTTGCCCTGATACTTCGCGCCGGGATTCCCCAGTCCGACGAACAGGCGCATGGCACGGGCTCTCCCGGCCGCTTACTTCTTCTTGTCGGCAGCAGGCGCCTTGGCGGCGGCAGCCGCGGGAGCCTTCGCAGCACCAGCCGCAGGAGCAGCCGCCGCAGCACCGGCCGCAGGAGCAGCACCGGCCGCAGGCGCAGCACCACCGGCAGCAGCCGCCGCAGCAGCCTTCAGTTCTTCGTTGTAGCCCGACGGCGGAACGATGGTGACCAGCGTCGCGTCTTCGCGGGTGAACAGCTTCACGCCGTTCGGCAGCTTGATGTCGGTGATGTGCAGCGAGCTACCGATGTCGAGCTTGCCCACGTCAGCTTCGAGATACTGCGGGATGTTGTCCGCCGGCACTTCGAGGTCGATGTTGTGGGTCACGATGTTGACCGTGCCGCCGCGCTTCACGCCTGGCGAGGTTTCCGAATTCAGGACGTGCAGCGGAACGCTGACGCGGATCTTGGAGCCTTCGCCGAGACGCAGGAAGTCCACGTGCAGCGGGAAGTCGCGCACCGGATCGAGGCTGAAGTCGCGCGGAATCACGCGGTGCTTTTTGCCGTCGAGTTCGATGTCGTGAATCGTGGTCAGAAAACGCCCGGCCTGAATGCGCAGGCGCAGTTCAGCATCGTCGAGCGAGATGGTCAGCGGGGGCTGGTTGTTGCCATAGATCACTGCCGGGATACGGCCAGCGCGACGTTCAGCCCGGGCGGCCCCCTTGCCGGCCTTCGGACGAGCGGTCGCCTTCAATTCCTTGACGGTCGCCATTGTTCAGTTCCTCAAGATTTAAAAGTGAAGGGCCGCAAAGCGGCCCGGTTTTACATCGCGGCAAGCCTCCAGGGGTGCGGGGGCCGCTGACGTGGCGGGTTCTTAGCCCCAAAGGGCCAGAAATACAAGGAAATGAGCGGATTTTAGAGCGGCTTTTTCCGACGCCGGGACCAGGCCATCAGCCCTCAGATTGAGGAAATTGCCGGCGTTCCACCCGGCGACAGCCCTGCCAGCCAGTCTTCAGAGTCTGCCAAGGCACGCAGCGCATCGCGCTTGCGGATCAGGTCCGCGCGCTCGTTTTCGCTGGTCGCCGATGCAGCCATCTTCTCACAGCGAGCTGCCCATTCGCGCAGTTCGGCGGAATTATTGTTGAGCATCGAAATATCCAATCAGAAGTGAGCGCCCCTCCTGAGCCAATATCGCACCGAACGAACCATGTCGCAAGACATAACTTATTGAATTATAAGGAGTTTTTTACTAATTTTGGGATTCCGTAGCGGAGTGGGGAACTTTGTTCACGTGAGTGAATTGAGTAATTTACTAACCCATCGTCTGGCAAAGACCTTGGCAGCAAACGCCCCCACAGGAGGCTAAAATGAGCGATTTGCGCGGCGAACGCCTGCAGATCATGCTTTCGCCTGAGGAATTATCCGCGATCGACGATTTCCGCTTCAAGCACCGGATGCCGACCCGGGCCGCCGCGGTGCGGGAACTTCTCAAGCTAGGTCTGGCGTCTGCCGAGATCGTGACCGGCACGGGCCTGAAATCCGCCAATTATGGCGTCCTCGGCCGCAGTCCAAATGGACGCAATGCCGACGATAAGGGCGACGGCGCCGAATAGCGCCCACCTACATTTATCGCTCCCGGCACTTTGAACGGGCGTCCGTCCCTCTCCCAAAAATTTCATCTCCGCGATCGGTCTTGCCTTGCCGGATCTTGGATGCATTTGTTATGTTATAACATAACAATCATAGCGAGCGCTTCATGCCGCCCCGCCGCCTCTCCCGCATCGCATTGAAAAGGCTGTTCGATTCCCATGAAAAAACTGCCCGTCACCGTGCTCTCCGGCTTCCTCGGCTCTGGGAAGACGACCCTGATGAACCATGTGCTGAACAACCGGCAGGGTCTGCGGGTTGCCGTGATCGTGAACGACATGAGCGAAGTGAACATCGACGCCGACCTCATTCGCAATGGCGGTGCGGACCTGTCGCGGACGAATGAAACCCTGGTCGAGATGACCAACGGCTGCATCTGCTGCACGCTGCGCGACGACCTGCTCAAGGAAGTCAGCAGACTCGCTCACGACGGACGTTTCGATTACCTGCTGATCGAATCCACCGGCATCTCCGAGCCCCTGCCGGTCGCGGCCACCTTCGATTTCCGCGACGAGGACGGCGTGAGTCTCGGCGACGTGGCGAAGCTCGACACCATGGTGACCGTTGTGGACGCGGTGAACCTGCTGCGGGATTACGCCTCGCACGATTTCCTGCGCGACCGCGGCGAATCGCTCGGCGACGACGACAAGCGCACGCTGGTCGATCTCCTGGTCGACCAGATCGAGTTCGCCGACGTCATCGTGCTCAACAAGGTCGGCGACGCCTCACCCGCCCAGTGCGAAGCCGCACGACGCATCTTGATCGCGCTCAATCCCGAAGCGGAGATCATCGAGACCAGCTTTTCCAAGGTGCCGCTGGAAAAAATTCTCAACACCGGGCGCTTCGATTTTGAAAAAGCACAGCAGCATCCGGTCTGGTTCAAGGAACTGTACGGCTTCGCCGACCATGTTCCGGAGACGGAGGAATACGGCGTGACGAATTTCGTCTATCGCGCGCGCCGGCCGTTCGATCCGCAGAAGTTTCACGCCTTCATCACGTCAAGCTGGCCAGGCGTGATCCGCGCCAAGGGGCACTTCTGGCTGGCGACGCGGCCGCAATGGGTCGGCGAACTCAGCCAGGCTGGCGCGATCGTGCGCAACGAGGCGATGGGATTCTGGTGGGCGGCAATCCCGGAGGAGCGGTGGCCCGATCATCCCGAATGGCGCGCGGCCATCGCGAAAAGCTGGTCGGAGGTGTGGGGCGATCGCCGGCAGGAAATCGTCTTCATCGGCACCGGCATGGACACCGCCGAACTGACGCGACGGCTCGATGCGTGCCTTGTGGCGATCACCGGCAAGGACGCGATGAACACCGCAGCGTGGGCGAAACTCCGCGATCCTTTTCCGGTCTGGCGCCGCGCCGATGAGGCAGCGTGAGGGGTGTCAGGTCGGCCGGTGCGCGGCGACCGCGGCCGGCCGCCGAACCACCGCGGCCAGATTCTTGCAGATCGCAACCAATGGCATTTCGATCATCCGGTAGACCAGAACGCCGCCCACGACGCTCGCCAGGCACCCAACGAGAATGAACCCGCCGGCCAGCAGTGACGGCGCACCGTTGCCCGAGAAGACGACCGCGTTCTTCACGGCAGAGAGTACGACGCCGTGGGTGAGATAAATCGAATAGGATGCGTCGCCCAGCAACATCGGCAGGCGCCAATCCTTCAACTTCGGTTCGAGCGCGAGCGCGCCGGTGACGATCAGGAATGCTGGAAGCCCCCAATGAAAAAAGCGCGAAGCAGAAATGTTGGCTGCCGACAGCACGCCTGACGTCAGCAGCAGGCCACATCCGGTGGCGAGCAGGAACACGGCGACAGCCGGGCGCGGCAACGCCTTGCGCTCATACATGACACCCAGCAGACATCCGATCATGAACTCGATCAGCAGCGGGCTGGTGTAGGTGAGCGCGACCGGCCCCGACGGTGGAACAAATAACGTGGATACGACCAGCGCGCTCAGGACAGTGCAAACGAACACCGCCCGGTGCCGTCTCGCAATCAGAAGCGCAAGGGCGAACACCGCATAGAAGAACATCTCGAAATTCAGTGTCCATCCGGCGATCAGCAGCGGCTGGATTTCTCCCGTTCGCGGCGAAACGAACGGGATGAACAGCAGGGACCGGATGAGATTCCACAGCGAGGGCACTGTCGCCGGATCGCGAAAGATCAGCCAGCCGCCGTAAAGCAGCAGTGTCATCGCCCAGTAGAGCGGCACGATACGGATGATCCTGTTCACCGCGAAGGATGCCGGCGTGGTCCGCTCCGACGCCGTGGTGATCCACATGATGAATCCGCTGATGACGAAGAAGATATCGACGCCGGCCGCGCCGAACGGCAGCCGTTGAAAATGGAAGTATTCCTGCGCCATGCCGTCGGCATGGAAAAACACCACCATCAGGGCGGCGGCGGCGCGCAGGTACTGGATCGACAGAATCTTCGGCATGGCCGGCGGCTGCGCTCTTTTACCCAATCGTTACTATTGCGATTCAGCTTTGATTAAAGATGCAGCCGGCGGAAGGCACGGTCGCGTGACGAGAGCCGGTAACCGCCGTTAAGGATAACTGTTAAGAGTTGGGAACCTGTTTTTCGCTACATCTGTGGAGTTGATACCTACCGAACGCCCCGCAGAGGACGGACATGGCCGCTTTGGCAGAACTTCCGCAGACGTCGCGACGTCTGCTTCTCGCATCGGATTGTGAGGACCAAAGCGAAGACCTCGCCCGCATTCTGAGGAATGCAGGCAGCGTGGAAACGATCTCCATTTTCGATCTGCCCGATCACCCGGCCAGCGACTTCGCCGGCGTCGTCATCGATATCGACCTCACCTCGGCCGCGGCCGTGCAGCGCGTGCGCAGCAAGCTCACCGGCAAGGACTATCAGCCGCTGCCCCGGCTGTTCGTGCTCGCTGATGCGCTTCATCACGGCTCGGCGCAGGCCTGGGCGCTCGGCGCGACCGATACCATCCAGCGGCCGTTTCATCCGGAAAGCATCCTGCACCGGATTCGCCAGGTGTTTCCGGAAACACCGGAAGACGAACACACCACCGACGCGCGCATCCTGAGCACCGGCGTCACCGCCGCGCTGGTCGTGATGTCGAAGATTTTCCGGCGGCTTCCCGCCGGCATTCCGCTTTCGTTCGACGATGTGATGCAGGCAGAAACGCAGATTCTGCGCGCGCTCAAACGCTGCTCGCTGCGGCAGTGGCTGATCGCGGTCAACAAGCATCACAACAAGAGCTATCGCCACACCCTGCACGTCACCGGTTATGCGGTTGCCTTCGCCCATCATCTCGGCATGCGCGAAGACGACCAGCGCCGCCTGACCCGCGCGGCTCTGCTCCACGATGTGGGCAAGGCGTTCATTCCCGTTCCGATTCTCGAAAAGATCGGCAGGCTGACCGACGAGGAGAACGCTATTCTCGCGCAGCACTCCCAACTCGGTTACAACGCGCTGAAAGAGCAGCGCGGATTTCCCGGCGAGGTGCTCGACGTGGTGCTTCATCATCACGAGATGCTCGACGGCAGCGGTTATCCCGAAGGACTTCAGGGACAGCAGATCAGCGACATCGTCCGCATCATGACGCTGGTGGACACCTACGCCTCGCTGCTCGAACCCGACGCCGAAACATCCGCGATGACACCCGAGCAGGCATTCGGGATCATGGAATTGATGGGCGGCAAGCTCGATGGCGCACTGCGCCAGGCCTTCCGCCCCGTGGCGCTCGGGACCTAAGAAACCGCGAATAGCTTTCAGGGTCATCCCCGCCTTCGCCGGGACGACGCTTTTGCTTGCCTCAGCAATGTTGCTTTTGGCTCGTTCTCGCGATTGGATGCAGCTGCAACCAATTCAGGACGCGTGCCGGCACCGCATCGGCCGCGCAGGAGGACGCCCATGCCGACCGAGACGCTGACCCGCCGTTCATTCATGACCACCGCCGCGGCCTTCGGCGCGGGTCTGGCTGTGCCCTCTGGTCTGGCTGCGCCGGCCTGGGCACAGGCCTCCTACCCAGCACGGCCGGTTCACCTCATCGTCCCCTATGCAGCCGGCGGCGGCACGGATTTCTTTGCGCGGCTGGTGGCGGCGTCCATGAGCACAACCCTCGGTCAGCAGCTCGTGGTGGAGAATCGCCCCGGCGCCGGAACGCAGATCGGGGCCGAAGCCGCGGCCAAGGCCGAACCCGACGGCTACACCTTCCTGCTTGGCGACACCTCGACCTACGCCTCCAACAAAAGCCTGTACCAGAAGCTGCCCTACGATCCGCAAAAGGACTTCGCGCCGATCTCCCTGACCGGACGCTTCGCCATCGTGCTGCTGGTCAACACCGACAAGCTCAACGTCAATTCGGTGCAGGCCCTGATCGACGCCGCGAAGAAGGCGCCGGGCGCGATCGACTATGCGAGCGCCGGCGTGGGCTCGCCGTTCCATCTTGCCGCTGAACTGTTCGCGCAGTCAGCAGGCATCAAGCTCAATCATGTGCCCTACAAGGGCGCTGGCCCGGCCCTTCAGGATCTCGCCGGCGGGCAGATCGGCATGATGTTCGTCGATTTCGCCACCGCGCGCTCGCAGCTCAACCTGAAGTCGATCAAGGCCATCGGCGTGTGCTCGCCGGGCGAGTTCTACGGCTTGCCGGGCGTGCCGGCCGTTGCCGCCACGGTGCCGGGCTTCGAGGCGTGGGCGTGGCAGGGCTTCGCCGCGCCGGCGAAAGTCTCGCCCGACATCATTGCCAAGCTGCGCGAGGCTTATCTCAAGGCGGTCAACGATCCCGCGATCAAGCAGAAGCTGATCGATGCCGGGATCGATCCGTTGCAAAGCACACCGCAGGAGATGGCGGCCTATGTCGCATCCGAAACCACGAAGTGGGAGAAGGTCATCAAGACCGCGGGGATCAAACTGGACTGACGCGGTCGGCTTCCTTGGCGTCCCGAAGCTCGCTCAACCCGCGAACGAACATCTCGACCGCGAAAACGTAGCTCTTTTGATATTCGATCGGGCGGGCGACCGGCGCCGACATTTCGTTGATGACGAAGCCGCGGACCAGGCTCTTGAGAATGCGGATCGCGTGTCTGGCAGCCTCGCCGCTGACGCCTGCGTCGGCAAAAACGCGGAGGACGACCAGAGCCAGTTGCCCCGCCGCCTTCTGATACTCGGGATTGTCGACATCCGGGTCGCGAAACGACGCAATGGCCAGGCCGGGACTTCCAAGCGAAAAACTGCGCATCGCATGCGCCATCGCACGGATCGCATCCAGGCGCGTCTTGCCTTTGACCGCCTGTTCAATCTGCCGCTGAAGTCCCTGATAGCCCGCGATCGCCAGCGCCTGCTTCATCTGCGGGATGGTATCCACCTTGCCGAAGAAGGCCTCCATTTCAGTGACAAGGTCGGCGGCGATCTTCTTGTCCCATCGAGGTGAAGGCGCCTTGATGACGCGTTCAACCTCGGAGAAATGTGTACGATCGAACGGAGTCACAGCTAAGCCTCGCAACCAAACCGCGATCCTGGACCGGATTGGTCAACGTCGTTGGCGCAAAGCCGGAGCGTTTCGATTCAAATGGTCGGCATGGGCCGTCACAAGACCCTGACCCCTGCTTTCCCAAGCTTTGACTGCTTCTCAGGCGTGATGGCCTTTCGCCATGCGTCTTCCGCGCCCGGTTCGGGAAGGAAGCGGCCGAATTCGATCATCTGCGGTGCGTCGATGTCCTGGATGTAGAACCAGACATCCTCCGCGCCAACGCCCGCGGCCGCCCGCACCTTGTCGGCAGCCTCGTCCATCAGCTTCTGTTTCACATCGATTCCTCGCCCCGAACGGATCATGCCGTGGATGAAAACGTGCGGATGCGCGTTAGGCTTGCCGCCGATGAAATGTTCGCCGTTCTCGAGGGCGCGGAAGATCACCTGTGCAAAGAACGCCGGCGCACCGGTTGCGGCATGATGGGCCGCGGTGATCGCCTCGGCGATCTGCCCTTTCTGGGCGGCTGAGAGCGTCAGGTTTGCCGTCGTCACAGTATAGGTCGGCATCGGTTCCTCCGGATTTATTTAGTATCCATTCCGCCCGCGGAAAGTGACAATATATAGATGCATATGCAAGCTTTATTTATTGTATATGCATCTAATGTCGCGTAGGCTGTGCCGATGTTCACCGATTGCTACTGCACCCAGTTTCGCCGTTCCTCGCGGGCCTTGACGCGCCTCTATGATGCCGCGCTCAAGGATCACGGCATCCGCATCACCCAGTTTTCGCTGCTGCGTGCACTGCGCCGCCTCGGTGGCGCGGCGACATTCAGCGAACTCGCCGAAGAGGTCGTCCTCGACACCACCACCATTTCCCGGAACGTGAAAGTTCTCGCGGCCAACGGCTGGGTCAGCTTTCAAAACACCGACGACGGCCGCGAGAAAAAGATCCGCCTGAGCAGCGCCGGCGGCAGGAAGATCGATACCGCGACATCAAGCTGGCAGGTCGCACAGGACCAGATCCTTGGGTCCGCCAAGGAAATCTTCGCCGCCCGCAAGGGCGATCCGCTGATCGACACACTTGAAAAGCTTCAGGCGCTCTCTGGCGCAACCGATCCGGAAGGGCCGGTTGTCGAGCGCAAAACGCGCAAGAAAGCCTGACTCCACCCGTCGGGCACGGATTCATCGTTCAAGATAAGGAATAAGCCTCATGCCGTTCGTGCGTATCGATCTTGCGAAGGGAAAGCCGGCCGAACATCGCAAGGCCATCGGCGAAATCATCTATACGGCGATGATCGAAACCATCAACGTTCCCGCGGATGACAAGTTTCAGGTCATCACCGAACATGCACCGGAAGACCTGAATTTTCCGATAAACTATCTTGGCATCGAATACAGCAAGGACATTGTCTTCATCCAGGTCACGCTGAACGGGGGACGCACGCTGGACATGAAGAAGGCGTTCTACAGGCGCATCGCCGACGACCTGCACATGCAACTGAACATCCGCCGCGAGGACGTGTTCATCAATCTGGTGGAAGTCGCGAAGGAAAACTGGTCGTTCGGCAACGGCGTCGCGCAATACGCGTGACGCGTTCAGCCTCAGGTCTCGGCGACGGGACCGAGCTTCTTCTCCAGCGCGGCGATGCGCGTCTTCAGCGCCTCGTTTTCCTCGCGTGCGAGGCGCGCCATATCCTTCACCGCCTCGAATTCCTCACGCTTGACGAGATCGAGATCGCGCAGGATGCGCTCGGCCTGGCTGCGCACGACGGTTTCAATCTCGCGCTTCACGCCCGAGGCGGCCCCGGCGGCGTCATTCATCAGGCGCGCGATC
This sequence comes from Afipia sp. GW823-FHT06G09, assembly GCF_058794875.1. NCBI lineage: Bacteria > Pseudomonadati > Pseudomonadota > Alphaproteobacteria > Hyphomicrobiales > Nitrobacteraceae > Afipia > Afipia sp. GW823-FHT06G09. Next base: position 1,374,348 of record NZ_JBXAHF010000001.1, read on the forward strand.
TCGTCGAAGAAACGGTTGCTGGTCTGGGTCATCATCACACTCCGAAGGGCCCCGGTTACCGCAGTTGACGTGCCCAGACAATGGTGATGGCCTTGCCGGGACGCAAGATGTAAGAAACACGTGAATTGTTAAACGCGCATTCTTGTCGCAAACCGGGGCTAAATTTCGCGGAATCAACGTCAGGATTCGCGCCCCGCCGGACATCGCCTGCCCATGTTTCTGACCATCGCGTTCCCCGTCTTCGACCCCATCGCCATCGCCATCGGGCCGATTGCGATCCGCTGGTACGCGCTGGCCTATATCGGCGGCATCGTGCTGGGCTGGCTCTATGCCCGCAGGATCATCCGCAGCGAACGGCTGTGGGGCGGCAAGGCGCCGTTCACGGTCACGGATTTCGACGATTTCATCCTGTGGGTGACGCTCGGCATCATCCTCGGCGGACGCACCGGCTATGTGCTGTTCTACAATCTCGGCTTCTTCGCGCAGCATCCCGCCGAGATCTTCAAGCTCTGGACCGGCGGCATGTCGTTCCACGGCGGGTTCATGGGCTGCGTGATCGCAGTGCTGCTGTTCGGATGGAAGCGGAATATTTCCGTGCTGTCGCTGGGCGACGTGACCTGCGCGGTCGGCCCGATCGGCCTGCTGCTCGGACGTCTGGCGAACTTCATCAACAGCGAACTGTGGGGCCGTCACGCCGATGCCAGCGTGCCGTGGGCGATGGTATTCCCGAACGGCGGGCCGCTGCCGCGGCATCCAAGCCAGCTTTATGAAGCGGGACTCGAAGGCATCGCCCTTTTCATCATCCTGGCGCTGCTGATCCGCGGCGGCGCGCTCAAGCGCCCCGGCCTGATCATCGGCGCATTCGCCGCGCTCTATGGCGTGGCCCGCATCATCAGCGAGTTTTTCCGCGAACCCGATCCGCAGCTCGGCTTCCTTTGGGGCGGGCTGACCATGGGCATGATCCTGTCGGTCCCGATGATCATTGCCGGCCTGGCCTTTGTCGGCGCGGCATGGCGGCGCGGACCGCGCACGGCGGGTGACGGCGCGGCCAAAGCGGCTTAATAACGTACGATCATATTTAAATTAGCGATTCCCGATTTTTGAAAGTTCGCCGTGTCCGATTATTCGCCGCTGGAAACCCTGATCAGAAAGCAGATCACCGCGAACGGCCCGATGCCGGTGTCGCGGTATATGCAGATCTGCCTGACGCATCCGGAATACGGCTACTACCTCAAGCGCGATCCGCTCGGCCGCGACGGCGACTTCATCACCGCGCCCGAAGTCAGCCAGATGTTCGGCGAACTGGTCGGACTGTGGGCGGCGTCGGTGTGGAATGCGATGGGCATGCCGCAGGAGGTCAAGTTCATCGAACTCGGACCGGGCCGCGGCACCATGATGGCGGACGCGCTGCGCGCGGTGCGGATTCTGCCGGCGTTCCATGATGCGATCACCGTGCATCTGGTCGAGGCCAGCGAGCGGCTGCGCGACAGGCAGCGCGAGAGGCTGGCCGATGCGGCCTATGTGGAATGGTACGACCGGATCGAGGACGTTCCGGAAGGCCCCGCAATCATTCTCGCCAACGAGTTTTTCGATGCGCTGCCGGTCCATCAGGCGGTCAAGCAGGACACCGGATGGCATGAGCGCGTCATCGAGATCGATGACGACATTCTCGCCTACGGCATCGCCAAGGACCCGATCCCGCGATTCGAGGTGCTGCTGCCGCCGCTGGTGCGCGCCGCGCCCAATGGCGCGATCTTCGAGTGGCGGCCCGACAACGAGATCATGACCATCGCGCGCCGGCTCCGCGATCAGGGCGGCGCCGCGCTGATCATGGACTATGGCCATCTGCGCAGCGATGCCGGGGATACCTTCCAGGCGGTCGCTCGGCACAACTACACCAACCCGCTGCGCAACGCGGGTCTCGCCGATCTGACTGCGCATGTGGACTTTCAGGCGCTGGCCCGCGCCGCAGAGGATGTCGGCGCACGCGCCCACGGTCCGGTCGAGCAGGGCGTCTTCCTCAAAAGCCTCGGGATCGAAACCCGCGCGCAGGCGCTGATGAAAAACGCGACCGAAGACGGCCAGAAGCTGATCACCGCAGGACTGGCCCGCCTCACCGGCCCGAGCCCGGAAGGCATGGGCTCGTTGTTCAAGGTGCTCGGCATTTCGCATTCCGCGATCGAGACACTGGCCGCGCTGTCCGAACAGGACACGAAATCATGACCTTCACATCGTCGCTGTTGTCGGCTGTGCCGGGTCTGCGCCACGCGTTCTTTTCGCGCGAGGGCGGCGTCTCGGCAGGCATCTATGAGAGCCTCAACGGCGGCATCGGCTCGCATGACGATCCGGCGCATGTCATCGAAAACCGCCGGCGCATGGCCGAGCACCTCGGTGTGACGCCGCCGCAATTCCTCACCGTATTCCAGATTCACTCGCCCGATGTCGCGGTTGCCACCACGCCGTGGGACACAGCATCGCGACCGAAGGCCGATGCGATGGTGACGAACGTGCCGGGACTGGCGCTCGGCGTCACCGCCGCCGACTGCGGGCCTATCCTGTTTGTCGATCCGGACAAGCGCGTGATCGGCGCAGCGCATTCCGGCTGGAAAGGCGCCATCGGCGGCGTGCTTGAGAACACGATTGCCGCGATGGAAGGCCTCGACGCATCGCGCGCAAACATCATCGCCGCGATCGGCCCGCTGATCCGGCAGCAGAGCTACGAGGTCGGCGCGGAATTCGTCGCGCGCTTTTCGGATGGCGCGCCCGGCAACGCGCGTTTCTTCATTCCCTCGACGCGCGCGGACCACGCGATGTTCGATCTCGCCGGCTATATCCGCCAGCGGCTGGAACGCGCGGGCATCCTGATGATCGACGATGTCGGGGTCGATACCTACGCAGATGAACGGTTCTTCAGCTACCGCCGCACGACGCACCGCAAGGAACCGGACTACGGCCGCAACATCCACGCCATCGTGCTGGACGGCTAGCGCGCACCCCTGCGACATTATCGAACGTCGTGACCGGGATTTGTTTCAGCGAACGGCCTTGACTCTCCACCCGGTGGAAGCCTCACAACGCTTCCATGACACATCGCACCTACACCATTGGCGAGGCCGCACGCCTGAGCGGCGTTTCGGTCCGCCGGCTGCGCTTCTATTCCGACAAGGGATTGTTGCCGCCCGCCGGGCGGACCGAAAGCGGCTATCGCGTCTTCACTGACGAGGAACTCGTCCGTCTCGATCTTATTCGCTGCCTGCGCGACGCTGGCGTCGGCCTCGACGCCATTCGCGAGGTGCTGTCGCACGAACTGTCGCTGACCGACGCGCTGAAGCTGCGGCTTCGCGCACTCGAGGCCGAGATCGCCTCGCAGCGCCGCGTGGCATCCGCGCTGCGCGCCGCACTCCGCTCCCCCGAACTCACCGAAGCAGACCTGAGGAGATTCTGGACCATGACCAATCTGTCCCGCCTTGAACGCCGCAACGTGATCGAACGTTTCTACAGCCAGGTGTCGCAGGACGTCCGCATCGATCCCGAATGGATGCGCCAGATGATCGAGGCCAGCACGCCTGAACTGCCGGACAATCCGACGCCCGAGCAGTGCGACGCCTGGATCGAACTGTCCGCAATCCTCGATGATCCGGAATTCGTCGCCACCATGCGCGCCAATGCGAAGGAAGTCTGGAACAAGAACGACTTCGATCTCTCCGCCTGGCAGGCCGCGGGCGATCCGTTCGTGGCGAAAGCAAAGGCCGCCATCGCGCAGGGGTTTGGACCGGAATCGGAAAGAGCCCGCGAGCTTGCGCAGGAGTGGCTGGAAACCTCCGCACGTGTGATGGGCCGCGCGCCGGATGACGATTACAAGGCGTGGCTGCGCACACGATACGCCGCGCATGACGCCCGCGCGGTGCGTTACTGGGAGCTTGTGGCAATCATGAAAGGCCAGCCGCCGCAGACCAGCCCGAACCGGGAGTGGACCTGGATCATCGACGCCATGAAGCATCACCTGGCCTGACAATCCGCACGCCATTCGGATTTGGCTCAAATGCCGGCAGCTATGGTCGCCGATTGCAAACCCTGCCCACAGCCCGCCCTAGACGTTAACGCTTATTAACGATATCGCTGGACCGAACCTCGCCGTGCAGGGCACAACCCTGCCGGCGAGAAATCGGGGCGGGCATGAATTTCAGAGGGCGAACAATCACTTGGGCGATGCCGCAGGTTGTGCGGACATCGCTGCTGATGGCCCTGTTGAGCCTGACCGCCGCCTGCACCACCAATGGGTCCGGACCGGTTGCATCCTCCGCAAGCTTCGGCCCTACGGTCGCTTTTGAATCCGTGGACGGCCCGCCGCCGCAGGTGTTCGACCGGCTGGTCCGCGCGCTGGAAACCGAGTCCACCGCCCGCAGTTTCACCATCGTCTCCCGCGAGGCGCAGGCCTCCTACCGGGTCCGCAGCTATCTGTCGGCGCAGGTCCGGCACGGCAAGACCACCATCGCCTGGGTCTGGGATGTCTACGACCGGGATCAGGAACGCGCCGTTCGCCTCAGCGGCGAGGAGCCCGCCGGCAAGGGCGGCCGCGACGCCTGGGCCACCGCCGATGACCAGCTGATGCGCCGAATCGCGCTCGCCGGGCTGAACGGCCTCAACGGGCTGATCAGCGGGACCGCCCCGGCGCAGGACTCCCCTGCCCCGGCCGCGCCCCGGACATCGGGTCCCGCGATCGCACAGATCGACGGGAATCGGCCTGAATCGGCCCCGGGACGAATGCAAACGCTGGCCTTCAGCGCCCATTAGGGATACGGGCCTGTCCGCACGCGGGTTTTTGCAGGAAAACACCAAGGGCTATATTGCCAGCCTTGTTCTGTCCTTGTTATCACGCGCCTGCAAAATGCTGGATCACCCAGGTTCCATAGGCAGCGGCTGATATGTTGAAAAGCGTTTCCCCCACGTCAAAAGGAGATGCTGCGATTTCAGCGAAGAATGGCTCCATCAAGCTGGTGGCCGGCAATTCGAACCCGGAATTGGCCGCCGAGATTTCCTCGGTGCTCGGCGTCCCGCTGACCAAGGCGAGCGTGCGTCGCTTCGCCGACATGGAAATCTTCGTCGAGATTCAGGAAAACGTCCGCGGCTCCGACGTCTTCATTATCCAGTCGACGTCGTTTCCGACCAACGACCACCTGATGGAATTGCTCATCATCACCGATGCGCTGCGCCGCGCCTCCGCGCGCCGCATCACCGCCGTGATCCCCTATTTCGGCTACGCGCGACAGGACCGCAAAGCCGGCGGACGCACCCCGATTTCGGCCAAGCTGGTGGCCAACATGATCACCCATGCCGGCGCCGACCGCGTGATGACGCTCGATCTTCATGCCGGGCAGATCCAGGGCTTCTTCGATATCCCGACCGACAACCTTTATGCCTCGCCGCTGATGGTGCGCGACATCAAGGAGAAGTTCGACCTCGCCAATGTGATGGTGGTGTCGCCGGACGTCGGCGGCGTGGCCCGCGCACGCGGCCTCGCCAAGCGGATCAACGCGCCGCTGGCCATCGTCGACAAGCGCCGCGAACGCGCCGGTGAATCCGAAGTCATGAACGTGATCGGCGATGTCGCCGGCTACAACTGCATCCTGATCGACGACATCGTCGATTCCGGCGGCACGCTGGTGAATGCCGCCGACGCGCTGCTCAAGTACGGCGCCAAGGAAGTCTCGGCCTATCTCACCCATGGCGTTCTGTCGGGCGGCGCGGTCGCACGCGTCACCTCATCGCGGCTCAAGGAACTGGTCATCACCGACTCGATCCAGCCGACTGATGCGGTGCGCAAGGCGCCGAACATCCGCGTGCTCTCGGTCGCGACCCTGATCGCCGAAGCCATCGGCCGCACCGCGTCGGAAGAGTCGGTGTCGAGCCTGTTCGACTGAACGGCTCAATCTCAAAAATATTTTTTCTCGCCCCGCACGCGCAATGACTCCGCGCGACTCGCGCCGCGCGAATCCGATTCCGTTTTGTTCTCACGCCCGAACACGAGTCATTCGGACGTAAACTCATGCGCTGACTCATGAATTGGCGCGCAAGCGCAGTTCATCGCCACATCTCGCGCTTGCCTGTTGAAGAGACAGCAAATTAGCCCTTTGCCTGTGGACGGGATTCGCGGTGACGTTGCGCGCTTTGCGCAAATCACCGATCAATCTTGTCACAAGGTTGCCGTTGCGGCGCACGATCCGAAAGCCGGGTTGTCATGATCGTAAACGGAGAACTTGCAGCGACAGTTCTCGCTCGTTCTTTGCGTTTCGTTCAGGCGTTTCACATCCCACACCAAGCAGAGGGTGAAGGCAGCATGTCCCATCTGGACATCATAACGGATTCGCAGAGCAGCCCGCTTTCGGTCGTCGAGGAGATCGCGTCCTCCAACGACTGGTCGTTCGAACGCTCGGGCCACGACGAGATCACCATTCTCACGCAGGGACAGTGGACCGATTATCAGCTCTCCTTCACCTGGATGGGCGACATCGATGCGCTGCATCTGGCCTGCACGTTCGACATGAAAATTCCGGAGGCACGGCGCGGCGAAGTGCAGCGCCTGATCGCCGCGATCAACGAGCAATTGTGGATCGGTCATTTCGACGTCTGGCTCACCACCGGATCGATCATGTACCGGCAGGCGCTGATCCTGCCAGGCGGCATGACCGCCACGCCGGCGCAGTGCGAACTGATGCTCGAAGGCGCGCTGCACGCCTGCGAGCGCTACTATCCGGCGCTGCAATTCGTGGTCTGGGCCGGCAAGACCGCCGCGGAGGCCATGAGCGCCGCCATGTTCGATACCGCAGGCGAGGCGTAGGCTTCACTTCATCCAGGGCGCGCAACACCCGAGATGTCGTCCCCGCGAAAGCGGGGACCTATCTTTCGATCCGCGCACGCTGCGACAGCTTGTTGCGCCCCCGCTCATTCAATAGAACTCTGTGGTTATGGGTCCCCGCTTTCGCGGGGACGACCCGAGTGGATTGAGCCATGGCAACATCAACTTCCTCCGACGCGCTGAAGAACTTCACAGGCTCACTCGTGCTCGCGGGCGCGGGCAAGATGGGCGGCGCGATGCTGTCCGGCTGGCTCGACGGAGGACTCGACGCCAAACGCGTGACCATCATCGAGCCATATCCGTCGGACGACACCCGCGCCTTTGTTGCCCGTGGCGTGCGGCTCAATCCCGAGACAAAGGACATCGGTACCGCCGACGTGCTGGTGCTTGCGGTGAAGCCGCAGATGTTTCGCGATGCCGGACCGCAGCTGCGGCCGCTGGTCGGCACATCCACCCTCGTGGTCTCGATCATGGCGGGAACCACCATTGCAGGGCTTACCGAGGTTTGCGGCGGCAAGGTGATCCGCGCAATGCCCAACACACCCGCTGCGATCGGACGCGGCATCACCGTCGCGGTCCCGGCCAACGGTGTCACACCGGGTCAGCGCGCTGTCGCGGATGCGCTGCTGCGCGCCACCGGCGGCGTCGAATGGGTCGAGGACGAAGCGCTGATGGATGCCGTCACCGCCGTGTCCGGCTCGGGTCCGGCTTATGTGTTCCTGCTCGCGGAAGAACTCGCGCGCGCCGGCGTCGCGGCCGGACTCCCCGAAGCGCTGGCGACAACACTGGCGCGGGCAACCGTGTCAGGCTCCGGCGAGCTGCTGCGCTTGTCGGATCTCGACAGCGCTACGTTGCGCAAGAATGTCACCTCGCCCGGCGGCACCACAGCAGCCGCACTTGAAGTGCTGATGGGCGCAGACGGATTCCAGCCGCTGCTGACCCGCGCGATTGCCGCCGCGACGAAGCGGTCAAGAGAACTGGCGAAGTAATCGCTCTTCGTCATTGCGAGGAGCCATTAGCGCGTTTACGCGCGTCTTCGACGCGCTATGGCGACGAAGCAATCCATTTTCCATTGCTCTGGATTGCTTCGCTTCGCTCGCAATGACGCGCTACACCGGCACACGCACCGTCGCGCGCAGGCCGCCCATCGGGCTGTCACCGAGCGTGATGTCGCCGCCATGGGAGCGCGCGATATCGCGCGCAATGGCAAGGCCGAGACCGGTGCCGCCCTCATCCTGATTGCGCGCATCGTCGAGCCGCAGGAACGGCTTGAACACTTCCTCGCGCATCTCCGGCGGAATGCCCGGACCGTCATCATCCACCGTCACCGTCAGATAGCGATGATCGCGATGACCGGTGATCGCAATTGCGTTGGCATGACGGCCTGCATTCGACACCAGGTTCGCGACGCAGCGCTTGAACGCAGCGGGCTTCACGATCACGACCGGCATGCCGTGGAACACGACGGTCGCGGCGTGGCCGTGGCGCTCGGCGTCGCTACGCAGTTCCTCAAGCGCCTGCTCCATGTCGGTCGGCCGGGCCTGCTCACCGCTGTCGCCGCGCGCGAAGGACAGATACGCCTCCAGCATGCCGCTCATCTCGTCGACGTCCTTGCGCATGCCCTCGACTTCCGGGCTGTCGCCGATCAGCGCCATTTCCAGCTTGAAACGCGTCAGGATGGTGCGCAGATCGTGGCTGACGCCGGCCAGCATCGCGGTGCGCTGTTCGATACTGCGCTCGACGCGCGATTTCATCTCAAGGAAGGCATAAGCGGCCCGGCGAACCTCGCGCGCGCCGCGCGGACGGAAGTCCGGCACCTCGCGGCCCTTGCCGAAGCTTTCCGCGGCATCCGCCAGCCGCAGGATCGGCTTGATCTGGTTGCGCAGGAACAGCACCGCCACGATCAGCAGGATCGAGGACGTGCCCAGCATCCAGAAGATGAAGATTTCCGAATTCGAAGCATAGGCCGCGCTGCGTTGCGCGAAGATCCGCATCACCGTGTCGTCGAGCTTGATGCGGATTTCCACCAGCGACGAACGCCCGACGGTGTCGATCCAGAACGGGCGGGCGATCTGGCGGCTGAGCTGCACCGACAACGTCTGGTCGAGCAGCGAGAAGAACGGCTTCGGTCCTGGCGCCGGCATGTCATTGACGGGAAGAAAATCCACCACCAGCCCAAGCCGCTGCTGCGCGATGCGCTTGATCTGCGTGCGGTCCTTGTCCTGCGGATAGGTCCGGTAGACGTCGATCAGCGCGGAGATGTCCTGCACCACGGCGGCGGACAGACGCCGCGTCACCGTATTCCAGTGCCGCTCCATGAATACGAAGGCGACCACCGATTGCAGGATCACCATCGGCACGATGATGATCAGCAGCGCGCGGGCATAGAGCCCCTTCGGCATCAGCTCCTTGAACCAGCGGCCCAGCCATTCGCTGGCGCGTGACACGCGACGCGACGCGGTACGAATGAGCGTGAGACCTGTGTCGAGCGTACTCATAACAACGCGCCCGGTCCGGTCACGGCGATGCCACGAGACGATAGCCGATGCCACGCACCGCCTGCAGGAACAGCGGATTGGCCGGATCGCGCTCGATCTTGCGCCGCAGCCGGTTGATCTGGACGTCCACCGCGCGCTCGTTGACCGAACCGTCGCCACCGGTCAGCGCCCCGCGCGGCACGGTCTCGCCCGGCGTCGCGCTGAGAATACGCAGCATGTCGCGTTCGCGGTCGGTGAGATGGATGACCTTGTCGCCATCCCGCAATTCGCCCCGCTCGAGATGATAGACGTAGGGCCCGAACGCGACCGACTCGATCGCAGGCGCAACCGCCGGCGCGGCGCGCTTGAGAATGTTGGCAATCCGCAGCACCAGTTCGCGCGGCTCGAACGGTTTGGCGACATAGTCGTCGGCGCCGATCTGCAAACCTTCGATGCGGCTCTCGGCCTCGTGCCGTGCAGTGAGCATGATGATCGGCACCGCCGAGGAGGTGCGGATCGAGCGCGCGAGATCGAAACCGGTTTCGCCCGGCATCATCACATCGAGGATCAGGAGATCGAAATGCAGCCCGCTCAGCTTGGCGCGCGCGTCGGCGGCGCTCATGGCCGTGGTGACGCGATAGCCCTCGCCGGCCAGAAAGCGTGACAGCAGATCGCGGATGCGGCGGTCGTCGTCCACCAGCAGCAGATGCGGCGCGTCATCGGCCGGCTGGCGGCCGGTTCGCTCCTGTATCGAGATCGCTGTCACCTTGAATCCTTCGCCGTCTGGCGGCTGCCTCGGAGAATTTCCTCCAGCACCTTGTCGGGATCGGTGTGGTCGATCATGCCCAGCAAAAACCGCCGCACGGTGTCGGCGCTTTCCGGCCCGATCGCTTCAAGCGCCCGCGTGATGCGTGCGGTCTGCAATCCCGCAAGCTTCGCCACAAGGGCCTCGCCCTTCGCCGTGGCGAAAAGAAGACGCTGCCGCCGGTCGTTGTCGCCGGCCTTCTGGACGATATAGCCCTCGTCGAGCAACTGCTTCAGAACGCGACCGAGCGACTGCTTGGTGATCCGCAGCACGTCGAGCAGATCGGCGACTTTCAAACCCGGATAGCGGGTCACGAAATGCACCACCCGGTGATGGGCGCGGCCGAAACCGAACTCTTCCAGCACGTGATCGGCATCGCCGACGAAGTCCCGGTAGGCAAAAAACAGCAGCTCGATGATGTCCCAGCGCAAAGAACCACCCCCCGGTACGGTGGAACCGGCGGCGACGTCAGGGGTATGAGCTCCTGTCTTCATAAATTTTATGTCAGCCATATTGACGTATATAGGTCTCAATGTTACAAAAACGGCGATGACGACGAAATATTAGTTCGTTTCGCCGCTCATCCTTGGTCCTTAAGTTCGCAGAGACGCCTGCAGTGGCGACAGGTCCAGGACGCAATTTCTTTCAACGTGCGATTGTCGAGCGGCATTTCGGCAAACATACTGGACTTCGCGCCTTCCGCCAAAGCGGAAACCGGCCCTCGGGCCGGCGGGGCCTGGTCCAAGACCTGAACCAACCAGCCCGCCGCCGCGTGGACTGCAATCAAGAGCCGGGAGAAGACCCCATGGGAATTTCGGGAGTTTCATTCGACAAGATCGACGGCGAGATCCTGCTGGAATTCGAAACGCAGCCTGCGTCGAATCCGACATCCGACAAGGACCGCGCGGCGAAACTCGTTGACCCCGGCTTCGGGCGGGTTTTCACCGACCATATGGCTGTGGTCCGCTACAGCCAGGGCAAGGGCTGGCATGGCGCGCGCGTCGAATCCCGCGCGAACTTCGCGCTCGATCCGGCAACAGCCGTCCTGCACTACGCTCAGGAAATTTTCGAAGGCCTCAAGGCGTACAGGCGCGACGATGGCGGCGTGAACCTGTTCCGTCCCGACGCCAATGCCAAACGCTTCCGCAGTTCAGCCGAGCGGATGGCGATGGCGCCGCTGCCCGAGCCTGTGTTCATCGAGGCGGTCGAGCGGCTCGTGCGCATCGACCGCGACTGGATTCCCGGCGGCGAAGGCAGCCTCTACCTGCGCCCCTTCATGATCGCCAACGAAGTCTTCCTCGGGGTGAAGCCGTCCGCCGAATACATCTTCGCGGTGATCGCGTCGCCGGTCGGGTCCTATTTCAAGGGCGGCCCTGCGCCGGTGTCGATCTGGGTGTCGGAGAACTACACGCGCGCCGCGATTGGCGGCACCGGCGCCGTCAAGTGCGGCGGCAACTACGCCGCAAGTCTGCGTGCCCAGGCGGAAGCCATCGATCACGGCTGCGATCAGGTGGTCTTCCTGGATGCGGTGGAGCGCCGCTACATCGAAGAACTCGGCGGCATGAACGTGTTCTTCGTATTCGACGACGGCTCGCTGCTGACGCCGCCGCTCGGCACCATCCTGCCCGGCATCACGCGGGACTCAATTATCGCGCTCGCGAAGGAAACCGGCACGCGCGTACGCGAGGAAACCTACACGATCGACCAATGGCGCGCGGACGCGGCCAGCGGCAAGCTGAAGGAAGCCTTCGCCTGCGGTACGGCAGCGGTCATCTCGCCGATCGGCAAGGTGCGTTCCGCGAGCGGCGATTTCATTATCAACGGCGGTGCTGCTGGCCCGGTTGCAATGGGGCTGCGCAAGAAGCTGGTCGACATCCAGTACGGCCGCGCGGCCGATGAGCATAACTGGATCAGAAAGGTTCTGTGACCGGCGGCGGCACGCTATCCCATTGTGACCGCGTGCCGCCGTGCATCACACTGACTCACCATGAAGTCCACCAGCGCGCGCACCGAGGGCAGCAATCCGCGTCGCGACGGAAACACCGCGTGAATGATCCCGCTCTTGGGAATCCATTGCGGCAGGACGTGAACGAGTCGTCCCGCCTGGACATCCTGCCAGACCATCATGGTCGGCAGTTGCACAATGCCGACGCCCTTGATCGCGGCCTCGCGCAGCGCCGCCATATCGTCCGTCACGAGTCGCGGATCGTGAGAAACGGTTGCCGTTGTTCCGTCGGAATGGTCGAGCGACCAGTTGTGCTCGCGATGCGGTGGCCCGAGATCGAGACTGGGCAAGCCATGCAGGTCGGCCGGACTTTTCAGCTGCTTTCGCCCCTTTAACAACGAAGGGCTGGCGACGAGACACTGGGTGCTCTCGTCAAGCCGGCGCATCACCAGTTCGGTATGCTCAAGCGGCGGAAACCGCACCCTGATCGCAATATCGAATCCTTCGCCGATCACATCGACCCGCCGGTTGGTGCTCTCCAGATGAATCTCGACGTGCGGATTGGCGATCATGAATCGCGCGATCATCTCGCCGAACTGAAAATTGATCAGCGCAGTCGGACACGCCATCCGGATCACGCCCCGCGGCTCCGAGCGGATGCGTTCGATCACCGACTGCGCGGCTTCGGCCTCGACCAGCACGGCCACGCAGCGCTCGTAATACTCCTGTCCAATCTCGGTCACAGAGAATCGCCGCGTGGAACGCTGGATCAGCCGCACGCCGAGCCGCTCTTCGAGCAGCGCGATCCTGCGGCTCAGCTTCGATTTCTGAATCCCCAGCGCCCGGCCCGCGGCGGCAAAGCCGCCGCGATCGACCACTTGGACGAAATAGTAGAGATCGTTGAGATCCTGCATTATCCTATTTATAGGACACAGAGTGCATTCTCGCAATCTTCTGGCGTGACTGTTCCGATAATACAACCAGTGCATCAGCAATCGGGGATCGCCCCGATGCCCAGGAGATCCATCATGAAGAAGGTTCTTGGCACTTACAGCAATCCCAACATGCACTGGGTCGGCGACGGTTTTCCGGTCCGCTCGCTGTTTTCCTATGACAGCCTCGGAGAGCATGTCAGTCCGTTCCTGCTGCTCGATCAGGCCGGACCGTACAATTTCGGGCCCGCATTCAAACCGCGTGGCGTCGGTCAGCACCCGCATCGCGGCTTCGAGACCGTGACAGTCGTCTACGACGGTGAGGTTGAACACCGGGATTCCACCGGCAAGGGCGGCGTGATCGGCCCCGGCGACGTGCAGTGGATGACCGCGGCCGGCGGCATCCTGCACGAGGAGTTTCACTCGAAGGGTTTCACGCGGAGCGGCGGGCCGTTTCGCATGATCCAGCTCTGGGTGAATCTCCCTGCAAAGGACAAGATGAGCAAGCCGGGCTATCAGACGATTACGGATAGCGACATCCCCGTGGTCGATCTGCCCGGCAACGCGGGGTGGGTGCGGGTGATTGCGGGGGCCTTCGACGGCCGCAAGGGACCGGCGCGGACGTTCACGCCGATCAATCTCTGGGACGTGAGAGTGAACCGCGACGCGGCCGTCACCCTCGAGCTTCCCGAGGGGCACACGACCATGCTTGTCGTTGTCGCCGGCCGGATCACCGTCAACGGCACGCAGGACGCCGGCGAGGCCGAAATGGTGATGCTCGACCGTAACGGCAGCAGTGCGACCATCGACGCAAGCAGCGATGCGATCGTGCTGGTGCTGACAGGCGAACCGATCGATGAGCCGATCGTCGGCTACGGCCCGTTCGTAATGAACAGCGAGGCTGAAATCCGTCAGGCCGTTGACGATTTCAACTCGGGCCGTTTCGGCGAGATCGCACGCGCGTAAACCAATGCTCCGGCCTGACTGACCAGGCCGGAGCTTTTTTTTCGAAAACATCCCATCAGCGGCGGAGCGCTCGCCCCGCCCGACCGGCGGAGGCGTGGCCTGCGCGCGGCACCCCTGCGAGCATCTCAAAGAAGGAAGGAAAAACTATCATGACCAGCGAAGCCATCCGCGATCCGGCCAAGGATCATCTGCTCACGCCGCAAAACTCGGCATTCATCGTTATCGACTATCAGCCCGTTCAGGTGAACTCGATCGCCTCGATGGACCGCCCGGCTCTCGTCAAGAACATCGTCGGCACCGCGAAAACCGCGATCGCCTACGGTCTTCCCGTCGTCCACTCCACGGTCAACGTGAAGACCGGCCTCAACAAACCGCCGATCCCTCAGCTTGCGAAGGTGCTGGCGGACTATCCCACCTACGACCGCACCACGATCAATTCATGGGAAGACGTCGAATTCCTGAAGGCGGTGAAGGCCACCGGCCGCAAGAAGCTGATCATGACGGCACTGTGGACTGAAGCGTGCCTGACGTTCCCAGCGCTCGACGCACTCAAGGAAGGCTACGAAGTCTATGTCGTGGTCGATGCAGTCGGCGGCACCTCAGCCCTCTCGCACGAGATGGCGCTGCGCCGGATCGAGCAGGCGGGCGGCAAGATGATTACCCTCGTGCAGCTGCTCTGCGAACTTCAGCGCGACTGGAGCCGCACCGACACCGTGCCCGCATTCCTCGATATCAACATCGAACTGGGCGGCACCGCCGGTCTCCAGTTTGCCTGGGACCAGGCCGAGCGCGCAAAGAAGTAAGCGCCCGGAGCGGAATCGCAATACAGGCGCGCCGCTACCCAGCGGCCGCCTTCCACATCTTATAAATGTCTTCCGCGCCTTCCGGCCGCACCGGCACATACGCCACTTTGAGCGCATGATGCTGCATGACCGGCCGCGCCATCTCCGCATAGATCGCCGCCGTCGACAGCCCGTAGGGCTCGCCGTCCTCGTTGGAATAGGCGTAAGTCACTTCGGTGATGCCGGTGAGATGCATCGCCGCGAGGCACATCGGGCACGGATGGCCGCTCGCATAAATGACGCAGCCGTCAAGGCGTGGTGAGCCGAGTGCGCGGCTCGCTGCGCGGATCGCCTGCAATTCTGCGTGTGTCGTCGGATCGCCGGTGGCTCCAATTTCATTCACACCGGTTGCAATCACTTTGCCGTCCTTCACCAGCACGGCGCCAAACGGCCGGCCGCCGCGATGGACGTTGTCACGCGCAAGATCGATCGCCTCGCACAGAAAGCGTTCAGCCGACATGCCGCACCCTCCTCAGGCCAGCGCCTCTGCCGGAATCCAGAACACCTCGCCGTCAGAGTCCTCGGTGTCGAGCCACAGCAGCGGCAGGTTCGGATAGGCATCCCCCAACACATCGCGGCCGCGGCCGATCTCACACAGCAGACCGCCGTCCGGCGTCAGATGATCCTTCGCCTCGTCCAGAATCCTGCGCACGAGGTCGAGGCCGTCGTCGCCGCCATCGAAAGCAATCGAGGGTTCATGCAGGCATTCGCGCGGCAGGCCCGCCATGCCTTCCGCATCCACATAGGGCGGATTGGTGATGATGAGATCGTAGCGCGCATCGCCGATGGCGTCGAACAGATCGCCTTCGAAGAGCGAAATCCGATCCTCAAGACCGTAATCGGCGACATTGCGCGCGGCGACCGCCAGCGCATCCGGTGAAATGTCCACCGCGTCGACGGTCGCATTGGGAAAACTCTGACAGGCGAGGATCGCCAGACATCCCGAGCCGGTGCACAGATCGAGCACGCGTGTGATGTTGCCCGGATCGTCGATCAGCGACCCGCCTTCCTCTTCGAGGTCACCACCGAAATGCGAATCCAGCAGTTCGCCGATAAAGGAGCGCGGCACAATGGTGCGCTCGTCGACATAGAACGGCAGGCCGCGCATGTAGATCTTGTTGACGAGATAGGCCGAAGGTTTCCGGGTCGCGATGCGCTTGTCGATCAGCGCAAGAATTTTCGCGGCCTCTTGCGAGGTGACCCGCGCATTGGCGAACATCTCGAACTGGTCCGGATGCAGATGCAGCGTCTCGCAGACGACAAACGCCGCTTCCGCCACCGGATCGGTGGTGCCGTGGGCGAACACCACGCCGGCTTCGACAAAGCGGCTGACGCCATAACGCATCAGGTCGAGCAGCGTCAGCAACTCACCGGGTGCGGCCTTGAGCGGCTTTGCGGCCTTCAACACCGTCTTCGGCTTTGCGCCCGCGCGTTTCGCAGACGCCTTCTTTTTCGCCGCAACGGATTTCGCTTTCTTCGCCATCACTTCTTCCACCGCGCTGCTGCGTTGTCGTCATGGGTCTGCGCATCGACCCAGACCGTGTTGTCGTCCGTGCGTTGCTCGGATTTCCAGAACGGCGCATTGGTCTTGAGATAATCCATCAGAAATTCCGCGGCCTGAAATGCCGCCTCGCGATGCACCGACGCGGTCAGCACCAGCACGATGTTGTCGCCCGGCACGACGCGGCCAAAGCGATGGATCACCGTGACCCCGGTCAGCGGCCAGCGCGCGATCGCCTCGGACACATGCCGCCCAATCTCGGCCTCCGCCATGCCGGGATAGTGCTCGAGCGTCATTGCGGCGATCGCCTTGTCGCCCTCGCCGCCCCGGCAGATGCCGGAGAAGCTCACCACGGCGCCGATGTCGGTGTTGCCCTTGGTCAGCGCCGCGATTTCCGCGGCGATGTCGAAATCCGCGGACTGGATCCGGATGGTGACGGGCGTCGTCATCGGAGGGTCAGCCGCCGGTCATCGGCGGGAAGAACGCGATCTCGCGCGCACCGGCGATCGCGGTGTCAGGCTTTACATGGGTATGGTCGATGGCGGCTCGGATCGTGCGCGGCGAAGCGAAGGCGCTGGCGTATTCCTCGCCGCGCGCCACGAGCCACTGCATCAGGTCGGACACGGTGCGCACGCTCGCCGGCGGCTCCAGCGTTTCCTCGGCCTTGCCGACGCGTTCGCGCACCCATGCGAAATACAGAACCTTCACCGGTCTTCCTCGGTCAGATGATGGATTCCCGCGCGCAGGTAATCCCATCCGGTGTAGATGGTGAGAATCGCCGAAATCCACAACAGCACGATGCCGATCAGGACGGTCGGCGGCAGGATCATTTCGCCCGCCTCGCCTGCAATCAGGAAGCCGATCGCCACGAGCTGCACGGTCGTCTTCCATTTCGCCAGTTGCGACACCGGTACGCTGATGCGGATGGCCGCGAGGTACTCGCGCAGGCCCGACACCAGAATCTCGCGGCACAGGATCACAATGGCTGCCCACAGCGACCAGCCGCGAATGGTTTCGTCCGCCGCCAACATCAAGAGGCACGACGCCACCAGGAGCTTGTCCGCGATCGGGTCGAGCATCTTGCCCAGCGACGATTGCTGGTCCCAGATCCGGGCGTAATAACCATCGAGAAAATCGGTGACGCCCGCCGCGATGAAGACGAACAGCGCCACCCAGCGTAGCCACAGCGGCGCGCCCATGATGGATTGCGCATACATGCAGCCGATCACCACCGGAATCGCGGCAATCCGGGAGTAAGTCAGGATATTGGGCAAAGACAGCGAGCGCTTTGCTGGCTTCGGGGCGGCGACACTGGTCATGATGTTACCAATACTGCGAAAGTGTCCGCGTCAACAGCCCGTTGGGCGCATTTGGGGTAAGTCTAATTGCTGGCGTGGGTGCGCGGTCACCCGCTGCCGGGATGGAAGAAATCGAAGATTTTACGTGCACTTTCAGCGCTCACGCCCGGAACCTTGCCGAGATCGGCCACCGAGGCCCGCTCGATTTCCTTCAGGGTCCCGAAATGATGCAGCAGGGCACGTTTGCGTGACGGGCCGATGCCTGGGATTTCCTGCAGTCCGGCCTCGCGGATGTCCTTCTTGCGCAGCTTGCGGTGCGAGCCAATGACAAAGCGATGCGCCTCATCGCGCAGCCGCTGGATGAAGTACAGCACCGGATCGCGCGGCTCGAGCTTGATCGACGGCCGGTCCGGCATGAACAGGGTTTCGCGCCCGGCGTCGCGGTCCGGCCCCTTGGCCACCGCGATCAGCGACACATCCGTCAGGTTCAGTCCGGTGAAAATCTCGCGCGCGGCATTGAGTTGGCCCTGTCCGCCGTCGATGATCACAAGGTCGGGCCATTGCGGCACGGCATCGTCGCTTTCCTTGTCCGGCTTCTTGCCGTCGGATGCACCGCCGATCAGCCGCTTGAAGCGCCGCTCCAGCACTTCGCGCATCATGCCGTAGTCATCGCCCGGCGCGAGACCTTCCGACTTGATGTTGAACTTGCGGTACTGATTCTTCAGGAAACCTTCCGGCCCCGCGACGATCATCGCGCCGACCGCATTGGTGCCCTGGATGTGGCTGTTGTCATAGACCTCGATCCGCTTCGGCACGCGCGGAAGACCAAGCGCCGTCGACAGCCCTTCCAGCAGCCGCGTCTGCGTCGCAGTATCGGCGAGCTTGCGGCCGAGCGCTTCGCGCGCATTGGTCAGCGCGTGCCCGACAAGTTCTTTTTTCTCGCCACGCTGCGGCGTTGAAACCTCCACCCTGGACCCCGCCTTGACGCTGAGCGCCTCTGCCAGCAGTTCCTGATCCTCGACACGATGCGACAGCAGGATTAACTTCGGCGGCGGCTTGTCGTCGTAGAACTGCGCGAGGAACGAGCCGAGCACCTCGCCGGCATCGATCGATTTGTCGGCGCGCGGGAAGTAGGCGCGGTTGCCCCAGTTCTGGCCGGTGCGGAAGAAGAACACCTCGACGCAGGAATAGCCGCCTTCCTGATGGATCGCGAACACATCCGCTTCTTCCACGGTGCGCGGGTTGATGCCCTGCTGCGACTGGATCGCGGAGAGTGCGGCAAGACGGTCGCGATACAGCGCGGCGCGCTCGAATTCGAGTTCGTGCGACGCCTTCTCCATCTCGCCCGCAAGTTGCTGTTTCACCAGCCGCGAGCGGCCGGAAAGAAACTCATTCGCCTCGCGCACCAGTTCGGTGTAGCCGGGAAAATCGATCTCGCCCGTGCAGGGGCCGGAGCAGCGCTTGATCTGATACAGCAGACACGGCCGCGTACGGCTCTCGAAGAATGAATCGGTGCACGAGCGCACCAGAAACGCGCGCTGCAGCGCCGTGATGGTGCGGTTGACGGCGCCGACCGACGCGAACGGGCCGAAGTAACGGCCAGGCCGGGTCTGTGCGCCGCGATGCTTGACGATCTGCGGCGCCCAGTGATCGCCGGTAATGAGAATGTAGGGGAACGACTTGTCGTCGCGCAGCTGCACGTTGAAGCGCGGACGAAGCTGCTTGATGAGGTTGGCTTCCAGCAGCAGCGCTTCGGTCTCGGTCGCGGTGGAGACCATTTCCACATTGGCGGTCATCGCGATCATGCGCGCAATGCGCGCCACCTGACCTGTCGGGCGCGCATAGGACGCGAGCCGCTTCTTCACGCTCTTGGCCTTGCCGACATAGAGCACGTCGTTGGCCGCGTTGAGCATGCGATAGACGCCGGGCGAGGTCGGCGCGAGTTTCACCGCGCGCTCGATCGCCGCGCGTCCGATGGCGAGCGTGCCTTCCCCGGTGAATTCGGCGGAATCATCGACCGGTTCCGGAAGACGTGCTTCCTCATCTTCCTCGGCCGGGATCGAGGCCGGGTCGAGATCCTGTCCGCGCAGGCTCCGTGCGGAAGGTTCCTGCGGAAGCGCGTCCGGCACCGGCTGATCCGGTGGCTGCGTCGGGTCGGAGGTGTCGTGAATCATGGCCAGAACTTAAGGGCTGCGAGGTCATTCATCCAGCAGGGGCCCCCGCGCGGAGGAACCCGGTCCGGCTTCCGGCACGCGGGCGCCGCGGCCCGATTTGTAACACTTTCTTAAGGATGTGAATGGGGCGGCGGGCCACCTTAACGACCGCTTAACATAAAACTCTCGATAAATTTTATGCAGAAAAGACGGATTTCCGTAACCACGCGGAGCCGCTGCGCCTCGAAGGACTAACAACGGCCACGCCGACGTGCGCGTGAGGAGAGTTAAGATGAGCAAGAAGATTTTTGGCGCGATCATCGCCGCCGCAACATGCGTGAGTGCGTCCGCGCAGGCAGCAGACATGTACGGCCGCCGCCCGTATGCACAGCCCTATACGGTCGCGCAGCCGCTCGCCAACAGCTGGATCGGCCCCTATATCGGCGGCAATCTCGGCTATGGCTGGGGCGACGTGTCCAACAGCGGCGCGAAGCCATCTGGCGTGCTCGGTGGACTTCAGGCCGGTTACAACTGGCAGAACGGCGCGTGGGTGGCCGGCATCGAGGCCGACATTCAGCTCAATTCGTCGGACGATACATTCGCCGCCTGGAAATTCTCCAACCCCTGGTTCGGCACCGTGCGCGGCCGCGTGGGTTACGCGTTCAACAGCATCCTGCTTTACGGCACAGGCGGTCTCGCATTCGGCTCGCTGAAGGCACAGTTGCCGGGCGGCCTGTCGGAAACCAACACGTCAGCGGGCTGGACGGTCGGCGCTGGCGCTGAATTCGCGATCAATCAGAACTGGTCCGCCAAGGTCGAGTATCTCTATGTCGATCTGAGCGAGAAGAACTTCCTGATGACCGGTGTGTCGAACGGTTACCAGTTCAGCACGGTCCGTGTCGGCGTCAACTACCGCTTCTGATCGAAACCGCGTATCCGCGATCCATCATCCCGGGCCTTGCGCCCGGGATTTTTGTTTCGGCCATGACGTCCTGCAATATCAGGGCGAAATCACGAGATTGACCGCCTTCGGTCCCTTGCCCTTCTTGTCGGGCTCGACTTCAAACGTAATACGCTGTCCTTCGATCAGATCCTTCAAGCCCGCGCGCTCGACCGCAGTGATGTGCACGAACACATCGCGTCCGCCGTCGTCCGGTTTGATGAAACCGTATCCACGTTCAGCATTGAAGAACTTGACGACACCTATCATGGCCATCGGGAACCCCTCCCCGCATTGCACCTCCGGCGCGCAACGCGCGTCGGTCAGGCCCGGCATTCACTGCCGGAAAGCGGCGGCCTTGAAGAGCGCCTCCCAAAAACCGGAAACGCCCGGGGCCTCTCGTCATTCCGCCGCGGCCATTCGCGGGCGCGGAACGTAAAAGCCGACCTTCACGCCCGTAGCATAATACGGTTCCCGGCAAATTGGCCATGCCGCATTTGGGTTAATCGTGCGAACGAAATCACGGCATCTGACAGTCGCTGCGCGTGCAGTGCATCAGGCGCGTATCGTCTCGATCCGAAAGCGGCCCGCACCGCCGAGGCCCAGCGGCTTCTCGAGTTCGTGCAGGATCGACCTCAACTCCGCGGCGAGAGTCCATGGCGGATTGACGATCAGCAGGCCGGCGGACACAAGTCCCGAGTCCGGCGTCTGCGGTGCGACGCTGAATTCGACACGAAGACATCGCGCGTCGCTGCTGCCAGTGTTCGCCACGCGCGCCACATGTTCCGCCAGTGAGTCGGTCGCGCGGCGCTCTTTCACCGGATACCAGAGCATGTAGATGCCGGTCGGCCATTTGGCATACGCCGCACTGAAGCCGTCCGCCAGCCGCTTGAACTCGTCGCGGCTCTCGAACGGCGGATCGATCAGCACCAACCCGCGCCGCTCCTTCGGCGGCACGAACGCGGGCAATCCGGTCCAGCCGTCGAGATCGACCACGCGCGCCTGCTCGTCGCGGCGCAATGCGGAGATCAATTGCTTGCGTGCATTCGGCTCCAGTTCGCAGGCGACCAGACTGTCCTGCGGCCGCAGCAACGCGCGCGCGATCAGCGGCGATCCCGGATAGGCGGTGAGATCGCGCTGCGGATTGAACGCGCGGACGATGTCGAGATACGGCGCGACCAGCGTCATCACCGGTTCGGACAGACGCGCCTGCATCAGCCGCGCAATGCCGGTGCGCCACTCGCCGCCGCGCTCGGCCTCAGTGCTTGTCAGATCGTAAAGCCCCGCGCCGGCATGGGTGTCGATCACGCGAAATGCGGCGGGCTTTTCATGCAGATAGGTGAGGATGCGCGCCAGCACGATGTGCTTGATGACATCGGCGAAATTTCCGGCGTGGAATGCGTGACGGTAGTTCATGCGCGACAGTTACGACATCGCGCGATGAAAGTAACCTGTGCTTATCCCCCGCGCACCGGCGGCATCACCACCTTGTCGCGACGGCAGGACCGGCGGTCGATTTCCTCGCAGGCGCGGAACTGCAAATCCTTGCTCATGCAGATGCGCACTTCGTTGAGGCGCTTGCTGTCGCATTGCACGGCAATCGCCGAACTCGACAGGCCGGGATTGGCCTTGATGAAGGCGTCTTCGACGTCGCCGGGGCTGACCAGTTTGGTGTCGGACAATTCGAGATAGTCGGCGGGAATCTTCACCGCCGCGCGGGCCTTGCGGATGGTCTCGAAATAGGCGCGCGCCCCCAGCCCCGAACAGGTGCCGTGCTTGTCCCATTCGTTGTAGATCAGTCCCGGCGCCGGCATCAGATCGAGCATCGAGGTCATGACATTGCGATCGAGCCTCGGCGACGGCCGCTGGCAGTAATTCGGAAAGCCGCGATCATATTGCGGCCACAGCCCGTGCACGACAAAGGAAAACGGCCGTCCGGCGCACTGGGCCTGGATGCCACGTCCGGAATTGCCGCGCTCATGCGCGGCCTGACAGAACGACGGCGACCACGATAGCGAGAGCACATAGAAATCGAATTCACCGGGGGCGTTCTGGCGCTTGTCCTGCGCCGCCGCCGAGCCCGCGATCACGCCGGCGATCGCAAGGCCGAGCAGCGGAGCGATCAGGCGGCGGAGTGAAGGAAAGAAATCAGCGCGGAAAAAACCTAATGAAACACCCGTGGCCGACGAAACGGACCTGAAACCGGACATGGCAACGCCCCCTACTCTCACCGCATCCTCCGGCCAGCACCGGATTTTTACGTGCGGATGACCCTGCTCAAAGCCTAGTCAGGCCACAGGAACATTTCAAGAACAAAATCGCCTCGTCCACCGCGACGCGGACGAGGCGCTCCGATGATAATGGGATGATTCGCGAAGCTTACGGGCGCGCCGCCTTGCAGGAAGGGTTGTAGGCCCAGTTGCGGTCGAGACCGACCACACACCATTCGACGCCCGAGTCGAATCCGGCGAAGCCGCCGTCCTCGATGATCGAGTAGTGCACCTGACGCGCGCGACCGTCGTTCAGCATGGCGCTGGCGGTGCAGAAGCGGCGTGGAATGCTGTCATTTGCCCAGGCCCGGAAAGCAACCTCGTGGACGTTGGCGAAGCCAGTGATTTCAAGGGCGGAATTCCAGAACTTGCCCTCTTTTTCAGCGAACTGCTGGGTAATGGTGCCCAGCGCCTCGTTGCAGGGACGCATGTTCCCATCATAGCGCGGGCCGGACAGCCAGAAATTCCGCTCCAGCACATTGGCTGCCTCGGCGGCCGGGCTGAGCGCCATCAGGCCAGCCACGGTGCCAAGCGCCACGGCGAGAGTCAGTTTGCGAAGGGTCGAGAAAAGGTCGCGCATGGGAGCGGTCCACCGGAATCCGGGATGATGTTGTGCCGGAAGGTGCCGCGAAGCCACCAGCCGGTCAAGTGCAGCGCGGCAACACTTGGCCGCCAACCCCCGCCGAACCGCACGGCATTCTTTCCATGACAGCCCGACCACCTTATGGTGCGGACGAGATTCCATGGGAGACGACGATGCGGATAACAGGCAAGGCGATTCTGGCGACGGTCTTCGGAGCGCTCATGAGCGCGCAAGCCAGCGCCGCCTGGTTCGACATCGACACGGTGCCGCCCTTCAAGGGCAACGACACCGGCGGCATCATCGCCTATTCGCTCTACAAGGAAGGCGCGGACGTCAAGGCGATGGCCCTCAATCACTGCGCCAGCTACGGCAAGTCGGTGAAGCTGACCGGCGTCGACGCCCAGTACGGCGGCTACATTTCCTTCTCCTGCGTCTGGGTCCATCCGGGTCATCTCAACCGGCCGCTGCGCGTCGGCTACTAGGGCTCCATCAGGGAGACATCCATGATGCGAATGCTTCCGCTCTTTCGCATCATGGCACTGGCGATTTGCGGCAGCGGTCTTGCCGCCGTTCCGGCGTTCGCCGACCCGGTCGAAATGCCGAGCCGCAAGCCGGGACTCTGGGAACTGAAGCTGGACAAGGCCGGTGCCCAGACCATGCAACAATGCACCGACGCCACCACCGAAAAAGAGATGGCGGCGACCTTCGGGGCGATGGCGAAGGAAATGTGCTCCGGGCAGGACATGAAGAAGACCGCGACCGGCCTGGTCGTCGAGTCGACCTGCAAGATCGGCAACATGACGTCCGTCTCGCACACCGAGTTCAGCGGCGACTTCAACTCGGCCTACACGGTGACCACCACATCGAAGAACAGCGGTGGCCCGGCGGGCATGCCTGCCGAAACCACCAATGTGCTCGAAGCGAAATGGATCGGTGCCTGCAAGCCGGACCAGAAGCCCGGCGACATCCTGATGCCCGGCGGCGTGAAGATGAATATCAAGGACATGAAGGCGATGCGGCCGAAGCAGTGATTGCGTAAGGCCTTCTCTAAGCGCGTCGTCCCCGCGAAAGCGGGGACCCATACTCCCCGTCGTCGAATTTTATAAGAGACGCCGCCGTCTGCATCTCATCGGATGGCTCGGTGGTTATGGATACCCGCTTTCGCGGGGATGACGACCGAGGGTGTGTGGATTTCGTTACTTCCCGATCTTCCAGGGATCGTACTTTTCTTTCGAATCCGGAACGTTCTTCATCGCGGCCTTGGCGGCGGCTTCTTCGCGGGCCATGCGCTTCTGCGGATCCTCGCCCTTGGTCTGGGACCCTCCGCTCGTGTCGGGACGGCCCCTGCCCTGCGCATGGGCCTGCCCCGCAAACAACACAGCGGCTGCAACAGCAATCAGGACGAGGCGCATCGGATATCTCCGTAGGAGGCTGGCGGCCGGAAACTAGCTCCGTTCATGGGCCGAGAACAATCAGAAATGCTCAAGATCCGGCGCGGCGCCTGTCAGACGACGCCGAACCGCTTTTCAAAAGCCGCGACATTGATCGCGCCGCGCCGATGCGTCCCATCGCCGATCTTGCGGTCGCCATCCCAGGCCTCGACATCGAACAGCACACTCTTTGGATCGATCTGCCGGACACGTGACGTGACGCGCACGGTGCGTCCGATCGGCGTTGCGGCGAGGTGGCGGACATTCACCTCCATGCCGACGCTGACATGGCCTTCCGGCAGCAGGCGCGCGATGGAGGCGGTGCAGGCCTCCTCCATGTGCAGGATCATGACGGGAGTCGCATAGACCGGCGGCATGGTCGCCAGGAAATGCTGCACGGTCATGTCGTGCGTCACCGTGACGATCCTCTCACCGGGAATGCCGACGGTGACTTTCTCAAGCGTGCTCATGCAAACGTCCTGAATCCGAAGTTCGCTTCGGGCTATTTTGCCGCCGCCTTGCGCTCAAGGAACGTCTTGCCGCCCTTCATCTTGTGGGTCAGCGGCGCCTCGTTGATCTGCACCGTCACGACCTCCGCATCGACGCCGAGGTTCTTCACCAGCGCCTGGGTGATGTCCAGCATCATGCCCTTCTTCTGCTCGTCGGTCCGTCCGGCGGCCATGTTCACGATTACCTCAGGCATGCTCGTTTCCCTTTTTTCTTTGCGACAGAAATTGTCAGACGTGAAACTTCAATCCATCGACGATCTTGTCAACCACCTTGCGCTCGGCACGGAACGCCAGCCCGACCAGATTGAGATCGGCGCGGATGACGGCCTGCACCGCCGCCCGGTTGGCGGCGTCATGGGTGGTCTTGAACATGTCCTCGGTATAGACGGCGGGCTTCACGTCGCGCGCCAGGGCGCGTTCGAGCGCACGCGACAGCGCCGGCCGGTCCGCGCCGTAGATCAGGATCGGCTGACCGATCAGCGCATGATAGTTCGTGCCGGACTTGTCTTCGTAAGGCGCGCCGACACATTCGGGAAACGCCGCCGCGATGCCGCTGGCGAGGAAGGCCGCGACGTTCAGCTTCTGCCATGTTTCGAGATCGGTGCGGATGACAAGGGCAACCTTGGTGTCGAACTGCATGCGCGACCGTTACTGTTCTTATTTTTCGTTGGCCCAGGGCACATTGTGGCGCTCGAGAATTTCGCGAACCTTTCCGACCAGTTCGCTTTCCTTGCAGGCGATCTGGGCCTGCGTCTGCTTCTGCAGATAGTCGTCGCGATTGCCGGTATCTCCAGCAAGCTCCGCGCCGATGATCAGATCCTTGATCTGAACCTCGCCCTTCGCTTTCTCGTCGCCCCCCTGAATGACCACACACGGGGAGTTGCGCCGGTCGGCATACTTGAACTGGACGCCGAGGTTGTTCTTCGGATTACCGAGATACATTTCCGCGCGAATACCCGCGCCGCGCAGCGTCGCGACGAATGTCTGGTATTGCGCGATCTCGTTGCGATCCATCACCACAACGACGACCGGGCCGAATTCCGGTGTGGTGTCGATCTTGCCGAGCAGCGTCAGCGCAGCCTGCAACCGCGATACGCCGATGGAGAAGCCTGTCGCAGGGACAGGTTCGCCGCGAAAGCGCGACACAAGCCCATCATAACGTCCGCCGCCGCCGACCGAACCGAAGCGCACCGGTCGGCCCTTTTCATCCTTGGTGTCGAGCAGCAGTTCAACCTCGTAGACCGGGCCGGTGTAGTATTCGAGGCCGCGCACGACAGTCGGATCGATGCGAATGCGATCACCGTAATCACGCACAAGCGCGGCGATTTCTCTCAACTCGCGCTGGCCTTCCGGCCCGGACCTGGTTGTTTCAAACCGGCTTTGCAGCTCATTCAGCCCGTCGAAGTTATCGCCGCGAGACGGCTGGCCAACCGCCCCCAGCACGAATTCGATTTGCGTCGGCGTCAGGTTCGCGCCCTTGGTAAAATCGCCCTTGCCTTCTTCGCCGCCGTCCCAGCGGCCAGCGCCGAGCAGCTTGCTAACTTCAGCAGCCGAAAATTTATCCAGCTTGTCGACCGCGCGCATAACGGTCAGCCACTGGCCGTCGCTCTCAATGCCGATCGCTTCCCGCACACCGTCGAGCACCTTGCGGTTGTTGACCTTCACCACGTATTGCCCGCGCGGAATGCCCAGCGCTTCCATCGTGTCCGCCGCCATCATGCACATCTCGGCGTCGGCGGCAGGTGAAGCGCTGCCAACGGTGTCGGCGTCGAACTGCATGAACTGCCGGAAGCGGCCGGGACCGGGCTTCTCGTTGCGATAGACATAACCGTTGCGGTAGGAGCGGTACGGCTTCGGCAACGTCTCGAAATTCTCCGCGACATAGCGCGCCAGCGGCGCGGTCAGATCGTAGCGCAGCGAGATCCACTGCTCGTCATCGTCCTGAAACGAGAACACGCCTTCGTTAGGCCGGTCCTGATCGGGCAGGAACTTGCCGAGCGCATCGGTGTATTCCATTGCCGGGGTTTCCACCGGCTCAAACCCGTAGCGCTCATAGACCTCGCGGATTGTCTCCACCATCTGCCGCGTGGCGGCGATCTCGGCGGGCGTGCGGTCCACAAGGCCACGCGGCAGGCGCGCGCGCAGTTTCTGGGGCTTCTTGGGCTTTTTGTCGGACATAGATTTTCGTGCGTTCCGATATCCAAATAATCTGGATATTGGCCCACGGGTTATCAGCCGAGGCGCAAGCGAGCAACCGTGCTCTCTTATCCCTCCCCCTTGTGGGGAGGGTGGCGCGTTGTGAGCGAAGCGAACGATGCGCCGGGTGGGGTACGCGCGGACGAAGGACCCCACCCCGGCCTCCGCTGCGCTCGGCCGACCCTCCCCACAAGGGGGAGGGATTGTTCAATCGTCGTGCATCAAAGGACGGAGAAACTAATTCACCAGCACCGCGCCGTCGCAGCGCACGCCGGTGACCCAGACATCCGCCTGGCCAAGACCCACGCCCAGCGTCTGCAACACCGAATTGAGCAATGTATCGATCGATCCGGTCGCGCCGCCGATGATACTGGCGACCAGCGCGCCGATGCCGGGGATCGGCAGGCCGAGCGGCCCGAGTTGCACACCGAGTTGCAGATCGCCCAGCAGGCTGGTTGTCAGCGACGATGTGAACGACGTGGTGTTCACGGTCTTCTTGGTCTGCGCCTGAATGTCGGCATAGCTGAAGGTCACGCTGGTCGGCGACGCGTTCGCCATCGTCGCATGCGCCCGGCCCGTCACCTGGATCGCGCCGAGATTGACGATGTTGACCGCCGGCGGATTCGGCTTGGTGGAGAAATTCGTCATCATGCTGGACGTCACATCGCCGACCCACGCATCGACAATGCCGGGTGAAACGCCGAGCGTCACCGACGACGTGTTGACGTTGGGATAGCCGCACGACACCGCGTTAAGCGTCGCGGTGCCCGCCGCGATCTCGACATAGACCGGAAGGTTGACCACCGACACCGCGCCCGAGCCGACAAGCTGGATCTTCAGCAGCACGCGCGTCTGCGCGGTATGCACGCTGGCGCCCAGCGATCCGACGGTGATCCAGCTTGTTCCCACCGGCCGCTCGCCGACGGTGGCCTGCAATGTGACGCCGGCGATGCCCGGCAGCGACAGGTTCACATTGGCCGCGATCTGGTTGGTGCCGTTGGCCAGCGCCGCCATGGCCGAGAGCAGATCGAGCGCCGAGACGTTTGCGCCGACCTTCGGCTTCTGCCCGACGGTAAGACCGGAATACGGCCCGACGCTGATCAGCGCCTTCGGCGTGATGCGGGTGGTGAGGCCCGAGATCGCCGACGACAGGCTGGAGAGCGCTGCAAGCGCGCCGTTGTTGCCGGCCGCTGCGGTCTGGAGCGCCGCCACGATATCCGTCACCTTCAGGTTGCTGTTCAGCAACGTGTCGTAGCTCACACCGGTCAGGTTGACCCGCGTTGCCAGCGCCGAGAGGAAATCGAACGCATCGATCTTCGCGCTGAGCAGCGCGTTGTAGTCCATCGCCGACAGCGACAGCGTGGTGCCGAGCATCCCGCCGAGCAGCGAATTGAGCAGACCGCCGTTGAGCGACACCAGCCGCGACCCGATCGCGAAACTGGCGAGCCGTGTGGTGCTGGCGATCGCGGTCGCCTTGAGATTCCACTGGCTGTCGCCGGTCAGCGCCTTGCCGAAATACAGCGGCGTCCTGGTCTGCATGGTGACCCGCACCGCATTGGCGGGCGTGGCCGCCGCCACGAAGCGCTGCTGCGGCGTCAGGGATGCATTCGCCGTGTAAACACCGGGTTCGACAGCCACGAGCGACTCCGGTGGATAGTTGTTCTTGGCGACGGTCGCCGCAGCAGCGCGGGACGCATTGGTCAGGTCGCTCGCGGCGACGAGCGCCGCGAGGTCGGCAGCACTCTGGGTCCGCCGCTTGTCGGCGAAGATGGCGCCGACATCGACGCCGAGCGCCGCGCAGGCGATCACGAGCAGCAGACTGGCCGCGCCCATGATCGCGATATTGCCGCGCTCATCGGCGGAGAAACGTCGAAGCAAGCTGCGCATCACAACCTCCCGAGACTTCTTCTGTTCAGTATCCCCCGCGCGGGATCGCCGCCGAGCGCACGATGGCAGGCGACGGCATCGGCACGAATGTGGGCAACGAATAGATGAACATGCCGGAGGCGTCGTAATTGACGGAGACGACGAAGACGTTGGCGTCGGAGACCGACGTCGCGGCGCTGACGGTGAGCTTTGCCGGATCGATCAGCGGGTAGGTATTGACGTTGCCGGTGACATAGCTGCTGGCGAGCGTGCTGCGCTCGCTTTCGCTCAATCCCGCGACCGAGGACCGAGCGGCTTCGGCAGCAAGCTGTTGCACACCGTGAACCACTGCGAGATAGGAGCCGTACATGATGATGCCGAACACCATCATCAGGAACACCGGCGCAATCATCGCGAACTCGACGGCGATGGCGCCCTCGTGGGCGGCGCGGAATTTTTCGAACAGTGTGCGGGCCTGTTTCATGACGGGCATTTGCGCACACAACCTTTAAGGGCAAACTAATTCATACAACTACTATTGGTAGTAGTATTTTCCGACTGTGATCCGTGCCTTCACTTACGGGCGACCATGCGCCGCAATGCGTTCCGGATGCCTGCGGAACCTGATAGACTCTGCGCCTAACAAAGAAACTTGCTCCTTGCCGGAAGGAACGACCTTTGAATATTCAGCACCCCCGCCCGAACGTCGCGACACCGAACGACCTTGATGCCTTCTGGATGCCGTTCACGGCCAATCGGGCGTTCAAGGCCAGACCGCGCATGCTCGCCGGCGCCAAGGACATGCACTACTTCACCGCCGATGGCCGCAGCATCCTCGACGGCGCCGCCGGCATGTGGTGCAGCAACGCTGGCCACAACCGCGACTCGATCGTGGACGCGATCCAGAAGCAGGCCGCGACCCTCGATTACGCGCCGCCGTTCCAGTTCGCTCATCCGAAAGCCTTCGAACTGGCCAGCCGCATCGCCGCGCTGGCGCCGAAAGGCCTCGAGCATGTGTTCTTCTGCAACTCCGGTTCGGAAGCAGTCGATACCGCGCTGAAGGTGGCACTGGCCTATCACAACGGCCGTGGCGAGGCCGGACGCACCCGGCTGATCGGCCGCGAGCGCGGCTATCACGGCGTCGGCTTCGGCGGCATTTCCGTCGGCGGCATGGTCAACAACCGCAAGATGTTCGGCACACTGCTGACCGGCGTCGATCACCTGCCGACCACCTATGACCGCGACAAGCAGGCCTTCACCAAGGGCGAGCCGGAGTATGGCGCGCATTTCGCCGACGAGCTCGAGCGCATTGTCGGCATCCACGGTCCCGGCACCGTCGCCGCCGTGATCGTCGAGCCGATGGCGGGCTCCACCGGCGTCATTGCATCGCCCAAGGGCTATCTGCAGCGGCTGCGCGAGATCTGCGACAAGCACGGCATCCTGCTGATCTTCGACGAAGTCATCACCGGTTATGGCCGCCTCGGCTATGCCTTTGCGGCGGAACGCTACGGCGTACTGCCGGACATGATCACCTTCGCCAAGGGCGTCACCAACGGCGCGGTGCCGATGGGCGGTGTCCTGATCCGCGACGCGATCTACGATTCCTTCATGAAGGGCCCGGAACACGTCATCGAGCTGTTCCACGGCTACACCTACTCGGCCCATCCGCTGGCCTGCGCGGCCGGTCTCGCCACCCTCGACATCTACCGCGAGGAAGGCCTGTTCGAGCGCGCCCGGGCGATGGAACCGAAATGGGCCGACGCCGTGATGGCGCTGCGCAAGGAGCCGAACGTGGTGGATATCCGCACCGTCGGCATCACCGCGGGCATTGATCTGGCGCCTAACAAGGAGGGGCCCGGCAAGCGCGGCTTCGAGGCGCTGGACTCG
Source organism: Afipia sp. GW823-FHT06G09 (assembly GCF_058794875.1). Lineage (NCBI taxonomy): Bacteria > Pseudomonadati > Pseudomonadota > Alphaproteobacteria > Hyphomicrobiales > Nitrobacteraceae > Afipia > Afipia sp. GW823-FHT06G09. The sequence continues at coordinate 1,405,804 of NZ_JBXAHF010000001.1, forward strand.
GCGTTCCATGACAACGACCTGATGATGCGGGTGGCGGGCGATACCCTCTGCCTGACCCCGCCGCTGATCATCTCGGAGAGCCAGATCGGCGAGATCATGGACAAGATCGCCAAGGTGATCCGCGCGGTCGCCTGACCGTGCGTGATTTCCGCTCCCTGAATTAAGGCAACCTTCGCGGCTGCCTTAAGAATTTCGCGCCGAATCAAACTTGATGCTAAGCTCAGCCCCGTTCGGGGTTGGGCAGGCTTCATGATCCGCATTTCGACGATTTTCATCGCCATCTGCATGGTGCTGATCGCAGCGTCGCTTGGCCTGCTGCTGTATTCGCTGGCGGGCCTCAGCATCTCCGAATCCGCCATTGTCGCGCTGACCGCGCTGACCTTCCTGATCCTCTACAACGCGGTGTCGATGCGGCTGCGCGATCGCACCGACGTCGGCAGCCAGATCGCCGACCTGTCGCGCGGCACGGCGGACCTCGCACGCCAGGTCGCAGAGTTCGGACGCCGCATGAGCGCCATCGAAATCCGCCTGTCGGCGATCGATGCGAGCGGACAGGAACGCGTCCAGACCGTGGCAGGCGAAATCAGCGAACTGGGCTCGCTGGTCAAGCAGCTGGCCTCGTCCGTCGCGGCCCATGACGAGCTTCTCGCAAATGCCGTCAGCACGCTTACCGAACAGCAGGTTGCAGAACCTGTCAGCGCTCCGGCGAATGAGACGGACCATGTTGCTCCGGCGGCCGGCATCAGCGCGCCTGCTCCCGCTCAGCCAGCCGACGCACGGCCCGCAACCGCCAATCTCAACAACACCCAGCTTCTCATCGCCCTGAGAAACGCCATCGAGGCCAACCGCATCGACCTGTTTCTCCAGCCGATGGTGACGCTGCCCCAGCGCAAGGTGCGGTTCTATGAAGCCGTGGCGCGCGTGCGCGACGACAAGGACCAGTTGCTGACCGCAAGCGAATTCATCGGCACGGCGGAAACCGCAGGCCTGATCGGCCAGATCGACCACACCGTGCTGCTGCGCTGTGTGCAGGTGTTGCGGCGGCTGATGGTGCGCTCGAAGGATGTCGGCGTGTTCTGCAACATCTCGGGCACCACGCTGAGCAATCCCTCGGTGTTCGGCCAGTGCCTCGATTTTCTCGAAGCCAACCGCATCCTGGCGCCGTCTCTCATTCTCGAATTCAAGCAGAGCACCTTCCGCCATCTCGGCCCGGTGGAGAGCGAGCATCTCGCAACGCTGCAGCGGCTCGGCTACGGCTTCTCGATCGACAACGTCGCCGACCTGCGGCTCGATCCGCGCGAACTCGCTGATCGCGGCGTCAAGTTCATCAAGGTCCCGGCGGCGATGCTGCTCGACCAGAAGCAGTTGTCATCCGCCGACATTCACGCCGCCGACCTGTCCGATCTGCTCGGGCGTTTTGGAATTGACCTCGTGGCGGAGCGGATCGAAGGCGAGCGCGCCGTGGTCGACCTGCTCGATTACGATGTCCGCTTCGGCCAGGGCTTCCTGTTCGCGCCGCCGCGGCCGCTGCGGCCGGAAGGCGCAGCCTCGTCAACGGAACATGCCGCATCTGCCCCTTCGGCGGTTGACGCCCCCGCCCGGAAGGAAGAAAAAGCCGGCGTCCGGGCCGAGCCCCCTCGTGCGACGGGCACCGCTGCGCTGGTCCGCCGGGCATCTGCGCAGAAATAGCCAAAGCCTCTGCACAGAGAAGTGATCTTTTTCCATGAAGCTGCCTGACGCCGCCGCGCTGCGATTCGCCGATCATTTGCGCGACCTCACCACCGGCGTGGATGTCATTCTCAGCGACGTCTGGGGCGTGATTCACGACGGCCTCACCGGCTTCGTTCCCGCCTGCGAGGCGCTGCAAACCTTCCGCAAGCGGGGCGGCACGGTGATCATGATCACCAACGCGCCGCGCCCGGCCGATTCCGTGCAGCGCCAGCTCCGCCGGATGAACATTTCCGACGAGACGTATGACGCCATCGTGTCGTCGGGCGACCTCACCCGCAACTTCGTGGCGTCACACCACCAGCAGGCGGTTTTCCAGATCGGACCGGAGCGCGACAATCCGGTGTTTCGCGGACTCGACGTGAAGTTCACGACCATCGAGAACGCCGACTACGTCACCTGCACCGGGTTGTTCGACGACGAGACCGAAACCGCCGAGGATTATCGCGGCGTGCTGGAGCAGGCGCGTGCGCGCAATCTCACCTTCGTCTGTGCCAATCCGGACATCGTGGTCGAGCGCGGCGACCGGCTGATCTATTGCGCGGGCGCGATCGCCGAACTGTACCGCGACATGGGCGGCGAGGTGATCTTCTACGGCAAGCCACACCGCCCGATCTACGATCGCGCGCTGGAGCTGGCTGCGGAGAAGCGCGGCACGTCCACGCCGCTCGACCGCGTGCTCGCGATCGGCGATTCCGTCCGTACCGATCTCAACGGCGCCAACGGAATGGGACTGGATTGCCTGTTCCTGACCCGCGGCATCCATGCGGTGGATTTCGAGGGGCTCGACGTCGCGGACGAATTCTCGGTGCGGCGGCTGTTCGGAGACGCCAAGCCGCCGTTCGCGCTGATGCGCGACCTGACGTGGTGAATCCGCACGGGCAAGATCGGATGCCCGGCGGTTCGTGATCTAAGGTGCAGCATGATGAAATTGGCTTTCCCGATCTTTCTGACCGTCGCAGCCGGCGCGAGCATCGTGATCCAGCAGGTTCTCAACACCAACCTGCGAACGGCGCTGAGCTCCGCGGTATGGTCGGGTTTCACGAGCTATTTTGTCGGGCTCGTTTGCATGGTGGTTCTCGCCATAGCATTACGCGATCCCGTGCCGCAGATCGCGACCATGGCGCGAATTCCCTGGTGGGCCTGGAGCGGCGGTCTGTTCGGCGCGATTTTCATCGGGCTCGCGATCGTGCTGATACCCACTCTGGGAGCCGCGACGTTCATCGCCCTCCTCGTCACCGGACAGATGCTGGCGTCGGTGACGTTCGATCACTTCGGCTGGCTGGGTCTCGCACAGCGTTCAATCGATCTGCCGCGCCTGATCGGCGTCGCGATGCTGATCGGCGGCGTCATTCTCATCCGGCGGTGACCGCAAGCGGAATGACCCGCAACAAAATGCCCGGCACGAATGCCGGGCATCGAAATTCTAAAATCCTGTAATCGGCGCTTACGCCGGCGCGTGATCGGGGAACACCGCCTCGATCTTGGTCTTGAGCGTCGCGGCGTTGAACGGCTTGACGATGTAGTTGTTCACGCCGGCCTTCTTGGCGGCGATGACGTTTTCCGTCTTCGATTCAGCCGTGATCATGATGAAAGGCGTGGTGGCGAGATTCGGATCGCCGCGCACTTCCTTGAGCAGGTCGTATCCGGTCATCGGCTCCATGTTCCAGTCGGAGATCACGAGTCCGTACTTCTTGCCGCGCATCTTGCTGAGCGCTGCCGAGCCATCGCTGGCGTCATCGATATTCTCGAAACCGAGTTGCTTGAGCAGATTGCGGATAATGCGGATCATCGTGTTGTAGTCGTCCACAACCAGAACCGGCATCGACAAATCCATGGCCATCGCTGTTTTTCTCCCTCGAACGCAGCAACCGGCGTGCGTTTATCAACATTTTGCGGGCGGCTTCTGCCACCCGCAGTCGGGGCGAACCTAGCACCGGCGGCTTAAACAGCCCGTTAATCGGACCACATCGGGATTATCTTAAGTTGCGCCGTTAAGGCCTGATTCAGCAGCTTGACTCCGATGGCGGGCCGGGGTCAGGTCCGCCCGATTTCTTCAATGTCCTCCTTCCGGTACCCATGACGACAAGCTTTTCCGTCATTCGCGACGCCACTCCAACCAGCGCAATTGTAAAAGGCGCTGTGGTGGCGATGGGCAACTTCGACGGCGTCCATCTCGGCCACCGTGTCGTGATTTCAGCGGCCATCGACATGGCGCGCAAGCTCGGCAAGCCCGCTTATGCGGTGACATTCGAGCCGCACCCGCGCAGCTTTTTCAGCCCCAACACGCCGCAGTTCAGACTGAGCGACGAGGCCGCGAAGCTTCGCCTGCTGGCGGGCACCGGCCTCGACGGCGCCGTGGTAATGACATTCGATGGTGCCCGCGCCGGCACCACCGCACAGGATTTCATTAACCACGATCTCATCGGCCGGCTCGGAATCAGCGGCATCGCCGTCGGCTACGACTTTCATTTCGGCAAGGGACGCGCGGGATCGCCGTCACTGCTTGCCAGCGAGATGCCGAAGCTCGGTGTCGAGGTCCACATCCAGTCGCATGTCGACATTCTGGATCGCCCGGTCTCCTCGAGCGCGATCCGCATGGCGCTGGCCGAAGGCCAGGTCACCGAAGCGACCGCGATGCTGGGCGCGCCGTGGTTCATTTCGGGCGAGGTCATTCACGGCGAGAAGCGCGGCCGCGATATGGGCTATCCCACCGCCAACATCCGTCTCGACAAGAACTGCGGCCTCAAGCATGGCATCTATGCCGTGCGGGTCGGGATCGGCGACAAGCGGTTCGATGGTGTGGCCTCGTTCGGCCGCCGTCCGACCTTCGACAACGGCGCGCCGCTGCTGGAAATCTTCCTGTTCGGCTTCAAGGGCGACCTTTACGGCCAGAAGCTCGATGTCGCATTCGTCGGCTTTATTCGCGACGAACTGAAGTTCGACGGGATCGACGCCTTGGTGCGCCAGATGGATGACGACAGCGCAAAGGCCCGCGCCATGCTCGCCGCGGCCCCGGATGCGTTTCCGAAGCTCGGAATTGTCACGAATTGAGCAGCTTGCGGGCCTTTCCGATGCCCCCCATGCCTGCTATCTAGGCGTCATGTTGGCGCAGCGCACCATAATCGGCATTAGCGGCCCGGCTTCCGTCTGAGCACACGCTCGGCGCAAGACCGGGATCGATTTTCATCGCTGCACATTACGTGCGCGCCAGCGCCATTCGAGCCAAGCCAGAGCATCATGTCCGACAAGCCCCAAAAGTCCGTTGCCCCCAAAGCCGACGGCAACGATTACTCCAGCACTCTTTATCTGCCGCAGACCGAGTTTCCGATGCGTGCGGGCCTGCCCCAGCAGGAACCCAAAATTCTGGCGCGCTGGAACGAGATCGACCTGTACGGCAAGCTCCGCGAGGCCGCGAAGGACCGCGCGAAATTCGTGCTGCATGACGGCCCGCCCTACGCCAACGGCAACATCCATATCGGCCACGCGCTCAACAAGATCCTCAAGGACGTGGTGACCAAGAGCCAGCAAATGCTCGGCTTCGATTCCAACTACGTGCCGGGCTGGGACTGCCACGGCCTGCCGATCGAGTGGAAGATCGAGGAAGAGTACCGCGCCAAGGGCAAGAACAAGGACGCAGTGCCGATCGTCGAATTCCGTCAGGAGTGCCGGGCGTTCGCACAGAAGTGGGTCGACATCCAGCGCGAGGAATTCAAGCGCCTCGGCGTGGTCGGCGACTGGTCGCATCCGTACATGACCATGACCTTTCCGGCCGAAGCGCAGATCGCGCGCGAGCTGATGAAGTTCGCCGCCAACGGCACGCTGTATCGCGGCTCCAAGCCGGTGATGTGGAGCGTGGTCGAGAAGACCGCGCTGGCCGAGGCTGAAATCGAATACGAGGATTATACCTCGGACGCGGTGTGGGTGAAGTTTCCGGTCAACGCCGCGCACGGCCGCCTCGCCAAGGCCTCGGTGGTGATCTGGACCACGACGCCGTGGACGCTGCCCGGCAACCGCGCCATCAGCTTCTCGCCGAAGATTTCCTATGGCCTCTACAAGATCACCGACGCGCCTGCCGACAACTGGGCGAAGACCGGCGATCTTCTGATCCTGGCCGACAAGCTGGCCGAAGACGTCTTCAAGCAGGCGCGCGTGACGTCGTATGAGAAAGCCGGCGATGTCTCCGCCGATATTCTCGACGCCATCGAGTGCAGCCATCCCCTCAAGGGCTTTGCCGGCGGCTATGAATTCACCGTGCCGCTGCTGGCCGGCGATCACGTCACCGACGACACCGGCACCGGCTTCGTACACACCGCACCCAGCCACGGCCGCGAAGACTTCGATGTCTGGACCGCCAACGCGCGCGAACTCGAAGCGCGCGGCATCAGTTCGGTCATCCCTTACACCGTCGATGCCGACGGCGCGCTGACCGAACATGCGCCGGGCTTCACCGGCAAGCGCGTGCTCACCGACAAGGGCGAAAAGGGCGACGCCAACGAGGCTGTCATCAAGGCGCTAATCGAACGCGGCATGCTGCTGGCGCGCTCGCGCCTCAAGCATCAGTATCCGCATTCGTGGCGCTCGAAAAAGCCGGTGATCTATCGCAATACGCCGCAATGGTTCATCGCGATGGACAAGGATATTTCCGACCACGGCAAGGCGAAGCCCGGCGACACGCTGCGCGCCCGCGCTCTGCAGGCGATCAGTGTCACGCGCTGGGTGCCCGAGCAGGGCCAGAACCGCATCACCGGCATGATCGCAGGCCGCCCGGACTGGGTGATCTCGCGCCAGCGCGCCTGGGGCGTGCCCATCGCCGTGTTCGTGCGCGAGAAGGGCGACGGCTCCGCCGAGATTTTGCAGGACGAGACCGTGAACAGGCGCATCGCCGACGCATTCGAAAAGGAAGGCGCCGATGCGTGGTACAAGGACGGCGCGCGCGAGCGCTTCCTCGGCTCGCACGCCAACGAGGAATGGCAGAAGGTCAACGACATCTGCGACGTCTGGTTCGACTCCGGCTCGACCCACGCCTTCGTGCTGGAAGACCCGGTGCACTTCCCCGGCCTCGCCGGGATCAAGCGCAAGGTCGATGGCGGCAACGACACCGTGATGTATCTCGAAGGCAGCGACCAACATCGCGGCTGGTTTCATTCCTCGCTGCTGGAAAGCTGCGGCACCCGTGGCCGCGCGCCCTACGACGTGGTGCTGACCCACGGCTTCACGCTCGACGAGAACGGCCGCAAGATGTCCAAATCGCTCGGCAACACCACCGATCCGGCGAAGGTCATCAAAGATTCCGGCGCGGATATCTTGCGGCTGTGGGTCTGCGCCACCGACTATGCCGACGACCAGCGCATCGGCCCGGAAATCCTCAAGAACACCATCGAGACCTATCGCAAGCTGCGCAACACGGTCCGCTGGATGCTCGGCAGTCTTGCGCATTTCCAGGACAAGGACCGCATCAAGGCCGACGACATGCCGGAACTCGAGCGGCTGATGCTGCACCGACTGGTGGAGATCGATGCCATCGTACGTCCCGCCTACGCGAACTTCGACTACAAGACCGTGGTCGCGACGCTGGCGAATTTCATGAACACGGAACTGTCGGCGTTCTATTTTGATATCCGCAAGGACACCCTGTACTGCGATCCGCCGTCGTCGGTGGCGCGCAAGTCGGCGCTGACAGTGATCGACTATCTGTTCCGCGCGATCACGACCTGGCTGGCGCCGATCCTCAGCTTCACTGCAGAGGAAGCCTGGATGTCGCGCTACGGCGATGCCGCCGTCTCGGTGCATCTCGAGCTGTTCCAGAAGACGCTGCCCGCATGGCACAACGAGGCCCTCGCGAAGAAGTGGGAAACCATCCGCGAGGTGCGCCGTGTCGTCACCGGCGCGCTGGAGGTCGAGCGCGCCGCCAAGCGCATCGGTTCGTCGCTGGAAGCCTCACCACTGGTCTACGTGACCGACAAGGCGGTGTTCGCCACGCTGTTCGATGTCGATCTTGCGGAAGTCTGCATCACATCGAATGCGATGGTCACGAACGAGGATGCTCCGGCGGGCGCGTTCACGCTCGGCGATGTGCCGGGTGTTGCCGTCGTGGTCGAGAAGGCTGTTGGCACCAAGTGCGCGCGGTCGTGGAAGATTCTTCCCACCGTCGGGAGCGATCCTGACTATCCGGATGTCTCGCCGCGCGACGCTCAGGCGCTGCGGGAGTGGAAGGCGCTAGGAGTCGGTGTGTGAGCCCTCTCCTCCGCTCCGGTGTGATCGCCGCTGTCACAGCCCTGGTGCTCGATCAGGCGTCGAAGCTCTGGCTGCTGAACGTGTTCGAACTCGGCCCGCGGGGCACGGTCGCCGTGACACCGTTCTTCGATCTGGTGCTCGCCTGGAATACCGGCATCAGCTACGGCTGGTTCCAGGATTCGGGCCCGGTGGGTCAGGCCATCCTGCTGGCGATCAAGGCCGCGGCGGTGATCGTGCTGGCGGTCTGGATGGCGAAATCCGGCACCCGTCTCGCCGTCATCGGCCTCGGGCTCATCATCGGCGGGGCCCTCGGTAACGCCATCGACCGGCTGGCCTATGGCGCGGTGGTCGATTTCGCGCTGTTTCATGTCCAGATCGGCGGAAAAACCTACAACTGGTACGTGTTTAACCTTGCGGACGTGGCCATCGTTGCCGGGGTTGCCGCCCTCCTGTATGACTCCTTTGTAACCCCGAGCGCCGCAAAAAGGCCCTGATAACCGGGGATACGCGTGAGTTATCCGCCGGTTGGCTCGCCATCCGGCCCTTGGCAATCTGGCCTGCGGCGACATGTCCCCGGGGACATGCCCGCGCCCTTTGATAGTGGATCAGGATGAACGCAATGACGGGCGCCATCGGTTCAGGTTTGCATCCCTTCTCGCGCCGCGCGACGCGCGTGCTGCGGCTCGCCGCCCTCCTGCTGGGCGTTGGTCTGGTGCTCGGGACCGGGCCGGTTCACGCGCAGGATCCGGATAGCGACGAGAACAAGACGTTTGAAGAAAAGCTGATGGACAACCTGATGAGCGGCCTCGGGGGCAAGAAGCTTGAGGACGGCTCCATCGAATACCGCGAGCGCTCGCCGCTGGTGGTTCCCTCCAAGATCGATCTTCCCCCGCCGCAGAGCGGCAAGCCGAAGTACGCGCCGAACTGGCCGAAGGACCCGGACGTCGCCGAACGCGCGGCCGCGCGCGAGCGGGCCAAGCAGAAGGCGATGAGCCCGGAAGAAGCGCGCATGCCGCTGATGCCGAGCGAACTCAACAAGCGCGCTCCGCGCAGCAAGACGGCGGAAAGCAACGCGCCGGGCAACAACAATTCCAACTCACCGCTGATGATGCTGCCGTCGGAACTCGGCTATACCGGCGGACTGTTCTCAAATCCGTTCAGCAGCAACACGAAGACCGAAACCGAGAAATTTACCTCCGAGCCCGAGCGCACCGAGCTGACGCAGCCTCCGACCGGCTACCAGACACCGTCGTCGAACTACGCCTACGGCGTCGGCCAGTTGAAGCCGCCGCGGGAAAAGTGCGACGCCGCCAGCGGCCGGTGCGAAAAGACCTGGGATTGATTTGTTTGCTGGCCGCAGCGTCTCGCTGACACCTGCGGCCCCATGATTGCGATCGCCATGTTTTTTCGAGGTGCGATCGTTTCAGGTCCCGCAGTGTCGCCTCTCGCGGATTTGAATGTTTTCCGGGCGATAAATCTGCGATCCGGTAGAGCATCATGATGATTTCCCGCCACCTCACCGCCATGGCCTTCGCGACGGCTTTTGTGACGCTTGGCCTCGCGCCGGTCTCCATTCAACCCGCCACGGCGCAGACCGCACCGCAACGGCCAACGACCTTCACGCTCTCGAACGGCCTCAATGTCATCGTCATTCCGGACCGCCGCACGCCGGTGGTCACGCAGATGATCTGGTACAAGGTCGGCTCCGCCGATGAGACGCCGGGGAAATCCGGCCTCGCGCACTTCCTTGAACACCTGATGTTCAAGGGCACCAGTGCACATCCGGCCGGCGAGTTCTCCCAGTTGGTGGCGCGCATCGGCGGCAACGAGAACGCCTTCACCTCCTACGACTACACCGCCTATTACCAGCGCGTGTCGCGCGACAAGCTCGCGACCATGCTGGAGTTCGAGGCCGACCGCATGACCGGCCTCATTCTCAAGGACGAGAATGTGCTGCCGGAGCGCGACGTGGTGCTCGAGGAGTACAACATGCGCGTCGGCAACAGCCCGGACGCGCGGCTGACCGAACAGATCATGGCGGCGCTGTATCTCAACCATCCCTATGGCCGCCCGGTGATCGGCTGGCATCAGGAGATCGAGAAGCTGAACCGTGAGGACGCGCTCGCCTTCTACAAACGGTTTTACGCACCCAACAATGCCACCCTCGTGATCGCGGGCGACGTCAGCGCCGAGGAAGTACGCCCGATGATCGAGGCGGCCTATGGCAAGATTCCACCGCAGCCCGCGATCCCGGCACAGCGGATCAGGCCGCAGGAGCCCGAGCCCGCCGGGCCGCGCACCGTGACGCTCGCCGATCCGCGCGTCGAACAACCCAGCCTGCGCCGCTATTATCTCGTTCCGTCCTCGGTCACGGCTGCGCCGGACAAAAGCTCCGCGCTCGACGTGCTGGCGCAATTGATGGGCACCGGCAGCAACTCGCTGCTCTACCGCGCGCTCGTGGTGGACAAGCCGCTCGCGGTGAGTGCCGGCGCCTGGTACCAGGGGACGGGAGTGGATCCCACCCAGTTCGGGATTTCGGCATCGCCGAAACCCGGCGTGGAATTTCCGCAGGTGGAGCAGGCCATCGATGAGGTGATCGCAAAGCTTGCGACCGATCCGGTGCCGGCTGAAGAACTCGAACGCATCAAGACCCAGATGATCGCCCAGGCGGTCTACGCGCAGGACAGCCAGACCACGCTGGCACGCTGGTACGGCGCCGCGGTCACTGTCGGCCTCAGTGTCGACGACGTCAGGGCATGGCCTGATCGCATCAAGGCCGTCACCGCCGAACAGGTGCGTGACGCCGCGCGAACCTGGCTTGAGAAAAAACGCTCCGTGACCGGCTATCTCATCAAGGACACCGCCGCGACGACCGCGAAGCGCGAGGAGAAACGCTCGTGATTGTCACCCGCCGTCATCTGCCGCGTCTCGCGGCTGCCGCTTTCATCGCCGCGTCCTCGTTTGCCGCATTCGTGACGCCGGCATCCGCCGCTGCAAAAGTTCAGCGCGTGGTGTCGCCCGGCGGTATCGAAGCCTGGTTCGTTCAGGACGCCACTGTGCCGCTGGTCGCGCTGGAATACGCCTTCGCCGGCGGCTCGTCGCAGGACCCCGCCGACAAACCCGGCATCGGCGCTTTCACCGCCAACATGCTCGACGAGGGCGCCGCCGATCTCGATTCGAAGACATTTCATGAGCGCCTCGAACGGCGCGCCATCGAGATGAGTTTTTCGGTGACCCGCGATTATCTGCGCGGCTCGATGCGGATGCTGAAGGAAAACAGCGACGAAGCCTTCGGCCTGCTCAAGCTGGCGCTGACCTCCGCACGTTTCGACAGCGAGCCGCTGGAGCGCGTCCGTGCGCAGATGCTGTCCAGTGCACGCCGCGAGACCACCAATCCGGTGTCGATCGCAGGCCGCAAGTTCTGGGAACAGGCCTACGGCACGCATCCCTATGCACGCCCGCCGAACGGCACCATCGAAAGCCTTCCTGCGATCCAGTCCGCAGACCTGAAGGATTACGCGCAGCGGGTGATCGCGAAGGATTCGCTGAAGATTGCCGTTGTCGGCGACCTCACGCCGGAAGCGCTCGGCAAACTGCTCGACGACACGTTCGGCTCATTGCCCGCCAGGGGCAATCTGACGCCGGTCCCGGAAGTCGCGGCCGTCAAGCCGCCGCAGCATACATCCGCCATTGTGGACGTGCCGCAGACCTCGGTGAATTTCGGCGGCCCCGGCATCGCCCGCAACGATCCCGATTTCATGGCGGCCTACATCGTCAACCACATTCTCGGCGGCGGCACGCTCTCGACGCGGCTCTACAAGGAAGTCCGTGAGAAACGGGGGCTGGTCTATTCGGTGTCGGAATCCCTGATCTGGATGAAAAAGTCGTCGCTGTTTGCAGGCTCCACCGCCACCCGCGCCGACAAGGCGAAGGAGACGCTGGACACCATCACCGCCGAAATCGCACGCATGGGCAACGAAGGCCCGACCCAGCAGGAACTGGACGAAGCCAAATCCTTCCTCAAGGGCTCGCAGATGCTGGCGCTCGACACCTCGTCGAAATTCGCCACCGCGCTGCTGCAATACCAGCTCGACGATCTCGGCATCGACTACATCGAGAAGCGGAACGCGCTCGTCGATGCGGTGACGCTGGAGGACACCAAACGTGTCGCAAAACGCATCTGGGGCCAGGGGCTCCTGAGTGTCAGCGTCGGCCGCGCGGCACAGGCGGCGGCGCCTCCGCCCGCGACCGGTGTCGCTCCGAAAGCGAACTAGGTATGCGCACAAATCGGTTTCATCAGAAACCTCCGGCGACGTTCGCCATCAGGGTTGCACAGATTCAAACCTGACATTGCGTTATGCCTGCCGGCAGCGGCCCACGTCGGCGAGAATTGCTGTCTGGCCGAGCGGGCTGTGGCTACTTCGCCAGCATTTCGCGCATCCTGAATAGTTCCCGCTCAAGCAGATCGTTCACCATGAGCAACGCCTTGAGGGCACCTCGTAAATCGCCACCACACGCGGCAATCGCGTCATCGACCGCGATCTCAAATGCATCTGACTCTGGCGGCAAAAAGTGGATGTTCATCGATCATCTCCTCGTTACCTGTGAAGGAAGCGCCAGAACCCGACGGTATTGGGGTGGATACAACCCAGCTGAGCGTTTTCAACGAAGTCCACATCCGGACTGCAATTTTGGTTGAGGGGCCATCAAAGCGCCCAAGTTTGTGCCGGGGCGCGCAGCCCTCCAGCCGATCGGATCGCATCAGAACTGCGCGACGGGTTTGATGTGCGCTGATCCGCGCCTAGTGCTAGCCAACAAGATTGAGCGCAAGCGCGAGGGCACCCACCAGAATGAGACTCGTGGCCCACACGGCATCGAGATTGAACCAGCTCCGCGACACGAATTTCAGTCCCAGATACCGGTAGACAAGCCACGCCGATAATCCGCCTGCGGCAATCATCGCCGCAGAGTGGACGACGGCGACCAGCACCGCGGTGCCAAGGTTGGTGCTGACAAGCGCGCTGGCCGCCGCATGGCCTTTGTCGATCTTCGCGCTGCTGCAAAGCCCGAGATAGATCGGCACCAGCATCAACCCTGCGCCATGCGCAATCGCAACGACGAAGGACCACAGCCCAAGTTGCGTCGGCCGTATCCGCGCCAGTGCCCGGGGATGACGCCGGTTGATCAGGCGGAAAATGCCGAACCCGATCACCAGAAGACTTGCGCCGATCTGGATCTGCCGTTGCCACTCGACCAGCGCGGAGAGCACCGCAAAGGGAAGCATGATCAGAAGCACTGCCAGCAGATGACCGATCGAGAGCGGCCACAGCGCCGCGGCCAGTGCGCGCGGGCTTTTGTCCATGAGCCCAGCCGAGACGGCCAGCGGCCACCCCATGCCGGGACTCACCCCGTGATAGATGCCGCTCACCACAACAGCGAGCCAAAGTCCCGCAGGCGTCCAGTCCGCAACGCTCAAAGCTAGTGTCCTGAATCCGAAGTTCGCATCATTTCGCAGCACCTCCCATAGCGAACTTCGGATTCAAAAGGACACTAGCAACCTATAATTTTAGTGTGGCTTTGGTTCGCAAGTCCGCAAATGGAAGTGCCGAGAAAATGTTGCGGACTTGCGAACCGCCACACTAAACCGACGGATAGCAGAATGAATCCGTCGAGCAGTCGCCGCCATCGAGTCTGATCTGATGCGCGCGGTAGCCGTCAGGGAAACTCAGCCAGTAGTCCTTTGCGAGTTCGAGACCGCCGCCCGGCTTCACATTCGCCATCACCTCAGCGCCGGGGATTCCGTCGGGATAGAACTGGTCATCCCATGTCGAATAGAGCGAGTTGGTCCAGTACACGCGCTTGCCGTCCCGGCTGATCTCGACCATCTGCGGCCCGCCCGCATACGCCTTGCCGTTCGGATGCGGCGTGCGGCGCGCGATGCCGCCGATATGCACGGAGCCCGCAAGCTTCGGCTTTCGCGGGTCGCTGACGTCGTACTGACGCATCTCGCCCGTGCCCCAGCAGGACACATAGAGAAACCTGTCGTCCATGGAGAGATCGATGTCCGAGACCAGCGGCGGCACGGCGCCGAAGCCCTGCAGCAGCGGTGGAAGCTTTTCCTTGGGCGCCGGTTCAGCCGGAATCGTCGCCGTCTTCTCGATGTGAAACTTTCCGCCTTCGCGCCACCAGGTCCAGATCGAGCCTTCGAGATTGGTGGTATCGACCACAACGCCAAGGAAGCCATACTCGCGAACAGGATCATGCGCGGGCCGGACTTCAAGGGCCATCTGATGGTTGGCGCCAAGATCGATGGTCTGCACGTTGCGCCGGGCGCGCAGATCCCAGAAGTGGATTCGATGGCCATACTTGTTGGACAGCAGGTCCTCGGCCACGATTCCATTCTCGAACTGCGGCGGCAGCCCCCACTCGCTGGTCACCATGTAGTCGCGCGGCAGGTTCCACCAGAAATCATAGTGCAACGTCTGAGGCCCGCGATCGATTTCCCAGCGCCCGAGAACGTCGAAGGTCTCGCAGTCCATGATGAACACGCCGGGCGGCCCGTCGGTGCCGTTCTTGCCGCCACCGCCGAGCGTGCTGACGTAGATGCCTTCCGGCCCGCAGTGAACGGTGTGAGGCCGTGAGTAACCGGTTTTTTTGAAAATCTCTTCGGGCTCGATAATCTTGTGAATCCTCGCCTTGGTCGGATCAGGTTTCGTATCGACGATGTAGATGCGCGAGGATCGGATTCCGGGGATGATCAGATAGCGCCGCTCGACGAACGCATGACCCGTGAGCGGCGATAAAGCGGACGAGCAGGCGTTCCAGCCGAAATGATGAAACTCGTCACCCTTGTTCGGCATCGTCACCGTATGGACGACCTGACTGTAACTGGACGAGCCCGGCTTCACGTCGATCACCGCGAGCGCATCGGGCTTCGAGAAGTCAGGGCTGAGCAGCAGCGTATAAGCGAAGTTTTCGGGGGGAGCCTCCATCGCAAGCTTCGGTGATGCGTGGAAGGTCGGATCGGGCCTCATTGTCATCGCACTACCTCCCTGTGTCGACCCGCAATGCCACACGACACGCGGAAACGAGTTTGCAGAAAGTGCAGAAGCAGAAAGAGAATGGCCTATCGAGCGCGGGCGGCGGCAGCCCGCAGGCGGCCACCATAGCACCGCCTCAGCGCCGCCGGAAAAAAGATCGCGGCAAGGAGGGAGCGGTTCCCTCGTGGTCCGCCTTACTTGAACAGCGGTGTGCCGGGCACGAAAGCATCGAACGCGGCCCAGAACTGCTGCCGGTAGCGATCCTGTTCCTGCAGGATTTCATGCTTGGAGCCTGCGATCACCAGATGCGATCCGGCGCGCAGGTGATAGGCGAACTCCTCGATGGCGGCGGTCGAGACGATGGTGTCGCTGCTGGCGGCCATCATCAGGATCGGCAGCCTGATCTGCGACGGATAACTCGCTTCGCGGAATTCAACGATCGCACGGAACGCACTGTCGGCCCAGGCCACCGTCGGCGACGCGATCCCGAGGGTCGGATCTTCCTCGTAGATCGCGGCGTTGCGCGCATAGCGCACCGGGTCCGATGTCAGCGGATTGTTGACGAAGCTGTTGGTGCCGGTGAGTTCGCCGGTGCCGCCGGGCACGTAGCGGCCGCCCATCCCGAGCCAGCGCAGCGTGCGCACAAACATCCGCGTCGGAAGCTTGGTGGCATAGCCCGGCAAATCGATCATCGGTGCGGACAGCACGATGCGGTCGAACCAGCGCTTGCCGGCATGCGCCACCCGCAGCAGCACAGCGCCACCCATCGAATGCGCAAGCGCATAGTAAGGCGGCGGACAGTCCGGCAGCATCACCTGCTTTACGAAGGTTTCGACATCGACCTCGAAATCGGAAAACCTGTGGACGTAGCCCTTGCGGGGATCGCGCAACTGCCGCGACGAATGTCCCTGCCCGCGCCAGTCGATCATCGCCACCGCGAAGCCGCGCTCGCGCAGTTCGCGCACGGTCTCGAAGTATTTCTCGATGCTCTCGGCCCGCCCGGTGAAGACGCAGACAGTGCCCTTGCGGCCAGCCGGCGGCTGCCAGCGGGCAAAGCGCAATTCGGCGCCGTCGGGCGTCTTGATGGTGCCTGAGACAACATTGTCGGGAACGGGATTGGCGGGGATGGAAACAAGCGTCATGCGGGGCCGATCAGGCGAAAGGAATCATGAAATTCGGAAAAAGATATTGCGGGCAAAAAGAGGGGCCGGGAACCCTCTTGAACCCCGCAAGGCCCCTCCCATATCAGTTTCGTGCAGGCCAGTTAAGGCTGCACGCAGAACGAAAACCCGGCCCAATGGCGCGTTGTCTGCTCTTTGAAAAAGAGTGGCGCGTTGTGCAAGCGAGACGGTCTTCAACGACGTTGCTCATGCAATGGTCCGTCCCGCCTGAAAAACGCGCTGGTCGCTCACTTTGGAGGACTAACATGCGTACGTTTGACCTGACCCCCTTCTACCGTTCCACCGTCGGCTTTGACCGCCTCTTCTCGTTGCTCGATCAGTCCGCCAGCGAAAGCTCGCCGGGCTATCCGCCCTACAACATCGAGCGCACCGGTGAGAACAATTTCCGGATTTCCGTCGCTGTCTCCGGCTTTTCGCAGAATGAAATCTCGATCGTCGCCAAGGAAAACACCCTGACGATCAAGGGCGAGAAAGCCGCCAACGAGAACAGCCAGTCCAGCGAAGTGCTTTATCGCGGCATCGCGTCGCGCGCCTTCGAGCGCCAGTTCCAGCTTGCCGATTTCGTGCAGGTGAAGAACGCCTCGCTCGAGAACGGCCTGCTCCACGTCGATCTCGTCCGCGAGATTCCCGAAGCCGCCAAGCCGCGCCAGATTCCGATCACCACCTCGGTCTCCGCGCCGAAGGTCGCCGAGCAGGTCGCGGCCTAAATCTCCGGCTTATCGAACCTCCCAAACTGCAAAACGCCCCGGTGACCCGGGGCGTTTTTTTCTTGATCGGCACGCTGAACGCCGGCGGCGATCAGACCACCGCGATGATCTTGGAGAATGCCGTCAGGACATCCGCTGCAAGGCCCAGATTCTGGGCCAGCTCATCGGCCTTCGCCTTGGCCTCCTTGAGCGTCTTCGCTGCTGACTTGAATGCGGCCGTGAACGGAGCGTACTCCTTTGTTCTGCTCAGCAGCCGCCTTTCCGCGATGAAATCGAGTTCCGTCGAGACGGCGTCCATCGCAGCGGCATAGGCCAGCGTTTCATTGGCATCGGTCGAGCGGCTGCCCAGGGCATAGAGAACATCGAAACAGGCGCGCAGGGCACGCGGCGCGTCCCTCTGGCTGAAGATTCGCGGCGCCGGAGGCGAGAGCGGCCGAGTGCCGAAAATGTTCGAGAAGATATTGCCGAACAGATCGTTGCCCTGCGGCTGAAGCCCGAAATCCGAGCTGTCCCACAGCGAGGGCTGCCATTTGATTTCGGTGTCGTGAAACCGCTGCGATGCCGCAGCGAGACGGGCTTTTGCTTCCTCGAGAGTAGCCATCTCAGGCCTCCTTCTTTGCGGCCTTGATCAGCGCCGCAAGATCGTCAGCCAGCACGACAAAGCGTTTCAGGAAAAGTTCGGAGTTGGGATCGGCAGCGGCGACCGCAGCGTGAGCTTCGACCAGCGCATCCAGGACCTCCGCGTATTTTGCGGCGGCGACGGCCGTCGCGCGCATGGTGCCCGCTTCCTTCCGCGCCGTGTAATACTCGTTGTAGAGCTGCAGCCGCGTGACGTTCGGATCTTGGCCGATCAACTGGAGATTCGCTTTTCGCTGGATTTCGAAGAAATCCGCCTGCCGCTTCACCGAGTCCGCGACCAGCGCCATATCTTCCTTGAGCAATTTCACGACCGCGACGACATCATTGTTCCGCGCCACGATGATGGCCTGGATTTCGTTCGCATAGGCGTTCCCCATCAAAAATCCGGCAATGCGCGACCCGACCTTCAGGGCGGGCCCGGCGATGGGAGCGGACAGCGGCGAAGCGGCGGTGACGACATTGCTGGCAGCATCGCCAAGCTTGACCGAGGCCTGCTCGAGTTTCTCGATCGTGCCTTCGTCGATCGCCTTCTTCAGCGCGTCGCCGTATCCTTCCAGCGCTTTCGCGGCCTGCATCTGGGCACTGTTCTGGAGGCCGTTGATCTGGCTCGTCGGCGCATCGGCCAGCGTAAAGGCCAGCCCTGCCTGTTTTGCCGCCAGTTGTTGCGCTTTTGCCTTCTCGAAAGCGGCTCTGGCGTCCCCGATCGCTTCAGGGCTTCCCGCCACCTGTTGCACATTCGCCCTGCTCGCCATCGCAACTTCCGATGGCGACGGCCTGATCTCCTTGCTGCGAAGCAGATTGCTGGCCTGAACTTCTTCCCCGTTCCGGATGGCGTTGGTCCGGTTCGACGCGATCGAGTCACGCACCAGCTTTCCGGTGGCTGTGATCGCATCGCCAAGTTGAGAGGCTTTTTCCGCCTCAGGAAGGCCTGCACAACCGGCAAGGCACGCAAGACAAATCACCAACCCAAAATACTTCATTGGAAAATCCCCAGCCCAAATGCGGCGAATTAAGGCATTTCCGGGGCAGGAGGTAAATGGGTATTTTTCAATCTAGAATTGCAAACGCCCTCACAGTCACAGGCTGTGACTGAGGCACGCCGAATCCGGGCGCACCCGCGCGGCAAATACCGCCTCCAGCCGCGCAACCACGTCTGGACCGCAACGCGCTCGTAAGCTGTCGTTACTCCAGTGTCTGGGCGTCCGGCATGGCCTGCGTCGGCCACAGCTTGACCGTCGAAGCCTGTGTTGAGGGCGCTGTTGCCGCCCCGACCGTTGTCGCAGGTTTGTTATCCGCTGCGGCCGGCTTCGCCGCCGCCGGAGTTTCGGCAGGCGGAGCCGCAGCCTGCTGCGCCGGAGGTGCTGCCTGCGGCGTGGTCGCGGTTGCGGCAGGTGCCGCAGTCCGGCTCGCAGCCTTCGCGCCGGAACGCTGCGATGTTCTCGGCACTGCGTTCGGCGGACGCGGCACGTTTCGCAGGTCGAGCAGCGCTCCCCGGCGGTTTTCATAACCCGCATAGACCGCGGGCGGCGGACCGGGCGGGCCATAAACCGCCATCAGACGCTCATCGACGGCCTCGACGGGAATGAAGCGCATGATCTGCCCGGTGCGAGCATCGATGATCAGGCGGCCGTCCTCACCGTTCCGGTCGATGGCCGCGATGGTGTAGATCCAGCCGCGCTGTGTGACCCGGCCGAGGGGCGAATAGCCCCGCGATCGCAGAACGGTCACAACCTGCTCGGGCGGCAGCATCGGACGCGCCCCCAGTGTCGAGCGCTGGAAGCGGGTCGAGGGAATCGCAGCGTAAGGTCCCGGCATGTAGGGCCGCTGCGAATAAGGCCGCTCCTCATAGGAAGGCCGCTCGACAGGGGGCCTGTCATAGGCGGGGGGCGGCAGAGGCCGGTCTTCGTCATCCAGGATTCGCGGCATGGAAATGTGGATGTCACCCACGATCGGAAAATCGTCGGCAGCGAACGCCGGCGACACCAGAGTTACGCCGACGGCCAACACCGCGCATCCGACCAACTGCTTTCTGGAAAACGACGTCATCTCGCAGGCCTCCCCGTTCTGGGTCCCAAATCCGTCCCCGGATTCCCAAAAATCCGGGGCAAACGTGATTTCCGATTTCGGCAGAGCTAGGACCGGACGGCGGCGGCAAATGCCTTAATCCAGCGGCGTTCACCGGCCGCTGCCACGCGTCTGCCGCGCATCCCAGTGTCCCGAATCCGCTGCTCGCCGCCTTCCGCCGCGCTGCCGTAGCGAGCTGCGGATTCGAAGGACACTGGACGATATTGATTCCAGTGTGGTTTCGGTTCGCAAGTCCACGAACGGAGCCCGCATCAGAGTTTTCGTGGACTTGCGAACCACCACACTGGGAGGACTCTCACGCGCTTGTGTGATAGGAAAAAGTTTGGCAATCTCGGCATTAGGACAGGACTACTGTCCCAATTTCCGGGTAATCTCGGCACGGCGTTTGCAGCGCCGGTAATATCAGCAGGCCGCATGGCAGCCGGAAACGGCACGCGCGAACTGCACTTTCTAAAGCGAGGCTCGTGACATCGCGAGCGGTGGCCCCGAGGACTTCCTGAGAGTGGGAAATTCCGAAGGGTTCCGCGAACGCCGAAGCTGCGGCCAAAATGGGTAAAAATAGACTGCCTCTAAATCGAAAGAGGCGTGAGGATGAGAATGAGCGGGTCAGAGTTCAAGCGGAATGAAATCGAGGTGGATGCGCCGATGGCGGACCCGGCCTTGAAACCGCGTGAACATAACTGGCGTCCGGAAGCCGCCGGTCTGTACGACCCTGCGCTGGAAAAGGATTCCTGCGGCGTCGGCTTCATTGCCAACATCAAGGGCAAGAAATCGCACCAGATCGTGTCCGACGCGATCAGCATCCTTTGTAATCTCGAGCATCGGGGCGCGGTCGGCGCCGACCCGCGCGCCGGTGACGGCGCGGGCATCCTTGTGCAGATTCCGCACGCCTTCTTCGCACGCAAGGCGAAGGAAGCCGGCTTCACCCTGCCCGGCCCCGGCGAGTACGCCGTCGGCCAGATGTTCATGCCGCGCGAGAAATCCTGGCGCGAAGTCATCAAGGGCATCATCAAGGACAAGATCAAGTCGGAAGGCCTGAAGCTGTTCGGCTGGCGCGAAGTGCCAACCGATAACTCCTCGCTCGGCGTGACCGTGAAGCCGACCGAACCCACCTGCATGCAGGTGTTCATCGGCTGCGGCGACTGCGCGGACGAAGACGATTTCGAACGCCGTCTCTACATTCTGCGCAAGTCCATCTCGAACGCGATCTATCAGCGCCGCGAACGCGCGCTGGCCGGCTACTATCCGGTGTCGATCTCGTGCCGCACCGTCGTCTACAAGGGCATGTTCCTCGCCGACCAGCTCGGCAAGTACTATCCCGACCTGCACGAGCCGGATTTCGAATCCGCGCTGGCGCTGGTGCATCAGCGTTTCTCGACCAACACCTTCCCGGCGTGGTCGCTGGCGCATCCCTACCGCATGGTCGCCCATAACGGCGAAATCAACACCCTGCGCGGCAACGTCAACTGGATGGCCGCGCGTCAGGCCTCGGTCTCCTCCGAGAAGTTCGGCGAGGACATCGAGAAGCTGTGGCCGATCTCCTACGAAGGCCAGTCGGACACCGCCTGCTTCGACAACGCGCTCGAATTCCTCGTGCAGGGCGGCTACTCGCTGTCGCACGCGATGATGATGCTGGTGCCCGAAGCATGGGCCGGCAATCCGCTGATGAGCGAAGAGCGCCGCTCGTTCTACGAATATCACGCAGCGCTGATGGAGCCGTGGGACGGCCCCGCCGCGATTGCCTTCACCGACGGCCGCCAGATCGGCGCGACCCTCGACCGCAACGGCCTGCGTCCGGCGCGTTATCTCGTCACCAAGGACGACCGCATCGTGATGGCGTCCGAAATGGGCGTGCTGAAGATTCCTGAGGATCAGATCGTCACCAAGTGGCGCCTGCAGCCTGGCAAGATGCTGCTGGTCGACCTCGAGCAGGGCCGCCTCATTCCCGACGACGAAATCAAGGCGGAGCTCGCCAAGAGCCACCCGTACCGCAAGTGGCTGGACAACACCCAGATCGTGCTCGAGGAAATGGCAGACGCGCCGGCCAAGGCTGCGCGTTCCAACCTGTCGCTGCTCGATCGCCAGCAGGCGTTCGGTTACTCGCAGGAAGACCTCACCGTGCTGATGACGCCGATGGCGTCCACCGGCGAGGAAGCCGCGGGCTCGATGGGCACCGACACCCCGCTCTCCGCGCTGTCGAGCAAGCCGAAGTCGCTGTTCACCTACTTCAAGCAGAACTTCGCGCAGGTGACGAACCCGCCGATCGATCCGATCCGCGAAGAACTGGTGATGAGCCTTGTCTCGATCATCGGCCCGCGCCCGAACCTGTTCGACATCGAAGGCCTGTCCAAGACCAAGCGCCTCGAAGTGCGCCAGCCGATCCTGACCGACGCGGATCTGGAAAAGATCCGTTCGATCTCGGACGTCGCCGACAATCACTTCAGGTCGCGCGCGCTCGACACCACGTTCCACGCCGGCCTCGGGGCCGCGGGCATGGAGCAGGTTCTGGAAGAACTGTGCGGCCGTGCCGAAGCTGCGGTGCGCGAAGGCGTCAACATCATCATCCTGTCGGACCGCGCTGCGGGCTCGGACCGGATTCCGATCCCGTCGCTGCTGGCGACCGCCGCCGTGCATCATCACCTGATCCGCACCGGCCTGCGCACTTCGGTCGGTCTCGTGGTCGAATCCGGCGAGCCGCGCGAAGTGCATCACTTCGCCTGCCTTGCAGGTTACGGCGCGGAAGCGATCAATCCGTATCTGGCCTTCGAATCCATCATCGCGATGAAGGACCAGTTGCCGGCCAAGCTCGACGACAAGGAAATCGTCAAGCGCTACATCAAGTCGATCGGCAAGGGCCTGCTCAAGGTCATGTCGAAGATGGGCATCTCGACCTATCAGTCCTATTGCGGCGCGCAGATTTTCGACGCCGTCGGCCTGAAGGCGGATTTCGTCGCGAAGTATTTCGCCGGCACCCATACCCGGATCGAAGGCGTCGGCCTTGCCGAAATCGCCGAGGAAACCGTGCGCCGTCACTCTGAAGCGTTCGGCGATGCGCAGATCTACAAGACCGCGCTCGATGTCGGCGGCGAATATGCCTACCGCTCGCGCGGCGAGGATCACGCCTGGAACGCTGAGACGGTGTCGCTGCTTCAGCACGCGGTGCGCGGCAATTCGCAGGAGCGCTATCGCGCCTACGCAAAGGTGCTGAACGAGCAGTCCGAGAAGTTGCTGACGCTGCGCGGCCTGTTCAAGCTCAAGACTGCCGAGGAAGACAAGCGCAAGCCTGTGCCGCTTGATGAAGTCGAACCGGCCAGGGAGATCGTCAAGCGCTTCGCCACCGGTGCGATGTCGTTCGGCTCGATCTCGCGCGAGGCGCACACCACGCTGGCAATCGCGATGAACCGCATCGGCGGCAAGTCCAACACCGGCGAAGGCGGCGAAGAGGCGGATCGCTTCAAGCCGATGGCGAACGGCGACAGCATGCGCTCGGCCATCAAGCAGGTCGCTTCGGGACGGTTCGGCGTGACGACGGAATACCTCGTCAACTCCGACATGATGCAGATCAAGATGGCGCAGGGCGCAAAGCCCGGCGAAGGCGGCCAGTTGCCCGGCCACAAGGTCGACGCGACGATCGCCCGCGTGCGCCACTCGACGCCGGGTGTCGGCCTGATCTCGCCGCCGCCGCATCACGACATCTATTCGATCGAAGACCTCGCGCAGCTCATCTACGACCTGAAGAACGTCAATCCGGACGGTCAGGTCTCGGTCAAACTCGTCTCGGAAATCGGCGTCGGCACGGTTGCCGCCGGCGTTGCCAAGGCGCGTGCGGATCATGTGACCATTTCCGGCTTCGAGGGCGGCACGGGCGCGTCGCCGCTGACCTCGATCAAGCACGCGGGCTCGCCGTGGGAACTCGGCATCGCCGAAACCCATCAGACTCTTGTGCGTGAACGCCTGCGCAGCCGCATCGTGGTTCAGGTCGACGGCGGCTTCCGCACCGGACGCGACGTCGTGATCGGCGCGCTGCTCGGCGCGGATGAAATGGGCTTCGCCACCGCGCCGCTGATCGCGGCCGGCTGCATCATGATGCGCAAGTGCCATCTCAACACCTGCCCGGTCGGCGTCGCGACACAGGACCCGGTGCTGCGCAAGCGCTTCACCGGCCAGCCTGAGCACGTCATCAACTACTTCTTCTTCGTCGCCGAGGAAGTGCGCGAGATCATGGCCTCCATGGGCTTCCGCACCTTCCAGGAAATGGTCGGCCAGAGCCAGATGCTCGACCAGGCAACGCTGGTGGCGCACTGGAAGGCCAAGGGCCTCGACTTCTCGAAGTTGTTCTTCAAGCAGCCCGCCCTGCCCGGCCAGAAGATCTATCACTCCGAGGCGCAGGACCATCACCTGGAGAACGTGCTCGACCGCACGCTGATCAAGGAAGCGCAGGCGGCGATCGACCGCGGCGCCCCGGTGAAGATCGAGGCGGAAATTCACAACACCGACCGCAGCGCGGGCGCGATGCTGTCCGGCCTCGTCGCCAAGACCTACGGCCACACCGGCCTGCCGCTCGACACCATCCATGTCAGCCTCAAGGGCACCGCAGGACAGGCGTTCGGCGCGTGGCTGGCGCGCGGCGTCACCTTCGATCTCGAAGGCGAAGGCAACGACTATGTCGGCAAGGGCCTGTCGGGCGGACGCATCATCGTCCGGCCGCCGAAGATTTCCGGCATCGTGCCGGAAGAGTCGATCATCGTCGGTAACACCGTGATGTACGGCGCCATCGAGGGCGAATGCTACTTCCAGGGTGTCGCCGGCGAGCGCTTCGCGGTGCGCAACTCCGGCGCGGTCGCCGTGGTCGAAGGCGCGGGCGATCATTGCTGCGAATACATGACCGGCGGCATCGTCGTCGTGCTCGGCAAGACCGGGCGCAACTTCGCGGCCGGCATGTCCGGCGGCGTGGCTTACGTCATCGACGAGGACGGCACGTTCGAGAAACGCTGCAACATGGCGATGGTCGATCTCGAGCCGGTGCTGTCCGAGGAGATGATCAACCAGAACGCCTTCCATTCGTCCGGCGATCTCGAGGCGCATGGCCGCGTCGACGTGTTCTCGAACCTGCTCGGCGAGGACGTCGAACGGCTGCATGTCCTGATCACGCGGCACGCCAAGCTCACCGGCTCGGCGCGGGCGCAGCACATCCTCGCGAACTGGAAGAAGTATCTTCCGATGTTCCGCAAGGTGATGCCGGTCGAATACCGCCGCGCGCTGAAGGAAATGAAATCGCGCGAGCCGGAAGAGCCGAAAATCGCGATCGGGGCGTAAGAAACGAATCCACGTCATCGCGAGCGCAGCGAAGCAATCCACTCTCAAAGCAAAAGCTGGATTGCTTCGTCGCTACGCTCCTCGCAATGACAACGAAACTTTGAAGGGGCGTCGGGTTTAAAATGGGTAAGCCTACAGGTTTTCTTGAGATCGAGCGTCACGACCGCAAGTACGAGCCGGTCGCGGAGCGGGTGAAGGATTTCAAGGAATTCGTCATTCCGCTGAGCGAGAAAGACACGCGCGATCAGGCCGCGCGCTGTATGAATTGCGGCATCCCCTATTGCCATGGCACCGGCTCGGTTCAGCCCGGCACGCCCGGCTGCCCGGTCAACAACCAGATCCCGGACTTCAACGATCTCGTCTACAACGGCAACTGGGAAGAAGCCTCGCGCAACCTGCACTCGACCAACAACTTCCCCGAATTCACCGGACGCATCTGCCCGGCGCCGTGCGAAGCCTCGTGCACGCTGAACATCGACGACAACCCGGTCACCATCAAAACCATCGAATGCGCCATCGTCGACCGCGCGTGGGACAACGGCTGGGTCAAGCCGGAAATTTCAGCGACCAAGACCGGCAAGAAGGTCGCCGTGGTCGGCTCCGGCCCGGCCGGCCTTGCCGCCGCGCAGCAGCTCGCGCGCGTCGGCCACGAGGTCCATGTGTTCGAGAAGTTCGCCAAGGCCGGCGGACTGCTTCGCTACGGCATTCCCGACTTCAAGATGGAAAAGGGCATCATCGACCGCCGCGTGGCGCAGATGGAAGCTGAAGGCGTCGTCTTCCACTACAACACGCCGGTCGGCGGCAGCTACGCCGGCGCGGTCGAACCGCAGGACCTCGTCAAGGCCTACGACGCCGTGGCGCTGACCGGCGGCGCGGAAGCCTCGCGCGACCTGCCGATTCCCGGCCGCGACCTCGACGGCATTCACTTCGCGATGGACTTCCTGCCGCAGCAGAACCGCCGCGTCGGCAACGAGCCGCTCGGCGATGTCCGCGAGATTCTCGCAGGCGGCAAGGACGTGGTGGTGATCGGCGGCGGCGATACCGGCTCCGACTGCATCGGCACCTCGATCCGCCAGGGCGCGACCTCCGTCACCCAGCTTGAAATCATGCCGGCCCCGCCGGAGCGTGAGAACAAGGGCCTGACCTGGCCGAACTGGCCATTGAAGATGCGCACCTCGTCAAGCCAGGCCGAAGGCGCGATCCGTGAATACGCCGTGCTGACGCAGAAGTTTTCAGGCCACGACGGCAAGGTCGCGAAACTGCATTGCGTTCGCGTGGACGACAAGTTCCAGCCGGTGCCGGGCACCGAGTTCGAAATCAAGGCCGAACTGGTGCTGCTGGCGATGGGCTTCGTCCATCCGGTGCACGAGGGCCTGCTGAAGAAGCTCGGCGTCGAGCTAGACCCGCGCGGCAATGTGCGCGCCTCGACCAACAACTACCAGACCTCGGTGGCAAAGGTGTTCTCGTCAGGCGACATGCGCCGCGGACAGTCTCTCGTCGTCTGGGCGATCCGCGAAGGCCGCCAGTGCGCCGCCGCGATCGATCAGTTCCTGATGGGATCGACCACGCTGCCGCGCTAATCGAACATGACCATTATTGTCTACGTTGCAGCAGCCCTCGCCGAAATCGGGGGCTGTTTTGCTTTCTGGGCCTGGCTGCGTCTCGGCAAATCCATCTGGTGGCTTATTCCCGGCGTCGTCTCGCTGGTACTGTTCGCCTACCTTCTGACGCTGGTGCCCAGTGACGCGGCAGGACGCGCCTATGCCGCTTATGGCGGCGTCTACATCATCGCGTCACTGATGTCGTTATGGGCGATGGAAGGCGTGCGGCCCGACCGCTGGGACATCGCAGGCGCGGCGCTCTGCCTGATCGGCGCGGCCGTCATCCTGTTCGGGCCCCGTTCGGTTTAGGCGCGGCATCACGTGCAAAAGAAAAAGCCCCGCCACGAGGACGGGGCCCTTTCGTTTCACGCCCTTATTCGATGACGCGAATGACGCGGCGCGTCCGCGGCTCGACGAGCACACGCCGATCGTTCACGACTGCATAGCGATACTCGGTGTGGCTCGGCACCGGACGCAATTCGACATATTCCGGCAGCGGTTCACCGACCACCACACGCTCCTTCACCACGACCGACGGTCCCGGCAGGCCCGTGACCGCGGAAATCACAGCCGCCGGAATATCGACCGCGGTCCCGACCGCTGCGCCGACCGTGCCGCCAACAGCTCCGCCGACCGGCCCACCAATGGCGTGACCCGTCGCCGCGCCGTCGCGCGCGCCCTGCTCTGTGGCGGTCTGCGCAAGCGCCAGTCCCGGCGTCAGTGCGATCGCCGCGACTGCCATGGCCGTACGAATCTTCATGTCGTCCTCCTCTTCACGTTGAGACGGTCATCAACCGCTAATGGCAATGACCGTTCCAAATCGGAGATGCCGGAACCGGAGAAAATTTTGGCAGCGATTGCAGGGAGGCGGAACTGCGGAACCCGAGCGGTCCCGGCTTTCAGTTTTTCTGAATCCAGAACTGATACATCGTCGCGAAGGTCGAGGGATTTTCGGCTTCGAACTCTGTCCAGTTTGCGAGATCGGTCGCAGCCCTGTCGTTTGGAAAGCGCTGGAGATAGCTGGTGCGCGATGGCGTTTCGAAGCCGAGGAACGTGAAGCCGCTCTGCGTCAGAAAATCCGCGATCTGCGGGATCGAGAACTGGTGCTCCTGCACATGGAACAGCAGGTCGCGGCATTCGCTCGCGCTGAAGAAATCGCTGAACCCGGTGATGTTGTGCAGCGGATCGCCCGACGCGCGGCTTGCGAACTCTGCCCGCAGGCGGCGCACTTCGGATACTGAGTAGTCCCTGCCCTGCTGCGCAAGATACGCCCGCGCGGCATTGATGTCGGCGCGCGCGGTCGCACTGTAAAGTCCGATGTGCATGAGCCCGCCTGGACGCACCAGACCGGCAAGCCTGCGCCAGCCCGTCAGCGGGTCTTTGAGGTGATGCAGCACGCCGCTTGAATCGACAACGTCGAACGTCCTGTCGCTCTCCAGCGCCAGAATGTCCGCCTGCGCATAACGCAGGTTGGTCAATCCGAGTTCTTTCGTCTTTCGGATCGCGTAGCTGAGGCTGCTGAGGCTGAGATCGATGGCGAGGATGTTGGCGGACCTGAACTGCAGCGCGCGCTGGATCGCATGCTGCCCGGTGCCGCACCCCGCAACCAGAACATCGAGCGCGCGATGTCCGAGCGGCTTGTAAGGCACGCCGGGAAACCGCATCCCGATATAGTGATCCACCGGTAGCGGCTGGGTCTCCGCGAAGATCCTGCTCCATCGCGGATAGGGATTCTCCTCGTACTGCGCGCGCACCTTTTCCGAGACGTCATCCTCGATTGCAGTCAGCCGTTCAATCGAGGACCGAATGTTCAGTTCCTCGCGATGATCGGTGATGTGCTGCTTGATCAGTCCTGCCATGGCGTCAGGCCAGGATCGTTCCGCAAGTTGTTCAGCGCCGGGAAGCGAATGCAGCGGCAGATAGCTCGCGAGAGTCGCGAGTTTGATCGGCGCAACTGTCTCGTTCCGCGCGATGGCTCCGGCAATGTCGCCGCGAAGTAAATCAATCCGGGCAGCCTCGCCTTCGGAAACATCGAAGACGTATTCGTTGATGAAGCCCTGTCGTCCGAGCGCGGCGGCCAACGGCAGCCACGCCTCATCAGCCTCAAGCGTGCCTGACGCAATCGCGCTCAGCAATGCGCGGCGGACGGCTGTCAGAACCCGCTCGATTTCAACGGTCGTAGCAGGCGAGGTGCCGAGCAACGCTTCCAGCAGGCCGTCGCCATGCAACAGTGCGAGATCGTCACGCGTAAATAGCTCAGCCAACCGGGCGGAGCCTGCATGCGATAGCCGCTCGACACAGCGCGTCATCGCCGGACTGCGAAGCAGGATCACTCCCGCCGCAGCCGACAGATCGCGCGGGCGGCACCAAGGCTCGCGCAAGGCGCGCACCAGAAGCTGGACGATATTCGGATCAAGCTTGACCACCGCAGGATCGAGCGAGCGAAGCGCCATCACGAATGTCGACTTGAGCCCCGCGCTATCCTCCCGCCGCAATCCTTCGGCGGCAACCGTCAACGCTTCGCCTGAGCGGCCGTGAAGCAGCAGCAGAGCGGCGAGATTGTTGCGCGCTCCGGGAAAGTCGGGGCTTATCTCCAGCACCTTGCGATTGTGCACGATGGCTTCGTCGTCGCGTCCGCAGTCGGACAGGATGCGCGCCAGATTGTAATGCGGCTCGGCGCTGCGCTTGTCCGATGCGATGGCTTTCCGCAACAGATCGATACCGGCCTCGCTGTGACCCATCTGATGCGCGAGCAGACCGAGATAGCCGAGGGCGCCGGTGTGACGGGGATTGGCGGCGAGCACGTCGCGATAGTTCGCTTCCGCCTCGCGCAGCCGTCCGGCCTGATGATGCGCCATGGCCTGGTGGAACAGGGTTTCCTCGAGAAATCCCGACGAGCGCGCGGCGTCCTTGCCGGTTTTTCCTTCAGCCCGGCGTTGCTTTCTGTTCACGATCTCGACCTGAGGGAAGTTTCAGCCGCGCGGACACTACTGCATCGAATGGATGCGATCCAGCCGTGGAGCAAGCGCTGGTTACCAGCGCCCGAACAGGCCCGAGAACGGCGATCCGAAATTCCCCGGAGGCCGGAAGAACCCGTCGCGCGGCGCGGCGCGCTGACGCTGCTGCTGTTGCGGCGGCGCGGACGGATTGAACAGTCCCTGGACCACCACCTGCTGCTTCTTGGGTTTCGGCTTCGGCGGAACCGTCGTCCCGTCGGACGGCGCGGCGGCGACCACCGGATCGCTGGGCGGCGCGCTGAGCGCGCCGACTTCGCGGCGCGGCCAGGAAAAATCATCCGCACGTCCGGCAGGGGCCGCGAGCGGTTCGCCCTTTACCAGGGTGCGTGCGGCAAGCGCATCGACCGACGCCGGCCGCGTGCCGACGCCGCCAAGCAGTTCGTCGGTGCCGACCTGCGAGGCCACGAGCGGCATCACCGGTCCCATTAGCGGACGCGGTCCCGCTTCGCCGGGACGGATGTTGGAATCCGGCGCAAAGGTTTCGCTCGGCACCGCCAGCGGACCGTCGGTGTGGGCCGCGAGCACGCGGCGGATTTCACGTTCGGTATAATGCGCGAGCTTGCGTGCGCCGGCCTTGGTGAAGAACACACCGTCGCTTGAACGCAGGCGGCGGATCTGGCCTTCGAAGTCCGGGCCCTGCTGCGCGAAACGCCCGGCGTCATCGACGAAGCCGTCCCAGACATCGACATAGGTGATGCCCGCCTTGCCGGCGCCGTCACGGTAAAGCGCATCGAGGAACAGCATGTCCGATGTCGCCTTGGGACCACGCACCGCGGGCAGACCGACCCAGAGCACCGGGACGCCCTTGGACTTCAGGACCGCGATCATCTCCTCGATCTTCTTGGCATACAGCTCGACCCAGCGTTCTTCGCGGAAGTCATACATGCCACCGCCCGCGCGCGACTTCTCCGGCGCCAGGATCTGCGGCTGATCGTCGTCGTCCGGCGCAACGTCCGTATCGGACGGCTTGTTGTCCGCGGTCTTGCTCTCGGCATCGGTGGCGGGCTTGTCCGCCGGTTTCGCCGCCTCTGTCTCGTTCGGCTTTGTCTCGTTCGGCTTGGCGCGGGAATCCTTCTTGGCATTCTTCTTGGTGTCGACTGGCTTCTCGCCCGGCTTGGCGTCGGCCTTCTTCTCGACAACCGGCTCGCGGATCGGAATGCGGTCGTGCAGGCCCAGCATCACCACGATCACATCGGGCTTCTCGGTTGCGAGGATTCCCTTCGCCGCCGCGGCCCAGTCCGCCGGGTCGCCCTTGGGCTGATATTTGATCAGGCCCGAGACGGTCTTGTGCTTGCGGATCACGCCGAGATCCGGCGTTTCCGACAATGCATCTTCAAGACCATAGGCCAGCCAGTCCGCCATGGCGTCGCCGAGCACCAGCACATTGCGATCGGCCGGTGTATCGCGCTTGGCGGCCGCTGGCGCGCGGGAAGAATCCACCGGGCGCGGCGGCTGCTGCTGTTCCTGAAAATATCCGCCACCGCCAAACGGCGCGAAAAAACCGCCGCCGCGCTGCGGAGGCGGCGCGGGCCGCTGCGGGCGGCCAAAGCCGAAATCGAAGAACTGCGCCGAGGCCGGTCCCGCGATCCCGAACAGCAGCGCGCCCGCGACCGCCAGAACGGTCAGGGGCCCACGTTCGGTGAACATGCGCAGAAAGGATTTCGGTGTCGGCATGCGGGTCACGGCTGTCTCAGGCGATACTGCAAAATAGTAGCAGATTCAGGCCCCAGCAGGGCGAAATCGCCGCCCATAAACAGGGGATGCCGCCAGCCCGTCAAGGGCCGGAACTGTGTCCCGGCCCCGGAAAATACCGGTTTTACCGCCCGCGCAGCCGCTCCAGCACGCCGGACGAGGCGAACCCGTCGGCAGGCGCCCCGATCGAGGCCTGAAAGCTGCGCAGCGCCTTTTTGGTTTCGCCGCCGAGATTGCCGTCCGGCTCGCCGCGATAGAAGCCGCGCTGCGCCAGCAGCTGCTGCATTTCCTGCCGCTCGGCGCGGGACAGCACCCGCTCCTGCCGCGGCCAGTCCTGCACGAACGGCGCACCGCCGCGCAGACGATCCGCGAAGTGCCCGATGGCGAGCGCATACGCTTCCGACGGATTGTAGCGCATGATCGAACGGAAGTTGCCGAGCATCAGGAATCCCGGACCATCGGCCCCGGCCGGTGCCAGCAGAAACGCCTTGTCGCTGGTGCGCGGGAACGGCTTGCCGCCGGCGCGCTTGACGCCGAGATGCTCCCACTGCGCGATGGTGTAGTTCTTGGCGCGGTCGGCATGCAGATAGTTGAAGCCCTGCGGCACCTCGACCTCATAGCCCCAGGTCTGTCCCGGCACCCAGCCGTCCTTTTTGAACTTCGCCGCCGTGGAGGCGATGATGTCCGGAATGTCGTCCACGGTGTTGCGCTTGCCGTCGCGGTCGAAATCCACCGCGAACTTCTTGAATGCGGTCGGCATGAACTGCGTCGCGCCGAACGCACCGGCCCATGAGCCGCGCATCTGCTGCGGCGTCAGGTCGCCGTGATGCAAAATCTCGAGCGCGGCCAGAAACTCGTCCTTGAAATAGCCCTGACGGCGGCCGACGCAGGCCAGCGTCGCGGTCGAATTCAAAACGCTGCGGTCGCCGCCCTGCGTGCCGTAGTTGGACTCGATGCCCCAGATCGCCGCGATGATGTAGCGGTCGACGCCGTAAGCCTTTTCGACCGCCGCGAAGGTCGCCGCGTTCTTCGCCAGCACCTCGCGGCCGCGCGCAATCCGCGCATCGGTGACGAGGATGTCGAGATAATCCCACACCGACTTGGTGAATTCGGGCTGCGAGTCCATCAGGTCCATGATGCGCAGGTCCGGCGACAGGTCGGCGGTGAAGCGGCGGAAGCTCGCCTCGGAAACGCCGCGCCGCGCCGCCTCTGGCCACATCCCGGCGACGCAGCGGTCGAAATTCGCCGCCGAATTGCGGATCGCATCCGCCGTCATCAGGGGATGGCCGGACGCGCCGTCCTCGCCGCTCCATTCCTTTGGCGATCCGGCCTGCGCCATGCGGCGCGGCGCGGGCTGCGTCTGACGCGGCGCCTGTGATGGCTGCTGCTGGATCGAGCCGGTGACGTCGCTCCAGGGCATGGTGAACGGCAGGGTGAAGCCGCCGCGCCCCGACGCGGTCTGCCCATAGGCCGGGCCTGCCAGCATCGACGCCGCGCCGATCACCGACATGGTCAGGATTGCGCCCGCGGCCATCCGCCACGCGCTCTCTTCACGCTCGATCCGTGCCATTTTACGTTTCACCCGCTCAAGACTATCCCGGATACAGGAGGCCCGGACAGGGTTTCCACCCGATTAACAACGCAGCATTTTTCGGCGGCGAGATGACGCGGCTTTTCTCCCTCCCCCTTGCGGGGAGGGTGGCGCGTTGCGAGCGCTTGCGCGCAACAAGCCGGGCGGGGGTAAGTTCGCAGACCCCCACCCCGGCCTCGCTTCGCTCGACCGACCCTCCCCACAAGGGGGAGGGATAAAGAAAACCGCCCCAAAAAATCCACACGGCACTCACGCACCGTTCATCCGCACACCTTTACGGAACTCATGACCCGCCCCGCCGTTTTTCGGCCCGATAAAACCTGCTAACACCCCCTCCAGCCCGCCTTCACCGTTTCTCCTGCCTCAAAGAGCCTCATGAAAATCCGCAAAGCCGTGTTTCCCGTCGCCGGTCTTGGCACCCGTTTCCTCCCGGCCACCAAGGCCATGCCCAAGGAAATGCTCACCGTGGTGGACCGCCCGCTGATCCAGCATGTGGTGGACGAGGCGCTGGAAGCGGGCATCGAACACCTCGTGTTCGTCACCGGGCGCAACAAGGGCGTGATCGAGGATCACTTCGACCGGCCCTACGAGCTTGAGGACACGCTGCGCGAGCGCAACAAGCTGAAGGAAATGGACATCCTCGAGCGCGACCAGCCGGAAGCCGGCGCGACCTCGTTCACCCGCCAGCAGGCGCCGCTCGGCCTCGGCCATGCGGTGTGGTGCGCGCGCGACATCATCGGCAACGAGCCGTTCGCCGTGCTGCTGCCGGACGTGCTGGTCAAAAATAAACCGAGCGGCCTGAAGCAGATGATCGACGCGGCCAACGCCGCAGGCGCTTCCAGCGCCAACATCATCGCGGTGGAAGAAGTGCCGATGGACCAAGTCCACATGTATGGCGTGGTCGGCGTCGGCAAGAGCAAAGGCGACCTGTTCGAACTCGACGGCATGGTCGAGAAACCGAAGAAGGAAGTCGCGCCGTCGAATCTCTCGATCACCGGGCGCTACATCCTGCAGCCGGAAATCTTCAAGGTGCTGGAAACGCAGGAGCGCGGCGCGGGCGGCGAAATCCAGCTCACCGACGCGATGCTAGGCCTTGCGAAGTCACAGCCGTTCTACGGCTTCAAGTTCAAGGGCAAGAGCTACGACTGCGGCTCGAAGTCAGGTTTCCTGGCCGCGAACATCGCCTATGCGATGGACCGGGAGGATTTGCGCGACGAGTTGCGCGCGGAAATGAAGAAATATCTGTGAGCGCGCCGCGCGCCGCAGTCTCTTTTGCCACAGGCCGCCGCGATGGCTAGCCGCGCCGCGCTCCCGCAATCACACGGCGGGACCGCGACGCAGCCGCGCGACCTGCGGCTTGATCTGTTCCGCGGCATCGCGCTGTGGTTCATCTTTCTCGATCACATCCCGAACAACATCGGCGAATGGCTGACGCTGCGCAATTACGGCTTCAGCGACACCACCGAAATCTTCTTCTTCGTGTCGGGCTATACCTGCGCGCTGGCCTATGGCCGCGACCTGTCGCAACGGGGTTTTCTCCATGCTCTTGCCCGCAGCGTGCGGCGCGGGCTTGAAATCTATGCCGCCTTCCTGCTGCTGGTCGTGGTCTTCGTCGCGACCATCTATGCGGTGAACGGCGCGGACCGCGCGACGCTGGACGACACCAACACCGCCGTGCTGTTCGCAGCCCCCGGCGAAGCATTGCTGCACGCGGCCCTGCTGCATTACATGCCGGTCAACACCGACGTGCTGCCGGCCTTCGCCCTGCTGCATATCCTGTGCGCGCCGCTGCTGTGGCTGATGTCGCGCGCCGCGACGCTCGTGGCGTTCGCGGGATCGCTGGTGCTCTATATTCTGGTTCAGGTCTCGGGATTCAACCTCACCACCTGGCCGAAGGGCGAATGGTTCTTCAATCCGCTGGCCTGGCAATTGCTGTTCGTGTTCGGCGCATGGGCGGCGATGGGCGGCGCGCAGCGGCTGGCGCTGCTGCTGCGCTCGCGCGCGGTCTTCGCGCTCGCCGTCGCCTATCTGCTGTTCAGCTTCGTCGTGGTGCTGAGCTGGCATATCAAGCCGCTGGAAGCGTTCATTCCCGAAGCCATCAAGGCGCTGATCTATCCGATCGACAAGAGCGGCCTCGATCCGCTGCGCGTCATGCATTTCGCGGCGCTGGCCGTGGTCGGGCTGCGGCTGATGCCGCACGACTGGCGCTGGCTGCCGTCGCTGGCCGCGCGTGGCGCGATCCGCTGCGGCGAGCAATCGCTGGCGATCTATTGCCTCGGCGTGCCGCTGGCCTTTGTCGCGGGGGAAATGCTGAAGGCGTGGTCCGGCGGCATTGCCATGCAGCTCGCCATCAGCGCGCTCGGCATCGCTGTCATGATTGCGGTGGCGACGCTGATGACGGCGACGGAAAAGGCGGCGGGCGGACGGCCAAAGCTGTTCTAGCCCCGCCGTCGCGGCCGTCATTACGCGAAGCGAAGCAATCGATTTTTGAAGCTGGATTGCTTCGTCGCTCCGCTACTCGCAATGACGTTGATGATTTTTCCGCACCATCACAGCTCGCCCCACCCTCAATCGTCATCACCGGGCTTGACCCGGTGATCCACGACTTTTCTTCGTGGTAAGAAAAACGTGGATGGCCGGGACGAGCCCGGTCATGACGAACAGCGCACGCGCCGGGAACGGGTTAGACAAAACGCGTACCGATGCGTTGGTGCCGCAGCCAGAAACCGGCAAAAGAAGCTGCGTCCATCGTCCCCGTTGCGGCCGGTTGTCACCCGGCGCATGCAGGGAACAACGCGCGGGCGCGCACCAAGGTTCATGCTCACGTTTTTGTGTGGAATTTTGCCGTAACGGCGGGGTCTTATCCGCGTATCACCCATACGGCGCAATTGCCGGAACTCGCCAAGAGGACCATTCAGAGGACCATCATGGATCGCAAGCCATTCCAACGGACCTTCGCCCTGGCCGCAGCCTTCATGCTCGCGCTGGTGTGGTACATCGCGCCGAGCGTCGCCGCCGAGGACGCGGTGGTGATTCCGCCGCCCGCCTCCGACATCGCACCCAGCGAGGGGCTGAAAACCTTCGTGCTCGCAGGCGGCTGCTTCTGGGGCGTGCAGGGCGTCTACCAGCACACCAAGGGCGTGACCAACGCCGTGTCGGGTTATGCCGGCGGCAAGGCCTCGACCGCGAACTACGAGGCAACGACGCGCGGCAATACCGGGCACGCCGAAGCGGTGCAGATCACCTACGATCCGAAGCAGGTCTCGCTCGGCAAGCTGCTGCAGATCTATTTCTCGGTGGTGCACGACCCGACCCAGCTCAACCGCCAGGGCCCGGACACCGGCACGCAGTATCGCTCGACCATCTTCACGTCCGATCCGGCGGAGAAAAAGCTGGCGCAGGATTACATCGCCCAGCTCAACGCCGCGAAGGTCTACAAGAAGGCCATCGCCACCACGCTCGAACCGTTGCAGGGCTTCTATGCGGCGGAGGATTATCATCAGGACTACCTGACGCTGCACCCGAACCAGCCCTATATTGTGTTCAACGATTTGCCGAAGATCGAGAATCTGAAAAAGATCTTCGCCGAGAGCTATCGCGAAAAGCCCGCGCTGGTGCGCGAGGCCAAGACGAACTGAACAAGGCGAATAACTGAAACGCGCGGACCATCGCGGCGTTTCGAAAAGCGAGATACAAGCGGCGGACCCGGATGGTTCGCCGCTTTGATGTGAGACACCAACCGAAGCCACGAAAGGAGCTAGCGAAGTGACCGACATCAAGACGAAGACCGGCTCCGGCACGATTCAAAAGTCCGAGAGCGAGTGGCGCAACGAGCTGACGCCGATGCAGTACGCCGTGCTGCGCGAGAAGGCGACGGAGCGCCCGTTCACCGGCGAATACGACCATTCGTTCGATCCGGGCACCTATGTGTGCGCCGGATGCGGGCAGCCGCTGTTCGAGTCCGATGACAAGTTCGATTCCGGCTGCGGCTGGCCGGCGTTCTCCGCGCCCGCCGCAGAGAGCAGCATCGCGGAAGAGCGCGACATCTCGCACGGCATGATTCGCACCGAAGTGCTGTGTTCGAACTGCCAGGGCCATCTCGGCCACGTCTTCCCCGACGGACCGGGGCCGACGGGATTGCGTTACTGCATCAACTCCGCGGCATTGAAGCTCGAGCCCAAATAAACCTCGCGTCAACGCGCGCCCTTCCTCAGAGAAAAAATAAATCCGCGCGGCTTGTCTCAGGCCGCGCGGCTCCTATCTCTCCGTTCCGTTCGCGTTGCGAGCGGTAAAAAGCGCCAACAAGAAACGTTTCCAAAGAACTTCCGCATTTTAAGGAATTCACGATGTCCACCAGATCGCGCCAGACCGTGCTGGCACTCGGCCTTGTAGGCCTTCTCGTCGACGCTGTTTCGTCCCATCCCGCCTTCGCCACGAACAAGGTCACGCTGTTCAAGGTCGTCTCGCCGCAGACTGAAATCGTGATCGGCCTCACCAAGGCCGAACTGGCACAGATGAATGGCCGGACTCCCGATGCGGTTGAAAAGGCGCTGCGCGGCGCAGGCGCGCTGCAGGTCTGGCAGTACGGCGTCCGCCGCGGCGTCAGCGGCGTGCCGGAGCAGGCGCCGGTCCGCAAGATCGAGATTTCCGCGGGCCCTGACACCCACATCGAACACTACACGTCGTCGCTGAAGGTGGTGTCGGTCACCGATGAGATCCTGACCGAAGCGATCCAGTAGCGCACCGGCGGGGACTTCCGCCGTTTGTCGTTGTCCGGCTTGCGCCGGGGAAAATCCGGGAAAATCGCGCCCTGCAAAACACTCAGGCCGCCATGCGAAGCCGGACCCGCCGTAACGCGGGTTTTGGCGCTCCCTAATGCATTGAAATTCAAGCGCTTATTCGGCCCGCCCGCGGGCCCGCCATGCCATTCATCATAGGCCTCATGACGGGTCGCAATTGGCGAAAAAAGGCCTATATTAGAGTTTCTTCTGGAATGAATGACTTCTGGCCGCGCGGCTCTCCTCTGGACCCGCCTCCGGCCGTCCGTTTCCATCGAATCCCAAATCGAGAAGGCCGAGACCATGGCTGCGTTCAATTACAACACCGAAGCCGAACTCTTTCCTGCGGCGATCCGCAAGAAAAAGCGCGCAGGCTTTGCGTACCGCCGGTTCCCGACCGCAGCCGAGGCCGTGCAGTTCGCGATCGAACAGCTTCCCGCAGACTCGCTGAACGGGGCGTACCTCCAGGTGGACGAAGCCCGTTTCGACCAGAGCGGCATCCGCACGCTGTATGAAAGCGAAGCGTTCCCGCTCGCGCGCAACCGGCCGGAGCCGGTGGCTGCACCGGAAGACGAGAAGCAGACCGCGACCGGCTGATCGTCCCTCGCGTCCGTTCCGGGCTCAGGCTTTTTTCTGCGCATGATCCGATCCGAAAACCGGTTCCCACTTTTCGGGATCATGCGCCGCGCGGCTGCTTGTCCATCCAGCGCTTGAGGATCCGCATGTTGCGCATGTTGGCGCGGAACATGACGTCGAATGCGTCGCCGGCGAACGGCACCAGGCCCACCACGCCATCCAGCGCCACATTGCCCAGCATCCGCGCCACCAGATATTTCGGCGCGCCGAGTGCACGCGCCTCGCGCACGATCCACAGCGAAATCGCCGTCGTGAGAATATCGCCGACCACCGGCACGAGGCCGATCAGGCCGTCGATGCCGTAGCGGATCTTGGTGCCCGGTACGACGAACGCGACATCAAGCAGTTTCGACAGGGCCTCGATGCGCGCAAAGCGCTGCTCGCGCGTGAGCGGGCCGAACGAAATTCCGCCGAGCGCGCCGGAGATGTTCTGGAAATCCGCGCCCTGAAAATCGAATCCGCCAGCACCGAACGGCCCCGAGGCACCGAAGCCGCCGGAATGCACCTCGTTGCCATCCTGATCGATGATCGGCGGCCGCCGCTTGCCGCCGGTGCGGGGCTTCGCGGTCCGGTCTATGAAGATGTCGTCGGTCATTCTGGCGCTCGTCATGGTTGCTGGCACCTCGTTTAGCACACACCCGCGCGGTCTACGCACGGACAGCAGCCCTACATAGGAACGCCCGATTGCGGCGCAAGTTGCGTGACCGAACCGTAACCCGGCGAAATGTCGCATCGGCGCGGCGCGCCAGATGCCCAGCTGCGGGATGATCTACCGCATCCGTTCAGCCAAGAAAGAAGCCGCCAAACCAGGCGGCTCCTTTTCGCGGCTGTGACGCGCGAACCAACGGGCTTCCTCACAGCCACACAAATTAATCTTCCGACGTGCGGGAGCTGTCCGTCTGCGCAGGCAGGCAGGGGCGCAGCCGGTCGTCACGGCCGGAACGCTTGTCGGTGGCACGGAAGACCTCAAGCCTTGAAAAGGCCTGCGCGCGCCGCCGTTGAACATCCAGTCCGGCTCGCAGAATCCTGGCCAGACCCAGCGGCGGGGCAGCGCGATCGTTGCGTGACATTGAATCCTCCGAGTGGCGGGCCTGATGCAAAACCTGATGCTCGAATTTAACCGCGGCTGCCTGTGCACCTGTATGACATAGCTCAAAACTCCTCTTTCCGTGTCGGTGCACTTTGGAAAAAGCGGGATCACGGAGACGTGAGCGGCATTGCGGCCCGCGGAGGCTTGCGGCCCCCCGTGCCCGATGGTCGCTATCTGATGCCGGGAATCAGCATCGCCACGCGTGCGCGATAGCGGCGGTAGTCGTCGCCGAACAGGGCAACCAGATCGCGCTCTTCGAGATAGATGCCGACGAAGATATAGGCCGTCGTCACCGCGGCGAACAGCAGATGTCCCGCCGTCATGGTCGGCGTCGACCAGAACGCAATGAGGAAGCCGAGATAGATCGGATGCCGG
The DNA here is from genome assembly GCF_058794875.1 of Afipia sp. GW823-FHT06G09. Taxonomy (NCBI): domain Bacteria; kingdom Pseudomonadati; phylum Pseudomonadota; class Alphaproteobacteria; order Hyphomicrobiales; family Nitrobacteraceae; genus Afipia; species Afipia sp. GW823-FHT06G09. Next base: position 1,445,517 of record NZ_JBXAHF010000001.1, read on the forward strand.
ATCAGCCGATAGAGGCCCGGCGTCTTGAACGTCATCGGCGCGACCACGCGTCCGGCGAAGTGGCTGACCACCTGCGTCAGGCCGAACAGCTCGAAGTGGCTGATCAGGAACGAGCTGTAGAGAACGATCAGCCAGCCGAGCCCCATGCCGCCTATGGCGAGGTTGGCCAGCAGCGGGCTCTCGATGTCCCAGACGATGGCCGGGATCGGCCGCCACTGCCAGAACAGCAGCGCCAGCGCGAGGCTCGCCAGCAGCACATAGGTGCTGCGCTCGATCGCGGGCGAGGCGAACCGCGCGAACAGCCGCTTGAAGCCCTGCCGCGCCATGCCGCTGTGCTGGACGGCGAACAGGGTCAGCAGCGCGAGATTGATGCAGACCGCGTTCAGCACCGAGGTCTCGGCGCCGGTGTCGACCGTCTTCGGCACCATGAGGCCCGAGACGAAACCGATGGCATAGAGAAACGTGCCGAAGAAAATCAGGTAGGACACGCCGCCGTAACACAGCGCCAGTGTCCGTCCGATAAAGTTGGCAAATGCCGTGAGGGAGCCCTGCTCCCGTTCGATGGCCGTCGACATGGTGCTGTTCCTTCTCCTGAAAATCTCCGGTCCTGAAATCGGCCCCTGTCTCGCTCAGCCCGCACCTCGCATTTACCCATGACCGCAAGTGAGCGTGTGTGAGGCAGCTCACAGTTCCCGGCCCGGCCTTCATCACTGCGCCGTGAGCGTTTCGCGCGAGCGGTGCGAGCCGCGCGCATCGTGCCGCCGCGTTCACCAGACACCGATCCGCTCCAGCCGCTGCAAAACGATCTCCCGCATCCGCGCGTTGACGCGCGCAAGCTCCTCCGGCGGCGCGGTGCGGCTCGGCTCCTTGAGCTGGCACACCATGTCGGGGCCCTGGCAGCGCCGCGCGCGGCGGCAACGCTTCACGGGACAGTCGAGCCAGTTCTCGCAAGCATCCGACAGCTTGCGCATCATGTTTTCGATGCCAGCGTCGGACAGAAGATAGGCGCGCGTCTCGTCGGAGAATTCGGGAAACGCCTCCTGCGCGTCGCCGTCCTCGTTCGTCGTCCCTTTTGCCGTCTGGGGTCTCGTCTTTTGCATGGGGGTCCCTTTCCTGTGAGCAGATGTGCTTGCGGGCACGCGTGAGCGTTTTCCCGCGCGAAAACGCGGATGTCCGATCAGCGATGTCGTCAGACCGTGCGCCTCTCTAAGAAGAGAGGGAGGAGGAGCGCCGAAAGACGCGCCTTCAATTCAAGTGCGCGGCCGGCATCGTGTCGCCACGAGAGGCTGGCCGCGAAACGCCTTTCGACGCTCCGCCGCGGCGATTTCTGTCCTCGGGACCGCACTTCCGGGTGAGGATGGGGGAGAAACTCGACCCCTGATCCGGCCGGCTTTCGCCGCCTTCGTCCTCACCGCGTCCAGCCGGCGAACGGCAGAGCCCCATAGTGAGCCCGGACGGTGACCCGAGGCCTCCCGGGAGCGGAGAAGGACGTCCCTTCTCGCGCGCGCAGGCGCCGCATCCCGCCCCGCGCTATCAAGCGTCCCTGGCAACGCCCCTCAAGTGAGGCGGGATGAGGTGAGGATGGATGAGGCGGAAAGGAATGTCAAGGATTTCTTTCCTAAAGTCACCCTTTGCTCGCCCAACGATTGATTGTTGATCGTTAAGTCGACACGAAAGGTATACTCCAGCGCTAATCTAGTCATCCTTACTCATATGATGTCCGACGCTCCCTTCGCAAACAGTGCATCCAGCCATGTTGCTATCCTCCATATCGCCATTGCCAAACGCGCCACACCACCCACACGCATTTACCTCATCGGAGACCGAGAGGCAGACCACACACAAGAATTTATCTTCGTATTCAGCGACCGAATGATAGCCATCACACTCTGAGCAATTCGCGGGTACCGGAGCTTCAAAATAGTTGTCGGAAGTAACAACAAACTGATTTATACGATCAAAAATAGCGTGTTGATTATCTTCTGCCCCGCATTTGCGACAGACAAAATCTCCGCCCTCGCGTAGTGTACCAACTGCGCTGCAATCAGAGCACTCATAGTCGAACCACTTGTCTCTATATCGACAAATCAGACACTCCGATTCGAAAAGAGAACTTAAGACTGAGTTGGCGCGCGCAGCCTTAAACCCGCACGAGCCACACCTACGGAACTGCACACCTTTTCTAATTTCCGTCTCTATCGCAGGCTTCAGATCGTCAAACCGCGCTTGCAAAAATTCTCGGTGGCCCGTCAGCCTTTTCTCAATTGATGAGAACTGCTCGGCGTGATTTGCAAAAACCGGCGCCCAATGCTCCGTCAGCAACTTGTGAAGATCGTACCAAGCGCGCAATTGCTCTCCCGCGATGGCTGCCATTTTTGGACCGGTAAGATCATCATCCTCGTGAAAGAAGTGGACCATCTTATTACGGTGCTTACGGATCGCGTCAAAGTTCTTGCGCGCTCCGTCAGGAACAGGGCTTTGAACAATGTTTTGAAGTCGTGCGCAGGCGTCATCGAATGATACCGACTGAAAATCTCCCGTCTCGAATTTCTGACGGTCGGGTCCTTTGACTACAATCAAGGACCAATGCTCATGCAAAAGTCGCGCCTTCAAAAATAATTCTACAGCTGTATAGAAATTAACGATTGAATACTTTGGTTTATCTCTGAAATCGTCGATCGCGCGATTCAGAAAATCTACTGCATTGTCCGTTAGCCGAGTCAGCCATTCCGTTTGTGTGTTTGCCAACGCTATCGTTCCCTTTGATCGGCAAGATGCTTCAACCTTTGAAATTGTACGCTCCAACTCTTTACGCTTTAATCGTCGCCAAGCTCACGAGGAGCTTTTGCTTTTTTGTCAGCACGTCTACGCAGTACAAGCTGCCACCCCCGCACATCGCCCACCTTGATCTCCATCCCCTCCCCGACTCCGTGGGCTGCACCCTCGACGCCATCGGGCTTCTGCCAGTCGCCCTCGTATGAATAGATCTTCGGTCGCGCGGCCGCTTTCAGCTTGAACAGATGAGTCGGGCCGTCGCCGATGGTTACCGCCAGCGTGCGGTTGTCGGCAGCGCGGCAGATCCCGGCATGCTCCCATGCCGCGGATTACTGTTGCGACCGCCGCGACCGGAGAAGCGTCTCGGAGGGGCGCTCGCCAAAGGCCTTGCCGTAGTCCCGCGCGAAATGACCGAGGTTCGAGAAGCCGCACCTGAATGCGACAGCCGTCACCGATGTATGCTCGTCGGGACGCGAGAGTTGAGCGCGCGCGTGCTTCAGCCGCACCGATTTCGCAAACGCCATCGGCGTGTAGCCGCGGCTCCGGCTGAAGGCGGCAAAAATCGCGCGCGCTCCGACACCCGTCATCGCAGACAGATCCTCGATGCGGACAGGCTGATCCCAGTTGGCCTCGATATAGGCTTCAACCTGACGAACGGTCCACGGGGCGGCATCCTTTGCCCCGCGCTCGAGCAAATGACTGAACGTGTGGCGGTTCGCACACAGGAACGCGACCACAACGACCTGTTCGAGTTCATGCTGCACAAGAGGCGACAATTCCGCTGAGGTGGAGTCCAGTTGCTGCGCCAGAAAGGACACCGCGCTCAGCAGGTTTTGTGTATCGGGCGAGGCTCGCGCTGACGTTTCCTCGAACCGAAGCGCTCCGGCCGGCTCCGCACCAAGAATGGCCCGCAGTTTCTGAATCATGCCCTGTTTGCTGATGCGCAGGACGAATTGTTCATAACCTTCGCCGAACACAAGCGTCGCCGATTGCCCCGGCGATGTGATGCAGGATTTTCCGCCGTCCGTCTCGACAGCCTTGCCGCCGATCGATGTCAGCGCTGTGCCTCTCAGTGAAATCTGCTGCCTGGCATATTCAGCTTCCGGAAAATCGACCGCGACTTCGGAGCCATAGGCACAGAAGCCCAGCGAAACCGTCGGCAACTGAACGAAATTTGCGCGCGCCTCAAAGTTCGTCTTCGTGATCAGATCGAAGCGAACGGCTCCGTAAACCGTCTTCAGAGTATGCGCCATCTCCTCCGGATTGCGCGTCGACACAACGGGAAATTTTTGAAGGAGACTGATCTGTCCAGCGATGGACATTTGGAGGCTCTCGTTCGAGGCAACAGAGGTGGACAACTACTCAAAAAATGCACTCACCACTCATAAAGCGCACGCGACATGAGCAGCACTTTCACTGACGGGATTAAAGCACCATTCGCGAATCACGCCTAAAACATAGGCCAAGTTAGCATTCGCCAATCGCTCGAACAAATCGCACCTGTTGCTCCGCCAGCCCGAAGAAGCCCCGCATTGACAACACATCTCCCGGAAACACCCGCCCATCGCAGCTCGCTTCACGCCGACGACCCGCTTCACCGGATCGAGTCGCTCGACCGGCGGCTTACGGTCGCCATGACCCGGGCCAGCAACACCCTGCGCGAGGCTCTGGACGATATCGAACCGGCATACACCGGCATTTCCGCGGACATGCCGGATCGCGCGTTGGATGAACATCGCGCCTTCTGGTGCAAGGTCGTGCTTGCGCGATTCATCGCGCTGCATCTGTCGTCGCGGCTGACACCCGAACAGATGATGTGGTGGACACGATGAGCAAGGAACAGAGAGCAAAGCCCCGGGTGACGTTTCGCCACGCCTTCAAGTCGCGGATCGTTGCAAGCGACGGCACGCGCTCCACGGCCTGCCTCGTTCTGGATATCTCAGCTACGGGCGCAAGGGTGTCTATCTCGGGGGCCCTTGATCCGCGGATCGACTCAAAAAACTGCTTTCTGGTTCTGACACCGAACGGAACGGTCCGGCGGCGGTCGCGATTGATCTGGAGTCAGGGCGGACAGATGGGGTTTGAGTTTCTGCCCGACATGCCTGCGAGCGCCGTGTCGTCTTCGAAGCCCGCAGGCCGGCCACTCGCGATGAGCGACTCTGCGTCGTGACTGCCGCATCGCCCCTTACATCGCCACCTTGATCTCCATCCCCTCGCCTGCGCCGCTGGCCGCGCCTTCGACAGCATCGGGCTTCTGCCAGTCGCCTTCGTATGAATAGATCTTCGGGCGCGCGGGGACTTTCAGCTTGAACAGATACGTCGGGCCGTCGCCGATGGTCACCGCCAGCGTGCGGTTGTCGGTGGCGCGATAAATCTCGACGCTCGAATAGGCCTGCATGCGGCCGTCCGTGAGCTTCCAGTCCGGCTCGCTGTAGGGCGACGACTTGCGCGTTTCCTTGTCGCTGCGCAGCTCCATCACGATCTTTTTGCTCTTATCCGGCGCGGCGACGCCCGGCGGCAGGCGAATCTGCGCATTGAGCCACATCGCGCTCTGGTTGCTGGTGTCGATATAGTCGCTGGTGCGGATCATCTCGAAGATGACACCGCCCGCGATCAGCGCCGCGATGCCGCCGAGCGTAATGAGAAAGAAACGTTTGCGCTTTGCGATGTCCTCGCCGTAGCCCTTCGACACCCGATAGCCGAACAACCCGCCGCCAATCAGCCCGAGCGGCGCGCCCACAAACACGCCGAAGATGGCGGATGAGCCTTCCATATGGCGGAAGCCGAACAGCGGGCCGAGTTCGCCGAAGATCACCGATCCGGCGGCCATGCCGATGATGCTCCACAGAGCGACGATCAGAAACGTCATGTCAAAAGGATCATGGGTGCCCGCCCCGGAATTTCAAACCCGGGCAGCCTACACACCCGCGCCACGGATCGCCATGCGCCGATCATCACGGCATGCGGAAAGACAAGAAATTAAAGACATGGGATTGGGGGCATGGAATTCGTGAATGTGCGCGAACCGGCGCCGGCCCCGATAGGCGCTCCAAGCCACGCGGATTTCAAGCCACGCGCTTTTTCAAGCCACGCGTTTCGGCTTTTTCAGCCCCGGCAGCGGCGTGGCTTCTTCCTTCTCGGCCTGATCCGGCTCGGCCTGACGGATGCTGTAGCCCTGCTCGAGCACGCGTTCGGGCGTGCCGGTCTCGTCCTCAATCAGCGCATCGACCACGAGGCCGGCAACGTCGGCATAGTGCCAGACATCGTTCCTGGTCGGCAGCGCGCGGCTGACCTGAACGTCTTCCACAAACAGCGCATAGGACATGGTTCGCTCCTTCGACGCGCCGCGCAGACGTGGTCCCGGCGGCATCCCGACGACCATTAACGCGGAAGCCGCGCGCTAGTTCATCACCATGCCGAACATGAGCAGAACCGCCAGCCCGGCGAACGCATAGCGCAGCGGGCGGTCTTCCGCGATCTTCTCGATGAGCTTCATTGAGCGAGCCCTTGGTTGCCCCGTAAAAAAAGACAAAACAGTGGCGGCGGTTTTGTTCCGCGCGAGCACGCATTTTTCCGGCAACCAAATTACCGGCGCGCGCGTTGACCTACCTGCGACAACAAGGGATCGGAACCATGAGAAAAGCAGCAGTCATTCTTGCGACCGTCGCCACTCTGGGTGCCACGCTGGCCGCCGCTCCCGCCGAAGCCCGCTACTATCGCGGCGGAGGCTGGGGCTGGGGACCGGGCATCGGGTTCGGCATTGCCGCCGGTGCACTCGCAGCCGGAGCCGCCTATGGCGCGTACGGACCTTATGGCTACGGACCGGGCTACGGCTATTACGGCCCGCGTTATGTCTATGGACCGGGGCCTTATGTCTATTACGGCGGGCCGCGTTACTATTACGGGCCGCGCTATTACCGGCCCAGATACTATCACTACTACTGATGAAAGAGCCCGGAGCGAACCTCCGGGCTTTTTCCTTTCAGGCACCCGCGAAGAATTTGCGACTAACCTCCGCGCCCGCCTGCGCGGATTTCGTTCCACCGCCGTTCATCTTGTTTCCGGCATCTTGCCGCCGCCGCGCATGGAACTTTCCCAAGGCTGGCCGGTTGATGGCGTGGTCACGAAAGGATTGAGATCATGAAAAAGATTGCAGTTGCACTGGCCACGGTCGCCACCGTCGCCGTGATGTCCGCTCCCGCCGCCGAAGCCCGCGGCGGACGTAACGCCGCCGCAATCGGTCTCGGCATTGCCGCCGGTGCGCTTGTGGCCGGCGCCGCAGCCGCCAACTCGTACAACTACTATGGCGGTCCCGCTTATTACGGCGGCGGACCGGTCTATTACAGCGAACCGGGATATGCGTATGGCGGGCCTGTTTACGCCGAGCCGGTTTACGGACCGGGCTATTACCGCGCCCGCGCCTATCAGCATAACCACCGCAACGATCCGAATCCGGTGGACATGAATCCGTACAATCCCTGGTAACGGCGAACGCATGAATGCGAAAAGCCCGGAGCTTGCTCCGGGCTTTTTTGCGCGGGCATTTTCGCGGACGTCTCGCGCGCGCCGATGCAGGTGATCACGCGTTCATTGTGCCGCGACACAAGTGTTGGATCAGCAAATTGTTTGCTTGACGGCGCGAGAACAAAAAGAGAACATGCGCGCCACTCATCAATACGGACCATCGTCATGTTGGACAGACTCGCCTCCGGCCCGCTGCCGGAATCCGAGCGGCTGGATGCTGCCGCCGATCAAGCCATCGCGGCCTGCGGCGGCGACATGCGCTCAACGATCCGCGCGCTGATCCTCGCCAACGAATTTCTGGAGTACGAACTCTGCGAGATGTTCAAGGCGGTGACCAACGGACCCGGGAAGTTTTCGGGCGACCGCGCCGACTGGTTCGATTGATAACGCCGCTTCACGCGAACACGGCGCCATAGTGATAGGACGGCAGTTCGACCATCTTCACGAGTTTCAGCCCGGCGGCTTCGACGGACTGAATGGTCTGCTGCGGCGTCAGCCTGAGTTCGGTTGCCGGTCCGCGCGGCTCACCCAGAACGGTCGTCTCCTCGCGCGGCCGCGCGTGCCAGTTCACAATGGCAAACTGGCCGCCCGGCGCAAGCGTGTCACGGACGGCGCGGGCCAGCCGCGTCGGGTCCGGCACGCCGTGAAACGCGTTGGCGAGAAAGACGAAGTCGGCCTTCGACGGGACCAGTGCCGCGATGTCGTAGGCATCGCCGGCAAGGAAGCTGCAATTCGCCGCACCGCTCTCTTTGAGGCGCACGCGCGCCGTATCCAGGAGTTGCTGATCGAGATCGATCGAGGTGACGTGGCGCGCGAGCTGCGCGATTTTCAGGGTGAACCAGCCGTCGCCCGAGCAGAGGTCGATGACATCCATTCCGGGCCGAAGTCCCACCCGTTCGAGCACGCGGGCAGGGTCCGGCCACAGCGCCTCCCACCAGCCCGGATCCGGCATTCCGGTCCCGTCGAAAAATCCCGGCAGCGTCATGACATTCCTCTCTGAACTGAGTGGCTGTCCGGCAGAGTTGCCGTCTAGAAAAACGCCGGACCTTCCGGCCCGGCGCGATCAATGCTGCCCGCTTGTCTCAACAGTCATGCGCCCGGTCATGCGCTACTTCTTGCCGCCCTTGCTCTGCTGATAACTCGAGCCGGCGCCCTTCGGCGTGTTCTTGTCCGCCTTCGGCTTTTTCTTTTCCTTGTTGCCCTTGTCCTTGCCTTTGGCCATCGCGTCCCTCCTGTTGCCGTCCGGCCGCAAAGGGGCGATCCACTTCGCGGGCGACGCGATCAGCCTAACAGCTTGCGACGAGGCGCGCCGGAAAAGATGCCGCGTGAGGCATCAACGATGCTTGAGAGGCTGGGAGCGGATCAGGCCGACTTGCGCAGTGCAGGCTCGGCCTCGAGCGGCGTTGCGTCGAACACCGCATAGCCGTTCTTGCCGTCCTTCTTGGCGGTATAGAGCGCCCGGTCGGCTGCGGCCAGGAGACGTTCGGCCTGCAATCCGATCTCGGGCCGCCACTGCGCGACGCCGATCGACGCGGACAGCGCCAGCGGCGCGCCGTTCCACTGCACCGTCTCGCCCTGGCAGGCTTCCAGCACATGGCGGGCGACCATCGCCCCCTCGCGCAGCGTGGTTGCAGGCAGCACCACGCAGAATTCGTCGCCGCCCATCCGGGCCAGCAGATCGCCGGTGCGCAGCCGGCTGCATGCGGCGCGGGTGAACAGCCGCAGGCATTCGTCGCCGGCGGCATGGCCATGGCCGTCGTTGATGTCCTTGAAGCCGTCGAGATCGATCATCAGCAGCGCGAACACCTCGCCGCTGCGGCCGGAGCGTGCGCATTCCTCGTCGAGCCGCGCCAGCAGCTGGCGGCGGTTGGCGGCGCCGGTGAGATCGTCGAACAGCGCCAGATCCGCGACTTCGGCGCGCAGCCGGTCGATCGCCATCAGCAGGAAGCCGAAATTCCACATCATCGAGAGGAACACCAGCCCCAGGATCAGCACCGCCTGAAACTGGTTGAAGTCGATCAGCGAGATGGGACCGCCGACATGCAGCAGCGCCGCGATGGAGCGCGCGACATACACCCCGATCATCAGGATCGCGATGTAGCCGGACATCCGTGCGCCGGGATGAATGGTGCCGTTCTTGCGGGACAACAACAGCGGCAGCGTTGTCGCGATCGGCACGGCCTGACAGGCCGAGTAGATCACGATGCGCATCGCCATGTTGTCCTGCCAGATGAAGTACGCCAGGCCGAAGAAATTGATCCCGACCATTGCAAACGTGAAACGCCACGACACCGGAACGCCGTAGAAGCGCCGGATGCCCATAGAGGCCAGACAGATCGCCAGAATCAGGATCGAGCCGCCGGCCAGCAGCGGAATGAGAAGCAGCGTCTTGGCTTCCGGATCGATGAAGCTGCGGGTCATTGCCACGGCGGCGCCGAGCGCGGCGACCAGCGCGCCGCCGGTCCAGAACCGCGCGGCCTCGAGATTGGGATAGCTGCGGACGACGTAGACCCACACCGTCCCGATGGCGACGAAGTTGACGATGAAAACGATCCAGAGTGTCGGGACGCTCAGCATGAGCAGGCCCAGGGTGCGCGGTGACCCGCGTCTTGTGCCCTGTCTCTCTGATCGATAGCCGCCCGATGCATGAACCTGCTCCTCAATCCCGCAAGTGCAGGATCCGCCTCCCCCGAAGCCGGATGCATCCTTGCAGGGGCGGCCTTAACGGAGTCTGACCTGATCGGGTAAAACCGCGCCGTGGTTGTGAATTGATGAAGAACGAGGACGCGCGCCCAAACGAAAGCCGATCAGGCACACGCACAGGCAATCGCGAAAGCAAAACGAAAGGCTTTGCTTGTTGTTAACCCTGCACGCCGGACTGTCATCCACAGGAAAAAGCGCGGGCGATGTCACCAAGTCGGCACATTGTTGAAAAACAGGCGACAAATTTCAGCGAATCGGTTCGGATCGGAATTGAGGCTGCGCACTGGCCTATCGCCGAGCATGCCTCGTGACGTTGACGTCAACTCGAACCCATGAGGATGCCATGGCGAAGAAAGCCAAGAAGGCGAAGAAGGCAGCGAAGAAGACAGTGAAGAAGGCCAAGAAGGCCAAGAAGAAGTAGTTTTATTAATTTGAAGTGGCTCGGGCGGAGTCGCTTCGCCCGAGCTGCCGGTTCAGGCGGCTTGTCAACTCATCCGCCAGACCCAAGGCCCGCGCATCGGCGCCCGGCACCTCTCTCTTCCAGAGATTTCCCGCCCCCCGGCGGCACTTGAACCCTCCAACCGATCCCGATAAGACAGCCGCGTGCTCATCGCGCCGTAAGCGTCTCACGTCAGGCAACGCATTCAACTGAGGCCGACCGGCCCGGAGGGATGCCATGACCCGCAGGACGCCTGTCTTACCGTCATCGCCGTGTTCCGCGATCGGCCGGCCGCTTCCAAAGAGTGATCTGATGAAAACGCTTTCCCGACCGCAACGCCGCGGCAAATTGCCCGCGCGCTATGCATCCATCGTCATGCCGCTGGTGCTGTCGGTGCTGATGACCTTCGTCGTCTCTGCCATTTCGACGCTAAAGAGTCTCGGCTTCACACAGGAATTCCTCGCCACCTGGCCCGCAGCATGGGCGATCTCATGGGTGGTGGCATTCCCGACCCTGCTCGCGGTGCTGCCGCTGGTGCGGCGGATCGTGGCGCTGGTGGTCGCACCGCCGCCCTCGAACTGACAGCGCAAGGGCGGCCCTCGCGCCGTCCTTCTTTCCAACGGATTTCCTCGAACGCTGCACGCCTCCGGCTGCGACCACGCGCCGCAACACTTAGGCATTGACCTAACTTTTCACATCCCTATAGTTAGCAATATGACTAACCAACAAGATCGCCTCAACGACACGTTTCACGCGCTCGCCGATCCGACCCGGCGCGCGGTGCTGGCAAAACTGACATCCGGCCCTGCCACCGTCAGCGATCTCGCGCAGCCGTTCAGCATGGCGCTGCCGACATTTCTCCAGCATCTCAAGGTGCTGGAAGAATGCGGCCTCGTGAGATCGAAAAAAGTCGGCCGGGTACGGACCTGCCAGCTCAAGCCAAAACCGCTCGAAGAGGCGCAGGACTGGCTCGGCGCGCAGCGCACGCTCTGGACCAAAAGGCTCGACCAGCTCGATGACTACCTGAGACACCTCAACGCCACGGAGAACCGAAAGTGACAGCGTACCCTATCGACCCCAAGCTCGACCTGATCCTCGAACGCAACATCGATGTGCCCGTCGAACTGGTCTGGAAAGCATGGACCGAACCCAAGCACCTGATGCAGTGGTTCACGCCCGCCCCGTGGAAGACGGTGGACTGCGAAATCGACCTGCGCCCCGGCGGCATTTTCCGCACCGTGATGCGTTCACCCGAAGGGCAGGACATGAACAACATCGGCTGCTGTCTCGAGGTCGTGCATCACCGCAAGCTGGTCTTCACCGACGCGCTGCTGCCGGGCTTCCGCCCGCGCGACGACGGATTTTTCACCGGCGTCGTCCTGATGGAGCCGGCCAAGGGCGGCTCCAAATATATCGCCTGTGCGATTCACAAGGATGAAGCCGGCCGCAAGACCCACGAGGAGATGGGCTTCCACTCGGGCTGGGGCACGGCGCTCGATCAGCTTGTCGCCTACGCCAAGACGATGTGAGCGCCGCGGACCGAACAGGAAGGGCAGCATTCGTGCTGCTCTTTTTCTTTTGGAGCTACCGCATCCGGAACTGCAGGTCCCCCGTAAGGATGACGTGCGCGCGTGAAGCGTGCCACAGAGAAGCACCGAAACAGGACATAGTCTGCGCCCGTCGCTACCCCTGACAGGAGCCACGGATATGACAGCCCTGTTGACCGCCATCGCGCTCTGGCTTTCCGCCAACTTCAACCTCCCGCCCCTGAACGAGCCGCCGAAAGTCGAACTCGTCTCCCAGGCCAGGATCATGGCCATCCGCTATCAGGCCTTCCGCGTGGAGCGGAGCCACGACATCGATGCCATGCCGCCTGTGTCAGATCCGCGCGACACCGTCGCCATCTATGACGACAGCAGCCGCACCATCTATCTCCCCTTGTCATGGACCGGCAGCACGGCCGCGGATCTGTCGGTGCTGGTGCACGAAATGGTGCATCACCTTCAGAATATCGGCGGCATGAAATACGAGTGCCCGGCGGCGCGCGAACAACTTGCCTATCGCGCGCAGGACAAGTGGCTCGGCCTGTTCGGGCAGGATCTCGAGCATGCGTTCGAGATCGACCAGTTCACGCTGAAAGTCAGCACATCCTGCGGGTTCTAGACAGCAGCGGTCACCGCCCCGCGAGGCGGTCGGCGAAATAGGCGATGGTCTTGCGATAGATCGTCGCCCTGTTCCACTCGCGCATCGCCTCGAAATTCGCGGAGCCTTCGTGATAGTCGGCGCCGCCGCGGAAGCCCGCGGTCTTGAGCAGGTTCGCCGTCGAGGCCAGAACGTCCGGAATGCTGTGACGCAGATCGACATGGCCGTTGCCGTCGAAGTCGACGCCGTACTTGATATAGGACGACGGCAGGAACTGGGTCTGGCCGAGCTCGCCGGCATAGGCGCCGATCAGATCACGCAGCGGCAGATCGCCGCGCTGGACGATCTTCAGCGCCGCCAGCAGTTCGCCCTGAAACAGTTCGGTGCGGCGGCAATCATGCGCCATGGTGGTGAGCGTGCGGATCACCGGCATCTTGCCGATGTCGCCCTTGCCGAAATCCGATTCTAGGCCCCAGATCGCGACCACAATCTCCGGCGGCACGCCGAAACGCTGCTGAATGCGCGACAGCAGCGCGGCATGACGCTGCAGCATCGCCTTGCCGGTGTTGATTCGCCCCGGTCCCACACGGGTCGAAACATATTGCTCGAACGACTTGTTGAAGGTCCCGCGCTGGCGGCGATCGAACGACAGCACCGCCGGGTCCTGCGTCACGCCCGCGAACGCCTGAGAAATAACGCTCTGCGAAATCCCCGCCGCGGCCGCCTCCTGCGACATCGCCCCGACGAAGGTCTGAAAATCGCCGCCACAGCGGGCGGCATGTGCGGGTGCTGTGAGGGAGAGCGCGGCGGCAATAACGGCGAGGCGAAGTCTGAACATCATGAACTCCGTTTCAATATGGCCGCGAGTCTACACATCATGGCCGGACTTGTCCCGGCCCGCCGCGCCTGAGTTTGATTGCTTTTTAACGACCGGCGGACGTCCACCCCTTACTTCGGCATCCCCTTCAAAAACGCCCGCAGCACCGCGACGGAATTTTCCGACGCCAGCTTCTCGAAGGTCTGCATCTCGTTCTCGCCAGCGCCGCCGCCGGCGAGGTCCGACAGCGAGCGGAACGCGAGGAACGGCACCGCGTTGGTGATCGCCACATGGGCGACCGCGGCGCTTTCCATGTCCAGCACCTGCGCCTTGAAGGTGTCGAACGCCCAGGTCCGGAATGCGGCGTTATCGACGAAGGCGGTGCCGGACACGCCGTTGCCGCCCACCACCACCTTGGGCGGATGCACCAGACACGCCGCCTCGATGCAACGCTTGAGTTCGACGCCTGATGTGGAGGTATGCGCGATCTCGAACAGATTCGCATCCACCGGAATCCAGAACTGCCGCTGGGGCTTGTCCACGCCGTCGCGCGGCACCCGCACGCCGCGCGCGAAGATCATCCCGTAATTGGGAAACTCCTGCTTCGACCACGACGGCAGTTGAAAGCCCTGCGGGGTCTCACGCGCGAGAATGGTTTCGAGATACTGGCCCCAGCGCTCGGAGACCACCACGTCGCCGATGTTGAGCGAGGGATCGACCCCGCCCGCGATGCCGGAAAACAGGATGGAGCGCAGATTGAAGCGATCGATCGCCATCTGCGCCGTCATCGCCGCGTTCACCATCGAGACGCCGGACAGCACCAGCACGACGTCGTGGCCCTCGACACGGCCGGTGACGAAATCGACGCCCTTTTCCCTGTGCGAGACCGGCTGCTCGACAATCGCCAGCAGCGCCTTCCATTCCGGCTCGAAGGCGGAGAACAGCGCAATGCGCGGCGCGGTGTCGATCGGCTGGCTGGCCGCGCGGGCTGAAACTGGCATGAGGGCAAGAAGCGAGATCAGAAGCAGGCGCAGGACAGGCATCGGGCTACCGCATTGATGACAACGATCCGACATTATCCAAGATGCGCGCGCTCTGCTACGCTTCACACAGATTTGCTGCGCCGATATGCGGCGCGCGACACAATCGCGCTCACAAACGAATCTAAATTAAAAGCCGCGCCGTTTCATCTCGCCCGTGCTCGAAAAATCCCGGAGAAGCCACGTGTCCCATCCCGCCCTCGCTCCGAATTCCGTCGCCGTGATCACCGGCGGCGCCTCCGGCATCGGCCTTGCCGCCGCAAACCATTTCGCCAGGCTCGGCCTGAAAGTCTGCATCGCCGATCACGACGCCGACAGGCTGTCGCGCGCGGCCGAGCTGCTGACCTATGTCGCGCCCGGCGGCAGCGAGAACATCATGTCGCTTGCGGTCGACGTCAGCCATCGCGACCAGATCGAAAAACTTGAAGCCGCCGTGCTCGGGCGGTTCGGCGGCACCGACGTGCTGATGAACAATGCCGGCATCCAGCCGGGCAGCGCGATGTTCGGACCGCTCGATGCGTGGCAGCGCGTGCTCGGCGTGAACCTGTGGGGCATCGTCAACGGCACGCAGGTGTTCGCGCCCGGCATGATCGCGCGCAGGCGGCCGGGGCTGATCATCAACACCGGATCGAAACAGGGCATCACCACACCGCCGGGCGATCCGGCCTACAACGTCGCGAAGGCCGGCGTGAAGGCGTTCACCGAGGCATTGCAGCACGAACTGCGCAACACGCCCGATTGCCGGATCAGCGCGCACCTGCTGATCCCCGGCTTCGTATTCACCGGTCTCACCTCGCGCGGGCGCACGGAAAAGCCCGCGGGCGCGTGGACCGCGGAGCAGACGGTGGACTTCATGATCGAGAGTCTCGCGCGCGGCGATTTCTACATTCTCTGCCCCGACAACGACGTGCCGCGCGCGCTCGACGAAAAGCGCATCCTCTGGGCCGCCGGCGACATCACCGAGAACCGGCCGCCGCTGTCGCGCTGGCACCCCGATTACGCGGAGGCGTTCAAGCGGTTCGTGGACGGTGTGAAGTAAACGCCGCTCGTGGAGTGGATTTGACATTCGCTACGCTGCCAACAGCAAGCCTGCAAAGCGAATGTCAAATCCAGAACTCCACTAGCAGGTCATATTTGCTAGTGGGCCGTCGATTCTAACATTCGCAAGAATGCCTGCTGAAATGGGATGCGAATGTTAGAAACCATTAGGCGTTGCCGATGAAAATGCCGGCGGCGAGAACCAGCGCGCCGCCGAGCACCACCTGAAACGCCGCGCGCAGGAACGGCGTTTCCATATAGCGGTTCTGAATCCATGCGATCGCCCACAGCTCGCAGAACACGACGATTCCGGCGATCGCCGTCGCGGTCCAGAACTGCGGGATCAGATAAGGCAGCGCGTGGCCGAGACCGCCCACCGTGGTCATCAGCCCCGACGCGAGGCCCCGTTTCAGCGGCGATCCGCGCCCGGAGATGACGCCATCGTCATGCGCGGCTTCGGTGAATCCCATCGAGATGCCGGCGCCCACCGACGCCGCAAGGCCGACGGTGAATGTCGTCGATGTCGATTGCGTCGCAAAGGCCGTGGCGAAGATCGGCGCCAGCGTCGACACCGAACCGTCCATCAGGCCCGCGAGGCCCGGCTGCACCCATGTCAGCACGAACTGACGCCGCGCCTTGTGGTCCTCCTCGTCGCGCGCGCCGCCCGTCAGCGTCGTGACCTGAAGCTCTTCTGCGCGATGTTCGTGCTGACGCTCGGCGGCGGCGAGATCGCCGAGCAGCTTGCGCGTGTCGGGATCGGTCGAGGCCTGCGCCGCGCGGACGTAGAAATTCGCGGCATCGTCCTCCATCCGCTCGGCCTCGGCGCGGATGCGCTCGAGGCCAAGATTTTCCACCAGCCAGATCGGCCGGCGCGAATAGTAACCCGCCACATGCTCGCGCCGGATCAGCGGAATCACCTGGCCGAAACGCTTCTTGAAACGGTCGATCAGCAGCTGGCGATGGCCGTCTTCCTCCGCCGCCATCTCGTCGAACATCGCCGCCGTCGCCGGATACTGCGACCGCAACTGTTCGGCATAGGTCGCGTAGATGCGCGCATCGTCCTCTTCCGACGAGATGGCGAGCGCCAGCACTTCGGCCTCGGACAGATCGCTAAACTGCCGCCGCGCGGCGAAGCCCTGAAACATGGTCAAAACTCAATTTAGAATGGTTCTAAAGTGAGTTTTAGCGGGGTTTGGGGTGGGAGGCAACTGGATCTGGGCAAGCGAGCGATGACGATCTCCAATCACTCGTCTCCCAAGACGATATAGGATTTAATACCCACTGAAAAGAGCATTAGGTTGATGCGCAACGTTTCATTTACCAAGCTCCGCTTTGATATAAGACAGAAATTGACATGTTCTTGTTTTGTTCTATGTTACAAATCTGCTGTGGTAAAGGTGATTCGATCGAATGCCGAAACAACAGCGGATTCGCGACCCGTTGCATGACCTCATCGAGTTTGATGTCGAGAGGTCGCAATTGGAGAACGTTCTATGGCGCGTCATCCAGACTCGCCCGTTTCAACGTCTCCGACGTATCAAACAGCTTGGGTTTTCAGACTTCGTTTATCCTGGCGCCACGCACTCACGCCTGATTCACAGTGCTGGCGTATTTCACACCGCTAGGCGGCTGATGAAAGTGATTGAAAAATATCTACCTGCAAAAGACGCTCGAGTCGACCAAGCACTCGCGGCAGCGCTTGTTCATGATCTCGGGCATGGGCCGTTCAGTCATGCATTTGAGAAGATTGGCGAGCGCTTTAATCTCAAAATGGCGAACCACGAAGCTGTAAGCGACATACTAATCCGCGACAGCGAGGTATCTAAAGAATTGCGCGAGATGGGCAGCGGTTTCGCGAATGATGTGGCCGACATGGTAAGCGGTAGCGGTACGCCTACGATATACTCAGCCGTTGTTTCAAGCCAATTCGACGCGGATCGGCTCGACTACATGCGGCGCGATCGCCTCATGACAGGGACTCAGCATGCAGGCATCGACTTCGAATGGCTCATAGCAAATCTCGAAGTAGGTGAGGTCGAATATAGCGTCGATACAACGAGGCTTAAACCCGTCCAAACTTTCGTTTTAGGACGAAAGGCAATTTTCGCTGCAGAGGCATACGTCTTAGGCCTTTTTCAGCTTTATCCGACCGTGTACTTCCATAAAGCCACTCGAGGAGCTGAGAAAATCTACACTGAATTGCTTTCGCGCGCGATTGCACTCATTAGGGATGGTTCCGTACAAAAAACTGGATTGCCTAAAACTCATCCTCTCGTGAAGTTCGCACAGGCACCAGATGATATTGAGTGCGCTCTTGCGCTTGACGATACAGTTATATGGGGCGGTCTCTCTATGATGGCCGGCTGCGACGATGAGTGGATTAGCAAGTTCGCGGAGCGCATGCGAGATCGCAAATTATATAAATGCATCGACGTACGCGCGAAAATCGCACATGATAAAAATGATACAGCTGCTTCATCTTCTGAAGCCGACACTGTATGTGCTGGCATTCGAGATAAGATAGTTGAATGCCTCAATGAATGGTCGGCTAAATTTCCTGATGCCTCGCCCCGTATACTCATCGACGAGGTTGAGCGCTCTCCATACAAGGAACTTACTGAAAATGCTAAGGGGCCACTTAATCAAATAAACATTCGAACAGAAGGCGACCATTTGGCCGACCTTTCAAAGCGATCAAGTGTCGTTGCAAAACTCAATGTGTATAAGGCTTTCCGCGTTTATCATGCGGATGGAGACGACGAAGCGAAAAGGAAGATTACAGAGATCATGGATGCGGGGATATCAGCATGGCCGGCATAGATGCGCATCAAGCCGCCGCAATCGTTCGCGATGCAGGAGGCTACATTGTAGGACGCACCAAACTCCAGAAAATCGCTTTTTTTCTTGAGGCTGCCGGAGTCGGAGCGGGCTTCCTATTTCGTTACAAGCATTACGGCCCGTATTCGGAGCAGCTAGCCACTGCCGCGCAGCATGCTGCTGCATTGCGGCTTATCGTCGAGAACGAGTCCGTTGCAAACTGGGGGGGACAGTATTCAACTTTTCGCACCCAGCTTCCTCCTGATCCCTTTACACATCCTGCCCGGGCTCGGCTGGCACAGGAAATGGTGAACGCAGACGCCGTGGAACTTGAACTAGCTGCGACCGCTGCCTTCTTGGCTTACGAGAGATTTCCTGATCCATGGGCAGAGACTGCACGACGTAAGCCTGAAAAGGCTGAGAGCGGCCGCCTCGAACGCGCGAGGCAATTGTATGAACGTCTTCGACAAATACAAACGCCTCAGCAACTCCCAGCTATTTAGGTAGCTTGCGCAGAACCGCTGGCCGACTTCCATCATCGTGGGATCGGTGTTCATGCCGATGCCGAAGCGCATGCGCGGCACGCGCTCCGGCCCCGCGGCCGTCAGGCCGCCTTGCGCTCGTGCTTGCCTTCGCGAATTTCCTCGATGATCTTTTTCGAGAACGCTTCGAGATCGCCCGGATTGCGCGAGGTGATGACGCCCTGATCGGTGACGACTTCGCTGTCTTCCCACTTTGCGCCGGCATTGATCACGTCGGTCTTGATTGAATTATAGGACGTCATCTTGCGGCCCTTGGCGATGCCGGTCTCGATCAGCAGCCACGGCGCATGGCACACGGCGGCGACCGTCTTGCCGGAATCGTAAAACGCCTTGATCAGCGCCAGCGCGTCCTTGTTGACGCGCAACAGATCAGGATTGATCTGCCCGCCGGGCAGCACGATGGCGTCGTAATCGTCGGCCTTCGCGCCCGAGAGCGGCTTGTCCACCTTGACCGCGCGGCCCCAGTCCTTCTTGTCCCAGCCTTTGATCTCGCCGCTTTCCGGCGAGACGATATCGACCTGCGCGCCCGCGGCTGTCAGCCTGTCGCGCGGAACTTCGAGTTCCGATTGCTCGAAACCGTTGGTCGAGAGAATGAGAACGCGTTTGCCATCGAGTTGTCCGGCCATGCCTGTCTCCATCGCTGTGAGGATTGCAAGGTGACAACGGCGCGGCGCGCGAATGGTTTCGCAGAACGGCAAAAACGGCGGACCTTTCGGCCCGCCGTTTTGTTTCGATGGATTGCCGGGTCAAGCCCGGCAATGACAGTCAATATTGACTGTTGAACTTAGTTATCAAGGAACGAGCGCAATTTGCGCGACCGGCTCGGATGCTTCAGCTTGCGCAGCGCCTTCGCCTCGATCTGACGGATTCGTTCGCGGGTGACCGAGAACTGCTGGCCGACTTCTTCCAGCGTGTGGTCGGTGTTCATGCCGATGCCGAAGCGCATGCGCAGCACGCGCTCCTCGCGCGGGGTGAGCGAGGCGAGCACGCGCGTGGTGGTCTCGCGCAGGTTCGACTGGATCGCCGCGTCGATCGGCAGCACCGCGTTCTTGTCCTCGATGAAATCGCCGAGGTGTGAGTCTTCCTCGTCGCCCAC
The DNA here is from genome assembly GCF_058794875.1 of Afipia sp. GW823-FHT06G09. Classification (NCBI taxonomy): domain Bacteria; kingdom Pseudomonadati; phylum Pseudomonadota; class Alphaproteobacteria; order Hyphomicrobiales; family Nitrobacteraceae; genus Afipia; species Afipia sp. GW823-FHT06G09. The sequence continues at coordinate 1,465,450 of NZ_JBXAHF010000001.1, forward strand.
CGGGGTTTCCAGCGAGAGCGGCTCCTTGGCGATCTTGAGAACCTTGCGCACCTTCTCCAGCGGCATGCCGAGCTTTTCGGCGAGTTCTTCCGGGGTCGGCTCGCGGCCGATCTCGTTCAGCATCTGGCGCGAGGTGCGCACGATCTTGTTGATCGTCTCGATCATGTGCACCGGGATGCGGATGGTGCGCGCCTGGTCGGCGATCGAGCGGGTGATGGCCTGACGGATCCACCACGTCGCGTAGGTCGAGAACTTGTAGCCGCGGCGGTATTCGAATTTATCGACCGCCTTCATCAGGCCGATGTTGCCTTCCTGAATGAGATCGAGGAACTGCAGGCCGCGGTTGGTGTATTTCTTGGCGATGGAGATGACGAGGCGCAGGTTGGCCTCAACCATTTCCTTCTTGGCCTGACGGGCCTCGCGCTCGCCCTTCTGCACGCCGAGCACGATCTTGCGAAATTCGCCGATCTCAAGGCCGGTCAGCGCCGCCAGTTCCTGAATGCTCTGGCGCAGTTCCTTGATGCGGTCCTTCTCCACCGCGACGAAATTCTTCCAGCCCTTCGCGGCCAGCTTCGAGACGCGGTTGAGCCAGCGGGGATCGAGCTCCGAGCCCTGATAGTTGCGCAGGAAGTCTTCGCGGCCGACGCCATGGCTGTCGCCGAGACGGAACAGACGGCCCTCGAACGACACCAGCTTCTTGTTGATGTCGTAGAGCTGCTCGACCAGTGAATCGATGCGCGCCTGATTGAGCCGCAGCGACTTCACCTCGACAACGATTTCGTCCTTCAGCTTCTTGTACTTGCGCTCCTGCGCCGGCGAGAGCGTCTCGTTCTGGAGCTGGTTCTGGATGTCCTGCTCCTGAAGGCGGCGCAGCTTCTTGTACTCGGAGGCGATCTTGTCGAAGGTCTCGACCACCTTCGGCTTCAGCTCGGCCTCGATGGCCGCGAGCGACATCTGGTTCTCGAACTCGTCGTCCTCGTCCATGTCCGCTTCGGCGGCGGCTTCGCTGGGGTCCTTTGCGGCGGCGTCGCCCGCGGGCGCGGGACGGAACGGCGTCGGCGACGGCGGCGCGGCCGGCGCGGCGGCAGCCTGCGCGGCGGCGATCACCTGGACGGTGCCGTCGGCATTGATGATGGCGTTGGTCGGCTGACCGTCAGGACCCGTGGGGCCCGCGATCATCGCCGGGTTCATGTTGTTCTTGGCGTCGGGACCGGCGTAGGTCGCTTCCAGATCGATGATGTCGCGAAGGAAGATCTTTCCTTCGTTGAGTTCGTCGCGCCAGATGATGATGGCCTGGAAGGTCAGCGGGCTTTCGCACAGGCCCGCGATCATCGCCTCGCGGCCGGCCTCGATGCGCTTGGCGATGGCGATTTCGCCCTCGCGCGACAGCAGTTCGACGGTGCCCATTTCGCGCAGATACATGCGCACGGGATCGTCGGTGCGCTCGCCCGGCTCGGACTTCTTGGTTTCGGTGACGGCCTTGGAGGTGACCTCGACGAGTTCGTTATCGGTCTCGTCGTCGGCCTCTTCCTGCTTCTCCTCGTCTTCGTCGGCGGCGTCGTCGGACTCGGAGACGTTGATGCCCATGTCGGAGAGCATCGCCATGATGTCTTCGATCTGTTCGGGCGAGGTGGTATCGGACGGGAGCACTTCGTTGAGCTGATCGAAGGTCACGAAGCCGCGCTTCTTGGCCTGCTTGATCATCTTCTTGACGGCGGCGTCGGACAGATCGAGCAACGGCGACGGAGCGTCCGCACCATCTTTCTCAGGAGTGTCAGCGGCCTTCTGATCCTTGTCTTTGTCCTTGATCGCTGCTGTCTTTGCCTTGATGGCCATTCACTGCTCCTGAAACGCGCTCACGACGTAGGCCCACGGCCTGCGTTGAATCTGACACCCGCACGATGCGGAAAGGGCGGCGCTTTTGAGGGCACCACCCGGGCCGAAGATGTAGGTATGGCCGAAGGCCGTTAAGCTACGATTAACCCTGTTTTTGCGGGTAAAAACCCGGTTTGGCGAGTCTTTTTAAGGCCTTGGCGCAGACATAAAACCCCCGGCGGGGCCCTGCCGCATCATTTTCATCACACGCTGCGCTGGAACCGGCCCGAAGATTCACCGAAACCCTCAATCAGCGCGTCAAGGCCGTCCACGTCAGCAAGCCGGGCTTTCACATCGCGCAGCCAAGCCTCATTGGACTCGCTGCTGTCTTGCCCCAGTGCCTGCTCGGCATCCTTGAGTTCTCTAAGTAAGGAGTGGGATTGGCGATGCAAGACAACAAGTTGATGCCACGTTGAAAGAACGTCCTCTGCCGCAGCGCCGGCCTGCGCCCCCCAGACGCTCTTGGTCGTCAGCGCCCGCTCAACCCTTTGAATCTGCTCATCATATCCGTTCGCCGTGAGCCAGGTCCGGATTCGGGTCCGTTCGGTCTCCAGATCGTTGGTCGGCCCGTAATTCGCAAAGGCCGTCACGATCCCGGCGCGCAGCTTGTGGGCCTCGGGATGGGCCAGCTCCAGGGCGGTGATTTCCTCCAGATGATCGTGCAGCAGCCAGGGGTGGTTGAGCAGCGATTGCAGGATCAGGGCCTCCCGCCGGGAGATGGAACTGCGCTGACCGCGCATGATCGAGGAACCCGCCAGTTGGGGGCTTGCGACCTGATAGGGCGACCGGTTGATGGTGCGCGGGCCTGTGGATAGACCGCCCCGGGCGTCGCTCCGCCCGGCCCCGCCGGGGGCAAACGGCGGGCGCGGCTGAAAACGCCGCCCTGATTCGCCGCCGAAGCCGCCCTGGTTCGGACCCCGGAAACCGCCGCGCGCGCCGCCTTGATATCCGCCCTGATAGTTTCCTTGCGGCGCGAACGCATTGCGCAGCCGTTCGGAAAAATCCTGCTTGTAATAGCGCCGCACGACTTCGTCGCGGATGCCGTTGGTGAGTTCAACAATGCGCGCTTCCAGCGCCGCGCGCCGCTCTGGCGTGGCGAAGTTGCCGCCTTCGATTTCGCGCGACCACACGATGTCCGCCAGCGGCTTGGCCTGCGCGATCACTTCCTCGATCGCGCCCCGCCCGCCGGAGCGGGCGAGATCGTCGGGGTCCTGTCCTTCTGGCAGCAGCGCGACACGCAAACTTTTTCCCGGCTTGAGATGCGGCAACGCCAGATCCGCCGCGCGGAATGCCGCGCGCTGTCCGGCGCTGTCGCCGTCGAAACACAGGATCGGCTCGTCCGCCATCTTCCACAGCAGCGCGAGTTGGTTCTCGGTCAGCGCGGTGCCGAGCGGCGCGACCGCTCCGGGAAACCCCGTGGTGACCAGCGCGATCACGTCGACATAGCCTTCGGCAACGATGAGCTGCGCGCCGTCATGGACAGCCTGCCGTGCGGTGGCGAGATTGTAGAGATTGTCGCCCTTGTGAAACAGCGGCGTTTCCGGCGAGTTCAGATATTTCGCGGGCACGTCCTTTTCGAGCGCGCGGCCGCCGAAGGCGATGACGCGGCCCCGCGCATCGGTGATTGGAAACATCACGCGATCACGGAAACGATCGTACGGCACCGGGATGTCATCGCCCGCGATCAGAAGCCCCGCCTCGACCATGTCCTCGACCGGAATGCCGAGCCCTCCGAGATGCTCCTTCAACGCAAAGCGCTCGCCGGGCGCATAGCCGAGACGGAACTGCAATTGCGTCGCGGGCGAGATAGCGCGGTCGCCGAGATAACCGCGCGCCTTCGCGCCATTGCGCGAGGCCAGCGTGTCGGCGAAGAATTTCGCGGCGAGGTCCATCACATCGTACAGCGTCTTGCGGCGCTGCTCGTGACGCGCGGCGTCAGGCGTCACCGCCGGAAGCGGCATGCCGGCCTGCGAGGCTGCGACCTCCACCGCCTCGATGAAGCCGAGGCCTTCTGTCTCCATGATGAAGTCGAAGATGTTGCCGTGCTTGCCGGAGGCGAAGCAGTGATAGAAGCCCTTCTGGTCGTTCACCGTGAACGAGGGCGTCTTCTCCTGCTTGAACGGCGAGAGTCCCTTGTACTCCTTGCCCGCCCGCTTCAGCTTCACACGCCGGCCCACGACTTCCGAAACCGGAAGCCGGGCGCGCAGTTCTTCGAGAAATTGGGGCGTAAAGCGCATGGAATCGGACAGCCTCTGCAACCGACCATCAATATAGGCTTCCTGGGTCCGTCCCCCAATGAAAGCCGGATTGTCCCGGCTATTCACAGCCCTTATGGTCCGGCCTCGGTTCCGGATTACTCAACGAAAGCAAGAAAATATGGCTACCGCCCCGAAAACGCTGCTCCAGATCGCCGGTGCGCCGCTGCATCCGAGTGCGCTCGACAAATCCGCCCTCGTCATCATCGACGCCCAGCTTGAATACACGGGCAAGGGCAATCTGCCGCTGGACGGCGTCGATGCCGCCATTGTCGAGGCCGCCAAACTGCTGAAGCTGGCACGCGAGCGCGGCGTTCCGGTGTTCCATATTGTGCAGCACGCGCCGTCGGGTCGCCCGCTGTTCGCAGAGGACGGGCCCACCGCCGCGATCGTGCCGCTGCTGACGCCCGCTGCAGGCGAGGTCGTGGTGCGCAAGACGCTGCCGAACTCCTTCGCGGGCACCGATCTCGATGCGCTGGTGAAAAGCACCGGCCGCGCCGAACTGATCCTCGCGGGCTTCATGACCCATATGTGCGTCAGCGCGACCGCCCGCGCGGCGCTCGACCTGAAATACCGTACCACCGTGATCGCCAACGCCACCGCAACACGCGACCTGCCCGATCCGCTCGGCGGCACGATTCCGGCCAGCGTGGTGCATCGCGTGGCGCTGACCGAACTGGCCGATCGTTTTGCGATTGTCGTCAAGGACACCGCGGCGCTGACGGCCGCGGCAAAAGCCGCGTAAGTCTACGATTCCACTTCGTCGAACCGGCCGGACTTGATCCGCTCCCGGTTCTCGAGGGACCAGTTGTAGACATACATCCACGCCTCGACGGACGTGCCGTCGGCCAGCGTCATTTTCTGAAGCTTGCGCAGATACTGGGTCGGCTCGGCATCGTCCGGGCCGCAGCCTTCGTAAGCGTCGAGCGCTGTCAGAATCTCCGGATCGCGCAGTTCGAAGACATCTCCATGCACCCACTCATCCGGCTGGGTGGACGGAACGACGCCCGGATAGTGCGTGATGCGATAAAGGCGGCCGTTGTAGCGCGCCTCGCCGAGGAAACTGGCCTTGGCTGCCAGCTTTACCGCCCATGGATGCCGTGAACCGCGTCTTAAGGTGCCGTAGACGAACAGACGCTCCGTCATCGCAACTGCGGTCCCTTATCCGACGCTGGCTTCACTGGCTGGCTTTGGACTCGATAACTTCGTCACTCACGATGACGAACTTGTTCAACACCATCTGCCCGAAGGTCGTGGAGATTGCAACGTCTGCCGCATCGCGGCCAGTGCCCATCAGGATACGGCCGATGCGCGGTATGTTGTGCCGCGCGTCGAACGTGTACCACTTGCCGGACAGATAGACCTCGTACCAGCCGGACAGATCCATCGGCGCCGGATCGGGCGGAATGCCGATGTCGCCCATGTAGCCGGTGGCATAGCGCGCCGGGATGTTCATGCAGCGGCACAGCGTCAACGCCAGATGCGCGAAATCGCGGCACACGCCCTGCTGTTCTTCAAAGACATCGAAGGCCGACTTGGTCGGCCGCGCCTGCTGGTAGTCAAACCGCACATGGTTGTGCACCCATGCATTGATCGCCTGCACCCGCGCCCATCCCGGCGGTGTATTGCCGAACTGCGCCCAGGCGAAGTCCGTCAGGCGGTCCGTCTCGCAATAGCGGCTCGGCATCAGATAAAGCAGAACCTCGTCGGGCAATTGCTCGACCGGCATCTGCTGCGCTTCAGGCACGACCGCGTCGGGCAACCCGGTATCGCGCACCAGCGCATGGCCACGGAATGTGATTCCGCCCGGCGGCGCGGTCAGCCGCCCGCAGATGTTGCCGAAAGAGTCGTGATAGTAGCGAATACGCACATCCGGATCGGTGACGATCGTCTCCTCGCCGACGATATCCCGGGCGCGCGAGGGATGAATCCGCATCATGACGACCATCGGCGTTTCGGCCACGGCGCCGTACGAAATCTCGAATCCAACCCTGATCAGCATGCGGCGGCTTCCTCCAGATCTTCCCCGACCGAGAGGACGTGAATGGTGACGTCCATGCCAAGGTGGGCGTCGGCCGGCCCCATATAGGTGCCGTGCAACGGAATCGCCTGTTGCGGGTCGCGCGCCACCGCCACGCGAATGAGATCGCGGCTGCCGACAATGCCATTGGTGGGGTCGAACTCGATCCAGCCTGCGCCCGGCAGATAGGCCCGCACCCAGGCATGGGTGTTGCCGCCACCGACATAGCCATGGGCCTCGTCGCCCGGAATGAAGATGTAGCCGCTGACGAAACGCGACGCGATGCCGAGTCGTCGCAGCGCCTCGATCATGAACAGCGCGAAATCGCGGCAGGTGCCCGAACCGATGCTCAGGGTATCGAGCGGATGCTGGGTGCCCTGCTCGTGGCGCTTGCGGTAGCCGAACGACTCCCGGACGCCATGAGTCATGCCGATCAGCAGGTCGAGCGTCCGGGTCCGGTTTGCGTTGCTGAGAAACTGCCGCGCCCACGCCGCCAGCGCGCCGTCGGGATCGCAGTATTGCGGGGTCATCGACGGTGCGAGGTCGGTCAGTTCGTCATGATCGTAGAAGAACGGGTAGTAATAGGCCTGGTCATCGGGGGTCAGGACGATGTTCTCCAGCGGATAGTGATCGACGGTGACGGTCGAGTCGAACACCAGCCGGTCCGACTCGGTGTCGAAATCGGCGATGGCGACGCTGTTGCCGAAGACATCATGGATGCGGCGCAGCGAGGATGGCTCCGGCGAGATGTCCAGCCGCTCCGACAGCACGCGGATATCGTGACCGTCGCGCGGACGCAGCATGATCCGGTGTTCGCCGAACGCCACCGGGCGGTCGTAGCGATACTCGGTCTTGTGATGAATCGTCAGCAGGGGCATCTCATTCAGGCCGATTGAATTCGTCTGCGAATCGTACATGCTGTTTTTGCTGCATTTCCGGCTAATTGTTGGGCTTGGATGCCGCTGTGATAGGCAACGAACACAAAATGGCCCTGCCCGCTCCAGCCGACACTTTACGACTCCTTGAGGACGACGAAGTTCCGCCGGTCCTTGAGGAAAATGCCGGCAGCCGCTCGCCGTTCTTCTTCACCTGCGATCATTATGGCCGCCTGATCCCCCGCGCGCTCGGCGATCTCGGCGTCCATGCCGGCGAACTGGAGCGGCACATCGCATGGGACATCGGCATTGCCGAGGTCGCGACCTGGCTTGCCCGTGAAATGGACGTGCATCTGATCGCGCAGCGCTATTCGCGCCTCGTGATCGACTGCAACCGGCCGTTCGACAGCCCCGGCTCGATCCCGCTGATCAGCGAGGCGACGGAAATTCCGGGCAATGGCGGGCTCACCCGCGAGCAGGTGGCGGAGCGGCAGCGCGCCGTGTTCGCGCCCTACCATACGCGCATCATGCAGGCGCTCGACGCACGCAAGGCACAGGGTCTGCCGACCATTCTGGTGTCGCTGCATTCGTTCACGCCGGTCTATGCCGGCATCGCCCGGCCCTGGCACATCGGCACGCTCTACAACCGCGACGACCGGCTGCCGCATCTCTTGCGCGACAAGCTGCGCCTTGAGGGCGATCTGGTGGTCGGCGATAACGAGCCTTATGCGGTGAGCGACGCGACCGACTACACCATTCCTGTGCATGGCGAAAAGCGCGGGCTGATGCATACCGGCATCGAGATCCGTCAGGATCTGATCAGCGACCAGTCCGGCCAGCATCAATGGGCGGAGCGGCTGTCACGTCTCCTGCGCGAGATCGAGGAAGGGCTGCACGCCAGGAAACTGATGCCCGCCGAGTGAGGCGCTAGCCTTTCGTCGCGACGAAATAAGCGATGCCCCAGATCGCGATCGCAGACAGCCAGAGAATCCAGACGCCGGGCGTGCGCGTCTCCAGCACCGCCTGCGATGGATTTTCCGGATTGACGTGAACATCGACACGCTTGCCGTTGGGATATTTCTTCGCGACACGCTCCATCATCCAGCGCGATGTGGATGAGACCTGTCCGTCGTAGGACGCCTGCGAACTGGTGTAATCGATGCCGTTGTAGCGATAGGAATACAGCACCTTTGACTGGAACTTGGTGGTGCCGTGCGAGCGGCCTTCCTCGGGCGCCGCGCGAAATTCCTCAAGACCGGAGGTCTTGATCCTGCCCTTCACCACCGGCCATTTTTTCGCAAGCGACGCCTGACGCTGAAACATCAGCGCGAACAGCGCGATCGCGGCGCCGAATGCGCCCAGCGCCACGATCATGCCCGACATTTCGGGGTTGGCGAGTCTGGTCGAGACGAAATCGGTCAGTTTGTGAAAGCCGATCGCCGAGCCGAACACCAGCGCGACCGCAATCACCACCATCCAGCCGATGCAGCCCCACATGCCCTTGGGCATGTCGCGCTCGAGCACGGCCTCGCTACGCTTGTTTGGATTGTAATAGACGGTGACAGCCGTCCCGACCGGATAGCGCGCGAGGGTTTCGGCGACTTCGAAATTGCCGCGATCCTCGCCGATGGTGACGCGGTTGTTGCGATAGGCCTGCCCCGCGATCACATATTCATAGGTGACGTTCGCGAAGTTGCGCTCCTCGCAGTAATGCCCCGCCTCGCGGTCGCTATCGATGACCCTGACGTCGCGCGTTTCCGGCTTCGAGATCACCACCTTGCCCGGCACGCTTGGCCAGTCGCTGGCGGCGCGGACTTCCAGATATTTGTAGATCGCCGCGAATACGATGAGGCCGACCGGCGCCAGCAGCATCGCATAAACGAACCACGGAATATCCGGCAGCATCGTTATCTCGCCCGCGTCAGGGCGAGCCAGATGCCGCCGCCGATCATGAAGCCGCCGGAAATGCGCGAGACGAGGCGCACGCGGCGCGCGGAGAGCAGCTTGCCCGCACGGCCCGCCAGCAGGGCGTAGGCGCCGTCGGACAGCGCCGCGATCACGGTGAAGGTGACGCCGAGCAGCGCCACCTGCGGCAGGTGATCCTGATTCATATCGACGAATTGCGGAATGAACGCGCCGAAGAACACCAGCACCTTCGGGTTGCTCAGCAGCACCAGAAATCCCTGAAGAAAGAATCCGCCGCGCGGCGGCGGTGGCGCGTCGGTCGACGACATCGCGCCGGTCGAGCGGAACAGCTTGATGCCGAGCCAGACGAGATAGGCCGCGCCCGCGAACCGCACCCATTCGAACCAGTAGCCCATCGTCGCCATCAGCGATGTCAGGCCCACGGCGATGATGCCGATGATGATCACAAGGCCCACCTGCGCGCCGGCAATGTTGGTGAGCGCCGCGCGCGTGCCGTAGCGAAGACCGTTGGCAATGACGAGGGTGACGATCGGACCCGGCAGGATCGCGAGCGCGACACAGGCGGCGACATAGGCGAGATAGACCTGAAGCGACATGAAATTCCCCGATGCGTGAGACCGCATCAAAAGATCAGACGCTGCGCAAATGCAAGCGGTTCAACCGGCGCGCAAATGATTTCAGCCGTCGCTTGACAGGCAACCATTTGGTTGCCTATTATTCCAGCCATGGACGAGGTCTTCAAGGCATTGGCGGATGCATCGCGGCGCTCATTGCTGGACCGGCTCCACGCCCGCAACGGGCAGACGCTGCTCGAGCTCTGCGACGGCCTCGACATGACCCGGCAGGCCGTGACCAAGCATCTGGGGATTCTTGAAGACGCCAATCTCGTGACCACGCTCAAGCACGGCCGCGAGAAGCTGCACTACCTCAATCCCGTTCCGATCCATGAGATCGGCGACCGATGGATCAGGAAATTCGAGCGCGGCAAGCTCGCCGCGCTCAGCGAGTTAAAGAGGCAACTGGAGAAGCGTGATGCGTAAACCCGAATTCGTCTATGTGACCTTCATCAAGACCACGCCGGAAGAACTCTGGCATGCCCTGACCAACACGGCCTTCACGGAAAGCTACTGGTTCGGCTGCAGCCTGCATTCCGACTGGAAGGTCGGCTCCCGCATGCACATGGACAGGTTCGGCAAGGTGGTGAACGAGGGCTTCGTGCTCGAATCCGATCCGCCGCGCAGACTGTCCTATAGCTGGCTCTCGGTCTTCGATGCGGAGATGATCAAGGAGCGTCCCTCGCGCGTGACATTCCTACTTGAGCCCAGCAACGGCGCGGTCAAGCTCACCGTGACCCACGAGGATTTCGCCGAGGACAGCAAGACACTGCCCAGCATTTCCGAAGGCTGGCCGCTGGTCCTCTCCAGCCTCAAGAGCATTCTGGAGACCGGCAAGCCGCTGGATTTCGACATGCCACGCAGCGCGGAGCGCGCGTGATGGACATCAGCAAGTTCAAACCGTCCCTCGTCTACACGATCTACATCGCCTCAACGCCGGAGAAGGTGTGGGACGCGCTGACGTCCGCCGAATACAGCCGGGATTACTTCTCGGGCTTCGGCGTCGAGGTCGAGGACCGGGTGGGCGGCGCGTTCGTGCTTCGCGCGCCCGACGGATCGGTCCACATCAGCGGCGAAGTCGTCGCCTACGATCCGCCGCGCAAGCTGGTCATCACCTTCAACGTTAACTGGCCGGGCCTGATCGAGGCGCTCGGCGAGACGCTGGTGACCTATGAGATCGAACAATCAGGCGACGCCGTCCGCCTGACGATGTCCGAGGCCAATGACCGGCCGATCGACGAGGACATTCTGTCCGGCGGTCGCGCGGGATGGCCGGCGATCCTTTCCAGCCTCAAGAGCCTGCTGGAAACCGGCAAGCCGCTGGCGGTGAAGATGGAGCCGCCAAAGCGAATGCTGGAGGCGCTGAAGCGGCTCGGCGTGAAAGTGCCGGGGATGTAGGGCAGTGACCTCCCTCCCCTCGATGGGGAGGGTGGCTGACCGCAGGTCAGCCGGGTGGGGTGATGGATGGCTAATGAAACAGCGCGCCAACTCCGAAAGCGACTCACCCCACAAGAGGTTAGACTGTGGGCTAAACTGCGCGTCCTTAAACAACTAGGTTTTCACTTTCGCCGCCAAGTCCCGATTGGAGCGTACATCGTCGATTTCGCTTGCTTTAACGAACGAATAGCCATCGAAGTTGACGGAGGTCAGCACGGTTTCGTCAAAAATGCTGAGCGTGACCGTGATCGCGATGCCTTTCTTGCCTCGCAAGGTTTTCGTATCCTTCGATTTTGGAATTCAGATATCGACCAAAATCTCGACGGCGTGATGGAGCGCATACTCACTGCGTTGCAGACCCCCACCCCGACCGGCTGACGCCGGTCGACCCTCCCCACAAGGGGGAGGGAGAAGAAGCGTCTACCCCAATCCGCGCAATTCCCGCCGCAGCACCTTGCCGGTGGCCGTCATCGGCAGGGCGTCCGTGAACTGGATGAGACGCGGATACTCGTGGGCGGCGAGCTGCACCTTGACGAAATCCTGAATCTCCTTCGCCAGCGCGTCGCTCGCAGCAAATCCCGGACGCAGCACGATCCATGCCTTGATCGCCTCGGTGCGGATTGGATCGGGAATGCCGACCACGGCGGACATCGCCACCGCCGGATGCTTCATCAAGGTGTGTTCGATCTCCGCAGGACCGATGCGATAACCCGCGCTGGTGATGACATCGTCCTCGCGGCTGACGTACCAGAAGTAACCGTCGTCATCCTGCACGCCGAGATCGCCGGTGAGGAGGAAGCCGTTCGCATATTTCTTCGCAGTGGCCTCCGGGTTCTTCCAGTATTCGATCATGGTCACCGGATTGGGCACGCGCACCCCGACAATGCCGCGTTCATTTCGCGGCAATTCCTCGCCCTGCTCATTGACAATGCGCACATCGAATCCCGGCGTCGGTTTGCCCATCGAGCCCGGCTTGATCGGAAACAGATGGGAATTGTTGGCAAGGACCAGATTGCATTCGGTCTGGCCGTAGATCTCGTGCACATCGACGCCGAAGGTGGCGCGCACCCACTCGATCAGTTCAGCGCCGAGCGACTCGCCCCCGGAGAAGATGCTGCGCAGCTTCACGCCGTCATGCCTGACGTTCGCCTGACGCATCAGCTTCAATGCGGTGGGCGGCAGGAACACATTGCGCACACCGTGATCGGCCATCAATTGCATCGCCGCCTGCGGCTCGAATTTTTTCGCGCGATAGCCGAGCATCGGCACGCCGTAATACCACGCCGGGAACAGCGCATCGAACAAGCCGCCGATCCAGGCCCAGTCCGCCGGCGTCCACATCAGGTCGCCGGGCTTCGGAAAGAAATCATGTGCCATCTCGACATTGGGCAGATGGCCGAGCAGCACGCGATGGGCGTGCAGCGCGCCCTTGGGATTCCCTGTCGTGCCTGACGTATAAATGATGATCGCCGGATCGTCGGGGCTGGTATCAACGGTCTGGAAATCCTCCGAGGCATCCTCGATCGACTGCCAGAACGATTTCGCACCGGCATGGACCGCGCCGCTGGTGATATAGATGTCCTGCAGATGCGGCAGCCGGTCGCGGATTTTGGAGAGTTTCTCCCAGCCGCCCTCGTCGGTGATGACCGCCCGCGCCCCGCTGTTGGCGAGGCGGAATTCCAGCGCATCCTCGCCGAACAGCGTGAACAGCGGAACCGAGATCATCCCGGAGCGGAAGGCGGCAAGATGCGCGATCGGCAGTTCCACCGACTGCGACAGGAACACGGCGACGCGGTCGCCCGGCTTGAGGCCGTCGGATTTCAGCACATTGGCGAAACTCTTCGACAGCGCGCTGATCTCGTCGAACGACAGTCTCTGCGTGCCTCCGTCTTCATCCACATAGATCAGCGCCAGCCGGCCGGAGCCGTCGGCATGGCGATCACAGCAGGCCGTCGCGATATTGAATGTCGCCGGAATGTCCCAGCGGAAGTTCTTGTAGAGATCGTCGTAGGTGTCAGCTTGAGGCAGCATGGCAACCATCTCGAAAAAGCGTAATCCTAACACCCCCACCCTGGCGCTTCGCGCCTTCCCTCCCCACAAGGGGGGAGGGAGAAGAAAGGGTACGACGTCACCGCATCTCTTAATCCCTCCCCTCGATGGGGAGGGCGGCTGACCGCAGGTCAGCCGGGTGGGGTGTCTTCCGAACTAACCCGCCAGCGCCGCCTTCACCAAACCGCTGGCCTTGCCGAAATCCATCTGGCCGGCGTACTTCGCCTTCAGCGCGGCGATCACCTTGCCCATGTCCTTCATGCTGGCGGCGCCGGTCTCGCTCACGATAGCGGCGATGGCGGTCTTTACCTCGTCGTCCGACATCTGCTTCGGCAGATAGGCCGAGATCACCGCAATCTCTTCGCGCTCCTGCGCTGCGAGTTCGGCGCGGCCGCCCTTGTCGTACAGTTCGACCGATTCCTGACGCTGCTTGATCATCTTTTGCAGCACGCCGAGAATGTCCTCGTCGCTGAGCGGCGGCTTGCCCTGCCCGCGCGCCTCGATATCCGAGTTCTTCAGCGTCGAGTTGATCATGCGCAGCGTCGAGAGCTTGCGCTCGTCCTTCGCCTTCATGGCGTCCTTGACGGCGTTGTTGATGTCATCGCGCAGCATCGGTCTCTCCCTCGCGGCAAATCAGATTGCCGTTCATTTAGGGCGTTTTGCGAGCCCGCACAACCAACGCCGTCACATCTCCAGCCAGTCCAGCAGCGCATCCGTCACTGCCTGAGGCTTCTCAAGTTGCGTGAGATGACCACAATCCTGAATGTTGACCAGCTTCGCGCCGGGGATACCGCTCGCGATCTCGCTTGATGCATCGGGCGGCATCATGTTGTCCGTATCGCTGGTCAGGACCAGCGTCGGACATTTGATCTGCGCCAGGGTTGGGCGGGAATCGATACGTCCCGTGATGGCCTCAAGCTGCCAGACGAAGGCATCCGGACCGACGTCGTCAGCCATGTCGAGCACGATGCGGTGCAACTGCTCGTCGCGCGCCAGCGCGGGATGCACGAAGTTCGCAAACAGGCGATCCATCACGGCGCGGTAACCGCCCTGCTTCACCTCGGCGATCATCGCCCGCCGCTTTTCGGAGACTTCCGGCGCTTCGGGCCGCGCCGATGTATTCAGGAAAGCGAGCCGCGCAATCCGCTCCGGCGCCTGCCGGAACATTTCAAAGATGATGTAGCCGCCCATCGAATGGCCCGCGAGCGAAAAGCGCAGCGGAGCTTCGGCAAGAATGCGCCGCGCGATCGCCGCCATGTCGCCGCCGCGCGCATGGTTGGCGACGAACACCGCGCCCTGCCGCCACAGCGAAGGTATCTGCGGCTCGTAAATCCGCGGCGAGCACGCAAGACCAGGCACCAGCACGACGGGAAGCGAATTGAGCATGCGAACCTTCCTGTTCTGTCATTGCCGGGCCTGACCTGGCAATCCATCACTTGAAGAGCTTTTCTCAGGATGGATGCGCGGGTCAAGCCCGCGCATGACAGCCTGAGTATGTCTCACATGTCGCGAGGCCGAATCCTCTCCACTACGCCACGCCGCGCTTGCGGCCTTCCCAGTACGGCGCGCGCAGCGCCTTGCGGTCGATCTTGCCGAGCCCCGTGACCGGAATGACATCAACGAAATCGATGGTCTTCGGCGACCACGGCGCGCCGCGCTTGTCTTTCACATGGGCCTGCAACTCGGCGACCCCGCTGTTGGCGCCGGCTTTCAGCACTACAAAGCCTTTCACCGCCTCGCCCCACTTGTCGTCGGGAATGCCGATCACCGCGGCGGAGGCAACGGCGGGATGCGACATCAGCGCATCCTCGACCTCGCGCGGATAGATATTGAAGCCGCCGGAGATGATCATGTCCTTGGTGCGGTCGACGATATAAAAGTAACCCTCCTCGTCCTTCACCGCGACATCGCCGGTGTGCAGCCAGCCGCCTTTCAGGGTTTCGGCATTGGCCTCGGGGCGCTTCCAGTAACCGTCCATCACCAGCGGACCGCGCACGCAGATTTCGCCGGGCTCGTTGATCCCGACCTCGCGCATCTCCGCATCGAACAGCTTCACGTCGACGAACGGGCTGGCGCGGCCGCAGGAGCCGAGCCGCTGCGGCTTGGTCTCGTCATGGTCGATCTTGCGCATCGAGGTGATGCATTGCGGCGCTTCGGTCTGGCCATAGAGCTGCACGAACACCTTACCGAAAATCTTCATGCCCTCTAACAGGCGGTCCGGCGACATCGGCGCGGCGCCATAGACGATCATTTCCAGCGACGACATGTCGTGACGCTTGCGCAGGTGTTCGTTGTCGATCAGCGCATAGATCAGCGTCGGCACCAGGAAGGTCGAGTTGATCTTCTCCGCCGCGACCACGCCCGCATAGACCTCGGGCTCGAAGCCCTGCACCAGGCGCATCAGGCCGCCGCGCATCATCACCGGGAACAATGTGACGCCGGCGGCATGGCTGATCGGGGTCGCGGCAAGGAAACGGATCTGTTCGGGCCAGTCCCAATCCGAATAGAGCAGCAGCGTCATTGTTATCAGGGCGCGATGCGGCAGCATCACGCCCTTGGAGCGGCCGGTGGTGCCGCCGGTGTAGGCCAGAAACGCGATCTCGTGAGACGAGCTTTCATCGACCAGCGGCGCGGCTTTCACAGTGGCGAGGTCCGGCATGATGTCGCGCACGCCGTCCATCGGCCCGATCGAGTAGAGATTCTTCAGCGACGGCACCCGGCTCTTGATCGCCATGCCGCGCGGGCCGAACTTGGCACCCTCGACAATCAGAAGATCGATCTCGGCATCCTCGATGATGAAGGCGTGGTCGTCCTCCGCCGCCATCGGATGCAGCGGCGTGTAGCGCACGCCCATCACCAGCGCGGCGCAGATCGCGGCCCATGATTCAGCGCGGTTGCTGGCCAGAATGGAGAGCGCGCTGCCCTTCTTGAGCCCGAGGGAGCGGAACAGGCTGATGAACCGGCCGATGGTGTCGCCGAGTTCGCGGTAGCTCCACCGCACCTTGCCGTCGGCAATGGCGGGCTGGTCGGCATACCGGCCCACCGCATTGACGATCAGATTCCCGATCGTTCCGCCCGAATGAAGGTGATGCAATTCCGGCGCAACGCCCGCTGAACTCATGGATATGTCTCCTGCCTTGCCGCAGTTCTTTCCCGGCTGCGTGGAGGCGCAGATTAGGGTTCTCTTGACACCTGTCAATTTTTCCAGAAAACCCCAAAAAACCTGATGAAACATACCTGTTCCGCCTTTGACGCGCCGCGGCACAGGGGTTATGTGATGGGCTTATGACCACATCAGATAACTCCTCAGCCTGGCCGGACCTCAAACCGACCGCGCTCCTCGTGCTCGCCGATGGCACCGTGCTGGAAGGCTTCGGCCTCGGTGCGGAAGGCCAGGCCGTTGGCGAAGTCTGCTTCAATACGGCGATGACCGGTTATGAGGAAATCCTCACCGATCCGTCCTATGCCGGGCAGCTCATCACCTTCACATTTCCGCATATCGGAAATGTCGGCACCAACGATGAAGACATCGAAACGGTGAACATGGCGGCAACGCCGGGCGCACGCGGCGTGATCCTGCGCGCGGGCATCACCGATCCGTCGAATTATCGCGCCGCCAGGCATCTCGATGCATGGCTAAAGGCGCGCGGCATCATCGGCCTGTCGGGCATCGACACGCGCGCGCTGACCGCGCTGATCCGCAGCAAGGGCATGCCCAACGCCGTGATCGCCCACAACAAGGACGGCAAGTTCGATCTGCACGGCCTCAAGGAAGAAGCGCGCGAGTGGCCCGGCCTGGAGGGCATGGACCTCGTGCCGATGGTGACCAGCACCCAGCGCTTCAACTGGGACGAGACGCCGTGGGAGTGGAACAACGGGTTCGGCAAGCAGGACAAGCCGGAATTCAATGTCGTCGCCATCGACTACGGCATCAAGCGCAACATCCTGCGTCTGCTCGCCGGAGAAGGCTGCAAGGTCACGGTAGTCACCGCGAAGACCTCCGCCGAAGACATTCTGGCGATGAAGCCGGACGGCGTGTTCCTGTCGAACGGCCCCGGCGATCCGGCGGCGACCGGCGAATACGCCGTGCCTGTCATCAAGAAGGTGATCGAGTCCGGCACGCCGACCTTCGGGATTTGCCTTGGCCACCAGATGCTCGGCCTGGCGCTGGGCGGCAAGACCATGAAGATGCATCAGGGCCACCACGGCGCCAACCATCCGGTCAAGGATCTCACCACCGGCAAGGTCGAGATCACCTCGATGAACCACGGCTTCGCCGTGGACAAGACCACGCTGCCAACGAACGTCACCCAGACGCATATCTCGCTGTTCGACGACTCGAATTGCGGCATCGCGCTGGACGACAAACCGGTGTTCTCGGTGCAGTACCATCCCGAGGCCTCACCCGGCCCGCGCGATTCGCATTACCTGTTCAAGCGCTTCGCCGATCTGATGCGCGAGAAAAAGCGGGCTTAAGTCTCAAGCCCGCTTTACTACGACTTCGCCGCGCTGAGTTCGGCCCAGTCGAACTCCTCTTCCAGCCGGTGAAACGCGTCGTCGCCGATTTCGCCTGACTGACGCATCTCGAACAGCACAAGTCGCGCGGCATCGATCGCCTGCAACCGCACAGGATCGGCAGGCAGTTCGCTCGACATCAGACCATCCGGATTGCTTTCGGCCTGATCGAGCAACTGCCGGTATTCAAGCCGCAGCAATTCCGCCGCGGGCGAGGTGTTGCCGTCGATCGCTTCCAGCGCCGCATGCAAGGCCGCGCGGCGCGCCCAGCCGATCTCCTGACCGACCGGATCGCCATCATCCAGCGCAAACCAGTCGATCAGCGGCCGCAGCGTCAGCCCCTGAATGACGAGCGTGCCCAGCACCACCCCGAAGGCGGTGAGCAGGATCAGATCGCGATAGGGAAAGCCCACCGGCAGCGCGAACGCAGCCGCGAGCGTGACGATGCCGCGCATCCCGCACCACGAGATCAGCAGGCTGCTCTTGACCGATGGGACGCCGGATTTCCGCTCCGGGTTGTAGCCGTAGCGCAGGAGCTTCGCGCGCACGACGGTGATGTAGCACATCATCCAGACAATCCGCACCACGATCACGGTCACCAGCACGATGCCGGCGACGATGCAGTACTGCTGGCGGACCGACCCGTCGCCCAGTCCGCTCCAGATCGGCCGCAACTGCATTCCGATCAGCACGAACGCCATCACATTGAGAAGAAAGACGACCGTCTCCCACACCGCATAGGACGGCACGCGCATTCGCGCCGAGGTGAGCATCGGCACGCTGCGTGAGATGACGATGGCATAGACCACGATGGTCAGGATGGCCGACAGTTGCAGCTTCTCGGCGATGATCCAGACAACAAACGTTGTCGCGAACTGCATGATGATCGCGGTTGGCACGTCGGAGATCCGAGTCAGCAGCGGCATTATCGCCCGCGCCAGCACATAACCGGCGATGACGCTGCCGATCAGCGACAGCGTGAGCGCCGGGGCGATGCTCTCCAGACTCAACGAAGACGCCATCGCTGCGCCGACGGCGATACGATAGATCAGCAGCGCGCTGGCATCGTTGAGCAGGCTTTCACCCTCGAGAATTTTCTGGATGCGGTAAGGCAGCCGGACACTGCGCAGGATCGCCGTCGCGGCGGCGGCGTCCGGCGGCGCAACGATGGCGCCGAGCGCGACCGCCGCGGCCCACGGCATCTCCGGCACGAGCCAGCGCACCACGACGGCGACAGCCACGGTGGTCACGCCGACCGCAGCCACCACCAGCATGGCGACCGGAAGCCAGTTGTCCCGCAGATCGCGGGTGGACGTGTCGAACGCGGCGTCGAGCAGCACCGGCGCGACGAACAGCGCCAGCGCCAGATCCGGCTCAAGCGTCCAGTTGGGTGAACTGGGCAGGAGCGCAATCGCGATGCCGCCGAGCGCCAGAAAGGTCGGATAGGGCACGCCAAGACGCCGCGCCAGGGCCGACAGCAGCATGGCGCCCATCAACAGGCCGATCAGCCATTCGAATGCGTGCAAGAAACGTCTCCACCCCGCCCCGCGAAAGCGGGACGCCTTATTAGCATGGGCCGAAGACAGATCAGAATGAAACAAAACGCCCGCTACGAGGCGGGCGTTTTTCCAGAGCGCGACGTTTTTGGAAATCAGGCTTCGTTGCCGCCTTCCTGCCGCGTCGCCTCGAACAGGAACCAGGTCCGCCGCTCGGTTTCGTCGATGAAGTTCTCAAGAATGCTGGCGGAGGCCACATCCTCGGCATCGTCGCAGATCTTGTGCGCCTTGCGCATCGCGGCGGCGACCTTCTTGTTGTCGTTCATGAGTTCGCGCAGCATCTCGCGCGGCGGCACGAACTTCTCGTCATTGTCCTTGATGGTCTGCAGCTTGGCGATGTTGCCGATGGAGCGGATGGTACTGCCGCCGATCTTGCGGACACGCTCCGCCAGCACATCGGTGGTCGCGAAAATCTGATCGGACTGTTCGTCCAGCAGCAGGTGATAGTCGCGGAAATGCCGCCCGCTGATGTGCCAGTGGAAGTTCTTGGTCTTCAGATAAAGCGCGAAGGCATCGGCCAGAAGCGTGTTGAGGGCGGCAGACACCTTGGCCACGTCTGCGGTGTCGAGGTCGGTGGGCGTATCGAGATCGGGGGAAACGCTGGTCCTGGTTTTGCTCACGGCGGGGCCTTCCTGCTAGGAGATACAGATCAGGCGATGGACAGGGATCGCCAGACCTTCTAACGCATCCTGCACCCGCCGGTTCCTGCACAAGGAACCCTTCATTTGGAGGCATGGTTCTGCGGCAACGCAGGGATGCCATTAACGTAGAGGCATGATCTTCCGAAAACCGGCTTCCACTTTTCGGGATCATGCTGCCGGACAGGCCGATGGACGACTGGATCGACTATTACGATTCAACGCATACGATTTATGTCAGCAAGCTGCATCGCGATGTGCATTTCCGCGTGATCGCCAATGACATTCTCAGCTATGTGCCCTCGCCCGACGCCGTCGTGCTCGACTATTCGTGCGGGGAAGCACTGTTCGCAGCGGGGGTTGCCGCCGCCTGCCGGAAGCTCATTCTCGCCGAACCCGCGCCCGGCGTGCGCGGGCGGCTGAGTGCGCGCTTCGGCCCGAACCCGAAAATCGATGTCCGCTCCCTCGACGACCTTCAGCAATTGCCGGATCGCTCGGTCGACCTCGCGGTGATGATTTCGGTCGCGCAGTACATGACGCCGGCGGAACTCGACCGCGCCTTCAGCCTGATGCGGCGTATCCTGAAGCCGGGCGGCAAGCTCGTGCTCGGCGACATCCTGCGGCCGGAAGTGGGCGCCGCCACCGACGTGATCGCGCTGCTCAAGCTCGCGGCCAAAAACGGCTTCCTGACCGACGCGCTGTGGGGCCTCGCGCGCACCGCCCTCTCCGATTACTGGCAATTGCGCCAAAGCATCGGGCTGCAGCGCTACGGCGAGGCCGACATGCTGGCCAAGCTGAAAACCGCAGGGTTTTCGCCGGTCCGCGCCAAAACCAATGTCGGCTACAACCCGGCCCGCATGACCTTCGTGGCAACCACGCCCACCTGAGCGTCAAAAAGCCCGAAACTGCGTAAAAATGCCGGTTAATTGCGGCCTTAAAAGCCTTTCAACGCTCGGGAATCTGGTCTAAAGACACCCCGCGCGCGAGGGCAACCTGGCGCTTGGCTCAAGGGACGCGCGGATGCGCGCCCTTTTTTTGTGCCCAGTTTTTGACCTAGCCACGACCTACCCCCTCTCCCCGGCGGGGAGAGGGTTGGGGTGAGGGGGCTCATCGGGAGATGTTCAGCTCTTGAATAACGGTCTGAAGAACGCCGTCGATATTGCCCAGAACGTCATGATTCCAGAAGCGGATGACGTGATATCCGGATTCTTCAATCATTGTGCTGCGTTTGGCATCCTGATCGGTCTGTTCGGCATGCTGCCCACCGTCAATCTCAATCACCAGCTTCCGGTCCGGAGCGACAAAATCAACGATGTAACCGAAAAGCGGCTGTTGGCGCTTGAACTTGACGCCAGCCAACCGGCGGCTGCGGAGCCTGCTCCACATCAGCTTTTCCGCGTCGGTCATCCTTTGGCGCAGGGCACGAGCCCGTCCGTCCACCATAGAACCCCCTCACCCTACCCTCTCCCCCACGGGGAGAGGGTTTCAGCGCGGCGCCCTGTCTTTGCTGTCGCAAACTTCAATTCGATCCACTATTGAGCGACAATGCCTAAACGTACAGACATCTCGACGATCCTCATCATCGGCGCTGGCCCCATTGTGATCGGTCAGGCCTGCGAATTCGACTATTCCGGCACCCAGGCCGTGAAAACGCTCCGCGAAGAGGGCTATCGCATCGTCCTCGTCAATTCCAATCCGGCCACCATCATGACGGACCCGGAACTGGCGGACGCGACCTATATCGAGCCGATCACGCCGGAAATCGTCGCCAAGATCATCGAGAAGGAACGCCATGTCATTCCCGGCGGCTTCGCGCTGCTGCCGACCATGGGCGGCCAGACCGCGCTGAACTGCGCGCTGTCGCTGCGCCGTCAGGGCACGCTGGAGAAATTCGACGTCGAGATGATCGGCGCCACCGCCGACGCCATCGACAAGGCGGAAGACCGCCAGCTGTTCCGCGAGGCGATGACCAAGATCGGGCTCGAGACGCCGAAGTCGCGGCTCGCCAACGCCTCCGACCTGAAGAAGCAGTATCGCGACCAGTATCTCGCCGAGAAGGAAAAGCTCTCCGGCGAAGCGCTTGCCGAACACGAGCGCCAGTGGGTGCTGCACGAGGGTGACCGGCGCAAGCGCTATCAGGAACATGCGCTCGGTCAGGCGCTGATGGCGCTGTCCGAGATCGGCCTGCCTGCCATCATCCGCCCGTCGTTCACCATGGGCGGCACCGGCGGCGGCATTGCCTACAACCGCGAGGAATTCCTCGACATCATCGAACGCGGACTCGATGCCTCGCCGACCAACGAAGTGCTGATCGAAGAGTCGGTGCTCGGCTGGAAAGAGTACGAGATGGAGGTTGTCCGCGACAAGAAGGACAACTGTATCATTGTCTGCTCGATCGAGAACCTCGATCCGATGGGCGTGCACACCGGCGACTCCATCACCGTCGCCCCTGCCCTGACGCTGACGGACAAGGAATACCAGATCATGCGCGACGCCTCGCTGGCGGTGCTGCGCGAGATCGGCGTCGAGACCGGCGGATCGAACGTGCAGTTCGGCGTCAATCCGGCGGACGGCCGCATGGTCGTCATTGAAATGAATCCGCGCGTGTCGCGTTCGTCCGCGCTGGCCTCCAAGGCCACCGGCTTCCCGATCGCCAAGGTCGCGGCGAAGCTCGCCGTCGGCTACACGCTCGATGAAATCGCCAACGACATCACCGGCGGTGCGACGCCGGCGTCGTTCGAGCCGACCATCGACTACGTGGTCACCAAGATTCCGCGCTTTGCCTTCGAGAAATTCCCCGGCGCCTCCACCACCCTGACCACCTCGATGAAGTCGGTCGGCGAAGTGATGGCCATCGGCCGCACCTTCCAGGAAAGCTTGCAGAAGGCGCTGCGCGGCCTTGAGACCGGCCTCACCGGTCTCGACGAGATCGAAATCGAGGGCCTCGGCCAGAGCGACGACAAGAACGCGGTGCGCGCCGCGCTCGGCACGCCGACGCCCGACCGGCTGCTGCAGGTCGCGCAGGCGATGCGGCTCGGCTGGACCAACGAAGAGATCTTCACCTCGTGCAAGATCGACCCGTGGTTCCTCGCCGAAATGCGCGGCATCGTGGAGATGGAAGACAAGGTCAAGACGCACGGCCTGCCCGGCAATGCCCACGGCATGCGCACGCTGAAAGCGATGGGCTTCTCCGACGCGCGCCTTGCGGTGCTGGCCGGCAAGACCGAAGCCGAAGTAAAGTCACTGCGGCGATCCTTGAACGTGCGTCCGGTGTTCAAACGCATCGACACCTGCGCCGCCGAATTCGCATCCCCGACCGCCTACATGTATTCGACCTATGAGGCGCCGTTCGCCGGCACCGCCGCGGACGAAAGCGCACCGTCGGACAAGAACAAGGTCATCATTCTCGGCGGCGGCCCGAACCGGATCGGTCAGGGCATCGAGTTCGACTACTGCTGCTGTCACGCCTGCTTCGCGCTGCATGACGCCGGTTACGAGACCATCATGGTCAACTGCAATCCGGAAACGGTGTCCACCGACTACGACACCGCGGACCGGCTCTACTTCGAGCCGCTGACCGCCGAGGACGTGCTGGAGATCATCGACACCGAGCGCAGCAACGGCACGCTGCATGGCGTAATCGTGCAGTTCGGTGGCCAGACCCCGCTGAAACTCGCGCATGCGCTGCAAGCCGCCGACGTGCCGATCCTCGGCACTTCGCCCGACGCCATCGATCTCGCCGAAGACCGCGACCGCTTCAAGCGCGTGCTGGACAAGCTGCGTCTCAAGCAGCCGAAGAACGGCATCGCCTATTCGGTCGAACAGGCGCGCCTCGTGGCCGCTGATCTCGGTCTGCCGCTGGTCGTGCGTCCGTCCTATGTGCTCGGCGGCCGCGCCATGCAGATCATCCGCGAAGAGTTCCAGCTCGGCGATTACCTGCTCGGCACCCTGCCGGAGCTGGTGCCCGCCGACGTCAAGGCGCGCTATCCCAACGACAAGACCGGCCAGATCAACACGGTGCTCGGCAAGAACCCGCTGCTGTTCGACCGCTATCTGTCCGATGCGACCGAAGTCGACGTCGACTGCCTGTGCGACGGCAAAGATACGTTCGTCGTCGGCATCATGGAGCATATCGAGGAAGCCGGCATTCACTCCGGCGACTCGGCCTGCTCACTGCCGCCGCATTCGCTCGACGCCGCGATGATCGCCGAACTCGAACGCCAGACCCGCGAGCTCGCGCTCGGCCTCGACGTCGTCGGCCTGATGAACGTCCAGTACGCCATCAAGGACGGCGAGATCTACGTGCTCGAAGTGAACCCGCGTGCATCGCGCACCGTGCCGTTCGTCGCCAAGGTGGTCGGCATTCCGGTCGCCAAGATCGCAGCCCGCATCATGGCCGGCGAGAGGCTCGCTGACTTCAAGCTGAAGCCGCGCAAGCTCAACCATGTCGGCGTCAAGGAATCCGTGTTCCCGTTCGCGCGCTTCCCCGGCGTCGACACCGTGCTCGGGCCGGAAATGAAATCGACCGGCGAGATCATGGGCATCGACACGTCGTTCGCCGTCGCCTTCGCCAAGAGCCAGCTCGGGGGCGGCACGCGCGTGCCGCGCAAGGGAACCGTGTTCGTGTCGGTGCGCGAAATCGACAAGGCGCGCATCCTCGATGCAGTGAAAATGCTGAGCTCGCTCGGCTTCAAGGTGATCGCAACCTCGGGCACCCAGCGTTTCCTCGTGGAGAACGGGGTACCGGCGGAAAAGATCAACAAGGTGCTGGAAGGCCGCCCGCACATTGTTGACGCAATTACCAACGGCGAGGTGCAACTCGTTTTCAATACCACCGAGGGGCCGCAGGCGCTGGCCGACAGCCGCTCATTGCGACGTGCTGCCCTCTTGCATAAAGTGCCATATTACACCACTCTTTCGGGTGCACTGGCGGCGGCGCAGGGTATCCGGGCCTATCTGGGCGGGGATCTCGAGGTCCGCACCCTGCAGGGTTACTTCCCCGATTTGTGAAATTGGTAGCCGGTCGGCTTGGCCGGCGTAGTATAAAGTGGGACCAGCGGCGGGAACCGTCTCGCTGCGTTCATGTTCTCATTCGTTGCCCGGCGGCCCAAGGCGCCAAAGGGATCACATCACATGTTTCGCGCGCCCGGCCAGTTCCGACGCGCGAGATACAAGGACGGCGAAATGGTTGAGAAGGTACCGATGACACAGGGCGGATACGCCGCCTTGGAAGTTGAACTGAAGCAGCGCCAGTCGGTGGATCGCCCGCGCATTGTCGAGCAGATCGCCGAAGCGCGTTCGCATGGCGACCTGTCCGAGAACGCCGAGTATCATGCCGCGAAGGAAGCGCAGTCGCATAACGAGGGCCGCATCGCGGAACTCGAGGACAAGCTCGCGCGCGCCGACATCATCGATGTCTCAAAGCTGTCCGGCGACACCATCAAGTTCGGCGCGACGGTGACCCTGATCGACGAAGACACCGAGAAGAAGGCCGTCTGGCAGATCGTCGGCGAGACCGAAGCCGACGCCAAGAAGGGCCGCATCTCGATCACGTCGCCGCTAGCGCGCGCGCTGATCGGCAAGAAGAAGGGCACGTCCGTCGAGGTCGTCGCTCCCGGCGGCGCGAAGGCTTACGAGATCACCAAGGTGGACTGGAAGTAAGCGGGACGCTCGCAACTGCGCAATTCAGGAAATGGCCGGGACTTCCCGGCCATTTGCTTTAGGATCGCGCGAATAAATGCCGCTCCGCGGCGACGAGGAATCGATGCGGCGTTCTTCCATGACGATGCTGATGCTGGCGGCCTTTCTGGCTGCCACCGGCGCGCGTGCCGCCGAGCTTGAGATTCCGCCCCCGAGCAAGCCGAAGGAACTGTCGGTCTACGTCAACCAGCCGCACTGCACGCGCTGGACCGACGAGTGCGTGAGTTGCACGCGCGGCGCCGACGGCAAGGGACCGGCCTGCTCCAATATCGGTTTTGCCTGTCAGCCCAAGGCCACCCGCTGTATCGGCGCTGAAATTCCGCGGGATGAACAGCAGAAAAAGTAGCAGAGGTTTCCCGTCGGAAACCAAGGCACACGCACAACACCGACTTTCCGGAATTACTCCAGATCGCCTGACGAAATCGTCATCGAATCCGGCATGTCCGAATCTTCCGCTTGGCCGGACGGCGCGGTAACAAAGTACGTGGAATCAAACAGGGGGCTTTCCATGGACTTCAGATTTCTCGAACCGTACCGACCGCAACTGCTCAGCGTGCTGCGCATCATCATCGGCCTTATGCTGTTTCAGTATGGCGTCGCAAAGATTCTCAAGTTTCCACCGGACTCGCCATTCGCCAAGGTCGAACTCTTCTCATTATACGGCGCTGCAGGATCGCTCGAACTGATTCTCGGCGGCTTGCTGATCATCGGGTTGTTTAGCCGGCTGGTAGCTTTCATTCTCGCAGGCGAGATGGCCTTCGCATATTTCATCGGTCACTTTCCGAAGAATTTCTATCCTGTGATCAACGGCGGCACCGCGGCTATCACGCTCTGCTTCGTCTGTCTCTATCTGGCGAGCGCGGGCCCGGGTCCCTGGAGCGTCGACGCCTCGCGCGGCAAGGCTTGATCTCTCAAGCCGGCGCGACATGATTGCGATCATGTCCTGAGAAAGAACACGACAGTCAAAACCGCGCCGATGGCCACCACCGCGGCGCGGATTATTTTTTCCGGAACGCGGCGCGCGACCACAACGCCGTAATATCCGCCGAACACCGATGCGCCGATCGTCACCAGCGCCTGCGGCCAGTGTACAAGACCACCGGCGATCAGCAGCGCCGCCGACATGATCTGTATCAGGAACGCCACAAGAAGCTTGGTCGCGTTCGCCTTGTGGAAATTTCCGCTTTCGAGAATGGCCAGTGCCGCCAGCATCATGATGCCGGTGCCTGCGCCGAAAAATCCGCCATAGACCGCCACCACCATCATCAGCACATAGGCGGCAATTCGTGCGCCCGCATGCTGTCCGCGCGACCACGGCTCGACGAAGTTGCGGATCTGGCTGCTGAGGGCGAACAGCAAAGTGGCCAGCAACAGCAGCCACGGCACCAGCGGGCGGAAACCGCCATCGCCAATCCAGATCAGCAACAGCGCACCTGCGGCTCCGCCGATCAGTCCGATGATCGCGAATGGAATCATCTCGCGGAAATGGCTGCGGACTTCGGAGCGATAGGCCGCGACGCTGGACAGATTGCTGGGCGTCAGGGCCACCGCGCTGGTGGCGTTGGCATCGAGCGTCGGCAATCCGCAGGCCACGAGGGCGGCAAATGTAACGAACGTGCCGCCACCGGCGACAGCATTGATGGTGCCGGCGGCGAAACCAGCCAGCGCCAGCACAATGATCTGGAATAAAGTCACGTCAGTCCCATCACGCAATTGGGCAAGCGCCCGGCACGCGGCTTTTAGATGAAACCTTTGCCCGCGAGAATGCTGGGTCTCGTATGGCCTCTATGTCGTCCCGGCCTTCGCCAGGACGACATAGAAACCGAAGCCGCGAGCAGCGTCAGCCCTGCGGGACTTTCAGTTCGAGCGGAACGTCGGGCGCATTCTTGGAGTTGTGCAGCACCAGCGAGGTTCGCACATTGCGCACATGGGGCGCGGCGGTGAGATGCGAGACGAAGTTCTGGAAGGTCGCCATGTCCGGCGCGACGCATTTGAGGATGAAATCGATCTCGCCCGACAGCATCCAGCATTCGCGCACCAGCGGCTCGTGGCGGACGAACTCCTCGAACGCGCGCAGATCCGCGTCGGCCTGGCTCGACAGGTGCACCGAGGCAAACACCGTGACGTCGAAGCCGAGCGACGGCGGGTCCAGCAGTCCGCGGTAGCCGCGGATATAGCCCTCCTCCTCCAGGGTGCGGACCCGGCGCAGGCAGGGCGGCGGCGAAATGCCCACCCGCTTGGCCAGTTCGACATTGGTGATTCGGCCATCAGCCTGAATCTCATTGAGTATTTTCAGGTCGATTTCGTCGAGGCTCTTTGACACGGACACCTAATCCCCTGGCGACCGGATATTTCCGGCCTTTTGCAAAACTGTTCTAGCCAGCGGCACGGCTTCGCGCAATTTTATTTCGCGCCATGAGCTATCTCATGTCTAGCTGGGGAAAATTTCATGATAGGGGTTGCATATCTTGCATAGCTCACAGGATGGCCTACATTCGGAACATGCACTTTTAACAGCGCAGCGATGCCTTTGCGGGCATTTCCCGCCTCTTCGCTGATCAATCCATGCAACAAACTCCTAAGGGTCGGGCTATGGCCGCTCCTATTCATGCCAAGGTTGTCATCATCGGTTCAGGACCGGCGGGTTACACCGCCGCAATTTACGCCGCACGCGCCATGCTTGAGCCCGTGCTGATCCAGGGCATTCAGCCCGGCGGCCAGCTCACCATCACCACCGACGTCGAGAACTATCCGGGATTTGCCGACGTCATCCAAGGCCCCTGGCTGATGGAGCAGATGGAGAAGCAGGCGGCGCATGTCGGCACCAAGATCGTCACCGATCACGTCAACAAGCTCGAACTCGGCCAGCGCCCCTTCCGCATCTCGACCGACAGCGGCGACGTCTATCTGGCTGACACGGTGATCCTCGCCACCGGCGCGCAGGCCCGCTGGCTCGGATTGCCTTTCGAGGAGAAGTTCAAGGGCTTCGGCGTCTCGGCCTGCGCCACCTGCGACGGCTTCTTCTACCGCAACAAGGAAGTGTTCGTGGTCGGCGGCGGCAACACCGCCGTCGAGGAAGCGCTGTTCCTGACCAACTTCGCCTCGCAGGTCACGCTGATTCACCGCCGCAACAGCCTGCGCGCGGAGCGCATTTTGCAGGATCGCCTGTTCAAGCACCCGAAGATCAAGGTGATCTGGGACAGCGAAGTCGCGGATATCCGCGGCCAGGACAATCCTTCCAAGGTGACCCACGTCGTGCTGAAAAACATCAAGAGCGGCGCGGTGACCGAACACGCCGCCGACGGCGTCTTCGTCGCCATCGGCCATGCTCCGGCGACCGAGCTCGTCGCCGGCCAACTCAAACTGAAGCCCTCCGGCTATATCGAGATCGCACCGCATTCCACCGCGACCTCGGTGCCCGGCGTCTTCGCCGCGGGCGACGTCGCGGATGAAACCTATCGCCAGGCCGTGACGGCTGCGGGCCTCGGCTGTATGGCGGCGCTGGAAGCGGAACGCTTCCTGGCGCACAGCGCCACCGAACGCGCAGCGGCGGAGTGACCATGCCACGAACACGCGACGGATTAAGCGATATGGATTGGGACAAGCTGAAGGTCTTTCACGCGGCGGCGGAAGCGGGAAGCTTCACGCATGCCGGCGAACAGCTCGGGCTGTCGCAGTCGGCCGTGTCGCGCCAGGTCAGCGCGCTGGAGCAGGAACTGGCGGTCTCGCTGTTTCATCGCCATGCGCGCGGACTGATCCTCACCGAACAGGGCGACTTGCTGTTCCGCACGGCGCATGACGTGTTCATGCAGTTGCAGGCGGCGCGCGCGAAGCTCACCGACAGCCGCGAGCGGCCGAGCGGCGACCTCAAGGTGACCACCACGCCGGGCGTCGGCATCAACTGGCTGATCCCGCGGCTCGGCGAGTTCACCGCGCTGTATCCGGACATCCGCATTTCGCTGATCGTCACCGACGAGGAACTCGACCTGTCGATGCGCGAAGCCGATGTGGCGATCCGCACCCGCAAGCCGACCCAGCCGGATCTCATTCAGCGCAAGCTGTTCTCGATGGGCTTCCATGCCTATTGCTCGCCGGAATACGTCAAGCGCCACGGCACCCCGCGCACGCTGGACGAACTGGACGCACACCGGATCATCGTCCTCAGCGACCAGAACGTGCCGCAGCACCTGCAAAACCGGAACTGGCTGATCGAGGCCAATACCAACGGGTCCGGGCCGCGCGAGCCGGTGTTCAAGGTCAACAACATCCTGGGCCTGGTGCGCGCCTGCCAGCAGGGCCTCGGAATCGCGGCGCTGCCGGACTATCTGGTCGAGGACAACAACCGTCTCGTGCAGCTGTTCAGCGAGGCGGACTCGATTCAATTGGATACGTATTTTGTCTATCCCGAAGAATTGAAGTCCGTGGCGCGCGTGCAGGTTTTCCGTGATTTTATCGTGAGTAAGGCGCAGCGCTGGCCGTCCTGATGCTGTTCAAACGGACGTTTGAGCCCGCATCCTGAGCATGACTGACATACCGGGATCGGAGTTGTCCGCATGGGAAATCGCGGACCATACTCTCCCCACACTGAATGAGCGTTCTGCACACTGTCCCCCTCCTCCAGCGGAACGCGCGCTCAGTTATCCCTCTTGGAAGGTGATTGTGTCGGCCTCACGTGGCCAAAAACTAAACAGGCCGGGCTTTTTAGCCCGGCCTTTTTTCATGCGCATGTTCCCTTGCTATCGCGCATGACCCGAACAACTTCGAATGAAGCCTCTTATGATTGAAGCTTCATGCGCGCCAACCGCAGCGCATTGCCGATCACGCTGACTGACGACAGCGCCATGGCCGCAGCGCCGATCATCGGCGACAGCAGAATCCCGAACACCGGATAAAGCACACCCGCCGCGACCGGAATGCCGGCTGCGTTGTACAGGAAGGCAAACGCCAGGTTCTGGCGGATATTGCGCATCGTCGCCCGCGACAGTTGCCGGGCTTCCACCAGCCCCATCAGATCGCCGCGCAGCAGCGTGATGCCCGCGCTTTCAATCGCCACATCGGTGCCGCTGCCCATGGCGATGCCGACATCGGCCGCGGCAAGCGCGGGAGCGTCGTTGATGCCGTCACCGGCCATCGCCACCACGCGGCCCTCGCCGCGCAGACGCGTTACCACATCGCCCTTGCGCTCGGGCAGAACGTCAGCCTCCACGTCGCTGATGCCAAGCGTCTTCGCCACCGCCTGCGCCGTCGTCACATTGTCGCCGGTCAGCATGACAATGCGCAGACCGCTGGCGCGCAGTTGCTTGAGCGCCTCAGGCGCACTCGGCTTGACCGGATCGGCAATGGCGATGACGCCCGCAGCGCGGCCATCGACCGCGACATAGATCGCGGTCGCACCGCGCTCGCGCTGGTCGCGTGCGTCCTTCTCCAGTGCCTTCGTGTCGACGCTCGACTGCTGCATGATCACGGCATTGCCGATTACGATGCGGCGGCCATCGACAGTACCGGTCGCGCCCTTGCCCACAGGCGAGTCGAAACCCTGCACATCGGAAAGCGCGAGACCTTCCTCCTTCGCGGCGTTCAGGATCGCAAAGGCCAGCGGATGCTCGCTGGCGCGCTCGACGCTGGCGGCCAGCCGCAGCAGTTCGCCGCGATCAAAGCCATCGGCGGCGATCACAGCGACCACCTTCGGCTTGCCTTCGGTCAGCGTGCCGGTCTTGTCGATCACCAGGGTGTCGACCTTCTCCATCCTCTCCAGCGCCTCGGCGTCGCGGACGAGAATGCCTGAGCGCGCGCCGCGGCCGACGCCGACCATAATCGACATCGGAGTCGCAAGACCAAGCGCGCAGGGACACGCGATGATGAGAACAGTCACCGCGGCAACCAGCGCATAGGTGAATCGGGGCTCGGGACCGAACACCGCCCATGCCGCGAACGCCGCGAGCGCCGCCGCGATCACCACCGGCACGAACCAGCCTGCGACCTGATCGGCGAGCCGCTGCACCGGCGCACGCGAGCGCTGCGCCCGCGCCACGAGATCGACAATGCGCGCCAGCATGGTGTCACGGCCGATCCTGTCGGCGCGGACCACAAGGCCGCCGCTCTGGTTGACAGTGCCGCCGATCACCTGCGCGCCGATCGCCTTCTTCACCGGCATCGACTCGCCGGTGACGAGGGACTCATCGACCAGCGACGATCCCTCGGCGACGGTGCCATCGACCGGGACTTTTTCACCCGGCCGCACCCGGAGCAGATCACCCACCGCGATGGCGTCGATATCGATGTCCTCGTCGCCGGTCTGCGAGACGCGCCGCGCCGTCTTCGGAGCAAGTCCGAGCAATGCGCGGATCGCGCCTGACGTGCGCGCCCGGGCGCGCAGTTCGAGCACCTGCCCCAGCAGAACGAGAACAGTGATGACGGCGGCCGCTTCGAAGTACACCGCGACCGCGCCGTGGTGATCACGGAATGCGTCCGGAAACATCTGTGGCGCCAGCGTCGCGACCACGCTGTAAATGTAGGCGACGCCGGTGCCCATCGCGATCAGCGTGAACATGTTGAGATTGCGAGTCCTGATCGACTGCCAGCCGCGCTCGAAGAACGGCCAGCCGGCCCACAGCACCACCGGCGTCGCCAGCGCAAACGACAGCCAGTTCGAGGTTTGCAGCGGCAGCAGGTGGATGCCGCCGAGATGCGCCGCCATGTCGATGACAAACACCGGCAGCGTCAGCGCGAGACCGATCCAGAAGCGGCGCGTCATGTCGATCAGTTCGGGATCGGGCGCATCATCCAGCGAAACGGTTTCGGGCTCGAGGGCCATGCCGCAGATCGGGCAGCTCCCCGGCCCGACCTGTCGCACCTCGGGATGCATCGGACAGGTGTAGATGGTGCCTTCTGGCATCTTCTCTTCAGGCTGTGACGATTTCGGCGCGAGATACTTTTCCGGATCGCCTTCGAACCTGGTCCGGCAGCCCGCCGAGCAGAAGAAATGGTCCTGCCCCTTGTACGCAAGGCGATGCTTCGCGGTCGCCGTGGTGACGGTCATGCCGCAGACCGGATCGATCGCCTGACCCGCTTGATCTCCATCAACGTGGCCGTGGCTCGCCACATGGGAATGGTGGTGCGCGTGAGCGTGCTCGTCGTGGCTGTGACCGCCAGAACCTTGGTGGTTTTGCCCGCCGCAGCAACTGCCCTTGCCGTTGCTCTGATGATCCGATGATGCCACGGCCCATTCTCCTCTTGCAACTTATACCCTATGGGGGTATATAGTATGGCATGCGCAAGGAAATCAAGTTGTCGTGCCTGAAAAGGCTGAAACGGATCGAAGGCCAGGTTCGCGGTCTCGCGGGAATGGTCGAGGATGATCGCTATTGCATCGACATCGTCACGCAGATCGCAGCCGCCCGTGCAGCGCTGCGGCGGGTCGAGGAAGAGGTCCTGCGCGATCATGTCGCCCATTGCGTGGAGCATGCGATCACGTCGGGCGACAAGGCCGACCAGCGGCGCAAGATCGCCGAACTGATGGATGTCGTGAGCCGCGCGGACCGCTAACGGACGAGAGAACAATCATCTCATCGTCTCATGGTTTACTGCGCGTTAGTCCCCGGTTTCCTGCGGGATACTTCGCTCGCATACGAAAAGTGATTGCGGCACAGGGTTTTTCGCGATTGTTCGCTGTGCGTACACATCGCAACGATAGCCGATAGCACCCCGCGCAACCACATCCGTCAAACCTGCGCCGGCGAGTTTACCTCTTCTTACGCAATTCCCCGTACCTGCCGACGCTTGCGTATTCTCGCGTCCCAGGTTGCCCAATGCTGAAAGTCTATAACTGCATCGCCACCGCCCATGATCTGCGGCTTGTGGGGCTCGCGGCCGTCATCTGCGCCATCGCGTCGCTCGCGGCGATCAACCTGCTCAGACATGCCCGTCTGTCGACCGGTCACATGCGCAAGGTCTGGCTTGCGGTCTCCGCCATTTCGACCGGCTTCGGCATCTGGTCCACGCATTTCATTGCGATGCTGGCGTTCTCGCCCGGAATTCCGAACGGCTACAACATCTCCCTGACAGCACTGTCGCTGATCGCCGCGATCGTGCTGACAGGTGCCGGTCTTGCGATGTCGATGCAGCCGAAATGGCGGCTGGGACCGTGGCTCGGCGGCGCCGTGGTCGGTGGCGGCATCGCTACGATGCATTATCTCGGCATGGCGGCGTTTGAGATCGAAGGAACGATCCTCTGGGACCCGACGCTCGTGGTGGCTTCCATTGTTCTGGGAGCCCTGATCGGCGCAGCGGCGCTGCCGGCGGGTCTCCATGGTCAATCGGAGCGATGGAAAGCCACCGGCGCGCTGCTCCTGACCCTTGCGATCTGCAGTCATCATTTCACCGCCATGGGCGCCGCATCGATCATGCCGGACCCAACCATCAAGGTGTCGCAGCAGGCCTTGCCGGCTGCATGGCTCGCCTTCAGCGTCGCGGTCGCAAGCTTTACCATCATCATCCTCGCGTTGGCCGGCCTCGCGCTGGACATCCGCGATCAGCGCCGCTCGGTGCTTGAAGCCGAGCGCATGCGCGGTCTCGCCAATGCCGCGGTCGAAGGCCTTCTGGTCTGCGACGGCGATATCGCTGTGACCGTCAACACCAGTTTCGCGCAGCTTGTCGGCTCAACGTCGGACAAGCTCATCGGTACGAACCTGCAATCGTACATTCCGGATGCCGGCGCGCGTGCGAAACTGTTCGCCGCCCCTAACCAGCCGGTGGAGGCCGATCTTCGTCACGCCGACGGATCGATGATTCCGGTCGAACTGATCCTGCGTCCGATCGACTTCGCCGGGCATGCGCATCACGTCATCGCCGTGCGCAACCTGCAGGCGCGCAAGAAGGCTGAGCAGCACATCCGCTATCTTGCGCATCACGATGCGCTGACCTCGCTGCCGAACCGCGGCACGTTCCATGCGCGGCTCGATCATGAGATCGCCGCCACCATGGCAGGCGGGCAGAAGTGCGCCGTGCTCTGCTTCGACCTCGACAGGTTCAAGGAGGTCAACGATCTGTTCGGACACGCGGCCGGCGACAAGGTGCTTCAGACCGTCGCCTCACGGGTTACCGCGATCCTCGACAAGACATGCATGGTCGCGCGCCTCGGCGGCGATGAATTCGCGGTCCTTGTCCCCGGACTGTCGAACCCGGCCACGGCCGGACGGCTGGCCGAGCGCATTATCGAGGCACTGCGATCCGACGGGGATAAATCCGACAGCGAGAACATGACCTCGTGCAGCATCGGCATCGCAATCTGCCCGGACGATGCGGACAACCGTGAGACGCTGCTCACCCACGCCGACACGGCGCTCTACCGCGCCAAGATGGAAGGCCGCGCCACCTACCGCTTCTTCGAAGCGAAAATGGGCGCGGAAGTTCACGACCGTCGTGTGCTGGAGCACGATCTGCGGCAGGCGGTGTCGCGCGGCGAGTTCACTCTGGTCTATCAGCCGCAGGAAGACATCCAGAGCAGGACCGTGGTCGGCTTCGAAGCCCTGTTACGCTGGAATCACAAGACCCGCGGTTCGATTTCACCGGCCGTATTCATTCCGATCGCAGAGGAAACCGGCGCGATTCTTGGCATCGGCGAATGGGTCCTGCGCGAAGCGTGCAAACAGGCCGCGAGCTGGCCGCAGCCTCTCACCATTGCCGTCAACGTCTCGGCGGTTCAGATCTACAACGAGAACTTCGTGCAGCTCGTGCATGAGGTGCTGCTGGAAACCGGCCTCGCGCCCGGCCGGCTCGAACTCGAAATCACCGAGACCGCGCTGGTGCGCGATCTCAACCGCGCGCTCACCACGCTGCGGCGGATCAAGGCGCTCGGCGTGCATATCGCGATGGACGATTTCGGCACCGGCTATTCGTCGCTCTCCAACCTGCGCGCATTCCCGTTCGACAAGATCAAGATCGACGGTTCGTTCATCAAGTCGGTCAACACCAACGAGCAGGCCGCGACCATCGTGCGCGCCGTGCTGGGCCTCGGCCGCGGTCTCGGTCTGCCGGTGCTGGCGGAAGGCGTCGAGACACCGGCGGAGCTGGCATTCCTGCAATCGGAATTGTGCAACGAGGTTCAGGGCTATCTCGTCGGGCGGCCCGCCGCGATCGGGACCTTCGCAACCCTCACCCATCCCGGAAGCGGGCCTGCAACAGGCGAGGAAATCCGCGTCCTGCTGGCGCAGTCGGCCTGAGACTTCGGATTTTCGGGGCTTTGGAAGTGGTACAGTTGGGTGGGATCGAACCACCGACCTCCGGATCCACAATCCGGCGCTCTAACCAGCTGAGCTACAACTGCATTTTTCAATCGACGGCAGCCAATCGGCTGCCCCGCCGAGGGCGGCGATTTCGCGGGAAACTAGGTGCAACGCCGCGCTTTGGCAAGACGCTTTGACCTGCCGAAATCACGTCACGAACAACTCGTTATGGGTGACCGCGAAACCGCAAACGGTTCATTCGCGCCGGCCCTGCCCGGTAACAAATTCCGGGATCAAACGCCGGGCTTGAAGGCCTTTGCCGCGCCGGCGGCGATCGGCTCGACGGCCGCAGCCGCCGCCTTCTGGGTCATGGCCGCGAGGTCCTGGGACTGCGCGGTCAGAACCTCGAACTGCTTGCGGGCGTGAGCATTCATCAGTTCGAAGGCTTCCGGCAGCGATTTCACGCCCATCAGGCTCTGGGTGAAGGCGAACGCGGCTTCGGTGTTGGTTTGCGCCATTCCGATCACCTTCGAGGTGAAATCGCCGGCGCTCCTGGTGGACTGCTCGACCAGCGCCTCGAGTGCCCCATTGTTGGAAACGGCTGCGTCCTTGAGCTTCTGGTAGCCGTCACGGGCCTGGAAAACGCCCATCTCGGCGAAGGCGCGAAACTGCTCGGGAACCTTGAAGGGGACAACAGCGAATGGATCGTTCGCGCTCATAAAGGCAGTCCTTGTGTCTGGAAGTGAAGCCGCCGGAACGGCGCAACCGGCCGCGGGCCCATCAAGGCTGGCGGCGGTCTTTTTCTATTTGGCACTATACGGGGGATTTTGTGCATTGCAACAAGGCTGGCGCATGCCTGATCCGGCGCGAGCGCCGGATCGACCCTCCAAAATGGCCTGTGCCGGACAGGTTATTTGGGCTTGGTGGCATCCATGGCGGCACGGGTCACGGTCTGCCCCATTTCACTGGCCTGCTCGGCCAGCGCCCGCATCTGCCCCTGCACGTATTCGGTGTGGAGACGCATGACCTCGGTGAGGTCCTTGGCGTGAATCAGCTGTTGCGCGTAGGCCAGCGAGGTCTGCACGTTCTTTTCCGCAAACGCGATGGCCTTGGCGCTGATCTCCTTGGCGGTGCTGCCCGGACCACCAAGCGCCGAGCCGCCGAACGCCGCCGCCGTCTGCTGCGCGTTGCTGATGAAGGTCTCGAATGCCTTGCGTGCCTGTTCGAGGCTCGCTTCCGCCATCGATCGCATTTCCTTCGGAATCTCGAACTGATTGCCAGTCATATCGCGCCCTCCTGTTACATTCGGGTCCTGCCGGACCCGTGTCCGCAATTCACCGCCGGGTGGCACCACATATGACGCAGCGCAACGACAGTTCCTGCATGTCCATCGTGAACGTTTGAATATCTTTTGCAACACCCAACGTCCGAGCGGCGTCGGGGTTCAGCGCAGGCCCGAGGGAATTAACGTTATCGCTGGTTTGGAGCGGTAGTCTCGCGCCGCACTGGTGGACCTTGCGGCAGCCGCGCCATACTAATCATTTGTTAAGGCTGTCCGATCCACCTCCCGCGCCCCAATCAGGCGCCACGAAAGCGAGACACAGACCCGTTGCCCAAGACCCGCGAAGCCGACTTCCAGCTCCATGGCATCCGCGATCCGCGCCTTGCGGTTCACGCGACAAGCAGCTTGCCTGCGTGGGTCTGGTCGCTCGACGGCGCGCACATTCTCTGGACCAACACAGTCGGAGCGCGGCTGTTCGGCGAACGCAGTGCCGCCGCCCTTGCCGAGAAAACCATCGGCCCCGCCGACCCGCATCGCCGCCAGGCCGCGCAGCTGGCAGCGCGATTGTCACCGTCAGGCGCATCACGGCTTGAACGGCTGCGCGGTTTCGGCGCGCCGCTCGGCCGCCTGCTGACATGTTCCTGCGCGCGGCTCACCTTCGCGGACGGAAGCGCCGGGATTCTCATCGCCGCCGCCGATCCTGCCGGACGTCCGATGCCGCTCACCGAGCGGCTTGCGCATCTGGTCGACAGCATTGCCATGCCGGCCATGACATTCACACCGAACGGCGCGCTGGCGGGCGCGAACGAAGCTGCGAAGACATTCCCCGGATTGTTCAACGATCTGACCGGGCCCGGATTCGACGACGCACGCACCGGCGCCCTGCGGAACGGACAATCGATCCTGCAAATGGACTCCAGCCGCGTCACGGTCCATCGCGTCGGCAGCGGCGACGAAACCGCCCTGGTTGCATTGATCGATCCCGTGATCGTGCCCAAGCCGGTGCCGAAGCCGACGCCAGTGGTGCTGGCTCCGGAAGCGGCGGAGCCGGTGCGGGCAAGCGGCACGGAGCATGCTGAGCAGACTGCACCCGCTGAACCCGCTCCGGCTGAAACAAAAACGCCAGCACAGGTTTCCGGCCAGACAACCGCACACGGCGTGACCCCGGTCGATCTTTTCGAATCCGTGTTCGATGACTCGTCCGAACCGGAAGCGCCAGCTCAGACTGTTGCGGACACCGCAGCGCCTCGGCACATCGCGAGCGAAGAACCTGAGCCAGCCGCAGATGCAGACGCGCCGCGCGGAGAGCCCACGCATCACGACAGGCCAGCGGAAAACGTCACGCGCATCTATATTGATGACGAACGACGCCAACCCTCTGCTTCGGCCGACGCCGGCGATGTATCGGCAACGCTGCTTGAGATGGACGGCCCGCCACTGACGCCGCGGCGGCATCCGCTGCGCTTCATGTGGCACATGGACGAGGACAGCCGCTTCTCGCTTGGCTTCGACGAATTCAGCCGCCTGATCGGCGCGCGCACGGCTGCCGCGTTCGGCCGGCCGTGGGGCGAGATCGCCGATGCGCTCGGCCTCGACCCCGAGGGCCAGGTCGCGGCCGCCGTCGCCACCCGCGACACCTGGAGCGGCATTGTCGTGAACTGGCCTGCCGACGGCGCAGGCGCCCGGCTGCCGGTCGAACTGTCAGGACTGCCGCTCTACGACCGCGCCGGGAATTTCCTGGGCTATCGCGGCTTCGGCATCTGCCGCGACGTCGAAGGCATGGCGCGGCTCGCCGCCCAGCGCCATGACGACGTGTTGTATGCGCCGAAGCCTCCGGCGGCGGCGCAGCCCGGCGAACCGCCGCGGCAAGACACGACGGCGCCCGAGCCGGTCAGCGAACACATTGTGGACGAGCCGCCAGCAAGCATGCTTCCGTCAGAGACGGTGGTGCATGCCGCGGACAGCGTGCAAGATAACTTCCCAAGGGACACTGTCCCGAGAACGGAGCAGAAACCCATGGTGGACACTCCGCAGAACGTCGTGCCGTTCCCGGTGGCCGAACCGAAATCGCCGACGCTGACGGCTGTCGAAAGCAACGCGTTCGACGAACTGGCGCGGCGGCTGTCGGCGCGTCTGGAGAATGCAGCCGAGGACGAAATGCTCACCGACGCCTCCGTCGCCGAACTGTTTGCCGCCGACGACGCTGCGCCGCCCCATGCACCCGTGTCCGAACCGCCCGCGCTTGAACATCCTCCCGCATTTCTCCAGCCCGAGCCAATCCTGCCGCGTGCCAATGCCGCACAGGATTCGCTGTTGCTCGACCGCCTGCCGGTCGGTGTGCTGGTGTATCGGCTCGACCGGCTGATCTACGCCAACAAGGCGTTTCTCGCCTCCACCGGCTATGAAGACCTTCACGCGCTGACAGAGGCCGGCGGTCTCGATGCGCTGACTGTCGAGGCCGGTGCGGGCTCTGCCAGCAGCACCTCCGAGACCGGCACGCCTGTCGTGATCGCGGCCACCAGCAAGAGCGGCCCGGACAAGGGCGAGCCCGCCGACGCCCGGCTGTTCGCCATCACATGGGACAACGAGCCGGCGCATGCGCTGGTGTTTTCCGGTCCGCGCGCCGAGCCAAGAGGCGAACCAAGGATCGAACCCGCGCCGGCAATCGCCATCACGCCGGTCACGGTCGCCAGCGACGACACCACACAGGCCGAAGAACTCGGCACCATTCTCGACAACACCGCCGAGGGCGTCATTGTCTTCGACGCTCAGGGCCGCGTCCTTTCCTGCAATCGCAGCGCCGAGATTCTGTTCGGCCGTGACGACAACGAAATGGCGACGCTCGGTCTGACCGATCTGTTCGCAGCGGACAGCCAGCGCGCCGTGCAGGACTATGTGAGCGAGGTCAGGACCGCCGCGGTGACGAGTCTGCTCAACCACGACCGCGAGATGCTGGGCCGCGCCCGTGACGGCAGCGTCATTCCATTGTCGATGACCCTGGGCCGCACACGGCCGGACGGCGCACGCCTTTTCGCGATCTTCCGTAACCAGTCGCAGACACGGAAAAGCGAAGGCGAACTGGTGCAGGCGCGGCGGCAGGTCGAGCGTGCGACGACAGCGCGCGCCGACATCCTCGGGCGGATCAGCCACGAGGTTCGCATGCCGCTCAGCGCCATCATCGGCTTCGCCGACGTGATGATCGACGAACGCTTCGGCGCGCTCGGCAACGAACGCTATGTCGAATACATGAAAGACATCCGCGCGTCCGGGCAGCGTGTGATCGCGATCATCGACGATCTGCTGGACCTGTCGCGCATCGAAACCGGCAAGATGGAGCTCTCGTTCGCAAGCCAGGACCTCAACAGCATGGTCGAGCAATGTGTCGCGGTGATGCAGCCGCAGGCCAATCGCGAGCGCATCATCATCCGCACCTCGCTCGCCCATGCGCTGCCGACGGTGAAGGCCGATGCCCGCGCGCTGCGCCAGATCGCGCTGAACCTGATCGGCAATTCGATTCATCTGGCCAATGCCGGCGGGCAGGTCATCGTCTCGACCGCCACCACCGATTTCGGCGACATCGTGCTGCGCGTCCGCGACACCGGCACCGGTCTCAACGACAACGAGATCGCCGCCGCCATGGCGCCGTTCCGCACGACGGGCGCATCGGACCAGACGGCGGATGGCTCGGTGGTGAACCTGTCGCTGACGAAGGCGCTGGTCGAAGCCAACC
Organism: Afipia sp. GW823-FHT06G09; assembly: GCF_058794875.1. Lineage (NCBI taxonomy): Bacteria > Pseudomonadati > Pseudomonadota > Alphaproteobacteria > Hyphomicrobiales > Nitrobacteraceae > Afipia > Afipia sp. GW823-FHT06G09. Next base: position 1,506,145 of record NZ_JBXAHF010000001.1, read on the forward strand.
GCGCGCAATTCCACATCAAGACCGCGCCGCATTCGGGCACGCTGATCGAGGTCGTGTTCTCGCACGCCAGCGCGATCGCCTGATCGCCACTCTGGAATCTCTCTAAATCAGCGATCTCGCGACATCGCGCCGCGTGAATGTGCGCGCTCTCTGCGCTACAGAACCGGCACCGCGCGCTGCAACGCTCAGCGCCGCGATGCTCATCAAAGCTGCCGGAGCCTCATCATGTCACGATCTCGCATTCTCGCCGCCGCAACCGTCATCGCTTCCGCGATGACCCTGAATGCGGCCGCATTCGCCCAATCCGGCGAGGTCAACGTGTACAGCTATCGTGAGAACAAGCTGGTGCAGCCGCTGATCGACGCCTTCACCAAGGACACCGGCATCAAGGTCAATATCGTCTCGGCGAGTTCCGGCCTTGAGCAGCGCATCAAGTCGGAAGGCGCCAACAGTCCCGCCGACGTGCTGCTGACGGTCGATATCGGCCGCATCGATGAAGCCGTGCAGGCCGGGGTGACCCAACCGATCAAGTCAGACGTCATCGACAAGGTCGTACCGGCGCAATATCGCGATCCCGACGGCCACTGGGCCGGCATCTCGATGCGCGCGCGCGTGATCTACGCCTCCAAAGACCGCGTCAAGCAGGACGCCATCACCTATGAGGAACTCGCGGACCCGAAGTGGAAGGGCAAGATCTGCATCCGCTCCGGTCAGCACATCTATAACAACGCGCTGTTCGCGGCCTATGTCGCGCATCACGGCGAAGCGAAAGCCGAAGAATGGCTGCGCGGCGTCAAGGCCAATCTCGCGCAGAAGCCGTCCGGCGGCGACCGCGAGCAGGCGCGCGACGTCGCGGCGGGCAAGTGCGATCTCGCCATCGGCAACACCTATTACTGGGCGCTGATGAACAACGACCCCGACAAGAAGCCATGGGCGGAAGCCACCAGGGTGATCCTGCCGACCTTCGCAGGCGGCGGCACCCATGTGAATCTGTCCGGCGTACTGCTGGCGAAGAACGCGCCCAACCGCGCCAATGCAGTCAAGTTCATCGAATGGTTGGCCGGCGAACACGCGCAGCACCTCTATGCCGATGCCAACTACGAATATCCGGTCCGCGCCGGCGTCGCCGTCAATCCGACCATCGCAGGCTACGGCAAGTTGAACCCCGACGCACTGCCGATCGCGAAGATCGCGGCCAGTCGCAAGGCCGCCTCCACGCTGGTCGACAAGGTCGGCTTCGACAATTGAGGCGCTCGTTCTGATCGACCGATACCAAAAGCCCCTCACCCCAACCCTCTCCCCAGCGAAAGGGCGTTTACGCCCGTCTTCGACGGGTTATGCGGGGAGAGGGAGTGAGGACACGTGACCACCACGCGCATCGCAGAGCCCGCCATCTCGGTGCTGGCGGTCTTCACGGCGGCGCTTGTTGCGTTGCCGGTGCTGGCGATCGTCGTGATCGCGGCACAGCCCGCGCCCGGTCTGTGGTCGCATCTTATCGACTACGTGCTGCCGCTGGCGCTGCGCGACACAGCCGCGCTGCTGATCGGCGTCGGAGCGGTCGCGCTGCTCGCAGGTGCGGGCACCGCGTGGCTGGTGTCATCGCACGATTTCCCGGGACGCGGGTTGCTGCTCTGGCTGCTGCCGCTGCCGCTGGCGATTCCGACCTACATTGCGGCTTACGTTTATGTCGATCTGTTCGAGCCGCTCGGCCTCGTCCATCGCGCGCTGACGCTGTGGCTTCCGCCGCGCGATGCGCTGGCGCTGTTGCCGAACCTGCGCTCCCTGCCGGGCGCGATTTTCATCATCGGCATTGTGCTCTATCCGTATGTCTATCTCTCCGCGCGCGCGACCTTCCAGTTGCAGAGCGCCGAGTTTGCCGAAGCCGCGCGCACCCTCGGCGCGGGACGCTGGGATGTGTTTCGCCGCATCTCGCTGCCGATGGCTCGTCCGGCGTTGGCGGTCGGCCTCGCGCTCGTCGCTCTGGAAACGCTGAACGACATCGGCGCCAGCGAGTATCTCGGGGTGCGGACACTCACCGTCTCGATCTTCACCACCTGGCTCAATCGCGGCAGCCTTGCGGGCGCAGCACAACTGTCATGCCTGGTGCTGGTGATCGTCGGCGGGCTGATCGCGCTGGAGCGTTACGGACGCCGCAACGCCGTCACGGAATTTTCGTCCGAGAGTCCCCGGCTGACGCCGCGCACGCCGTTCACCGGACTCAGAGGCTGGCTGGCTTTCACCGCATGCGCCCTGCCGGCGTTGCTCGGCTTCGTCGTGCCGCTGCTGTTTCTGCTGTATCAGAGCATCCATCGATCGTCGGTGACGATGGATACCGCGATCTGGCGCGACGCATTCAGTTCGATAAGTTTCGCGGCGCTCGCCACCTTCGTCGCGCTGGGTCTCGGACTGGCGACAATCCTCGCCACGCGTTGGCGGCCCGGCTCCTGGCGCGCGGTCGCGTCCAACATCGCGCAGACCGGTTACGCGCTCCCCGGACTGGTGCTCGCGCTCGGCCTGCTCTCGCCGGTGCTGACCATCGACAATGCGCTGAACACTTTTGCGGCGTGGCTCGGACTGGCGCTGCCGGGCCTTGTGCTGATGGGCTCCGGCGCGGCCGTGATCACTGCGTATGTGATCCGCTTTCTCGCAGTCCCGACCGGATTTCTGCGCGCCGGCTTCGAGCGCATCCCGTTCGATTACGACGACAGCGCGCGGAGCGCTGGCGCCGGACAGATCACCGCCATGCGGCGCATCCATCTGCCGCTGCTGCGCCCCGCGCTACTTGGTGCCGCCATCGTGGTGTTCGTCGATTGCCTGAAGGAACTGCCCGCGACGCTGCTTCTGCGGCCGCTCAATGTCGAGACGCTGGCGACCTCGATCTATCAGTATGCCAGCCGCGGCAGCTTCGAGGACGGCGCCCTCGCCGCGCTTTTGATCGTGGCGGCGAGCATCGGCCCGGTGGCATGGCTGACGCGGTTCTCGGATATTCCGCAGGGACCGGCCTAGAGATCGGTCTCAGCAGCCCGCGCCTTATTCCGCGATATCGAAAAGATATCCCACACCGCGATGAACATCGCAGCGATGACCGGACCGATGACAAAGCCATTGAGCCCGAAGGCTTCGATGCCGCCCAGCGTCGAGATCAGCACCACATAGTCCGGAAGCTTGGTGTCCTTGCCCACCAGCATCGGGCGCAGCAGATTGTCGACAAGGCCGATGACCAGAAAGCCGTAGGCGATCAGGATCACGCCCTGAAGAAACGATCCGGCGGCCAGCAGATAAAGCGCGACCGGCATCCAGACCAGTCCCGCTCCGACGGCAGGCAGCAGCGACAGGAACGCCATCAGCACCGCCCACAGCAGCGCTGCATTGATGCCGAGGATCCAGAAGATCAGACCACCGAGCGCGCCCTGCGCCATGGCGACCAGAAGACTCCCCTTCACCGTGGCCCGGATCACGACCGTAAACTTCTCCAGCAGCGCATCGCGCAGCTCGGCGCGCAGCGGAATCGCGTCCTTGACACGCCGCGACAGCGCGCCGCCGTCGCGGAACAGGAAGAACAGCAGGTAAAGCATGATCGCGACGTTGACGATGAATTCGAGCGTGCTCTGACCGATGTTCAAGGCTTGGGCCGCGATCTGCTGGCTGCCCTTAAGCAGCCCGGCCGCGATTTTCTCCTGCATCCCGCCGAGGCTTGCGACACCGAAGCGGTCGAGCACGTTGGTTACCCATTGCGGCAGCGCATCCAGGATCTGCTGAAACAGCCTGACGAAGTTGAGTTCGCCGGACTGCACCTTCGCGAACACTGCGGCTGCCTGCTGGGTGAGCGACGCGGCGATCAGCGTCAGCGGCAGGATCACGATCATGACGACCAGCAAGATCATCGCCACCGCCGCAAGAGTCGGCCGCTCCGGCATCCGCTGCAGCAACCGCCGGTACAGCGGTGCAAACATGATGGCAATCACCACGCCCCAGAGGATCGCGCCATAGAACGACGTGAGAATCCAGCCGAAGGCCAGCGACACCACGACGATCAGGATCAGGAAGGCCTTGTCTTCGATGCTGCCGCGCATGAGATTGTCCTTTGCTGTTGAGCGCGCCGCCGAAAAAACGCCGCAACGACGTCGCAGCATCGAAAGAGCCTCGGATATACCGTCAGACCTAGCATATTTTATTCTTAACTTGCTGTGCTTGGACCTGCCGCAACCGTATAATGCGTGAGATGATGGAACTTCTGAAATATCGAATCGCCGTCAAGTGCGCCCTTGCTCTCGCCGCTGTACTGACTCTGGCCGCGTCTGCCGCCCAGGCTCAGGTCGCACCCATCCGGTACTGGATCCCAGGCGGGCCTTTCGGGCTCGGCGGCGATACAACGACGCAGTATTGGGACAACGCTCCGGACGAGGACGGTTTCCGCAAGGGCTTCTCGTTCAGCAGCTACAGCATACCGGCAAATTCATTCAACGTCCCGTTCAGCGCCGGCGCATTCACTGTCGGGAGCGGATTGTCGTCCGATGGCGCGCAATACGGCTACAGCTTTAAGGGCATTGGCGACACACCAGTGACACTCTTCGGAGGTGTCAGCTCGCTGCGAACGACACCGGACGTCTTTACATCGATTGTCACGCCCGGCCTGCAGCCCAGCGGCACGCTTGCCACCAGCGTCAACGCCGGGGTCGAATTCAAGCCGACCTCCAACGTCACTCTGTCGCTGTCAGGCAGTTTCGTTCAGTCGAACCCGACCCTCGACACCGACATCCGTTCGCAATTGCTGTCCCCGCAAAATCCCGGCTTTCTCGGCCGGCGATAGCGTCGCGCGGCCAATGAGGCCGCGCTGCGCTGTCATGACCGTCCAGGCGTTCAGGCGTTCTTCAACGCGACACGGAAGGTTGCCTCGGTCTTGGCCTTCACCTCATCGAGCGTGACGCCGTCGGCAAGTTCGATCAGCGCCATGCCGTCGTTGCCGTGCTTGTCGATGGTGAACACCGCCAGATCGGTCACGACCATGTCGACCACGCGCTCGCCGGTCAGCGGCAGGTTGCAGCGATGCAGCAGCTTCGCGCCGTCCTTGGCGGAATGCTCCATGACCACGACGACACGCTTGACGCCGGCGACGAGATCCATCGCGCCGCCCATGCCCTTCACCATCTTGCCGGGGATCATCCAGTTGGCGAGGTCGCCGTTCTCGGCGACCTGCATCGCGCCGAGGATCGACAGATCGATATGGCCGCCGCGCACCATTGCGAACGAATCCGCGCTGGAGAAGTAGCTGGTGTCTGGCAGTTCGGTCACGGTCTGCTTGCCGGCGTTGATGAGGTCGGGATCTTCCTCGCCCTCATAGGGGAACGGACCCATGCCCAGCATGCCGTTCTCGCTCTGCAGGGACACATCGACGCCGTCGGGAATGTAGTTGGACACCAGCGTCGGAATGCCGATGCCGAGATTGACGTAATAACCGTCGCGCAGCTCCTTCGCGGCGCGCGCTGCCATCTGTTCGCGGGTCCAGGCCATGGGGCTCTCCTTAAGGAAATCTGTTATGCGCGCTTGCGCGTGGTGCGCTGCTCGATCCGCTTCAGCGCGGGATCGACTGCGATGATGCGCTGGACGAAAATGCCGGGTGTGTGGATGTGATCGGGATCGATCTCGCCCGCAGGCACCAGATGCTCGACTTCCGCGATCGTGACCTTCGCGGCGGTCGCCATCATCGGGTTAAAGTTGCGCGCGGTCTTGCGGTAGACGAGGTTGCCCGCCGTGTCCCCCTTCCAGGCGTGCACGATGGCGAGATCGGCAACGAGGCCGGTCTCAAGGATGTACTTCTCGCCGTTGAACTCCTTCACTTCCTTGCCTTCGGCAATCAGCGTGCCGACGCCGGTCTTGGTGTAGAAGCCCGGAATGCCGGCGCCGCCGGCGCGGATACGTTCCGCGAGCGTGCCCTGCGGATTGAACTCGAGTTCGAGCTCGCCTGCGAGGTATTGCTGCGCGAACAGCTTGTTCTCGCCGACATAGGACGAGATCATCTTCTTGATCTGGCGTGTTTCCAGCAGGCGGCTGAGGCCGATGCCGTCGACACCGGCATTGTTCGAGACGACCGTCAGGTTCTTGACGCCGGTTTCGCGCAGCGCGTCGGACAGGGTCTCGGCAATGCCGCAGAGACCGAAACCGCCGGACATGACCATCATGCCGTCTTTAACAACGCCATCGAGCGCGGATTTCGCGTCGGGGTAAACCTTGTTCATGGGGGTGCAACCTGATGGAGGAAAACAGGCGGGCAAGCCGCTCGAGTGGTGGTTGGCAAGTCCGAGTTGGGGCCGATTATTAGGCGGAATTTTCAAGGCGCGTCAATCGCGTCGCGGCGTCCCGCCGGTTCGGCCGGCTGCGATCCCGCTCAATGCGACGCATCGTCCGAACACCTTCGAATACCTTTGCTTTTGGGGCGCGATTGCAGGGTTTAAGGCTTCGGATGGCCTTGAAAGCGTCAAGAAAAACAATCAAGTTGCGGTTGCCCGGCGCAGGGAAACCCGCCGATGCCCGACACAGCAACCTTACCGGATGAACTCATTGACGATGGCCCAAGGGATAAAGCGCCTCGGGATGCCGGTTGCGGCATTTCTCGCTGCCGCGCTGATCGGCCTGATCGCCATTTCATGGATGATCGACGAGAACGCCGTGCGGCTTTCGGTCGAGAAGCAGATTCGCGCAGCGACCGGTCTCGACCTGAAGGTTGGCGGCGACGTCCGCGTCTCGGTTTTTCCCGGCAGTTCCATCACCCTCCGGCAGGTCGGACTGAAAGGCGCGAGTTCGCGCGGCGGCGGCATCGCCGACGAGCCGCTGACCGTTGACGAACTGACCGCCAACCTGCGCCTGCTGCCGCTCCTGATGCGGCGCTATGAAATCGCCGACGTAACGCTGCAGAATCCGCGGATCAACGTGAAGCGCAGCGCCGATGGCCGCAGCAACTGGTCGGCCATCGTCGAAACGCTGGCGCGCACCGTGAAGCCCGGCGTCGACAGTCCGGTGTCGTTCTCCGAAATCCGCATCAAGGACGGCGTCCTCACCTATCAGAACGACGCCCGCGATATCGCCGAGACCGTCAACGCGATCGACCTGTCGCTGGCATGGCCGTCGATCTCGCGCTCCTTCGCCGCCACCGGTCAGTTCAACTGGCGGGGCGAACTGGTCGACGGCAGCCTGAGCATCAACGACTTCATCGCCGCGCTCTCCGGCGACCGATCCGGCATCAAGGTCCGGGTCGCGAGCGCGCCGCTCAAGTTCGCTTTCGACGGTGCGATCGCCAACCGCACCAGCCTCCTGATGGAAGGCACGCTGACCGCCGACAGCCCCTCGCTGCGCAACGCCATGCGCTGGGCGGGACAGGCCCCTCCCGGCACCGGCGGCCTCGGACGGTTTTCGCTGAAGGCCCGCACCAATGTGGTCGGCGAATCCATCGCGCTGACCAACGTCAATCTCGAGCTCGACGGCAACACCGCCGAAGGCGTCATCACCTACAGCAACAACGACCGCCAGACCGTGCAGGCGACCTTGGCCGCCGACACGCTCGACTTTACGCCTTACATCGAAACCATCCGCCTGCTCGCCAGCGGTGCCCGCGACTGGAACCGGCAACTGTTCGATCTGCGCGGCCTCTCCGCCACCGATCTCGACATGCGCCTGTCGGCTGCCAAGGTCACTATCGGCACCTCCAAACTCGGCCGCACCGCGCTCGGCGCCAATCTGCGCAACGGCACGCTGGCGCTGAGCATCGGCGAAGCGCAGATCTACGGCGGCATCCTCAAGGGCTCGTTCGGCATTACCCGGACCGATCCCGATGCGGATGTCAAAGCCCAGTTCCAGTTCACCGATGTCGATCTGGCAAGCTGCGTGCAGGAACTGTTCGGCGTCAACAAGCTGACGGGGCGCGGCAATCTCAACTTCGCGCTGGAAGCCAAGGGCGCCAGCCCGTTTGCGCTGGCGCAGTCGCTCGACGGCACCGCGACACTGACGGGGCATGACGGCGCGATCAGCGGACTCAATGTCGAACAACTTCTGAAGCGTCTCGAGCGCCGCCCGTTGTCGGGCGCCGGCAATTTCCGCAGCGGCTCGACGCCGTTCGAGACGCTGAATATCGCGATCCGCTTCAATGACGGCGTCGCCACCGCAGAAGATGCGCGGATCGAAGGGCCGACCATACGCGTCCTGCTCACCGGCACGGCGTCGGTGCCGTCGCGTGAATACGATCTGAAGGGCGTTGCCAGCCTTGTCGTCGCGAGCGATGTCCCGCCGGCGTTTCAATTGCCGTTCGTGGTGCAAGGGCCGTGGGATGACCCGCTTGTGTTCCCGGATTCGGAATCGCTGCTCCGCCGTTCGCCGGCCTCCGCGCCGCTGCTGGATTCCCTGAAGGACCGCAAGACGCGCGACGCGGTGAAATCGGTGATCGATCGTTTCACCGGCGGTCGAAAAGCTCCCGCCGAACCGGCGGCGGCGCAGCCTCAGGCCGCAGCCCCGCAACCGAGCGCCCCCGCTGCCGTTGTCTTGCCGGTGCCGGTGCTGCCTGCTCCGATTGCGCCCGCTGCGGAAGCCCCCGTTCCGGCGCAGTCCACCGAGACGCCTCAGAATTCTGCGCCACCTTCGACCACGGAATCAAAATCCGACAAGGTGGACTAGGCCAGCGGCAGTTTCAGAGCCGCGGCCCCCTGCCAGGATCAGCGCCACACCGGCAAGTCGCATTTCAGAGACGGGCCGTTGCGGCAGGACTTTCGGCCTAAAGCGGCGCCGCGCTCTCGCCCTGCTCGCTCGACAGTTTCGATGCCAGCGACGCGGCGACGATCACCAGCGCTACCACCGCGATCACCAGCGTACAGATGGCGTTGATCTCCGGCTTCACGCCGAGCCGCACTTCCGAGTAGATCCGGATCGGCAGCGTCGCCGATCCCGGCCCGGTGGTGAAGCTGGCGATCACGAGGTCGTCCAGCGACAGCGTAAAGGCCAGCATCCAGCCCGCGGCAATCGACGGCAGCATCAGCGGCAGCGTCACCGCGATGAACGCCTGAACCGGCGAGCAGCCGAGATCCATCGCGGCTTCCTCAAGACTGCGATCCAGCGTACTCAGCCGCGACTGCACCACCACCGTCACGAAGCACATGGTGAGCGTGGTGTGCGCGACGGTGACGGTCCAAAACCCGCGTCCGGCATCGATGGCGACGAACAGCAGCAGCAGCGACAGCCCGGTGATCACTTCGGGCATCACCAGCGGCGCATAAAGCATCCCCGAGAACAGCGTGCGCCCCTTGAAGCGCTCCCCGCGCGCCAGCCCGAGGGCCGCCAGCGTGCCAAGCAAGGTCGCGGCGGTCGCTGAGCAGAACGCCACGCGCAGGCTCATCCATGCCGCCGACAGCATGGCCTCGTCGTTGAAGAATTCGATGTACCAGCGCAGCGACCAGCCGCCCCACACCGTGACAAGGCGGGAAGCATTGAACGAATAGATCACGAGGATCGCAATCGGCAGGTACAGAAACGCCAGTCCCAGCGCCACCGCGGCGAGATTGAATGTGGAGAAGCGAGCTTGCCGCGCAGCCATCAGCGCTGCTCCAGATGACGGCGCTGCAGCTTCTCGTAGATCAACAGCGGCACCAGCAATACGACGAGCAGCACGACGGCAATCGCCGACGCTACCGGCCAGTCCTTGTTGGTGAAAAACTCCAGCCACAGCGTCTGACCGATCATCATGCGATCGGAGCCCGCCAGCAGATCGGGAATCACGAACTCGCCAACGATGGGAATGAAGCACAGCAGCACGCCCGCGCCGATGCCCGGCAGCGATAGCGGGAAAGTCACCAGCCAGAAGGCCTTCAGCCGCGAGGCGCCGAGATCGGCGGCGGCTTCGAGCAGCGCGTCGTCCATTTTCGACAGCGTCGCGTAAAGCGGCAGGATCATGAACGGGAAATATGAGTAGACGATGCCGAGATACATCGCTGCGTCGGTCGAGAGCCAGACCAGCGGCTTGTCGATGATGCCCAGCGCGAGCAGGGCCTTGTTCAGCAAGCCGTCATGCTGAAGCACGTTGATCCAGGCGTAGATGCGGATCAGGAACGAGGTCCAGAACGGCACAATCACCAGCATCATCGCGATGGGCTGCCACCGCTGCGGCAGCCGCGACATGCCGTACGCCACCGGATAGCCGATCAGCAGCAGGATCGCGGTGGATGTGACCGCGACCACGAGGCTGCGGACATAAGAGAAAATATAGAGATCGTCCGACGCCAGCAGCTTGAAGTTGTCGAACGACAGCGCGCTCAAGCCCGCCTTGAAGGCCTCCCAACCAGCAGCAAGATCGAACACCGGGACATAGGGCGGCTGGGCGATAGCGGTCTGCGACAGTGCGATCTTCAGCACGAAGCCGAACGGCACAAGGAAAAACAGCGCCATCCAGAGATAGGGCGCGATGGCCGCAAGCCGCGCCGGGCGGGTGAAGATGCGCCGCCCGCTCATCGGTCCAGCACCACGACATCGTCGGGCGCGAATGAAACGGTCACCCGTTGCCCCACCACAAACCCATCGGCGGATGCTCGCGTCGCGTTCGCCGCGGCCACCCGCAGCACCGCGCCGCCATCGAGTTTGACCGCATAGACCGACACGCCGCCGAGGAACCCGGTGGATGTCAGATTACCGCTGAATGTGTTGACCGCGGATTCACCCGACGCCTCCTTGGATATCCGGATTTTTTCCGGGCGGATTGCCGCGCAGACATTGGAAGTTGCAGTTGAAGGCACATGCGAGGCGACGATCGTGCCAGCATGTTCCGTCGCAATCGTAAAGTGCCCGGCCTGCCGCGCGGCCACCTGCCCTTCAATCAGATTGATGTCGCCGACAAAGCCGGCAATCCAGCGCGAATTCGGCGCTTCGTAGAGTTCCCGCGGCGGCGCGACCTGCACCAATCTGCCTTTATTCATCACGCCGATGCGGTCGGCCACCGTCATCGCCTCTTCCTGGTCGTGGGTCACGATGATGAAGGTCATGCCGAGACGACGCTGTACGTCCAGCAATTCGGCCTGCGTGCTTTCGCGCAGCTTCTTGTCGAGCGCGGCCAGCGGCTCGTCGAGCAGCAGCACCCGCGGACGGCGCGCCAGCGACCGTGCCAGCGCCACACGCTGGCGCTGGCCGCCCGACAATTGGTCGGGGCGGCGTTTCTCAAGTCCCTCCAGGCGTACCAGCGCCACCACTTCGGCGACACGCGCAGCGATCTCGTCTTTCGGCAATCCTGCGCGCTTCAGCCCGAACGCGATGTTGCCCTCAACGGTGAGATGCGGAAACAGCGCGTAGTTCTGGAACATCATGTTGACGGGGCGCTCATGCGGCAGCACATGCGCGATGTCCGCACCATCAAGATGGATCGCACCCGCGTCCGGCGTCTCGAACCCCGCCAGCATGCGGAGCAGCGTGGTCTTGCCGCAGCCTGATGGCCCCAGCAGCGCGAAGAATTCTCCGGCAGCGATATCGAGCGACAGATCGTCCACCGCCGTGAATCCGCCGAAACGCTTCACCACCGACCCGATCCGCAGCAACGGCGTTTTAGCAGCGCCCACCGTCATGCCGCGGCCATGAATTTTTCGAGCGCCTCGCGGTCCTGCCGCGACATCGTCAGGCCGAGTTTGGAGCGCCGCCACACAATGTCGTCGGCAAACCGGGCGAATTCTTCCGTCATCAGATAACGCACCTCCACGCCGGTGAGGTCATCGCCGAACCGTGGCCCAAGGTCATCCATGCTTTTTGCCGCACCCAGAATCCGCTCGGTCCGCGTGCCGTATGACGCGATCAGCCGCTGCGCATGACGCTCGCTGAGGAATGTCCAGCGCTGGCGCGCATTGTCGACTTGATCGTCGAACGTGTCCCAAGAGAAATCGCCGCCGGGCAAAGGTTCGTCTGCCGTCCAGGATGGCGGCAACTCGAAAAACGACGCAAGCTGCGCCAGCGCGATTTCCGCGCGCCGACGCGCCGTTGTCGTCGCGCCGCCGATCATGGTCAGCAACGGCGCCTTGCCGGACTTCCGGTCCCGTTTCACGATGCCGTTGCGATGGCCCGTGGCGTCGCAGCCCGCCATCGCATGCACGACATCCGCGGCCTCGATCCGCACCCGGAAATAGCGGCTCGCCGCCGCGCACAGATAGGCGATGTCGTCAGCACTTGCCGATGCCATCGCCGGATCTCCGGCAAAGCTCCGCTCGGATGTTCCGATCAGCGTGAAATCGCGATGATAGGGAATGGCATAGACCATGCGGCGGTCGTCGTTCTGGAGCACATAAACATTGTCGCCATCGAACATCCGCCTCACGACGATCTGGCTGACTTTCAAGAAGCTCGCTTGAACGGCAGGCAAATGCAAGACGGTTTCGGCGACCTGCCGCGTCCACGCGCCGCTCGCATTCACCAGAGCCCGCGCGGTGACGGTTTCGCGCCGGCCGCGGTTGACCACCGCGAGCCGCCAGGTCCCGGAGCGTTCAGCCCACACGCAGCGTGCGCCGGTCCGGATCGCGGCGCCGCGGGCTGCGGCGTCGGCCGCATTGAGAACGACAAGCCGCGTTTCGTCCACGGTGCAGTCGGAATATGCCAGCGCCAGCCCGAGCGATCGCTTGAGCGAATGACCCGCTTCGTCGATCGTCAGGTCGAGGACTTCGGACCGCGGTAACGGGCTTCTCGCGGCAAGACGGCTATAAACAAACAGCCCGCCGCGCAGCATAGCCGGAGGCCGCTCTTCGGAATGAACCGGGAGCACGAAACGGGCCGGACGCACCAGATGCGGCGCGATACGCAGCGCGATGTCCCGCTCCCCCAGCGCGGCGCGCACCCGTAGCGCGTTCCCGCGCTCGAGGTCGATGAAATTGCCATGCATCAAATGGGGAGCGGCCGCCGTCCCGCCGCTGCCGAGATCGTTCTGCTCGAACAGCGCCACCTGCAAACCGCGTCCGGCGGCATCGCGTGCGACGCTCGTGCCGTTGAGGCCGCCTCCGATGATCGCAATGTCGACATCAGCCATGCCGCGATGATCTCCGATGGTGATCATCGCAAGTCAAGCCCGCGGATTAGTGACAGATGTTCGTCAGCCAACCCTGCGCGGGAGGTTCGAGACGTTGGAAACGCTCTTGGTGCGGCCGATCCATTCCGCATAGGTCTCGATCGGCGCCGGCTTGCCAAGGAGATAGCCCTGCACCTGATCGCAGGCCTCGTCCGCGAGGAAGGACAGCTGTTCCTGGGTTTCCACGCCTTCGGCGACAATGGAAATATTCAACCCGTGGCCAAGACCGATCATCGCGCGGATGATGGCGGCCGATTGCGGATTGCGTCCGAGATTCATGACAAAGGCGCGGTCGATCTTGATCTTGTCGAAGGGGAACGCCTGCAGATAGGTCAGCGAGGAATAGCCGCTGCCGAAATCGTCCATCGCGATCCGCACGCCGAGCGCCTTCAGCCGCCGCAGCAATGAAAGCCCGCGGTCGAAGTCCTCGATCAGCACGCCCTCGGTGATTTCAAGCTCTAGCCGGCCGGGCGCGAGACCGGTTTCGATCAGAATGGAATGGACCAGCCCGACGAGATCGCCGTGCATGAACTGCGCCGGCGACAGATTGACCGAGATTTGCAGATCCTTCGGCCACGACGCCGCCTCCCGGCAGGCTTCGCGCAGAATCCACTCGCCCATCTCGACGATCAGGCCGCTTTCTTCCGCCAGTGGAATGAAGTCGCCGGGCGGAACGAAACCGCGCACCGGATGGGTCCACCGCGCCAGCGCCTCGAAACCGAGAACGTGATCGGACTTCATCTTGTGGCGCGCACGGGCCTGCGGCTGATAGTGCAGCGACAGTTCGCCGTTCCTGATCGCAGTCGACAGATCCTGATGCAACGCGCGGCGGTCGCGGAGCTGCTGGTCGAGCTCCATATCGAAGAAATTGATCGAGCCGCGCGCCTTGGTCTTGGCCCGGAACAGGGCGGCGTCCGCGTTGGTGAGCAATGTTTCGGCGTCGCGGCCATTGCGCGGATACACCGAGATTCCGATGGTGAGACCGATGCGGACTGCGCGCCCGTCGAACGTGAATTCGGTCTGCATCGACTGCATCAGGCGCGTGGCGAGCGCCTTGGCGGAATCGGGCTGAAGACCGTCGATGATGAGACCAAACTCGTCGCCGCTGAGACGTGCGACCACGCCGCCGGAAATGACCGATTCAAGACGCCGCGAGAATTCGATCAGCAACTGGTCGCCGACCTCGTGGCCGAACACATCGTTGATTTCCTTCAGCCGGTCGAGATCGAGCGAGAGCACCGCGAATTCCTCGTCGGTGTCCTCGCAGGCGTCGATCATCTGCTCCAGGGCCTGCAGGAACGCCGCGCGGTTCGGCAATTCCGTCAGCGCATCATGATAGGCCATGTGGGCCATGCGCGACTCGGTCTCGCGCCGGTCGGTGATGTCTTCATTGGTCTTGATGAGATATTGCGGCTCACCGGCCTCGTCGAGAACGGTCACGCGCCGAGTCAGAAACAGACGCAGCCCGTTTTCGGTCTGGATCGGATGTTCCTCGGTGACGACGCCTTTCTTGCGGACGGCATCCTCGTCGCGCTTGAGAATGAACTGCACGTCGGCCGGGTTGTAGATGTCCTCGAGCGTGGAGCCGATCACATCCTCACGCCGCCGAGTCAGCATGGCTTCGGCGGCACGGTTGGCGAGCACATACTGGCCATCGCTGAGCCGCTTGACGACGAGCGAAACCGGGATGTTGTCGACCACCTGTTCCAGGAATTTCTTCGCGCTCTGGACTTCCCGCGACAGGGACCGGCGATCGGTCACGTCCTCGAACAGGGAGACCAGGAATTCCGGCTTGCCTTTCTCGTCGCGCGCGATCATGCGGTTGCAGGCGATCAGGCGTCTGCCGCCATTGTGTTCGATGGACAATTCGGTGCGCGTCTGCCCGGTCGGCGAAGCGATCGCGTCGCGGTCCGCCTCCGTGACCATCTGCGCCGCTTCCGGCACGTAAACCTTCTCCGCGGTGTGGCCTATGATCTGATCGCGGCTCAATCCGGAGAATTGCTCGAACGCGCGATTGGCGAGAATGTACCTGCCATCCTCGATGCTCTTGGCCGCGACGCAGACCGGAATGTTGTCGATGACCGATTCAAGGAAGTGCGTGGTGGTTGCAAGCTTCCGCGACATCCTGCGCTGCGCGGTGCAATCCTCGTGGGTCGAGACGACCCCGCCGTTCGACAGTTCGCGATGCTTGATCACGATTGAGCGCCCGTCGCGCAATTCGCAGATATGCCCTTCTGCGGTTTTGACGTTGCGGTAGTACTCTTCGATGTCGTCGCACAGCATGCCTCGTGTCGCACGCAGTGCGGTGAGATCGCGGCCGGTCATTCCGGGCACGAGATCCGCACGGGAGAACCCATACATTTCCAGATAGCGGTCGTTGCAGAAGACGATGCGCTTGCGCGCGTCGACCATGACAATGCCGATCGTCAGATTGTTGAGCGCGCTTGAAACGAATGCGGCGCGCCTGATATTGGCATGACGTGCACGCCGCAGCGCGGTCGAAACCCAGAGGATGATGGCGGCAAGAAACGCGGCGACAACGAAGCCGCCCATTGCCACCTGCCATACCAGCGCGGTATTCGAGATTTCCAGAGCCGTTGCAGAGAACGAGCCATCGGGATTGGCGACGATCTGCGCGGCCGCGCTGCCCGGCGCCAAAATGGCGCAGAGACATGCAGCGGCCCACACCGGGCTCGCTGTGGTCGCTCGTGCTTGCTTCTGCCAGCCGGTCATTACCATTCCGCGGAATTCTTCATCCCGCAGTGTCTGGCTGTACCTCTTTGGATCGGGTAAACGCGTAATCGCGGCTCCCTCACATTGTGACTTAAATGCGGGCAATTGGCCACTTATGCTTAACCAAGCCCTAACGCGGACAGCATCGCAAAGCGGCGCGCTGGACATAGAATGAGCAAGAAACGAATCGTTCCGGCAGGGCGAAGCATCCATGGACAGAATTGAGTGTGTTGTGGTCGGCGCCGGCGTCGTCGGGCTCGCCGTTGCACGCAAACTGGCGCGCGCGGGCCTTGAGGTCGTGGTGGTCGAGGCCGCCGGGGACATCGGCACCGGCACATCCTCGCGCAACAGCGAGGTGATCCACGCCGGGATTTATTATCCGGCGGGCAGCCTGATGGCGCGGATGTGCGTTGCCGGCAAGCAGGCGCTCTATCAATACTGCGACGCCCATGGCGTGCCGTACCGGCGCTGCGGCAAGCTGATCGTGGCGACCGCGAGCAATGAGGACGAGAAGCTGGTCTCGATCAAGTCGCATGCCGAAGCCAACGGCGTCGATGACATGCGGGTGCTGTCGGCTGCCGAAGCGCGCGCCCTCGAGCCTGCCCTGCATTGCACCGGCGCGTTGCTGTCGCCATCCACCGGCATCGTCGACAGCCATGCCTATATGCTGGCACTGCGCGGCGAGATCGAAGATGCGGGCGGAGCACTCGCATTTCATGCACCGCTCAAGCGCGCGACCGCTGTTCCTGACGGCTTCGAAGTCGAGATCGGCGGCGACGCGCCGATGACGCTGAAGTGCCGCATCCTGATCAATTCGGCGGGGCTGAACGCGCCTGCCATTGCCCGCGCCATCGACGGCATGCCCGCCGACCGCATTCCGGTGAGCTACTACGCCAAGGGCAACTACTTCAGTTGCAGCACGCGCGCGCCGTTCTCGCACCTGATCTATCCGGTGCCGGAGCCCGGCGGACTTGGTGTGCATCTGACCATCGATCTCGGCGGACAAGCGAAATTCGGCCCCGACGTCGAATGGGTCGACAGTCCCGACGCGGCAAGTCTCGATTATGCGGTGGATCCGGCACGTGCAGAGCGGTTTTACCCGGCAATCCGCCGCTACTGGCCGGCGCTGCCGGATGGCGCGCTGGCACCGAGCTATTCCGGCGTCCGACCAAAGATCGTGCCGCCCGCCATCGCACGGCAGGATTTCGTGATCCAAGGCCCGCAGGACCATGGCCTCGCGGGGCTGGTCAACCTGTTCGGGATCGAGTCGCCCGGCCTGACCTCATCCCTCGCAATCGCAGGCGAAGCCGCCCGCGTCGCCGGGGTAACGTAGCCTCGGCCGCAGGCATCACCGCACCTCGCAACGGCAGCTGCTGCCGTTACGAGCATCGCGCTGAATTTCCGTGCGATTAAATGGTGGAAAAGTCAGTGGACCGTAGAGAGCTTGATGCGCTCGATTTGATCCTTGAGCACCAGCTTGCGGCGCTTGAGTTCGATAATCTGGAGGTCGTCGGTAGAAAGATGCTGGAGAGCATCGTGCAATTCGTTTTCCAGAACTTCGTGTTTACGTTCCAGTTCAACGAGATGCGCCTGAATCGCCATAGAAGTCTCCTCTGCTAAGTGGACCTCAGATCGGATCTGGACGGTTAAGTCTACATGACCGAGGCGGTCTGTCGACAGCGGAGTTAAAAGAGCCGTTCAAAATTTTCGTGCACAAAGGAAACGAATTGTGAGGGAACCCGGCCCACGATACCGTCACCGATATATCGCGCGTCCGCGAGCCGACTTAAATCCTCTGGGCTCGCTGATCCAACATGCGCGAAACGCCCGCCGAAACGGATGCAAATGTTGGAACTGGACTACTGGAGTTGGTAACAATTTTCTGCAATGACGGTCATGCGGAAGCGTTCTGAGACACTTACCTGAAAGTCTGGGCGAATTCAGTCAAATGACGGTTATGGTAGATCAGGACAACAACGAATACGCGCTTGAACTGGCGCAGTTGCAGCAGGAGCATCGCGACCTGGACGCCGCCATCGAAGCGCTGCATCAGTCGCCCGCGCCGGACCTGCTCAGATTGCAGCGTTTGAAAAAACGCAAGCTTCAGTTGCGCGACCGCATTTCATTCATCGAAGACCAGATCACGCCAGACATCATCGCCTGATTTTGCGTCACGACGCCGCGGCATGATTTCAGAGCACGGCCTGCGCGCGGCCTCCGCGCCGCAATGCCTTTCGCGCATACATTGCGCGATCCGCCGCCTCCATCACATCCGCAGCACTGTCCGCAGCACCGATCAGCGCAACACCTGCAGATGCGCCTGCGACCACAGGCCTTCCCTTGAACACAAATGTGAGCTGATCGATCGCCTGCTCCAGCGCCGCCGCTTTCGCCTGCGCATCGGCCTGCGTCAAATTCCAGAGCAGCAGTCCGAATTCATCGCCGCCCAGACGGCCCACCACATCCGACGAGCGGACATGGCGCATTAGCACTGCGACCACACCCTTGAGCACGATGTCGCCGGCCGCGTGACCGAAGGTGTCATTGATCGGCTTGAGGCGATCGACGTCGAGCACGATCAGCGCGCCGCCCGCCTTGTAGCGACGGATGTAGGCGATCGAGCGGTCGAGTTCGCGCTCAAAGCCGCGGCGGTTGTAGATGTTCAGCAGGAAGTCGGTATCGGCCCAGGCCTGCAGTTCGTCGATCCGGGCCTGGGATGCGGCCAGTTCCGCCTGGAGGGCCGCGACCTGCCGCCTGGCCTTTGCCAGCGGATCGGCCGCCCGCTTGCGCGGGGGTTTCGCAAGAGCAGATTTGGTGGTGGTTTTGCTCCGGCCTGCGGTGCCGCGGCCGGGCGGTTTCCTGGCCGGCCGCCCCCGTGACGCCATTTTGCCGCGCGCTTTCTTCAAGTTCCCGCCTCTAATCCGCTTGACCGGCGCGGCCATTGACCATGAAAGGATAACGGATTCGCGCCGGTGTCGCATTAGCTTGCCTCGCAGGGGCGCAACCCTATAATCCGCCCTCTTTTTCGGCCCTTTTTGAAGATTCCAGATGACCACCCTCGTTGCCATTATCATGGGAAGCCAGTCCGACTGGGAGACCATGCGCCATGCCGCAGAGACCCTGACCGCGCTCGGCGTCGCGCACGAGGCGCGCATCGTCTCGGCGCACCGCACCCCCGAGCGGCTCTACAGCTTCGCCAAGGGGGCCAAGGCGGCGGGGTTCCAGGTTGTCATCGCCGGTGCAGGAGGCGCTGCTCATCTGCCCGGCATGGCGGCGGCTTTGACGGAACTCCCGGTGTTCGGCGTGCCGGTCGAATCCAAGGCGCTGTCGGGCGTGGATTCGCTGTACTCCATTGTGCAAATGCCTGCCGGAATCCCCGTCGGCACCTTGGCGATCGGAAAGTCGGGCGCTATCAATGCCGCCCTGCTCGCCGCAAGTGTGCTGGCGCTCAACGATGCCGGCCTTGCAACCCGGCTTGCGACATGGCGCAAGCAACAGACCGAGGCCGTGAGCGAGCGCCCAAAGGAAGAAACTAAGTGACATCTTCAGGTCGGGTGACGCTGAAACCAGGCGACACCATCGGAATTCTCGGCGGCGGACAATTGGGCCGGATGCTCGCGCTCGCCGCAGCACGTCTCGGCCTCAAGGCGCAGGTGTTTTCGCCGGATCCGGATTCGCCGGCCTTCGACGTGGTGCAGAACGCGACCTGCGCGGAATATGCCGATGTCGAAGCGCTCGAACTGTTCGCATCCGATGTCGCCGTCATCACCTACGAGTTCGAGAACATTCCCTCCTCGACCGCGATGATCCTGTCGGCCCGCCGTCCGGTGCTGCCGGATCCGCAGGTGCTGGAAACCGTGCAGGACCGGTTGGCGGAAAAGAATT
Organism: Afipia sp. GW823-FHT06G09; assembly: GCF_058794875.1. NCBI lineage: Bacteria > Pseudomonadati > Pseudomonadota > Alphaproteobacteria > Hyphomicrobiales > Nitrobacteraceae > Afipia > Afipia sp. GW823-FHT06G09. Next base: position 1,525,829 of record NZ_JBXAHF010000001.1, read on the forward strand.
TCGTGAGCAAGCTCGGCATCGCCACCGCACGCTATGCCGATGTCTCCTCCGCGCAGGATCTGAAAACCGCTATCGCCCAGATCGGGCTGCCCGCCGTGCTCAAGACCCGGCGCTTCGGTTACGACGGCAAGGGTCAGGTCGTGGTCCGCGAAGGCGACGATCCGGAAACGGTGTGGGCGGATCTCGAAACGCGCTCCGCGATCCTCGAAGCCTTCGTGCCGTTCGAGCGCGAGATTTCCGTGGTCGCCGCGCGCAGCGCCAGTGGCGAAGTGGTCTGCTACGACGTCACCGAGAACGAGCATCGCGACCACATTCTGAAGTATTCCCACGCACCGGCGCGCATTTCCGATGAGCTCGCGGCACAGGCCCGCGTGATCGCCGAGAAGATCGCGACCGCGCTGAACTATGTCGGCGTGCTGGCGGTGGAACTGTTCGTGGTGCCCGGCAAGGACGGCCCGAGCCTGCTGGTCAACGAGATTGCGCCACGGGTGCACAACTCCGGCCACTGGACGCTGGACGGCGCGTCGGTGTCGCAGTTCGAGCAGCACATCCGCGCCATCGCCGGCTGGCCGCTGGCGCATCCGGTCCGGCATGGCGACGTCACCATGACCAACCTGATCGGCGACGACATCCTCGATTACGGCAAGTGGCTGGGCGTCCCCGGCGCCACTGTGCATCTTTATGGCAAGGGCGCGCCGCGCCCCGGCCGCAAGATGGGCCATGTGACCGAGGTCAAGGCTCCCCAAAAGCAGAAATAAAAGGGCTGCCGCGATCGCTCGCGACAGCCTCCGTCTTTATCTGAAGATCAGGCGTTACCTGCCGGTGACGATTCCTTCCGGCTCGTCACTCAGCCAGCGATAGACCACGCCGCCGATGACGCCGCCAATCAGCGGCGCGACCCAGAACAACCAGAGTTGCTGAATGGCCCAGCCGCCGACGAACAGGGCGGGGCCGGTGCTGCGCGCCGGGTTCACCGAGGTGTTGGTGACGGGAATGCTGACCAGATGGATCATCACCAGCGCAAGGCCGATGGCGAGCGGCGCGAAACCGGCCGGCGCCTTGCCATGGGTGGCGCCCATGATGATGAACAGGAACATCGCCGTCATCGCCACTTCGGAGACGAAACAGGCCAGCAGGCTGTATTTGCCCGGCGAATGGTCGGCGTAGCCGTTGGACGCAAAGCCGCCCGCGAGATCGAAACCGGCCTTGCCGCTGGCAATCACGTACAACAGCGCCGCGCCCAGGATCGCGCCGACGACCTGGGCGATGATGTAGGGAATCACCTGTCCGCCGGGGAACCGTCCGCCGGCGGCGAGCCCGACCGTGACGGCGGGATTGAGGTGGCAGCCGGACACGTGGCCGATGGCGAACGCCATGGTGACAACGCTCAGGCCGAAGGCAAACGAGACCCCAAGCAGGCCAATGCCGACCTGCGGAAAGGCCGCTGCAAGGACCGCGCTGCCGCACCCCGCAAACGTCAGCCAGAACGTGCCGATGACCTCGGCGGCGTACTTTTTCGCGTTCATATTGATTCTCCCCTGATCGTGCCGCAGGACTATCCGGCGGCGGGGACCGCAGGAACCCGGTATCCGGGGCTTTCCAGCCCCTCCGAATCGCGGCCCGGCACCGGGATTCTGCCCGAAAATCGGCCGCTCCGGCCCCTGAAAAACCCCGGTCCACAGTGGACATTCGCGGTTTGATCTGGTACATCCGCGCCTTCGATGGGAAGGGCGTGGCCTTTAGCCAGTCCTTTGTCGTCCCCAGAATTTCCTGATTGAAACCAAAGAGGATGCCGCGTGCAGGTTCTCGTCCGCGATAACAATGTCGACCAGGCTCTCAAGGCGCTGAAGAAGAAGATGCAGCGCGAGGGCATTTTCCGCGAGATGAAGCTCCGCGGTCATTACGAAAAGCCCTCCGAGAAGAAGGCCCGCGAAAAGGCGGAAGCCGTTCGCCGCGCCCGCAAGCTTGCGCGCAAGAAGCTGCAGCGCGAAGGCCTGCTGCCGATGAAGCCGAAGCCCGTGTTCGGTGCCGGTCCGGGCGCAGACCGTGGTGCTGGCGGCCGTGGCGGCGCTGGCGCCGGTCCGCGCGGACCGCGCTAAGCGATCACAATAGTTTTGAATATGAAAACGCGGGCCTTTCGGCCCGCGTTTTTGTTTGAGCTGTGCGTCTCTTCACCTCTCCCAGCAAGCGGGGAGAGGGAGATTTCAAACGTTCAGATTCATCCACACCGCTTTCGGCTCGGTGAAGTTCGCCAGCGCTTCGGTGCCGTGCTCGCGGCCGAAGCCCGAGTCACCCGCACCGCCCCAGGGCAACCGCACATCAGTATAGCCATAGGTGTTGATCCAGACCGTGCCGGCCTTCGCCTTCTTCGCGAAACGCTGCACCCGACCGATGTCGCGGCTCCACACACCCGCCGCGAGACTGAATGCCGTGCCGTTGGCGATCCGCAGCGCATCAGCTTCATCTTTGAACTTGATGACGCTGACCACCGGGCCGAAGATTTCTTCCTGTGAGATCCGCATTTCGTGCTTCACATTCGCGAACACCGCCGGGCTGATGTAGTAGCCGCGATCTCCGACATGCTGGCCGCCGGTGACAAGCGTCGCGCCCTCCTTCTGGCCGATGTCGACATACTCGAGAATCGACTTCATCTGCTTCTCGGAGATCACGGGCCCCAGCGCTGTGGTCTTGTCGGCGGTGTCGCCCATGCGCAGTGCTTCGGCACGGGCGGTGAGCCGCGCGACCACTTCTTCATAGACCTTCTCGTGCGCGAGGACGCGCGAGCCTGCCGAACACACCTGCCCGGCATTGAAGAAGATGCCTGCGGCTGCGGCCTTGGTCGCCGCATCGAGATCGGCGTCGTCATAGATCACGTTGGCCGACTTGCCGCCGAGTTCGAGCGACACCCGCTTGAAGTTGCCTGCCGCGCCTTTGAGAATTCCGCGGCCAACGCCGGGCGAACCGGTGAAAGTCACCTTGTCCACGCCGGGATGATTGACCAGCGCGTCGCCGACCACACGGCCGGGACCAGGCACGATGTTGAGCACGCCCGGCGGCAGACCTGCCTCGAGCGCAAGCTCGCCAAGGCGCAGCGCTGACAGCGACGTCAACTCGGCAGGCTTCATGACAATGGTGCAGCCGCAGGCCAGCGCTGGCGCCAGCTTCCACATGCCGATCATCAGCGGGAAATTCCACGGCACGATCACCGCGACCACACCGACCGGCTCGCGCACGGTATAGGTCAACGCATCGCTGCGCGTCGGCACAGTGTCGCCGTGAATCTTGTCGGCCCAGCCCGCGTAATAGGTCAGCGTGTCGATGGCGGCGGGGAGATCCTGCCGCAGCACGGCGGCGATCGGCTTGCCCGCATCGCGGCTTTCCAGTTCGGCAATCTCTGCGCCGTGCTTCTTCAGAAGCTCCGCGAAACGAAACAGGATGTGGCCACGTTCTGCGGGACGCATGGTGCCCCAGATCCCTTCAAAGGCGCGGCGCGCTGCATCGACCGCCCGGTCGACATCGGCCTCATTGCCCTCCGAGATGGTCGCGATCACCTGCCCTGTGGCGGGATTGAGCGTGTTGAAGGTCCGCCCCGAGACCGACTCGACGTGGCGACCGTCGATGAGGAGTTGCTTGCGGAGAACGACGGCATTGTCGTGCGCGGTCGTACCGGGGGAATAGTCATATGCAATTGACATCATATTTCTCCTGTTCTTTTCTTGAGTTTGTTCATTAGAAATCCCCCAGTAAATATGATATGATATGCCAATGACTCACGATCATATGAAATTGGATTCATAAGGACGTCACGATGCTGCAGATCGAGATCGAACCCGTCTGGCGGTTTCACAAGGAAGGCAGCCCGCAAACCGCCGTCGTTATGCTCGGCGTACTCAATGACATCCGCACATCCGGCAAACTCACCAGTGCCGCAGACCACGCCGGGCTTTCGTATCGGCATGTCTGGAATCTGGTTGAACAATGGTCGGAGTTCTTCGGCGTGCCGCTGGTCGAAACCCATCGCGGCAAAGGCACGACGCTGACCGCATTCGGCGAGAAACTGGTGTGGGCCGGACAACGCATGCAGGCGCGGCTCGGCCCTCAACTCGAAAACCTCGCTCAGGAACTCGCCACCGAGATCAAGCCCTTCCTGCATCAGCGCCCGTCAGTCATCCGCGTGCACGCAAGCCATGGATTCGCGGTCTCAAAGCTGCGCGAGCTGCTCGACAAGGAACCCGGCATCGGCGTCGATCTGCGCTATGTGAGCAACCAGAACTCGCTGGTATCGCTGGCGCAGGGTGCCTGCGATCTGTCCGGCGTCCATATCCCGCGTGGCGAGCTGCGCGCACAAAGCGTCAAGGCCTGCCGGGAATGGCTCGATCCGCGCGAGGATCGCGTCATCAGCTTCGTGACCCGCGAGATGGGCCTGATGGTGAAGTCCGGCAATCCGCTCAGGATCGGATCGCTGGGCGACCTCGTCGAAACCAGGGCGCGCTTCGTCAACCGCGACCACGATTCCGGCACACGCACGCTGTTCGACCAATTGCTGAAACTGCACAAGATCGACGAGGCGAGGATCAATGGCGCGCAGCAGATGGAATTCACCCATGCCGCCGTGGCCGCCTATGTGGCGAGCGGCATGGCGGATGCGGCGTTCGGCGTCGAAGCCGCCGCCAGGCAGTTCGGACTCGATTTCGTCCGGCTGCTGACGGAGGACTATTTCTTCGTCTGCCGCCGCGCGTTTCTGGACACCGAACCGATGCAGCGCGTGCTCGACATCATGAAGGGCGATGCGTTCCGCGATGCGGTCACGCAACTTCCCGGCTATCTCGCGGCGAGCCCCGGAGCGGTCAGCACGGTGAAGGAGTTTCTGGATATCGTCGACGCCACCAGCCGGCCCGTTAAGATTAAGCCTTAACCAATTATTAAGTCTGAGTTTGCGGGCCCGAAAAGCCGGACCTAGCGTGCCATGAGTGCTGCTCGCAACTTGGAACTGGTGCGCGCCATGACGTATCGAATGTACGGAGCGCTTATCGCCTCTCTTGGCGCAGTCGCGCTTGTCCTTGCCCCGAACGAGACATTTGCCGATCCGGCAATCGCATATGCTGGAAGCTCCGGTTCGGCGCGGCCGGCTTTCCGTCCGTCAGCGGGCCGGCCGCTGCATCGTCACCGGGGACACCACGCAGGGACTTTCTGGCCGGGCACGGCAGGCCTGTTCTACGAACCATCATATGCCGAACCGGGCGTGGTGGATGCCGTGCCGCCATCATCGGGCGACGTCCGTTACACGTACACCTATGACGTTCCCTGGGATTGGTCACACCGGTTTCCGCCGGCGGTCGCGCCGTCCGACAGACCTTATGTGCAGGAATGCACCAGGCAGACCGTCAAGGTCCCGCGGCGCGAAGGCGCGGAAGAAACCGTCAGCGTGAATATCACGCGGTGCTATTAAGCGGCTCAGGGCAACACGCCGACTTGAATGGGAGATGCTGCAGTTCTCTCATCCGAGCGTCGAAGCGACACGTCTAGTTCGATTCCGGCACCACGGCGTGAAACACCGACTTCGCGGCCGAGACAACATCTTCCGTCACAGACGAGATCCGGCCCTGTTTCGCGCGCAAATCCAGCGGCCGCGAAGGAATATCCGCGGGCGGCGTCAGCCGCAAACCATCGTCAGCCCGGATGTCGGATGATCCGGAAATGGGCTCAGGGAAGGGTTTCGGTGGCGTGACTGCCGCTTCGCTCGGTCCCGGCGCAACAGTCACCGCGGGCGGCAGCGGCTGCATCGCCGGCTGCTGCGGGGCGGCTGCCGGCGCATAAACAACGCTGTTGACCCTGGCGCGCTCCGCTTTCGGCTGTTCCTCGGCACGCGCGGCTTCCGGCGCACGCGGCTGTTCGGAGGTCTTGGCATTGCGCAGCCGTTCGATCGCGGCCCGCGCCAGATCGTTGGCGTCGCGCCGGTCGTCGGAGGCGGCATTGGCTTCGGCGGGCAGCGGCACAACGGGCGCGGACTTCGTAACCGGCTTTGCCTGCTTCTCGGCAGCGGCCTTGTCGCTGGCGAGTTTCTCGGCAGCAGCCTTGTCGGCGGCGGCCTTCTCGCTGGCGGTTTTCTCGGCGGCAAGTTTTTCGGCGGCCCGCTTCGCGTTCTCGGCCCGGTCAGCCGCCGACCGCTCGGCCGCGGCCTTTTCGAGGGCAAGCTTTTCCGCCTTGAGCCTGGCGGCCTCGGCCTTCGCGCTCTCTTTTGAGACCTTGTCGCCGGAGTCGTCTGCTTTCAGCGTTTGCGGGGCGGCATCCTTCGAGGTCCCGGCGGGGGCCGAGATCGCAGCTTTCGGCTTGTCCGTTTCGGACTTGGCGTTGATGTAGTGGGTGACGATATACGCACCGACCACCGTCGCCACGATCGACGGAATAACTTCTAAAAAGTACTTGGTGAACAGCTTCTTGATCATCGCAACTCCCCGCGCGGAGATGGATGAGGGAACTTTTGGGCCGATTGAGGGATCAACTGCGACGGATCGGTGGCAAAGGCCGGGAAAACGCCGGGTAACGGCTTTGTCAGGAATTTTAGACGTTCCCGGTAAGCCCGCGCGGAGGCTCGGCGATGCCGCTACGGCACCAGCACCAGGAAGAGGAACACCGCGAACATCACCAGATGGACCAGGCCGTACAGGATATTGGTGCGGCCCGTTCCGAATGTGGCAAGGCTGACCAGGAAGGTCATGACCAGCATCATGGTGTCGCGCGTCTCAAGACCGAGCACCAGCCGCTTGTCGAGGATGTAGGTGGCGATCGCAACGGCCGGGACGGTCAGACCGATGGTGGCCAGCGAGGAGCCGAGCGCGAGGTTGATGCTCTTCTGCAGGTCGTTCTTGCGCGCGGCCGACAGCGCGGCGACGCCTTCCGGCAACAGGATCAACAGCGCCACGACAACACCGGCAAACGCCGGCGGCGCACCGATGGCGGCCGCACCCGCATCGACGACCAGAGAAAACTTCTTGGCCAGCATCACCACGCCGACCAGCGACACCAGCAAAAGAATCCCGCTGATCGTCAGCATACGGCTGGATGGCATGTGACCGTCATCTTCATCGCTTGCGCCGGCGATGAAGTAGTCACGGTGCCGGATGGTCTGGGTGTAAAGGAACACGCCGTAGAGCACGATGGTCACAACGCTGACAAAGCCAAGCTGGCTCGCCGAATAAACGGGGCCCGGCGTGGTTTCCGTGTAGTTCGGCAGGATCAGCGTGATGGTAGCAAGCACAATCAGCACACTCAGATAGACGTTCGCGCCGGTGACCTGAAAATCCTGCTCGCGGTAGCGCAAACTGCCAAAGAGAATGCAGATACCCACGAGCCCGTTGCACACGATCATCACCACCGCGAACACCGTATCGCGCGCCAGCGTCGGTACGCCGCTTTCGCCGAGCATGATGGTGGCGATCAGCGCAACCTCGATGATAGTGACCGAGAGGGTCAGTAGCAGCGTGCCGAACGGCTCGCCAATCCTGTGAGCAATCACCTCGGCGTGGTGCACGGCGGCAAACACAGTGCCGAACAGAACGACAAGCAGCACCGCTGCAAAGACAAGCCCGGCGGGAGAGCGGGTAAAACCGATGCCAAGCCCGGGAATTTCGGTAGCGATGTAAAGCAAAACGGCCAGCGCGGGATAGACCCAGGCTGACCTCGGCATGTGTGTTTGTCCACTCATGCGTTCACTCTAACGGCACGATTGCAAAAGACCTAGCCAGCTAGGGGGAAATTTGCACCCGGAAGCAAGATGCCTTAACCAAAAAGGACTGTTTTTGGGAAGGAAACGAAAAGAATGTTCTCTCACGTCATGGTCGGGACAAATGATCTCGATCGCGCCAAGGCTTTCTATGACAATCTGCTGGGGACGCTCGGCGTGCCGCCCGCGATCGTCGATCGCCATCGCATCTTTTACCGCACCAAAACCGGGACGTTTTCGGTTTCCAGGCCCATCGACGGCAAGCCTGCCACCCCAGCCAATGGCGGGACGATTGGGTTTGCTGCCGCTTCGACCGAAGCGGCCGATGCCTGGCATGCGGCCGGGATCGCGAACGGAGGCACAACCTGCGAAGATCCGCCGGGCATTCGCGAAGGCGGCGGCGTCAAGCTGTACATCGCCTATCTGCGCGACCCGGACGGCAACAAGCTCTGCGCGATCCATCGATTGCCAAGAGAGGCGTAACAAAAAAGGCCGTGCATACAGCACGGCCTTTTTGCTTTCGCGAATGGAAAGGCTGATGCGCGCCTACATCGCCTTGACGATATTTTCGGTCATCTTCTTGGCGTCGCCCAGCAGCATCATGGTGTTGTCACGATAGAACAGCGGGTTGTCGACGCCGGCGTAACCGGACGCCAGCGAGCGCTTGATGAACATCACGGTGCCGGCCTTCCAGACCTGCAGCACCGGCATGCCATAGATCGGCGACTTCGGATCTTCTTCCGCCGCCGGGTTGGTCACGTCGTTGGCGCCGATCACGAAAGCCACGTCCGCCTGCGCGAATTCCGAGTTGATGTCCTCGAGTTCGAACACCTCGTCGTAAGGCACGTTGGCTTCGGCCAGCAGCACGTTCATGTGGCCGGGCATGCGGCCTGCCACCGGATGAATCGCGTACTTCACCTCGACGCCTTCCTTCTTCAGCGTGTCGGCCATTTCGCGAAGGGCGTGCTGCGCCTGCGCCACCGCCATGCCGTAGCCCGGCACGATGATGACCTTCTGCGCGTTCTTCATGATGAAGGCCGCATCGTCGGCGGAGCCGAGCTTGACCGGCTTCACTTCGCCCGTGCCAGCGGCGCCGGCCGCGGCCGTCTCGCCGCCGAAGCCGCCGAGGATCACCGAGATGAAGGAACGGTTCATCGCGTGGCACATGATGTAGGACAGGATCGCACCCGACGAGCCGACCAGCGCGCCAGTGATGATCAGCGCCGAGTTGCCGAGGGTGAAACCGATGCCTGCCGCCGCCCAGCCCGAATACGAGTTGAGCATCGAGATCACGACCGGCATGTCCGCGCCGCCGATCGGAATGATCAGCAGGGCGCCGAGCACCAGCGCGATGATGGTGATGAGCCAGAAGTCCACCTGACTCTGCGACACCACGAGGCCGTAGATGAAATAGACCAGCGCCAGCGCAAGCACGATGTTGATGATGTGGCGTGCCGGCAGGATGATCGGCGCGCCGCTCATGCGGCCCGACAGTTTCAGGAACGCGATCACCGAGCCGGTGAATGTGAGAGCGCCGATGGCGACGCCGAGCGACATTTCGACAAGGCTGGAGGCGTGGATGTTGCCACGGGTGCCGATGTCGAACGCGGCAGGCGCGTAGAACGCACCGGCTGCCACCAGCACCGCCGCCATACCGACCAGCGAGTGGAAGGCAGCGACCAGTTCCGGCATCGAGGTCATCGGCACGCGGCGGGCGATCACCGCGCCGATGCCGCCGCCAATGGCGATACCGAGGATCACGAGAATCCAGCCGATTTGGCCCGACGGCGGATGCGCCGCCAGCGTGGTGGCGATCGCGATGGTCATGCCGACCATGCCGAAGAAGTTGCCCTGGCGGGAGGACGCGGGACTCGACAAGC